>JBFWRK010000016.1:0-112933 GCA_050248955.1 Acidimicrobiia bacterium
GCGGGTTCCACCGGTGCACGGTCACCCCACTGCGTCGAACGGCTCACCGCCCCATTCGATCAGTACCGGTAGAAGCCGTGCGAGGTCTTGCGTCCGAGCTGACCGGCGGCCACCATCCGCCGCAGCGCCGGCACGGCCGCGTAGTTCGGGTCGCGGAACTCGTCGTAGAGCGCATCCAGGATCGCCAGCGAGGTGTCGAGGCCGACGAGGTCGAGCAGCGCGAACGGCCCCATCGGGAAGTTGCACCCGCCCTTCATCGCCGTGTCGATGTCCTCTTTGGTCGCCGTTCCCTGCTCCCACATCCGCACCGCGTTGTTCAGGTACGGGAACAGCAAGGCGTTCACGACGAAACCGGCGCGGTCGGCGACGTGCACCGCATCCTTGCCACACGCGACGGCGAACGCGGTCGCGGCGGCGATCGTCTCGTCGCTGGCGGTGAGCGGGCGGACGATCTCGACGAGCTTCATCATCGGTGCCGGGTTGAAGAAGTGGATGCCGCAGACGCGATCGGGCCGCTGCGTCTGCATCGCCAGCTCGACGATCGGCAACGTCGACGTGTTGCTGGCGAGGATGCCGGTCGGCTTCACGATCTGCTCGAGCTCGGCGAACAGCGCCTTCTTGATCGTCAGGTCCTCGACGACGGACTCGATCACGAGGTCGCAGTCGGCGACGCCGCCCAGATGGTCGGTTGCGGTGATGCGGCCGAGGATCGCCTTGCTCGTCTCGTCGTCGATCTTGCCCTTCTCGACCTGCTTGGCGAGGCCGCGCTCGAGGTGCGTGAGCATCCCGTCGGCGGTCGCCTGCGAACGAGAGCGGACGACGACGTCGTAGCCGGCCCGTGCAGCCACCTCGGCCAACCCGGCACCCATGATGCCCGAGCCGAGGATTCCGACCTTGGTGATCGCTGTGTCTCCCACGGACCCCGATGTTACCGACCGGTAGCCTCCGCCACCAAGGCGCGAACCTGCCCGTCGCGGCGCACCGGCGCTCCGGATCGGGGAACATGGGCGGATGCGCATCGAGCAGCTCTGGCGATATCCGGTGAAGTCGTTGCAGGGCGAGCCGGTCGCCGCGATCGACGTGGGTTCACGTGGACTGGCCGGCGATCGTTCCTGGGCGCTGCTCGACCACGCGACCGGGTTGACGCTGACCGCCCGGCGGGTTCCCGAGCTGCTCTTCGCCACGGGCGTCCTCGACGGCGACGGCCAACGTCCGCAGGTCCATGTCCGCCTGCCCGACGGCACGGAGACGGACGACGACGGGGCGCTGTCGCGATGGCTCGGCCGAGACGTGGCGCTGGTCGCGGCGGCTGATGACCGGGCCGGCACCTACGAGATCGCAGTCGACGCCGAGCGCGAGGACACCGCCGACTGGGTCACCTGGACGGGACCGACGGGGTCGTTCCACGACTCGAAGCGGACGCAGGTGTCGATCATCGGCCGCGAGACGTTGCGCGACTGGTCGGTGCGCCGCTTCCGGCCGAACGTCGTGGTGACCGGCGGTGACGAGGACGGTCTTGTCGGACGGACCGTGACGAGCGGTTCGAGCTCACTGGCGCTCGACGTCGTGAAGCGGATCGACCGCTGCGTGATGGTGACGCGTCCGCAACCCGGTGGGATCGAGCGTGATCTCGACGTGCTGCGGACCGTGAACCGGGAGCGGGATACGTTCCTCGGCGTGGGAGCGCTCGTGCGAGGGACCGGAACCGTGGCCGTCGGCGACGAGCTCACGATCGCCGGCGAGATCGCCGACCTCGGAGAGGAGTCGTTGAGGTGACGGGAACCATCGCACTCGTGGGCGGCGGCGCGTTCTCGCCCGCCGTCGATGCCATCGACCGTCGGCTGCTCGAGCTGAGCGACGCCGTCGAGGTCGTCGTGCTGCCGACAGCGGACGCGTTCGAGCATCCCGAGCGCTGCGTCGAGCAGGCGATCGCGTGGTACGCCGGCCTCGGGGTCCGGGCGGTCGGACTCGACATCCTCCGCCGCGCCGACGCGCTCGACGAGGCGCACGCTGCGACTCTGGCTGCGGCGCGGTTCGTGTACCTCGCCGGCGACTCACCACTGCACCTGCGCTCGGTGATGAAGGACACGCCGGTCTGGGAAGCGCTCCTCAGCGTGGCGCGTGCCGGCGGCGTGGTCGCTGCGGCGGGCTCGGCGGCTGCCGCGCTGTGCGACCCGATGGTCGACCCGCGCGGCGGTGCGTTCACGCTCGGCCTCGGCCTGCTCCCCGGACTCGCGCTCGTCACCGAAGCGGAGACGTGGTCGGTCGAGCGCCTGAAGCGCACGCTCGATCTGGTGAGCGGCTTCGCCGTCGCGATGCTGCCGACCGGGTCAGCGCTGCTCCACAGCGCCGCCGGCTGGGAGGAGATCGGTCCCCACGAGGTCCACGGCGAGCTGCCCGCGATCTGACGTCACGCCTCGGTGATCGTCACCTTCGAGATCTGGATCAGGCCGAGCGGAGGTACGCCGCTCGACGCGGGATCGTCGTTGCCCAGCGCGTCGAGGGCCTTGACGGTGGTGTCGAGACCCTCGGTGACCTGGCCGAACAGCGAGTAGTCGGCCGGCAGCGCGGCGCCGGAGTCGCCGGTGATGATGAAGAACTGGCTGCCGTTGGTGTTCGCCCCCGAGTTGGCCATCGCCAGCGAACCGATGACGTACTCGCCCTCGGCGGGCAGCTCGTCGTCGAACTCGTAGCCGGGTCCGCCGGAGCCGGTGCCCTCGGGATCGCCGCACTGCACGACGAAGCCGGGGACCGCGCGGTGGCAGACGATGCCGTCGAAGTAGTGGTAGCGGGCGAGGACGACGAAGTTGTTGACGGTGTTCGGTGCCTTCGTCGCGTCGAGCTCGACGGTCATCGCGCCGAGGTTCGTCTCGATCTCGGCGGTGTAGCTCGCCGCCGGGTCGATGCACATCGGCGGCGACTGCTCGAAGGTGATCGTGCGTTCCGCCGAGCCGTCGTCGGGCGGGCAGGGCGTCTCGCCGGTGATCGCCGCGCCGGGCACCGTGGCCGACGGCTGGGCGGTCGTGACCGTGGCCTCGCCGGACGCGACGGTGGTCGTGACCGTGGCCTCGCCGGACGCGAGGGTCGTCGATGTCTGCGCCTCGCCGTCGTCGTCCCCGCCGCCGAAGATCGAGAACAGCAGCGCGAGGAGCACTGCCGCGGCGATGCCGACGCCGATCAGCAGGCCCCGCCGCTTGTACTTCTGCTGCTGCTGGACCTTGGCCATCTCCTCGAGCCGGAGTTGACGGTTGGCCTTCTGACGTTCGCGCTTGTCGGTGCCCACGGGGAGGAGAGGCTACCGAGAACGCCCCACCGCACACAGGCGGCTCGGCCGTGATCCTCGAAGGCAGGGTTCGGCCCGGGTGCTCGCGGTCCCAGCCGGTAGCCTTGCGACCTCGTGGCGCTCATCGTCCAGAAGTACGGCGGAACCTCGGTCGCCGATCCAGATCGCATGCGAGCCGTTGCCGAGCACGTCGCATTCACCAAGCGCCACGGCAACGACGTCGTCGTGGTGGTCTCGGCGATGGGCAAGGCGACCGACAACCTGATCGCGCTCGCCGACAGCGTCTCGAAGACGCAGCCCGGCCGCGAGATGGACATGCTGCTCACGACGGGTGAGCGGGTCTCCGCCGCGCTCGTGACGATGGCGCTCGCCGACCAGGGCGTCGAAGCGGTGAGCTTCACCGGCAGTCAGGTCGGGATCATCACCGACACGGTGCACCGGAAGGCGAAGATCGTCGAGGTCAGGGGCGACCGCGTGCGCGAGGCCCTCGCGAGCGGCAAGGTGTGCGTGATCGCCGGCTTCCAGGGCGTCAGCACCGACAAGGAGATCACGACGCTCGGCCGGGGTGCTTCCGACCTCACGGCCTCCGCGCTCGCGCAGGCGCTCGACGCCGATGCCTGCGAGATCTACACCGATGTCACGGGCGTGTTCTCCGCCGATCCGCGCATCGTTCCCCAGGCCCGCAAGCTCGCCCGGATCAACTTCGACGAGATGCTCGAGATGGCCGGTGCCGGCAGCAAGGTGCTCGCCCTGCGCTCGGTCGAGTTCGCCCGCAACCACAACGTCCCGCTCCACGTCCGCTCCAGCTTCACCTGGGAGCCAGGCACGTGGGTCACCTCCGAGGAGCCCTCGATGGAAGACCCGATCATCTCCGGCGTCGTGCACGACGTCAGTGAGTCGAAGGTGACCGTGCTCTCGGTCCCCGACCGGCCGGGCATCTCCGCGGCGCTCTTCGAACCGCTGGCCGACGCGAACGTCAACGTCGACATGATCGTGCAGAACACGTCGAAGGAGGGCATGACCGACATCTCCTTCACGATGCCGAAGGCCGACATGGGCGTCGCCGAGGCGATCGTCAGCCGGGTCGCCAACGAGATCGGTGCGGACGGCGTCACGCACGACGCCGAGATCGCGAAGGTGTCGCTCGTCGGCGCGGGCATGAAGACGAGCCCCGGCATCGCCGCCAAGATGTTCCGCGTCCTCGCCGACGAGGAGGTCAACATCAAGATGATCTCCACGTCCACGATCCGCATCTCCGTGGTGGTCGCCGCCGCCGACATGGAGCGCGCCGTCCGGTCCCTGCACTCCGCGTTCGGGCTCGACAGTGGGCAGGCGTACTCAGCGCCGCTCCCCGAGCGCAAGTGATCGCGCCCTCGGAGGATCTACCCTCTGCCGTCGTGAGCAAGCGCCGCCCGCAACTCGCTCCCTGGCGGATGGCCGGCCGTGCGTCCGAGGACCAGCCGTCCGCCGACGAGGTCGTGCGCGAGACGGGTTGGGTGTTCAACAACGAGACCGGAGAGCGGCTGACGCTCGACGAGTTCGTGGCCACCGGCACCGAGGAGGTCGGCTGGTACTGCCACCACCTCGGGCTGTTCTGGGGGACGGCCGCTTCGGGGCGGACGTTCGTCGAGATCGGGTCCGGCATCGGGCGCATGACGGCGGCGCTCACTCGGCACTACCACCGCGTCGTGGCGTGCGATCTCGACGCTGCGTTCCTCGAGCGCTGCCGCGAGACGGTCGCGCTGCACGGCACGGTCGAGCACCTGCAGACATCACTCGTCGAGGACGGCCGGACGCTCGCCCTCCCCGACGAGAGCGCCGACGTCGTGTTCTCCTACATCACATTGCAGCACTGCAACCGTGACGACGCGCTCGCGCTCGTGCGGGAGGCGCTGCGCGTCGTCCGCCCTGGTGGCCGGGTCGCGCTCAACTTCCGCACGTGGACGGCCAAGGACGTGCTGCTCGTGCCAGTGGGCGCGGTCGTCAGGCTGATCTGGCGCGTCGTGCCCCGGCTCGCGAAGGCACCCCGACTCGTCACCCGCTTCGGGTGGCAGGCGAACCGGCTGACCCCGAACGACGTCGTACCGGTGGCGCAGGAGGTCCGCCCCGATGCGGCGATGACGATGGTCTTCCAGTCGTCACGGCGGCACAGCAACCTGCCTTCGCCGGTACCGGTCCACCGACTCGTTGGGGCCCACCCCGGGCACTGGTGGCTCGTCGTCCAGCGCTGAACAATGCATGGTCGCTCGCGGCCGGTGCCGTCGTAGCCTGGGTCCCATGCGAATCGGTGTCGTGGGTGCAACGGGACAGGTCGGCGGTGTGATGCGAACGCTGCTCGAAGAGCGCGACTTCCCTGGCGACGAAGTGCGGTTCTTCGCGTCCGCCCGGTCGGCCGGGCGCACCCTGCCGTTCAAGGGTCGCGAGATCGTGGTCGAGGATGCCGAGATCGCCGATCCGTCAGGACTGGACATCGCGCTGTTCTCGTCGGGCGCTGCCTCGTCGAAGGTGCTCGCCCCCCGGTTCGCCGCGGCGGGTGTGATCGTCATCGACAACTCGTCGGCGTGGCGGATGGACCCCGACGTACCGCTCGTCGTCAGCGAGGTCAATCCGCACGCGCTCGACGAGATCCGCAAGGGCATCGTGGCGAACCCGAACTGCACGACGATGGCCGCGATGCCGGTGCTCCAGCCGCTCCACGCCGAGGCGGGCCTCGTCCGGCTGGTCGTCAGCACGTACCAGGCGGTCAGCGGCGCCGGCCTTGCCGGTGTGGTCGAGCTCGACGACCAGATCCGCAAGGTCGCCGACGTGGCGACCGGGCTCACGTTCGACGGTGGCGCGGCCGACTTCCCGGCACCCCAGAAGTTCGCCGCACCGATCGCCTTCAACGTGCTGCCACTCGCCGGCAACATCGTCGACGACGGCTCTGAGGAGACCGACGAGGAGCAGAAGCTGCGCAACGAGAGCCGCAAGATCCTCGAGATCCCCGACCTGCGGGTGAGCGGCACCTGCGTGCGCGTGCCGGTGTTCACGGGTCATTCGTTGTCGATCAACGCCGAGTTCTCGCGGCCGATCACGCCGGCGCGGGCGCGCGAGGTGCTGGCGGCAGCGCCGGGGGTCGAGCTGTCCGACATCCCGACGCCGCTCCATGCAGCCGGACGCGATCCGAGCTTCGTCGGCCGGATCCGCCAGGACTCCTCCGTCGACGGCGGGCGCGGTCTCGTGCTGTTCCTGAGCAACGACAACCTCCGCAAGGGTGCGGCACTGAACGCGATCCAGATCGCCGAGGAGCTCGTCCGGCGACGCAGCCTCGGCTGACAGGTCTCGGTCGTCAGCAGGCGCAGGGGAGCCGTTCGCACTTCGGGCAGCCGGTCGCGTACTTCGCCATCGCGGCATCGAGATCGACGCCCATCTGGTTGGCGAGCGTCGCCACCCAGGCGATGACATCGGCGAACTCGGCGACCTGTTGCTCCTTCGTGCCCTTGCGGACTGCCTGGGCGAGCTCGCCGACCTCTTCCGCCAGCCAGGCCACGGTTGCCGGCACGCCACGTTCGCGGTCGCGCGTGCCGTAGGTGCGGTCGATCACGTCCTGCAGATGCCCGAGCGTCAGCGCCATCACGCCGACGGTATCGGCGGACCGCTCGATCGACCGGCGTCGGATCTGGTCGTGCGACGGTCCGGAACGCACGAACGGGCCGCCCGAGGGCGGCCCGTTCCACTTTCCCGGTCGGGGTGGGGAGATTTGAACTCCCGGCCTCCACGTCCCGAACGTGGCGCGCTAACCAAGCTGCGCTACACCCCGGAAAGGCTTCGCAACTCTATCCGGTCGTCGCCGGTTCGCCAGTTGGCGAATCTGCCGCAGCGTCAGCGGAGGCTGCGGTGTCCTCGACGGCGGCGTCGGCCGCTTCGGTCGGGGCTGCGACGGGAACGCCCTCGTGGAACGTGCCCCCACCGGCCACCGTCGTCACGGCGCGACGGATGCGGAGCGCGTCGAGCGGCTTGATCAACCAGCCGTCGGCGGAGCTCCGCCGGGCCAGGTGGATGTCAGCCGACCGGTCGAGCAGCATCACGATGGGGACGCGCGGCAGCAACCCGCTCGACTCGTCGAGCCGCAACTGCATCGTCGTCGCCATGCCGCCCATCGTGCCGACCTGCAGGTCGAGCACGGCGACATCGGGCTGGTGGGCCCGAACGAAGCCGGCGACGTCACGCCCGTCGGTGCAGATCGAGAACGTGACGTCGGGACCTTCCAGAGCGGCCCGGAGCTCGTCGAGGACCCACGCCGCGTCGGTCGCCACCAGAATGTGCACGCCCCGGACGATACCGACTCCCCACCAAACCCTGCGAATACCCCCGCCCGCCGCCCTGTCAGCGGCCCGCGAGCAGCTGCTCACCGGTGGCCAACAGATCCTTCGTCCTGATGAACGCGCAACGTGGCGGATTCCGGCGTCCGATTGCCCCGTCGCTCGGGGGCCGTGGCGCGCTGGACGTGTGGCATGTGAGTGGCACAATTGTGGCATGGCCCGAATTCGTCTCAGCACCACCGTCGACAGCGAGCTCCTCGAGCACGCCCGCAGGACCCGGGCGGGCGCGACCGACGCCGAGCTCATCGACGAAGCCCTGGCAGCATTACTCGCCGGTTACCGCGCTGCCGAGATCGACGAGGCGTATGCCGAGGCCTACTCCGTCCACCCGATGGACGAGCGAGACGAGTGGGGCGATCTCGCATCGTTCCGTGAGGCGGCTGCACGGTGATGGACGTTCCACGGCGTGGCGAGCTCTGGTGGTGCGAACCACGCGAGATCGGACGCCGACCGGTCGTCGTGTTGTCACGAGACGCCGCGATCCCGAGACTCCGCCGCGCACTGATCGCTCCGTGCACGACGACGTTGCGCGGCTTGCCCAGCGAAGTCGAGCTGGACCCGGGCGAAGACCCGGTGCCTCGTCGCAGTGCCGTCAACCTCGACTCCGTGGAGTCTGTGTCGGTAGCGCTGCTCGTCGAGCGCATCGGCACGCTCAGCGGCTCACGCATGCGCCAGATCTGCGCCGCGCTCGCCGTCGCTACCGACTGCCGGTGACAGGTCCCCCCACGGTCTCCGCCTCCCGATGGCGTGCCTCGCTCCACGACTCGGCCATCAGGTCTTGATCGAGACCGGCGCATCCCCCGCCCGAGCCCCGCTCGACGAGTACCGGGCGTCGCTGCACGACTGCCTCGACGGGCTGAGCGAGGACGAGGCCCGAATGGGCCTCGTGCCCCCGAACACGACGCTGCTCGGTCTGGTCAAGCACGTCAGCTTCGTCGAAGGCGTCTGGTTCGACCAGGCAGTCACCGGCCGCGCACCTACGCAGCGATCGGCATCTCGACAACCCCCGAGCGGTCCTTCACCCTCCGCAAGTCGGACACCATCTCGAGCGTGCAGGCCGAGTATCGACGTCGTTGCGAACGCTCTCGCCGAACGATGGCCGCACTGGAGCTCGACGACACGGTCCACGGCCCGGGAGCGAGGCCCGTCTGGGCACTCCAGCTTCAGGTGCTGCGAGAACTTGCTCAACACGCCGGACACGCCGACATCCTGAGGGAGCAGATCCTGGAACGGCGTGATCTCTGATCGCCGCCTTCGGGCGTGTGCCAGGGCCGAACAAGCGGCGATGTGGGGCAGGTGGAGCTCGAGAGGTGTCGTATCGTCTTTTCATGAGCCTGGAGTGGGAGCAGGTCGTCGTCGACGCCCGTGACCCAGTGGCGCTCGGTCGGTGGTGGCTCGAGGCGCTCAGATGGATCATCGTCAACGACGATCCGGACGAGTTCGAGATTCGGCCACAGCCAGATCGGCTCCCGGGACTCATCTTCGAGCCGGTCGACGAACGCAAGCAGGTCAAGAACCGCCTTCATCTCGACTTCCGCCCTGACGATCAGGACGCCGAGGTCGAGCGACTCATCGCACTCGGCGCATCCCGTGTTGACGTCGGGCAGGGCGAAGTTCCGTGGGTGGTGTTGGCTGATCCAGAGGGCAACGAGTTCTGCGTACTCCGGGATCATCGAGCATCGCCGTGAGCCGCGTCAGGACACGATGCGCGACGACGATCAGCGGTCGACGAACGTGCCATCCCGCCTGATGATGAAGCCGACTGTCAGCGGCCTGAAGGCGCTGAGCCCGCCATCGTCCACGGCAACCATGACGTCGGTTACATCTGACCGTGGCGAACCGCACCGGCTGGTTCGTAGGTGCCGAGGACGATGCCGAGATCGGTAACGGTGAGGCCGACGGCGCGCATCGTCGCCGGGAGGATGCCGTCGTTGAACAAGCGGCGACCGGAGCCGAGCACCAGCGGATACGTCATCAGGCGGAAGCGGTCGACGAGCTCGTGCTGCAACAGCGTCTGGAGCAGTTTGCTGCTTCCCCAGATCTGCAGCTCGTCGCCGGGTTCGTCCTTCAGCGCCTGGACCGCGGCGATGACGTCGCCGGTCACGAGGCGAGCGGTGTCTGGGTGCTCGCCGCGCCAGGTGGCATCGGCCTCGCTGAGCGAGTTGGACACGACGTGTTTGGGCAGCGAGTTGATCGCCGTGGCGATGGGGTTGGCGGGGTCGGTCTGATCAGGCCAGTGGCCGCGGAAGATGTCGAATGTCCTGCGACCGAACAGGAACGCGCTGGCGTGGCTGTTGAGCTCGGTGACGAACTCGCCGACGGCCGGGTCGGGGAACGGGGCCTGCCAGCCGCCGTGGGTGAAGGAGTCGCTGGGATCTTCCTCAGCTCCGCCGGGGGCCTGCATCACGCCGTCGAGGGTCAGGAACGTCTGGACAGTGAGCTTCATGTCATGCAGACGGAGCGACACACTGATTCTGAGCGCGTCTCACGTCTCATCGCGAGCTGAGAGTGCGGCGTTCTACTGGGGGGGCGTGGGGGGAGCCGGGGAGGAGGTCGCCGGCGGGGACAGCGAACCAGGTCTCGGCGAGATGGCCGCCGACACCCCCGCTCGGCTCGGCTCGGCAGGAAATCGCCACAACGTCGTGATGGCCGGGGTGGCCACGGGCAGAGATGACATGGGGACGCGGCCGCAGGCCCGGCGCGCGGCCCAGTCCCGCTTCCCCCGGGTTCTCTGCTCGTCGACGACCCCCGACCGGTTCTCTGCTCCCGTCCGGACATCCAACGACCTCGCCCGAGCAGAGACCGGGGCTGGTGACGCGGATGAGCAGAGAAACGGCGTGGCTCGGGTCTCGTCGTCCGATGACGACGTCCCACCAGCACTCTGGCGCTCCAGCGTCACCAACCGGGGCGCGCAACCAACGAACTCATCTCACCCCAGGTCCCGCAGGGCTCGGTTCCGGTCGCCGGTCGCCGCAAAAGGCGCCAACGTGCGGGGAACGGGCGGCGCGGGGGTGCCGAGAGAGGGGCGGGGGCGCCGCGAGACGGGTGGCGAGAGACGGGCCGGGAGGGGCGGCGAGAGACGGCCGGGGCAGCGCGTCAGGGGAAGATCTGGGCGGCGATCGCGGCGAGGCCGTCGATGTCGTGGACGTCGGTCGAGAGGAGCCGTACCGCTGCGAACGGAGCGTCGCCGACGTGGGACCGCAGCGGTTCGAGCGCGCCGGCTTCGGCTTCGGCGACCTGGCGGAGCTCGGCGAGGTTCGCCCACAGCTCGGCCGCCGCTGCGTCGCCAGCCGCAGCAGCCGCAGCACCTCGCGATGCGGCCTTCGCGGCGGTGCCCGTGCCGAACGCCGGGTGCAGCCGGTTGACGATCACCCCGGCCACGCTCAGTCCGTTCTGGCGGAGCTTGTCGGCGAAGAAGGACGCCTCGATCACGGTGTCGCTGCGCGGCGAGGCGACGAGGACGTAGCGCGTCGACTCCGCGCGGAGCAGGCCCATCACCGCGCTGGCGCGCTCCCGGAAGCCGGCCTCCATGCCGTCGAAGGCCTGGAAGAACGCGATGACGTCGGCGATCACTTCGCCGCCGACGAGGCGCGACACCGTCCTCAGGAACACCTGGGCGGCGATGTTCATCACCTTCAGCCCGAGCCGCGTCGGCGTCATCAGTATCCGGTACAGGCGGTGGTCGAGGAAGCGGGTCAGCCGGCCCGGCGCGTCGAGGAAGTCGAGTGCGTTGCGCGTCGGCGGGGTGTCGATGACGACGAGGTCGAAGCGCTCGTCGTCGTTCAGTTCGTACAGCTTCTCGGCCGCCATGTACTCCTGCGTGCCCGAGAGCGCGCCGGCGATGTTCCGGTAGAAGCGGTTCTCCAGGATTCGGCGGGCCTGCTCGTCGTCGCGGGAGTGGCGGCGCACGAGGGAGTCGAACGTCGTCCGCGTGTCCAGCATCATCGCCCAGAGCTCACCGCCGGCGCGGCCCTCGAGATCGTCGATGCGGGCGGGATCGTTCGACAGCCCGCCGAGCCCCAGCGCGTCGGCGAGCCGCTTCGCCGGGTCGATCGTCACCACGACCGCACGTCGGCCGTCACGGGCTGCCTGCAGCGCGATCGCGGCCGCGGACGTGGTCTTGCCGACGCCGCCGGCGCCGCAGCAGACGAGGATCGACGCGTCGTCGACGAGCGCCTGGAAGGTCATGTCGGGATGGCCCTGACGGCATCGAGGAACAACGGGACCATCGACTCGACGTCCTCGGGTCGCAAGCCGGCCGTGAAGACGAACGGCAGGACGATCTGGGGCAGTGGCAGCGCGTCCGTGAGCCGCTGCAGCTGGGCGACCTGGGAGGCGCAGCGCTGCAGCCTGAACTCGGCGGCGGCACGCAGGTCGGGGTCGTCCGTCGTCGACGGATCCAGCGCTCTCGGCGCGTAGACGCCGTTGACGACCACGGGCGCGAGCGCGACGCCGATGCGATCCTCGAGCGCGTAGGAGGTCTCGATCAGCTCGTTGACCGGCGTCTCCTCGGGCATCGTCACGAGGAGCACCTGGCAGCGAGTGGGATCGGACAGCATCTCGATCACGTCCTTCGCCTGCGCCTGGATCGGGCCCACGTTCACCGCGTCGAGCAGTGCGCTGGCAGCCTCGAGGAACGAGATCGCATGACCAGCGGCCGGCCCGTCGAGGACGATGAGGTCGGCGGTGCCGGCCCGCTCGAGCTGCTTGACCTTGCCGAGCACGAGGATGTCCTCGATGCCCGGCGCCGCTGTGGACACCACGTCCAGCACACCGGTGTCGGCGAGTCGTTTCGAGACCCGGCGCAGGCCGTGGTCGTCGAGGTACTCGATCAGTGCCGTGCCCGCCGTGATCGTGCGACCTCGGATCTCGCCACTGTCCTCCGGGCCGAGGCCTTCCACCAGCACCGTCTCGTCGTACGGGAGCACGGCGTCGGGTTCGCCACCGAGCAGCCCGGCCAGCCCGGCCTTGCCCTCGACGTCGATCACGAGCACGCGCTGGCCGGACTCGGCTGCCGCGCGCGCCACAACAGCCGTTACCGTTGTCTTTCCTACACCGCCCTTGCCGGCAACGACCAGCAACCGCGAGGCGGCGAAGAACTGCAGTGGATCCACGCTCCCTCCGGAGGCTCGAGTGCGCAGACTAGCCATGACCCTGCTCGTCGCCGGGGCCGCGCTCGGCTTCGGCTCGGGCGGCTTCGGTGGCGCAGCCGGCGCTCAGGAGCAACCTGACGACGATGCCGTCACGGCCGCGCTCGCTCCCGTCGATGTGTTCGAGGTCTCAGGCATCATCGATCCGATCGTTGCCAGCGAGATCGAGCGAGCGATCGGTCGGGCCGAGGAGAACGGGTCCCAGGCGCTCGTGCTCCAGATGAACAGCCGCAAGGCGGTCGTCTCACGGGCCCGGATGCAGGAGCTGGCCGAGCGGATCAGCTCGGCCGAGATCCCGGTGGCGATCTGGGTCGGCCCGTCCGGGGCGCGTGCGTTCGGGTTGCCCGGCCAGCTGATCGCCGTCGCCGCCGCATCCGGCATGGCGCCGGGGGCGCGGATCGGGAACTTCGGGCTGCCGCTCGAGGTCGACGGCGTCCCGCTCGAGTTCGGTGACGGGACCGATCTGCTCCGCCGCGACACCGTCGGCGCCGATGATGCGCGAGAGCTGGGCGTGCTGAAGCTGCGCACGTCGGACCAGGGTGCACCCGTGCTGCGCAGCATGGTCCTCTCGCTCGACGGGCTGGAGTACCACGGCGCCGTGCTCGACACCGTCATCGAGACGCAGACCGAGGACGGCACCATCCAGCAGACCGCGACGACGCCCCGCTTCTTCAAGCTCGGGCTCGTGCCGCGCCTGTTCCACACCGTCGCCAGCGTGCCCGTCGCCTACCTCCTCTTCGTGATCGGGCTGTCGTTGCTCGTCTTCGAGTTCTTCACCGCCGGCGTCGGCGTCGCCGGTGTCGTCGGTGTCGCCTGCACGGTCTTCGCCTGCTACGGCCTCGGCGTCCTGCCGGTGCGGGGGTGGGCCCTCGCGGCACTGATCGTGTCGATGATCTGCTTCGCGATCGACGTCCAGGTCGGCATCCCGCGGTTCTGGACGGGCCTCGGCCTGCTGCTGTTCACGCTCGGCTCGGTCGCGCTCTATCGCGAGGGCCTCAACGTCTCGTGGATCACGCTCATCGTCGGGATCGGCGGCGTCGCGCTCACGTTCGTCGTCGGCATGCCGTCGATGGTGCGCACCCGGTTCGCCACCCCGACGATCGGGCGGGAGGGCATGCTCGGCGAGTTCGGCACGGCAGTCTCCGACCTGGGGCCCGAGGGTGTCGTGCGGGTGCGTGAGGCGAAGTGGCGGGCGCGCACCAACCGGGCCACGCCGATCGCAGCCGGCGATCGCGTCCGTGTGATCGCGATCGATGGGATCACGCTCGAGGTCGAACCCGAGCAAGGCGCCGCGCGCGACTACCGCGAGCGGCGGGTCAAGACCCCGGAGGACTGAGCGACCTCACGGTCGCGTTGCCGTGACGATCCAGGCGGCGGCGGGGAACACGACTTCGTCGCCCTCGAGGTGGTCGCGGCAGAGGTCGGCGAGCGCGGCGCGAGCCTGCTGGAGCACGACCTCGTCGGCGCGCGCGACGAGCAGCCGGCCGAGCTCGTTCGCGAGCATCTGGTCGATCGCGCCGTCGACGCCGCCGTGCTGCCCCCCGAGCGTCACGCTGCTCTCGAACTCCGTGATCTCGATGTTGCGCCAGCCCGACCCGACGAGCACGCCGTGGACGTGTGCGTCGTCCGCGAACGCGAACGGCCCGGGCGCGTGCGGTGGGGGGAACGGCGGCGGGTCCGTCACGAACGGCAGCAGCACGCTCGTCGACGCGCTGATCCCGGGGTTCCGAGCCGGGTCCTGCCAGCAGACGAATGCGAGCCGCCCACCGCGGCGGACGGACCGACCGATGTTCGCGAACGCCGCCACGGGATCGGCGAAGAACATCACGCCGAAGCGTGAGAAGACGGCGTCGTACGGACCGCCGAGATCGGTCACCTGCGCATCCGCCAGCTCGAACGTGACGTCGTCGACTCCGGCGGCCTCGGCGCGCTCCCGCGCCCGTTCGATCATCGGTGCCGAGATGTCGACGCCGTGCACGGTGCCGAGCGCGTCGTCGGCACCGACCGCGGCCGCGACGGCGAGCGTCGTCGTCCCGCAACCGCAGCCGATGTCGAGCATGCGCTCGCCGGGCATCGGACGCAGGATGGCGAGGAGCCGCTCCTGGAACGGCGCCAGCATCACGTCGAACACGTCCTGCTGTTGGACCCAGTACGAACCGGTCTCTTCACGCCACAGGCGGGCATGAGCGTCGTTGGGGCTCTGTGACATCGCGTGCAGTCTGCCGTACCTCTCGTCGACAGCAACTCGCGCTCTGCGCGTAGCCTGCACACCACCATGCGCATCGAACGGGATCTCGCGCGGCTCACCGAGCCCTTCGACCTCATCGTGATCGGCGGTGGCATCACGGGCGTCTGCGTCGCCCGCGAGGCCGCCGGCCGGGGATTGCGCACGTTGATGATCGAGAAGGACGACTTCGGTGGCGGCACGTCCGCGGCGACCTCGAAGTACATCCACGGGGGCATCCGCTACCTCGAGACCTACGAGTTCCGGGTCGTGCGCGAGAGCCTTCGGGAGCGGCGGATCCTCGCCCTCGCCGCGCCGCACCTCGTGCGTCAGACACGCTTCTTGATGCCGGCGTGGTCGTGGAGCAAGCCGTCCGCACCGATGATCGGCGCCGGTGTCGCGCTCTACGACGTGCTCTCGTTCGACCGCAACCGCCATGCACCGGACAGCTTGAGGATCCCGCACCCGCGCTGGGTGCGCAAGAAGGCGTTGCTCGCAGCCGTGCCGTGGCTCGATCCCGACGGACTGCACGGCGCCTTCGCCTACAGCGACACCTTCAACCTCCACCCGGAGCGCCTGCTGCTCGCGTTCCTCAAGTCGGCGGTGCAGGCCGGTGCGGTCGCGCTCAACCACGTGCAGGCGACCGGCTTCGTCACCGCACCGATCGGTGGTGACGAGATCGCCGTGCTCGGCGTCGAGGTCCGGGATCTGTTGACCGAGGACAACTACACGGTCAAGGCGCGTGCCGTCGTCAACGCGGCCGGCCCGTGGATGGACGTGGTGCTGCGCGAGCTCGGGCGTCCTGTGGGCGTGTCGGTCCGCCGTTCGAAGGGGGTGCACCTCCTGACCCGTCCGCTCGGCGGCGACGACACGGTCTTCGCGCGGGCGAGGAGCGGGCGGCACGTGATCGTGTCGCCGTGGCAGGGCTACTCCTTCATCGGACCGACCGATACCGCGATCGAGGCCGAGCCCGACGACGTGCGCGCCGAGCACGGAGACGTTCGGCAGCTGCTCGACACCGTGAACTCGACGCTCGCACCGGGTGTCGCGCCGCTGGCCGAGGACGACGTCGAGGCGATCACGGTCGGCATCCGGCCGCTCGTGGTGGAGGAGGGCGTCGACAGCTACCACACGAGCCGGCGGCACGAGCTCTTCGACCACGCGCAGACCGGTGTCGCCCACCTCTGGTCGATCGGCGGCGGCAAGTGGACGACCGGCCGGGCGACGGGCGAGGAGACGGTCGAGACGCTCCTCCGTTCGGCGTCCTTGCGCGGTGTGCAGGTGCGCAAGTTCGACTCGAGCACCGTCGCCGCCGGCGGCGCGTTCGCGTGGGCGGAGGACGCCGAGGGCTACCTCGAGGAGGCCGTCCGCTCGCGGCCCCGCCTCGCACTCGTCCCCGAGGTCCGCATCAACCTCGCCCGGTTGTACGGCACGGAGCACGAGCGGATCCTCGATCTCGTCGAGCACGACCCGGCGCTCGGCCGCCGGCTCTCCGATCGACCAGGCCGCTGGGACATCGCCGCCCAGGCGGTCTTCGCCGTGACCGACGAGGCAGCCCGCACGCTGTCCGACATCCTCGATCGCCGGCTCGTCCTGGGCACGCTCGGGCGCATCTCCCGCGAGGAGATCGCAAACGTCGTCGAGGCGGTGGCACCGCTGCTCGGCTGGTCGGAGGGTGCGGCATCGGCGGCGATCGACGTCGAATGCGCGCGGCGGGCGGCGCTCGAGGCGCGATGGCGGAACGGCACCTGACGCCGTAGCTCCGTCGAATCCGGCGCCGGTTGCTCACGCTCGGGGAGACCTCGTATGGTCAGGCGCGACGACAGGAGGAGCTCCACGGTGGTGGCGCTAGGTCACGGTGGCAGCGGCGACATGGCATGGTCCGCAAGCGCTGCCTGCCGAGGCCCGCAGGCCGTGGAGTTCTTCCCGCCCACCAACTCCGAATGCAAGGACGACAGGCTGGCTCGTGAGCGACGTGCCAAAGCGATCTGTGCCGGGTGCGCGGTCCGACGCCGCTGCCTCGACCACGCCATCGCCACGGGCGAGCCGCACGGGATCTGGGGCGGGCTCAACGAGCCGCAGCGCCGGGCGATCCTCGACCAGACCTCCCGACGTTGAGCCCACCGTGCTGACGGCGCCCGAGGCAACGCCGGTGCGGTTCACCGGGAAGCGGACGTGGGTGCAGGACCGTCCCGCGTTCTACGGCATCGTCGGCTCCGGTCAGCCGGTGCTGTTCCTGCACGGTTGGGCGCTCGGTCAGCACACGTACCGGGCGGTCGCCGGTCGCATTGCTGCGGCGGGGTGTCATGTCTACGCGCCGGGACTCCCAGGATTCGGCGGCACGGCCGACCTCCCGAGCGCGTCGTTCTCGATGGCGGGGTACGCGGCGTGGGTCAACGACTTCCTCGACCAGCTCGAGATCAGCGAGCGGGTCGTCGTGGTCGGGCACTCGTTCGGCGGTGGCGTCGGGATCCGCTTCGCGCACGCCCACGCCGAGCGCGTCCGTTCCCTCGTCCTCGTGAACTCGGTCGGCGGTTCGACGTGGCAGAAGGGCAGGACGCTCCGCTCGATCAGCGAGCGCCCGCTGTGGGACTGGGGGCTCCACTTCCCCGGTGACGTCTGGCCGCTCCGCCAGGCGACGCGCGTGCTGCCGGTCATCGTCGAGGACCTCCTTCCGAACCTCGTGCGCAACCCGCGCGCGCTCGTCCGGGTGGCCAACCTCGCTCGTCGCGCCGACCTGCGCAGCCAGCTCGAGGAGCTGCGCGCCGGCGGCATGCCGATCACCGTGCTGTGGGCGACCCGGGACGGCATCATCCCGCGCGAGTCGTTCGAGGCGTTGTGCGTCGCCGCTGGCGTCGAGGGCACGGTCGTCGAGGGCTCGCACTCGTGGTTGCTCGCCGACCCTGATCACTTCGGCGAGGTGATGACGAACGTGCTGCAGGTCGCGAACGCGGCGCGCGACCTCGAGCACCTGGCTGCCGAGGCCGACGCGGCCGCTGAGGCTGCGCCTGCCTCCCGAGCCCGGCGGATCCTCAGGCGGATCACGCCCGGCTGATCGGGCGGCGCACGCCTACGGAGCGTCTGCTCCGAGCAGCGGGAGCCGTGGGCCGGCGATACGGACGTCGCCGCGGCGGCGCGTGATGCCGCGGCCGTCGAGCTCGGCGAGCAGCGGGAGGACGTGCTTGCGTGTGGCGCCGATCGCGTCGCGGAACTGCGCGATCGAGAAGCCCTCTGGACAGGCGGCGAGGAGTCGCGCCGCGACCAGCGCGGCCGAGTCGATCGCGGCCGGGTGGAACACCACGCCGTCGCGCTCCACGAGGAGCTTCCGGCGGATGAGCTCGCGGGTGGTCGCCTTCTCCGCCGGATCCGGGGCCGCCGGTGCGAACCCGCCGTCGAGGAACTGCTGCACGAGCGGGTGAGCGACGAACGAGTCGTTCGACTCGGCGGGTCGGGCGCGGCCGGCGTCGATCGAGACGCCGTCGAACGATTCGAGCAACGCCCGTTCGCGGTCGTCGAGCGGCGCGATGTCCAGGCCGAGCGGACCCGCAGCTCCGACGCGCGCCCGCAACTCGTCACTCGCCGCCGCGACGCGTGCCGCAGTCGCGACCCAGCGTCCGATCGTCGGCGCCCGTCGCTCCCCGGTGAGCAGCTCGAGCTCGTCCACGTCGATCCACCCGCGTTCGGCGATGACCCTGTCCGTGCTCCGATCCGGTCGCGCCTTCGATGCCGGGAGCACCGGCGCGACATCGAGCACCTCACCGCCACCGACGGTCTCGGAGCGGCCGTGCTCGCGCACGATGAACCGGTCGCCCGGCAGCAGCGGCACGGCTTGTTGCAGGTGCAACCGGATGCTGCCTGCCCGTCCGGGCGCGATCTCCTCGGTGCCGAGCACGCGCAGCTTCGCTGCGTGCTCACCCGAACCGATGTGGACGGCGTACGCCCCGCGCCGCGAGACGGGGTGGGCGAGCGAGGCGAGCACCTCGAGCGACGCGTCGAACCGTGCGGTCGCGTGCCACCGCCCCGGATGCGTCACTGCATCGCCTCGCGCCAGTTGGTGGTGGTCGATGCCGGCGAGGTTCAGGGCGACGCGGTTGCCCGGCCCGATCGCTTCGACGTTCCGGCCGAGGGTCTGGATCGCCCGGATCCGAGCCGGCGCGCCGGGCGCGCCGGCGACGACGTGTTCGCCGACCGTGAACGTGCCGCCGGCGAGCGTCCCGGTGACCACCGTGCCGCTGCCCTTCGCCGCGAACACACGGTCGACCCAGAGACGAGCGCGGCCACGGTCGACCGCGGCGGGCGTGCGGCGCACCAGGTCGTCGAGCGCATCGCGGAGCTCGTCGAGCCCAGCACCGCTCGTCGAGGACACCGGCACGATCGGCGCGCCCTCGAGGAACGTCCCGCCGACTCGGTCGGCGACGTCGAGCGCGGCCAACTCGCGGAGCTCGTCGTCGGCGGCATCGGTCTTGGTCAGCGCGACGATGCCATGGCGGATGCCGACCAGCTCGAGGATGCGGAGGTGCTCCTCGCTCTGCGGCTTCCACCCCTCGGTGGCGGCGACGACGAACAGGCAGGCGTCCACGCCACCCACACCGGCGAGCATGTTGCGCAGGAACCGTACGTGACCAGGCACGTCGACGAACGAGATCTGGTCACCGGACGGGAGTGTGGTGTGGGCGAACCCGAGGTCGATCGTGAGCCCGCGTCGCTGCTCTTCCTCGAACCGGTCGGGGTCGGTGCCGGTCAACGCGAGGACCAACGACGACTTCCCGTGGTCCACGTGCCCGGCGGTGGCGACGACCCTCATCGGTCCACGCTCATCGGTCCTCGCTCATCCCAGCGTGCGCAGGGCGGTGACGAGGAGCGCGTCGTCGAGCGGATCGACCGCGCGCAGGTCGAGGAAGGTCCGCTGGTCGCGCACCCGGGCGATGATCGGGGGCTCCGCGGCTCTGAGCATCGCGAGGTGGTCGCCGGGCACCACGACGCCCGCCGAGGGGAGGGTGACGCCCGGCAACGATCCCGCGCCGGGCAGCGCGTCCATCTCCCCGACGGCGCCGAGCCCCGCTGCGGCGACGATCGCGTCGGCGCGTTCGCGGAGCTGCTCGACCGGGGTGGTGACGATCCGCCAGAACGGCACCGATGTCGTGACGTCGCGGCGGAGGTACGCGAGCACGGTGGTCTGCAGCGCGTCGAGCACGAGCCCACCCGGGCGAAGGGCCCGCGCCAGCGGGTGTCGGGCGCAGCGCGCCACGAGATCGGCGCGACCGGCCACGATGCCCGCCTGTGGACCGCCGAGCAGCTTGTCGCCGCTGAACGTCACGAGCGCGGCGCCGGCCTCGAGCGTCTGGCGGGCCGCCGGCTCACCCGTGAGCCACGGCGGCGGGCCACCGCTCAGCCAGGGGCACGTCGCGTCGACCAGACCGGAACCGATGTCGGCGACGACGGGGACAGGCAGCGTGGCGAGCTCGGCGACCGACGTCTCTTCGACGAATCCCTCGACCCGGTAGTTCGACGGATGGATCTTCAGGATCATCGCTGTCGACGGCCCGATCGCGCGGCGGTAGTCGTCGAGGCGCGTGCGGTTCGTCGTGCCGACGTCGCGCAACACCGCGTTCGACTGCGCGACGACCTCCGGCAGGCGGAACCCCCCGCCGATCTCGACGCTCTCGCCGCGGGCGACGATGACCTCGCCTCCGGCTGCCAGTGCGGTGGTCGCGAGCAGGACCGCGGCGGCGTTGTTGTTGACGACGACCGCCTGCTCGGCGCCGCACAACCTTGCGAGCAGCGTGCCGACATGGCTCTGTCGGGATCCGCGCTGCCCGGTGTTCAGGTCGAGCTCGAGGTTCGTGCTGCGCTCGGGTCCCGGGGGGAGCTCCGACCCGGCGAGCACGGCCCGGCCGAGGTTCGTGTGCAGGAGAACGCCGGTCGCGTTGATCACCGGCTGCAGCAGTGTGCGTCGGAGCGCCGCAGCCCGGGCAGTCACGCTCGGCCACGTTCCGTCGGCGATCGCGGCCCGTGCCAGATCGACGAGCAAGGGGTGGGGCAGCCCCGAACCGGTGAGTGAACGGGCGATCGCATCCACGGACGGGGGCCGTTTGCTGCGGTGCTCGGCCGGCGCTGGCATCCGGGCGGACCCTACTCCTGCCCTCGTCCCGCTCCTGTCGCCGCGCGCGTCACCGGGGCCGACCGTCGTGGCCGGCCCCGGCTCGCTCAGGGGGGTCTCGTGGTGGTTCGGCGTCGCGTCAGATGCGTGCGCCGCGCTGGCCGCGGTTGCGGGTGACGGCTCGGTAGACGAGCAACGCGACCACCGCACCGATGACCGAACCGATGATGCCGGCCGGCTGGAACGCGCCGTCCTCGCCATCCGTCCGGAACAAGAGGTACCCGATGAAACCGCCGACGAAGCTGCCGACGATGCCGAGCAGGATCGTGGTCCCGGTCGACATCGGATCGGGGCCGGGGACGAGCAGTCGGGCGAGGAAGCCGGCGATGACGCCGATGATCAGGAGATAGAGGAGAAGTCCGAGCATGGTGGTGCATCCCTTCGGATGTGATGGAGGTGGGTAACGTCGCCGGTGGCATCTCGCCGACGGTGGCGGCGGCGAGGCAGGCGTACCCGCGTGTTCCGTGCCCGAAACACGCGCGGGCGCGGCTGGAACCGGCGTGCCGGTCGGTCGATAGCCTGCGCTCGTGCTGGTGCTCGTGCTGCTCTTCGTCGTGGCGCCGATCGCGGAGCTGTACGTCATCGTGCAGGCGTCGCATGCGTTCGGCTTCCTCAACACGCTCGGGCTGCTGATCGTCATCTCGTTCGTCGGCGCATGGCTCGTGAAGCGCGAGGGGCTGCGCGTCTGGTCGAGGTTCCAGCAGCAAGTCGCATCCGGACAGAGCCCGAGCCGCGAGATCGCCGACGGTGTGTGCGTGCTGCTCGCCGGTGCACTGCTCATCGCTCCGGGCTTCCTCTCCGACGTGGTGGGGATCCTGCTCCTCCTGCCGCCGACGCGGGCGCTGCTGCGGCCGTGGCTGGTGAAGCGGTTCACCGGCAGGACATCCGTCGTGCGGGCCTCGTACCGCGGGCCCGTCCATGACACGACGGAGCGGGAGGATCCGCCGCGGGGTCAACTGGGAGCGTGATGGCCGGCCAGGCGAGCGAGTTCGATCCGTTCGCCGTGCCGCTCAGCCCGGCGGCGACCGTGATGCTCGTGCGCGACGGCGACGAGGGACTCGACGTCTTCATGCTGCGGCGGACGTTGTCCGCCGTCTTCGCCGGCGGCATGTACGTCTTCCCGGGTGGTCGCGTCGATGATGCCGATCGTGCGGACGACGCCACGAGGCTCTGCGACGGTCTCACCGACGCCGACGCGAGCGGGATGCTCGGCGTTCCGAACGGAGGTCTCGCGTACTGGGTGGCGGCGATCAGGGAGTGCTTCGAGGAAGCCGGCGTGCTCCTCGCCCGCTCCCCGAACGGAGCGGTCGTGCGGTTCGACGATCCGGCCACCGAGGGGCGGTTCAACGAGCATCGTCACGCGATCCACGACGGGAGGCTGTCGCTCGCCGAGGTCTGCGCGACGGAGCAGCTCCGGCTCGTCACCGACGACATCCGCTACGTGAGCCACTGGATCACGCCGATCGGGGAGCGTCGCCGCTTCGACACCCGCTTCTTGCTCGCCAGGGCTCCGCACGCCCAGCAACCGCTGCATGACGACGCCGAGACGATCGAGAGCTTGTGGGTGAAGCCGGCGGTGGCGCTCGAGCGCTTCCGCGCCGGTGAGCTCGCGATGATCGTGCCGACCGTCGCCAACCTCGAGTTCCTCGTGCCCCACGCCACGGCGGACGAGGCGTTGCACGCCGCGGAGCGGATCGCCACCCCGCCGCCGATCCTGCCGAAGCTGAAGATCGACCGCGACGGACGCGTCGTCGCCATCGTGCTACCGGGCGAACCCGACTACGAGACGATGTCCGCCATGCACATCGTCTGAGGCGCGCGGTTGGGAGCGGCTCAGCCGGGCTTCGGACCGAGGGCAGCCTCCACGGAGCGGAGCAGGAGCGCCGAGCAGCCGGCCATGTTCACCGGTGGAGCCGTCTCCGTCACGATCTTCGTCGCGATCGCCCTGAACGCCTGAGCCGCGGGGCCGGTGCCGGCGATCGCCACAGGTTCGCCGTTGTCGCCGCCAGCGGCCACCCCGGCCTCGATCGGCACCTGTCCGAGCAGCTCGACGCCGATCTCGTCGGCGAGCGCCTGCCCGCCGCCGGTACCGAACAGCGCGTACGACGTGCCGTGGTCGCACGTGAAGGCGCTCATGTTCTCGATCACGCCGGCGACGCGGAGGAACGATCGCCGCGCCATGTCGGCCGCGCGGATCGCGACCTTCTGCGCCGACACGGCGGGTGTCGTGACGATCACGAGATCGGTGCGGGGGAGCATCCGCGCGAGTCCCATCTGGACGTCGCCGGTGCCGGGTGGCATGTCGATCAGCAGGTAGTCGAGCTCGCCCCACTGCACATCTCGCAGGAACTGCTCGACGGCCTTTGCCAGCATCAGGCCGCGCCACATGAGCGCCGTGCCCTCGTCGTCGACGAGCATGCCGGTGGACACGACCTTCAGCAGGCCGGTGCCGATCCTCCGTTCGTTCGGGCGGATCAGCGGCTTGTCGGAGCCCTCGACACGGTCGGCCTCGAGGCGATCGCTCATGCCGAGCATGCGCGGGATCGAGAACCCCCAGATGTCGGCATCCAACACACCGACGGTGCGACCTTGCGCGGCGAGCGCGCTGGCGAGGTTGACCGTGACGGACGACTTGCCGACGCCGCCCTTGCCGGAGGCGATGGCGAGGACGCGGGTCGTCGCCGAGATCGTGGTGTCGGGCGCCGACTCACGTGCGTTCCAGCGCGCCTTCACCATCACGTCGCTGCGCTCGGCGGGGGTCATCTCGCCCCATTCGATCGTCACGCTGGTGACACCGGGGTGCGTCGCGACGCGTGTCTCGACGTCCTTCTTGATCTGCGCCCGCAGTGGGCAGCCCGTGATCGTGAGCTTCACCCCGAGCGTGACCGCACCGTCGGGCCCGACGGCGACGGACGGGACCATGCCCAGGTCGACGATGTTGCCGCCGAGCTCGGGGTCGATCACGCCGCGGAGCAGCCCGGTGACCGCTTCGACCGTCGGCGGGCTGGCCGAACGGGGCGAGGCAGGGCGATCTACGAGCACGAGTGCATTCTACTGGCGCCTACCGTGTAAATTCTCCATGTGCCCGTTCCGCCCGAGATGCCGCGACTCGACGTCCTCAAGGCGCTCGGCGACAACACGCGCTACGCGATCTACCTCGAACTGGTGCGCTCGCCGCAACCCCGGACGACTGCTGAGATCGCGGAGACGCTGGCGCTGCACCCGAACACTGTGCGACCGCACCTCGAGCGCATGCGCGACGTCGGGCTGCTCCACATCGACGTCGAGACGCGGGGTGAGGTGGGCCGCCCCCAGCACCGCTACTCGCTCGCTGCCGACGCGCCGTCGCTGGGGCTCGAGCCGCCGAGCACGACGCTCCTGTCCAAGATGCTCCTCCGCCTCGTCGAGGTGGCAGGGATCCGTGGGGCAGAAGCAGCCGAGATCGGCCGGGCCCAGGGAGCCGAGGACGCGGCGCGTTACTGCGATGCGCCGAGCTCGCTCGAGGCGCTGGTCAGCCAGCACGATCGTCTCGGCTTCGATCCGATCGTCGCCGACGGCGAGGACGACGACACCGCGGTGATGGCCTTCGCCCACTGCCCGTTCCGGTCGTTCGCCGAGACCAATCCCGACGTCGTGTGCTCGTTGCACCGCGGCCTCGTCGAGGGCTTCCTCGACCTGCTGGGCGACACCCGCGTCGAGGAGTTCTGTCCGCTCGTCCATCGCACACCATGTCAAGTCACGGTGGCGAGCAGATAGTGTCGTTGAACGAGCACCCGTTGAGGAGGATCTCGCCGTGATCACCGTCACCGACAACGCAGCCGTCAAGGTCAAGGAACTGCTCGAAGCCGAGGGGCAGCCCGAGTTGGCGCTCCGAGTGGCAGTGCGCCCCGGCGGATGCTCCGGCTTCTCGTACGAGATGTTCTTCGACGGCGACGTCGACGCTGAGGACGAGACGGTCGAGCAGGGCGGCGTCCGAGTCGTCGTCGACCCGGCGAGCGCGCAGATGCTCGTCGGCGCCACCCTCGACTACAAGGACGGCCTCCAGCAGGCAGGGTTCTCGATCACGAACCCGAACGCGAGCCGCACCTGCGGCTGCGGGTCCAGCTTCAGCTGATCCACACCCACCGGCGGCGCTCAGCCGCCGGCGAGCGCGAGCTCGATCGCGTCGCGCATCTCGCTCTTGTCGAACACCGCGTCGAGCCGGGCCACGAGGGTGCCGGTGGCATCGGCGACGAACAGCAGCGGCTCGAAGTCCAACTGGTAGGCCTGCACCGCCGGTGACGTCTCCTTCAGCGTCTCGTCGCTGTAGATCTCCGCATGGAGGAAGGTCATCTCGTTGCCGAACTCCTCGCGCAGCTCGAGGAGCAGCTCGAGGATCGGTCCGCACACGCCGGTCTGGCAGTACGCCGGGGTGCCGACGAGGTAGGCCACCGGCTTTCCGGACGCCAGCGCCTCGGTGAGCGTCACGTCGTGAAGCGGGCACGGCGGTTCCTGCGTGCAGATCGGGTCCACGCCACGAGCGTCGTCGACCGTGGGCGTGTCGAAGGGTGGTAGCGGATCACCGACGAGCGGGATCGCCACGGTCGACGGATCGTTGACCTGGAACGCAGCGCCCTGCGGCGCGGCGCCGTCCACGAGCAGGGTGTAGATGCCCGTCGTGGGGACGTCGGCGACGAACGGCCAGTACGCGTGGGGCAGGCCCTCGCTGCGCTTGGTCGCGGTGAGACCGTCGACCAGCACGGCTCCGGACTCGTCGACGATCTGGCCCGTGAGCTCGTCGGGGCCATCGGTCAGTGCTTGCCCGTCGCGACCGAGCGAGATCGGCATCCGCACCATGCCGGGGACGAGCGCCGTGGTCGGGAAGCGGCGGACGAGGTCGAACACGCCCGATGGCGTCGTGCCGCCGCCGTCGGCCGTGCCGCCGTCGTCGGTCGTGTCATCGACCGCCGCGCCGCCGTCAGCGCCCCCGTCGTCGTTCGATCCGCAAGCGACGAGCACCAGTCCCGCGCCGGCTCCGACAGCACTAGCGAGGAACGAACGTCTGGTGATCATGCTGCGGGCTCCCATGGGCGGCTCGAGTTCGGAGCTCCATCTCACCGTCGATCCGCCCGAGCCGCAACCCGGTCAGCGCACGCCGGATGAGGTCGCTCTCATCTTCTCCTCATGACGGGCTCATCGACGGCGACGATGCTCGACGCTGACCCGGCACACGAGTGAAAGCAGGCGGTCCATGAAGCACACGAGGAAGCCTCGATGGAAGTGGTACGCAGGTGGCGCCGGGGCGTTGAGCGCCGCCGCCGTCTTCTCCGCACTCGGCACGTCGTCGGCTCGCCCCACGGACGACGTTCGCCCGATCGCGATCTCGTCGGGCGAGTCCTCGACGGATCTCCCACCGGCGCCGTCGTCCTCGGACGTGCAGCAGCCGGCACCGACCCCTGCTCCCGACGCGGTCGCGATCGCCGTCGTGCCGGCATCCGAGCCGATCGTCCAGGTCGCGGACGATGACGGTTCGAGCTCGAACTCGTCGGACAATTCGAGCTCGAACTCGTCGAGCAACTCCAGTTCGAACTCGTCGAGCAACTCCAGTTCGAACTCGTCGAGCAACTCCAGTTCGAACTCGTCGGACAACTCCAGTTCGAACTCGTCGGACAACTCCAGTTCGAACTCGTCGGACAACTCCAGTTCGAACTCGTCGGACAATTCGAGCTCGAACTCGTCGAGCAACTCGGGCGGAGACGATGACGATGACGACGACTGAGCATCGGAGTCTGGAGCGCTCATGAGGCGTCGCCGCCGTTCGCTGGACTTCGTGTGCCGTCCCGAGGATCTCGGCGTGATCGCCGAACCGGCTCCGGCCGGTCGCGAACTGCCGTCGTGGCTTCGCCAGTTGCCGGGCGTCGACAGATCGCACGAGAGCGTCTCGAACAACGGTCTCACCGCGAAGCGCTGCATGCCGATGCTCGATGCGTTCTCCGTGGGCTGGATGATCCCACTCGCGGCGACGGTCCGACTGGAGATCAGTGACGGTGGTCGAACGGTGAATGCCGGATGGGAGTTCGACCGGGTCATGGTCAGCACGCACAACGCGTTCCAAGTCGCAGGGAACCCTTACGAGCCGCGTCCGCCGATGAAGTTCCACAACCATTGGACGGTGCGAACCCCGAAGGGGTGGAGCTGCCTGTTCTTGCCGGCCGTCAATCGCCCGAACCACGTCGTCGAGTTGCTCGCCGGTGTCGTCGACACGGACGCGTACACCGCTCCGGTGAACTTCCCGTTCTTCGCCATCGCGCCCGACGGGCTCTACACCCTCGAGAAGGGAACGCCGCTCGTGCAGGTGGTGCCCTTTCGTCGTCGCGATGTCCAGCTCCCGGGAACCGTCCGCTCCGAGACGGTGGGCGACCGTGACGACCGGACCCGGGTGCAGCGGAGCACGACAGCGGGATCAGGCTGGTACCGGTCAGCGGCACGCGCCCCGCGCCCGCTCCCGACGAGCCAACGTCCGCCGATCGAGGCCGAATCGACCCGTTGACCACTGTCGGTGCGAGCGGCCTGGGGCCGACCGGCTCGTTGCCCGCGGGCGGGCGCGCCTGACCGGGTCCGGATTGCGCCGGCATTCGCCGCCGCATCTCTAGTCTCCCGGCATGGCCGACCTGACGTTCACGCTCGACGGACGTCCTGTCGTGGTGCCGGACGACGGGGCATCGTTGCTCGAGGTGCTCCGCGACCGCCTCGGTGAGCGGTCGGCGAAGGACGGCTGCAGCCCACAGGGCCAGTGCGGCTGCTGCACCGTGCTCGTGGACGGCCAGCCTCGCGTCGCCTGCGTGACGCCGGCGGCCCGCGTGCGGGACCGGCAGATCACCACGGTCGGCGGGCTCGATGACGGAGTCCGCGACCGTTGGGCGAGCGCGCTCTGCGCGTCCGGCGGTAGTCAGTGCGGGTTCTGCACTCCGGGCATCATCGTCCGTCTCGCCGCCCTGGCCGAGCGATCGCCGCTCGATCGGGCCGCAGTCGATCAGGCGCTCCTCGCCCATCTCTGCCGGTGCACCGGTTGGCAGACGATCCGGGAGGCGGCATCGATGCTTGTCGAGGCGACGACCGGTGACGACGCGGCGTCCGGGCGCGATCTCGACGCTGCGTCCCGCCGGGCGAGGATCGAGGGCCGGACACCGCAGGTCGTCGGACCGCACGTGGCGCTCGGCGCCGGCGGGTTCGCCGACGACAACGCACCGGCGGACGCGCTCGTCGCCGTGAGAGCCGCCGACGGATCGTGGGCGGTCGGCGAGACCTTGACCGAGGCGCGCCGAGCGGCTGGCAAGGTGCAGGGCCGGCGGACGACGGCGCCGCTCTCGTGGCCGCTCGAGCTGCCCGAGGGCGAATGGGTCCGGACGCTCAGGACGACCTGGGTCGAGCCGGCCTACCTCGAACCCGATGCATCGTGGTGCGAGCCAGGCGGCACCGCCGCCGGATCGCTCGGCAACGGCGGTGCGTTCGGCGGCAAGCTCGACACGGAGGTCGGCCACGTGGCTCGCGCGCTGGCCGACCTGCACGGGCGCGCCGTCCGCGTGCTGCTGTCGCGCGAAGACGCCGTCCTGCTCGGGCCGAAGCGACCGCCGCTCGCAGCCGGCATCCGCGCCGATGGCTCGGGTGTCGTGCGCATCGTCCGCACGGACGGCGTCGCGCACGCGATGCGGGCGGTCGCGCCGGGCCTCGTCGTCGAGGAGTTCGACGTGCCTGGACCACGCACGTCGGCCGCCCTGCGGGGGAGTGGGTGGGCCGAGGCCGCGGTGTTGCTCGCGTCCTTGCGCGAGGACGGCGGCGACGCGGTGCGCTCCCCCGACGGCAGCGAAGCGAGCGCGCGGATCGACGCCGACGGCACCGTGTGCGCCCGTGTCCGCTGCGGTGCGCCACTCGATCCGATCGTGCTCCGCTCCTACTGCATCGGTGCCGCGCACATGGCGCTCGGCTGGGTCCGCAGCGAGGGCCTGTCCGTCGACCCGGACGGCATCCCGCACGATCTCACGATCCGCTCGTTCGGTGTGCTGCGCGCCGTGGACACGCCGCCGATCGAGATCGAGATCGTCGACTCGGACGACGAGCCGGTCAACGGCTCCGATGCGGTGTTCGCCGCGGTGGCCGCCGCGGCGTGGCGCCACGCCGGGTTCCCACCGGCGTGGCCGTGCCTGCGCTGACGATGGTGGTGCCTGCGCTGACGATGGTGGTGGCGATGGCGAGGACGGCGCTCAGCCGACGGGCTCCGCCGACGGCGCGTCGGGTAGTCCGCCACCCGGCCTGAACGCGCTCTCTCGCGTCGCCGTCCCGGACGCTGCCCGCTCGGCCATCTGCTGCATCGTGGTGGCCATCGCCTTCGCCGCTCCCTCGTGCGCCATGATCTTCTGCATCACGGCTGCGCTGGCGCCGGCCATGAGCTCGGCCTGGTGGTCGTGCAGGAACTGCATCGAGGCCCGCAGCCCGCTGGTGAGGCCGTTCACCTCGGGGATCACGTAGCGGGCGACCAGGTCCCAACTGCGCTGGGTCGCCTCCCAGTTCGCCCAGTCGTGCGCGAAGCCGAGCACGGTGCCGAATCCGCCGGTCATCTCGTGGAGGCTGCGAATCGCCGCCACGAGGTCGTCCGGCGTGCCGACGACCGCCGCGCCGGCACCGGCCGCGCCACCCCCGGTCGTCTGCTCGAGGAGCTCCCACTTGTCCTCGACGTGCGTCGCGCCGGGGCGGCCCAGGGTCCAGACGTTGTACTCGTTCTGCCAGCGGTGCAACCCGTCGACCGCCTCGGCGCGGGCCTGCTCGCGCGTCTCCGCGATGTGCCACGCCATCAGCACGCGCCAGTCCTTCCGGTCGACGGACTGGCCGTGCGCTGCAGCGCTCTCCTCGGCGAAGCTCCACTGCGTCGGCAGCGCCTGGATGCCGGCGGTCGACGTCGAGGCGATCGAGAGCGCGCCGATGCCGTACTTGCCGGCGAGTTGCATGCCGCTCGGGCTGATGCTCGAGGCGACCGTCATCGGCATGTGCTCCTGCACGGGCAGCACCTGCAGTTCGGCGTCGCGCAGCGTGAACCACTCGCACTCGTGGCTGAACCGCTCGTCGCCGCGCAGCAGGCGGATGATCACGCCGAGCGCCTCGTCCTGGCGGTCTCGTTGCACCAGCGGATCGATGCCGAGCGTCCGCGCATCGGAGGGGAGCGCGCCCGGACCGCTCCCGAACATCGCCCTGCCGCGCGTCATGTGGTCGAGCTGCACCATGCGCTGCGCGACGTTGAACGGGTGGTGGTACGGCAGCGAGACCACGCCGGTGCCGAGACGGATCGTGTGCGAGCGTTGACCTGCCGCGGCGAGGAACATCTCGGGCGAGGCGATCGTCTCCCAGCCGCTCGAGTGGTGCTCGCCGCACCAGAACTCCTCGAATCCGAGACGGTCCAACAGCTCGACGAGCGCGAGGTCGCGCTGGTACTGCAGCGTCGGGTGCTCGCCGACCGGGTGGTGGGGCGCGAGGAACGTGCCGAACTGGAGCCGAGAGGTCGCCATCGCCCGAGCGTACGTGTACGCCGCGGAGCGCTCAGCGTCGGAGCGCTCCGCTCCGCACCTGCGCCGCGGCGTGGTCGTGCCGTGCGGCGCGGATCTGGTCGGCGTGGTCGTGGGGATGGTCGGCGTAGATCCGCAGCCACAGCGCGAGCGTGTACGGGGAGTCGTGCTCGGGGTGCCTCGCCGACCGTCGGAGATCGTCGTCGTCCAATCTCGCGAGCAGGTCGAGCGAGCTCGCCCGCACCGCTTCGAGGACGGCGAGCGACACGGCGATCGGCCGGTCGTAGCCGAGGAGTGGATGAGCTGCGAACCCGTCCTGGTCGTAGGGCTGCACGACGTAGCCCGGTGTGGCGAGCAGCATCCGGAGCCGGAGGTAGCTGTTCGTCTCGCTGTCGGCGAGGTGGTGGACGATCTGACGGGCGGTCCACTCCGCCGGCGACGGGCGGTGGTCGAGCTCGTCGTCGGTGATGCCGGCGAGCGCGTCGGTGACGGCTTCGTAGCCGGCGGCGTAGCGGAGGATGAGAGCGGCGCGGTCCATGTGGCAAGGATGCGATGCCCGCATCGAAACCGCCATGACTGTATTGCCATGCTCCGCTATGTTCCTGCCATGGCTCGTCAGCGTTCGCATCGCGTCGCGGTGCTGATCTTCGACAACGTGAGCGTCTTCGAGATGGCCGTGCCGTGCGAGGTCTGGGGCGTCGACCGGGTCGCGATGGGCGTCCCCAGGTCCGAGGTGCGGGTGTGCTCCGTCGATCCACAGCCGCTCGGGACGAGCATGGGGTTCACGATCACCACCCCGCACGGCATCGAAGCACTGCGCTGGGCGGACACGGTGGTGCTTCCGAGCTGCCCGAAGCCGCTGGGCCGGGCAGACGTGCCCGCCGAGGTCGTCAGCGCGCTGCGGCGGGCGCATGCCCGCGGGGCGCGTCTCGCGTCGGTCTGCTCCGGCTCGTTCGTGCTCGCCGCGGCGGGCCTGCTCGACGGCAGTCGGGCGACGACGCACTGGATGTGGGCCGACGAGTTCCGCCGCCTGCATCCTCAGGTCGATCTCGATCCGTCCGTGCTCTACGTGGGCGACGGCCAGGTGTTCACATCGGCAGGGACGGCGGCCGGCATCGACCTGTGCCTGCACCTCGCCCGGCTCGACTGGGGCGCCGAGGTCGCGAACACGATCGCTCGCCGGATGGTCGTGCCGCCGCACCGTGATGGCGGGCAGGCGCAGTTCGTGCTCGCCCCCGTCCTGGTCGAGGCGAGCGACTCCGATCTCACGGCGACGCTCGATTGGGCAGCAGCGCACCTCGATCGCGACCTGTCGGTCGAGGAGCTGGCGCGCCGGGCGGCGATGACGCCGCGCACGTTCGCCAGGCGCTTCAAGCAGGCGACGGGGACGACGCCGCTGCAATGGGTGCTGCACCAGCGCGTCGGGCTGGCACAGCGCCTGCTCGAGATGACCGAGGTGCCGATCGAGATCGTCGCCCAGCGCAGCGGGTTCGGTACGAGCGCCACGCTCCGGCAGCACTTCGGCCGGATCGTCGGCACGAACCCGCTCGCCTATCGGCAGGCCTTCAGCCGGGCGAGCTGACGGAGATCCGGTACCCGCTCGAGCTCCGGTCCACGATCGCACGCTGCACGTCGATCCGATAGGTGCCGGTGAGCGCCGGCGTGAACGTCGTCGACGGATCGAGGCCCCACCATCCAGCGTCGCCCGGTCCGTCGTCGACCATCAGGCTGTCCTCGCCCTCGAGGGCGCTGATCTCGAACGCGAGGTCGGAGAGCAGCGAGCGCACCGTGATCGTCACCGGGGTCCCTTCGACGAGATCGACCGTGAAGGTGTCGATGTTCTCGAATGCATCCAGCACCGCGTCGATCGAGGACGCCGGCGTACCGAGCTCCAGCATCTGCCACGGTTCATCGTCGACGTAGGGGACGATGCCGAGGCTCGTGGTCAACGTGGCGTCGGTCGGCCCGTCGTCGACCGTGCCGATCTCGACGATCACCGCATCGCGCTCCGGCAGCAGCACCTCCCACGAGTCCTCACCGACTGCTGCGAGGAGGCCACCGCTCTCGTCGTCGCCTTCGAGGGTGCTCGCAGAGAAGCCGTGGTACGACGACACCGTCACCCACATCTCGCCGCCGCCATCCGACGTCGCGGTGATGCGCAGCAACGTCGGCTCGTCGAGCGGCGGCAGGACTGCGGTCAACGCCCTGACCTCGGGGCCGAGCGGCGCCGAGATCGTCGTCTGCAACCCGTCGTCGATCGGACGGTACGGCGAGCTCTGGCCGGCGACGATGTGGTCGATCGAGTTGCGCGCGCCGGCGCCGTCGAGCGCGAACGCGAACCCGGAGAAGAACAGCCCGCTCACACCGATGAACCGCCCGTCCTCGTCGAGCAGCGCACCCCCGCTCTGCCCACCGGCGATGAGTGCATCCGTCTGGAGCAACGTGAGATCGAGGTCCGACAGGTGCTGCCGTCGGGAGAGGACGCCGCTCGTGATCGTGAGATCGAGATCCGACGAGCGGGCTGCCGGGTGTCCGACGAGGAACACCGCGCTGCCCCTCGGGTAGTCCGCCGCGCCGACCAGTTCGAGCGCAGGCGGGCCGTCGTCGATCGGGCCGAGCACGGCGATGTCCGCCATCAGGTCGACACCGACGACCGGCACGTCCTCCAGCCGTCGGCGACCGGGGAACTCGATGTCGACCGAGGCGAACGGATCGACGACGTGCGCATTGGTGACGAGGTACCCGTCCTCGATCATCTCGGCGGTGCCCGATCCGAGCGCAGTCTGGACGAAGGCGATCGACGGGCTGGTCCGGCGGAACACCTCGGCGCCGTCGCCGTTCGGTTCGGGGATCGTGGTCGGTGCCGGCTCGGTCGTGCTCGGGATCGGCTCCGCTGCCGTGCTCTCGACACCGCTCGACGTGCTGCACCCGGCAACGAGGGCGAGGACGGCGCCTGCCCCGAGCAGGGCTCCACGGCGCGGCACCGCGCATCGGTTCACGGGCGCGCACCGTAGCGGGCTGCCGGCGCGATCGGCCGTCGTCCCCGGGCCGAGACGGCGCGATCGGTCGTCATCCCCTGGGGGTCGTCTCCCCGGCGTCGTCGCTGGCAGTGAGACCGCTCGCCCTCGTGCCGCGAGGCCGCTCGTCCTCGGCGGCAGTCCGCCGCTATCCTCACCTTGCCCTACGGGGACGTAGCTCAGCTGGCTAGAGCATCTGGTTTGCATCCAGAAGGTCGTGGGTTCGAGTCCCATCGTCTCCACCGAGCATCGTTCGCGCGCTGGGTTGCGGATGCCGCAACCGAGCGCACGCAAAGGCGGCGGGTCGGGGTGGCGGTTTCGACCGGGCCGGACTCGGGTACGCCGACGCCATGCTCACCATCCTCTTGATCGTCCTCATCGTCCTGTTGCTCACCGGCGGCATCGGCTACGGCTTCCGCGGGCGCCGCTGATCGGCTGACGGCCGTGCAGCGCGTCGCTAGGACGCCGGGTCGAGCGCGGCGATGAGCTTCTGCTTCGACATCTTCGACCGACCCGGGATGCTCTTCTCGGCGGCTCGCTCGTAGAGCTCTTCCTTGGACAGACCGGCGAGGTCCTGCTTCGGACGGCGCCGGCTGCGGGCCTCACTGATGTCCGTGAGGCTCGCCTTCAGCGCAGCCATGAGGTCGCCGACCGGCTCGGCGGGCTCGTCGCGGCGCTCGACGACGATCTCCTCGCCCTTCGCCTTCGCCTCGATCAGGTCGAGGATGCGGTCGCGGTACGTGTCGGTGTAGGCGCTCGGATCGAAGTGGACCGTCAGCGAGTCGATCAGCTGCTCCGCGATGCGCAGCTCGCGCTGCACCGGCTTGGCCCGCCGGGGAAGGCCGAGCTCGTCGGTGGGCCGGACCTCGTCGCCGAAAAACATCGTCTCGAGGATCAGCACCGGACCCGACGGCCGGATGGCCGCCAGGTGCTGCTTGGAGCGCATCACGAAGCGTCCGATCGCGACGCGTGCTGACCGCTCCATCGCGTCCCGAAGGAGCGCATACGCCTTCTCGCCGCTCTGCTTCGGCGCGAGGTAATACGACTTCTCGAAGTACACGGGATCGATCTCGTCGAGTCTGACGAAGCTCTCGATCTCGATCGCACGCGACTTGCCGGGCTCGACCGACTCCAGCTCCTCCTGCGTGAGCATCACGTAGCGGTCGTCGGAGACCTCATACCCCTTGACGACGTGGTCGTAGTCGACCTCGTCGTCGGTGCCCTCGGCGACCCGCTCGTGGCGGATCCTCCGTCCGCTGCCCTCCTCGAACTCGTGGAAGCGGACGTCCTTCGACTCCGTGGCGGCGTGCAGGCCGACCGGTACGTTCACGAGACCGAAGGAGATGGACCCGGACCAGATCGCGCGCGGCATGGACAAGGCATACCCGCTGAACGGGCCGGCTTCAATCCGAGGAGCCTCGATTCGACGACTCGTCGTCGACGGCGCGGAGTGCGTCTTGCGCGGCAGCGAGCGACGCGCGTGCCTCGTCGAGTCGCCCGACTGCTTCGTCGAGCCGTCGCTGCGCCGCATCGACGTTGTCCTGGGCGGCGGCCTCGTCGCGCGCGGCCGCCCGGAGCGCGGCACGAGCCCGGGTCCGCTCCGCCTCCACCTGGCGGCGTCGGGCCGCCTCGGCTCGGGCCACCCGGGCGTCCGACACCGGCGTCGGACGCGGCGGTGGAGTGCGCGGCGGCGTCGTGCGCGACCGGGATGTGCGCGACCGGGTCGTCGGCGACGACGCGGCCCTCGCCGGACGTGGCGAGGGGTCGGGCGGCTCCGGAGCGCCGGCGAACGGATCCTGCGGCTCGACCGCCGCTGAGCCGACGACGCCGCTGCGGAGGAGCGCCGCTCCTGCATTGTTGGAGAGCGATCGGACCAGCTGTTCGATCTCGTCGCGTTGATCCCCGCCGCCTGGGGCGTCGCGACGCAGTTGCTGCGCCGCGGCGTCGATCAGCGCGCTCGCGGCAGATCGCAGCTCGCGGGTGGCCGTCCGCATCGTCTCGGCGCCGCCTCCTCCGATCGCCGACGATTGCGCCGCGGTGGCCTCGGCCACCGCGGTGGCGAACCGGTCCGCGAGGCTCGCGGCGTCGCGCACGGCGGCGTTCAACGCGTGTTCCGCCAACCTGGGGCGCCGGAGCGCGGCGACTGCCTTCGCGTCGTCGCCGCGACCGTCCGCCTTCAGCTGTCGGACGAGCTCGTTGCGGCGGACGACGAACTCCGACGGCGGGACCGCGTACAGCTCGTGCGCCTCGTCGATCATCGAGGCAGCCTGGCACGCGCCTCGCTGATGGTTCGTCCCGGCGCTCGTCCGCTGGTGCTGTAGCACGTCTCGGGACAACCGGAGCGGATAGTCCCGACGCATCATGCGGTTATTCGACCACGCTTAGTAGCGTCTCAACAGTGAGTCAGCCCACCAGAGGCATCCCTGAGGCGAGCATGACCGCGCGTGGCCTGCCGGTGTGGGTGCTCGCGACGATCACCGCCGTGCTGATGGCGTCGCGCACGCTCTGGACCGAGGGCATCACCGGTGAGCTGAGCTACCTCGGTGTGACGGTCGGGTCCGCGCTCGTCGCCTGGTCCAGCGTACGGCGGCTGCCGAAGGGCGAGCGCACCGGTTGGTCGCTCGTCGCGCTCGGCCTCGTGCTGTCGGCACTCGCCGACATCGCGTACTCCGTGCTCCTCGTCGTGCGCGACACCGCTCCCGACATCTCGATCGCCGATGCGTTCTGGCTCGGCTCGTACATCGCGCTGTTCGCCGGCCTGCTGCGGCTGCTCGTCGTGCGTGGCCCGGATCGCCGGATCGACGTCGACGGCCTGATCGACATGTGCGTCGTCGCGATCCTCGCGGTGATGGTCCTGTGGGAGCACTCGTTGCGGGCGACGGTCTTCGACGGCACGATCGCACCGCTCGTACGGGCGGTCTGGGCCGCCTACCCGGTTCTCGACGCGGTCATGCTCGGGCTCGTCGTCCGCATGCTGATCAGCCGCCCGGCCCGCCGCGCGACCGGCCTCGTGCTCGCCGCCGGTGCGCTCTGCTGGCTCGTCGCTGATCTCTCGTGGATGCTCAGCGAGGCCGTCTCGGGGGTCTGGGCCGATGCGGAGTGGATGCTCGGCGCGGCGCTCATCGCCCTGGCGGCGCGGGCAGCAGGGGCGATCGGTACGACGGAGGACGTCGCCATCGATCGCATCGGCCGTGGTCGCGTGCTGCTCGCGATCGCGCCGCTGCTCGTGCCCGTCCTCGTCGAGGCGTGGTCCTACGCCCGCGGGTATGACCCGAACCCCGTGCCCCTGCTCATCGCCGCGGTCTGCCTCGGTGGCCTGGCCTATGCCCGCGCGGTACGGCTCCTCCGGGCCGGCCAGGACAGCCGGGACCGCTTGGCGGCGAGCTGGCGCCACTTCCGGGCGTTGGCCGCGAACTCCTCGGATGCAGTGGTCGTGATCGATGCCGACGGAACGATCACGAACGACGCGCCGCAGCTGCCGGCGATGCTCGGTCGCAGCGACATTGCGACGGTCGGCGCCGACCTCGGGAAGCTGCTCCAGCCGATCGACACGGACTGGGCCAAGGCCGCGCTCCAGCAGATCTCGTCGATGCGCGGCGAAGTCGTCAACACCGAGATGCGGGTGCGTCACGAGGACGGGACCACGATGTGGCTCGCCGCCCGGGCGCTGAACCTCCAGGACGACCCGGATGTCGGCGGCATCGTGATCAACCTGCACGACATCACGGATCGCAAGCGCGCCGAGGACGAGCTGTCGCACCAGGCCTTCCACGACTCGCTCACGGGGCTTGCGAACCGCGCCCTGTTCCGGGATCGCATCGAGCACGGACTCCGTCGCGCCGGCCGGTCGGGGGCCGAGATCACGGTTGCGTCGCTCGACCTCGACGGGTTCAAGCTCGTGAACGACAACCTCGGGCACGAGGCCGGCGACGAGCTGCTCTGCGAGGTCGCGCGGCGGCTCGAGGGCGCGGTCCGCAGCTCGGACACCGTCGCCAGGCTCGGCGGCGACGAGTTCGCCGTCCTCGTCGACCACAGCGCTCGCTCCGTCGACGACGCAGTGACGATCGCCGACCGGATCCTGCAGTCGCTCTCCCAGCCGTTCGTGGTAGCGGGCCAGCAGGTCCGTCTGTCGGCGAGCATCGGCATCGCCCCGGCCGACGCGACGGCGAGCGCGTCGTCGTTGCTGCGCGACGCGGACATCGCGATGTACGAGGCGAAGACCACTGGTCGCAACGCGTGGGTGCTGTACGACGCGGGGATGCAGGCCGCGGCAGCCGAGGAGCGCCAGCTCGAAGCCGATCTCCGCGATGCGCTGGGCCACGATCAGTTCAGGCTGCTGTACCAGCCGGTCGTCCAGCTCGACAGTGGCCGGGTCACGGGCTTCGAGGCGCTGCTGCGATGGGACCACCCCGAGCGGGGCATGGTCCTTCCCGAAGACTTCATCCGCCGGGCCGAGGACAACGGGATGATCGTCGACGTCGGCCGATGGGTGCTCGACGAGGCATGCCGCACGGCGGCGAACTGGAGCCGCCAACCCGGCGCCGCTGCATTGACGATGGCGGTGAACGTGTCGGCTCGACAGATCGCCTCCCTCGACTTCATCGACCACGTCAGAGACGCGCTCGAGGCGTCCGGTTTCGACCCCGCGTCGCTCGTGCTCGAGATGACCGAGACGGTGCTCATCCAGGATGCCGCCACGGCAGCGGAGCGGTTGCACGAGCTCCGTTCGTTGGGCGTGCGCATCGCGATCGACGACTTCGGCACGGGCTACTCCTCGCTCAGCTACCTGCGGCAGTTCCCGATCGACATCCTCAAGATCGACCGGTCGTTCGTGAGCACGATCAACGACCGTGATCAGGTGCCGCCGATCGTCCGGGGGCTGCTCGAGCTCGGGCGGACCCTGCAGCTCGAGACGATTGCCGAAGGCATCGAGCTCGACGCCCAGCGCGACGGCCTGCGCGACGAGCACTGCCTGCTCGGTCAGGGCTACCTGTTCGCCCGACCGCTGTCGTCCGATGGCGCGCTCCGTCTCCTCGTCGACGGCGCCGCCCTCGACCCCGTGGCGCCCGGTACCTGAGCGACGCCCTCCGTCTTGTACGTCGCACGGCTGACCATGTTGGCCGCGACCGGCGACGTGATCACCTGCAGCACCGCAGCGAGCACGAGCGACGTGACGTCGTTGGGGTGCGAGAGCGAGATCGCGGCGCCGAGCAGGAGGAGCAGGCTCCCCGCCGTCGACGCCTTCGTCAGCGCGTGCATCCGCTTGTAGACGTCGTCGAAGCGGACCATGCCGACGGCGGCGAGGAGCGTGAGGATCGCGCCGCCGAGGAGGAGCATGCGGCCGATCATCGGCCCCTGCCCTCGATGAACCGGGCGACCATCGCGGTGCCGACGAAGCTGACGAGCGCCACGACCACGAGCACGGGGAGGAACGCGCCGCGCCCGGTGTCGACGGCTTGGGTCGCGATCGCGCCCATCCCGGCGATCAACATCCCGCTCAACGCGTTGATGCGGTCGGCGAGCGTCGGGCCGACGATCATGCGATACCCGAAGAGCGTGGCGGCGGCGGCCAGGACGAGATAGGTGGCGGTGATCATCGTCCGGCCTCAGGTCCGGTCTCGGACCGGTCGAGCCGGGCCAGGTCGTCGTCGTTGCCGAACGCCCGCACCGCGAGCGCTTCCAGCGTCGCGACGCTCCGTCGCGTCGCCCCGTCGTCACGGAACGGGAGCACGTGGAGGAGGATCACCGGCGGAGTGATCGACACCTCGACGGGCAACATGCCCGGGCTGAGCGCGAACACGTTGGCGAGGAACGTGATCATGCTCTCGGACGTCGTCCGCAACGGGCAGGCGACGACGCCCGTTGGCACCCTGGACCGACGACCGAGCACCGCGCGGGCGACGAGCACGTTCGACACGACGAACTGGTACACGAGGTGGACGGCGAGCCTGCCGAGGGCGAACGGGCGGAACCCACCGCCACCGCGCGCGACGCGTGCACCGGTCGGGTACGTGACCAGCAGCAGCAGTGCGACGCCGCCGCCACTGATCACGTTGGCGACGCTGAGGTCACCCCAGAGGAGGCACCAAAGGCCGGTCAGCATCGCGCCACGAACGATCGGGTTCACGGGCCCAGCACCGCTCGGAGGTACGCCGACGGGTCGAGCAGATCCGTCGCCGCTCGCTGGCACAACTCGTAGAGCGGCCCGGCGGCCGCTGCGATCGCGAGGCTCAGCACCATCAGCGCGATCGTCGGCAGGACCATCAGCGGCGGGCCGCCGAGACGTCCGACGACGTGCGGTGTGCCGGTCGGGGGTTCCGACACCGGGCTCCAGAAGACGCCGATCCAGATCTTCATCATCGAGAACAGGGTGAGCAGGCTGACGAGCAGGCTGACGGCGACGATCAGGTAGCTGTCGCCACCGAAGCCGGCTTCGACCAGCGCGAACTTCGGTACGAAGCCGGACAGCGGCGGCACGCCGGCGAGGCTGAGCGCCGGGACGAGGAACAGCACCGCGACGACGGGCGCCGACCGCACCATGTTGCCGAGGCTCGTGATGCGACTCGAGCCACCGACGTGCTCCATGAGCCCGCCGGTGAGGAACAGCGTCGTCTTCGCCACGATGTGGTGGACGGTGTAGAGGATCGCTGCCGCCAGGCCGGCGACGCTCATCAGGCCCAGTCCCATCACCATGAAGCCGATGTGGCTGACGATGTTGAACGACAGGATGCGCTTGATGTCGTCCTGTGCGATCGCGCCGAGGACGCCCACCACCATCGTCAGGCCAGCCGCCACGAGCAGCAACGTGGTGGGTCGCGAGTCGACGGGGAAGAGCAGCGTCTGCGTGCGGATCAGCGCGTACACGCCGACCTTCGTCAGGAGACCGGCGAACACCGCGGTGACCGGAGAGGGCGCGATCGGGTAGCTGTCGGGCAGCCACGAGAACAGCGGGAACAGGCCCGCCTTCACACCGAACACGACGACGAGCAGGACGGCGAACGCGCTCCGCACACCGGGAGGGAGCTCCGCGATGCGCCCGGAGAGGTCGGCCATGTTCACCGTGCCGGTCGCGGCGTAGAGCAGTGCGAGGGACGTGATGAACAACGTCGAGGCGAGGAGGCTGATCACGACGTACGTCATGCCCGAGCGGACCTGCTCTCGTCCGCCCCCGAGCGTCAACAGGACGTAGCTGGCGGTCAACATCATCTCGAACGAGACGAACAGGTTGAACAGGTCGCCGGTCGTGAACGACGCGGCAACGCCCGCGGCGAGCACGAGGTAGACGGACTGGAAGCCGACGTGATGGCGCTCCGCACCCGGTTGCCCGATCGCGTACAGCAGCACGGCGAGGAGCATCACGGAACCAACGGTGAGCATGGTCGCCGAGAGGCGGTCGACGACGAGCGAGATCCCGATCGGCGCCGGCCACTCCCCGGCCGACATCACGAGCGGACCGTCACGATCGACGGCCACGAGCAGCACGCTCGAGATGCACGTCGTCGCGGTGAGCACGCTGAGCGCGACGACGCGCTGCACGACGCGCCAGCGGCCGAAGACGATCGACAACGCGGCGCCGATCAACGGGAGCACGATCGGCAACGGGACGAGGTGCCTCACGGACCGTCACCCCCGGTGCGCACCGGATCGCTGCCGAGCACGCCCTCGATCGGCGCGTCGGGTTCCATCGGCTCGCGCTCGGCGGTCTCCTCGTCGTGCACCTCCTTGTCGCGCCAACCGGCGCGGCCGACGGCGCGGTCGGTGACGTCGTCCTCGACCTCGTCGTCGCGGCTGAGCATCCAGCTCCGGTAGGCCATCGCCAGCAGCAGCGCCGTCACGCCGAAGGTGATCACGATCGTCGTCAGCGCGAGCGCCTGCGGCAGCGGATCGCTGAACTCTCCAGGGTCACCCGTACCGATCAGCGGCGGGATGCCAACCGTTCCCGACGAGATGAGCAGCAGGTTCGAGCCGTGGCTCAGCAGCGCGAGGCCGATGATCACGCGGCTCAGCTTGCGTTGCAGCACCAGGTACGTGCCGATGCCGAACAGCAGCGCGGCCGCGAGGTCGAGCGTCAGGCTCATGACGCCCGCAGATCCGGCTCGGGCACATCCGGCTCGGGCGCTTCCAGCTCGGGCAACGCCCGGCAGGGGTCACGTCGCATCGCTCTCCTCACCGAACGCTTCGAAGATCATGAACACGAGGCCGATGACGACGAGGTACACGCCGATGTCGAACGCGAGCGTCGTCGACGCGTAGAACGATCCGATCAGCGGCAGCTCGAAGTCGCGCCCGAGCGATGACAGCACCGGATCACCGCGCAGCATCGGCACGATCGCTGTCGTGCTCGCGATCAGCAAGCCGCTGCCCAGGATCGTCCACGGCCGGAAGCGACTGAGGGAGCGCACGCCGTCGATGCCGCCGGCGAGATAGCGCAGGGAGATCGCCGAGCCGGCGACGAGCCCGCCGACGAAGCCGCCGCCCGGTTGGTTGTGCCCCGCGAACAGCAGGTAGATGCTGCCGACGAGAACGGCATGGAAGATGACGCGGGCCGATTCGTCGAGGATCACGAGCCGCTTCATCCGGCGATCTCCGAATCCCGCTTGCCACGGCGCCCCACGCGGGCGAGCGCGACGGCGCCGATCGCTGCGGAGGCGAGCACCGTGATCTCACCGAGCGTGTCGAAGCCGCGGATGTCGACGAGGATCACGTTGACGACGTTGCGGCCGTGACCGTCCGGCAGCGAGCGCTCGATCATCTCGCCCGACACCGGCTGCGCCTCGCGGGCGGAGCGCGAGATGACAGCGAACGAGAACACCGCGAGCGCGACGAGCGCGGAGATCAGCATCCGCACGACGCGCCTCATGACCGTCGACGTCCGTTCGAAGCGGTCGGGCAGCCGCCGCAAGACGAGGACGAACATGACGGTCGAGAGCGTCTCGATCGCGACCTGCGTCAACGCCAGGTCCGGAGCGCCCTGCACGACGAACAGACCGGCCATCGCGTAGCCGGCCGTACCGAGGAACAGCGCTGCCGAGAACCGGCGGCGGGCGACGGCCGCGGCAAGGGCGGCGCCGACGAGGAGCGCAGCCATCGGGACCTGCGCTGGGCTGGAGACGACGCGCGGCATCCCGGGCCAGTCGGTCCGGGTCAGGAGCACGAAGCCGGGAACGACTGCGGCCGTGAGCAGGGTGACGCCCGCGTAGATCGGCAGCGAGCCGTTCTGCACGATGCCGGTGACGCGGTCGGCGACGACGTTCAGCCCGCGCAGCAACCCGAGGTAGACCTCTGTGCCGGTCGGGATGCGACTGCCGGCGCGCAGCAGCGGCGCGATGCGGCGCTGAGCGCGGGCGAGCGAGTAGCCGGCAGCGAGCGTGACGCCCGAGAGCACGAGCGGCGCGTTGACACCGTGCCAGATCGCCAGGTGCACGGGTTCCGTTGCGCTGTCGAGCGAGGAGGCGGCCGCGGACACGAGCCGGTCGACGAGTCCTGGCGCGACGCCGAGGAGCATCGTCACGGCCGCGAGTGCGGCCGCCGGCAGCACGTAGCCGTTGTCGGGGTGGTCGCGCACGGCGATGGCCGCAGCCGGAGGGCGAGCCCCTGGCGTCGGGCGGAACCGTCGCGAGGGCGGTGCGAAGGCACCCCATGCGAATCGGGCGGTGTAGGCGAACGTCAGGACCGAGCCGGCGACGATCCCCGCGAGCGCGAGCCCGCCTGCGCTGAACATGCCCTCGTGGATCGCGTCGTAGGCGGCTTCCTTGCCGATGAATCCGAATGTCAACGGGATCGCGGCCATCGACGCGACGGGGATCAGGGTGACGATCACGAACGGGCGCCAGCGCGGTCCGAGGGCAGGCAGCTCGCGTAGATCGCGGGTGCCGGTGTGCCGATCGAGCGTGCCGACGGCCATGAACAGCGCTGCCTTGAAGACCGCGTGAGCGAGGAGCATCACGCAGCCCGCCGCCGTCGCGGCCGGCGTGCCGGCACCGAACAGCACCACGAGGAAGCCGAGCTGGCTGACCGTGCCGAAGGCGAGCAGGAGCTTGAGGTCGCGCTGGCGAAGCGCGCGCAACCCGCCCGCGATCATGGTCGTGAGACCGACGCCGATGACGAGCGGCCTCCAGAACCCGGCCGCGGCGGCGACGGGAGCGAACCGGCCGATGAGGTAGACCCCTGCCTTCACCATGGTCGCCGAGTGGAGGTAGGCGCTCACCGGTGTCGGAGCGGCCATCGCCCCTGGGAGCCACGAGTGGAACGGGTACTGCGCCGACTTCGTGAACGCGCCGACGAGCACGAGCACGAGTCCCGCGATCACCGTCCCGTCGAACGAGGGTGAGCCGGCGAGCACCACCAGCACGTCGCTGAGGCGGTAGCTGCCCGCGCGCTGGCCGAGGAGCACGAAGCCCGCGAGCATCGCCAATCCGCCCGCCGACGTGACGAGGAGCGCGTGCAGCGCGGCGGCTCGGGCGTGCGCCTGCGTGTGGTTGTTGCCGATCAGGAGGTACGACGTGATCGACGTGAGCTCCCACCCGACGTAGAGCACCATCAGGTCGTCCGCCAGGACGACGCAGAGCATGGCGCCGGCGAACATCGTGAGCAGCCCGGCGGACCGGCCGAGCCCCTCTGCGTGGCGTGGGAAGTACGCCGCCGCGTAGAGGAACACGGCGAGGCCGATGCCCGACACGAGCAGCACCATCGTCGCCGCGAAGCCGTCGAGACGGAGCTCCATCGCGATGTCGAGCGCCGGGACCCAGGACACCCGCTCCGTGATCACGCCGCCGTCGAGCACGTCGCCGATCTGGACAGCGAACCAGACGAGCGTCGCCACGGCAGGCACGGCGCCGATGAGGAAGCTCCTCCTCCCGAGTCGCGAGCCGGTCGAGAAGAGGACCAAGCCGACGACGCCATGGAGTGCGAGGAGGATCGTCATCCGGACGCCTCGCGGACCCCACCCGTGATCTCGGTCGGGGGGTGGCCGGCACGATTCCTCATGGACCCCGGGCAGTCTAGAAGGGCCGTGCCGGCGGCGGGACGCTCCTCACATGTCAGATCGCGTCGTGCCCCCGTTCACCCGTGCGGATGCGCACGACGTCCTCCACGTTGGTGACCCACACCTTGCCGTCGCCGATCTTGCCGGTCGCGGCAGCCCGGGTCAGCGCGTCCACCACGGGCCCGACGCTGTCGTCGTCGACGATGATCTCGAGCTTCGCCTTCGGCACGAAGTCGATCTGGTACTCAGCGCCACGATAGGTCTCGCTGTGGCCGCCTTGACGACCGAAACCCCGCACGTCGCTGACAGTCAGGCCGAAGACGCCGACCTGTTCGACGGCGGCTTTGACGTCATCGAGCTTGAACGGCTTGATGACCGCAGTGATCAGCTTCATCGCATCGATCCTTCCACGAGCGCAACGGTGTCGAACTTCTCGGCACGGCGGGCGGCCATCACGTACGACCCATGATGGCGTCGCTGTGGTAGGCGGTCTCGGCATGCTCGGAGGCATCGAGGCCGATGGTCTCCTCCTCGTCCGACACGCGGATGCCGATCGTCGCCGCGAGCGCCTTCATGATCGCGAAGGTGACGACGAACGAGTACACGATCGTCACGAGGTTGGCCAGCGCCTGCTCTCCGAGCAGACCGGCGCCACCGCCGTAGAAGATGCCCTCCTTGAACTCGCCACCGAAGAACTCCGGGTTGGCGAAGAAGCCGATCGTCAGCGAACCGACGAGTCCACCCACGAAGTGGACACCCACGACATCGAGTGCGTCGTCGAACCCGAGGGAGAACTTCACCCGGACGGCGTAGCAGCACACGACGCCGGTGACGAGGCCGATGATGAGCGGCGCGACACCCGACACGAAGCCTGCAGCGGGAGTGATCGCGACGAGGCCGGCGACGATGCCGGACGCAACGCCGAGGTTCGTGAAGTGACCGTCACGGATCCGCTCGACGAGTGCCCACGCCAGCCCGGCAGCAGCGGCGGCGAGGAAGGTGTTCATGAACGCCTGGGCGGCCTGCCCCGTGGCACCGAGCGCGGAGCCGGCGTTGAAGCCGAACCACCCGAACCACAGGATGCCGGTACCGATCATGACGAGCGGCATGGAGTGCGGGGGGTGGCCTTCCTTCGGCCAGCCCTTGCGCTTGCCGAGGGCGAGCACCGCGGCGAGCGCGGCGATCCCGGCGTTCACGTGGATCGCCGTGCCACCGGCGAAGTCGAGCGAACCACGCTGGCCGAGGAAGCCGCCGTAGACCCACTTGAACACGGGGCAGAACACGAGCAGCAACCACACGGGCACGAAGATCGCCCAGGCCGAGAACTTCATGCGATCGGCGACCGCGCCCGAGATCAGTGCCGGCGTGATGCAGGCGAACATCCCGAGGAACGCGATCGTGGCGATTGCTGCACCGTTGTCATCGATGATGCCGATGTCCTTGAGGAACAGCGCATCGAAGCTGCCGAAGATGTCGTCGTTGAACGGCACCTGGGCGATCGAGTAGCCGGCGATCATCCACACGACGGGCACGACGAGCACGCACCAAAAGTTCATCATCAGCATGTTCAGGACGTTCCGGCTGCGGTCCATGCCGCCGTAGAACAAGGCCAGTCCTGGTGTCATGAACAGCACGAGCGCTGCTGATATCAGCACCCATGCGAGTCCTCCGCTATCCATGCGTCACTCCCTCGTGGTCGTTGAGACGCCCGGAGTGTCGCGATGCGGTGTTTCCGTCGTGTTTCGTGAACAGGTCGCGAACGTGAACTCGGCCGTACGTCATCGACCGACGTTGTCAGGGTTCTGCACGAGCGTCGTGCAGAACTCCGACCGCTTCGCCGGGCTGATGGGCTTGCCATTCGTTCGCTTGCCGCGGTTCGTGTGCACCGGGCGTTTGGCCACTCGCCACAACGGGGACGATGTCTGCATGGCCGTACACCGCCGGTGGCGACTGAACGCCAGGCGGGATCTTGCCGGGCTGAGAGACGAGCTCCGACAGGAGCTGGTGACGGCTGGCCTGTCACCCCTCGTCGTGCCCGATCTGCTCCTCGTGATGTCGGAGCTGGCGACGAACGGACTGCAGGCTGCCGGCAGTCGGCCGGCGGTCACCGTCCTGCTGACCATCGACGACGAGGGTGACGCCGTCGAGTTGCTCATCAAGAACGTCGGCGTCGCGTTCGAGCGCGAGGTCGCCGACTCGGACGGGTACGAGATGCCGCCGAGCACGAGCCCCGCTGGACGCGGGCTCGCGGTGGCGGCGGCGCTGAGCGACGAGCTGGAGATCACCCCGCTGATCGGCGGCACGCAGGTGCGCGCCGCGCGCCGACGCATCCGCTGACTCCCCTGGTGCGCGCCGCGTCGCCGACCGGTCGGTGGCTCCGACCGGTCAACGTGCGCGGGGTCCGTTCAGGTCTTCGCGGAGGTGGTGGCGCGTCCCCGCGGAGTGCGCGGGGTCCGTCGTTCCTTCGTCACCGCCGCGCGAGCGGCACCGGCCTCGGTGGACTCGCCCGCGTTGGCGAGACCGCCGGCCCAATCGGCGAGGTGCGAGCGGACGAACCAGTGGTACTGCTCCAGCACGCCGGTCTGGCCGATCAGCAGGTCCTCGGAGACGGGATCGACCTCCCCGACCTGTTCGATGGCGAGCCGATGGGCTGAGATGACGCCCGAGTAGACGACATCGAGCGCGGCGAGATGGGCTTGGGTGTCGGCACGGCCGAGCGCGTAGTCGTCCCAGGTGCGCGCCGCCACCACGCGGCCGGGAAGACCGCTCGGAACGCCACCCAGCGTCGCGACACGCTCGGCGAGCGCGTCCACCATCGCCTGCACGCCGGCATACTGCGGATCCAGCATCTCGTGCACACCGATGAAGCTCGGACCGACGACGTTCCAATGGATGTGCTTCAGCGTGAGACCGAGGTCGATGAGCGAGCACAGTCGCTCCTGCAGCGCATCGGCCACCTGCCGGCCGTCGCGTTGCGACAGACCCGGGACGGTGAAGGACGCCTGACGTTCGGAGGACACGGACCCCCGGCGAGGCGATCCTCGCTTCGTCGTCGAGGCGGCGGGTCGTGCGGTGCTGGCCACGGGGTGACTCCTTGTGCGGTGCGCGTGAGGGGAAGGTGCTCCGCCTCTGTACCCGGACGCCCGCCTGGTCAAACGCCTCGCGCGGCGGCGGGGTGCCCGCTGCGCCTGTGGTCAGTTCCCACCGTCGAGCACACGGAACTGCTCGGCGGTGCCGGTGAGCGTGAGCAACCGATTGACCCCGACCGATGGTGAACGGAGCACGACCTCGCTACCCCGTTCGAGGGCGCGACGGCTCGCGGCGAGCAGGCTGCGCAGACCCGAGGAGTCGATGAAGTCGACACCCGAGAGGTCGATCGTCACCGGGCCACTGGCCTCACGACGCAGGATCGCCTGCTCGAGCACGGGGCCACCGGCGAGATCCACGTCGCCACGGGCGACGACGACGCCGTCGTCGTCGATCACGACCGTGATCGAGTCGTTGCTCCCGATCTCCTCCATGCTGCGGAACTCCCCTCGAAACCCGGAACGGCGGTCAACGTTCTACAGGATTTCCCACCGAGCCGTGCGCGGAGGGGAGCTGACCGGGCGCAGGTTTGGCCGGCTCGCCGCCGGGGAACGCCCACGCCCAGTCCCGACGATCTACGAGGAGCCAGCGATGAAGGACGACGAGATGCCCCGCCCCGCCCCCGATCGGATGCCGACGCCGGAAGAAGAGCGCGCAGCCGAGCGTGGCGCCGCCGAGGTGGACATCGACGAGGTCACCAAGCACGAAGAGGAGATGGCGGAGCTCGGTGCGAACGTGAAGGGCGAGGGCGAGATCACCCCGTCTGCACCCACCTGAGCCGTCGTTCCGCCATCGGCCGCGGCGCGTGGTGGCCACCACTACCCTCGCGGCGGATGTCGCTCCGCAATCGCCTCACTCTCGTGGCTGCGGGGTACCTCGTGGTCTTCGCCATCGGTGGTGCAGCGGTCACCGGTGCGTTCCGATCGTGGAACCGCGAGCTCGATCAGCGTCGTCTGCTGTTCGACACGGCCTCGGACGCGGCCCGGCTCGAATCGGCATACCTCGACCAGGAAACAGGACAGCGAGGCTACGTGATCACCGGCGATCCCGAGTTCCTGCGGCCCTACCGCCGCGGGCAGAGCGAGGCCACGCGGCTCGCGACGGAGATCGTGCAGGCGGTCGGTGGCGACCGCGAGATCCTCGCCGCGCTCGCCGACGTGGAGGCTGCAGCGTCCACGTGGCTGCACGTCAGTGCGGAGCCGGAGATCATCGTGCGCGGCGCCGACGGTCCGGAAGCGGCTGCGGCGTTGCTCGAACAGGGCACTGGGCGAGCGCTCTTCGAGGACCTGCGCGGCACCTTGACCGATCTGCAACTCGTCGTCGATGCCCGTGCGATCAGGTCCGGCGACCGAGCAGATGTCGACCGGAACTGGTTGGTCACCGTGCTCGGTGTGCTGCTCGCAGCAGTGGTCGCGCTCACGGTCCTGGTCGCATGGCTGCTCCAGCGCTGGGTCGTGCGACCGCTCGACCGCATCATCGACGCGACGACGAGGATCGCTCGTGGTGAAGCGGTGCCGGTCACGGTCGAGGGACCGTCGGAGATGGTCGAGGTCGCGGACGCAGTCGACACGATGCAGCGCACGATCGTCGACCAACGCGACCGCGCCGTGCGGGCGCGCGAAGCGGTCGAGCAGAACACGGTCCTCGCGCTCCAGCTCCGCACCGAGCTCACGAGCGGGCTCGGCGACTACCCCACGGGATGGTCGGTCGCCGCCGGGATGCGCGCCACCGAGGGTTTCGTCGCCGGCGACTGCTACGACGTGACGCTGCTGAGCCCGCACGAGATCGGCGTCGTCGTGATCGACATCGCCGGTCACGGCGCGCTCGCTGCCGTGAGCGCGTTCAAGTGCAAGGAACTGCTGAAGGCCGCCTTGCGCAGCGGCCTCGAGCCGGGTGCCTGCCTCGAGTGGCTGATCGACCAGGAGCTCGGGCTCGGTGACAGCTTCTTCACCGCGATCGTCGCCGCGATCGACACGTCGACCGGCCTCTGCCGCTACGCGAACGCCGGGCATCCGCCTCCGCTCGTGGTGTGTGATCGTGCCGAGCACGCCTGGCTGGCGCCGACCGGCCCGCTGTTCGGTTTCGGGCTGCAGGGTTGGACGACCGGTCAGACGACGATCGGGCCGTCGTCGCTGCTCGTCGTCTACACGGACGGCCTCGTCGAGGCGCGCAACGACGAGGGCTTCTACGGCGAACAACCGCTGCTCGAGCTGCTCACGTCCATCGACCACGCTCAGGCGGACGTGATCGTCGAGGACGTCCTCGCCGGCCTTTCCTCGTTCAGCCCGGGACGCCTCGCCGACGACGTGACCATCGTGGTGCTGTGCCATGGAGCGTGACGTCGCGATCACGGAGCTCGAGCACTCCGCCTCGGCGCCGCGCGAAGCACGGAGGTTCGCGGCCGCGACGCTGGACGCCTGGGGCCTGGCCGACCTCGCCGACGACGTCACGTTGCTGGTCAGCGAGCTCGTGTCGAACGTCGTCCACCACACGGATGGCGGCGCGGTCCTCCGGCTCTCGCGAACACCCCAGCGACTTCGCTGCTCGGTGATCGACGGCGGCGGTCATGCGCCACACCGGCGGGCCCCGGCGCCGACCGACCCGAGCGGGCGGGGGCTGCTCCTCGTCGACGCGCTCTCCATCAGCTGGGGCTCGACGACCACCCGCGGCCGCACGGAGGTCTGGTTCGAGGTCTCGATCCGGGACTCGTGAGGTGGCGAGCCGTCAACTGAAGACGCTGACGCCACCCGGTCCGACGAGGAGGCCGACGACGATGAGGACGATGCCCCACAGGACGTCGCGCTGCACGAGCCGGATGATCCCGGCAACCACGAGGACGACCGCGATGATCCACAAGATGAATTCCATGGCGCGCAGGATGCCCGCCGGACATCGATCGCAAACACTCACTGATCGATCGCGGACATGCGCGCCTTCTCCCGGAGGTTCGGCCCCAACCGAGGTTTGGCCAGTGGCAGTCCGGGGAAGAACTCGACCGTCACGTCATCGTGCGTGTCCCATGCCGATGCATCGCCGCCCTGGTGCGTCGGCACAGGCCGGTGCCCCCTCCCCCAGCAGAGGGGGCACCGGCGCTTCTGGCTGCGCCCTGTGGCTCGGATCTGCCTGCCGGGTGTGCCCTGGTGTCGGTGTCAGTCTTCGGCGTCGAGGGACGACCGGAGCGTGCCGAGCGCGACCCGCAGCAGCCGTGACACGTGCATCTGGCTGACGCCGACGCGCTCGGCGATCTCGCTCTGGCTCAGCTGCTCGTAGAAGCGCAGCCTGACGATCTCTCGCTCCCGTGCGGGCAGCCGATCGAGCAGCGTGCGGACGGCCACGAGCTCGTCCTCCGGGAGGCCGTCGACCCGATCGGCGACTTCCTGACGGACGTTGTCGTTGTCGCTCGCCCCAGGTCTCGGCGCCGAGAGCGACGCTGTTCGGTTCGCGGTGCGCGCGTCTATCGCGAGCAGGACGTCGTCGAGGTCGATTGCGAGGTGCTCGGCGATCTCGGCCGGGCGCGGCGAGCGCCCGAGGCGCTGGGACAGCTGCTCCGTCGCCGCCGCGATCGGTGCCTGGAGGTCCTTGGCCCTCCGGGGCGCCTTGACGCGCCAGCTGCTGTCACGGAAGTACCTGCGGATCTCGCCGACGATCGTGACGAAGGCGAACGGCCCGAAGGCGGTCTCCCGGGTGGGGTCGAAGCGGTCGACCGCCTTGATGAGCCCGATGTGTCCTACCTGCACGAGATCCTCGAGCGGTTCGCCGCGGCCGAGGAAGCGACGAGCGGCGTGCACCGCCATCCACTTGTGCTCCTCGACGAGCCGGTCGCGCCGTGCAGGGTCCGGATCGGCGCGCAGCTCGTGGAACTCCTTGATCACCCGTTGGTCGCGCTCGGCCCGGTCCTGATCGCGATGCTCCGTGTCGTCCGTGGGCATCAGGTCCCCGGAACCACGCTCGCTCGCACCTCGGTCTCCTCGGCGCCGAGATCGACGCGGAGCTCCTCGGTGAGCGCCTCCATGACCTGTTGGCGCAGCTCGTCGACGAGCCGGCGCGCTTCCTCGGGCGGCGCCGGGGCGCGGGCGACGATGTCGATCCCAGAACCCGTGCGCGGGCGCAGCTCGAGGCTGATCGGCTCGGTCGTCCCGAGGTCGATGAAGAAACCGCACAGCTCGTCGACGACGAGGCGCAGGTCGTCGAGGTCGTCGACGTTCAGGTCGTGGAGCGCGCCGAACCCGGTTGCCGTGAGGCGTGCGACCCGTACGTACAGAGCGTCAGCCGGGATCTGGAGCGAGACAGTGCCATTCGGGTCGGGAGGCATCACCACACTCTGCCAGGCGCCTCAGCGCTCCGGCGTGTTCTCTTCCCCGGGTGCCGAGTCCGGGGGCGCGACCGCATCGTCCCGGCGATCCTTGGCGCGGCGCAGGAACTCCGCTTCTTCGAGGCTGGCCCCAGGGCCATACTTCACGACCACGGTGCCCGCGGCGCCGCAGTTCCGGCAGGTGACGGCGCAGACCGCGATCATGTCGTCGGGATCGGAAGCGCCTTCCAGCCGCCTGATCGAGTGGAGCGGCACCTGTTCGGCCGCGAGCGTCGAACGGCACGTGCAGCAGTGCAGGTCGCCCGATCCGTCGACGAGCTCGAACTCGGCGTCGAAACCGTCGGCGGCGTAGGCGGCCAGCACCTCGACGAGTGTGGTGTTGTCCGACGGTGCAGTGGCGCTCGGCTCGGTCATCGTGTCCTCCTCGGCTCGACCAGGCTCCGGTACCCAACGCCGAGCACTGTCAACCTCGCCGGCGCGGGCGTCAACCGGCGGCGCCGGCCACGCTCGTGAACGCGATGCCGATGACGCCGTCCCGGTGCGCGACCTCGTGGTCGGGTGCGACGACCGAGAGGATCTGGCGGGCGAGGTCGAACCGCGGCTCGGACCACTCGCCGGACCGGTAGGGCGCATGGCCCTCGAGCCGAACGTGACCGTCCACGCGCGCCAACGAGAAGTGCAGCCGGGTCCGATCGCTCATCGCCATCGCCGCACACACCACCTCGTCGGCTGCGATGCGGAGATCGTCGAGCTGGTCGACCGTGATGTCGAACGCCGAGCCGTAGCCCGTGACGATCAGCCGCACGACGCGCAGGAACCGCTCGTCCGCGGGGATCTCCACGTCGATCCGGTCGTCGGTGGGGTCGAACGTCATCGAGTCGATCTTATGTACCGGCTGCTGCGCCGGCCTCGGCACCGAGGCGCTCCGTGAGCGCGTCCCGCAACGCCGACGTCCAGAAGCGCAGGAAGCCTGCCTGATCCGGCCCGATCTGGTGGAAGTGGAGGTGGTCGACGCCCGCGGCGACGTACTTCGCGGTCAGGTCGACCACGGGCGCCGCGTCCGGGCCGGCCGGCACGCGTTCCGCGAGGTCGTCCGGCCGGACGAGCTTCGCCGCCTGCTCGAAGTGGGTGAAGGTCGGCAGATCCTGGTTCAGCTGACCGGGCAGCCCGGCGGTCGGCCAGATCTCGAGCGCGAGGCGGCGTGCTGCAGCGGCATCCTCCCCCCAGCACAGCGTCACCTGGCCGTAGACCGGTCCGGACCCGCCGGCCTTGCGGTAGGTGTCGATCACCTCCGCATCGGGCGAGGTCACCCACAGGCCGTCGGCATGTTCGGCGGCGAACCGTGCCGCCGCCGGGCCCGACGCTGCGGCGATGACTGCCGGCGGCCGTTCCGGCAGCGTGAAGAGGCGGGCGTTCTCGACGGTGTAGTGCTGACCGTGGTGGTCGACGGTCTCGCCCGTCCAGAGCTCGCGCATGATCGCGACCGCTTCGGCGAGCATCTCGCTTCGCTGCTCGATCGGCGGCCAACGCTCCCCGGTCACGTGCTCGTTGAGCGCCTCGCCGGTGCCGATGCCGAGGAAGAAGCGATCGCCGCCGAGCGCCGCCGAGGAGGCCGCGGCCTGGGCGATGATCGCCGGGTGAACTCGGATGAGCGGGCAGGTGACGCCCGTGCCAAGTCGCATCGTCGCCGTTCGTGCCAACACGGCACCGACGGTCGTCCACACGAACGGACTGTGGCCCTGCCGCTCGGTCCACGGGTGGAAGTGGTCGGAGACGGAAGCGAAGGAGAAGCCCGCCTCCTCGGCGGATCCAGCGAGTCGGACGAGCTCGGCAGGGTCGAACTCTTCGCTCGAGAGCGTGTATCCCCATGCAGTCATGTGGGCTGGCTACCCGACTCGCCGTCGATCGAACCCACGTCGCCGTCGCTCTTCGGGATCCGGTCGCGCAAACGCGCCACCGCGGAGCGGAGGAGCCGCGAGACGTGCACCTGGCTGAGGCCGACCGATTCAGCGATCTCCGTCTGCGTGCGCTCCTCGAAGTAGCGCATGAAGACGATCCGCCGTTCACGGCTCGGGAGCTCGGCCATCGCGGCGCGCATCTCGACCGTCGTCAGGAGCCGCTCGAAGGCCTCGTCCCACCCCGAGCTGATCTCGTCCTCGGACGCGCCACCGTCCGCCGTGTGGTCCTCGGTGTCGGCGGACGTCGCCGTGAGCGGGACGGGTCGATAGTTCGTACCGACCCAGATCGCTTCGATCACCTGATCGGGATGGAGGTGCAGATGGGTGGCGAGATCGTCGACGGTGGGCGAGTGCCCGAGCACGCCGGTGAGACGATCGAGCGCGGCGTTGACGTCCAGGTAGCGCTCCTGCAGTTGACGTGGCACGCGCATCCGCCAGGTCGTGTCGCGGTAGTGCCGCCGCACCTCGCCCTGCGCCGTGCTGGACGCGTAGGTCCGGAACGCGACGCCGAACGACGGGTCGAACCGTTCGACCGCTTTGAGGATGCCGATCGTGGCGACCTGTACGAGGTCGTCGATCGGTTCGCCGCGGTGCGAGAACCGGCGGGCGATGACGTTGGCGAGCCAGCGGTGGGCCTCGATGATCTCGTTGCGGATCGACCGATCCCGCCCGACGCGGTATCGAGCGAGGAGCTCGTCCACCTCACGGTCGTCGCGCGCGGGTGGCCGCTGCCGGCCGCGTGTTGCCGTCGTCTGTCGGCTGGTCACGGCAACCACTCCGTCGGCCGTCTCCCACGTGTTCAAGGGCGTGCCAGTACCCGCAGCGCAGTTCGACGAAACGCCCCGGTCGAGGATCATCCGCGAGCGTGCGCACGAGTGCGGTGCCCGGTCGCAGCCGTAGAATGCCCTCTTCACGGGCGACGACCTCATCGAGGAGGACCAGCGTGCGCAGACCGGCAGCGTCGACGAAGGTCACCCGTCGCGTGTCGAGCACCACCGGTCGGCCACGATCGACGGCTGACCTCACGTCGGGCAGCTGCGGCGATCGTTTCACCCCCGTCGCGACCGGGCAGGCGTGGTCGTCATGAACTCCCGGATGCTCGATGGGCAGGCGTTCCCCAACGGACCGGTGCAGGTCAGGAACGACCGCGCAGGGAGGCTACTCGAGCGCGTCCCGCGCGAACCGCTCACCGTGGGGATCGTCGCGCCACCGTGGATCCCCATCCCGCCACCCGCCTACGGGGGTACCGAGGCCGTGCTCGACAACCTGATCTGCGGCCTCGTCGACCTGGGGGTACGTGTCGTCGTCGTCGCCCACGGGGACAGCCGGATCGCGGGTGCCGAGGTGCTCGGCGGACCGTGCGCGCCCAGCGGCAGCGCGATCGGCGTGACGACGACCGAGATGGAACACGTCGTGTTCGCCTACGACGCGCTGCTCCGGCGCGGCGTCGATGTGATCCACGACCACACACTCGTCGGCCCCCTCGTCGGCGCGGCCCGTCACGCGCCGATCCCGATCGTCACGACGAACCACGGCCTGTTCGACGTCCACCTGCGCCCGATCTTCCGAGAGCTCGGGCGCGTCTCGTCGGTGGTTGCGATCTCGCACTCGCAAGCGAGGACGGCCGGTGACGTACCGATCGCAGCGGTCATCCACCACGGCGTGAGGCCCGAACGCTTCCCCGTCGGCCGTGGCGACGGCGGCTATGCGCTCTTCCTCGGGCGGATGTCGCCGGCGAAGGGTGTCGTCCAGGCGATCCAAGCCGCTCGCGCCGCCGGGGTGCGGTTGGTCATCGCGGCGAAGTGCTGGGAGCACGAGGAGGTGCGCTTCTTCGAGCGGGAGGTCGCGCCGCTGCTCGGCGACGACGTCGAGTTCGTCGGTGAGCTCGGTGGGGCGCGCAAGATGGCGCTCCTCGGCGGCGCGGTCGCACTGCTGAACCCGATCCAGTGGGACGAGCCGTTCGGGATGACGATGATCGAAGCGCTCGCCTGTGGCACGCCGGTCATCGTCACGCCGCGAGGAGCGGCGCCGGAGCTGGTCGACGATGGCATCACCGGCTTCCTCTGCGCGGGCGAGCGGGAGCTCGTCGAGGCGCTGCAGGGTGTCGGGCGCCTGAACCGGCGGGCGTGCCGCACCGCCGTCACCGAGCGCTTCTCCGCCGCTCGGAACGCGCGGCGTCACGTCGATCTCTACGAGCGCGTCGTCGGCAGGCGACACGGCGCCGGACGCGTCGCAGCCGTGGCCCCGTGACGACCGCCTGGCGCCCACCGCAGGAACCGGCCGCCCTCGGCGACCCGGACGATGTCGTGATGCTGATCGTCGGGCCGTCGTTCTGCCTGGCCGATGTCGCCGGCGACGTGACGGACGGTGCGCCACTCGGCTGGTTCGTCGCCGACCGCCGCGTGCTGAGCAGAGCGGAGCTGTTCGTCGATGGCGGACGCTGCGAGTCGCTGGGCGTCCATCGCCATGACGCGTTCGAGTCGCTCCACGTCCTGCGCACCCCGCCGGGGACCCAGTCGGGGTTGTTGCTCGTTCGGCATCGTGCGCTCGACGAGGGGCTCGTCGACCGCATCCAGGTGTTCAACCACGCGACGACACCTCGGACCTGTCGCCTCGTCCTCAAGGTCGATGTCGACTTCGCCGACCTCTTCGCCGTGAAGGACCGGCGCCCGATCGACCGGACTGAGCCCGGCACGACGACCGGGCTGGCGTGCGTCGACGGTGTCCTCCACTACACCTGGACCGCTCCGGGCGGTGCGACGCGGCGGACGACGATCGAGGCGTCGCCGTCGTCCGCCACGGTGATGCCGGGCCGTGTCGTGTGGACGCTCGAGATCGACTCGCAGGAGCATGCCGAGGTCGGCGTGGCGATCACCCACGAGTTGCTCGACACCGGGCTCGAGCCGCCGCGACACCGGGCGCGGGCGCTCGTCGTCTCTTCGCGGGATCAGGCACGGGCGTGGGAGCGCAGCCTGCCGACCGTGGTGACCGGCAACGCGGCTGTGGACGTTGCCGTTCGTCGCTCCGGCGCAGACCTCGGCTCGCTCCGACTCTTCGATCCGGAGGACCGGGAGTTCCCGGTGGTGGCCGCCGGGGCGCCGTGGTTCATGACGTTGTTCGGCCGCGACTCGCTGATCACGTCGCTGTTCTCGATGCACGTCGACCACGGACTCGCGCGCGGCGTCGTACGGGCGCTGGCCCGGCTGCAGGGCGACGTGACCGACGACGAGACCGACGAGCAACCGGGCAAGATCCTCCACGAACTGCGGTTCACGCAGGCCACGAGCTTCTCCTTGCGTGCCGGCGCGCCGTACTACGGCTCGGTCGACGCGACACCGTTGTTCGTGCACCTGGTCGGCGAGCTCGCGCGGTGGGGCGCGTTTGGCGAGGCCGAGATCCGGGCGGGGCTGCCCGCCATCGACCTGGCGCTCGACTGGATGCTCGGCGCCGGCGACATCGACCGGGACGGGTTCGTCGAGTACCACTGCCGCAGCGTGACGGGGCTGGTCAACCAGGGGTGGAAGGACTCGTGGGATGGCATCCGCCACGGCGACGGCAGCATCGCCGAGCCGCCGATCGCGCTTGCCGAGGTGCAGGCGTACGTGTTTGCCGCGTTCCACGCCCGCGCCCGCCTCGCCGAGCTGCTCGGCGACGGGACCGGCGCGGCGACGTGGTCGTCGCGCGCGGCTGCGCTCGCCGACCGCTTCAACGACCGCTTCTGGCTCGGTGCGGACAAGGGCTTCGCGGCCGGGCTCGATCTGCACAACCAGCCGATCGACTCCGTCACGTCGAGCATGGGCCACTGCCTGTGGACCGGGATCGCGGCGCCGGAGCACGCGGATGCCGTGGCAAAGCTGCTGATGTCCCCGCCGATGTGGACGGGGTGGGGCATCAGGACGCTGTCGAGCGACAATCCCGGCTACGACCCGCTCAGCTACCACTGCGGTTCGGTGTGGCCGCACGACTCGACGATCTGCGCGGCCGGACTCATGCGCTACGGCTTCGTGGAGGAGGCGCAGCGGATCGCGGCAGGGCTCTTCGCTGCCTCGCAGGCCTCCGACGGCAGGCTGCCGGAGCTGTTGAGCGGCATCGACCGCGGCTGGGTCGACGTCCCCGTCCGCTACCCGACGTCGTGCACGCCGCAGGCGTGGTCGGCGGCGAGCCCGCTCTACCTCCTGCGGATCCTGCTCGGCATCGAACCGAGCGACGATCGCGGGTCGGTGGTCGTCGATCCGCAGTTGCCGACCTGGCTCCAGCACGTCCACGTCGACGGTGTGCCAGTCGGCTCGCAACGGTTCAGCATCACCGCGAACGGCAGGGACAGCGACGTCCGGGTGTCGCCGGAGCGACCGCCGGCGGGCGACTGACCGTCACACAGGCGCGCCGCCGCCGTGTTCGCGGACCACGGTGCCGGGTTCCTTGTCGGTGCGGAGCCCGAGGAACACCGGTTGGCGCAGCAGTCCGCCCTGGGTCCACTCGGAGAAGCGAACCTCGACCACGAGCTCCGGCTCGACCCAGTGCGCCTCGGCCGGCGGCGTGCCCTCGTCGATCGGCGAGGTGCTCCGGGCGAGCCCCGCCATGCGCTCCGTGAGCAGGGCGATGTCGGCGCGGGACAGGCCGCTGCCCACGCGGCCTGCGTAGCGGATCGGTCCGCCGGGCCCGTCGTGGTAGCCGACCACCAGCGAGCCGAGCCCGCCGGCGAGGACGCCGGTGCCGGCGATCCATCCGCAGACGAGCAGCTCCTGTCCCAGGTTGGAACGCTGCTTGACCCACGCGCTCGAGCGCGTGCCGGGCAGGTACGGGCTGTCGAGACGCTTCGCGACGACGCCCTCGAGCTGATGGTTCTCGACGAACGCGACGATCGGCGCCGACGCGCCGACGCTCGCCGACGGCGTGGTCCATCCGTCGTGGGCGATGTCGAGCTCGGCGAGCCGGTCACGGCGCTCGTCGTAGGGCAGCCGGAGCAGGCTCTTCCGGTTGGACCACAGCACGTCGAACACGACGAGGTGCACTGGAACGCTCGTCGCCAGGCGCCGCTGGGCGGCGGGGTCGACGACGTGCATGCGGCGCTGGAGCCGCTCGAAGCTCGGCCGGCCGGTCTCGTCCACGGCGATGACCTCGCCGTCCAGCAGGAGCTCGCGGCCGGCGCAACGGGCAGCTCCGGTGGCGAGATCGGGGTAGCGGGTCGTGATGTCGATGCCGGACCGGTTGCGGAGCTCGAGTGTGCCGTCGACGACCCGCGCGATCACGCGGATGCCGTCCCACTTCACCTCGTACGCCCACCGCGCCTCGTCGGTCGGTAGCGGCGCGGCCGTCGCCAGCATCGGCTCGACGAACCGCGGCGTCGAGTCAGCGCGCGGCATGATCCGCCCGATCCGGTGAGGTGCGTACGACGGCCAGCGAGCGCGGCGCGACGACGAGCTTGCCCTCTTCGATGCGCGTCGCGTCGCTGGCGAGGATCGGGACCGGGGCGGGCTCTCTCCGTCCGACCGGCTGCCAGCGGTGCGCCGCATCGCCGAAGTTGGCGAGGATGCACAGCGACCCGCGGCGCATGACGACGACGTCCCCGTGGCGCTCGATGCGCGTCCTCGCCGCCCGGGGATCGGTCAGGTCCGGTTCCGCCCGGCGCAGGGCGAGCACGCGCCGGTACCAGTCGAGCAGCTCCGCGTGAGCGGGCTCGTCGCGCTCGTCCCAGCGCAACCGGCACTCGTCGAACGTCTCGATCGCGAACGGGTCGGCGAGGTCCTCGTCGCGCCGGGCGAGACCGGCGAACTCACGGCTGCGACCCTCGACCACGGCTGTGCGCAACTCCTCGTCGCGGAAGTCGGCGAAGAACCGGAACGGGGTCGACGCACCCCACTCCTCTCCCTGGAACAGCAGTGGCGTGCACGGTCCGAGGAGGAGCACACCAGCGGCCAGCTTCACCGCTCCGGCACCGACGAGGTGGACGAGCCGCTCGCCGCCCGCACGGTTGCCGATCTGGTCGTGGTTCTGCATCGCGACCACGAACCGGTGTCGGGGTTCGTCAACAAGCGGAGCGCCGTGACCCCGGCGGCGATGCTCGGACCACTGCCCGTCGAGGTGGTGCACCTGTGCCAGTGCCCGCACCACCGCGTCCAGCGAGCCGTAGTCGACGTAGTAGCCGGCGTCCTCGCCGGTGAGGACCGCATGGACCGCGTGGTGGAGATCGTCGGCCCATTGCCCATCGAGTCCGTAACCGCCGGCCTCGGCAGCGGTCGTGATCCGCGGATCGTTCCGGTCGTCCTCCGCGACGAGCAGGATCGTTCGACCCACCGCAGCGCCGAGCGCGAGCGCCTCCTGAGCGAGCTCGGCCAGGATGTGCTGCGCCCGTGAGTCGACCAGGGCGTGCGTCGCGTCGAGCCTGAGCCCGTCGACGTGGTAGTGCTCGATCCAGTGGCGCACGTTGTCGATGATGTAGCGGCGCACCTCGTCGCTGCCCTCACCGTCCAGGTTCATCGCTTCTCCCCACGGCGTCCCGGCGACCTCGTGGGTGTACGGGCCGAACTCGCCGAGCTGGTCCGCTTCCGGACCGACGTGGTTGTAGACGACGTCCAGGAGGACGCCGAACCCTCGCTGGTGGGCGGCGTCGACGAAGCGCTTGAAGCCGTCGGGCCCACCGTACGCATGGTGCACCGCGAACGGCAGGACGCCGTCGTAGCCCCAGCCGCGATCGCCGGAGAACGCCGCGACCGGCATCACTTCCACGAGCGTGACGCCGAGATCGGCGAGGTGATCGAGCCGCTCGATCGCGCCATCGAACGTTCCCGCGGGCGAGAACGTGCCGACGTGCAGCTCGTAGATCACCGCCCCCGCGAGCGGGCTGCCGTGCCATGTCTGATCGGTCCATGGAAACGCCTGGTGGTCGACGACGGCAGAGGGCCCGTCGGCACCGTCGGGCTGCCACGCCGATCGGGGATCGGCGAGCAGGGGCCCACCGTCGAGCGAGAACGAGTAGCGGGTGCCGACCGCGAGCGGCTCGTCGCCCACGAACCAGTCGCCGGCTCGCGCCGCGAGCGAGCGCCTGCCGGACTCCGTGACGACCTCGACGCGCGCGGCGCGCGGCGCCCACACCCGTGGGATCATCGTGCACGCTCCAGGACGGCCACCGGGAGATGCTCCGTCAACGCGGCGACCGACACGGCGCCGGGACCGCGCACCGTGCCGGTCATGACGTCGTGCCACGAGCCGCGAGGCAACTGAACCGTCGTGGTCTGGCGCAGCTCGCCACCGGTCAGCGGGAACCGCGGCACGACGACGAGCACGTCGCCGCGCCGGAACGCGATGGCAACGCTCGGCTCGGGTCCCTCGACCTCGATCGCCCGGTAGACGGACGTCGTGAAGCACGCCGGGTGCCGCCGCCGGAGGCCGAGCAGCGCGTGGAGCAGCGACAGCTTCGTCCTGCCCGGGTCGTCACACGCCACCCAGCGCGCGTCGTCTTCACCTCGGTCGTCGGCAACCCCTCCGCCGGCCGCGGCGTCGACGAGGAGCGAGCGGCGGAGGTCGAAGTCCACCGGCCGGCGGTTGTCGGGGTCGACGAGTGAGTCGTCCCACAGCTCGGTGCCCTGGTACGTGTCCGGGAAGCCGGGAAGGGTCGCCCGCAGCGTCAGCAGGGCGAGCGAGTTCGCCCGTCCGGCCGGCCCGATGCGCCGCACGTACTCGTCGAGCACCGTGCGGGCCTCGCGCTCGGACGTCAGCGCCTCGACGAATCGCTGCACCGCCGCTTCGAGCTCTTCGTCCGGCGCGAGCCAGCTCGTGCGCTGCTTCGCCTCCCTGATCGACTTGAGCACGACGGGCCACAACCGGTCGGCTGCGATCGGCCAGGCACCGAACGCGGTCTGATACACGAACCACTCCACGCCGGGCGCGTCCGGCAGCACGGGCGCGAGCACCGCGTCGAGGCGTTGCACCACCTCCGCCCAACCGGCCGGGTCCTCGGCGAGCACGGCGAGCCGGGCGCGCACGTCCTCGGAGCGCTTCGTGTCGTGCGTCGAGGTCGTGAGCATCGAGCGCGGCCAGCTCCGAGCTTGCTGCGCGGCCCACCAGTGCACCGTCTCGGGCCGGACCGAGAACGTCGCGGGATCGTGACCCACGTCGTTGAGCGCGAGCAGCCGCGTCGAGCGGTACAGCGCGGTGTCCTCGACGCCCTTCGCCATCACGGGCCCGCTGAGCTGCTGGAAGCGGAGCGCAAACTCGACTGCAGCAGTTCCGCTGGTCTCCAACGTCAGCGCCGCAGCGATGAACTCGAGCAATGCCGGATCGAGCTCGGGATGGTGCTCCGCCGCCGTCGTGACCGCGAGTTGGATCACATGGCGATCGGCGGCCGAGACGTCCGGCGACCCGTCGTCGCGAGCGCGCACGTAGGTGCGGTAGCGGGGGAACGACGACACCACCGCGACCACCGCGCGGCGAGCTTCCTCGACGCTCGTGTCGCGGTGACGGGGGTCGTCGAGCAGGAGCTCGTGCAGCAGGTTCGTCAACCGCGCCACGTCGCTGCCGAGCAACGAGTCGGCGACCTCTTCGCGCGCGAGCCGGGCGTGCTCGTCGAACGTCAGGTCGTCGCCGCTGCGAGCGCGGTACAGCTCGTCGAGCGCGGCTTCCCCGCGAGGGTCGACGAGGAACGGTGTCAGCACCGCAGCCGCGTCGTATCCGGTGGTGCCTTCGACCGGCCAGCTCGTCTGCAACCGCTCGCGTCCGACGAGGATCTTCTCCACGCCGATCCACGCGTCCGGCGCGAGTGAGCGGAGCGCGTGGCTGTATGCCCATGGATCGCGCAGGCCGTCGACGTGGTCGACCCGCAGGCCGTCGACCAGACCCTCGTCGACGAGCCGCCGGACGAGACGGTGGCTGCGCTCGAACACGGCCGGGTCGGACGTGCGGAGCGCGACGAGCGAGTCGACGTCGAAGAACCGCCGGTACCCGAGCTCGTGATCGGCCATCCGCCACCGCGCCGGTCGGTAGTGCTGTGCGTCGACGAGCGCGAGCAGTCGGTCGGGATCCGCGTTGAGCGCTTCCAGGCGGCGGAGCAGCGACGCGGTGTCATCCTTGGCGACACCGGCGAGCACCTCGGCCACGGTCTCGGGTGAGAGCGGCAAGCGGGTGCTGCCGGCGAGCTCGAGCAGGACGAGCTCGTCGCCGTCCTCGTCAGGGACGACGCGCACGCGGCCCTCGCCGATCTCGACGCCGATGTGGTCGCCGAGGATCGGCAGCAGCAAGCGGCCGTCCGCCTCGGCGCCCCAGTCGATGTCGAACCACTCGGCGCTCGAGCTGTCACGACCGAACTGGAGGACATCACGCCACCACCGGTTCGCCGGTGTGGCGGCCATGTGGTGGGGGACGATGTCGACGATGATGCGCACGCCCGCGCCTCGGCACGACTCGGCGAGCGCCCGGAACCCGCGCTCGCCGCCGAGCGCGGAGGAGAACGCTGTCGGGTCGACGACGTCGTAGCCGTGGGTGCTGCCGGCGACCGCCTCGAACGGGGGCGAGAGGTAGAGGTGACTGATGCCGAGCTCCGCGAGGTACGGGACGACGCGCTCGGCATCGGCGAACGTGAACCCCTCGTGGAGCTGGAGCCGGTACGAGCCGACGATGTGGCGATCGGCCTCGGTCTCACGCTCGCTCATGAGCGGCCGGCGAGGACCATCATCGAGCGGGATTCGAGCTGGAGCTCACCACCGGCCTTCGCTTCCCGACCGGTCGCGCCGACCGTGCCGGCCTCGGTGTCGACGACGATCTCCCACCGGGCCGGTGTGACCTCGCTCGGCACGATGAACGTCAACGGTTCCGCGCTCGCGTTGATGACGATCAGGAAGGAGTCGTCGTCGACCCGCTCGCCTCGGCGGTCGACATCGATCGCGGTGCCGTTCAGGCGCATCACGAGCGCCTTCGCGAAGCCCTCGTTCCAGTCCTCGTCGGACATGAGGGTGCCATCGTTCCCGTACCACTCGACGTCGGCGATGTCCTCGCCGTGGATCGGCCGGCCCTGGAAGAAGTGCCGGCGGCGGAACGCCGGATGTGCCGTGCGGAACGCGACGAGCTCCCGTGTGAACTCGAGCAGCTCCGTGTCGACGTCCTCCCAGTCGAACCACGACAGCTCGTTGTCCTGGCAGTACGCGTTGTTGTTGCCCTGCTGCGTGCGGCCGAGCTCGTCGCCTCCGAGCAGCATCGGCACGCCCTGCGAGAGCAGCAGCGTCGAGAGCAGGTTGCGCTGCTGGCGGGCGCGGAGGGCGTTGATCTCAGCGTCGTCCGTCGGTCCCTCGACACCGCAGTTCCAACCACGGTTGTTCGACTCGCCGTCGCGGTTGTCCTCGCCGTTCGCCTCGTTGTGCTTCTCGTTGTACGACACGAGATCGCGCATCGTGAAGCCGTCGTGAGCGGTGACGAAGTTGATGCTCGCGTGCGGTCGCCTCCCGGCGGCCTCGTACAGGTCGCTCGACCCCGTGAGCCGATAGGCGAGCTCACCGACGCCGTGCGGGGCACCGGCCCAGTGGTCACGGATGCAGTCGCGGTACTTCCCGTTCCACTCGGCCCACTGCGGCGGGAAGTTGCCGACCTGGTAGCCGCCCTCGCCGACGTCCCACGGCTCGGCGATCAACTTCACCTGGCAGAGCACCGGGTCCTGTTGGACGAGATCGAAGAACGCCGACAGCCGGTCGACCTCGTGCAGCGAGCGGACGAGCGCGGAGGCGAGATCGAACCGAAAGCCGTCGACGTGCATCTCGGTGACCCAGTACCGCAAGCTGTCCATCACGAGCTGCAGCACGTAGGGCTGGCGCATGTTGAGCGTGTTGCCGGTGCCGGTGTAGTCCCGGTAGTACCGCCGATCGTCCATCAAGCGGTAGTACTCCGGGTTGTCGAGTCCCTTGAACGACAGGGTCGGCCCGAGGTGGTTGCCCTCTGCGGTGTGGTTGTAGACGACATCGAGGATGACCTCCATGCCCGCTTCGTGGAGGGTCTTGACGAGCGTCTGGAACTCCTGCACCTGCTGCCCCAGCTCGCCCCGCTGTGCGTAGCCGTTGTGGGGCGCGAAGTAGCCGATCGAGTTGTACCCCCAGTAGTTGCTGAGACCCCGCTCGAGGAGGTGCGCGTCGTTGATGAACTGGTGCACGGGCATCAGCTCGACGGCCGTGATGCTCAGGCTCTTCAAGTGATCGACGAATGCGGGATGGGCGAGGCCGGCGTACGTGCCGCCCAGCTCCGGCTCGATGTCGGGATGCCGCGCCGTCGCGCCTTTGACGTGCACCTCGTAGATCACGGTCTCGTTCCACGGCACGCGCAGCCGACGGTCGTTGCCCCAATCGAAGAACGGGTTGACGACGACCGACCGCGGGACGTACGGCGCGCTGTCCTCGTCGTTACGAGCGTCAGGATCGGTGAACGGGTGGTCGAAGACCGCTTCGTTCCACGACACCGAGCCCGCGATCGCCTTCGCGTACGGATCGAGAAGGAGCTTCGCCGGGTTGCAGCGGGCACCGTGCTGTGGTTCGTACGGGCCGTGGACGCGCAGTCCGTAGCGCGTGCCGGGCTGCACGTCGGGGAGGTAGCCGTGCCAGACGTCGCCGGTACGTTCCGGCAGCACGCAGCGCTCCTCGTTGCCGTCGTCGTCGAAGGTGCAGAACTCGACCGACTCGGCGAGGTCCGAGTACACCGCGACGTTGGTGCCCATGCCGTCAAAGGTCGTTCCGAGCGGCGCGGGCTCGCCCGGCCAGATGCGCGCAGCCATGGGACGCTTCATACCTCCTTGCGAGCGGTCGGTAAACCGCAGGGACGTGTCGCGGGGGTCACAGTTCGGTGCACGAAGTGAGAGCGGGCGCAGAGCGGCACCCGGCAGGATGCGATGGGGGGTCGCATCCTGCCGGGCGCTCTGCGCATCAGCCGGAGCGCTGTCGGGTGGGTCCGATGGCTACACGGCCGGCATGACTCACCGGCGTTCCCGCTCTCGGCGGGGACGAAACATGACAATCGCACGAACCTGATGTTCTCACCACGCGACGGTGGCGGTCGTCCAGAGCGTGGGGAACACTGCCAGCGCGAGTCCCAACGGCATGAGCACGAGCAGCGGCTTGATGCCGCTCCGCGTGCGCCGGCCGTACTTCCACGCGTCGCCGAGCGCGGCGACGACGAAGCAGAGAACTGCGGCGAGATAGAAGAAGAAGGAGATTTCGGGGTCCATGTCGGCGCCTTTCAGGTCAGGTGAGGATGATCACCAACAGGATGATGAGCAACAGTGTTCCCAAGCCGATGTACATGACACGCTCCTTTGCGTTCGGGGCTCAGGAACGATTCCCACCTGTACGCGGCGGTAAACGTCGCGGACGACGAACGATGTCAGGCGCTCTTGCGCGCCCGCTTCGGCTTCTCCGCGGTGCGCTCTGCGTCCTCAGCCGAGCTCGCTGATCGCTTCGTCGCGGCCGACTTCTTCTCGGCGCCGCGTGCCGCCTTCTTCGCGGCGCCGGTGCTGGGGTGGCGGGTCTTGGCCGATGCAGCGTCACGAAGGCTTGCTTCGAGCGCGGCCGCCAGATCGATGACCGTGGCTTGTCTCGGCTCGGCTGCCACCGCCGCGGGAACCCTCCCGGCCACCTTCTGGTCGATGAGCTCCTCGATCGCGTTGCGGTACTCGTCCTGGTACTGGTCGGGCTGGAACTCCTCGCTCATCGCCTCGACGAGCGACCGAGCCATCTTCAGCTCCTTGTCGGAGACGTCGACCTCGCCGAGCGCGTCGAACTCCTCGATCGAGTCCACGCCGACGAGCTCGTCGGGGAAGACGAGCGTCGAGAGCGTCAGGTGCTCACCGTCCGACCGGATCGCGGCCAGGTACTCCTTCTGGCGCATCACGAACCGGCCGATCGCCACCCGACCGCTGCCCGCCATCGCTCCTGCGAGCAACGCGTACGGTTTCGCGTTCTTGTCGGGCACGACGTAGTAGGACGCGTCGAACATGAGCGGATCGACATCGTCGTTCGGCACGAACGTCTCGAGCTCGATCTGCTTCGACTTCACCGGTGCGAGTGGCGCGAGGTCGTCGTCGGTGATGACGACGTACTCACCCTGCCCGACTTCGGCTGCCTTGACGATCTGATCCGCCGGCACCTCCTCACCTGTCGCTTCCGCGACCTTGCGGTATCGGATGCGCGACATCGACTCTTTGTCGAGCTGGTTGAACGAGATCGATTTGCGTCGAACGGCGGGGACGAGGCGCACCGGTATCGACACCATCCCGAAGGAGATCGTTCCGGTCCAAGCTGGGCGAGGCATGACGAAAATCGTACCCTCTGCGGTCGATCGCCAATCGCAGGGTTCCTCAGATCAGAGCGCAGGCAGCTCCTGCTCGCAGCCGATCAACGCAGTGAACGGATCACCGATGTCGTCGAGCCGGTCGAAGACGTCGTCGATCGTCCATCGATCGGGGCGGAGGTCCGGGTCGTCGAGCTCGTCCCATTCGATCGGCACCGAGACCGGCGCGCCGGCAGCTGGTCGGATGCTGTACGGCGCCACGAGCGTCTTGTTGATCATGTTCTGCGTGTAGTCGAGCCGCGCCTTGCCGCGGCGCTCGCCCTTCTGCCAGCGCCAGCTGACGAGGTCGGGGACGATGCCACCGACGGTGCGCGACACCGTCTCCACGAAGGTCCGTGTGTTCTCGAACGTGTACCCGCGGCACACCGGGATCAAGATCTGGATGCCGCGTTGGCCGGTCACCTTCGGCCTGGCGACGATCCCGAGGTGGTCGATCGCGGTGCGGAAGAGCCGAGCGAGGAGCAGCGTCTCGTCCCATGTGGTCTCGGTGCCGGGGTCGATGTCGACGAGTGCGTACGAGGGCTCCTCGGGTCCGGCGGCGGTCGACGTCCACGGGTGGAGCTCGATGCCGGCGAAGTTCGCCGCCCAGACGAGCGCAGGTGCCCCGTCGACGAGCAGGTAGTCGTGCGTCTCACCAACGTCCGCGAGCGGGTTCGGCCAGCGGCGCACCCAAGGCGGCGCGTGGGCCGGCACCGCCTTGTGCCAGAAGCCGCTGCGCTCGACGCCGTCCGGGTAGCGGTGGAGGTTGACCGGACGGCCCGCGAGGTACGGCGCGATCCACGGCGCGATTCGCGCGTAGTACCGGACGATGTCGCGCTTCGTGATCCCCGACTGCCTGCTGCCTCTTCCCGGGATCAGCACCTTGTCGAGGTTCGTGATCGCGATGGTCGTGCCGGCGAGCTCCCACTCGCCCTTGGTGCCGAGCGCGTCCAGCGCAGCCAGCTCGGTCTTCGTCGGGCCGTCCCATCGGGCGGGCACCGCCTCGAGGACTTCCTCGTTCGTCCGCCCGCTGAGCACCGAACGGGGATGCTCCTCGGGTTGCCAGCCGGGTACGGCCGTGTCACCGCGCTTGTGGAGGAGCAGCCACTGGTCGTCCTTCGTGCGCAGGATGACGAATCGCCCGTTGAGCTTGCGACCGTGCAGCACGAACTTCAGCTCGCCCTCATCGAGAGCCGCAGCGGCGTCGAGGCCGCGCTCGTCCTCCGGATCGAGCTCCCACCAACCGTCGTCCCAGACGATCACGTCGCCCTTGCCGTAGCCCGACGGGATCACGCCTTCGAACCAGCCGTAGTCGAGCGGGTGATCCTCGACCTTCACCGCCAAGGAGCGGACGGTTGCATCGAGCGTCGGCCCCTTCGGCACCGCCCAGCTGACGAACACGCCGTCGAGCTCGAGGCGGAGGTCGTAGTGGAGCCGGCGGGCGCGGTGGCGTTGCACCACGAAGCGGAGATGTCCGTCGTACGACCGCGCGGGCGGACGGTCACCGGAGGGTTCCGGCGTCGCGGTGAAGTCGCGCTTCGCCTGGTACGCGCCGAGCTTGCCGGTCGGCTCCTTGCGAGCCGACCGTCGGCTGCCCCGGGTCGCGATGTCGTCCTTCAGGAACGCGACCTTACGGCGGTGTCATCGGGCCGCCGGACGTCGTTCACCGAGCGGACCTCCACCTTCTCCCGGAGCGTCTCGACCATCTGGCGCCCACCGGTCGCGACACCGTGGCGGGTGACGCCGGACGAACCGGCGGCGGCTGCCAACGTCAGCATGTCGATCGGTCCGAGCCCGCGCAGCGCGGCGACGGCGAGGCCGGCAGTCATCGAATCGCCGGAACCTCGCGCCTCGACCACCTCGAGCTGAGGTGAGGTGACCTCGTAGAGCTCGTCGCCGATCGCGGCGATCGACGGGTGCTCCGCGCGGGAGACCACGACGTCCACGACACCACCGGCCCGCAACCGCTCGATCGCGCGCCGGATCGACTCGTCGCCGCCGTCGGCGAGACCGGCCGCTTCCAGTTCGACGTGGCTGATCTTGAGCAGGTCGATGCCACTTTGCATCAGGGCGTCGAGCGGTTCCTCGGAGAGGTCGGCGACGACGACGATGTCGTTGGCACGGAGGTCCGCTCCCAGGCGGCGGAACGTCTCGTCGGGGATGATCCGATCGGCGTGGGTTCCCGTGATCACGCAGACGCCGCTTGCCACCGCGGTTTCGAGCGTCCGCGCGTACAGGTCGTCGAGCTCGTGTCGGCTCAGCACCGCGGCGGGGATCTCGACGAGGACGGACCGCTCGGCGCCCCGACGGTCGTCGATGTAGGCACTGTTCGCTCCGGCCGTCTCGACGCCGCGCACCTCGAAGCCCTCGCCCAGCGCGAGCTCCTGGACGAGCGCTCCGGTCTCGCCGCCGAACGGGCTGCACAGGATCGGTTGCACGCCGAGGGTGCGCACCATCCTGGCCACCCAGACCCCTTGGCCGCCCGCGTGCACGTGGAGCTCGGCGCGATCGTCGACCGTCTTCTCGATCGTGATCGTCAGCTGCGGAGCGGGAGCGAAGATGCACAGCGATCCGGTCACCTCGTCGGCGCGATCGCTGGGCTGCTGCTGCTGCTGTACATCGTCGCTCACGACGCCCGCCCCGCGGCGCCGACCTCGGCATCGCCCGCGAGCGGTCCGGCGGCGACATGGCGCTCGACGAGCGTGGGGAGCGGGTGCTCGACGTCGAGGCGATCCTCGGTGACGCCGCGCAGTGCGGTCACCGTCGCCCACCCGGCGTGGACGAGCTCCTCGTCGGAGCTGTCATCACCGACCTCGGCGTCGACGGCCAGCTCGCCGAACGGGGCGGCGGGATCGTCGGCATCGCTGTCGCGCGCTTGGAACTCGAACTGCAGTCCACGGTGCCCGTCGCCGACGGCGACGCGCACGGAACCGCTCGTACCCAGACGGCACCAGCGCAACCCCTTCACGTCGTCAAGGGAACGAGCGGGCACGTTCAGGCTCAGCATCGTGCGGTTCGGCGCCCGATCGCCGAGCCACGCCACGAGATCACCGGCAAACGCGCAGGCCGTGTCCCAGCGCCACGGATCCGACGCCTGCAAGCTGACCGCGATGGCGGACGCGCCGAAGTTCTGCGCCGTGAGCGCAGCGCCGACCGTTCCGGAGTGGAGGACGAGTGGGCCGGTGTTCAGTCCGGAGTTGATGCCCGACACCACGACCTCGGGCGTGTCCCCGAAGGCACCGAACATCGCCGCGATGACGGCGAGCCCGGGAGGACCGTCGATCGCGCGACCGGGTTCGGTCACGCCCGCGATCTCAACGGTCGTCACGCCCACGAGGTCGTTCTCCGGGAGCCGGCCGATCGCCGCACTCGCTCCACTCATGTCCTCTCGCGGCGCCACGACGAGGACGTCATGGCCGCGGGTCTCCAGGTCCCTCGCGAGGGCGTGCAGCCCGGGTGAGGCGATCCCGTCGTCGTTCGTCACCAGCACTCGCATTCCGCGCTCCTCGATGGATCGGGTCGGCTGTCGTCGTCGGCGTGACGCGTACCCGTTCGCCTGGGCCGGGAAACGCAAGTCGGCCCGTCTGGGGCTGTCGCCGAGGTCGATCAGGCTGCTCTGGACAACGCAGCGAGGAGCCGCTCACCGGGTGTGAGCGGTCGTCGGAGGTCCCTGGTCGTTCGCGCCAGTAGCACGGCTCATGCGTCCAGGTAGGCGCGCAACGTGGCCAGCTGCTCCGAGGGCGCCAACGGCTGCGCGATCGGCCGCCGCTCGGCGACGGCTGCGCACACCATGCACGATCTCGGGTGGATCGTCGCGAATGGCTGCCCTCGCGGGGCGGCCAGACACCCACACAACGACGCCCGCCGGCCGAAGCCGTCCGCCACCCCCGCCGGACGGAGCGCGTGGAGCTTGCCCGCGGTCGACCACACCGTGCCGCGCTCGTACGCCTTCAACGCCCGTCGACCTTCGCCCGTCAAGGCGATGTTGGGCTGCATCACCCGACGATCGATCGGCGGCACCGCACTCCAGCCGGCCCGACGCTCGTAGGCCCGCTGCCGGCAGGACTGACGGCAGTACAACCGGGGGCGGCCGGGTCGCCGGACGACGACGATCTCGCCGGAGCACCACAAGCACGAACGAGTCTGCATCGTATCGATCCCACTCATGTCCGACGTCGTACACGACCCCTGCAACAACGATCCCGAGGGACCTGGCATGTTCGACTCGTCCCGGCGGACCTCGCGGGGCCCAGCGCCTGCTGCTGCTTCGTCCGAGCTCGGTGCGCCCGTTCCGGCGGGCTAGGACTGCTCTGCTCAGTTTCAGTTCAGCTCGACTCGACTCGACTCTGCCCATTCGGCTCAGCCCCTGCCCGGCCCACCCCGGACCACCCCGGCCCGGACAGCCCCTCCGGTTGCTCGGCTACTCAGTCGTTTCTCCACGTGAGGAAACCCGGGTGCGCAGCGTCGCCGTGAGCAATCGGTCGTTGCCCCACGTGACGGATTTCAGCAGCCGACATCAGCGCGCCGCCGTCCGTCGAATCGTCACGTGACAGTGCGGCTCGTCGGAGCATCGGAGCATCGAGCGCGCCGCCTCGTGCGTGCTCGAAACGTCACGTGGCGATTCGACCGATGTCTGGGGACGGGCCGACCCGGTGGGAAACGTCACGTGGCGATTCGGCCGATGTCTGGGGACTGGCCGACCCGGTGGGAAACGTCACGTGGCGATTCGACTGACGAGTCCCGGACAGCGGGCCGCCTCAAGGCGCCAGGCGGCGATCGACTCACGGAGTCCTGGTGGAGTCTCTGGGCAGGCGTGACGTGGCGATTCGCCTGAGCGCCGCGCTGGGGGTGGTCGTGCAGGAACGTGAGCCAAGCGGTGGCGTTGGGCGCGAGGTGAATCGAGCGAGGCGTGAGCGAGCGAGGCGTGAGCGAGCGCGGCGTGACGGAAGCGCGGCGTGACGGAAGCGCGGTGTGGGGGAGCGCGACGCGGGGAGCGGAGCGTCGGGCAGGAGGCGTGCGGCAGCGACGTCGTGACACTGTCGGCGCCGAGGTGACGGGCATAGTGTCGGGCCGTGGAACAACTCGTCGTCCGGCGTGACAGCGGTCCACCAGTCGTCGCCATCGAGCGTGGCGGCGAGCTCGTCCCGCTGCCCGCCCTCTGGCTCAGAGAGCGCAGTCAGGATCCGTCTCAAGTCGACCTCGTCAGCGCGCAGCGGCTCGTCGATCCGCACCGCTTCCCGATCGATCTCGAGGTCGTCGACGCCCACCTCGAAGGCACGACCGCGCACGTTGCGTTCAGCGACGGGCACGCTGCGGCCTTCGACCGCGACGCACTGCTGAGATCGGCCATCGGGCAGGATCTCTGCCCGCCGGTGCGTCCGTGGCGGGCGGACCTCTCGCCGCTGCCGGTGCACGATTGGCGGGCGATGGTGGAGGACGGCCCGTTCCTGGCCGCGCTCGGCGACTTCCTGGAGCTCGGGTTCGTCGTGCTGCAGCAGACGCCGACCGAACCGGGCACCGTGCTCGATGTCGCCGCACGGTTCGGCTTCGTGCGGGAGACCAACTTCGGGCGCCTGTTCGATGTGCGCTCGTACCCGGACTCCAACGACCTCGCGTACCGGCCGATCCCGCTCGGCCCGCACACCGACAACCCGTACCGCTCGCCGGTGCCCGGCATCCAGCTCCTCCACTGCCTCGTGAACGACACGAGTGGCGGGCTCTCGACGCTCGTCGACGGCATCGCGGTCACCGAGGCGTTGCGCGCGGAGGATCCCGAGGCGTCCGAGCTCCTCGCCACGCTGCCCGTCCGCTTCCGCTTCCGCGACGCCGACACCGAGCTCGTCAGTTGGCAGCCAGTGATCGCGGTCGACGCACGTGGCGTGACCACCGGCCTGCGCTACAGCCCGCGCCTCGACGAGATGCCCGTGATGGACGTTGCCTCGACCCGCCGCTACCAGGCGGCGCGGCGGCGGCTCGGTGAGCTGCTGGTCCAGCCCGAGTACGAGGTCCGCTTCCGGCTCCAACCGGGAGAGCTGATGATGTTCGACAACGATCGCGTGCTCCACGGACGGACCGGGTTCGATCCGCAGGAGGGCATGCGCCACCTGCAGGGCTGCTACATCGACCACGACGCGCCGCGCAGCCGATACCGCGTGCTGTGCCGCGACAGGAGCCGCATATGACCGACATCGTGCAGTTCACCCAGATGCGTAACGGCACCCGGGACGAGTACCAGCTCCTCCACCGCCTCGAGCGCCGACATGTCGACGCGCTCCCCGACCGGATCATGGCCGCGCTGCTCCGCCTCGACGACTCGCTCGCCGGCTACCGCGTCACCCGGCTCGAGCACTCGCTGCAGACCGCGACGCGCGCCCGGGCGGATGGGGCCGACATCGAACTCGTCGTCGCCGCGCTCGTGCACGACCTCGGCGACGAGCTCGCACCCGAGAACCACTCGCAGCTCGCAGCGGCGATCATCCGGCCCTACGTCCGGGCGGAGGTGACGTGGGTGGTCGAGATGCACGGCCTGTTCCAGATGGTCTTCTACGGCGAGCACGTCGGCGTCGATTCGAACGGGAGAGACGCCTATCGGGAGCACCCGTGGTTCGACTCGTGCGCCCGGTTCTGCGAGCGCTGGGACCAGGCGTCGTTCGACCCCGACTATCGCTGGGCGCCGCTCGATTCCTTCGAACCGTTGTTGCGCGAGGTCTTCGGCCGCCCGGCGTTCGACCCGCTCATCCTCCAGGAACTGCCCCGCGCCGCCCCGAGCTGACGAACGCGAGCGCCACTGCGGCGGCGTGTCCGACGTTGAGCGAGTCGACGTCATCGCGGATCGGGATCCGGATCCGGACGTCGGCGCGTGCCAGCGCTGCGGCTGACAGCCCGGGTCCCTCCGCGCCGAGCAGCAGCGCGACGCGCTCCGGCGCACGCCAGTCGAACAGCGACACCGCGTCGTCACCAGGCGTCAACGCGGCGACTGCGAACCCTGCCGAGTGGATCGCGTCGAGCCCTGCCGGCCAACTCGGCAGCCGGGTGACGGGCAGGAAGAGCAGCTCGCCCATCGAGACCCTGATCACCCGTCGGTAGAACGGGTCGGCGCAACGCGGGTCGAGCACCAGCGCGTCGGCGTCCAGTGCTCTCGCCGAGCGGATGATCGCGCCGAGGTTCTCCTGGTCGTTGAGGCCCTCGAGCACCACCACGGTCCGGGCGCCGCGCAGCACCTCCACGACGCCCGGATCGGCGCGCCGCTCGGCCGCCGCCACGACGCCGCGATGGATGTCGAACCCTGCAACAGCAGCCATCACCTCCCGGCTGGCGACGTAGACCGGAGCGTCCAGCGGGTCGAGCTCGGCTGACAGCCGCTCGTACTTCCTCGGCGTGACGAGCACGGACCGGACGCGGTACGGCGACGCGAACAGTCGGCGGATCACGTTCGTGCCCTCGGCGATGAAGATCCCGCGCCGATCCTCGACCTCCTCGCGGAGGTCGGCGTCGCGGAGCCCCACGTAGTCGGCGATGCGCTCATCGCTCGGATCGTCGATCTCGATGGCGCGCACGCTGGGATTCTTGCCGATCCCCTTGACGAACACACGTTCGCCTCGCGACGATCAGGTCATGCATCCCGCCGCTCCCGCTGCCCCCGCCACCCTCGACGACTGCTGGCCGTCGAGCTGGCAGGGCAGTCTGTTCGGACTGGACGAGCCCGCGGCCGACCCCGCCTTCCGTGGCGCCGAGCGGCTCGAGCTCGACGAGAGCTCCTGGCTCGAGCACTGCCCGAACTGGCTCGGCGGGTCGGACCTCGTCTTCGCCGAGCTCGTGGCGCGGCTCCCCTGGCGTCAGCGCGAGGTCGTGATGTACGACCGGTTGCTGCCCGAGCCGCGGCTCACCTGCTGGTGGAGCTCCGACGACGGCAGGTCGGAGCCGCTCCCCGTCCTCGCCGACATGCGGGCGCAGCTCACCGAGCGCTACGACCGTGCGTTCGACTCGATCGGGTGCAACTTCTACCGCGACGGCCACGACTCGGTCGCCTGGCACGGTGATCGGGTCCGGCATCTCGCCGATCCGGTGGTCGCGATCGTCAGCGTCGGCGCACCCAGAGCCTTCCTGCTCCGTCCGAGAGGCGGCGGCTCGTCCCGCGGTTTCATGCTCGGGCAGGGCGATCTGTTGGTGATGGGCGGCGACTGCCAGATCGCGTGGGAGCACGCGGTCCCGAAGGTCGCGGCAGCCGGACCGCGGATCTCGGTCACCTTCCGTCACGGCGGGCCGGCGCCGTACCTCGCGCCTGACGCGCACCGTCGCCGGCGCGGCGTGATCGAGCGGGTCGGGCGGTGAGCCTGCGGAACGGGATGCGACAATGGCGCCGTGACGAGCACCTACGGCGACATCTCCCGCTACAACTTCGTTCCCGGTGGAGCGGGTCCGTTCATCGTCGGCGGCGAGGGCTCCTCGCTCCTCACAGCCGACGGACGTCGCATCCTTGACGCAGCGGGCGGCGCGATCGTGGCGAACATCGGCCACGGACGCCGCGAGGTCGCCGATGCGGTGCACGCGGCGATGGTGAACGGGGGCTACGTCATACCGCTGTGGCCGACGCCGCACCGCCTCGAGCTCCTCGACCGCCTCATCGGTGACTGGCTGCCCGACGGCTTCGCGAACGTCTTCTTCACGAGCGGCGGCAGCGAGTCGGCCGACTCCGCGATCCGCCTTGCCCGCGCGTACCACGTCTCGAAAGGACGGCCCGACCGGTGGAAGGTCGTGGGCCGCCATCCGAGCTACCACGGCATGACCGTCGGCACGCTCTCGGCCGCGAGCCACCTCTCGCGACAGGCCGGCTACGAACCCTTGCTGCTCGACTTCCCGAAGGTGCCGTGGGACGATCCGGAAGCGGTCGTCAAGGTGATCGAGCAGGAGGATCCGGCGACGATCGCCGGATTCATCTTCGAGCCGATCACCGGCGCCGCCGGCGCCTGCCTCGTCGCGTCCGACGAGTACTGGCGGACGGTGAACGACATCTGTCGTGAGCACGACATCCTGCTCATCGCCGACGAGGTGATGACGGGCTTCGGCCGCTGTGGCACCACGTGGGGACACGAGCAGTTCCCTGTCGTGCCCGACGTGATCTACGGCGGCAAGGGGCTCGGCGGCGGTTACGTCCCGATGGGGATGCTCGCCACGACGGAGCGGGTCGCCGAGCCGCTGAGTCGGATCGGTGGGTTCATGTTCTTCACGTTCACCGGCAACGACCCGGCCTGTGCGGGCGCATCCAAGGTGCTCGAGATCCTCACGCGTGAGTCGCTGGTCGAGCGTTCCGCGACAAAGGGTGCGCAGCTCGCGACACGGCTCCACCAGGAGTTCGACGACCACCCGAACGTGCTCGAGATCCGTGGCCGTGGCTTGTTCCAGGGGCTCGAGCTCGTCCGCGACCGCGACAGCGGCCAGCCGTTCCCCGCGGCTGCGCGGTTCGCCTCCGCCGTGGTCGCCGAGTGCCTCGCGCGGGACATGTGGATCTACCCCGCCGGTTCGGGTCCGGTGCAGGACGGCGTGATGATCGGTTGCCCGTTCATCATCACCGACGCGGAGATCGAGCAGATCGTCGTCACGCTCAGGGACGGGATCGACGCAGCGGCTCGGGCGGCCTGACCCTCGGCGTGGCAGGCTCCAGCCCATGCAGGACCTGGAGCACGTCGCCGTCGTCGGAGCCTCGCTGGCCGGCCTCCGAGCGTGCGAGTCGTTGCGGACCGAAGGGTTCACTGGCACCGTCACGCTCGTCGGCGCCGAGGCACATCTGCCGTACGACCGTCCACCACTGTCGAAGAAGCTGCTCTCCGGCGACTGGGAGCCCGATCGCATCCGCCTCCGCAAGCCCGAGGGGTTCGACGAGTTGCGCCTCGATCTCCGCCTCGGTGTGCGCGCCGAGGCGTTCGACACGGGCACACGAAGCCTGTCGCTCTCCGACGGCTCGGTGCTCCGCCCGGACGGCATCATCCTCGCCGTGGGCTCCGTCTGCCGGCGGTTGCCCGGTCAGCCCGACCTGCCCGGCGTGTTCGAGCTGCGCACGCTCGACGATGCGCTCGCGCTCCGTGACGCGTTCGACGCGCAGCCGTCCCCGCGGGTCGTCGTGATCGGTGCCGGCTTCATCGGACTCGAAGTCGCTGCCACGGCGCGCCAACGGGGGCTCGAGGTCACCATCCTCGAGGGCGCTCCCGCACCGCTCGCACGCGCGCTCGGCGCCGAGATGGGCGCAGCCGTCGCCGCAGTCCACGGCGACCACGGGGTCGAGGTCCGCTGCGGGGTGGACGTCGCCGGCATCGAGGGCGCCGACCGAGCGACCGGCGTGCGGCTCGGGACCGGCGAGCTGGTGCCGGCCGACGTCGTCGTCGTCGGCATCGGCGTCCGGCCGGCGACTGACTGGCTCGTCGGCAGCGGCCTGGAACTGCGCGACGGCATCGTCTGCGACGCGACGCTCAACGCCGGCGTCCCCGGTGTCTACGCCGCCGGGGATTGCCTGCGTTGGCCGAACGAGTTGTTCGGTGAGGAGATGCGCGTCGAGCACTGGACGAACGCTGCCGAACAGGGTGCGGCCGCGGCGGCGAACCTGCTCGCCGTTGCCTGCGACGAGACGCCCACGGCGTACCGGCCGGTGCCGTTCTTCTGGAGCGACCAGTACACGAGCCGAGTGCAGTTCCTCGGCCGCGCCGCCGACGATGACGACATCCGGATCGTGCACGGATCACCCGAGGAGCGTCGGTTCGTCGCGCTGTTCGGCCGGGACGGACTGCTGCACGGGGCGCTCGGGGTGTCGGCACCGAAGCTGCTCATGCCGTACCGGCGCCTGCTCGACCCACGGGTGACGTGGGAGGACGCACTCGCCTTCGCTGCGTCCCAGCCGGTCTGACGCAGCAGGCGTTCCATGCGCTCGCGTTGCCCGAGGCGTGGTCGAAACGTCGCGCCTTCTAGTTGAGTTATCCTTCCGCGCGCAAATCGCGGCACCCACGATGGGCAGTCAGCACAAGGGCGAGGTCGCGGCCGGGGGGCCGTGCTGCTGGAAAGGGCTGATGGATGCGACAGCGAACGACGCTCACAGTCGGTCTGATCGCCGTCGTCGTCGCGTCCGGCGTCGGATGGGCTGCAGGAAACCGGATCCGCTCACCCGCCGAGATCGCGGCGAGGACGGCGCCACCCGAGCTGTCGTTGATCACGGTGCCGGTCGAGCGACGCACCCTGACTGCCGACGTCGTCACGCGGGGCACGGTGCGATTCGGGTTGCCGCAGTCCGTCGCCCTCCCGACCTCGGCGCTGAAGCCGAGCACGGGCATCGTCACCACGGCGCCGGTGAAGGGGGGCTCGCTCGACGAAGGCAGTGCAGCGCTCGTGGTGTCCGGCCGGCCGGTCTTCGTCCTCGCCGGAGCGCAACCCGCCTACCGTGACATCGGGCCCGGTGCCGTCGGCGAAGACGTCCGCCAGCTCGAGGCCGCCCTCCAACGGCTCGGATTCGATCCCGGTCCTGTCGACGGCATCTACGACGGCGCCGCGGCATTCGCGGTCGCGGCCTGGTACCAGGCCGCCGGGTGGACACCGTTCGGCCCGACCGAGGAGCAGCTCCAGGCGCTGCGGACGGCACAGGCGGACCGGTTCGGGCTCCAGACCGACCTGCTGGGCGCGCGCGAGAGCCTCGCCAGTGCTCAAGCTGCGCTGACGGCAGCGACGCAGAAGCTCGACGCTGCCCAGCTCGCGCTGCAGGCCGCGCCCGCCGCGGACGCCGCCGCGCTGGCTGCCGCCGACCAGGCCCGTAAGGCAGCCGAGGCCGAGGTCGCCAACCGCAACGGCGCACTGGCCGCCGCGCTCGATGCGGAACGCGTCGCCCGCCTCGCCCGTGACGAGGGCCTGGCCGCCCAGCCGCCGGTCACCGGTGCCGCGCTCGAGACGCTCGAGGCCGCACTCCGGGCGGCCACCGGCGCCGTCATCGTGGCCAGGGCCGACTTCGCCGCCGCCCAGGCTGCGGCGGCCGCGATCGTGGCGCCCGTTCCCGGAGCGCTGGCCGCCGAGGCGACCGTGGCCGCTGACGCCGCCGCCGTGGAGGTCGCCCAGAACGCGAACGCGGTCCGGTTGGCGGAGAGTCGGGTCGCGCTGGTCTCCGGGCGGACCTCGACGGTCGACGAGACCGTCCTCCAGCTGACCGAGCGACTGGGCATCCAGGTGCCGGCCGACGAGGTGCTCTTCTTCCCGACATTGCCGTTGCAGGTCGACTCGGTGGCGGTGAAGACGGGCGACCAGGTGACCACGGCGCCCGTGATGACGGTCAGCAACTTCCAGCTCGCCGTCGACGCCGCGCTGTCCGTCGACGACGCGAAGCTGGTGACGGTCGGCGCTCCGACCATCATCGACCAGCCCGACCTGGCGATCGTGACCGATGGGACGGTCACCGCCGTCGCCGACACGCCCGGCACGCGGGGTGTCGATCCGCAGCGCTTCTACCTCGAGGTCACGCCGACCGACGCGCCTGCAGCGCTCGTCGGCACCTCGGTCGTGCTGACGATCACCGTCAACAGCACCCAGGGCGAGGTGCTCGCCGTTCCTGTCGCGGCGCTGTCGGTCGCCGCCGACGGGACGTCGCGAGTGCAGGTCCAGGAGGCGGACGGTGACACCCGATACGTGACGGTCAGACCGGGCCTCGCCGCGAAAGGGCTCGTTGCCGTCACGCCGGACGGCGACCTCGGCGAGGGCGATCTCGTCGTCGTCGGCACCAATCCCACATCCACACAGGAGGCCTGAACATGACCACGAGCTCGTCCACCCGCACGACGCCGCGTCGGCGCCGAACTGCCGGACTTGCGGGAGCTGCGCTCGCGATGCTGCTCGTCGCGTGCGGGGGTGACGACGACTCGGGCTCGGGCGGTGAGACCGTCGAGGAAGAGCTGGGTTTCGAGACCGACGGCATCATCCAGCGACAGGTCGCGGCCGAGAACTTCATTCGGGACTGCATGCAGGCGAAGGGCTTCGAGTACATCCCGGTCGACCCCGTCGCCCAGCAGGCGGACCTCGTCGGCGAGAGCGGGCTCAGCGACGACGAGTTCGAGGAGCAGTTCGGCTATGGCCTCACGACGCTCTACGAACAGCGCAAACAGCTCGTCGATGGTCCGAACGAGGCGATCCGCAACTCGCTCTCGGAGGCCGACCGGATCGCATACGACCAGACGCTGTACGGCGACGACCCGACGGCGACGTTCGCCGTCGTGGTCGACACGGGTGACTACGACCGCCTCGGCGGCTGTGTCAAGGAGGCCACGGCCGAGGTGTTCGGTGGCGTGGAAGTGCTGCAGAGCCTTCAGGAGCAGCTCGACGAGCTCGACGAGCAGATCATCGCCGACCCGCGCATGGTCGAAGCGATCAGCAGCTGGTCGGACTGCATGCGCGAGGCCGGGTACGACCTTCCCGAGCCGGAGCAGGTCGACGTCGTGCTGCTGAGCAAGCTCGAGGCGATCGTGGGGCCGCCCGGGAGCGAGACACCGGACTACGACAAGGAGGCCCTCGCCGAACTGCAGCGCGAAGAGGTGGCGATGGTCGCCGCTGACATCGACTGCGAGGAGGAGCACATCACCCCGGTCGAGGAAGATGTCCGTGGCGAGTACGAGGCCGCGTTCCGGGAGGAGAACGCCGACTTGTTGTCGAAGGTCCCAGCGCCGTGACCGATGTCCGCGGCAGTCTCGGCCCACCGGTGGTCCAGCTGACCGGGCTGTCGCGGACGTTCGGTACCCACGCTCCTGTTCACGCGCTCCGCGGGGTGGACCTCACGATCTGGCCGGGTGAGTGGGTCGCCGTCGTCGGCCCGTCCGGCTCGGGGAAGTCGACGCTCCTGAACGTGCTCGGCCTGCTCGACCGGCAGACCGCCGGGACGTACTGCTTCGACGGCGTCGACGTGGCCGAGCTCGACGACCTGGATCGCGCCGGGTTGCGAGGTCGCGAGATCGGGTTCGTGTTCCAGGCCTTCCACCTCCTGCCGCACCGGTCCGTGCTGGAGAACGTGATGCTGGCCGAGATCTACGTCGGGTCCCCGCGGCGCGGGCGGCGCGAGCGGGCCTTGGCGGCGCTCGCGCGGGTCGGGCTGACGGACCGGGCGGAGTTCTTGCCACCGCAGCTGTCGGGCGGCCAGCAACAGCGGGCGGCGATCGCGAGGGCGATCATGGGTGAACCCGCGTTGCTCCTCTGCGACGAGCCGACCGGCAACCTCGACACCGAGAACGCCGAGAGCGTGCTCGACCTGTTCTCGCTCCTCTCCGACGATTCGATGACGCTGGCGGTCATCACGCACGACGAGGACGTCGCGAAGCGGGCGCACCGGCGCGTCCGCATCGTCGACGGTGTCCTCACGGAGGTGTCGCCGCCGGTCGGTACGTTCCTGGTGAGTGGTCAGCCATGAGGCTGCGCCGGGCGGCCTCGCGTTCGGCATCGCGGAGGCGGCCGCGGTTGCTCGTCCGGGACCTGCTCGACGAGTGCCTCGCCAGCCTCCTCGCCCGACCGGGCCGGGCCGTGCTGACAGTGCTCGGGACGGTCGTCGGTGTCGCTGCGCTCGTCGCCACGTTGGGCCTCTCGAAGACTGCGGGCAACCAGATCGTCGGCCGCTTCGACGCGCTCGCCGCGACCGACATCGTCGTCACGCCCAAGACGGGCAGCTCCGGCCGCGCCATCAAGCGCGACGCGCTGCCGTGGGACGCCGAGCAGCGCGTCACCCGACTCAACGGGGTCGTCGCGGCCGGGACGCTCACGGCGGTCGATCTGCGCGGCCAGCTCGTCCGCGCGGTGCCGGTCAACGATCCGCAGGGCCAGACCCAGTTCCAAATGCCGGTGAAAGCGGCGTCGCCGGGCCTCTTCCGAGCAGTCCGGGCCGAGCTCGCGACCGGAAGGTTGCCGGACATCGGTCATTCGCAGCGCGGCGACCGGGTCGCAGTGCTCGGCCCGACCGCGGCCGAGCAGCTCCACATCACGCGCGTCGACCAGCAACCAGCGATCTTCATCGGCGATCACCTCTACGTGGTGCTCGGCATCCTGACGAGCGTGGAGCGGCAACCGGCGTTGCTCGGATCGGTCATCATCCCGGAGGGCACCGCGCAGCGCGAGTTCAACCTGTTCGCGCCGGGCTCCGTGCAGGTGGAGACGCGCATCGGTGCCGCCACGCAGATCGCCGGGCAGCTCCCGCTGGCCCTCAGCCCGGCGGACACCTCGCTCCTGAAGGTCGTGGCGCCGCCCGAGCCGCGCCGGGTCCGCGCCGGCGTGCAGAGCGACCTCAACTCGCTCTTCCTCGTGCTCGGCGGCGTCTCGCTGCTCGTCGGTGCGATCGGCATCGCGAACGTCACGCTCGTGTCCGTCCTCGAGCGGGTCGGGGAGATCGGGCTCCGCCGGTCACTCGGCGCCGGCCGCCGCCACATCGCCGGTCAGTTCCTCGTGGAGAGCACGACGCTCGGGCTCGTCGGGGGGCTCGTCGGCGCGTCACTCGGCACGCTCGTCGTCGTCGCCGTGGCTGCCACAAGAACCTGGACGCCGGTGCTCGAGGCGTGGGTGCCGGTGGGCGCGCCGCTCCTCGGTGGGGTGGTCGGTCTCCTCTCCGGGCTGTACCCCTCGCTCCGCGCCGCAGCGCTCGAGCCGGTCGAAGCCCTTCGCTCGACGATGTGATCGGCGTCGGCCGGCTCAGGTCGAGCGCGGCGCGCCCCGGCCGTCGACGGGCAGCCGCACGACGAAGCGGGCGCCACCGCCCGCGACGGACTCGATGGCGATGCTGCCGCCGCGGAGCTCGACGATCTCACGCGCGATCGCCAGCCCGAGCCCGACGCCGCCGGTCTCGCGGCTACGGGAATCGTCGAGCCGGGTGAAGCGTTCGAAGACGCGTTCTCGATCCTCTGCCGGAACGCCCGGTCCGTCGTCGGCGACCACGAGGATCGCGGCGTCGTCGCGCTCGGCGAGCTCGACGGCGATCCTCGTCCGCGCGTATCGGTTCGCGTTCTCGAGCAGGTTGCGGACGACCCGTGCGATCTGGTCGGCATCGGCACGCACCTCGACCGGCGACACCGCGGTGCCGTCGACCACGACTGACGCTCGCGGTCGCAGGCGGGTCACTTCCGCCCTCACGACGTCGTCGAGATCGATCGCTGCGCGCACGTGGTCGGCCGTCGCGCCGTCGGACCTCGCCAGGAACAGCAGATCCTGCACGAGCTTCGTCATCCGCCGGTTGTCCTCGACCAGCGCGCTCGCGGTGTCGGGCCACTCCGTCGCGTCGGGGTGGGCGAGCGCCACCTCGAGTTGGGCGAGGCTCGACGCGAGGGGGCTCTGGAGCTCGTGCGACGCATCCGCGACGAAGCGGCGCTGACGCTCGCTGGAGAACTCGAGGCGGTCGAGCATCTCGTTCATCCCGCTCGCGAGGCGCCCGATCTCGTCATCGGTGCGCGGCAGGGGCACCCGTCGCCCGAGGTCGCGTGCGCTGATGTCCTGCACCTCCTGGCGGATCGCGTCGACCGGGCGCAACGCCCGTCCGACGACGTACCAACTCGTGCCAGCCACGATCACGAGGAGCACGGGGAGGCCGATGAGCAAGATGGTGCGCACCGCGGCAACGCTCTCGTTCACCGGTTCGAGGCTGGCGGCGACGTAGACCGTGATCGACTCGCTCACCCCCTCGGCCCCGAAGGCGACGATGCGGAACGGGTCGCCCGCCTCGTCCTCGATCGGCAGGCGGTCGGCGTCGCGAACCTCCGTGCGGCCCGGCTCGGGCCGGAGATCGCTGATCGGTGCCGAGCCGATCACGTTGGCGCTCGCAGCGATGACCGCGCCACCGCCGTCGACGACCTGGACGACGGCTTCGTCGGCGACGGGCACGGCGAGCGTGGCGGGGAGCTCGCCCGACTGCACGAGACCGGCGACTTCTCGGGCGCGGACGCGCGCGGCGTCCTCGACGTTGTCTTCGAGGGCACGACGGAGCACGAAGAGGACGAGCAGCATGCCGACGACGAGGGCGCAGGCGACGACCGCGCATGCTGCGGCGGTCGTCCTCGCCCGGATCGTCGACAGCTGGGCGACGATCCGGCTAGCCACCGTCGGGATCCAACCGGTAGCCGACCAGTCGGACGGTCTGGATGCTCGATCGTCCGAACGGCGCGTCGAGCTTCTTGCGGAGGTAGCCGATGTAGACCTCCACGATGTTCGGGTCGCCGTCGAACGCGTAGTCCCAGACGTGGTCGAGGATCTCCGATTTGGAGAGGACCTCTCCGGCCCGCGACATCAGGAACTCGAGCAGCGCGAACTGTCGCGGCGTGAGCTCGACCTCGACCTCGCCGCGCCAGCATCGGTGGCGGGCAGGGTCGAGCCTGAGGTCACCTGCGGTGAGCACGGTCGGTCGCGCTCGGCTTGCCCGCCTGATCAGTGCTCGGAGGTGGGCGACGAGCACGACGTAGGAGACCGGCTTGGTCAGGAAGTCGTCGGCACCGGTGTCGAGCGCCTCTGCATGGTCCTGCTCACCGTGCTTGGCGGTCAACATCAGGATCGGGGTCCAGATGTCGGCTGCCCGCAGATCAGCGCACACCTGGTAGCCGTTGCGGCGCGGCAGCATGATGTCGAGCACGACGGCGTCGTAGTCGTGCTCCCGCGCCAGCCACAGACCTTGCTCGCCGTCGTGCGCGACGTCGACCGCGAAGCCATCCCGCTCGAGGCCGTGTTTCAACGCGCGGGCAAGGCGCTCTTCGTCCTCGACGAACAGCACCCTCATCAGGGAAAGCATGACACGACGGTCCAGCACCGACCGGCGGCGCACTCAGCGGGCTCTCAGGTTCGCTTGCGTAGGCTCGGGGTGAAAGGAGGCAGGTCATGCATCGACGAACCATCATCATCGGCGTCGCCGCGCTCGGGGCCGTGGTCGGCATCGGCGGCGCGGCCTTCGCAGTCGCCACCGAGGACGACGAGGCTTCAGTGACCGGCCCAGGAGCCGAAGCGGCGATCGAAGCCGCACTCGCGGCGACGAACGGTGGGCGGGCGAACTCCGTGGAGCTCGACAACGAAGACGGCGCCACGTGGGAGGTCGAGGTCACCAAGCCCGATGGGGCGACCGTCGACGTCCGCCTCGACGAGGCCTACGGCGTCGTCGTCATCGAGGGCGATTCCGAAGGCGCGGACAGCGACGAGTAAGGCGCCGGCTCCACGGCGGGCGACGATCTCCCGAGCACTGCTCGGTCTCACAGTCTTCGTCGTTGCCGCGTGCGGCGACGACGACGGATCCCCGGGATCCGAGCAGGCGACGTGCGGCTTCGAGGGCAACACGGGCTGCCGTCCCGACGACGAACGCGTCGATGTGGCGGTGCCCACCTTCTCGAACCCGACGAGCATCACGAACCCCTACTTCTCCGTGAGCGGCCTCGAACAGGTGATCCAGCTGGGCGAGGAGGCCGGGAGCGTGGCCCGGAACGAGATCACCGTGCTGCCCGAGACGAGGGTGATCGACTGGAACGGCCAACAGGTCGAGACCGTCGTCTCACAGTTCATCGGATATCTCGACGGGCGCATCGTCGAGGGTGCTCTGGACTACTTCGCGCAGGCCGATGACGGCTCGGTGTGGTATTTCGGCGAGGACGTCGACAACTACGAGGACGGCGCGATCCTCGACCATGACGGCACCTGGCTGGCGGGCCGGGACGGGCTGCCCGGGATGATCATGCCGGCCCGGCCCGCCGTCGGCGTGGTGTTCCGGCCGGAGAACGTGCCTGGCATGGTGTTCGAGGAGGATGTCGTCGCTTCGATCAGCGAGGTCTTGGTCGGGCCGTCCGGTCAGATCAGTGGCGGTGTGCTCGTCGAGGAGCACCTCATGGATGGCGAGACCGAGCAGAAGGTCTACGCCGCCGGATACGGCGAGTTCCGGGCCCAGGCGGAGGACGAGCTCGTCACCGTCGCGCTCGCCGTGCCGACCGACGCCGCTGCCGACCCCGAACCGAGTGAGCTCAGGGAGATCACGAGTGGAGCGGGCGACGTGATGGATGCCCTCGACGCCGAGGACTGGGCGGCGGCCTCCGATGCGCTGCGGGCGATCACCACCGCGTGGAGCGCGTACCGGCAGCTCGGCGTGCCCGAGCTCCTCGATGAGCAGTTGACCACCGCGCTCGCCGCCCTCACCGAGGCCGTCGGCGCTCAGGATCGACCAGCAGCGGCGCAGGCGGCGATCGAGGTCAGCGGCGCCGGCCTCGACCTGGAGCTCCGGCACCGCCCCGTCGTCGAGATCGACCTCGCCCGTCTTGGACTGTGGGCTCGGCAGCTGATCGTCGACGCCGATGCCGACCAGCGCGGTGCCGTCCTCGGGGACGTCGTCGTCATCGACACGATCTGGACGCGCGCCGGCCACAGCGTCGACGCGGCTGATACCGGAGCCGTTGTGGCGCTCCTCGACGAGCTCCGAAGCGCAGCCGACCGTGGCGACGTCGCCGCTGCGCGGGAGGCGGCGACATCGCTGTCGGTCACCGTCGCCGGTCTCCTTCCGTCGTGACGGCCGGCCAGGGCGCGCCTGGTCGCACCGGGGCACGGCGGCGAAGGTCACACATCGAGCGCATCATCCCGCCGGCGCCGCGGCCGCCAGCCGCCCCGCCCGGCTCTTCGCGTACCGCAGGTACAACGGCGGCACGATGAACAGGTTGGCCAGGGTCGAGGTGACCAGGCCACCGAGGATGACGGTGGCCATCGGGTACTCGATCTCCTGGCCGGCGATGTCGCCCGTGACGATGAGCGGAACGAGGGCGAGGCCGGTGGCCAGCATCGTCATCAGGATCGGCGTCAAGCGCTCTTTGGCCCCCTGGATGACCAGGGCCGGTCCGAACGGCACGCCCTCCCGCTGCTCCAGGTGCTGGAAGTGGCTGATCAGCATGATGCCGTTCCGCGCGGTGATCCCCAACACGGTGAAGAACCCGACCAGTGACCCGATCGACAGCGTGCTGTTGGTCATGAAGGCCGCGAGCAGGCCGCCGACGAGGGCAATGGGCAGGGTGACGAGGTGCAGGACCACGTCCCGCCAGTTCTTGAACACGATCATGAGCAGGATGCTGATCCCGGCGAACGACACCACCGCGAAGCCGAGCAGTCGCCTGGATGCCGACTGCCGCTCGGCGTACACGCCGAGCACCTCGGCCCGGTGCTCGAGCGGGAAGTCGATGTCCTCGAGGCGCTCCTTCACCTCCCGGGCGACAGATCCCAGATCGCGTCCGTGCACCCCGGCGCCCACGTCGAGCCGGCGCACGCCCTGCTCGTGCTTGATGAAGTTCGCCGTCGGCCGGATCGTCACCGAGGCGACGTCGCCGAGGTGGATCGGCGTCCCGCTCGGCGTGTCGATCGGCACGTTCAGGATGTCGTCGATGCTGTCGCGCGCCTCGGGAACGCTCCACACCTGCACGTCGTAGGTCTTCCCGTCCCGGAAGATGTCCCCCACCTCCTCGCCCGACATGAGCGTCGCCGCGGCGCGGCGGACATCTCCGGGTTTGACCCCGTACTGCTGGGCCTTCGCGAGGTCGACTGCGACCTCGGCCTGAGGTACCACGGTCTGGAGCTCGATGTTCACCTCGTCGACGCCCTCGATGTCGCTGAGCATCTCCCCGACCTCTTGCGCCTTGGCCCGCAGGACCTCGAGATCGGGCCCGAGGAGGCGGATCACGATGGGCTCGCTCTCTCCGCCGATCACCTCGCTGATCCGCTCCGTCAGGTAGGTCTCCACGTTGGTGAACATCCCCGGATACCCGGCGACGACCTCGTCGAGCTTGGCGCGCGTCTCGTCGTAGTCCGCCTTGGGGTCGACGCTGATCCAGTTCTCGCCGAAGTCCACGCCGGAGGTCTCCTCACCGAGGAGCGCCTGGCCGATGTGGGAGCCGAAGTTCCGCACGCCGGGGATCTGGCGCAGCTCCCTGCTCCCGGCGATGACGATGCGCCGCTCCTCCGGGAGGGACGTTCCCGGCTTGGACAGCCAGTGCATCAGGAAGTCCTGCTCCTTGAACTCCGGGAACAGCTCCTCGCCCAGCCGTGGGACGACGGCGATGCCGGCCACGGCGAGGACGCCGAGCGCGGCATACGCCGGGATCGGTTGGCGGACGATCGGCGAGATCATCCGCTCGTACCCGCCGCGCAGCAGTCTCGCCAGTGGGGACTCGTGGCGCTCGACCTTGGCCCGCGAGTACAGGATCAGGCTCAGCGCGGGCGTGCTGATGAGGGCCACGGCCAACGACACCATCACCGCAAGGGCGTACGTGGCGGCGAGCGGCTTGAAGAACGACCCGGTCAGGCTGTTGAGGAAGAACACCGGGATGAGCGTCATCACCTCGATGAACGAGGCGTACACGACGGCTCCGCGGACCTCGATGGAGGCATCGAGGATGATCGCCGCCGTCGACGTGGTGCTCCCCTCCATCCGGGCTTGGCGCAGCCGCCGCACGATGTTCTCGACGTCGACGATCGCGTCGTCGACGATCGCGCCGAGCGCGATCACCAGCCCGGCCAGCACCATGGTGTTGACGGTCGCCCCGCGGGCATACAGCACGAGCCCGGCCGCCACGAGCGACAGCGGCATCGTGATGACGCTGATCAGCGCTGAGCGCCAGTCGTAGAGGAACAGGCCGAGCACCAGGATCACGAGCACCGCACCGAGGATGAGGGACTCGGTGAGGTGGTGGATCGCGAGCTCGACGAAGGTCGCGGGCCGGAAGATCGTCGTGTCGATCGTGACCCCGGTCAGGCCGGGTCGCATGTCGTCGATCGCCTTCTCGACGCCCTTGGTCACCTCGACCGTGTTACCCCAGGGCAACTTCTCGACCACCAGCATCAGACCGGGGCCGTCGTTGATGATCGCATCGCCGGCCAGTGCCGGGGCCTCCTGCACCACCCTGGCCACGTCGCCGATCCGCAGCGTCCGGCCGTCGCGCTCCGCCAGGGCGACCTGACCGAGGTCCTCCGCGGTGATGATCGGCAGCGCGTGGCGAACCCCGAGCCGCTGGTTGGGCGTCTCGATGAAGCCGCCGGTGCCGATGAAGCCGCCCTCGGCGAACTTCAGCAGCCCGGCGTCCAGCGCCTGGGAGGTGACCTCCATCAGATGGTCGAGCGTGACGCCGGATTCGGCCAGCTTCTCTGGTTCGGCCTCGACCTCGTAGGCCTTGATGCGCTCCCCCCACATCGGGATGTTCGCCACGCCTGGCACCCGCAGCAGGCGGGCCCGGATCTTCCAGTAGGCCGTCATCGAGAGGTCCTCGAGCGACATGGTGTCCGAGGTCAGCCCGATCTTCATCACGCGGCTCGTGGCCGACAGCGGCTGCAGCATGATCGGCGGCGCCGCCCACGTGGGCAACGTGTTCTGCACCGTCGCCATGCGCTCTTGAACCAGCTGACGGGCGTGCATCTCGTCGGTCCCCAGCTTGAAGATGAGCTCGAGGGCGGACAGCTGAGGCGCGGACTTCGAGCGGATGATGTCGAGCCCGTCGATACCGGTGAAGGCCTGCTCCATGGGGATCGTGACCAGGCTCTCGACCTCCGAGGCGGTGAGGCCCAGGCAGGCCGTCTGGATCTGGACCCGCGGTGGCGCGAACTCGGGGAACACGTCCACGGGCATCTTCTGCAGCGAACCGAAGCCGAACACCATCAGCGCCAACGCGCCGGCGACGACCACGAAACGGAACCGCAGGCTCGTCTTGATGATCCAACGCATCATGGCCCTGAACGCCCTTTCCGCTACTCGTCTTCGCCGACGCCGGTCTCGGCGCCGTACAGCTGCGGTGCTCCGGTCGTCACGACCTCCGTGCCGACCTCCGGCCCGTTCGAGAGGAAGGCGACACCGCCGTCGATGTGATCGACTTCGATGGCCGCACGCTCGAACGTCAGCTCATCCGACTTGATGAACGCCCAGGAACGGCCGTCGGGGTCGTACAGCACGGCTGCATAGGGGATCTGGGTCTCCGCCGTCCCGGAGGCGGTCTCGACCAACGCGGTGTGGAGACCGATCCGCCTGGCCGCGTCGTCGGTGATCGTCACGCGCGCGAGGTCGGAACCGGCGATCGCCTCGACCGACGCCGGTCCATCGCCCTCCGGCTCGTCGGCTGCCGAGCTCCCGCAGGCGACCAGGGACACGCCGGCCAGGACTGCAAGGGTCCCCGCCCGACGCAGCTGCGTCCTTCCACGCATCGTGATCTCCTCTCGTGCTCAGCTCGCGCCCGCGGGCACGATCGCCAGCTCGGGCTCGTAGGGCCCCGGTCCGAAGTCCAACGGCACCGGTTCCTCCTGCGGCGCGTACCGCAGGTACAGCGCGGGGAGGACGAACAACGTGGCGATCGCCGATGTGACCATCCCGCCGACGATGACCCACGCCATCGGTTCGACGATCTCCTGCCCGGCGACGTCGCCGAAGGCGATTGCGGGCAGGAGCACGAGGGCCGTGGTGGAGATCGTCATGACGATTGGCGGCATCGACTCCCGTGCCGCCCGAGTGACGAGATCGACCCCGAGCTGCATGCCCTCCTCGGTGCGCAGTCGTCGGGCGTGACCAAGGAGCAGCACGCAGCTGCGTTGGGTGAGGGCCAGCAGCGCGAGCAGGCCCGCCACCGACGCCAGGGTCGCCGTGCCGCCGTCGAGCCACGCCGCTACAGCGCCTCCCGCCAACGCAACCGTCAGCGTCGCGAAGGCGATGATCGCCAGTCGCCAGCTGCCGAAGGCGGCCTGCAGGAGCAGGAAGATGCCGATCGTGGCGGCGATCGCGAACGCGACGAGCCGCCACTGTGCGTCGCGCTGCTGGGAGAAGTCGTCGAGCAGTTCGGCGTGGTACTCGAGCGGGAAGTCGACCTGGGCGAGTTGGTCCTTCACGTCGCTCGTCACCGATCCGAGGTCGCGACCGCTGACGTCGACGGTCACATCGACGAAGCGGGAGATGTCCTCGTGCTGGATGCTCGGGGACGTCGCCCGCACCCGTACGTCGGCGACGTCGCCGAGGCGCATGTGACCGCCGTTCGGTGTGTCGATGAGCAGGTCCTGAACGCTGGAGGTGCTGTGGCGGGACTCGGGCGTGCTCCACACGACGACGTCGAACACCTTCTGGTTCTCGAACAGGCTCCCCACCCGCAGTCCGGAGAGCAGGGTGACAGCGGCCCGGCGCACGTCGCCGGGTTTGACCCCGGCGGCCTTCGCCTTGACCAGGTCCACGGAGATCTCCATGGTCGGCTCGGCCGGCGCGGACGCGACGTCGGCGCGCGAGACACCGTCGAGGCCGGCCACGGCCCCGCGCACCTCCTCTGCCTTCTGGTGGAGCAGGTCCAGATCGGTGCCGAACAGCCGCACGGTGATCTCGTCCGTCGTCTGGGCGAGCACTCGGCTCATCTTGTCCTTGGAGTAGGTCGTCACCTCGTGACGGATGCCTGGGTAGCCGTCCACGACGTCCCGCACCGCGTTCAGCGTGCGCGCATAGTCCGCCGAGGGATCGACGCTGACCCACATCTCCGCCGAATCGGCGCCGACCGGCGCGTCGCCGAGGGTGGCCTGACCGACCTGGGCACCCACGTCCAGCACCCCTGGTACGACCCGCAGCTCCTCGGCGGCGCGGGACGTGATGCGATCCATCTCGGGCAGCGACGTGCCGAACGGTGCGTCCCAGTGGATCATGAGGTTGGTGTCCTTGAGCGGCGGGAGCAGCGCCTTGTCCAGCCGGGGCACGACGAAGCCGGCCGCGAGGGCGAGGACGCCGACGGCGGCAAAGGCAGGAGCGGGCGTGCGGAGGGCCCGCGCAAGAGCGCGGTCGTACCCACGATGCAGCCATCCGACGACCTGCGACTGCTGACGCCCTGGCGCCCGCGAGAGCAGCAGCACGCAGAGCGCCGGCGTGACCGTCGTGGCCACGACGAGCGACACCGCCACGGCCACGATCGAGGCCGCGGCCATCGGCTGATAGAAGGAATCACCCGACAGTCCGTCCATGAGCGCGATCGGCACGAGCGCCACGGCGAGCATGACCGTCGCCCAAGCGCCGGCGCGCCCGGCCTCGAGCGAGGCGCGGCGGACGATCCGGAGCCTCGATGGAGCGCGCGCCGCGGCGGTGTCGTCCGCAGCCAGGCGGCGCGCCGTTTCGTCGACGTTGACGATGGCATCGTGGACGATGGCGCCGAGGGCGAGCGTCAGCCCGGCCAGTACGACGACGTTGAACGTCCGTCCCGTCAGGTGGATCACCAGCGCTGCGACGAGCAGCGAGAGCACGATCGAGACGAGCGCGACGAGGGCGCTCCTCCAGCTGGACAGCAGCGCTAACAGCGCGAGCAGGAGCAGCACGGACGCCACCAGAACGGTCCGGGTGAGGTTGTCGACGGACTTCGCCGTGTAGGTCGCAGGACGGAAGATCGTCGAGTCCATGTCCAAGCCGTCGAGGCCGGGTCGCAGCGCGTCCAACGCTTCCTCGACGCCTTTGGTGACCTCTGCCGTGTTGGCGTAGGGCAGCTTGTCGATGACGACCATGAAGCCGGCCAGACCGGCGTTCGGGCCGGTGATGACCGCGTCACCGATCAGCGGCTGGTGGTCTTCGACCACGGTCGCGACGTCGCCCAGCGTCAGCGAGCTGTCGGTCGCGTCGTCGATGGGGATCTGTGCGAGGTCTGCGGGGGCGATGATCGGCAGGTTGTGCTGGATGCCGATCCGCTGGCTCGGTGTGTCGATGAAGCCACCGGTCCCGGGGGACGAGGCTTCGAGGAAGGTCAGCGGAGAGACCCAGAGCGCGTTGCCGGCAGAGCTGATGATCTGCTCCAGCGAGACCCCCGTGTCCCGGAGCTTGGCCGGGTCCACCTGCACCTGCAGCTGCCGCTCCCGCTGACCCCAGATCGCCACGTTGGCGACGCCCGGCACGGCCATGAGCCGAGGCCGGATCGTCCACCGGGCGAGGACGCCGATCTGCAGCGGCGAGAGCTCGGTGGAGGACAGCGAGATCATCGCCATCCGAGCGGTCGACGACGTCGGCTGGAGCATCTGCGGCGGCTTCGACACCTGAGGCAGGCCCGCAGCCTGACTAATCCGCTCCTGCACCACCTGCCTGGCGCGGTAGAGGTCCGTGCCGGGCTCGAAGACCATCGTGATCGAGGACAGGCCCGGGACCGACCTGGACTGGATCGTGTCGAGCCAGGCGACGCCGTCCAACAAGTCCTGTTCCATCGGGACGGTGATGAGCTGCTCGACCTCCTCGGCCGAGAGGCCGAGCGCCTCGATCTGCACCTCCACCGTCGGCGGGCTGAACTCCGGGAGCACGTCGACGTCGGCGTCCCGGAGCTGCCAGACCCCGACTCCCATCAGTACCACGGCGGCTGCGACGACGAGCCGAGGAGCTCTCGTGCTCCACACCACGATCGAGCGCATCATCGCCCGCACCCGCCCCACGTCGTTGCCGCGGAGGCCGATCCGACGCTCGGTCGCGGTTCAGGCCGTCCGGCGCACGCAGCGCCGCATCGTTGCCGGCCACAGAGCGCGGCGGCGGTGATCCCTCTTCCCATCACTGGACATCCCCTCTCGAACAACCTGCGTTCGGATGCGGGCGCGCAACGATCGGGGCGTTCGGCGCACCGTGTCGGTGCAACAGCGCGTCGAGCGCACGGCTCGTCTCGCCCGAGTGGTCGTGATCGCGTGGTGTCGTCAGGACACGACGCTGGATGCCTTCAGGAGCGCCATCGACCGGCGTCCCACGTGCCGGTCACCGGGTCAACCGCGTGGCTCCTCGCGCACGTGGTTCACCGATCTCCGACGAGCGCTCCCGGCCGTGCTCAGGGCGGCTGGATCGGGGCGGTGACGCCGTAGATGCGCGGGGCGTACTGGTAGGCGCGTTGGTCGAGCCGCAGGGCGGCGTCGCGGACCTCGGCCAGCTGCGACGTGTCGAGCCGGATGAGTTCGGCGAGGACGAGCGCTTCTTGCTCGTCGCCGCCGAGGGCGTCGACGCGTACGACGCCGATGTCGGGGGCGTAGGTCTTGAGCTGGTGGCCGTCTTCTGGTTGGGCGAGGGGGTCCCATTCGTCGATGACCAGTGCCCCCTCGTAGCAGTCGAGCGGGATGCAGGTCTGTTCGTCCATCGCGCTGATCTGGGCGACGTCCAGGAACTCGATCGCCGGCACCCGCCCCTCGAGGTAGATCGGCGTGCCGAGTTGCGGGTTGCCCTGGACGTGGATCCCGCCGTCGGCGCCGGGCTGACCGGAGATCCAGGTGCTGGGGGCGCCGGCGAAGGCTCTCGACTCGTACTCTTCGGGGTACTCGCCGAGGTTCCAGACGTTGCCGTCGTCGTCCTGGGCGAAGAACGCCAGCTCCGTCTCCACCTGCTGGCCCTCGTTGACGTCCCGTTCCCACACGACGACGGTCCGTACGCCGTCGATGACCTTCGTGAGGTCGGTCACCGTGATGATCACACGGTGGGTCAGCTGGCCGCCGCCCCGGTTCGCTTCGCCCTCGAAGACCATCTGGGTGCCCGGCACGAGCGGGAAGAATGGGTTGTCGATCGTCGTCGGGTCCGTGAAGTTGGCGGCGTCGAACTCGATCTCCACGTACTCCGGGATCGGCGGCGGAGGAGCGCTGGACGTCGTGGTCTCGATCCCGGCGCTGCCATCCACGTCCAGGACGTCGGCGGCGCCGCTGGTGTCCGCACCCGCGCACGCCGCGAGGAGCGCCGTCGCGGCGAGCGTGGACCGTGCGCCACTGCGGCGCCGCGCTCGAGGCGGCAACGCGGTCGTCATGCCAGCGCCGCCTGCGCCCGCTCGGCCTTGCTCTTCCCGAAGCGGAGGTAGAGCGGCGGCACGACGAACAGGTTGAGCAGCGTCGACGTGACGAGACCACCGAGGATGACCATCCCCATCGGGTACTCGATCTCCTGCCCGGCGACTTCGCCGAAGATGACGAGCGGCAGCAGCGCGAGGCCGGTGGTGAGCGCGGTCATCAGGATCGGGGCAAGCCGTTCCGTCGCCCCTCGGAGCGCGAGCTGCGGTCCGAACGACTCGCCCTCGAACTCCTCGAGGTGCTGGTAGTGGCTGATCAGCATGATCCCGTTGCGGGCGACGATGCCGAGCACGGTGAAGAACCCGACCAGCGAGCCGAGCGAGATGATGCCGCCCTGGGACCAGACGATCAGCACACCGCCCACGAGCGCGGTGGGCAGCGTGAGGAACACCAGCACCGCCAACCGCCAGTTGCCGAAGACGACGCGCAGCAGGAGGAAGATCCCCGCGGCGGCGACCAGCGCCCAGCCGAGCAGGCGTTCCTGTGCCGCTTGACGTTCCGTGTACTCACCGAGCAGCTCGGCTCGGTAACCGAGCGGGAAGTCGACCTTGTCGAGCATGTCCTCGACGTCGTCGACGACCGAACCGAGGTCGCGGCCGCGCACGTTCGCGTCGACGTCCATCCGCCGGGAGAGCGCTTCGTGGCGGATGCTGTTGGGCGTCGGCTTCACCGCGATGTCGGCGATGTCGCCCATCCGCACCTGGCCGCCGTCGGGCGTGTCGATGAGCAACCCCTCGATGTCCGACAGGTTGGCGCGCGACTCCGGCGTGCTCCAGACCTGGACGTCGTAGGCCTTCCCGTCCCGGAAGATGTCGCCGACCTCCTCGCCGGCGAGCATCACCGCCGCTGCACGGCGGACGTCGCCGGGCTTGATGCCGTAGCGGCTCGCGGCCTCGATGTCGACCACGACCTCGACCTGCGGTACGGAAGTGAGCAGCTCCGCGTGCTCTTCGACGACGCCCTCGATCTGCCCGAGCTTCGCCGCGATCTCGTCGGCCTTCTCGCGCAGGACCGCGAGATCGTCACCGAAGATGCGGATGACGATCGCGTCACTCGAACCGGCGAGAACCTCGCGGATCCGTTCCTTCAGGTAGGTCTGGACGTCGCGGCGCAGCCCGGGATACCCGTCGACGAGCTCCTGGATCGAAGCGACCGTCGCGTCGTAGTCGACGGACGGGTCGACGCTGATCCAGTTCTCGCCGAAGTCCACGCCGACGACCTCGTCCGCGAGCAGCGCCTGACCGATGTGGGCGCCGAAGTTGCGCACACCAGGGATCTGGCGGAGCTCCTCGCTCGCGCGCGTGGTGATCCGCACCATCTCCGGATGCGAGGTGCCGGGGTTGGTCACCCAGTGCATCAGGAAGTCGCGCTCCTTGAAGTCGGGGAGCAGCTCCTGTCCGAGCAGCGGGAAGACGGCGATCCCACCGGCGAGCGTCAGCGCGGCGAAACCGAACGACGGGTGCGGTCGTCGGATGATCCGCGTCAGGACGACCGAGTAGCCGCGCTGCAGGTGACGGACGATCGGCGACTGACCGCGTGTGAGCTTCGCCCGCTGGAACAGGATCAGGCTCAGCGCCGGCGTCAGGATGAGCGCGACGACCATCGAGACGAGCACCGCGAGCGCGTACGAGAAGGCCAGCGGCTTGAAGAACGAGCCGGTCAAGCCGGTGAGGAAGAAGATCGGCAGCAGCGCCAGCGCTTCGATGAGCGATGCATAGACGACGGCGCCGCGCACCTCGAGCGATGCGTCGAGGATCACCTTCATCGTCGATTGCCCGCTGCCGGAGGCGCGCGCCTCCCGCAGACGTCTGACGATGTTCTCGACATCGACGATGGCATCGTCGACGATCGCCCCGAGCGCGATGACCATGCCCGCGAGGATCATCGTGTTCACGGTGGCGCCGCGAGCGGCGAGGACCATCCCGGCCGCCATCAGCGAGATCGGGATCGTGACCAGGCTGATCAGGGCGCTCCGCCAGTCGAAGAGGAACAGGCTCAGGACGAGCACGACGAGGAGCGAGCCGATGAGCAGCGATTCGGTGAGGTTCTCGATGGCCGTCTCGACGAACGTGGCCGGCCGGAAGATCGTGGTGTCGATGTCGATGCCGGGCAGCCCGACCCGCAGCTCGTCGATCGCCGCCTCGACTCCTTCCGTCACGTCGAGCGTGTTGCCCCACGGCAACTTCTCGACGATGAGCATCAGACCGGGGCCGTCGTTGATCACCGAGTCGCCGATCAGCGGTTGGTGGTCCTCGACGACCCGGGCGACGTCGCTGAGCTTGAGCGGTGCGCCGTCGCGGAGCTCGATCGTCACCTCGGACAGGTCCGCGGGCGTGACGATCGGCAGGACGGTGCGGATGCCGAGCCGCTGGTTCGGTGTCTCGATGAAGCCGCCGGTGCCGATCACGGCGCCGTCCGAGTAACGGAGCAGGCCGGCGTCGAGCGCGTCGGCCGTCGCTTCCATCACGGTGTCCAGGGACACGCCGTGCTCGGTCATCTTCGCGGGATCGGCCTGCACCTGGTACATCTTCAGCCGCTCGCCCCAGATGGCCACGTTGGCGACGCCGGGCACGCGCAACAGGCGCGCCCTGATCGTCCAGTAGGAGATCATCGACATGTCGGTCATCGACACGTCGTCCGACGAGATGCCGATCTTCATCACGCGGCTCGTGGCCGACAGCGGCTGCAACATGACCGGCGGTGCCGCCCACGTTGGCAGGGTCGGCGTCACGGTGTTGACCCGTTCGGACACGAGCTGGCGGGCCTCGAGCAGATCCGTCCCGGGCTCGAAGATCAGCTCGATCGACGACAGCTGCGGCACCGATCTCGAGCGCATCACGTCGAGCCGTTCGATCCCGTTCAGGGCCTGCTCGAGCGGGACCGTGACCAGGCTCTCGGTCTCGGCAGGCGTCAACCCGAGTGTGGCCGTCTGGATCTCGACGCGTGGCGGCGCGAACTCGGGGAACACGTCCACCGGCATCTTGCGCAGCTGACCCATGCCGAAGACCATCATCGTGACGGCCAGCGCGACCACCATGTACCTGAACTTCAGGCTCGTCTTGACGATCCATCGCATCATGGCTGGAAGATCCCGTCTGGGTCGCTCACCTGGGTGCCGTCAGTGGCTCGCGGTCAGTGGCCGTCGCCGCCGACGCCGAGCTCGGTGCCGTAGAGCTCTGCGACGCCCACGCTGACGACGACGGTGCCCGGCTCGGGGCCGTCCGACAGGAAGGCGACATCGCCCGTGATGTGATCGACGGTGACGGCCTGGCGGACGAAGACGAGCGCCTCAGGGTTCGTGTACGTCCACGTGTTGCCATCGGCCGTGTAGACCAGCGCGGAGTACGGGATGGTGCGCGTGGCAGCGCCCGCGGAGGCGTCCTCCGCCACCGTTGCCGTCTGGATGTCGAGGCGTTGCGCCGCCCGGTCGGTGAGCGTCAAGCGGTGGAGCTCCGTCCCGGCCACCTCTTCGACGATCGCGGCCGGCCCTTCGTCGGCCGCTTCCGTCGAGCCCTCGGAGCAGGCCGAGATCCCGATGCCGGCGAGGACGGCCAGGACCGTCCATCCGATGCTTCGCTTCATGTCACTCCTCCTCGGTCAGGCCGCGGCGCCGGGACCGACCGGCGGTGCGGTGAGTGGTTGGCGCGCCCCGAACCGGGCGTAGAGCACCGGCAGCACGAACAGCATGACGAGCGTCGACGAGATCAGCCCGCCGAGCATCACGATCGCGACCGGGTGGACGACCTCTTGTCCGATCCGATCACCGAACACGAGGACCGCGAGGAACGTGGCACCCGTGGCGATGGCCGTCACGACGATCGGCCAGAACCGCTCGGCGGACCCACGAAGGACACGGTCGGATGGCGTGGCCCCGTCCTCGCCGAGGCGTTGGTACCCACCCACGAGGAGGATCCCCTGGCGGACCGCGATCGCGAAGAGCGCCAAGAACGCGACTGCGGCGCCGAGCGACACGGTCTGGCCTGCGCCCACCCACGCTGCGATCACGCCGCCGGCCAGTGCGAGCACCGACGTGAACAGCACCATCGCCGCCAGGATCCAGCTGTTGAACGCGACCTGCAGCAACAGGTAGATACCGATCGCCACCGCGATGGACACGCCGATGAGCCGGCCGCGCGCGTCCTCGCGAGCTGCGTGATCGCCGAGCAGCTCAGCGTGGTACTCGAGCGGGAAGTTCATCGCGTCGAGCCGGTCGCGGACCTCCTCGCTGGCACCATCCACGCTTCGCCCGCTGACGTCCGCTGTGATGTCGAGACTCCTCCGCACCGCTTCGTGCTTGATCACGCTTGGTGTGGGAGCGATCGAGACGTCGGCGACGTCGTCCAGCGGCACCTGGTCGCCGCTCGGGGTGTCGACGAGGAGCTGCTGCACGCTGGTCAGGTTCTGCCGCGTGTCAGGGGTGCCCCAGACGACGACCTCGAAGACCTTCTGATCCTCGAACAGGCTCCCGACCTCGATGCCGGAGAGCAGGGTGGCCACGGCACGACGCACGTCCCCGGGCTTGATCTCGTGCTGCTCGGCGGCAGCGAGGTCGACCTCGACCTGGAGGGTCGGCTCGTCGGCCAGGAGCTCCACCTGCGGGTCGACGATGCCGTCGATGTCGCCGAGCATCTCCCGTACCTCAGCGGCCTTGTCCCGTAGCACCTCGAAGTCCTGGCCGTAGAGCCGCACGGCGATCGGGGCGGTCACGCCTGTCGTCACCTCGTCGATCCGCTGCCGCGGATACGTCAGGACGTCGTGATCGAGTCCGGGATAGCCGTCGACGACGCTTTGGATCGCGTCAGCCGTGGACCCGTAGTCGACATCGGGATCGATGCGGACCCAGATCTCGCTGGCGTTGATGCCGACCACCTGATCCGCCATGATCGCCCGCCCGACGTGGGCGCCGACGTTCTCGACGCCCGGGATCGCCTTCAGCTCGGCGGCTGCCAGTGCCGTGACGCGGTTCATCTCCGGGAGCGACGTGCCCGGCGCGCCCTGCCACGTGATGAGCACGTCCGTGTCCTTGAACGACGGGAGCAAGGACTTGTCGACCTGCGGAAGGGCCACCAGCCCGACGACGGCCAGCCCTCCGGCGAAGAGCGCGGACGGCAGCGGGTTGCGGACGAACCGTGCCAGGAGGCCGGCATAGGCGCGACGCACCCGGTCGACGTGCCGGGGCTCCTTCGCCGCGGCCCCGCCGCGGGCGAGCAGCAGCGTGCTGAGTGCCGGCGTCAACGTGAGGGCGACGATCAGCGACGCGATCACCGCGTAGGCGTACGACACGGCGACGGGCGGGAAGAAGGAGTCCACTGCCAGGCTCTCCATGAAGAAGACCGGGATCAGGGTGAAGAGGATGGCGCCGGTCGCGTACGCGGTCAGGTCGCGCGTCTCGAGCGTCGCGTCGACGACGACGTCCGCTGTGAGCGTCTCCGCGCCCGCCGCGCCCTCGACGGGGCGATCGCGGAATCGGCGCCGGACGTTGTCGGTGCCGATCACGGCGTCGTCGACCACGACGCCGACGGCGATCGCGAGCCCGGCCAGCACGAGCGAGTTGAACGTCGTGCCCCGCAGGTGGAGCACGAGTGCAGCGGCGACGAGCGACACCGGGACGGCGATGATGCTGATGAGCGCGGCGCGCCAGTTGAGGAAGAGCGCGGCGAGGGCGACGGCCAGGACGATGGCCGCGACGAGCGCTGCCCACTGGAGGTTGTCGACGGCCTGCTCGACGAGTCGGGCCGGCCGGTACACGGTCGTGTCGACCTCGACCCCGGTGAGTCCGGGCAGCATGAGCGCGATCGTGTCCTCGACCGCCTCCGTGACCTCCAGCGTGTTCGCGTCGGGGAACTTCTCGATCACGAGCATCAGGCCGGTGCCATCGGTGAACACCGCGTCGCCGATGAGCGGCTGGTGATCCTCCACCACGGTGGCGACGTCGCCGAGCCGCAACGGTGACCCGTCGTGGTCCTCGATCGCGACCTGGGCGAGGTCCTCGGGTGTCTTGATCGGCGAGAGGTGCTGGATGCCGAGGCGCTGGTTCGGTGTGTCGATGAACCCGCCGGTGCCCGGCGTCGAGGCCTCGAGGAACGTCAGCGGCGAGACCCAGAGGGCGTTGCCCGTGGTGCTGATCACCTGGTCGACCGTGACCCCGGCGTCGTGCAACCGCTCTGGGTCGACCTGCACCTGGAGCTGGCGCTCACGCTGGCCCCAGATGGCGACGTTCGCTACCCCTTCTGCTCCCATGAGCCGGGGGCGGATGGTCCAGCGAGTGAGCACCGAGAGCTCGATCGGCGTCAGCGTCTCCGACGAGAGCCGGATCATCATCACCCGACTCGTCGACGACAGGGGTTGGAGCATCTGCGGCGGCTTCGAGACCTGCGGCAGCGCGTGGGCCTGCGTCATGCGCTCCTGGACGACCTGGCGGGCGCGCAAGAGGTCCGTTCCCGGTTCGAAGATCATCTCGATCGAGGAGAGCCCCGGCACGGATTCGGAGCGGATCACGTCGAGCCACGCCACGCCGTTGAGCAGGTCCTGCTCGAGGGGAACCGTGATCAGCTGCTCGACCTCCTCGGCGGACAGGCCGAGCGCCTCGGTCTGCACCTCGACCGTGGGCGGGATGAACTCCGGTAGCACATCCACGCTCGCATCGCGGAGCTGCCAGACGCCGACGGCGAGGAGCACCACGGCTGCGGTGACGACGAAGAGCGGGCTGCGCGTGCTCCAACGAACGATGGCGCGCGTCATCGCCGTGCGCTCCGGGTCGCGTCGCGGCGGGTCCGTCTCAGCGGGCGCTCAGCAACCCACGAGTACAGTGGCGTTTCGACGGAAAGGAGGGTTCCCCGCCCCGGCGACGCACTCGGCAGGCTCGCTGTGATGGCCGTCGGCTTCGTCCCCATCGTTGGATCTCCTGCGCTCGCGCTCGAACCACGTTCCCGAGCCGGGGCGCGAGAGAACTCGCGCACGTCGTGAACTGATGCGGCACGCCCCCCAGCGTGACGAGCACAGCCTCTGATCGCCCTTGATGGCTCTGAGCCGTCGTCGTCGCACACAACGGCGACGTGTGTACCGACGAAGACGCGATCAACCCGCAGCCACACCCCGCTGCACCTCGGGGATCGAACGAACAGTCTCGCCCGCTCACCGATTTTCGCCCTGATCGGCAGAAACTCGCGCGCACGGTAAGCCTCGACCTCGGCTTTGTCAACGGGAGCCAGCGCGCGCGCGACCGCAACGACGATCAGCCGCGGTGATGGTGCGCACACGGTGCACGGCGGGTCGACCGTGCTTGGTGGCGCGTCCATGGCGTCACGCCCGCGTCTGCCTCACGCAGCGGACCTCGAACGCAAATCGGTGCTGCGGCAGCACGTTGCGCGCGATCACCACGCGAATTGCTGATAGTTCCGACGCGGAGAGCGGTGACGCCGAACGGCAGCGCGGTCCGAACGCCGATCGGGCGCAGGCAAGTTGATACACCGTGACATAGGTTGCATGTTGCAATCGACCGCTCATCGGTACCCTCGTCGCATGAGCTTCACGGAGACCACGCTCGTCCTGCCGCTGCTGCCGGTGCCCGGAGTCGTCTTCCCCGGCACGGTGGCGACCCTCGCCCTCGAGGGTGACGACGGCCTGAACGCTGTCGTCGCGGCGCAAGCCGGTGACGGCCGGGTCGTCCTCGTCCCGACGATCGACGGCCGCGTCACTCGCGTGGGTGTCGTCGCCCGCGTGCCCAACGCCGGACAGTTGCCGAACGGCGGTGCGGCCGCGATCGTCCAGGCCGAGCACCGCGTCCGCCTCGTCGACGAGGTCGCGTCGGAGCGGGCGGGCCGCTGGGTCAGCGTCGAGCCGCTCGCCGACCAGCGACCCTCCCCGCGTGTCGAGGCGCTCGGGCGCGAGCTGCGCGTCGTCGTCGAGGAGATCGCGAAGCTGCGCAACTCCCGGCGGCTGCCGGAGCTCCTCCGTACGACCGTCGACCCGGCGACGCTCGCCGACGGTGTCACCGCGTGGAGCGAGGCGGCGGACGATCACAAGCTGACCGTGCTCGAGGCGACCGAGCCCGGTGTGCGCGTCGACCTCGTGCTGCAGTGGGCGAAGGACCATCTCGCCGAGCTGCAGGTGACCGAGCGGATCCGCACGGACGTCACCGAGGGCATGGACAAGCAGCAGCGCGAGTTCCTGCTGCGTCAACAGCTCGCGGCGATCCGCAAGGAGCTCGGCGAGGGCGACGACGCTGTCGCCGACGACTACCGCACGCGGCTCGCCGAGCTGACGCTGCCGGTCAAGGTCCGCGGGTTCGTCGAGAAGGAGCTCGAGCGGCTGGAACGCACCAGCGGTCAGTCGCCCGAGCAGGGCTGGATCCGCACCTGGCTCGACCGCGTGCTCGAACTGCCGTGGGGCACCGTCACCGACGACGTCTACGACCTCGACGCCTCGCGAGCCGTGCTCGACGCCGACCACCACGGCCTCGAGGACGTGAAGGAGCGCATCGTCGAGTACCTCGCCGTTCGCAAGCTGCGGCGCGAACGCGGTCTCGACGACGGCGCTGTGCCGGACGGGCAGACCGTCGCGCGGACCGTGCGCGGCCAGGGCGCGATCATCACCCTCGTCGGTCCTCCCGGGGTCGGCAAGACGAGTCTCGGCGAGTCCGTCGCCCGCGCCATGGGCCGCCGCTTCGTGCGCGTCGCGCTCGGTGGTGTGCGGGACGAGGCCGAGATCCGCGGCCACCGTCGCACCTACGTCGGGAGCCAGCCCGGTCGCATCGTGCGGGCGATCACCGAGTCCGGCTCGATGAACCCGGTCGTGCTGCTCGACGAGGTCGACAAGCTGAGCGCCGGCGGCTGGTCGGGGGATCCGACAGCGGCGCTGCTGGAAGTGCTCGATCCGGCGCAGAACCACACGTTCCGCGACCACTACCTCGAGATCGAGCTCGACCTGTCCGACGTGGTCTTCATCGCGACGGCAAACACGATCGACTCGATCCCCGGTCCGCTGCTCGACCGGATGGAGCTCGTCCGGCTCGACGGGTACACCGAGGACGAGAAGCTGTTCATCGCCCGCAACCACCTGCTGCCCCGCCAGGTCGAGCGGGCCGGCGTGCGCCCCGAGGAGCTCGACCTCCACGACGACGCGATCCGTCGGATCATCACGGAGTACACGCGCGAGGCGGGTGTCCGCAGCCTCGAGCGCGAGCTCGGGCGGATCCTCCGCAAGGTCGCGGCTCGAATCGGCACGGGCGAAGGGACACCGCTCGTCATCGGAGCCGACGACGTGCCGACCTTCCTCCGGCGGCCGAAGTTCGTCGACGAGGTCGCGCAGCGCGTCGACGTGCCCGGGGTCGCGACCGGTCTCGCGGTGACCGGCGTGGGTGGCGACGTGCTCTTCATCGAGGTCACCGGCTCCGACGGCGAACCCGGGCTGACGCTCACGGGGCAGCTCGGCGACGTGATGAAGGAGTCGGCGCAGATCGCCCTCAGCTACGTGCGCTCGCACGCCGCGCAGCTCGGCGTGGACCCCGATGGCTTCAGCCGAAGGTTCCACGTTCACGTCCCAGCGGGCGCGATCCCGAAGGACGGCCCGTCAGCAGGTGTCACGATGACGACCGCCTTCGTGTCGCTGCTCACGGGCAAGCCGGTGAAGTCGAGCATCGGCATGACCGGCGAGATCACGCTGCAGGGCAAGGTGCTGCCAATCGGCGGTGTGAAGCAGAAGGTGCTCGCAGCGCACCGCGCCGGGCTGACCGAGGTCGTCCTGCCGAAGCGCAACGGCCCCGACCTGGAGGACGTGCCGGAGCGTGTGCGCGAGGCCATGACCGTGCACCTCGCCGACACCTACGCGGACGTGTTGGCGGCTGCGTTCGACTGACGGCCACGGACCCCGGCCCGGCGACGGCTGCGCTGGGGCTCCAAGTCGGCGAACCGCATCGCGACCGATCCGGTGACCGCCAGGATCAGGACGTAGCACGCGGCGAGCGGGCCGAGGTCGGCATCCAACCCCGCGGCGACGCCGATGCCGGCGATGACGATCGAGAACTCGCCGCGCGGGATCAACGAGATCGCGGCACGCACGCGACCCCGTTGGCCGATGCCCGCTCGGGCCGCCGCCCACCAGCCGGTGGCGAGCTTCGTGCTCGCCGTGGCGACGGCGAGCGCCAGTGCCGGCAGCAGCACGGGCAGCAACGTGCCCGGGTCGATCTGCAGGCCGAAGAACACGAAGAACAACCCGCCGAACACGTCTCGGATCGGCTCCAGCAGCTCCCGGCCGCGCTCCGCGACCTGACCGGACAGCGTGACGCCGAGCAGGAACGCACCGACGGCCCCGGACACCTGTGCCTCCTCGGCGAGCCCGGCGACGAGCATCGTCAAGCCGAGCACGGTCAGGAGGAGGACCTCTTCCGACCGCGATTCGAGGAGCCGGCTGACCTGCGGGCCGTAACGCGCCGAGACGAGCAGCGCCAGACCGACGACACCGAAGGAGACGAGCACGGACAGCGCGCCCTCGACCGGATCGACCCCCACGATCAGCACACCCGCGATCGGGAGGAAGATCGCCATCGCGATGTCCTCGATCACGAGGACGGACAGCACGACCGACGTCTCGCGGTTCGCGATCCGCCCGAGGTCGGAGAGCACCTTGGCGATGATCCCCGACGACGACACGTACGTGACGCCGCCGAGCAGCACAGCGGCGAGCGGATCCCACCCGAGCAGCAGGCCGGCGACCATGCCGATCGGGAAGTTGGCGAGGAGGTCGATGAGGCCCGCAGGCCAGTTCGACCGCAACCCGCTGCGGAGCTCCTCCGGGCTGTACTCGAGCCCGAGCAGGAGCAGCAGCATCACGACGCCGACGTCGGCACCGACCCGGATGAACTCCGCGCTGGCCTCGAGCGACAGCGCACTGCCCTCGCCGAGCAGCAGCCCGGCGACGAGGTAGAGCGGGATCGACGGAAGCCCGAGCCGGTCGGCGACCCGGCCGACGATCGCGAGGACGAGCAGGACGACGCCGAGCTCGACGAAGATGCGGCCGCTCGACGTGGCGGCGAGGAGCAGCGGCATCTCCAGCAGGGCGAGGCCGGGCACGGACGCCGTCAGCCCGAGAGGATTCGGGCTGCCGCCTGGACACCTTCGACCGACCCGACGACGAGTGCGACGTCGTCGGCGACGAGCACGAACTCGGGCCCTGGGCCGGGGATCGACGTCTCCCCGCGGATCACCGCGACGACTGAGGCTCCCGTCAGCGTGCGGATGCGTCCGTCACCGATCGTGCGACTCGACAGGCCGCCCTCGGTGGGAATCGTCACCCACTCGATCGAGAGCCCCTCGACCTCGTGACGCAGATCCGAGATCCGCTCCGTCACCTTGGTTCCGCCGAGCAGTTCGACGAGCACGGCTGCTTCGTCGCGCGTCAGCTCAACGATGTCACGGGCAGCATCCGGGTCGTCGTCGTCGTACAGCACGAGCTCTCGCCGGCTGTCCCGCCGCACGACGACGCCGAGCCGGTCGCCGGCCGTGCTCGTGAACTCGTAGCGGACGCCGACGCCCGGGAGCGCGGTCTCGAACACCTCCATCGCGCAAGCCTCGCACGTCCGGGCCGCGTTGCACCGGGCGTAGCATCCGCGCATGGCAACGATGTCGCACCTCGCTCCCGTCTGGTTCAAGGTCACCGACCTCCAGGTCTCACACGGCAAGGGCTCGTGGATCTTCACGACCGACGGGCAGGAGTACCTCGACTTCACCGCCGGCATCGCGGTCACCTCGACGGGTCACTCGCACGCGCACGTCGTCGCCGCGATCCAGCGCCAGGCCGAGCGCTTCATCCACGCGCAGGTCAACTGCTACACGCACGACCTGCTCGAGCCGTTGGCGGCCCGACTCGCCGAGATCACGCCGCCGAGCATTGACACGTTCTTCTACGCGAACTCCGGGGCTGAGATCACGGAAGCCGCGGTGAAGCTGGCAAAGCAGGCGACGAAGCGCCCGAACGTGATCGTGTTCTCCGGCAGCTTCCACGGCCGGACGCATCTGGCGATGGCGATGACCACCTCGAAGACGTCGTACCGCGCCGGACACAGCCCGCTGCCGTCGGGTGTCTACGTGGCGCCGTACCCCGATCCGCTGGCGGCCGATCCCGAGGCCGAGATCGACGCCGCGCTCGCAGGGTTCGCGCACCTCCTCAAGACGATGACGGCGCCACACGAGACCGCAGCGGCGATCCTCGAACCGGTCCTCGGCGAGGGCGGTTACATCCCCGCACCGCCCCGGTTCATCCATGGGGTCGTCGAGCAGTGCCGCGCGCACGGCATCCTCTTCATCGCCGACGAGGTGCAGTCGGGCTTCGGCCGCACCGGGCGGATGTTCGCGGTCGACCACTACGGCATCGATCCCGACATCATTTGCATGGCGAAGGGCATCGCGTCGGGGTTCCCCTTTGCCGCGCTCGGCGCGTCGAACGCGCTGATGGCGGCCTGGCCGACCGGTTCTCACGGCGGCACCTACGGTGGCAATGCGATCGGGTGCGCAGCATCACTGGCCACGATCGAGGTGATGACGGCAGATGGGTTCATGGACAACGTGAACGCGCGTGGCGAGCAGCTGCGGGCGGGCCTGCGACAGCTCCAGGGCGACACGAGCAGCGGCATCGTCGACGTCCGTGGGCTCGGGCTGATGAACGGCGTGCAGTTCGCCGACCCGGCTCGCGTCGCTGCGGTCGCGAAGCACTGCTTCGAGGAGAGCCACCTCGTCCTCATGAACGCGGGGACGTACGGCACGACGCTGCGCCTCATGCCGCCGCTCGTCGTCACCACCGACGAGGTCGACACGGCACTCGCAGCGATCGGTTCCGCGTTGAAGGCAACCGCCTGACCACCGGTCGGGGAGTGCACGATGGCGCGGCTGGACCCTGAGCGACTCGCGGCGTGGCGAACGGTGAACCGCGCCCATGCCGTCGTCAAGCGACAGCTCGAGATCGCCCTCGGCGACCGCGAGCTACCGCTGCCGTGGTTCGAGATCCTGCTCTGCCTCCAGGAAGCCGGCGGGAGGCTGCGGGCGCTCGAGCTCGCCGAGCAGTTGATGGTCAACAAGAGCAGCCTGACGCGCCAACTGGACCGCCTCGAGGAGGAGGGGCACATCCGTCGCGACAAGGGCACCGACGACGACGGTCGCTCCGTGCTCGTCGTGCTGACGCGCCACGGGCGAGAGACGTACCGCCGTGGGATGACCAGGTACCAGTCGGTGGTGCACAAGTCCTTCGCCGTCCACGTGACCGACACGGACCTCGTCGCGGTGCAGCGCGTCGCCGGCAAGATCCTCGAAGGGGACTGAGCCCTCAGCTGCCCGGACACCAAACTCGCCACAACGTCGTGATGGCGGGGTGGCCACCGGGCAGGGATGAATGGGGACACGACCGCTAGGCCCGCTTGTCCGTCACTGCTCGCCGGAGGGGGCGGGGTCCGGCTGAGGCGCGGCCCAGTCCCGCCATTCCCCGGGTTCTCTGCTCGCCGACGACTCCCGACCGGTTCTCCGCTCCGATCCGGACATCGAACGACCTCGCCCGATCAGAGACCGGGGCTGGTGACGCGGATGAGCAGAGAAACGGCGCGGCTCGGGTCTCGTCGGCCCGATGACGACGTCGCACCAGCACACGCGGCTCCGTGTCAGAACCCCCGATAGTTCGAATCCGTTGGGCCCAGCGCACAACACCACAGAGTCGTGATCGCCAGAGTGGCCACCGGGCAGGGATGAGATGGGGACGCGACCGCTCGGCCCCATTGTCTTTCACTGCTCGCCGGAGGGGGCGGGGTCCGGCTGGGGCTCCGAAGTCACCAGCAGTTTCGCGCAACCACGGAGCTCATTTCACCCCAGGTTGCGGGACACGGGCGAACCGGTCGCCGGTCGTCTCAAAGGCGCGAGCCGGGGTCAGGAGTCGGCGTACATCGCTTCGATGTCGGCGGCGTAGCGCGCGTTCACGCCGCGACGCTTGAGCTTCGAGGTCGGCGTCAGCACGTCCGAGTCGGGCATCCACTCCTCGCCGACGAGCACGAACTTCTTGATCTGCTCGACCTGGGCGAACTGGCGGTTGACCTCGTCGACCCCGCGCTGCACCTCCGCGACGACCTCGGGATCGGCGGCCAGTTCGACGAGCGTCGCGCCCTCCTTGCCGTGCGCCGACGCCCACACCCGGGCCGAGTCGGGATCGAGCACGAGGATCGCCGAACAGAACTTCCGGTTGTCGCCGATCGCCGCTGCCTGACCGATCAGCGGGATCGTCTTCAAGGCTGCCTCGAGGTTCGCCGGGCTGATGTTCTTCCCCCCGGAGGTGATGATCAGCTCCTTCTTGCGGTCGACGATGCGCACGTACCCGGTGTCGTCGATCTCGCCGATGTCGCCGGAGTGCAGCCACCCGTCGATCAGCGTCTCGGCGGTCTTGTCCGGCTGCTTCAGGTAGCCCTGGAAGACGTTGCCCCCGCGGCAGATCACCTCGCCGTCGTCGGCGACGACGACCTCGCACCCCGGGATCGCCCGGCCGACGAAGCCCGGCCGGCTGCGCTCGGGCGACCACGTCATCGGCCCGGAGCTCTCCGACATGCCGTAGATCTCGCTCATCGGGACGCCGAGCGCGGTGTACCACTCGAGCACCTTCGTCGGGATCGGGGCAGCTCCCGACACGGCGACCTGGAGCGCGTCGAGCCCGACCAGCGCGCGCACCGGGGAGAAGGCCACGCTGTCGAGGAACGCCCAGGTCTCGCGCTGCTGGTCCGTCATCGTGCCGTCGAGCTCGGCCCGCTTGATCGCGATCGCCGCCTCGATCGCCTCGTCGAACTTCTGCTTGCGCTCGGCGTCTGCCGCCAGTGCCGCGTTCACGCCGAGGTAGATCTTCTCCCACACCCGCGGCACGCCGAACGCGATCTCCGGACGAACCTCCTTCAGGTATGCCGAGAGCAGCGCCGGATCAGGGCAGCAGTAGACGCTGTAGCCGAGCAGGAGCGCCTGGTAGTGGCTCATCATCCGTTCGGCGATGTGCGCCATCGGCAAGTACGACACCGTCCGCTTGCCGGCGAAGGTGTCGAAGGCGATGCAGCGACTGAGCTGCTCGACGGTGTACACGACGTTGTACTGGCTGATCATCACGCCCTTCGGCGGCCCGGTCGTGCCGGACGTGTAGATCAGCGTGGCGAGGTCGTTCGGGTTCGTGTCGGCACCGAGTGCGTGCAGGTCGAGCGTGCCCCGTTCGAGCAGTTCGGACGCGGGCTGCAGACCGTTCGGCAGTCCGTCGGACGGGATCTCGATGACGAAGATCGATCGGAGACGGGGCAGATCGGCGCGCACCTTCAAGAGCCGCTCCGCGAACCCGACGTCCTCCACGATCGCGATCTCGGCATCCGCGTGGCTGGCGAGGTACTGGATCTCCTCGGGCGACGACGAGTTGTAGATGCTGACCGGTGTCGACCGGAGGAACTGCGCCGCCAGGTCGAGCCAGTGGAAGTCCGGCCGGTTGCGCATCATCAGCAGCAATCGCTCCCCGGCTCCGAGCCCGGCGTGACGGAGCCCGGCGGCGGCTCGGGCGACGTTGTCGGCGTACTGCTCGAGCGTCCACACGTCCCAGTCGCCAGCCGTCCCGCCGCGCATCGCGTGCAGCGCTGGCAGTGTCGGGTGGGCGGCGACGATCTCGAGGAAGCGGCGCGGCGCGGTCTGACCCTGAACGGCTTGGTGGATCTCCTCGATCGAGGCGGAGGGCATCACGTGTCCTTTCGGTGTGACCGATGACGCAGAGTCTCCCACCCGGGGCGGACCGTTGGCGACAGGGACCCATCAGCCGGGGAGCTCCGCTTTGAGATTCTCGGCAGCGAGCAGCAGACTCCTTCCAGGTCCGTGATCCGAACGCTGAGGAGCTCCCCCATGACCACCGCTGTCATCGTCGACGCCATTCGAACCCCGCTCGGCCGCCGCAACGGGCGGTTGAAGGAGTGGCACCCCGTCGATCTCGCCGCCGAGACCCTGAAGGCGTTGCAGGACCGAACGGGTTTCGATCCGGTCCTCGTCGACGACGTGGTGATGGGCTGCGTCATGCAGGTCGGTGAGCAGGGCGTGAACATCGCCCGTAACGCCGTGCTCGCCGCGGGTTGGCCGGAGAGCGTGCCGGGCACGACCGTCGATCGTCAATGCGGCTCGTCGCAGCAGGCCGCGCACTTCGCCGCGCAGGCGATCATCGCCGGCGCGTGTGACGTCGTCGTGGCCGCTGGTGTCGAGGTCATGAGCCGCGTCCCGATGGGTGCGTCGATGGCCGACGGCAAGTTCGGCTTCCCGTTCGGACCGAAGATCGGGGCCCGCTACGCGTCCGTGGGTGGTCTGGTGCCGCAGGGCATCTCGGCGGAGATGATCGCCGACAAGTGGGACATCTCACGCGAGGACATGGACCGCTTCGGCCTGCGATCGCAGCAGTACGCCGCCCGTGCCACGGCCGAAGGTCGCTTCGAGGCGGAGATCCTCCCGGTCCTCGATGCCGAGGGCAAGCTGATGTCGACCGACGAGGGCATCCGCGACTCGACCTACGAGAAGATCGCCTCGCTCAAGGCGTCCTTCCGCGAAGACGGGCGGGTTACGGCGGCGAACAGCTCGCAGATCACCGATGGTGCCGCGGCGATGCTCATCATGAGCGAGGAGAAGGCTGCCCAGCTCGGTCTGCGGCCCCGCGCCCGCTTCGTGAACTTCGCGCTCGCCGCCGACGATCCGCGGCTCATGCTCACTGCGCCGATCCCCGCCACGGCGAAGCTGCTCGAGCGGGCCGGCATGACGATGGACGACATCGACCTCGTCGAGATCAACGAGGCCTTCGCGTCGGTCGTGCTGGCATGGGAGAAGGAGTTCCACCCCGACATGGAGAAGGTGAACGTGAACGGCGGCGCGATCGCCCTCGGTCACCCGCTCGGCTGCTCCGGTGCCCGCCTGATGACCACGCTGCTCAACGAGCTGGAGCGGACGGGCGGACGTTACGGCCTGCAGACGATGTGCGAGGGCGGCGGCATGGCGAACGCGACCCTGATCGAGCGCCTGGGCTGATCACCCGGCGGCCGGCCGGGCCGCCTGGCGGGTCCCTGGCCGGCCGGGTCGCCTGGCGGTTTGCCCGGCGGTTCGCCCGGCGGGTCGCCCGGCGGGTCGCCGCCCAGCCCCGTCCGCCGGCCGGGGGGTCCTGGTCGGCGGGTCCTGGTCGGGCGGGTCCTGGCCGGGCGGATCCCTGGCGGGTCGCCGCTCAGCCCCGGCCGCCGGCCGAACAGGCCGATGCCCGCATGGCTGCGCCGGCCACCCGCGTTCGGTAACCGACGACGTCAGCGACGCTCATCCATGTCAGCGATCCCTCACGCTGCAACGGATTCGCTGACAACAACCGGGGGTGCTGACACGGAGCCGAGTGTGCTGGTGCGACGTCGTCATCGGAGCGAGGAGACCCCAGCCACGCCGTTTCTCTGCTCATCCGCGTCACGAGCCCCGGTCTCTGATCGGGCGAGGACGTCGGATGTCCGGATGGGAGCGGAGAACCGGTAGGGAGTCGTCGGCGAGCAGAGAACCCGGGGATGGTGGGACTGGGCCACGCGCCGGGTCCGCAGCCGTCATCGGGTCGACGAGACCCGGCCACGCCGATTCTCTGCTCATCCGCGTCACCAGCCCCGGTCTCTGATCGGGCGAGGACGTCGGATGTCGTTGAGTTCTAGGGATCGTTGCAACGGTTGGGCCGAGTTGGGAGGGTTCGTCTCGACTGGGAGGTTGTTGTGGGCAACGCGAATAGTGGTCGTTATCCGAGGTTGAGTCCGCAGGAGCGG
>JBFWRK010000017.1:0-94700 GCA_050248955.1 Acidimicrobiia bacterium
CGGCGCGGAACTCGCGCGCCTGCCCGACCTGCAGGAAGTTCAACTGCACGAACAGCACGACGTAGCAGAGCAGCAAGACGGCGGCGAGCCTGCGGATGCGGGCGTTCATGCGATCACCGTCGCGTCGTCCACACCCGGCAGCCGGTCGATCACGTGGATCGAGGCTAGGCCGGGATCACCCCACTCGGCCGAGCCCGTAGCGCTCGTTCCGCGCCGAGCCGGTTCATGCGGTGACGATCTGCGTCGGGACGTCGGCGCGACGCGACGGTCGATGGAGGGAGGAATCGACACGCCGTCGAGGCTAGAGCCCGTTCCGTCGTCGCTCGTGTCGACCCCTTGCGTTCGACTTCGATCGGGTGTAGATCGATCGTTGGTCGTCACTCATCGGGCGGACACGGGGCGGCGGCGGACGCCGCTCCGGTGGGGCGCTGGGCCCGACGGTGGCGACCGCAACGACGCCGCATTCGGCGACGGCGAAAAGAGCGGGAGGAACGATGAGGCGGAGCGTGGTGGTGGGGAGCGTCTCGCTCCTGATGGTTGCGGGGACGGTGATCGCGCCTGCCGCGACGATCACGTCAGCGGCCGGTCCGGGCGGAACGCGGTCGATACCGGCCGGGGGCACGACCGCGATTCGGCCCGGCGTCCAAGGAGCGGATGGGCTGCAGCAGCCAGAGCTGCGCCCACCACGTAGCCACCAGGGCGAGGCGGACTCCTTCAACCGGGCCCGACCCGGGTTCAAGAACGGGAAGTTCCCGAAGCGGCCGCTCGATGCGCCCACGGTGGCGTCGAGCTCCATCGCTGGCGCGAACCCCGATTTGCTCGCCGGCGTCAACGGACTGACCCATCGCGATCAGCGACTCGCCAACGGCGGCAACCAGTTCTCGCTGGAGCCGCCCGACCAGGCGCTGTGCGTCGGCAACGGCTACATGCTCGAAGGAGTGAACAGCGTCGTGCGGGTGCGCAGCGCCGCCGACGGAACCGCGTTGACCGGGGTGCAGGACATCAACAGCTTCTTCGGCTATCCCGCCGCGATCAACCGGACGACCGGTGCGATCGGCCCGCGGGTGATCGATCCGGTCTGCCACTACGACCCCGATTCGAATCGGTTCATCGTCGTGATCACGACGCTCCACTCGTTGCCCAACGGCGACTTCACTGGGCGGAACACGATCGACGTCGCCGTATCGAACACCGGCGACCCGACCGGTACGTGGACGAGGTACTCCGTGCCGGCACAGAACGATGGCACCGAGGGCACGCCGAATCACGGCTGCACGCTCGACGGCGTCGTGCCGGGACCGTGCTTCCAGGACTACCCGCACATCGGGGGTGACCGCAACGGCGTCTACGTCACGACGAACGAGTACGACCTGTTCGGACCGAACTTCAACGCTGCCCAGGTCTTCGCGTTCTCGAAGAGCCAACTCGCCGCCCACCCGGCGAGCATCAACGTCACACTGATCGAGAACCTTGCCGTCGACGGATCACCTGGGTTCACCGTGTGGCCGGCGACGTCGCCTGCCGGGCAGTACTCGTCGGAGCGGAACGGCACCGAGTACCTGCTCAGCACGATTGCTGGCGACGGCAGTGAGACCGGCAACCCGACCGGCACGGCCCGTCGCATCGGGATGTGGGCGATCACGAACACGGCATCGCTCAACTCGGCGTCACCGGCGCTCGAGATCACGAGCCGCTTGACGAACAGCGAGACCTACGTGTACCCGCCGACCTCTGATCAGCAGCCCGGAGACATCCCGCTCGGCGAGTGCGTCAACGACACGACGATCTCGACGCCGTTCGGGCCGGGATGTTGGCAGCTGCTCTTCGTCGACGAACCCGCTCATGACGAGGTCGAGTCGCGTCCGGACTCGCTCGACACGAGGATGCAGCAGACGTGGTATGTGAACGGGGTTCTCTGGGGCACGGCCGGGACGGCAGTCTCGGTCGATGGCGAGCTGAAAGCCGGTGTCGCCTGGTTCGCCGTCACGCCGAAGATCAATGGCGCGGGAAAGATCGAGGGTCGCGTGGCGAAGCAGGGCTACGTCGCTCTCGCGAACAACAACTTGACCATGCCGGCAATCGCGATGACGTCCTCGGGCAGTGGGGCGATCGCGTTCACAGTCACGGGAGAGGACCACTATCCGAGCGCCGGCTACGTCCGCATCGACGCCGCCGGCAACGTCGGGCCGATCCACCTCGCGGCCGTCGGGCTCGGCCCGGATGACGGCTTCACGAGCTACAAGTCGTTCGTCGGCGATCCCCCGCGGACGAGGTGGGGTGACTATGGCGCCGCTGTCACGGACGGCTCGTCGATCTGGATCGCCTCGGAGTACATCGGGCAGACGTGCACGCTGTCCCAGTTCCTCACCGGAGCGATCGGCAGCTGCGGCGGAACGCGGACTGCCCTCGGCAACTGGTACACGCGGTTGACGAAGCTCAGCGCGTAGCGACCGAAGCACGCGACGGAGGTCCTTGGCCGCAGGGTCAGGGACCTCCGTCGCTGCCTGTTGCGGCCTGTGCCTTCGCGTACCGCTTCGCCGTGCGTCGCTCACGCCAGCTGATCTCTTCCGGAAGCTCGCCGATCTTGCGCGCCGTCGAGTCGCTGATCCGCATCAGCAGCGCGAGCAGCACGTAGTTCGCAACGAGCGATGACCCGCCGTAGCTCACGAACGGGAGCGTGACGCCGGTGAGCGGCAGGACGCGTACGACGCCGGCGATGATGATGAAGGCCTGCACGCCGAGGATCGTGGTGAGCCCGGTCGCCAGCAGCTTCTCGAACGTCCGCTCCGCCCGCGTCGCGCTGCGCAGCCCGGAGCCGATCATCAGCATGAACGCGAGCAGCACGGCCGTCGCGCCGAAGAGCCCGAGCTCCTCGCCGATCGCAGCGAAGATGAAGTCGTTCTTGACCTCCGGGATCTTGCCCGGCGTGCCGAGTCCGAGGCCGGTGCCGCCGAGGCTGCCGCTGCCGAACGCGAACATCGCCTGGGCGATCTGATAGCCCTTGCCCTCGTAGCGGCTCCACGGGTCGAGCCAGATGTCGATGCGGGTCTGCACGTGGTCGAACAACTGCCACGAGACGTATGCGCCGGCCGCGAAGAGCACGGTGCCGATGGCGATGAAGCTCGCCTTCTCCGTCGCCACCCACAGCAGCACGACGAAGAGCGCGAAGAACAGCAGCGACGAGCCGAGATCGCGCTGCGCGACCATGACGACGACGCTGAACGCCCATGCGGCGAGGATCGGGAGCAGGTGGCGTGGCTCCGGCAGGTTGAGCGGCCCGACCCGCCAGGTGCCGGCGGCGATGAGCTCGCGGCGCTCCGTCAGGTAGCCGGCGAAGAAGAGCGCGAGGCAGATCTTCGCCAGCTCGCCGGGCTGGAAGCCCATCGGGCCGATCCGCACCCAGATGCGGGCGCCACCGAACGTGCGGCCGATGCCGGGGAGGAGCGGCATCATCAGCAGTGCCACGCCGGCGAACAGGAACGTCCACTGGTAGCGGCGAAGGTCGTTCACCCGCCGGACGACGACGAGCGTGCCGATGTACGCGGCAATGCCGACCATCGTCCACGTCGCCTGCAACCCGGCGAGGTTCTTCGCGTCGAGGCGGGCGATCATCACGTAGCCGATGCCGTTGAGCAGTGCCGCGAGTGGCAGCAGCACGCCGTCTGCGCCACGGGCGAGGTAGCGGGTCGCGATGTGCGCTGTGACGAGCAGACCGAGGACGAAGAGGACGAAGCCGACGAGGTTCGCCGGGATGTTGCTGTCCCGTCCGAGCGCCGAGAGCGTGTACGCGGAGCCCGTGATCAGGCCGGCCATCAGGATGAGACCGAGCTCGGTGTTGCGCCGACCCGTCGCGAGCGGCGACGTCACACTCACGGGCCGCTCGCCTCCGGCGTGGACGGCGCCGTGGTCGTGACCTCGGCGACCGTCGTCGCGCTGGCATCGGTGGTCGTCGTCGCCGCGACCGTCGTCGTGGGGGCGACGATGTCGACGTAGCCGACGGCGGCGTCGAGCGAGTCGAACGTCGGGTGGCGCTCGATGGCGGAGATGCGGTTCGGTGGGATGTCGTCGCGCGTGCGTGGCAGGAGCGCTTCGATGGTCGGGTCGAACCAGAGCAGACCGTCGGGACGGCCCTTGTAGACCGCGACGTCGTCGCCGGCGAAACCGAGGAAGTAGCCGCTGCGGGCGTACGCGGCGGTCATCACGAACGCGACGACGAACACGCCGAGCACCGCCGTCACGAAGAGGATCATCGGAACGCTGAGACGACGGCGGCGGCGCTGCGGTTCCGCCGGAGGCTCAGACGTGTCGGAGATCACGCCCGTGGCGGTGCTCGCCGCGCCGGCCGCGCCTGCGGCGCCGGCCGCGCCCGTCGCGCCGGCCGCGCCCGTCGCGCCGGCCGCGCCCGCCTGCGGACGGCGGAGCGGACCGGTGATGTCGCTGACCGGCAGTTCGGCGGCGGCGGTGTTCGAGCCCGTGGAGGCTGTCGTGGCGGAGTTCGGGGTCCCGGTTCTCGTCGTCGCAGTGGTACCGGTCGGGGTCTCGTCGGCCCATTGCCCGACCTCGCCCTCACCGTCGGCCCAGTGCGGCTCGAGTGCGACGTCGAGCGTGTCGTCCGGCGCAGCGCCACCAGCGACGACGTCGACGACGACGACCGTCGTGTTGTCCCGGCCACCGTGGCGGTTCGCCGTCGCGACGAGCTGTTCGGCGGCCTGCTGCGGATCGGCGATGCTCGCGAGGAGCTCGCCGATCGTCTCGTCGATCACCTCGTCGACGAGCCCGTCGGAACAGAGCAGGAATCGGTCACCGGTCACGAGCGGCAACGTCCACGCGTCGATCTGCACGCTGCGGTCGATGCCGAGCGCGCGGGTGACGATGTTGCGGTGCGGATGGGCGCGGGCCTCGTCGGCGTCGAGCTGCCCCGAGGTGATCAGCTCCTGGACGTAGCTGTGGTCGACGCTGAGCTGCTGGAGCCGGCCGGACCGGAGCACGTACGCCCGCGAGTCGCCGACGTTCACGAGCGCGAGCTGCTCGCCGCCGTTCGTCCCGACGACCGCGAGGACCGTGAGGGTCGTGCCCATGCCGCGCCGCTCGGCCGACGAGTTCGCGGCGTCGTTGATCTCGAGGTTCGCGGTGCGGACGGCATCGACGATCGTCGAGACGTCCGTGAGCGACGCGTCGTTGCCGAGTCGCCGTTTCAGCGCGGACACGGCCATCTCGCTCGCGACTTCGCCGGCGAGGTGGCCGCCCATGCCGTCGGCGACGGCGAAGACCGGCTCCCTGACGACGAACGAGTCCTCGTTCTCGGTCCGGACGAGCCCGGTGTCCGTCGAAGCTCCCCAACGCAGCGTCGCCATCAGCCCTCGCACCTCATTCGGCTTCCAGCACGGTGCTGCCGAGCTGCAGGCGGTCGCCCTTGTGGATCGATGTCGGCCGCACGAGCCGATTGCCGTTGAGCATTGAGCCGTTGGTCGAGCCGAGATCCTCGACGTACACCTGGCCGGCGTCGGTGAACACCCGCGCGTGGAGCTGCGAGATGTAGGTGTCGTCGGGGATCGAGATCGTGCAACCCGATGCCCGGCCGATGGTGAGCTCCTCGCCGATCGCGAACGCCGACCCCTTGCGGACCCGAGGTTCGATGACGACGAGCCGCCCGACGTGTCCGCGACGGCCCTTCGTCGCCCGCGGTGCGCGCTGCGCTGCGCCAGGACCCATGGCCGGTCCGGCGCCGACGGGTGCGGTGTGGTCGACGACAGCGACACGTTGGCGCCGGTCCTCCACGGGGGCGCGTGGGGTGCGGACCTCGGTCCACACCGCCCAGAGCACGCGCGCGAAGAACAGGTAGAGGAGGATGAGGAGGCAGATCTTGAAGACGCCGAGCAACTGGTCGGTCATGCGGTCGGGGAGCCTTTCAGCTGGCCTCGAACCTGATGTGAGCGGTGCCGAGACTGATGATGTCGCCCTCGCGGAGGAGACGCTCGCCCTCGATCCGCACGCCGTTGACCTTCGTCCCGTTGGTGGAACCGAGATCCGCCGCGACCCAGCCGGTGCCGCGGGGACGGACCTCTGCGTGGCGGCGGCTGATGTTCGAATCGTTCAGGGTGATCGTGCACTCGGGCAGGCGACCGATCGTGATGACCGACGCGCTGAGCTCGATGCGCTCGCCGGACGGCAGCACGAGGCTGCCCGCGCCGATGCCGCCGCCGGCTTCCTTCATCTGCGACTCGATCGCGAACCGGCCGCTCTTCTGGCGAGGGTCGGCGGTGAGCTCGACGTGCACCGGGCCCATGAAGTGGTAGCTCTCGTCGCGGGCGTACTCCCGAGCCGCCTCGCAGAGCTCGATCACGAGCGCATCCTGGATGTCGACGAAGCTCGCATGGTCGGAGGGCGCGAGCAGGAACGTGAAGTGGTTCGGGACGATCCGACGGCCCTTGACGTCGATCGACCGGTGCTCGTCCATCTCACGGACGAGGCGACGGCCGAGTTCGATCGGGCGGAGGCTGCCACGGGACGCGCGCGAGAACACGCCCTCGACCATACGCTCTAGACCGTGTTCGAATGATTGCAGACCCACAGGTGCGCCCAGGCTACCGGTGGTATCGAAGTCGCCCGCAGCAGCCCTCCGGTTCCCCGGCGGTGCCGGGCCTGCCGCCCTGACCGCCCGGGCCGCGTCCCGCCCGCGCCCGTGCGCGGAGCCGCCCGCCCCGCCGGGCCGCCGCCCGCCCATCCGCGGGCCCGACCCCCTGGGCCGGTCCCCGGTTCTCTGCTCGCCGACGACTCCCGACCGGTTCTCCGCTCCCGTCCGGACATCCCACGTCCTCGACCGATCACAGATCGGGGCTGGTGACGCGGATGAGCAGAGAAACGTCGTGGCTGGATCTCGTCGGCCCGATGACGGCTTCGCGCCAGCACTCGGCTCCATGTCAGCACCTCCGGTTGTTGCCAGCGAATCCGTTGCGGCGTGAGGAATCGCTGACACGGATGAGCGTCGCTGACGTCGTCGGTTACCGAACGCGGGTGACCGGCATAGCCATGCGGGTATCGGCTTGTTGAACCAGGTTGGGCGCCATCACGGCCTGCGCTAGCGTTGCGACGTCGCTCGGGCGAGTGGCGGAATGGCAGACGCGCTGGCTTCAGGTGCCAGTGTTCGTAAGAACGTGGGGGTTCAAGTCCCCCCTCGCCCACCGCTTGCGGGCAGTTGCCCCAATAGATGCCGTTCAAGCGATCACGTTGAATTTCGGCTCCGGCGGGGCCCCGCCGGCGGCTGCGCCGGGCTCTCAGTTCGGAGTGCCCCGAGTCTGGTGGAGGCTCTCGCTCCGCCACGGGTACACATGTGCCTTGACCGGGTCTTGACAGAGCGTCCGACGTGCGCGTACGTCACCAAGCGGGGGCGTCATTGCGCGCAACCGGCGGGTCGTGTCGGCGGTGTCGGTGGCTGTGATGCTCCCGGTGTAGTTGTAGATGTCCCATTGCCGGGACCTTCGAGGGGCGGACTGAGTGGCGATCTGTGGTGGGCACTGGGTGGTCCTGTCGATTGACCCGACGAGATGAGCTGATCGGAGACCACATGAGATGGAACCGGAAGGCCAGAGTCGTCATCGCGCTCGCGACGGCAAGCTCGGTGGTCGGCGGTGTCGCGTTCGCGGGCGGTGAAGGCGGCCAATGGAGGACGGCGGGCGGGAACCGCGAGAACACCCGCTTCCAGCAGTCGGAACACAAGCTGAGCGTCGACACCGTCGACGAGCTCGAGGTGAAGTGGAGCTTCACGACCGGTGGAGACGTGTCGGCCACGCCGGCCGTCGACGGAGACACCGTGTACTTCCCTGATTGGAGCGGCAACCTGTACGCCGTCGACAAGAGGACCGGGGAACAGCGGTGGCAGGCGAGTATCCCCGCCGCAACAGGGGTAGCGCTCGACAAAGCCCGCGCGACGCCCGCAGTCACCGAGGACAAGGTGATCATCGGCACCCAGGGCTCGATCCTCGTTCCGGGAATCGGTGGGCCGGGTGGCAACGTGCTCGCGTTCGACAAGTTCACCGGCGAGTTGCTGTGGAAGACCGTCGCGGATCCGCATCCCGCGTCGATCATCACTCAGTCGGCGACGGTGTTCGACGGTCGGGTCTACGTCGGCGTGGCGTCGCAGGAGGAAGCCCTTGCCGGCTTCGTCCCGGGATACCCCTGCTGCTCGTTCCGCGGCAGCATGCTGGCGCTCGACGTCGATACCGGAGAGATCCTGTGGCAGACGTACTTGGCGCCTCCGCCGACGGACCCGACGGACCCGACGAACAGCTACAGCGGTAACGCGGTCTGGGGCAGTTCTCCGGCAATCGACGTGAAGCGCGGTCAGCTCTACATCGCGACCGGCAACAACTACAACGTGCCGCACTCCGTGCTCGACTGCGTCGCGGCCGCCGGTGACGATCCCGTGGCACAGGAGGCGTGCATCGCCCCGGACAACCACTTCGACTCGATCATGGCGCTCGATCTGGTCAGCGGAGCGATCCGATGGGTGACGCGAGCCATTCCATTCGATGCGTGGACGACGAGCTGCTTCCCGTTCATCGGCGACGGCTCCAACTGCCCGGAGCCAGCCGGCCCCGACTACGACTTCGGACAGGCGCCCGCACTGTTCACCGTCAAAGCCGCACGTGGCCGCCCGCGTGACCTCGTGGGCGCGGGTCAGAAGAGCGGTCAGTACTGGGCGCTCGATCCCGGCACGGGTGATGTGGTGTGGGTTACCGAAGCCGGCCCTGGCGGCACAGGCGGGGGTCTGCAGTGGGGTTCCGCGGTTGACGGCACGCGTGTGTACACGGCCAACGCCAACAGCCTCGGCGTCGCGTGGACGCTGCCGGACGGCACGACGACGCACACCGGCGTGTGGAGCGCTCTCAACGCCGCCACCGGACAGGTCATCTGGCAGCGATCATCGCCTCATCCGTCCAATGGGATCTTCGGTGATACGTCGGGGCCGCCGACGACCGCCAATGGCGTCGTCTTTGCCTGCTCTCTCGAACCGCAGGGCCACATGTACGCGCTGAATGCAGCGACGGGTGCCGTGTTGTGGAGCTTCGCGAGCGGTGGATCGTGTCTGTCGGGTGCCGCCATCTCGAACGGCATGCTCTACTGGGGTTCCGGCTATTCCAACTTCGGCGCCGGCACACCCAACAACAAGCTGTTCGCGTTCGGGCTCTGACACCAACGCCACCGCCGCGGGACCGCCAGGAGTCGCGTCAGCCGGGAACCCCATGCTCCAGGGTTCCCGGCTTCGCGGGCTGCCGACGAGCAGAGTCAGGCTCCGCCGCTGCCCGAGCGGCTGACGTCAAGAAAGCGTCAGGGCAGGTCGATCGGCCGCAGCACCCTGTCGATGCCGTGGGCATAGCCGTTGGTCGCGGCGCCCCCGACGTTGCCCTGCACGACGCGGGGATCGCGGTCATCGGCATCGGCGTCGATCAGCGTGACGGTCTTCGACCGACGACCGTTGACGTCCACCTCGATCGACGATCCTTCGAGCAGGGTGCCGAGGACGGCGCCGTCGGACCCCTTCGCATCGCGGTAGGAGATCGAGCCAGGAACGATGTGGTAGAGCAACACGTTCTTCACGGTGTCGGTGCCGAGCGAAGCGACGGCGGCGAACACGTCGGCTTCGGAGCGGATCCACTCACCAGTGATGTCCTTGACGAGCTCGCGGAACGCCCGATCGTTGGGGAGGAAGACCGTGAGCTCGGCGTCGCTGTTGCTGGCGGCGTCGACGAGGTCGGGGAACAGCAGCACGGCCTGCGTGACGATGTCGTAGTCCCGGGAGCGGTGATCGAACCCGTCGGCGTCGTCCCTGCTCGAGTCAGCAAGGAGGATGTCGGCGAGGGTCTGGTCCTTCGGCTCGTTGTGTGCCGAAGCGATGCCCGGGGCGACGCTGCCGAAGCCGGCGACGACGATCGCGCCGGTGGCGATGAGCTTGCGCATGATGATCTCCTGAGGGTGAGGTGGGCGTACCTGCTGGATCGCAGCAGCTACGGGTCCTTTCGGGCTTCAACCCCACCGCAGATGCAAACCTCGCCGACTTTTCGACAGGCGTGGTGGCCGGCAGTGCTGCGAGCAGCGTCCCGCGGAAGCCCCTGCCGCCGGCCTCGCCGGAGGGGCCCGACTACCGCCGGCCGCCGCGGCGCAAACGATGCACCCGTGTTGCGGTCAGATCTCGCTCGCGCCGAGGCCTGGCGGCCGGGTCACCCGGCCGCCAGGAACGCTCTGTTCATCCGCCGCTCAGTGGTGACGGATCCTGACGCTCACTTCGGGACCGAGACCGTCGCAGTCGCCGTCACGGTTGCGCCGCAACTGTTGGTCGCCCGCCACGTCATCGTGTAGATCCGACCAGTGCCGGTGCCCGAGCGCTCGGCCCGGAGCTGCACCGTCAGATCGTTCACGATCACGATGTCGTTCGCCGTGTCACCATCGCCGAGGCCGTTGTCGGGCTCGTTCGACGTTGCCGAGATGAGCTCGAGGTCGACCACGTCACCGGACTTCGTCGGCGTCGCGACGACCGTGCGGTACTTGTGGTTCGGCGGCTTCAACTCGTTCGGCGTGACGCTGACCGAGAGCGTCGGCGCCTGGCACACACCGATGATGACGGGATCGTGGTCAGACGCTCGGAACGGCGTCGGGGCGTACAGCGTGTTGATGTGGTTCGCCGACTTGAACTCGGTGGTGTAGTCCATGACGATCGGCTCGTCGGCGTTGATGTGCCATTCGGCCACACCCGTCACCTGCGGTGCGAGCGTTGCGTTGGCGAGCGCGTGGTCGAGGTAGCCGGACTGACCGTCGAACACGTAGGAGTACGCCCCCGCCCCGAGGTAGCTGGAGGTCAGGTTGAAGTACCCGTCGGCCTCCAACGCCTTGATCGGGTCCTCCTTCGCATAGGCGTTGAGGTCGCCGATGATCAGGAAGTCGGGATCGCCGCTTCCGGTCGGGTCGGTCTCCAGCCAGTTGGCCAGTGCGATCGCGGCGTTCGTCCGGGTGATGTTGCAGTTGCCCTGACCGTCCCCCGTGTCCGGGTCGCCCGCGCACGGGGAGCCTTTCGACTTGAGGTGGTTCACGACGACCGTGAACTTCTGCCCGTTGATGTTCTCGCCGAACGTCTGTGCCAGCGCCGGACGGTTCGCGGTGTCGATGAAGAGCGGATCGTCAGCCGATGTGAGCGTCTGGAATGCACCGACCGGCGTGACCGCGGCCGGCTTGTAGATCAGCGCGACGCGGATTTCGTCCGTGCCGACGACGCCGGTGTCGATGTAGCTGTACGTGCCAGCACCGAGGGCGTTGTTCAACGCACCAGTCAGCTGAGCAAGTGCGCTGGTCGGGCCGGACGCGTCGTTCTCGATCTCCATGAAACCGACGACGTCCGCATCGATCCCTGCCAATGCGGCGACAAGCTTCGCCTGCTGTCGGCCGAGCTCGAACAGATTGATCGCGCCACGGGCCGTCGGGAAACCGCCGGCGGGGCCATCGACGCCTGTTCCGTTGCCGTTGAAGTAGTTGAGGACGTTCATCGACGCGACCTTCAGCGAACCGCCGACGTCAGCCGGCGACGCCGGCCGCGGGTTGTCGGCGCTGAAGGTCACGGGCGCGACGGGTTGCACCCGGTACACGCCGAAGCGCTGGTCGAGCACACCGCTGAACCCTGACGTGGTGTACCCGGAGCGCAGCGTGTTCGCCGCGCTCAGGCCGCCGATCGGGTGGATCGTCGGGTCGATGTTCTGCTGGTTGTTGCCGTCATCGAGGAGGATGCGGCTGCGGTTGTTGAGGTCCTGCTGCGCGATCGCCGGCGCGCCGGGATCGACGATGCTCGTCGGGTTGAGCAGCCGGCCACCGACCGAGAGGCTGACCTCGCCGAAGCGGCCGAGCGTGAACGTCTCGGTTGCCGTCAACTGCTGCGGCAGCGTGATCCGCATGCCCTCGTAGCGCTCCCAGTCGCTCACCGCGGCCACCGGCAGCGTCACCTGCGCCGGCGTGACCGAGGCGCCTCCGGCGACGCAGACGAGCGTCGAGCTCACGCTCGTCAGTTCCGTGAGCGTGATCCCGCTCGACGTGAACTCGACGACGTTCCCGCGGACGCGCACGATGTCGCCGGCCGCCACGGGGAAGGTCGTGTTGAACACGAAGATGCCCTCGGACGTCAGCGGGTTGGCGTCGGCCTGGGCATCTTCTTCCTGGACGTAGTAGCCGCTGAACTGGCCGGGGCCTTGGTAGTCACCGACGACCACGCCCTCGATCGTCACGTTGGTCGCGCCGACCAGCGGCGACGAGAGGCCGCTGCCCTGGATGTCGTGGATCGGCGTCGCCGGATCACCGCAGACCGCGGCGTCGACGGTCGTGAAGCTGAACGCAGTGTTCGCGTCCATGGTGTCGGGCGGATCAGTGGCGTCCTGGTCGGTGACGTTCGCCGCAACGACCGTCACGGTGCAGAGCTCGTTGGCGGCGAAGTCGGCGTCGGGGTTGAGCGTGAAGCTCGTCGGGCCGCCGCTCACGACCGCCGTGTGCGCGCCACTGGTCGCGCAGGAGATCGTGAACCAGGCACCGGTCACGTCCACCGGCTCGCTGAACGTCACGACGACGTCAGCGCCGCGGGCGATGCCGTTCACCCCGTTGGCCGGCGTCGTCGACAGCACTGTGGGCGCGACATCGGCTCCGGCGCAGTTCGCCGTGTGCGTGCCGAGCCCGGTGAAGGTGTTCTGCGCGAACCCGTCCCACTCCACTGCCGGGTCGAAGCCGTCGGACCCGTTGGTGTCGCCCTGGCAGATCGAGGCCTTCCGCTGCAGCGTGTTGTCGGCGGTGCTCACGAGACCGGTGCCCCACTCCGTCCCGGGGTCGACACCGATCTGGCCGATGGCGTCGAGAACGGTCGCACCTTTGCGAAGCACGACGGCGTCGTCGCCGTTGTACCAGCTCGCCGCAGTGAGCTGGTCGGCCTGGGCAAGGATCGCCGCGTCGGCGGTCGTCTGGGCAACCACGAAGACGTCGCCGTTAGCGATGGTGCCGGTGAGGCTGAGCGTGAGGCCAGCAGTCGTACTGCCATTGAAGAACATCTGGACGCTGTAACCACCGGCCCCGAGATCGACCGCAACGCCGGTCCCGTTGTAGATCTCGAGCGCCTTGTTGAGGCTGCTGCCCTCGACGTACTCCGAGAAGAACAGCTCTGCCGTCGCGGCTTGTGCCCGTGGCACGGCCACCGGTGCGAGCACCGTGAGCGGCGTGACCGCTAGGACGAGGACCAACGATCCCCACCTCCGGAACGTTCCGCCAGAGCCACGACGGCTCGCCCGATCATCATGTCCCGACCTGTGCATGGTGTACCCCTGAGATCCCGCCGGTCCGCTCCGGCACTGAACGACGTTGTTCGAAATGGCGCCGGCTGGTCGTACCGGGCGACAACTCGCCCGGCACGACCACCAACGCGTTGGTCAGTGATGTGACGTCACGGAGTGACGTCGATGCGGTTCAGTGCCGGGGGCGAGACCGTGCCGCCCACCGTGGCGAAGTACGCCTCGAAGGCGTCCGTGTCCACCGCGCCGCCGAGACGGTCGATGCCACCGAGCAACGCGCTGAAACCGTCACCGCCGTCGGCGAGGAAGCTGTTGACCGTGACCCGGTAGGACGTGCCGGCGACCAGGGGTGAGCCGTTCAACGTGATCCCGGTGACCGCATCGAGCGTGCAGCCGAGGTCCTCGGAGTCAGCCACCGACTGGTCCCACGTGTAGTGCACGCCGGCCGAGGGCAGCAGCACCTTGAACGCGATGTTCGTCGTGGTTCCGAGACCGTCGTTCGCGCCGCAGAACTGCTGCTCGAGCATCGCCTCGATCTGCGCACCCGTCAGCGTCATCGTGACGAGCGAGTTGCCGAACGGCTGAACCGCGAACGCTTCGCCGTAGGTCACGACTCCGTCGCCCTCGCCCGCCGCACTGCCCGCGTAGACCAGCTCGGTTCGCACGCCGCCTGGGTTCATGAAGGCCATGACGGCGTTGCCGACCCCGGCACCCGCCGTCGCCGCCAGCTGCGCATCGGCGATGACGTTCCCGAGCGGCTGCTCCAACGACGGGTCGTTCAGGCGAGTGAGGTCCGCCGTGATGGAACCGATCGCACGGTTGGCGATCGGCGCTGCGACCGCGTTGTACCGGGTGATCAGCGACGTGATCGCCGGGTCGAGCGGCACGTCACGGGTCACGATGCTGTTGTTGATCGTGATCGGACCGACGACGTCCTTCTGCGACTTGCTGACCTTCAGGTCGATGTCGGTCAGCACACGGCCGAACGAGTAGGCGCTCGTGACCGGGATGCCGTTGAAGTTGCAGACGTACGGCTGGTGCGTGTGACCGGAGATGACGAGGTCGATCTCTGGGTCCAGCCGGTTCACGATGTCGACGATCGGGCCGCTGACGCCGTTGCACCCGTTGATGTCGAGCGCCGCCGGAAGGCCACCCTCGTGGATGAGCACGACGATCGCCTCGACGTTGCGGTGCTTCAGCTCGCGAACGAGGGCGTTGGCGGTGTCGGCTTCGTCGAGGAAGTTGAAGCCGGCCACTCCGGACGGGCTCACGATGTTCGGCGTGCCCTCGAGCGTCATGCCGATGAACGCCACCTTGGCGCCGTTGAAGTTCTCGATCGAGTACGGCGGGAACAGCGTTTTGCCGGTGCTCTGACTCACCACGTTGGCGGCGAGGAAGTCGAAGTCGGCGCCGCCGAAGCCGTCACCGTCGAGGCAACCGTCGACCGGGTGGCAGCCGCCGTTCTGCATCCGCTGGAGCTCGGTGGTTCCCTCGTCGAACTCGTGGTTGCCCACCGCGTTGAGGTCGAGCCCGATCGAGTTCATCGCCTCGATGGTCGGCTCGTCGTGGAACAGACCCGACAGGAGCGGGCTGGCGCCGATGAGGTCGCCGGCCGACACGACGATCGTGTTCTTGGGGTTGGCCGCTTCGTGGGTCTTCACGTGCGTTGCGAGGTACTCGGCGCCACCGGCGTTGACCGTGCCGACCCGACCGCTCGAGCCTGCCGGTGGCTGGAGGTTCCCGTGGAAGTCGTTGATCGCGAGGATCTGGATGTCGACCGTCGGACCGTCCGGCTGCTTTGTTGGCTTTGGTCCTCCGCCGGCAGCCGCGGACCCCAAGCCCACACCTACCGTCCCCAAGGACGCCACCGCCACCAGGGCGGCGGAAGCACGACTGATACGCATCATTCCCGCCTTTCGCGTGTCGTTAGATGTCAACCACGGGTCAACGCCGCCACAGATCCCACCGCAGCCACCCCGCTGAGAACACAACTTAGTCGTTCGGAGATGCCTCGTTGACCGTCGGACGTCTGGCCACGGCGCGGCCACGCTCGTTCCGTCCGTGGACGAGGTCGCGCAGCAACCGTGTGCACGGACAGGATCGGCGCGAGCTCATCCGCCGGTCACGGCGGGCCCTGCCGGTGTCTACACAGGGCCGAGCAAGGGTGCGCTCGGCCTCACCGGGACGCTGGTCCTCGACGGTGCCAACGACCCGAACTCGGTCTTCATCTTCCAGACCGACTCGTCGCTCATCACCGCGTCGAACAGCACCGTGTCGCTGATCAACGGTGCCCAGGAGTGCAACGTGTTCTGGCAGGTCGGCAGCTCGGCCACGCTCGGCACGAACTCCGTCTTCACCGGCAACATCTTGGCGCTCACATCGATCACCGTGAACACCAACGTGACGGTGCACGGTCGAGCGCTCGCCCGCAGGCGCGGTCACGATGGATCTGGACACGTTCACTCGTCCGGGCTGTGACATGACGCCGATCGAATCCGCGCCGACCACCACGCCTGCCGATCTCTCGGGCACCGTTGCAGCGCCGGGCGACACGCAGCCGATCGATGGCGGAACGACGACCTTCGGGCCGGGCACCGACATCACGCTGCCTGCGACCGGAACGCCAGCCAAGCGGACGATGCTCGTCGCAGGCATCGCCCTCGGGCTCGGCGCGGCCGCGATCAGCTTCGCCAGGCGGAAGACGCCCGCAGCTCGCTGAGCTCGCACGACACCGCGACACGGGCGAGGCGCCCGCCATCACCTTGTAGTCTCCGGCGCGGTGCCGCCGCCTGTGAGCGCGGCGGCCAAGGGGAAAGTGGGGCGGATCATGTCTACCGCGCGCAGGGCCTCTGCTGGTGTGGCAGCACTTGCGGGCGCCGCGGTCCTTGTCTGTGCCGGGATCGCTCCGGTCGGTGTCGCGGCAGCGCACAAACCGCCGAAGTCCGTCGTCCACTACGACTTCCACACGCTCGCCGAATACGAAGCGTTGTGGTCGAACCCGTACGGGCTCGGCGAGATGGAGCTGAAGGACACTCGCAAGGTCTCGAAGCACGGCGCCTTCAGCCTCAGCGCCAGGCCGTTCCGGACGGCGTCCGACGTGAGCGTCTTCGACCACCTCAAGTACATCGCGATCAGCAACGCCGAGTTCGCGGTGCCCGAGAGCGGGTCGCTGATGTTCTCCGTGGACATCAAGGCTGACACGTCGCGAACCGAGCCGGGCCGCATCATCCACGGTTGCTACGGCGAGTCGGGCAGCTTCCCGACGATCGACTCGCCGTGCGCACAACCGTGGGCCGAGCCGGCGCTCGAGGGTCAGCAGGCCGGCGTGGTGCTGAACATGGTGAACTTCGCAACCGGTCAGCTGTTCGACTGGTTCCTCACCGATGACACGGCCTTCGCGCTCGTCGAACGGCTCCCGAGCAACGTCACCGGCTTTGGTGACGTCGGACTCGACAGGGCGTACACGCAGATCATCAAGGAGGTCGAGCTGAAGAAGTCGGGCGAAGAGCACGAGGTCGCGATCCGCTACACCCGCAATGCGACGGACTCCTACGTCGAGTACTTCCTCGACGATGACCTCGTCGCGCGGGTCGACGACGTGGGCGTGCCGCTCGACGAGCAGGGCGTGGACTTCACGGGCATCTACCCGTCGCTCGGCGCAGGCGAGCCGTTGAAGGACGAGCTCGACAGCTTCGTGATCGGCCACGGATTGTTCAGCGTGATCGACGCGTTCCCGTTCCAGCATCCGGAGCGACCGGATCTGAGCGTGTCGATCCCGATCTCGGAGCGGATCTTCGGGCAGGGAGCCAAAGGGACGTTCAGCGACTTCGAGGTCACGACCGTCGGCTAGTGGTCATCGCGTCGAGAGGAGGTGGTCGCGCTTCCCGGGAAGCGCGACCATCTCGGTCCGTCCGTGCATCCGGACGCGCAGCGCCCGTGTGCACGGACAGAACCGGGCTGGGGGCGGGCGGGCCGCGGCTCGCCGGGCGATCGGTCAGTGCGAGCGCCGGGCCAGATCGCCGTCGTCCCAGAAGCCGGGCGCTGGAGCCGTGGCGTCGCCACCGGTCGCGTAGTGCGTCAGCCGGGAGCGAGCCTCCGCCGAGAGGAGGTCGATCGCGTCGAAGAACGCGTCGGGGCCGGCGGCGCGCAGGATGGTGTCGCTCTCACTCGGGCGGCGTGGGAGCTGGCTCGCCAGCAGCACGATCGGCACCTCCCGCCCGACCCGGCCTCGGACAGCCGCAGCCCGCCCGAGCGCGCGCCACACGGTGTCGGTCCGCAGCAGACCGCCGCGACGGCTCGTGTGCGGACCGGCGATGTCGAAGAGCCACCGCTGACCGGCCGCATCTGTCGCCTCGAAGTCGACGGTCACCCCGGCCTTCGGGATCCGCTGGTCGCGTCCGGTGATCGTGAAGCCGGCGCCGACGAGCGCCTCCTCCGCGAGTCGCTGCACCGACTTGCCCTCGTCGATCGCCGCGGTGCGCACGGCAACCGGGGACGCGGCGGCGTCGAGCTCGAGCTCCGTGTCGGTCACCCGCTGCTTCGCGATCGCGACGTAGCTCTCGTCGAGGTCGTAGCCGACGTAGCGGCGGCCGAGGCGGGCAGCAGCGACCAACGACGAGCCGCTGCCCATGAACGGGTCGAGGACGAGGTCGTTCTCGAACGTGTAGAGCCGGATCAGCTGCTCCGGTAGCGCGACGGGGAACGGGGCTGGATGCCCGACGCGTCGAGCGCTCTCGGGTGGGATCGACCAGACGTCGAGCGTCAGCGCCATGAAGTCGTCCGCCAGCAGCGTGCTCCGGTGTGGGAGTCCCTCCGCAGCACGCTGCTTGACGGTGCGGGCCCGATCGAAGCGCCCCTTGCTGGCGACGATGACCCGCTCGCTGATGTCACGCAGCACCGGGTTGGCAGCACTGCGGAACGACCCCCACGCGCACGAGCCGTTCGCGCCCTCGCCCTTCTGCCAGATCAGCTCGCCGCGCAGCAGCAGGCCGAGGTCGTGCTCGAGGATGCGGATCACGTCCGCCGAGAGGCTGCGGTACGGCTTGCGGCCGAGGTTCGCGACGTTGACAGCGATCCGCCCGCCGGGTTCGAGCTTCCTCGCGCACTCGCGGAACACCTCGGTGAGCAGCTCGAGGTACTCGAGGTACGACGACGGCACACCCTCGCGCTCGAGCTCCTCCTCGTACTGCTTGCCGGCGAAGTACGGCGGCGAGGTGACGACGAGCGCGACCGAGCCGTCGTCGACCGCGGTCATCGACCGAGCGTCGCCGTGGACGAACGGCGAGCCGACGGGACGCGGGGGTGGCACGTCGTCGTCGTTCGAGAGCTCGGGGGCGCGGAACCGCCCGTAGAACCCACTGGCGTCGTGGCTCTCCCGCGCGCCCACCCCGAAGTTCGACGTCGACGTCGACGTTCGCCGGCGCTCCTTCATGTTGACCTCCGGACGGATCCTGCGACGCGGTCGACCCTACCCGCCGGTGCACCATGCGCCGAACATACGCGCGCCGCCGATGTTCGATCGGCGCTGGTAGAACCGGACCAGTGCGTGGTGCCGCACCCGCACCCGAGAGGACGGAGGTCGCGCCATGGCCGACCCGAACGACTGGAACCGAAAGATCATCGAGGAGTTCCGCGCCAACGGTGGCAAGGTGAGCGGCCAGTTCGAGGGAGCACCGCTCGTGCTGCTCCACACGACGGGCGCGAAGACCGGACAGGAGCGGATCAACCCGCTCGTCTACCTCGCCGACGGGAACCGCATCGTCGTGTTCGCGTCGAAGGCCGGCGCACCGACGAGTCCTGACTGGTTCCACAACATCGTCGCCAACCCGCGGACGGTGGTGGAGCTCGGTACCGAGACGATCGACGTCGTCGCCCACGTCGCCGAGAGCGACGAGCGGGAGCGGCTGTGGAGCAGGCAGAAGGAGCTGATGCCCGGGTTCGCGGACTACGAGCAGAACACGACCCGGCAGATCCCCGTGGTCGTCCTGGAGCGCGTCACGGCCTGAGCGGACGTTCGCACGCGACGACGTCCCAGCGACATCTCCCGGTTGCGCGGGACGCTCGTCCCGTGCGCTCGGGACGTCGGGCGTCAGATCCTCGTCGGGCCGGGCGGACAGGCCGCGTCGGCACCTGTTCGAGGAGCAACCCCCATGTCCCGCAACCATCCATCCGACGGCACGATCGGTCGCGCCCGCCACCTGGCCGGTGCCGCAGTCGTGCTCGCGCTCGGCCTCGGCGCTGCCGCGTGCAGCGACGTCGAGAAGGCCGACGACGTGCCCGCCGCGGCATGCGACGCCTTCGTTGGCGTGTCCGCGATCTTCACCGGCGATCCGTCGAGCGCCGGCGCGGTGCTCGAGTCGTTCGTCGGCGCCCTGCCGGAAGACCTCCGCGACGACGGTGAGGCCGTGTCGAACGGGCTCCAGGCCGCGTTCGCCGGCGACGAGGCGGCGATGTCCTCGCCCGAGTACGTCGATGCGAACACCGCCATCGGCGAGGCGATGTACGAAGGCTGCGACACCGCGCAGAAGCTCGACGTGGCCGGCATCGACTACGGCTTCGAAGGTCTGCCGGACTCGGTGAAGGCCGGTCGCGTGGCGATCCAGTTCACGAACAAGACGAAGAACGACGAGGCCCACGAGATGTTCATCGTGGTCCGCAACGAGGGCACGACGGAGACGTTCGAGGAGCTCGACGCACTGCCCGAGGAGGAGCTCTTCTCCAAGGTCACGCCGGTCGGCGTCGTGTTCGCGGACCAGGCGGACGGTGTGGCGACCACGCTGCTCGACCTCCAGCCCGGCAGCTACATCGCCGTCTGCAACATCCCTGTCGGCGGCGGCGAGACCGGTGACCCCCATGCCCTGCACGGCATGGTCGCCGAGTTCGACGTGGCCTGACCGACCATTCGACAGAAGGGAACGAACGATGTCCACCTCCGTCATCAACCCGGCTGCCGGCTCGACGCCCTCGCGGGCTCGGATCGGCAGCGCTCACAGCTCCTCGTGGGCGTGGGCCGGGGCCATCGCCGGCGTCCTCGGGATCGCCGGCTTCTTCCTGAGCGGTGCGGTCGCGCCGACGCGCGACGAGCTCGCCGACAACGCGACCGTGCTGGCTGCGATCGAGGGTGCCGAGTGGGCGGTCTGGGTGTACCAGTCACTCACCGTCGCCACGGCCGCCGCACTCGTCGTGTTCGCCGCCGGACTGCGCCGCCGGCTCGACGAGCAGGCTCCGGTCGGCAGCCTTCTCCCGACGGTCGCGTTCACCGGCCTCGCGCTCGTCGCCGCGATGAGCCTCGTCGGCGGGGGCATCTCCACCGAGCTGTTCTGGAACATGACTGCCGGCACCGGCGAGGTCGACCCCGACACGGTGGCCGCCAACCTCGGCGTGTTCAACACGATGGGCTGGGTCTGGGCCGGGATGGGACTCACCTCGGGTGCGGTGGCGATCGCTGCCCTGCGCCACGGTTCGCTGCCACGCTGGATCGGCTGGTGCAGCGTCGTGGCGACCGCACTGATCGCGCTGTTGCAGCTCGTCCCGCTGCAGTACCTCGCTCTCGTTCCCGGTTCACTGTGGATCATCGCAGCCGGCATCGGGCTCGGTCGCCGCGAGCGGGTGTCCTGACGTGGAGGTCCCCGTCGACGCCGGATGGCGTGGCCAGCTGAATGGCCGGCTGGGTGGCCAGCCGAGTGGCCGGCCGAGTGGCCGGCTGACACCGACGGGGACCTCGGCGGTCTGCCAATCTGAGCACGTGGCGAAGAGCGAGGGCGCGCCCGTTGCGGGCTGGATCGTGGTGGCGGCGGCGTGGATGATCGCCGCCGCCGCACTCGTCCTCGTCGTCGAGAACCGGCCGGTGTGGACGTCCGATCAGTGGTACTTCGTCGTCGATCTCGCGGACGCCGTCGTGTACGGGCTGGTCGCGTGGTTCCTCCTGCTCCGCGTGCGCCACGCCGTGGCCTGGATCGTCGCCCTCACGGCGATCGGCGGCGGTGTGGCCGCGCTCGGCTCGCAATGGACGCCGCACCCGGATTGGCCGCTGTACCGGCTCGTCGTGTCGACCCAGAACTGGGCGTGGGTGCCGGGCACGCTCGCGCTCATCGTCATCGTGCCGTGGTTGGTGCGTGACGATCCGCTCGACCGGATCGCGCGCATCGGTGTCACCGCCGGGATCGCGCTGACGACGTTCACGGTGTTCGGCCGGCTGACCGACCCGGCACCGGGACCCGACGGCAAGCCGTTCGCGCCACTCGCCATCGAGAGCGACTGGTGGGGGCGGTTCCTCGAGAGCTCGTTCCGCTGGGAGTGCGTCGCGCTGCTCGTGATCGGTCTCGCTGCTGCAGCCGACGCAGTGCGGCGTTGGGCGGCGCGCCCGCCGGATCGGCGCCGCGGGCTCGGCTGGTTGGCGATCGGCAACGCGCTGCTCGCGATCTCGTTCACGCCGTTCGTCCTGCCGGATTCGGTGGCCGCCGACCTGCCGATCGCAGCGACGCCGATCGTGCACCTCGCCTCGCAGGCGTTCTTCCCGGGTGCGATCCTCGTCGCCGTCCTCGGACAGCGGCTCTGGGGCGCGGACCTCGCGGTCAGCCGGACGCTCGTGTGGTCGCTGCTCACCGCCACCGTGATCACCGGTTACGTCGGCGTCGTCGCGCTCTTCGGCTGGCTGCTGCCGTCGACTGCAGAAGGCACGCAACGGGTCATCGCGACGGCGCTCTTCGCCGCCGCGTTCGGGCCGATCCGATCGTGGATCCAGCGCCGCGTGGACCACCTCGTCCATGGCGATGCCGGCCAGCCGATGCGCCTGATCGGACGGGTCGGCCGCCGCATCGGGCGCTCCGCGCAGGACGAAGTGCTCGGCGAGGTGCTCACCAGCGTGGTCGCGTCGTTGCGCCTCGGTGGCGCGGCGATCGTCACCGACACTGCTGACGGTCGCCGGTGCCTCGCGCAGATCGGCGAGCTGGCCGACGGCACCAGCGGTGGCCACGCGGGCGACAGTGGTGATCTCGGCGACGTCGACGTTCCGCTCGTCGTGCAGCAGGAGACGGTCGGCCGCCTGCTCGCCTCGCCGCGCCCCGGCGAGCGGCTCGACGGGCGCACCGTCCACTCGTTGTCGGAGCTCGCGCCGATCGTCGCCGCCACCGTGCAGCTGGCGACTGCGACCGACGCGTTGCGCGTGTCGCGCGCTCGCCTGGCGTCGGCGCGTGACGAGGAGCGACGGATGCTGCGCCGCGAGCTGCACGACGGGCTGGGGCCGGCGCTGGCCGGCATCGGGCTCGGGCTGCAGGCGGGGCGCAACCTGCTCGCCCGGGATCCGGCCGCCGCTGGAGCGCTGCTCGACCGGCTCGCCCACGAGATCGATCAGCGTGTGGAGGAGGTCCGCGGTCTCGCCCGCGGCCTGCTCCCACCCGTGCTCGAAGAGCTGGGTCTGCCCGCGGCGCTCGACGAGCTCGCGGAGCGCTATCGCTCGGTCGGCCTCGACGTGCTCCTGAAGGTCGACACGTACCCGCCGCTCGGTCCGGACGTCGCGTCAGCGGTGTACGGCATCGTCTCGGAGGCCGTGCGCAACGTGATGCGTCACGCCGGCGCGTCGCGCTGCGAGATCCGCATCGAGACCCGATCGGCCGGAGAGCTGCTCGTCGTTGTCGCCGACGACGGCCGCGGCATCGATCCGCAGGCTCCTGCCGGCATCGGCACCACGTCGATGCGCGAACGCGCGGAGGGCACCGGCGGACGGCTGCAGATCGCGGCCGACCCTGCTGGCGGGACGCGCGTCGAAGCGGTCCTGCCGATGAGCGCGGACGCCACGCGGTGACGGCGTGAGCTCCGGCGCCGGGAGCGTGGCGGCTCCGTCAGCGGATCCATCGATCCGGATCGTCGTGGTGGACGACCATCCCGTCTTTCGTATGGGGATGATCGCGTTGCTCGGGTCGTTGCCGGGTTTGGACGTCGTCGCCGAGGCGTCGTCGGCCACGGAAGCGGTCGACGCGGTTGCGAGCCACGAGGTCGACGTCGTGTTGATGGACCTCCACCTCGGGAGCAGCTCCGGCGTCGACGCGACGCGCGAGATCACGGCCCGCTGGCCGAGCATCGGCGTGCTCGTGATCACGATGCTCGATGATGACGACTCCGTCTTCGCGGCGATGCGCGCGGGTGCCCGCGGCTACCTCCTGAAGGGCGCCGCCCCGAAGGACATCGAACGTGCCGTGCAGGCGGTTGCGAACGGCGAGGTGCTGCTCGGGCAATCCGTCGCCAGCCGGGCCGTGTCGTACCTCTCGGGTGCGCGTCGTGCGGATCCGGCGCCGTTCCCGGACCTGACCGAGCGCGAGCGCGAAGTGCTCGACCTCGTCGCTCAGGGGCTCGACAACCTCTCGATCTCGCGCCGGCTCGCGGTGAGCTCGAAGACGGTCCGCAACCACTTGTCGAACGTGCTCACGAAGCTGCAGGTCGCCGACCGCGCCCAGGCCATCGTCCGCGCTCGCGAGGCCGGCCTCGGACGCGATCCGACACGGCCCGCAGGTGGCTGACCCCGGCGGCACGACGCCACCGTTGACGGCGAGGCGCTGTGGGGTGGATCATCTCCCGAACGGCACGGGTGACCGGCAGCGTCACTGGCCGAGGGAGGTACTGCCGTGGCAACGATCCCCGCTCCCGCGCAGGTGCTGCTCGGCTCCGATGCAGTCGCCCACGTGTGGACCTGCAACGAGGACGGCACGCCACAGGTGTCGGTCGTCTGGGTGGTGGTCCAGAACGACGAGGTCCTCTTCGGGACGTCGGCATCGAGCCGCAAGGCGCGCAACCTCGCCCGAGACCCGCGCGTGGTGCTCTCCGTCGAGGACGAGGAGCGCAACGAACGCGGGTTCCAGCGCCACCTCGTGATCCACGGCACCGCATCCATCGAGTCGGGCCTGAACCCGTGGCTCATGGATCGACTGGCAATGAAGTACCTCGGCCTCCACCGGCATCCGCTCGCACTGCGCGACTCGCCGTCGATGGTCGTCGTCCGGGTCGCGGTTGATCGCATCAGCGGCGTCGGTCCGTGGGTCGAGGAGCGCATGGCGGCAGTCGGCACCTGACCGTCGTCCGGCGCGACAGCGCCCCCGCCGACGGCGGGGGCGCTGAGCATCGGAGATGTGGTCGGCTACTGGCTGGCGATCGCCCCCAGAACGTCGAGGCGCGCCGCCCGGCGGGCCGGGAGTGCCGCGGCGGCCACCCCGGCGATCGCGGCGATCGTCGTCACGACGGCGAGTGACGTCGTCGGGACCACGAACTCGGTGAACCCTTGATCGGACAGTGCGCTGACGATGCTCCAGCCGAAGAAGAGACCGATGCCGAGGCCCAGTGCGGTACCGAACAGGGCGATGATCATCGACTCCCACCGGACGGTGGACCGCAGCTGACCGCGGGTCATGCCGATCGCCCGCAGCAGTCCGAGCTCCCGGGTGCGCTCGAAGATCGAGAGCGCCAGGGTGTTCGTGATGCCGATCAGTGCGATCACGATCGCCAAGCCGAGCAGGGCGTAGATGAGGTTGAGGAGCATGTCGATCTCCCCGGACCGTGACGCCTTGAACTCGGCGTGGTCCATCACCTCGACGCTCGGCAGCGTCCGGGCGGCACCGTCGACGACTGCAGCGGCCGCACTGGCATCGACACCGTCTGCGACCTGCACGTAGATGTTCAAGTCCAGTGCGTCCATGCCGAACGAGTCCAGCAGGGCGTGGTCGACGACGGTCGCACCCGTCCAATCGGCGTCACCGAAGATCGCCTCGACCGTCAGGGTCGTCCGACCCTGAGCGAAGGTCACGGGGATCTGTGAACCGATCGTCCACCCGTGATCCTCTGCGTAGCTGTCCTCGAGGGCGATCCCGTCGGCGCCGAGCGTGGTGAGGTCACCCTGCTGGGGGTCGATGTCGAAGATCGCTTCGATCGTCCCAGCGTTCCAGCTGGAGAGCGTCTGCGCCGCCCCGTCGACCTCGGCCGGAGCCGAGCGATAGGAGGTGACGGCACTGAACTCCGGCTGGGCGGCCAGGTCGGTGGCGAGGCTCGCGGTCACACCCGGCGATTCCAGGACGTAGTCACCCCGGAAGTCCTTGTCGACCGCGTTGCCGATCGACGCCTTGGCCGACGATGCGAAGGTCATGATGAAGCCGACCAACGCCACGCCGATCATCAGCGCCGCTGCCGTGGAGGCCGTGCGCTTGGGGTTGCGCATCGCGTTCTGGCGGCCGAGACCACCGGCGATGCCGGTCTTGGCCATCGGCCAACCGATCGCACGGGCAGCCGGTCGAGCGACGACCGGAGCCAGTGCGGCGACCGCGATGAACATCACGAGCGCACCCAGTCCGACGAGCGCGATGCCCGCACCGGTCAGGCCGGCGGCCAGCGACCCGACTCCTGCTGCCAGGAGCGCCGTACCGATGACCATCCGGGACTTCGAGGTACCCGACCGGTCGATGGCGACGTCCCGCATGGCGGCGACCGGGGGGACCCGGCCGGCACGACGGGCAGGCATGAAGGCGGAGACGACCGTCACGATCGTGCCGACGGTGAGCGAGATGATGACGGTGCTGGCACCGACGACCGTCCCACCGGCGGGGATGTCGATCCCGACCGCGGAGAGCAGCGCCTTCAACAGCCCGGCGATCCCGACACCGGCGGCGACGCCGGTGAGCGAGGCGATCAGGCCGACGGTGAACGCTTCGATGATCACGGAGCGGGTCACCTGGCGGCGGCTCGCCCCGAGCGCCCGGAGCAGTGCCATCTCCTTCTGTCGCTGGGCGACGGTGATCGAGAAGGTGTTGAAGATGATGAACGCTCCGACGAAGAGCGCGATCACGGCGAACACCATCAGGAAGGTGTTGAAGAAGGCCATGTTGTCCTTCACCTCGCCCTGCGTCTCGGCGATCACGTCGGCGCCCGTGAGCACCTCGGTGCCGGCCGGGAGCGCCTGGTCGATCCGAGCGCTGAGCTCGTCCTGCGACAGGCCCTCGTCGGCGACGACGGCGATGGCGTCCAGCTTGCCGGGCTCGCCCACGAGGGCTTGCGCGGTCGAGGCCTCGAACAGCACGGCTGACGCGCCACCCATGGAGTCGGCGTCGTCGAACGTGGCGATGCCGCTGATCGTGAACTGGTCCGAACCGTTCTTGGTCAGGACCGTGGCGACGTCACCGACCTCGAAGCCGGCGGTCTTCGCCGAGTGGCGGTCGATGACGATCTCGTCGGGTGACCCCGGCGCGTGGCCCTCGGCGACGCGGTACGGGTTCAGGTCCTCGACCGTCATCCAGCTCTCGCCGAACGTCGGCGCACCCATGTCGGGGTTGCCGACCGGATCGCCGGCGCTGTCCACGAGCTGGGCGTATCCGGAGACCTTGCCCTCGGCGGCAGCGACGCCGTCGATGCTCGCGACGGTGTCGACGATGCCGACGTCGAGACGGGGCCGCTGGGCGAGGTCCGAGTCGATCTCGGAGGTGCCCCGCACGTAGGCGTCGGTGCCGGCGTACCCGTCGGCGAACAAGCCGTCGAAGGTCCGGCTGATGGTGGCGGTGAGCACGAGGGTGCCCGCCATGAAGGCGACGCCGAGCATCACAGCGACGGCGGTCGTCAGGAGCCGGAGCTTCTTCGCTCCGAGCTCGCGCAGGGTGAGGCGAAACATGATCAGTTCCTTCCGAGGTTCTTGATGCGGTCGAAGACCAGGTCCGAGGTCGGGTTCGCGAGGTCGTCCACGATCCGGCCGTCGGCGAGGAACACCGCGCGGTCGGCGTACGAGGCGGCGACGGGGTCGTGGGTCACCATGACGATCGTCTGGCCCATCTCCCGCACCGCGCGACGCATGAAGGAGAGGATCTCGGCACCCGTGTGGGAGTCGAGGTTGCCGGTCGGCTCGTCGGCGAAGATGATGTCCGGCTTGCTGGCGAGGGCGCGGGCCACGGCGACGCGCTGCTGCTGACCGCCGGAGAGCTCAGACGGTCGGTGACCGAGGCGGTTGCCGAGGCCGACGATGTCGACCACCGAGCCGACCCAGTCTCGATCGGGTTTCCTGCCGGCGAGGGTGAGCGGCAGCGTGATGTTCTCGATCGCGCTCAGCGTCGGCACCAGGTTGAACGCCTGGAAGATGAAGCCGATGCGATCGCGGCGGAGCTGCGTGAGCTGACGGTCGTTGAGGTCGCTCAGGTCCGTGTCGCCGATGAACACGTAGCCGCTCGTGAGCGAGTCGAGGCCGGCCACCGTGTGCATCAACGTCGACTTGCCGGAGCCCGAGGGGCCCATGATCGCGGTGAACTGCGACGTGGCGAAGTCGACGTCGACGCCGTCGAGGGCGCGAACCTCGTTGTCGCCACGGCCGTAGACCTTGGTGGCCTGCACGGCGCCGGCGGCAGGGGCTGCGACGGAGACCGCGACGGTCGGTTCGGTGGGCCGGGGGAGGGTGGTGAGCTGAGTCATGTCGTGTGTCTCCTGTGAGATCGGATGCCCTGGATCGGGTTCGACCCCACGATGCGCTGGACGGGCCCACTGCGGCATCGCCCGCCAGGTCCTTCGTGGGGTAGCCCAGAGGGCGATCCTCAGGGCGGTCGCGGCGGGCGCGTACGCCTGGAGATGTACGCGGGTATCGGCGTCGAGGCCGATGCGGCCGGGTGCCCGAGCGGTCTACGGTCCACGATGTGGCGATGCGGATGCCCTCTGTCGTGAAGCGTCTCGTGCGCTGGGTCCGGGGCCTGTCGCCGATGGTCCAGGACGGCGCGCTGGCGCTCGTCATGGCCATCACCTCGGTCGCCAGCCTGATCGACGTGAGCACCGGCGAACGCACGCCGGACGCGCTGACCTACCTCGCCGCGGTGGTCGGCATGGGTGCGCTGGCCTGGCGACGCGTGAACCCGCTCGCTGCATTCGTCGTCGCGACGGTAGCGATCGTCACGGTCAGCGGCCGCGGTCACGGCGAGGCCGGCCTGCCGTTCGCCCTCGTCCTGCTCTTCTATGCCGTCGCCGCCCACGCCCGCCGTCGGACGCGGGTGCTCGCCTTCCTCGTGCTCGGCGCCGCGTTCGTCGCGCTGCTGGCGACGAGCGAGACGAGCAACTTCAAGCGTGGCGATGTGGTCGCCAACGGCTTCCTCTTCTCCATCGTGTGGATCGTCGGCGAGAACGTGCGCAGCCGCCGCGAGCGCCTCGCGGCGGCGGAGGAGCGCGCCGCGTACCTCGAGCAGGAGCGGCACGCCGATGCCCGCCAAGCGGTGAGCAGCGAGCGGCTCCGGATCGCGCAGGAGCTGCACGACGTGGTCGCGCACGCGATGAGCGTCATCGCCGTGCAGTCCGGGATGGGTGCGCACGTGATCGACACCCAGCCCGAGGAGGCGAAGAAGGCGCTCCAGGCGATCGAGACGACGAGCCGTTCGGCGCTGGACGAGCTGCGCCGCATGCTCGGCGTGCTGCGCGAGGAGGGCGATCGCGGTGGATCGCTGGCGCCCGCACCGCTCGCCGGCGATGTCGAAGCCCTGATCGACACGGTCCGCCAGGCCGGGGTGCCGGTCGAGCTCCGCTGGACCGGCTTGACTGCAGACGTGATGCCACCCGACAGCGTCCTGTTGAACCGCTACCGCATCCTGCAGGAGGCGCTCACGAACGTCCTCAAGCACGCCGGACCGGCGTCCGCCATCGTGACGATCGTCGAATGCGTCGGCGAGACGACGATCGAGGTCGTCGACGACGGTCGGGGGCTCGCCGCGACGGTCAAGCCACCGGACGCGCCGACCGGCCACGGACTCGTCGGCATGCGCGAGCGTGTCGCGCTGTTCGGCGGCTCACTGGAAGCAGGCGCCCGTCCGGGGGGTGGCTTCCGGGTCTTCGCGCGGCTCGGGTGGGACGACGTCACCGATTCCCGTTCCGGGCCGCTCGTCGAGCGCGTCCGATGACGATCTCCGTCGTCGTCGCCGACGACCAGGCGCTCGTGCGAGGTGGGTTCAGCGTGCTGCTCCAGTCCGCCCCGGACATCGACGTCGTCGGTGAAGCAGGTGACGGCGCAGAAGCCGTCGAGGTGGTGCTGCGGGAGCGCCCGGACGTCGTGCTCATGGACATCCGCATGCCGGTGATGGACGGCATCGAGGCGACTCGGCGGATCATCGCCGACGAACGTACGGCGACGACCAGGATCCTCATCGTCACGACGTTCGATCTCGACGAGTACGTCTACGACGGGCTTCGCGCCGGTGCGAGCGGCTTCCTCCTCAAGGACACCAGACCGGATGCGTTGCTCGACGCCGTGCGCGTCGTCGCCGCGGGTGAGGCGCTGCTCGCACCGCGCATCACGCGGCGGCTGATCGAGGAGTTCACGACGCGCCCGGTCCCGAGCGCGCCCGCCGCCTCGCTCGACGTGCTGACGAGCCGCGAGCGCGAGGTGCTCGTGCTCGTCGCCCGCGGCCACTCCAACAGCGAGATCGCCGAGCTGCTCTACATGAGCCCGGCGACGAGCAAGACGCACGTCTCCCGCCTGTTGATGAAGCTCGAGTCACGCGATCGCGCCCAGCTCGTCATGCGCGCCTACGAAGCCGGACTGGTCACCCCCGCCCGCTGAGCCCATTTGTCGGCGTCTCTGCTCGAACCCGGACACCCCAGGTCCGGGTTCGATCAGAGAACGGGGGTGTGTGGGGTCAGTCGCCGAGGATGGCGCGCATCTCGACGAGCTCGTCGTCGATGCGGCTGCGGACGCGCTCGCGCAGCGCGGCGATGTCGTCCATGCCGAGCCCGGTCACGTCGACGGGTTCGAGCACGCGCACCTCGGCTCGGGAGCGGCCGAGTCGCCAGTCGTGCTTGCGCAGCGCGCTCCGCGTGCCGTGGACGGCGAGCGGCAGGATCGTCGTGCCGGTCTCGATCGCCAGCCGGAAGGCACCGTCCTTGAACGGTTGCAGCTCACCGGAGTGCGAGCGCGTGCCCTCCGGGAAGATCATCACCGAGACCCGCTGATCGAGGCGCTCCTTGCACGCCGCCATCGCGGTCGCCGCGCTGGTGCTCTCACCGCGGCGCAAGGGCACGTCCCCGGCGAGGCGCATCATCCAGCCGACGAGCGGGATCTTGAACATCTCCGCCTTGCTCAGCCACTTCATCTCCCAGGGGAGGTGACTGATCAACAGGATGTCGACGAACGACTCGTGGTTCGACACGACGATGTACGGCCGGCGCGGATCGTCGGGGAGCTCACCGGACACGCTGAAGTGCCAGAGCGGGTTGAGTCGCTGGTGGACCACCGTCAGCTTCCGGAACAGGTAGCCGGTCCAGTAGCGACCCTTGTCGAACGGCGCCGTCACGACGCGGACGATCGCCATCAACGGCAGCCACACGATGATGACGACGCCGAGCACGAGCCACGACCACAACGAGGCGACCGTGATCAGGATGCCGCCGCGCCGATCGTCGGATGATGAAGTTGCCACGGTCGCATGTTGGCACGCGGCGACCGCAGGTCAGGCCCCTGAGCGGGCACCGCGCTTCGGGCGGAGGGGGAGCGCGGCGTAGAGCTCGTCGGCGGTCATCGCCGTGCCGTGGAGGTACCCCTGCTGCCTGGAGCAGCCGAGCGCGAGCAGCGCCTTCACCTGCGCTGGGTCCTCGACGCCTTCCGCGGTGACGGCGAGGTGGATCGTCGACGCGAGCTGGATGAAGCCGCCGACGAGCGCGCGATCGTGGGCATCGGTGACGATGTTGGTCACGAAGCTGCGGTCGATCTTCACGCCGTCGAGCGGGACGCGTTGCAGCAGCGTCAACGAAGCGCTCCCGGTGCCGAAGTCGTCGAGCACGACGGTCATCCCGAACGACCGCAGCTCCGCGAGCCGGCGCGCCGCGAGGTCGAGGTCGTCGACCACGCTCGTCTCCGTGACCTCTGCCGTGAGGCGTTCACACGGTGCCGTGCGGAGCAGCTCGGTCAATCGCTCGACCCGTCCCGATCGACTGACGTAGCGCGGCGGGAGGTTGACGCTCAGCCGGAAGCCGTCGGGCAGCCCGTGCTCGATCCACTGCCGGAGGTCGTGCAGCCCGGCCTCGATGACCTGCTCGGAGAACTGCTCGATCAACCCGGACTCGTGCATCATCGAGATGAACGAGCCGGCGCGCACGGCCGGACCGTCCGGCGGCAGCCAGCGGGCGAGCAGCTCGGCGCCGACGATCCGCCGCGTCCCCGCGTCGACGATCGGTTGGTACCACGGCACGATCTCGCCGCGCTCGAGCGCCATCCGCAGCGATTGTTCCTCGTCCACCTGGCGGGCCAGCGCGCTGCGCAGCCGGTCGTCGAACAGCTCGTAGCGGTCCTTGCCCTCCGCCTTCGCGCGATGGAGCGCAGCATCGGCGTGGCGGAGGAGGTCGCGTCCTGCGGCACCCTGGCGGGGGCCGTGGACGACGCCGATGCTGCAGGTCACTGCGATCTCCTGCGCGTCGACCTGGAACGGTTCGTCGAACGACGCACGGACGAGCTCGGCGAGCTCGATCACCGCCGGCTCCGGGTCGCCGTCGAGCAACCGCCGCACGACGACGAACTCGTCACCACCGAGCCGCCCGAGCGCGATCGGCGGAGGGCAGACCTGCGACAGTCGCGCCGCGATCAGCGCCAGCAGCTGGTCGCCGGCGGCATGGCCGAGCGAGTCGTTGACGACCTTGAACCGATCGAGGTCGACGAACAGCACGGCAACGTTGCCGCCGCGCTGCTCGGCGTCGTGCAGCGCCGTGTCGAGCTCGTCGAGCAACCCGCGACGGTTGAGCAGTCCGGTCAGCGGATCGTGCCCCGCTTGCTGTCCGAGACGTTGGTTCGCCTCTTCGAGCAAGCGGTTCGTCGCCGCGATCGCTTTGCGATCGGCATCGATCTCGACGAGCAGTCCGGCTGTCCGGCGGTCGAGCACGATCGACTGCACGACCGCGGCGCTCAACGCTCGGTGCGAGACCCACAACGACGCGGCGAAGGCCAACCCGACGACAACCAGCCGGCGCTGCTCGGTCTCGTGGAACAGCAGCCAGTAGAGCGGCGGGACGATGTTGCCGAGCAGCGAGACCCGGAAGTAGCGCTCGACCGGCGCGCTCATGGTGGCGCTGAGGCCCGCGCTCCCGACCGGGAACAGCAGCGCGACCATCGGCATCGTGTCGCCCTTGCTCGTCGCGCCGACGATGATCGGCAGCAGTCCCCAGCACAACGACCAAGCGGCCACCGCAACGGTCTGCACCGTCGGAACCGCGACACGGCCACCGAGGGGACGCGATCGATCGACCGGCCAGCCGAGCACGTGCACGCAGGCCCCCACGACGACCGCCGAGCCGAGCGCCCACACGACGATGGCGACGATCGATTCGTCGCGGAAGAGCCACACCGCGCCGAGCAGGATCAGGGGCACGACGGCCGCGCTCTGGCGGAACAGCCGGTTCGCCCAGGCGCGGCAAGCGATCTCGATGGCCTCGTTGCCAGCAACCCCGTTGGTCATCTCGTCCGCCGTGCTCGCGTGGCCCGTGTCGTCCACGGAGCGAACCTATCCCGGTCGGCGCGCTCGATGTCCGCGCCGGAAGGCCCATGTGCGCGGATCGTGGTCGCGTGCCACGATCGTCCGGTGACCGGGCACGGGACAGGGCACGAGACAGGCCGTGGAGCAGCGGAGAGCACCGTGGTGGTCGGACGGTTCGCGCCGAGCCCGACGGGTCAGCTGCACCTCGGCAACCTGCGCACCGCGCTCGTCGCCTGGCTGTCGGCCCGCGCGGCCGGCGGACGGTTCGTCGTGCGCATGGAGGATCTCGACCGCGTGACCTCGAGCCGAGAGCACGAGCTCGCCCAGCTCGCCGAGCTCGCCGCGATCGGGCTCGACTGGGACGGCGTGGTCGTGCGCCAGTCGGAGCGCTTCGAGCGGTACGAGCGTGCCATCGCGTCGCTGACCGCAGCGGGCAGGACGTACGAGTGCTACTGCAGCCGGCGCGAGATCCGCGACGCCGCCAGCGCGCCGCACGGGCCGAACGCGGGCGGGCGGTACCCGAGAACGTGCCGCCGGCTCTCCGACGCCGAGCGCGAGGAGAAGCGGCGCGCCGGCCGTCCACCCGCGCTGCGGCTCCTCGCCGACGGAGCGGAGGTCGAGCTCACCGACGCGATCGCCGGCCGGTACTCGGCGCCTGTCGACGACATCGTGCTGCGGCGCAACGACGGGGTGCCCGCGTACAACCTCGCGGTGGTCGTCGACGATGCCGCGCAAGGCATCACCGAGATCGTGCGCGGTGACGACCTGTTGCCCTCGACGCCGAGTCAGGTCCACCTCACCCGCCTTCTCGGCTTGCCGGTGCCGAACCACGCGCACGTGCCGCTCGTGCTCGCGCCCGATGGATCGCGGCTCGCGAAGCGACACGGAGCCGTGACGTTGGAGCAGCTCGCCGACCGCGGGAGCGAGCCCGGTCACGTGCTCAGCCGGCTGGCGGCCAGCCTCGGACTGGCTCACGATGTCGAACGTGTCACCGCGACCCAGTTGATCGAACGCTTCGATCTCGACCGCCTGCCACGCACACCGTGGCGACTGCAGGCGACGGACCTGTAGTCCCGACGACGGGACCGCGCCGGTCGTGTTGATATGGTCCGCGCGGATCCGGAGACCGAGCGGCACCGAAGGGAAGGGCTGCCGGGGTACCGGGGCTGAGTGAGGGGGAGACGTGTCTGACGTCGACGTTCGCCGAGGACCGAAGCCGACCCCGGTCGGGCCGCTCGACGGTCGCCGAATCGCGGTGGCCACCACCGGTGTCGCGCTCGTCGTGCTCGCGGCCATGTGGGGCGTCCGGTGGCTCTCGACCACTGGTGCCGCCTCCGTGGCGCTCGCCTTCGTGCTCGGCCTGCTCGTGATCCCGGTGGTGGCGTCACCGATCGAGTGGCTGGTGCACCGCTTCGTCTACCACGCAGCAGTGATCCGTCCGCTCGGCGCGATCTTCGTCGTCCACACCGCGCATCACTACGCGTACTTCCCGACGTGGCGGTACGTCACGAGCGGGCCGCCTCGCCGCTTGTCGATCAGGAGGCGGAGCCCGGACGTGCACGCCTCGCCGGTGCGAAACGCAGGTGTGCGGCTCGCACACTTCTCGTGGTACATGGGCATCGGAGCGATCGTCGTCTGGACGCCGGCATGGCTGCTGACGCGCAACGCGTCCTTCCTCCTGGGCCTGGTGATCTCGTCAGCGGTGGTGTCGAATCTGTTCATCGTCGTGCACGACAGCATCCACCGCCCGGGCAGTCACCGGATCGTCGAGGCGCAGCCGTGGTTCGCGTTCCTGGATCGCCATCACTACATCCACCACGTGGCGCTGGGCGCCAACCTCAACTTCCTGTTGCCGCTCGCCGATCTGCTCTTCGGCACGCTGCGCACGGAGATGAGCACCGATGAGCTCGACCGGCACGGCACGCTCGAGCGAGCGAAGAGCCGGCCGGTCGGTCAGGGCGAGCGCGCCCGCGCCGCGACGACTTGACCGCGAGCCTCCCCCGATCCACCCGCCAGCCACGACGACAGCGATAGGACGCAACGTGCGCGTCGGCGTGGTCTGCCCGTACAGCCTCTCGGAGCCCGGCGGCGTGCAGGATCAGGTGACGGGTCTCGCGAGAGCCCTCGCGGATCTCGGGCACGTCGTCGAGATCATCGCGCCCGGGGACGTGTCCACCGAGCTCGGCGGGACGAGCGCCGGGCTCGCGTTCCGGTTCCGCGTGAACGGTTCGATCGCCCCGATGGCGCCGCACCCGGCGGCTGCCGTGCGCACCGTGAGAGCGCTCCGTCGCGGTCGCTTCGACGTGCTCCACCTCCACGAGCCACTGGCGCCGAGCATCACCATCCCTGCGCTGCTCGCCCACCCGGCACCCGTCGTCGGCACGTTCCACGCGGCCGGCGACCGCACGCCGTACCGGTGGCTCGGGGCCTCGCTGTCGCGCCTCGCCAACCGCATCGACGCACGCGTCGCGGTCTCCGAGCCTGCGGCGGTGCTGGCGCGGCATCACCTCGGAGGTGCCTGCGACGTGCTGTTCAACGGCATCGACGTCGAGCGCTTCCGAGGCGCGCCGCACGCACGGGTCGACGGCCCGACGATCCTCTTCCTCGGCCGTCACGAGCCGCGAAAGGGTCTCGACGTGCTGCTCGGGGCACTCCCGCTGCTGCCCCTCGACATCACCGTCTGGATCGCAGGTGATGGGCGAGATACCAGCCGTCTCCGCGATCAGCACCGCGGCGACTCGCGTGTCCGCTGGCTCGGCCGGCTCCCCGAAGCGGACAAGATCGGTCGGCTCGGCGCCGCCTCGGTGCTGTGCGCGCCGTCGCGCCACGGCGAATCGTTCGGCATGGTGCTGCTCGAGGCCATGGCCGCTCGCACGCCGGTCGTCGCGAGCGACGTACCTGGTTACCGGGCGTTGAGCGACCACGGCCGCGCGGCCCACCTCGTGCCGCCGGGCGACAAGAACGCGCTCGCCGACGGGCTGCTGCGCGTGCTGTCCGACGGGCGGCTCGCGGACGACCTTCGCGAGCATGGCGACTGCCTCGTTCGCCGCTGTTCGATGCACGAGCTCGCTCGTCGCTACGTCGCGATCTACGAACGCGTCACGAGATGACGGACGTCGCCGACCAACGGTCGCGTCGGGTTGCCATCGACGTCGCTCGGGTCCTCGCTCTCGGTCTCGTCGTCCTGGGGCATCTGAGCCTCGCCGTGATCGACGAGGCCGACGGCAAGATCCGGGGTGCCAACCTGCTCGAGCTACGTCCGGGTTGGGCGTGGATCGCGGCGATGGCACCGATGCCGGTGTTCTTCGCGGCCGCGGGTTGGGCCAATGCCGCCGGGACTGCGCAGTCCGTCGCACCTCGTTTGCGAACGCTCGCCGGACTGGCAACGATCGTCGTGGGTTGCTGGGCAGTGGCCGTGATCGTGGCAGTGGCGGTCAACGGGAAGGCGGGCGTGGTCGGCGACGGAGCTCGCATCGCCACCCAGCCGTTGTGGTTCGTGGCGGCGTACGCGCCGATGGCGGCTGCCGGGCGCCGGTTGGCGACGGTTGCGGCCCGTCACCCGGTAGTGGTGCTGGGGGCGTGCCTGGGGATGCTGGCGGCGTTGGACGCCGGCCGCTTCGCGTTCGATCTGCCCGACTGGATCGGCTGGCCGGGCTTCTACATCGCGTGGGGCGTGCCCTGGTTGGCCGGCGGCTGGTGGCGAGACCGATCCGAGCGCGGCCACGTCGACGAACGGGCTAGAGGGCTGCTCATCGTGGCAGTGGCGGTGGCGGCCTCGGTGGCGCTCGTGCATCTCGCCGGGTACTCGCCCGCGTTGATCGACGCGGTGCCCGGTGCGCGCTCGAACACGACGCCGCCGACCCTGTACACCGCGGTCGTCGGCCTCGCCCAGGTCGGCGTCCTGCTCGTCGCGGCGCGCAGCCTCGACCGGCTGGGCCGGCGATGGCGGCGGCTGTGGGACCGTGCCGGCAGCGTCGCCGTCGGGGTCTACGCGTGGCACCTCACCGCGCTCGCACTGTGCGCCGCGGTCGTCGCCGGCGGCTTCCTCCCGACACCGGTTCGCCTGACGCGGCTGTGGTGGATCACCCGGCCCGTCTGGTTCGCCGCGGTGCTGGCGGTGACCGGGGCGCTGGTGGCAGTGACCGCTGCGGCGATCAGCGATCGTCACACGGGGCGAGACGAGCGCACGCTCCCGGGACGGACTCGGGCGGCCCTCGGTGCCGGCGTGGCCGCGGCTGCGGCAGCCGGCGTCGGTCTCGAAGGCGTGCGATCCGTGCCGCGAGCACTCGTCTGGACCGCGGGGTTCGCGCTGTCCTGGGCACTCCTCGGAGGGTCGATGGGACCCTCGATCAGCTCGTTCGCGACAGGCGGACGTGCGCGACGGCGGGAGAGCTGACGAGCTCGACGCACTCGTACCCGCCTGAACCGCCGTCGAGATGTTCGAAGAAGCGTTCGCCGCCACCGAGCAGGACGGGCACGATCGCAACGTGCAACTCGTCGATCAGACCTGCGCGCTGCGCTACGACGGCTCGCCGCCGCCGAACTCATCGGCTGCAGCGTGGCACGATCTGACCGCACGAAGGTCGGGCTCGACGCGTACCGCCGGGGACGGCTCGCTTCGATCGGCGTATCACGCCGTCCGGGGCGGGCTCTTTCGGATAGCAGCGTCGTGACGTGGGGGTGATGTGGCCGATGTCGAACGGATCGCAGGTGAGCGTCGGTGGAAGCAACGAGGCGGCTCGCGGACACGCCGCCGCTGTTCCCGGCGATGTGCCCACGAAGGCGCAGATGGCGCGACGAGTCTTCGTCGTGCTGGGGCTGTGGTGGCTGTTGACCGCCATCGGCGACGTGCTCCGCGACCTCCACGTCCCGGGGTCGATCGCTGCGGTGAGCGTTCCGGACGTGCTGCACCCGATGGTCTTCCCGCAGCGCGCCGCCGAGCTGCTGCGAGTGTGGGAGGACTGGGACTCGAGCTTGGGGGTCTCCGGGCTCTCGTTGCGTTCGGATCGCGTCGTGACGTGGTGGCTCGCCGTCGACGTCTGCTTCGCGCTCGCCCTCGGCAGGCTGTTGCGGGGATGGACGTCGTCACGTCTGCATCGGCTCCGGAGAGCGCTCCGCGCCAGCGAGCAGAGCCGCGCATCGCTCGCCGACCCGATCGTGGCCGAACAGGAGACGCGGGTGGGGGCCACGATCCCGTTGTTGGACGCAGCAGCTCGGATGGCGCTCCTGTACGTCGTGTTCGACGTCCTCGAGAACCTCACCTTCTTCGTGCCCTCGGTGCTCGAGCGCGGCGTGTCGGGTTGGCTGAACGTGGCGTACGTGCTCGGCGTCGGCAAGTGGCTGGCGCTCGCCGCGACCGTCCTGCCGATCGCCGTCTCGTACCTGGTGACGCGCAACGAGGGTCGATCGGCGGTGCTGGCGCACGGCGCTCGTCCGCATGGCGTGGCGCACGGTTACGTGCAGACCCTGCTGGACCTGCGCGCGCAGGTGCTCGCCGTCGGCCTCGTCTGCGCGGCGCTCCTGCTGCTCCCGGCCAACGTCCGACCGCAGATCCACGACATCATCAGAGGGTGGCGTCACCAGTGGCCCGAGGCGGCGACGGCGGTGTGCGGGCTCGCGCTCTTGATGTGGTTGACGTGGTGGACGGGACAGCGGACGCTGCGTCGAGTCGAGTCCCGCGGGGACATCGAGGGCATGTCGCTCGATGGTGCCGAAGGAAAGCAGCGGATCGTGGCGGTCGTCGTCACGACGTGCGTGTGCGCCGTGGGTGCGGTGGCGCTCTGGAAGGGCATCGATCAGGGTTGGAGCCTGGTCGTGGTCGTCGTCGCACTCGGCCTGTGGCTGGCGAGCTGCTTGTTGGATCGTGTGCGGACGGTCACGGCGACCCGTCCCGCCTACGAGCGTCGCCCCGGCGTCGTGCGGGTGCTCACGTTCCTGCCGCTCTATGCGTTGGCCGTGGCGTGGATGCGGGCCGAGATCGGTCGCATCATCGCCGACGTCTGGACCTACCGACTCGTCGTCACCGTGCTGTTCCTCCTCGCACTGAACGTGTTGTGGAGCGTCGTCGCGAGGGCGGCGCCTCCCGGCCTCGAAGTCACCGGCGAACACTGGGGTCAGGGCATGCGCGCCGCGTCGCACCGGTTGTGGCGACGCGAGATCGCGGTGCCGTTGGTCTGCGCGCTCGGCGCCGCCGTCGCACTGCTCGTGGCCGCTTCCGAGCTCGACGTCTCGTGGGCGATCGGTGCCGTCGGGATGATCGTCCTCGGCGCGATCATCCTGCTCGGCGTCGTGGTTGCGCTGACCGGAGCGTTCTTCGGGCCACCCCGCGGCGCGCTGGCGCTGTTGAAGTTCACGCGCTTCCCGGTCGTCGCGTGCCTGCTCCTCGTCGCCGTGATCATGTCGCTGTTGGTCGACTCGCCCGGGTTCCACAAGGCTCGCGTCGAGCCGGCGATCGGCACGGCGCGGCTGTCGAGCGCGTGGTCGGTGCGACCTGTCACGACGCCGGCCGACGCGCTCGACCGGTGGCGTGTCGCCCAGGCGACGACGTCGGCGATGGACTGGGCGCCACTCGTGGTCGTTGCCAGTTCGGGAGGCGGTGGCCGGGCGGCCTACTGGACGCTGATCGCCTTCGACTGCCTGTTCGGCGACGATCCCCAGTTGGCGGACGAGCCGGCGTGCGCGCGCGGCGACGATGCCGTCGTCCCCCGGTACGGCGACGTGTTCGCCGCGTCCGGGATCTCCGGCGGCGCGGTCGGCATTGCGATGTACACGTCGGAAGGCACCGACCTGGAACCCGACCAAGTGTTCGAGGACGGCTTCGTCGACCCCGTCGTGGCCAACCTCCTCACCCGCGACGTCCCCAACATGCTGTTCCACGCGCCCGGCTGGCGCGACCGTGCTGCCTGGCTCGAGGAGGCGTTCGAGAACAAGGTGAGCGGCCTCGAACGCGACTTCTTGACGGACCCGACCGCCGAGGTACCTGAGGGAGGTTGGGAGCCCGTCATGGTCCTGAACAGCGCCGCCGTGGAGGACGGTTGCCGGGTGGTGCTCTCCAACGTCTCGTTCGGCGCGGAGACCGCGACCGATCCGCTGACGCCGTTCACCCTGTCCGGATCGTGCCGCTCCTTCGTCAGGTACCGCCTCGCCGTCCCGCCGGCCGTCGACACGGGCGACGAGTCGGATGCCGTCGACACTGCAGCCCACGCGTGGCCGTCGACTCGCGACCTTGCCCAGATCGTGTGCAGCACGCAGAACCTCGCCACCTCCACCGCCGCGTTGCTGTCGGCTCGGTTCCCGTACGTCTCGCCGTCCGGAGCCGTCGAGTTCTGCGCCGACAAGGGCCGATTCACCTATCTCGTCGACGGCGGCACCGTCGACTCATCGGGGGCGGCGCCGGCTGCCCTGATGCTCGAAGAGATCGTTCGTCGCGCTCGGAGCTGGAACGCGAGCCGGCCCGATGGCCAGCCGTGCGTCCAACCGATCGTCCTGCAGCTCGACAACGGGTACGAGGACGTCGTTGCGAAGGGCGGGGCGAAGCGTCCGTCCGAGCTCATCGCCCCGATCCAGGGCGGTGTGGCCGCCGTGACCAACAACGCAGAGACCGCGCGCCAGCAGCTCGCCGTGCTCGGTACCCAGCTGCGTCAACGGGCGGGATGCGAAGCGGCACCCAACCTGCCCACGTACCTCCAGGTGTATCCGCTCAGCCATCCGGGCACCGAAGCCCCGCTCGGCTGGGCGCTCTCGCAGGACTCCCGGGAGGACCTGAAGCAGCAGTTGGGCAGCGATCCGAACCAGTGCTCGCTCCTCGCCCTGCGGTACTGGATGACCGGCTCTGCCGGACCCGGCGTGTGCATCACCGGCACCGTCACCGCCACCAGCGGGAGCGCCGCACAGCAGGACGACGAACCGCCGTCGAGTCCACGAGCGGTTGCCAACCGAGTCGTCTGCCTGCCCGACCCGGCCGACAGCGCCGGAATCCGCCTTGCCCGCACCAATGCCTACGGCGTCTTCGTCCACGTCCACAGCGGAGGACCTCTACCGGCGAACCCGACGCCGATCACGTCCGGGGAACGCTGCGATGGCGTCACCCCGGGCAACGGTGCCAGCTACGGGGTGCCAGGCCAGCTCGCGCTCGGCTACGAGTTGACGGCCGAGACGCCGGACGCTCAGCGCAGTGCCGGCTGGAACTTCTTCGTGCTCGTCCCACTCGTGTTGGCGGCGGTTCTGGCGATGGCAACGGCCGGGGGAGGGGTCACGCCAGCAGCGGTGAAGCAGGAACGAGCACGACGACGAACTCGCGCCGCGTAGGCCGGAGCGCTCTGCTCACAGGGGACCATGACGTGGCACGATCGGGACGATGACGGACGAGCTCGACGACCTCCAGCGGATCCTCGGCTACCGCGGTGCGGCCGATCCACGACGCGCCGTGCGCGAGGTCGCCAGCGACGTCGTGGCCGTGCCGTTCTGGACGCCGGCGTTCTGTGCCGCCGTGATCCGCGCCGCCGAGGCCGTCGGCGCATTCGAGCCGCAGCCGGACGACCCGGTCCCTGGGCACGAGGTGTCGCTCGCGGTGATCAGTCCCGGCCTGTTCGCCGCGGTGGAGCAGGACCTCGGCGAACGGGTGTGGCCCCAGCTGCGAGAGGTCTGGCCGTACATCGACTACTACGGACTGCGCGATGCGTTCGTGATCCGGTACGCGCTGGGCGAGCAGGAGTCGCTGCGCATCCACCACGACGTCGCCCAGCTCTCCGGGTCGGTGAAGCTGAACGAGGGCTACGACGGTGGGGTCCTGCAGTTCCCGCGCCAGTCGTTCACCAACGAGGAGCTCGCCGTCGGAGAGCTGCTCGCCTGGCCATCGCTCGTGACGCACCCGCACGAGACCACGCAGCTGGTCTCGGGCGTCAAGTACGCGCTCACGATCTGGTTCGAGCTGCCGCAGATCGGCTGAGCGGAATCCGCCGGAGGTTCTGTGCTGGTCCGGGATTCGCGCCCCGCCGCGCCGAGCCGCCGAGCCGTGCCTGGGGTGAAATGAGTTCGGTCGTTGCGCGTAACGGCTGGTGACGCTGGAGCGCCAGCGTGTGCGGGTGCGACGTCGTCATCGGACGACGAGACCCGAGCCCCGCCGGTTCTCTGCTCATCCGCGTCACCAGCCCCGATCTCTGATCGGGCGAGGTCGTTGGATGTCCGGACGGGAGCAGAGAACCGGTCGGGAGTCGGCGGCGAGCAGAGAACCCGGGGGAAGCGGGACTGGGCCGCGCCGTGCCGCCGAGCCGCGCCGTGCCGCCGTGCCGCCGAGCCGCCGAGCCGCGCCGTGCCGCCGAGCCGCCGAGCCGTGCCTTTGTGGCGACAGACGACCGAAAAGACTGCTCGCCCCGCGCCTTTGTGGCGAGTATTCGCTGGTCCGGGGGCGCGGAACGGTTCGGGTGGCGTGTGAGTGCACCGACGCGGTGGGTGACACGTGACCTGCTCCGCGTCGATCGCCCGGGGTAGGCTCGGTTCGAGGTGGAGAACAGCTGACACCACGGTGCCCGAGGCAGATCCGATGCGACGACCGACAACTCGAAACCTCGGCGCCGCCGCCGCCCTCGCCGCTGTGGTGCTGACGGGCTGCTCGACGGGCACCGGTGTGCACAGTGGGGACGGCGCATCCGCCGGTCCGACCGCGGTGGTCACGCTGCCGCCGGCCACGCCCGACGATCCGACGACGACGAGCCCCGCGACGCTCGCCGAGGTGACGACGACGCTCGCACCGACCACGACCGCAGCACCGACCACGTTGCCGCCGACCACGCTCCCGGAGCCGACCACGACCGTTCCGGTCGAGACGACGACGACGATCCCGCCGGGGTTCGAGCTCGCGCCGCCGGTCACGCACGTCGTCGCTCCGGTCGGCAAGTCCGACGGTGAGGAGACGAGGGCGCTGCAGCAGCGGCTGCTCGAGCTCGGCTTCTGGCTGAGCGGTGTCGACGGCGAGTTCGGCACGACCACCCGCCAGGCGGTGATGGCCTTCCAGAAGTACAACCTGCTGCCGCCGACCGGCGCGGTCGACCAGGTGACGGCCGACGCGATCAACACGATGCCGTTCCGCGCCCGCGCCGTGTCGATCGAGGGCGACCTGATCGAGATCAACAAGACGGCGCAGCTGCTGTTCATCGTCCGCGGCGGTCGCACCGACTGGGTGCTCAACACCTCCACCGGCAATGGCCTGCCGTACACCGAAGAGGACCAGAACAGCCCGGGTGAGATGGTGACCGGAGTGTCGCTCACGCCGGACGGTGAGTGGAAGGTCAACCGCGAGCGCGCGGAAGGCTGGTGGGAGGGCGACCTCGGCAAGATCTACCGGCCGAAGTACTTCCGCGGCGGTGTCGCCGTCCACGGGTCGGGCAGCGTGCCCGAGTACCCCGCGTCGCACGGCTGCGTGCGGGTCAGCGTGCCGGCGATGGACTTCATCTGGGCTGCCGACTACATGCCGATGGGCACGAAGGTCTGGGTCTACGCCTGACGGTCCGAGCGGCTGGAAGACTGCCGCTCGTGCTCCCTGACATCGGATCCAGCCGCCCTTGGGCCGACCCCGAGATCGTCTCGATCGGCCGGCTGCCCATGCGCAGCCCACTCGTCGCCCATCCCACGGTGGAAGCAGCCCGCGCCTCCGACCGCACTGCGTCCCCCTGGTGGCGCAGCCTGAACGGGGACTGGCGTTTCCAGCTGTTCGATCACCCCGACGTGGTGCCACCCGATGCGGTCGCCGCCGAGGTGACGAGCGCCGGAACCATCGGCGTCGTCAGGACGGGAGCGGATTCCTGGCGGACCGTCGCCGTGCCCGGGAACTGGACGATGCAGGGCGTCGACGACCTCCCGCACTACACGAACGTCCAGATGCCGTTCCCCGAGCTGCCGCCGCACCTGCCGGCTCGTGTGCCGACGGGCGTCTACCGGACGTCGTTCCGGGTGCCGCGGGTGTGGCGCGGTCGCCAGGTCGTGCTCCACGTGGGCGGGGCCGAGAGCGTCCACGCGGTCTACCTCAACGGCGCGTTCATCGGCTACGGCACCGACAGCCGCCTCGCCAGCGAGTACGACGTCTCGGCGCAGCTGCGACCCGGCGACAACGAGCTCGCGATCGTGGTGGTGAAGTTCTCGGCCCACACCTTCGTCGAGGACCAGGACCAGTGGTGGATGGGCGGGCTGCACCGCGAGGTCACGCTCGAAGCGCGGGCGCGCGTGTGCGTCGCCGACGTGCGCGTCGAGACCGGACTCTCCGATCCGTTGCCGGAGCCCGGCGCGAAGGCGACTGGGAGGCTGCGGATCCGCACGACGGTGGCGTTCGGTGACCGCTCGCTGATCGGCCCGGGCTGGTCGGTGCGCGCCGAGCTCATGACGATGGCGGGCCGCCGCGCATGCGGCGCCCTCGTCGCTCCCGTGCCCGTCGACCTCCGGCCCTACGTCTTCGCGGGTCACGTCGCCGACCTCAGCGCCGACGCGCCCGGCATCGAGCCGTGGTCTGCAGAGCGCCCGCACCGCTACCGGGTCGTCGTGTCGCTGCTCGACCCGTCCGGTGCCGTCGTCGAAGCGGTGAGCGTCGTCACCGGCTTCCGCCGGGTCGAGGTGCGTGATCGCAGCTTGCTCGTGAACGGCCGGCGGATCATGGTCCGTGGCGTCAACCGTCACGATCACCATCCCGAGCGGGGCAAGGCTGTCACCGTCGACGACATGCGCGCCGACCTGCTGCAGATGAAGCGGCACAACATCAACGCTGTCAGGTGCTCGCACTACCCGAACGACCCGCGGTTCCTCGACCTGTGCGACGAGCTCGGCCTGTACGTCGTGGACGAGGCGAACATCGAGAGCCACGCGTTCAACACGAGCCTGTGTCACGACGCGCGGTACCGCTCGGCATGGCTGGCGCGCGGCAGCCGCATGGTCGAGCGGGACAAGAACCATCCGTGCGTGATCCTGTGGTCGCTCGGCAACGAGAGCGGTTACGGGAAGAACCACGACGCGCTCGCCGGCTGGATCCGCTCGTACGACCCGAGCCGGCCGTTGCACTACGAAGGCGCGATCTTCCACGCCGGTTGGGTCGACGGTGGCCTCGCCGCGTCAGACGTCGTGTGCCCGATGTACTCGCCGATCGACGCCGTTCGCGCGTACGGTGAGCGCGGCGCCGGTACCCGCCCACTGATCATGTGCGAGTACAGCCACGCGATGGGCAACTCGAACGGCTCGCTCGCGGACTACTGGGATGCGTTCGAGTCGACACCAGGGTTGCAGGGCGGCTTCATCTGGGAGTGGAAGGACCACGGCCTGGTCCAGCACCTGCCGGACGGTCGGGTTCGCTTCGCCTACGGCGGACAGTTCGGCGACGAGCCGAACGACGGCAACTTCGTCGCCGACGGACTCGTGCACGCCGACCTCACACCGCATCCGGCGATGCGCGAGGTCGCATGGGTCCATCGTCCTGTCGCAGTGCGCGCCGGTCGCGGCGGCCTGATCGTCACGAACCGGCGCTCGTTCGACGGTCTCGGCGATCTGCGGGCGACGTGGGAGCTGCGAGTCGACGGCGAGGTCGTCCGCAGCGGCACGCTGCGCGTGCCGAAGGTCCACCCCGGGGCGGAGGCGAGCGTGCCACTGCCGTGCGCTGTGCCAGCAGCCCCCGGAGAGGTGCACCTCGCCGTGTGGTGGTCGTCGAAGCGCGACGAGCCGTGGGCCGCGGCGGGGCATCTCGTCTCCTGGGACGAGGTCGTGCTGCGCAACGCTCCCCGCAGCCGCCGGGCCGCAGCTGCACCGACGGTCTCCAGCTCGGTGTCGGCCGGTCTGCCGCAGCTCGCGCCTCACCTCGTCGCGCTCACGCCCCGGCTCAGCCTGTTCCGTGCCCCGACCGACAACGACGGGTTCAAGCTCATGCCGCAGGACCAGCTCGCCGCCGCCAAGGCCCTGACTCGCTGGCTCGCCGCCGGGCTCGATCAGCTCGAGCTCGTCGAATCCGGTGAGCGACGCCGTGGCGCGACGAAGGTCACCACGGAGCGCTGGCGCGGTGCGCGTCCGGAGGACGAGATCGTCCACGAGCGACGGCGGACGGTGCTCGGCGACGGCTCGATGCGCTTCGAGCACCTCATCAGCGTGCCCGAGCACCTCGACGACCTCCCCCGTGTCGGCGTGAGCTTCTCCGTGCCGGCGTCGTTCGACCGGGTGCGCTGGTTCGGCAGCGGCCCGCACGAGAACTACCCCGATCGCCGGGCGGGCACGATGACGGGCATCTGGGACGGTCCACCCGACGAACTGCCGTACCTCGTACCGCAGGAGTTCGGGCTGCGGACCGGCTGCCGCTGGTTCGAGCTCGCCGGCGACGACGGGACGCTGCGCTTCACGGCGTCGCGACCGGCGCGGTTCTCGTGGTCGGCGACGCACCACACGGTCGCGCAGCTGTACGCGGCCGCTTCGCCGACCGACCTCGAACGCAGCGCCGATCTGAGCGTGCACATCGATGTCGCGCACCGCGGGCTCGGCACTGCGAGCTGCGGGCCCGACATCCTCCCGCTCTACCGAGTCGAGGGCGGGACGTGGCGTCTGGCCTACGTGGTCAGCAGCGCGGAGCCCTGAGCGCCGCCGTCAGGCGGCGAGATCGACGAGATAGCGATCGATCAGATCGATGCTGGCGGGGAGCTCCTCGATCCAGCCGATGACGTGCCCACCGGCGAGCAACGGGAAGAGGTGCAGCTGCTCGAGCAGGTCGCGGAAGTGGTCGTGGGTCGCCTCGGTGCGGCTGGTCAGGATCAGCACCCGGTTGTCCTTGGCCGCGGCCGTCTCGCCGCCGTTGTACGCCTGGAGCACCTGGTCGCCGATCACGACCATGGCCGCGTCCCGCTCGAGCGGTGGGCGGTCGCCGAAGTCGGTGTCGATCACCGCCAGGCAGTACACCTGGTCGGCAGCGACGCCGAGGGCCGCGCACTGGTCGTAGATCTGCCCGAGACGCAACCGCAGGACCGGCAGCGTGACCAAGCCGGTGAGGCTGTCGGTGCAGTCGAAGGCCTGGACGCCGTAGAGGTAGCCATCCGCCCAGCCCTGGGCGAGCGCCACCCCGGCTTCGAACCGGCGGAGGGGCAACCCGACGACGCCAGCCACGCAGGCGAGGTCGCCGATCCACGCGGTCAGCTCGGTGAGCAGCCAGCCCTCGCCGCCCAGCTCACGCCCGAACCGGGCAAGCGCGCCGTTGAGCTGCTCGGGCCGGGTGGTGAGGGCATCCACCACGTCGTGGCAGGCCATCTCGACGGTGTGGGTCTCGCCGCGCACCGACCCGACGACGATCGTGATCCAACGATCGCACAGGTCGTCGTTCGTGGGGTGCTGGGCAGCGGGGCTGATTCGCGGCGGTCGGCGGCGCATGGACGTCTCCTTGTTCGGAGATGGAGACGTCGATCGCGCAGATCCGTGACGCCAGCAGCGCGAACCTTGCCGATTCAGGCGGTCGTTCCACCACTCGTGAGCGGGATCTCACCGTTCGCGACCGGCGCAGGGCGAACCCGGAGAGAACGATCGGACGCCGTGAGGCACCGGCCCGTCTCGAGATCGAACCGCCATCCGTGCAGGGTGCAGGTCAGCGTGCCGTCCTCGATCTCGCCGAACACCGTGAGGTCGGCCTGCCGGTGGGGGCAGAAGCGTTCGAAGACGTACCCGCAGCGCTCGATCTCCTCGGACAGGTCGTCGTCGAACGGCTCCAGCTTCCGGTGCGCCTCTGCCTCGGCACGGCGCATCCGCTCCACCGAGAGCGACTTGAAGAAGTTGTAGAGGTACTCGTTGAACGCGCCGTCACGCCAGGCCCGGAACCGGCAGGAGAGGAAGAGCGCGTTGGACCAGTCGACCGCGTGCTCGGCGGTGACGGTCTCGACGAGCTCGCGCGGGATCTCGAAGCGGAAGCGGTGATCCTCGCCCGCGTAGCGACGAACCTCGCCGGCGGGGAAGTCGATCAGGACCTCCAGGTCGCCGGTCCGGAGGAGCGCCGCGGCGCCGACCGCGGCGCGCAGCGTGGGGGCGAGCGCGAGGAGCGGTTCCCACCACGCCTTCAAGCGGTCGAACAAGTCGTCGGAGGGGGCGCGCCAGGTCGCCTTCTCCGCGGCGAGCCAAGCTGCCCAGTCGGACGCGTACGCCGCGAGGTACTCGGCCTTGTGGGTGAAGATCCGCTCGACCTCCGCATCCGGCATCGGGTGGACGACGTCGGCGGGCACGTCGGCTGCCGTGACCTCGATCACCGTGCCGGGAATGGCGAGGATGCCCTTCCGCCCGACGGCACGGAGCCGCGCGATGAACGACTCCTGGTCGGGAAAGACCGACAGCTCGTCGCCGGACACCACGTTGAACTGGGACAGCGCGGGGTCGAGGAAGGCCGGAGGCCCGGCGGAGGGCACGACGTAGCGGGCGTCGATGCTCTCGACGTAGCGCATCGCCCGGGCGAACTGGCTCTCGACCTTCGCGTCGCAGAGCTCGCGCATCCGCTCCCGCGTCTCCTCGTAGACCATCGGGTACCAGATCGCCCCGGAGTACTGGAGCCAGTGCAGGTCGACGGGCCCGTGGCTGCGAAGTGCATCGAGGTCATGGGTACGGCAGTCGTTCTGGTTGACGATCCGCGCCGTGCCATCGCTGACCACGAGCGCGGAGTCGCCGCCCGGGCCGTCGGTGATCGACGTCTCGACGTGGATCGCGACCGTGAGCCCGCCGAGGTCGTGCTCCTGCTGGTCCTCGGTGCGCAGGATGTCGTGGAACCCGAACGCCTGCATCCGGCGCTCGAGCTCGTGCGTCGGGTAGCCCGGGATCAGGACCGTGGTCTCACGCGAGACGTGGTCGGCGAGGAACGCCTCGTCGAGGTGATCGCCGTGGAGGTGCGAGACGTAGAGGTAGTCGGGATGCTCGATCTTGTCGAGCAGCTCCTCGCTCAGCTGATCGTTGCGCGGGAAGACGAACCAGGAACCGAAGAAGGCCGGAACGAACCACGGATCGCACAGGATCGATCCGTGGGCGGTCTCGATGAGGATGCCGGCGTGACCGATCGAGGTGGCGCGCATCCCGCCGTTCTATCGGTTGCCACTTCGATGCACCCAGCGTCGTGCCGGGCACATCGAGCGGAGCGGATCAGGCGACGGGCGGATCGGTGAACTGCTGGCCACCGCGGGCGACGTGCTCGGTCCACTGGCCACCGTCCCAGTAGCGCAGTTCGAAGCGACCCGACGGATCGGCGTACCAGCCGGCGGGGACCGCGGGCGCAGCGGCGGCCGGGGCGGACGCAACGGGCTCGACTGCAGCGACCGGCTCAGGAGTCGGTGTCGCCGTCGGGGTCGGCTCGGGCGTGTACACCGCGGCCGGCGTCGGCTCGGGTGTGGGCTCGGGGGTCGGTTCCGGGGTCGGTTCCGGCGCTGTCGTCACCGGTGATGCGCCCCAGCCCGCCGGCTCGCTCACCGGCTCGGTGACCGCCGCAGGCTCGGGCTCGGGGGCCCAGATGGATGCGGGCTCCGGCTCCGAGGTCGGCTCGGAGACGGGCTCGAGACCTTCGTCCACCGCGACGTCGGCGAGCACGGGCTCCACCTCTGCCTCCGCCTCGGCGCTCGTCCCGGACCCCGTCGAGCGGCGCAGGAACGCCGTCACGTCGCCGCCGGTCTGGACGATCGACACGACATCCCAGCCGTCGGCCGACTTCTCTGTGAGCTTGGTCGCCAACGCCGCTGGGTCGTACGAAGAGGCACTCACGGTCACGTACTCGTGCATGGGTGCGGAGAGTAGTGCAGTCGACCACGCCGAGACGGCGAATCCTCAAGATCTGTCACCCGAGGTGCTCACGAGCGACGTCGGCACTGCCCGGCCCGTCGTAGACGATCTCACCATCGGCCAGCACGACCATCCGCTCGGCCGTCGCCGCGAACGCGAGCTCGTGGGTCGCGACGATGGACGCGGCCTTGTGCGCGACGTTGGCGGCCAGCATCTCGAGCAGCGCCTCGCGGCCACGGGCGTCGAGACCGACGAACGGCTCGTCCACGAGCATCAGGTCGAACGGTCGGCAGAAGGCCAGCGCGATCGCCGCCTTCTGCCGCAAGCCGCGGCTGAAGGTCGTCGGCAGGTCGTCCGAGCGTTCGTACAGCCCGACCTGGGCGAGGAGGTCGGCGGCGTTCTGCTCCCAGTCCGTCACGCCGTGCAGGCGCGACACGTACTCGATGTGCTCCCACACCGACAGGTCGTCGTAGAACGTCGGCGTGTCGGCGAGGTACGACGTCAGCGCCCGGGCCCGCAGGTTCCCGGCGACCTGGCCGGCGATGCTGACCGAGCCGGCCGTCGGGTCGAGCATGCCGGCAGCCAACTTGAGGAACGTGCTCTTGCCCGAGCCGTTGTGGCCGATCAGCGCGACCTGCTCGCCGCGCTCGACGCGCAGATCGATGGGTAGCAGCGCCGGGCGGTCGCCGTAGTCCTTCGCCAGCGCTGTCGCCTGCAACATCGGTGTGCTCACGCTGCGCCTCCGGTCGAACGCTGGATGGTCTGCCTGCCGCTCGCGTCGAGCTTGAGGTTCTGCCACCAGATCTTGAACTGCGGCCGTCGCTCGACCCACATCGCGACGAGCACCACCACGACCAGGACGCCGATCGCGCCGCGGACCGCGGCAGCGAGCTGGTCGTCGCCGCGCTCGTTCGCCTCGCGGGCGAGCAGCACCGGGATCACCCCGGCCACGGCGACGAGCGGCGGCCACAGCAGGCGCAGGGTCATCGTGATCCCTGCCACCTCGGGCGGCAACATCGCCCCGCTGATCTCGGACGTGAACGGATCGGGCGCGCCGGCGATCGTGTTCAGCGCCGCGCCCGCGCCGCCGGCGAGCGCGATCGTCGGCCCGAGCAGCGCGGCGACGGTGATGCCGTCAGCGCTCTGCTCCACGAGCACCGCGATCGCCGCGCCCACGAAGCCGAACACCAGCAGCACGATCGCCGGCACGATCGTCAGGTGCTGGTGCAGCCGGCCGGCGGGGACCGGCAGCGCATCGGTCCGCTCGGGGTGGTCGAGCTCCTGGGCGAGCGGCTCGAGCGCCTCCAGACCGAGCAGGAAGGCCATCAACCCGGCCGGGATGATCGCCGGTGTCGTCCCGCGGTGCGCGGCAACTGCAGTCCCGGCACAGCCGCCGGTCAGGAGGAGCATTCGTACGAGGCGGCGACCGGGGAAGCGGGCGACGCTCGCCCAGCTCCGCCGCCACGAGGCCGGGCCGCGTCCCGGGAAGGTGAACCACGGCCGGTGGCGGGCGTGCTCGAGGCTGAGCTGGCGACGCAGCAGCGTCACCGTGCGCACGTCCTGGAGCGTCACGGCGAAGCGCAGCTGCGCAACGAGTGCACTGCGCCGGACGAGCTGCTCGAGCGAGAATCGCCCGAGCAACGCGAAGCCGGCGACGTTCAGCGCGACGGCGGCGAGCGGCGCGACGACATCGACGAGCGACACCTGATCCGGCCACAGCACGATGCCGCCGACCGTGTCGAACGGCCCCGCTGGAAGCGTGCCGGCGAGTGCGGCGGCCTGGACGACGAGCAGTGCGCCGCCGATCGCGGTCGCCTGCCACTGCGGGAGGTGGACGCCGTGGGCAACGAGGGCGGCGCCGCTGAACGCGAGCGCGAGCGTGCCACCGGCGACCGCGCCCGAGACGACCCACGCGCCGACGCTGCCGTCGATCCGTCGCCCGAGCAGCTGTGCGGCGACGGCGCCGACGACCGTGCCGACGAAGAGCAGCGTCCGGATCCGCTGGTAGGCGGGGCGGCGCAGTGCACTGGCCCGATCGACCGGCGCGAGCAGGACGATGCGCACCTCGGCCTCCTCGATCGCGAGCGGACCGCCGCGGGCTCCCGAGCGCAGGCCGAGGAAGACCGCGAGCGCGGCGACCAGGCCCACGAGGGCGGGCAGGTGGGATCGGACGTCGGCGACACCGTCGGCGTTCAGCAGGTCGTCCTGCACCGCTGCGGACAGCCACAGCACGAGCCCGCCCCCGCCGAGCGCGACGAGGTACACGCGGTAGGCGACCTCGAACCACTCGAGCTCGGCGACGCGGTTGCGCCGCCGGGTCCGGCGCAGCTCGTGGAGGACCTCGGGCGCCGTCTCGTGATCGAGTTGCAGCTCCTCAGCCACCGGTGGCGACCTGGCGCAGCGCATCGCTCGACCATCCCGACCACGAGGCGACGTACAGCCTGGTGTCGTCGATGCCGGCACGCTCGAGACCGAGCAGATCAGCGCAGGCGGAGACGCCGGAACCGCAGTAGCACACGACTGTTCGCCCGCTGCCCGCGCCGAGATCGGCGTAGTGCTCGGCGAGCTCAGCCGGCGACCGGAAGCGGCCGGTCGTCGGGTCGAGGTTCGCGGACCACGGCGCGTTCCCGGCGCCGGGGACGTGGCCGGCGCGTGCATCGATCGGTTCGGTCTCCCCGCGGAACCGCTCCTGGGCGCGGGCATCGAGCACGACGGAGTCGGGCGCCTGCGCGAAGACGGCCGTCTGGTCGGCCGTGGCGAACCGATCGACCGGCCACGGCCGGACCGTGAAGCTCGCCGAGCCCACCGAGCGGGCGGGGCCCTGTTCGAGGTCGGCAGTCCAGGCCTGCAGGCCGCCGTCGAGCAGCGCGGCGTCGTGCCCCAGGATCCGCAGCATCCACACGAGCCGGCCCGCCGTTCCGCCCCCGCTGTCGTCGTACGCGATCACCGGGGTGTCGTCGCCGATGCCGAGCCGGCTCATCGCCGCGGCGAACTCCTCGGGCGTGGGGAAGGGGTGGCGGCCCGCGGTGACCGGCTGGCCATGGCCGGCGAGATCGTGGTCGAGATCCACGTAGATCGCTCCGGGGACGTGCCCGGCCTCGTACGCGGCGCGCCCCGACCGACCGTCGAGGTACCACCGCACGTCGGCGACCAGGGCCGAAGGGCTCGACCGCAGCTGGTCAACCGTCACCACAGGTTCCATCACGTCCGCGATGCTGCCACGCGGATCCACCGGCAGAATGGTCCCCGTGAACCAGCGGGCGATGCAGCTCTTCTTCTCATTGCTCGCACTGATCGCCCTCGGCGGCGCCGTGCTGCTCGTGCTCGACCAGCTCACTCGTCGCCGGCTGCGGCCTCTGCAGCAGTTGCGCGACGGTGTCGCATCGATCGCCGTCCCGCTCGCCGCGCTCGTCGCGGTCACCTCGATGGTCGGCAGTCTGTACTTCTCCGAGGTCGCGAACCTCGTCCCGTGCCAGCTCTGCTGGTACCAGCGGATCGCGATGTACTCGCTGGCGGTCGTCCTCGTCGTCGCAGCCATCCGCCGTGATCGCGGCATCCGCTTCTACGCCTGGCCGCTCGCCGCCATCGGCGCCGGCATCTCCACGTACCACTACCTGATCGAGTGGTGGCCCGATCTCGAATCCGACGGCGTGTGCTCGGTCTCCGTGCCGTGCACCTTCGTCTGGTTCCGGCGGCTCGGGTTCGTCACCCTCCCGTTCATGGCGCTGTGCGGCTTCCTCGCCGTCATCGTGCTGCTCACCTGTCGCCCCGAGGAGGAGCGCTGATGTCATCGTCCCGATCCACCACACCGTCCCGATCCACCACACCGTCCCGAGGGAGCTCCCCTGCGCCCCGCCGCGGGCTGCTCGTCGGAGGCATCGTCGCCGCGCTGGTCGTCGTCGCGCTGATCGTCGCCGTCGTGGCGTCGGGCGGGGATGACGACGACGAGGCGCAGGACACGCCTGCCGCGACGACGGTCGCCGGCTCGGACAGCGGAGCGGGCGCGGCACCTGGCGAAGCCGTCGGTGCGGCCGAGCAGCAGCCGGTCACCGTCGAGGGAGCGGCACTGCCCGAGCTCGGGGACGGCGACGACCCTGCGGTCGGCACGACCGCGCCCACGCTGCAGGGCTACTCGTTCGATGGATCGCCGCTCGAGGTTGCCGCCGGCGGGACCGACAAGATGATCGTCTTCCTCGCCCACTGGTGCCCCCACTGCAACCGTGAGGTGCCGCGCCTGCTGCAGTGGCAGGAAGAGGGGCGCGTGCCGGACGGGCTCGAAGTGATCGGTGTCGCCACCGGGTCTGACGAGAACTCGCCGAACTACCCGCCGTCGGCCTGGCTGCAGGACCTCGGTTGGACATGGCCGACGCTCGCCGACTCACCGGAGCACGCCGCTGCGCAGGCCTACGGTGTGAGCGGCTTCCCGTTCTTCGCGATCGTCGGTGCGGACGGCACGGTGAAGGCCCGCTTCAGCGGCGAGATGGAAGTCGATGATCTCGACGCCGCCGTCCGCGACGCCCTCGCCACCCCCGCCTGACGACGCGCCTGACGACGAAACGACCCCCCAAACCGCCACGAAGCCACCAGCAGTTCCGCGCAACCACGAGGCTCTTTCACCCCAGGCGCAGCAGCACCAGCTCTCCGGGCGCCCGTCGCCACAAAGGCGGCTGCGGGCCCGGCGCGCGGCCCAGTCCCGCTCTCCCCGGGTTCTCTGCTCGCCAACGACTCCCCACCGGTTCTTCGCTCCCATCCGGACAGCCAACGACCTCGCCCGATCAGAGATCGGGGCTGGTGACGCGGATGAGCAGAGAAACGGCGTGGCTGGGTCTCGTCGCTCCGATGACGGCTTCGCACCAGCACACTCGGCTCCGTGTCAGGACCCCCGAAAGTTGTCAGCGAATCCGTTGGGTCCAGCGCACAAACGCCGCAACGTCGTGATCGCCGGGGTGGCCACCGGGCAGGGATGAAATGGGGACGCGACCACTCGCCCCCATTTGTCCCTCACTGCTCGCCGGAGCGCGCGGGGTCCGGCTGGGCCGCCGGCGGTCATGGGTCGGTGCCGAGCGACTCGGCTCGGCGGAGGACTTCTCGGAGCGGGAGGCCGAGGGCGACGGCTGCGGCGCGGGCATCGTCGTGCTCGACCTTCACACGGTCGGGGGTGCGCTTCACCCGGATCGTGTGACCGTCGACGTCGACCGCCTGCTCGGTCCGCTGCTGCGGCCAGCGCTCGATCGTCGAGCCGCGGAGCCCGAGCGTGCCCGTCTGGCGGATCAGCTCCGCAGCCACCGAATCGGCGACGGCCGGATCGCACAACGCGTGCACCGTGTGCGCCGGTCGGCCCTTCTTCATCGTGATCGGTGTGATCCACGCGTCGTGGGCACCCACGGCGAGCAGTGCTGTGATCGTGTGTGCGAGCACCTCACCCGTCACGTCGTCGACGTTCGCCTCGAGCAGCCGCACCCGCTGACCGTCCGTGGTCGATCGGTCGTTCGCCGATTCGCCGATCACCACTTGGAGCACGTTCGGCCGACCGGGAAGATCGCGTGTGCCTGCGCCGTAGCCGACAGAGCGCACCGTCATCGCCGGCATCGGCCCGAAGCCCGCCGAGAGCGCGGTCATCAGCGCCGCTCCCGTCGGCGTCGTCAGCTCGAGGTCGATGTCGATCCCGTTCGCCGGCGCGCCGGCCCTGGCGAGCAGCCCGACGACGGCCGGTGCCGGGTTCGGCAGCACCCCGTGGGCGGCGGTGATCGTGCCGGTGCCCACCGCGACGGAGCTGCAGCGCACCTCGTCGATGCCGAGCGTGGTGAGCGCGGCGCTGCTGCCGACGATGTCGACGATCGCGTCGAGCGAGCCGACCTCGTGGAACTCGACGTCGTCCGGCTCCACGTCGTGGATCGCGCCCTCGACCGCGGCCAGCTCGCGGAACGTCGCCAGGGCGCGGTCACGCACGACGTCAGCCAGCGATGCCCCGAGCAGCAGCTCGCGGATCTGCCGGAACGGGCGGTGATACTCGTGATCCTGCGGGGCGACGACGAGCACGTGCGTTGCCGACACGCCGCATCGTTGAACTCGTTGCATCTGCAACGACCATCCGTCGATCCCGAGCGCGTCGATCGCCGAGCGCACCTCCGAGAAGTCGGCGCCTGCATCGAGCAGCGCGCCGAGCGTCATGTCGCCGGCCGTGCCGTTGAAGCAGTTGAACCAGGCGACGCGCCTCATGAGCGCGCCTGCGTGCCGAGCATCCGCGCCACGGCGCAGGCTGCCCCGAAGCCGTTGTCGATGCCGACGACCGTGATGCCCGACGCGCACGACGAGAGCATCGCCAGGAGTGCTGTCACGCCGGCGAACGACGATCCGTAGCCGGTGCTGGTCGGCACGGCGACGACCGGGGCACCGCTCAAGCCACCCACGACGCTCGCCAGCGCGCCCTCCATGCCGGCGACCACGACGATCGCATCCGCATCGACCACGTCATCGTGATGTGCGAGCAGTCGGTGCAGCCCGGCGACTCCCACGTCGACGAGTGTCATCGGCGCAAACCCGTAGGCGCTGAGCGTGGCGGTGCACTCCTCGACGACCGGGACGTCCGCCGTGCCACCGCTGCACACGAGGATCCGCTCCGAGCGACTCGTCGTGGGCAGCCGCCACGCGATCGTCCCCGCCCGCACGATTCCGTCCGGTTGGGACGAGAGCACCGCCTTCGTCTGTGCTTCGTCGACGCGTGTCAACAGCACGGGACCGCTGCCGTGCCGGAGCAGCTCCGAGACGATGCGGGCACACTGCTCGGGCGACTTCCCGGGGCCGTAGACCGCTTCGGGCAGCCCCTGGCGGAGCCTGCGGTGATGATCGACGCGGGCGTCGCCGAGATCGGCGAACGGCAGGCGGCGCAGCACGCGCACGGCGTCGTCGGGGGCGACTCGACCCTCGCGCACGTCGTCGAGCAGCGTTCGCAGCATCGCTTCGTCCACGTCCCCATCCTCGCAGCGAAGAACGCGGCTCACACGGCCACCGGAATCGCAGCGGGGCCGATCGGACGCCGCCGTAACCTGACGCCGTGACCACCGTTCCCGGGACCCCCACCCTCCTCCGCGTCGGGTTCCTCGGCCCGCTCGGCACGTTCACCGAGCAGGCGCTCCGCAGCCAAGCCGACCTCGCCGCGAGCGAGCTCGTGCTGTACCCGACGATGCCCGATGTGCTCGACGCGGTCGAGAGCGGCGAGATCGATCTCGGGTTCGTCGCCATCGAGAACTCGATCGAAGGCGCAGTGAACCTCACACAGGACGAGCTCGCGTTCAGCCACGACCTGCTGATCCAGCGCGAGGTCGTGCTGGACATCGAGCACTGCCTGCTCGCCTCGCCGGGTACGACCGTCGACCAGGTGAAGGAAGTGCTCTCGATCCCCGTCGCCACCGCGCAGTGCCACGGATTCGTGCGCAAGACGCTCCCCCATGCGGAAGTGCGAGCGACGAACTCGACGGCCGAAGCTGCCCGCCTCGTCGGCGAAGATCGTTCCGGCCACCTCGCCGCCATCGCCCCGCGGGTCTCGGCCGAGCTCTACGGCTTGGAGATACTGGTTGCCGACATCGCCGACCATCCCGGCAACCAAACGCGCTTCGTGGCCGTCGCCAAGGAAGGCATCCCGGCTCGAACCGGGCACGACCGCACCGCGCTCGTCGTCTACCAGCGCGCCGACGAGCCGGGCAGCCTGATCTCGATCCTGCAGGAGTTCGCTGCCCGCCGGATCAACCTGTCGAACCTGCTCTCGCGCCCGACGAAGGAAGGTGGCCTCGGGGACTACTGCTTCATCATCTACGCCGACGGCCACATCGCCGACGAGATCGTCGCCGACGCGATGCGCCAGCTGCGGGCGAAGCAGGGGGCGGTGAAGTTCCTCGGCTCGTACCCGGCTGCCGGCGAGCACGCACTCAGCGCTCGTGAGCACGCCGACAGCCGCTGGCGAGAGGCCGACGACTGGATCAACGAGCTGCGCCGCGGCATCGCAACGCCGTGAGATGTCGCTACGCCGTGAGATGTCGCATCGCCGTGCGATGCCAGTTCGCGTCGCGATCATCCTGACGACGGCCGTGCTGCTCGCCGGCTGTGCGGACGACGAGCCGCCCGACACCTCGGACGCCGCCACGTCCCACGCCGTCGCCGCCCACGGCCTGACCGCCACCCTGCTCCAGTACCGGGAGGACGAGGTCCGCCACGAGCTCTCGATCAAGGTGCGCAACAGCGGGACCGAACCGGTGCGGATCATGGACCTGCGCTTGCTGTGGGACGGACTCGAGCCGGTCGATCGGGTCGGGCAGGACCACCTGTTGGGCGTTGGTCAGGCCCTGGATCTGCGCGTGCCCTTCGGCGACGGCCGCTGTGCGAACGACTACTCGCTCGATCCGCCCTCGACGACCTCCGCAACGGGTGACGCCACGATCGAGCTGGCAGACGGCTCGACGGAGGCGGTGCAGATCCCGATCGACGACGTGGAGGACCAGCTCGGCCGGCTGTACCGCACCGACTGCCGGCGCCAGTTCGTGGCGTCCGTCGTGTCGCTCGAGCTGACCGGACCGTGGGAGCGGGTCGACCCGGGCGGTGAGGCGACGTTGCGCGGCGCACTCGCCGTCGAACGGCGTGCCCGCGACCGCACGATCACGATCCTCGACGTGGACGGCAGCGTGTTGCTGAACGTCCGTCCCACCGAGCCGATCGACGAACCGCTGCTCGTCCTCGGGCCGGACGACGATGCCGGCACCGTGCCGATCGACGTCACACCGGCGCGGTGCGACGCGCACGCGCTCGGCGAGAGCAAGAAGACGTACGTCTTCCAGCTGCAGGTCGATCTCGGCGACGGGCCGGAGGGCGTGGTCATCTCGCCCGACACCGCGACCGAGTCCGTGATGTACCAGGTGATCCTCGACGGCTGCGGACTCTGATCCGCACGGATCGAGGACTCAGTCGACCTGGCAGACGAGGCCCTTCAGGTACGCGGTCTCGGGGATCGCGAGGTGCACCGGATGATCGCTCGCCTGGTGGAGGCGACCGATGATGCGTGCCTCGCGTCGGGCGTCGAGCGCCGCCCCGGCAACGACCTTCTGGAAGAGCAGCTCGTCGAGCAGTCCCGAGCACGAGAACGTGACGAGGATCCCGCCCGGATCGAGCAACTGGAACGCGATGAGGTTGATGTCCTTGTACGCCCGCGTCGAACGCTCGACCTGATCGGCGCGATGGGCGAGCTTCGGCGGGTCGAGGACGATCAGGTCGTAGCGCTCGCTCTGCGCTCGCAGCCGGCGCAGATCGGCGAACGCGTCGGCCTCGACGAGCTCTCCGGGTGGGCAACCGTTGCACTCGAGGTTGCGCGCGGCAAGTGCGAGCGCGGGACCTGACGAGTCGATCGACGTCGTCGACGTCGCCCCGGCGCGCGCAGCGACGACGGCGAACGCGCCGGTGTAGGCGAACACGTTGAGCATCCGCCGCCCCGCCGCGAGGTCGGCCACGGCGCGGCGGCTCTCGCGCTGGTCGAGGTAGAAGCCCGTCTTGTGACCGCGGCGGACATCGACGTAGTAGGTCGCGCCGTCCTCGACGAACGTCAGCAGTTCGGGAGGCTCGCTGCCGCGCATCAGCCCGACGCGCTGCTCGAGACCTTCGCGCTGGCGCATGTCGACGTCGGAGCGTTCGTACACGCCCTCGATGCCGGGGAGGGCGGCGAGCGCGTCGGCGATGGTGTCGCGCCATCGCTCGGCGCCGGCCGTGGTGAGCTCGGTGATGACGTGGGCGCCGTACCGGTCGGCGATGAGTCCCGGCACGCCGTCGGCCTCCGAGAACACCAGTCGCGCCCCGTCCGTCCGTGCCGTCAACGGGTCGCGCCGGCGCGCCGAGGCTGTGATCCGGTTGGCGACGAAGACGTCGTCGATGACGTCACCCTCGTCGAAGCTCCAGACGCGGGCGACGATCTGTGAGCTCGGGCTGTACGCCGCCCAGGCGAGGAACGTACCGTCCGCCGCCTCGACCGCGACGGTGTCGCCGGGTGCCGGCCGGCCGGCGACGCGAGCGACGGAGCCACTGAAGATCCAGGGGTGCCGCCGCCGCAGTGAGCGCTCACGTCCGGCGCGCAGACGGAGGGTCGCGGGGGCCAGCACCAACCGGACACTACCGAGGCGACCCGGCATGACATGTGGCACACATTCCGGCTCGGTCGTGATTGCGGCCCGGCGGTCGACGCAGACTGGCGGACCCCCTACACCTGGAGCTCAGATGTCACGTGTCAGCCGCCTCGTCCCTGCCCTTTGCGCGCTCGCGCTCGTTGCCGGCGCGTGCAGCGACGATGGCGACGAGACCACCGACACCGGGGCCGTGACCGAGGCGTCGACGACGGCGGCGGCCACGACGACGGCACCAGCGACGACGGCACCAGCGACGACGGCGGCCGCGTCGACCACCACGGAAGCCGAGCCGACCACCACCGAAGCGGCGTCGCTCGGCTCGATCATCGAGGTGGCGACCGAGAACGGCGAGTTCTCGACGATGCTCTCGCTCATCGATGCCGCCGGCCTGACCGAGCAGCTCGAGACGCAGCAGTTCACGCTGCTCGCGCCGACCGACGAGGCGTTCCTCGCGTTCGGGCAGCCGGCCATCGACGCGCTCCTCGCCGATCAGGTCGCGCTGACGGCGCTCGTCGAGAACCACCTGCTGCCGAGCCCGCAGGATGCCGATCTCATCTCGGGCTTCATGAACGTGCTCACGGTCGCCGGTGCCTCACACGTCGTCGACGGCGCGGACATCGCCAGTCTCACCATCGGTGGTGCTCCGGTCGTGCAGCCCGACATCGAGGCCGACAACGGCATCGTCCATGGCATCGGAGCGGTGCTCGTGCCGGTGGCTCCCGCCGGCTGACCGGCGACGCCGGCAGGATCTCGTTCAGGTCCGCGTCGTCCACCCGTCCCGTGTGAGCGGCATGGCCGTGGTGCCTGTCTCGTCAGGCACCACGCCGAGCACTTGGTGGACGTTGAGCCCCCCGTCCTCGAACCCGACTGCCGACCCGGCCATGTAGAGCCGCCAGATCCGCGCCCGGGCCTCGCCCGCGAGCTCGACCGCCCGGTCCCATTCCGCTTCGAGGTTCGCGACCCAACAGCGCAGCGTCAGTGCGTAGTGCTCGCGGAGCGACTCGAGGTCGCGAACCTCGAAGCCGGCGCGCTCCATCGCGAGCACCGTCGTGCCGACGTCGAGCAGCTCGCCGTCAGGGAAGACGTAGCGGTAGATGAAGCCGCGCTTGCTCATCTTGGAACCGTTGACGCTGGAGATCGCATGGTTCAACAGGCGGCCGTACGGGCGGAGCACCGAGCGCAGCACGCCGAAGTACTCGTCGATGCGCTCACTGCCGACGTGCTCGGACATGCCGACGGACGAGATCGCGTCGAACGTCTCGCCGCGCAGGTCGCGGTAGTCCTGCAGGCGGATCTCCACGCGATCGGCGAGCCCGGCCTCGTCGACCCGCTTCCGGGCCGCCTCGGCCTGTGCCTTGCTGATCGTGACACCGACGACCCGCGCGCTGTGGTGTCGGGCGGCGTGCATCGCCATCGACCCCCAGCCACAGCCCACGTCGAGGAGCCGCTGCTCCGCACGTTCGTGGAGTCCGAGCTTGCGGCAGATCGACTCGAGCTTCGACGCCTGCGCGGACGCAAGATCCATGCCCGGCTCCGAGAACCGGGCACACGAGTACGTCATGCTCGGGCCGAGCACGATCCGGTAGAAGTCGTTGCCGACGTCGTAGTGGTGGCCGATCACCTCGGCGTCGCGACGCTTCGTGTGGCGCCGCCAGCCGGCGGGGCGCGCTTCCTCCGGCGGGGGAGGAAGCGGCCGGCCGATCGCGCCGATCCGGCGGGCGGCGGCGACCGCGGCGAGCTTGTCCGACGCGCTCATCTTCACGTTCGACTGCGACACATCGCGCACCGCGGTGAGGACGGCATAGATGTCACCCTCGACCTCGAGATCACCGGCGACGAAGGCACGGCTGACCCCGAGCTCGTTCGGCGACCAGATCAGCCGGCGGAGTGCGTCAGCCGACCTCACGATGATCACGCCGACCGGATCGGCCGGCCCCAGTGAGCTGCCGTCCCAGAAGTCGAACCTGATCGTCAGCTTGCCACCGAGCATCGCCGTGATCAGCGGAGCGACCGATGCCGCAGCGCCGTTCGGCGGGCGGCTCGGTGCCCGTCCTTGCTGTGCCGGCGTCGATGCCGGCGTCGATGTAGGCGTTCGCAGCCTGGTGCGCTTCGCGTCGTCGCTTCGCTGCAGAGGTGCTTCCAGCGTCATCGTCGCCCCCCGTTTGCTTGCCTTGAGCCCGACATCTTTTAGCAGGTGTGGACGAGGTCCTCGTCCGGGTTACCGGGACCCCGGCGGGAACTCGAGGAGCACGTCACACGCATCGCCGAGGTCGAGGCCGTCGGTCGTCGAAGTGGCGAGGATCGCGAGCCCGTCGTGGTCGCGCAACCGTCGCCGGAACGCCGTCTCGAGGTTCGCGTAGCGGTCATGGGCTTCGTCGACGTCGGTCCTGCGGCCGAAGAGCGCGTCGGCCTCGTCGAAGAGGAGGATCGCCCCGCTGCGTTCCGCCGCGTCGAACAGCTGGGCGAGCTGCTTCTCGGTCTCGCCGATGTACGCGCTGTCGACCCGGCCCAGGTCGACACGGTAGAGCGGCCGGCGCAGATCGTTCGCGAGTGCCTCCGCGGCGGCCCGCTTCGAGGCGTCGTCGTCGCCGGCGAAGACGGCCGTCAACCCCCGCGACGCCGGTGTTCGGAGGGCAGTGCCCCACAACGGCGATGCGGGCTGCAGCGGGCCAGCGCGCTCGGCGATCTGTCTCAAGCTGTCGATCGCAGCGCGATCCGGTGCGAGCTGACCCCATGTCGAGACCGGCACCACCAGCTGTGCGAGTGGGCCGAGCGTGGCGGGTGTCGCGGAGCCGAGCAGCACGACTGCCAGCTCGTAGGCGGCCGAGATCCGGTAGCTCGTGCGGAAGGCCCGCCACACCTCGAACAGCGCGTCCGCGCCGAGGTTGAGCGGTGTGATGCGGAGCTGCTCGGTCTGTTCGTGGAGATCGCTGTCCGGCAGCTCCTCGGCGGTCGCCGCGAGGATCTCCGCCGGGGTGACGACGGGATGATCGTTGAGGATGCTCATCGCCCGGCCGAGCGACTCGTGGGCGATCGCCTCGTCGTCGGCATAGGCCGTGATGACGTAGCGGAGGTCGAGCGCGATGAGCCGGTTGTCGGACCGGTTGGCAACTCGTCCGAGCGGTACGGAGCTGCGCCATGCCGTGTTCTGGACGGCGGAGTAGAGGTAGATGTTCAGTCGTCCGGAGCCGGTGGCCTCGCTCGCCCGGTCGAGCGGGAGCATCGTCACCTGGGGCGCCGTGCTCCGCAGCAGATGGCGGAGCGTCCGGGTGGCCGCGGCGACCGCAAGCGCGTTGCTCATCGCGCCGACCGTACCCGCAGGTGAGGAGGCGTCGTGCCGGCCCTCCTGCGGCTCCGATCGTCCGGCGCGTAGGGTGCCGGTGATGTTCGTCCACCTCATCGACGGCACGTACGAACTGTTCCGCCAGCACTTCGGGCAGGCCGCTCGCCACGACGATCCTGGTCCCTACGCGGCGACGGTCGGCGTGCTCGCGTCGACGCTGCAGCTCATCGGCGAAGGTGCCACCCACATCGGCGTCGCGTCGGATCACGTGATCGAGAGCTTCCGCAACGATCTGTGGCCCGGCTACAAGACGAGCGAGGGGATGCCTCCCGAGCTGCTCGAGCAGATCCCGGTGCTCGAGACCGCGCTCATCAAGATGGGTGTGACGACCTGGGCGATGGTGGACCACGAGGCCGACGACGCACTCGCCGCAGCGGCCGCCGTCGCCGACCGTGACGAGCGCGTCGAGCGCGTGCTGATCCTCACGCCCGACAAGGACCTCGCGCAGTGCGTGCGCGGCACCCGGGTCGTGCAGCTCGACCGGCGCAAGAACGAGATCCTCGACGAGCAGGGCGTGTGGGCGAAGTTCGGGGTCGGCCCGGGGTCGATCGCCGACTACCTCGCGCTCGTCGGCGACAGCGCCGACGGCTTTCCCGGATTGCCGGGTTGGGGCGCGAAGAGCGCGGCGACCGTGCTCGAGCGGTTCGGCACGATCGACGCGATCCCGCCCGACGCCGCCGCATGGCATCTGCCCGGCCTGCGAGGTGCGGCGAAGCTCGCGCAGACACTGGCCGAGCACCACGACCTCGCGATGCTTTTCCGCCGGATCGCGACCGTGGTCGACGACCTGCCCGTCGGCACGGTCGACGACTGGGAGTGGCGAGGGCCGCAGGATGGCTTCGGTGAGATCGCGGAACAGATCGGCGCGCCGCAGCTCCTGCCACGCTCCGAGCGGCTCGCGGCGAAACGACGCGGCGCGCCGTAGGTCCGGTGGCGGCGTTGGTCCGGTGGCGCGTTGGTCCGGTGGCGGCGTTGGTCCGCCGTGGTGGCGCCCGGACGCCACGACACCCGCCAGCTGTGGTGACGGCCAGGCAATCTGCGGCACACGAGTGGTACCGCTGAAGGCTGCTGCCTTCCGGCCCTGACCTGATTCGCGGGCACACGTTGCACAGGACCCGACCGTCACCACACCCAGCGGGTGTTGCAGTGGGTCAAAGCCTATCGGTCCGGTAACCTCGCCGGGCCAAGCGACAGGGCGGGATTCCGTTCCTGGCGTGAGGAGGGATGCGAGAGCGGCCGAATCGGCACGCTTGGAAAGCGTGTGAGGTGCAAGCCTCCGTGGGTTCGAATCCCACTCCCTCCGCCATGACGGATGACGAGGCGATGGTCATCGCGCTGTCCGAGGCGCGGGCCGCCCTCGTCCACGGCGACGTGCCGGTCGGCGCCGTCGTCCTCCATGGGGAGACCGTGGTCGCCCGACGGCACAACGAGCGCGAACAGCTGCAAGACCCGACTGCCCACGCGGAGCTGCTCGCACTGCGCGACGCCGCTGTGGCGCTCGGCCGCTGGCGGCTCGACGACTGCGCGCTCGTCGTGACGCTCGAACCCTGCGTGATGTGCGCCGGCGGGCTGATGAACGCTCGGATCGGCCGCCTCGTCTACGGCGCTGCCGACCTCAAGGCGGGTGCGACGGCGAGCCTCTACAACGTGTGCGCCGATCCGCGGATGAACCACAACCCCCCGGTCGTCCACGGCGTCAGGGCGGAGGAGGCGGCCGCGCTGCTGACCGAGTTCTTCACCGAACGTCGCTGAGTCATCTCGCCCACTGACGGCGCGGCCTGGGAGCGCGCGGTGCCACCAGATAGAGTTCGACCCGGAAGGGTGCCCGAGCGGCCAAAGGGACACGCCTCGAAAGCGTGCGAGGTGCAAGCCTCCGTGGGTTCAAATCCCACCCCTTCCGCGGATGGGTCCGCAGCGGTCCGTGACGAGCTCCTCAGGCTCCGCGTGAGAGTCCATCACGGACCGCTCGGATTCGTTGCCCGGGCTGCTCTTACGCGACCCCCCAGAAAGCGGCTGTGGGTGGGCTGTGCACAACCGTGCCCTGGCATCAACGAATGTTGGAGCTACCGGAGAAGGTCCAAGTTTAGACGTCTATTGTTGTAGCTTGAACTCGTGGACCCGTCTCGATTCACTGACAGCAGCTTTGGGAAGGCTGTGAAGACACCAGGGAGGTACGGGTTCTACACCTTCATCCCCGAGCCGCTGCCGCGGTCACTCGAGCTGACGAGCCAAAGCGTCGCCTGCCTGTCTCGGGCCGACCGGGCGCTCGGACGGTTGGCTGGCGCCGGTCGCTTGCTGCCCAACCCCCAGATCCTTGTGAACGCGTATGTACGCAGGGAGGCAGTCGCCAGTTCTCGGATCGAGGGCACTCAGACGACGATCAGCGAGCTGTTCGAGGCTGAGGCGCGAGGTGACATCCGCGGTGAGGTGGCCGAAGTCATGAACTACGTCGGTGCGTTGAATCTCGGACTCGCAAGGCTGAGAGAGCTGCCGATCTCCCGAAGACTCCTCGAGACGATCCATCGTGAGTTGCTGTCCGGCGTCCGTGGCCAGGAGCGAGCACCTGGCGAGGTGCGACGTACCCCGAACTGGATCGGTTCAGCTGACAACACCCCCGACAGCGCTGTCTTCGTGCCTCCCCCTGTCGACGTGATGGAGCGGGGCCTGTCGGACTGGGAACACTTCATGCACGACGAGTCGATGGACATGCCACCGCTGGTCAAGTGCGCCTTGATGCATTACCAGTTCGAGACGCTGCACCCTTTTCTTGACGGCAACGGTCGGCTGGGGCGGCTGCTCATCATCTTCCAACTCATCAGCGAGGGCCACTTGCCGGCACCCTTGCTCTATGTGAGTAGTTACTTCGAGTCGCACAAGGATGAGTACTACGACCGGCTGCAGGGAGTGCGCGAACGTGGCGAGATCCAGGAGTGGCTGCGTTTCTTCCTCGATGCCGTGACAACTCAGGCTGCTGACGCCGTCACGCGCGCTGAACGGATTCTCGATCAACGCGAGAAGTACCGAGACCACCTGCGCGGGACTCGTAGTAGGGCACACGAAGTGGTCGACATCTTGCTCGAGAATCCGTTCATCTCGACGACAATTGTCCGAACGCGACTTGGCGTCTCGAGTCAGGGCGCCACGAATCTGCTTCGCCAGCTCCAGGACGTGGAGATCCTCCAATCCCTCCCAAGGATTCCGGGTCGCAGCAGTCGCTGGCGGGCGACGGAACTTGTCGACATCATCGTGGGCTCATCGGCGTAGTCCGCACTACGACGCTTGCCCTCAGTCGCGTCGGTACGGCCCCGTTGAGCTCGATGTTCCTCGCGTCCTTGCGCGGTAGCGCGGTTGGCAGCCCGAGCCGCGCGATCGCGGTAGCCGCTGTTGTCGATCGGCCACGAAGTTCGGTTGCGATCGCATCGCCTTCCGTGGCGCGCCCAGCAGCCATCCTTCGCTTGACGGTGTATTTCCGGCCGCGCGACTGCCACTATCTACTGACCCACGGAGGACGTGCACGATGAGCTTTCGGATCGGATCGTTCAACGTCGAGAACCTGTTCGACCGCCCACGCGTGATGAACCTCCCCACGTGGGAGGAGGGCCGTCCCATCCTCGACGCCTACGCGAAGCTCACCGACCTCCTCGAGAAGCCGCTGTACACCCCGCCGATCAAGGCGGACATCCTGCGCCTCCTCGGCGAGCTCGGCCTTCTCCAGTCCGACGTCAGCACCTACGTGCAGCTGCGCAAGATTCGCGGCGCACTCCTCCGTCGGCCGCGCACCGGCCCCGTCGAAGTCGTCGCCGACGGTCGAGCGAGCTGGGTCGGCTGGCTCGAGCTCACCACGCAACATGTCGACGCGCTCGCAACCGAGCACACCGCGATGGTCATGCGCGACATCGGCGCCGACGTCCTCGGAGTCATCGAGGCCGAGAGCCGCCCCACGCTCAACCAGTTCTCCTCCGCGATGCTGCAACAGGTCCACGCGGCGCCCTACGAACAAGTGATGCTCGTCGACGGCAACGACACCCGTGGCATCGACGTCGGCCTGCTCGCCAAGGGCACGCACCGACTCACCCAGATCCGAACCCACGTGTTCGACAACGACCCCGCCGGCGTCGTGTTCTCGAGGGACTGCTGCGAGTACCACCTGCGCACCGAGCGCGGGAACCGGCTCGTCGTCCTCGTCAACCACTTCAAATCGAAGGGCTACGGGGCCAAGGCGGACTCCGACGAACGCCGGCGCCGCCAAGCGGTACGAGTCGCTGACATCTACCGCGGGCTCGTCAAGGACGGGGCCCGCTACATCGCGGTCGTCGGCGACCTCAACGATGACCCGACCAGTGCACCCCTCGCTCCGCTCATCCAGCAAACGGACCTCGCGGACATCAGCACACACCCGAACTTCGATTTCGGGGAGCGCCGGGGGACGTTCGGCAGCGGTGGAGAGCTCGACAAGATCGACTACGTCCTGTTGTCACCGTCGCTCTACAGGAAGGCGACGGGTGGCGCCGTGTTCCGCAAAGGGGTGTGGCACGGACCGAGGACGAAGAACCCGTGGCAGATCTACGAGACCATGAAGGAGCCCGTGCACGCCGCCTCCGACCACGCCGCGATCTACGCCGACGTGAACCTGTGATCCTCCGCAGTTCTCGGGTCGCCTCCACGCTGCAGCGTGCTTCCTGTCGCGCTTGGGTGGGAGATGCCGCCATCACCACCGTCAGAGCGATCGTGGGCCAACGGCTCGGCCGCGGCGCGTTCCTGACGGCGCTCGTCGCCCATGTCGCCTGAGAAGAACGAGCTCACGTCGAGCGCGTCGACGGCGATCCAGAGTGCGCCGACACCCATGAGCAGCCCGAAGACCACGTCGAGAACGTGGTGCATTCCGAGATAGACACGCGCCCATCCGATCGCGGCGGCCAGCACCATCCCGGGAATCGCCACGATCGCAGCGGCGCGCCGGTGGCCGTACACGTAGAGCACGAGCGCCGTCCCGACCCAGCACACGAACGTTGCCGCGATGTGACCTGACGGGAAGCTGAACGTGCCGGGGATCGGCCCGATCTTGTCGAGGTCAGGTCTCGGCCGACGCACGATGTGGTTGACGGCGAGGAACGTGCTGATCTCCGCCAGCATCGCGAGCGGCACGAAGAGGGTGGCGCGCCAACGTCGGGTCGCGGCAACGACAGCCGTCACGAACGCCAGCAGGACGACGACGGGCAGTGTGTCGCCGAGATTGGACACGGTTCGCGCCCAGTCCGTCGCCTGATCGGCGCGGCGTGCGACGAGCCACTCTCCGGCGGCCTCGTCAGCTTCGACGATCCCCCGGAGCGGTGAGAGCCTGGTGAGCATTGCGCCACAGACGGTCAACCCGGCGATGAGCACGAAGAGATCGCGACTGAAGCGCCAGATGACCCATCGTGCCTGGCCGGCGGGGACAGGGTTGTCGTCAGCAGGCATCCCGCGCTGGTTTCCCGGGGCCCGCAACGGGTAAACGTGTGGCGATGGTCGTGGTCATCGCGCTCGGCGCAGGAGTTGTTGTGGCGGGAGCTGTCGCCGGCCTCGCGAGCCGCTGGCCGGCAGTGCAGGCACCGACGGTGTCCGGCGAGCGCATCGTCGACGAAGTCCGCCGCCATCGCCGTCTTGCCCAGCGCCTCCGACGCCACTTCGATCCATCCACCGAAACCGGGCTGGCGCTCGTCGTCGCGACGACCGTCTTTGCGGCGACCGCGGTCGGAGTCGGCGTCCTGCTCGCGATGCTTCGGGCGAAGACCGGTCTCGAGTCCGTCGACGTGGCGCTCGCACGCTTCGGGGCGCGGCAGGCCACGGCGCAGTCGACGGAGGCGTTGCGCTGGCTGAGCGAGCTCGGTGGAACGCGCGGCGTGCTGCTCGTTGCCGCGACGGCGTGCGTCCTGGAGTTGATCCGTCGTCCGACCGCGGCCCTGCCGTTGTTCCTCACCCTGGTCGTCGGCGGCCAGTTCGCGCTGTCCAACGGAGTGAAGTACCTCGTCGAGCGAGCTCGGCCCGACTTCTCGCGGCTCACCGGCTTCGCCGGAACGTCGTTCCCATCAGGTCATGCGACCGCCGCAGCAGCGACGCTGGCGGCCGTTGCGCTGCTGACGACCCGGGGGCGCTCGAAGGCGTGGAAGATCGGCGCAGCTGCCGTCGCGGCTGGACTTGCTGCCGTGGTCGCCATGACGCGTGTGTTCCTCGGCGTCCACTGGTTCAGCGATGTCGTCGCCGGGCTGTTCCTGGGATGGGGCTGGTTCGCTCTCTGCTCCATCGCGTTCGGTGGCCGGCTGCTCGTCTTCGGCCTGCCGGTCGCCGCGGCAGAAGCGGTGGCCGACGTCGTCGCGAGCGAGAACACGCCCTCCGGTCGTCGCGAGACCGAGGCTGCCGCCGGCTCGTAGGCCCGGCAGCGTCGCGTGTTTGCCGCCATTCCACCGATGGGAACACCGGTGGAATGCCAAGACGAGCATTGGATCGCCCGCTCCGGATCGCACAGGTAGCCCCGCTCTACGAGTCCGTACCGCCGACTCACTACGGCGGCACCGAACGCGTCGTAGCGGCGCTCTGCGACGAGCTCGTAACGGACGGACACGATGTCACGCTGTTCGCGGCGGGCGGCTCACGGACGCGGGCGACGCTCGTGAGATCGACGCCTCGTCCGCTTCGGACGCACATGAGCAAGCGCGAGCTCGCTGAAGTCGCGCCACACGCCCACCTCCGGATGTTGGCTGACGTGTGCCGTCGCGCCGGCGAGTTCGACATCATCCACGCCCACACGGACCTGTGGACCTTGCCCTTCGTCGACCTCGTGGAACCGCCAACGGTTGTGACGCTGCACGGACGGCTCGACGTCGAGGCGGCCATGCAGACGTACTCGTGGTACTCGAACGTGCCGCTGGTGTCGATCAGCGACCATCAGCGTCGGCCCTTCGCCGGCACCGACGTGAACTGGGCCGCCACGGTGTACAACGGGCTGCCGTTCGACCACTACGCGGGTGCGTCGGGAACCCCGGACTACCTTGCGTTCGTCGGCAGGCTCACTCCGGAGAAGGGGCCTGAAAGGGCGATCGAGATCGCGCATCGCGCGGGCCTCCCGCTCAGGGTTGCGGCAAAGGTCGATCCCTTCGACGAGGAGTTCTTCTACGGCACGATCGAGCCGCTGTTCCGCAAGCACCGCGTGGACTTCGTCGGCGAGATCGACGAAGACTCCAAACCCGACTTCTTCGCCGGAGCGGTCGCCACGCTGATGCCCGGGGATTGGCCGGAGCCGTTCGGCTTGGTCATGATCGAATCGCTGGCCGCCGGTACGCCTGTCGTTGCACTGCGTCGCGGATCGGTACCGGAGGTCATCGAGGACGGCGTGAGCGGGTTCGTCTGTGACGACGTCACCAGCATGGTGGAGTCCGTCGGATCGATCGGCACGTTGTCACGAGAGCGGTGCCGTCAGCGTGCAGCAGCGTTCTCCGCGAGCGTCATGGCCGAACGGTACTTGGCCGTCTACGAGTCGATCATCGAAGAGCGAGCACTGCTCACTGCTGGCGCACCCGGCCCGAGCTGACGCCCGAGCTTCGCGCGACGTCGCTGGCCGATACCCACGGCCCGAACCGTCGACGAGCGCGTCACATCCGGTCAGCGGTCAGATGTTGGCGCGGACGTCGCAGCGTCGAGCGCCTCCAGCGCGCGGGCGACAGCTGACTCGCCGTTGGCCTGCAGCTGCTCCGCCGCGATCACGCGGATGTCGGACACGCCGATGAAGCCGAGGATCGCCCGCAGGTACGTCGTGTTGAAGTCGATCTCACTGCCGATCGGCGTCCCTGCGGACGCCGTGACGATCCACGCACGCTCTGCCGGCAGCAGGCCGACCGGGCCGCGATCGGTGAACCGGAACGTCCGTCCGGCGCGCACGACCTGATCGATCCATGCCTTCATCGCAGCGGGGATGCCGAAGTTGTACACGGGTGCAACGAGCACCAGTTCGTCGGCGCTCAGCAGCTCGTCGACCAGCTCGTCCGACATCGCAAGCGCAGCCGGGTCCCCGTCAGCGAACGATGCGGCAACCCACGCACCTGTGACGACCGGTAGTCCCTCGGTCGCAGCTCGACGGACCAACACGTCGTCGGGACCGACGATGCGGCGCTGCAGTTCGTCGGCCAGACGGCGGCTCACCGAACCCGGGTGGTCCGCTCCTGAATCGACGCGAAGGATGATCCGGCCATCGCGCTCGTCCGAAACCGACATCGCTCCCCACTTCCCCCGCCTGGTCAGGCGACACGGCGTCCGGGCCGAAACTAGTGGACGAGCGAAACAGCCGTTGACCGACGCAGAACAGCCGTGCCGCGATCTCAGGCGGTGAGCGCCACGAGAACGGGTCACGGTGTAGACGCGTTTCACCGGAGGATGCCGCGGGTACGTCTGTCCGGGTCGGTTGCCTCCTGCGGGGCGCTGATGCGAGTCCGGGGCGCCTCGCCCGCGTCCCCGGACTCACGTTCGCGTCCTCTGCGGCGAGGATCCTGGGGAATCGGTGAGGACCGGTGCACGGCTCGCACGGGGCGGCCGACGCTGACCATGTCAGCGAAGCTGATCCCGGTCAGGGAAGGACCGCCGTGACGCCGGATCGCTGACGTGAACCGGGTTCGCTGACGCGAACGTGTTTGCTGACGTGGACCGGGTTCGCTGACGTGGACCGGGTTTGCTGACGTGAACCGGGACTCGCCGAACCCGGATGCGCGCACGACGAATCGTCGCCGCGAGGCGCGGTGGGCCGAATGGCCCCCTTGGGCCGACGCCACACTGCCGCAATCTTGAGGCAGACTTGCCCTCATACCACTCACAGTGGTTGTGCTTGTGCCGTCTGCTACTATCCTGCACACGGGCGACGAACAGGGAGCGGTGGATGGCTACGGGAGGTCCTGAGAATCGAGCTGGCGGGCTCTCGACCGATACCCGACCGAGCGTCCTGCACGACCCTGAGCGTCGCAGCGAGCTCTTGATCTGGATCTTTTCCCTGTTGATGGTCGTCGCCGCCGTACCGGTCACGGTGGGGTTGCTCTCGGTCGACGCGCTCGTCTCCTCGCCGGCGCCGTTCTTCGCGCTCGTCCTCGCCTTCGTCCTCGTCGAGGCGCTCCGCGTCGACATCGCCCTCGGTCCGCACAGCCACTCGTTCACGATGAGTGATGTCGCGCTGACGGTCGCGTTCATGATCGGCCAACCGGCGACGGTGGTCGTCGCCGAAACGCTTGCCGTCGCGCTCTTCTTCGGCATCTACCGCCGGGTCGCGCTCATCAAGTTGATGTTCAACGTCGCCGAGGTCGCGCTCGTCACCGCCGTCGCGGCGTACGTCTTCCATGCGATCGCGCCGGACGACATCACCGCCGTCCAGACCGCGGTCGCCGCCCTCGTCGCCGGGCTCGTGCTGTCGGAGCTCGAAGCGCTCGCGATCACGGTCGTGATCCGTCTCGCCCCCGACGGCACGTCGAAGTGGGACCTCGGCCGCACGCTCCTGTACGGCGCGGTCGTCTCCGTGACGAGCACCGCCGTCGGCATCCAAGCGGTCATCCTCGGACGAATCTCGTTGTGGCTCGTCCCCTTCGCCGCGGTGCCGATGCTGCTCGCCTTCGCGGCATATCGCGGCTACGTGAACGAGCGCCGCATGCTCCAGCGGAGCGACTTCGTGCACCGTGCTGCGCTCGCACTGCACGAGGAGTCGAACCTGGATGACGGCCTCCTCGCGTTGCTCGGGGAAACCCGCTCGGCGCTCCGCGCGGAGTTCGTCCGGGTCGTGCTGTTCACCCCGGACGGTGCCGTCACGGTCGTCGCTCGCGACGAGGAGGGGGAGAGCGAGGCGATGCACTCGGTGTCGCCCGAGATCTCCCACGCTGCCCACCTGCTGATGCTGAGCCTGTCCGGCACGACGGCGCTCAGCGCGTCGTCGGCACCGGCGAAGCCGCTGCTGCGCGAGCTCGGCATCCGTGACGGTCTGGCGGCCCCGTTGTTCCAGAACGGCGAGCGCGCCGGTCTGCTCGCTGCCGGCAACCGGCTGGGCAACCTCGACGAGTTCCGCAAGGACGACCACGACCTCGTCTCGCTCGTCGGCAACCAGGTGAGTGTCGCCCTCGAACGCGGTTGGCTGCAGCAGTCGCTCCGCCAGCTGCTCGATCTCGAAGCACAGCTCGCGTACCAGGCGAACCACGACGGGCTCACCGGTCTCGCCAACCGCCGGCTGTTCAACGAGCGCCTCGAGAGCCTCTTCGCCGCCGACAGCTCGTCCCGCGGCGGTGCGCTGCTGCTCGTCGACCTCGACGACTTCAAGAACGTCAACGACAGCTTCGGTCACGTCGTCGGCGACGAGTTGCTCGTGAGCGTCGCCCGCCGGCTGTCCTCGCTCGTCCGGCCGGGCGACCTCGTCGCCCGCATCGGCGGTGACGAGTTCGCGCTCGTCCTCGACGGCGTGCGCGACTACCACCTCGCCGCGCAGCGCGCCGGCAGCGTCGTCGAGTCCGTCGGACTGCCGTTGCAGCTCGACGATCGCGAGGTGATGACGAAGGCCTCCGTCGGCATCTCGCTCACCGGCGATCACGCACTCGCCCCGAGTGAGTTGCTGCGCAACGCCGACCTCGCGCTCTACCACGCGAAGTCGCTCGGCAAGGACCGCTACGCGGTGTTCCAGCCGTCGATGCACCTCGAGGCGCAGGAGCGCAAGAAGCTGATCGCCGAGCTGACCACGGCAACCGCCGAGAGCCAGTTCTTCATGATGTACCAGCCGATCCACGACATCGTGAGCGGCGACCTCATCGGTGCCGAAGCGATGATCCGCTGGCGGCACCCGGAGCGCGGCGTCGTCGAGCCGTCGGGCTTCCTCGCGGTGGCGGAGGACACCGGGCTCATCGCGTCGATCGGCGAGTGGGTGCTGCGCGACGTGCTGCACACTGCAGCCGGTTGGGTGCGCGAGCTCAGGTCCCAGCGGTTCACGATCAGCGTGAACCTGTCCGCCCGCCAGCTGCAGGACGCGGCGCTCGTCGACTTCGTGCAAGTCGAGCTGGAGCGCACCGGCCTGCCGCCGGACCGCCTCGTGCTCGAGATCACCGAGTCGGCGATCATCGAGGATCTCGAGGGCACCCGCCGCGTGGTCGACGCGCTGTCCGACCTCGGTGTCCGCATCGCGCTGGACGACTTCGGCACCGGCTACTCGTCGCTCAGCCACGTCCACACGTTCCCGCTGAACCAGCTGAAGATCGACCGGTCCTTCGTCGGTCGCCTCGGCCCGAGCGCGAACGACGCGGCGCTGATCGGATCGATCATCCACCTCGCCAACGCGCTCGGTGTGACCGCCGTGGCCGAGGGCATCGAGACGACGGAACAGCTCGCCGAGCTGCGGCGCCAGGGCTGCCGCGTCGGGCAGGGCTACCTGATGTCGAGGCCGATCAGCGCGGACGACCTCGCCTGCCTGCTGTTCGATCCCTCGCGATCACGTGAGTGGCTCGCGATCGGCTGATCGTCAGGCGCAGACGAGCCCCGGATCGGGGACGGTGAGGTCGGCGAGGTAGTCGTCGACCGCGTCGTTCACGCACTCGTTGAGCCCGTAGCCCGTGTGCTGGTCGGCCTCGACGGTCACGAGCGTGGCGTCCTCGAGCGCGTCGGCCATCGCGCGCGTGCTCTCGAGCGGCGTCGCTGCATCTCCGGTCGTGCCGACCACCACGATCGGGCCGGCACCGGCTCCGGTGATCTGCACGGTCCCGGCCGGCGGCACGGGCCAGGTCTCGCAGAACCCTTCGCCCGCGAACGTCGGCCACAGGCGGGGAGCCGCCTCCTGGAACAGCTTTGTCAGCTCGTCTTCGTCGGGCCGTGTCTCGGCGGGGTCGCTGTCGACGCACGTGATCGCGACGAACGCCTCGAGCAGGTTGCTGTACGTGCCGTCGGACTGCCGCTGGAAGTATTCGTCGTACCCGTCGAGCAAGCCCTCACCGTCGCCTCGTTGCGCCGCAGCGAGTGCGTCGGCGAGCGCCGGCCACAGCGGCTCGCCGTACATCGCGTTCCCGATCGCAATGAGCGCCACACCCTGGTTCACGGGAGCGCGGTCGTCGCTCACCTCGAGCGGGGACTCGTCGAGCTGCAGGAGCAGCCGGTCTAGCGCGGCGCCCGGGTCACCGTCGTTGTAGAACGCGCAGTCGCGGTCGCTGGCGCACTCGGCCAGGAACGAGTCGAGCGATGCCTCGAAGCCCGCGGCCTGCTTCAGGTCGTTCTCGTAGTCGGGCACCGTCGGGTCGATCGCTCCGTCGAGCACGGCGGCGCGCACGGTGTCCGGGAACATCGTCGCCCACGTCGCTCCCAGCTCGCTGCCGTACGAGAACCCGAAGAACGAGATCTGCTCCTCGCCCAGCGCCTGGCGGATGGTGTCCATGTCGGTCGCGCTCTCGCGCGTGGAGATGTGGGCCAGCACGTCGGCACCCATCCTGCGCAGGCACGCTTCGCCGAAGGCGACGACCGACTCCTCCGCGATCTGCTCCTCCTCCGGCGTGTCGGGGGTCGGATCGATCGCGAAGTACGGGTCGTAGCGGTCGGTGCAGTCCACGGTCGGGTCGGACGCACCGGTGCCGCGCGGGTCCCACCCGATGATGTCGAACCGCTCGACCAGCCGGGTGCCGTAGATCAACGGCGCGTTCTCGGCGAGCCAGGCGCCGTCCGAACCGGGGCCACCGGGATTGACGAGCAGCGAGCCGATGCGATCAGCGGGCTGGGTCGCGCGGTGCCGCACGAGGTTCAGCGTGATCGTCGGGCCGTCCGGATCCGCGTAGTCGAGCGGTACGGCGAGCCGGCCGCAGTCGAGGCCGTCGCCGCACGACGCCCAATCGATCGTCGAGCCATCGGCGACACCGGACGAGGGCGGCGACGGATCGCCCAAGCGCTCGCTGTCGGCCGCGGTGACGCCGGCGCTCGAGCTGCACGAGGCGACGAGCCCCGCGAGCCCGACGACGCCGGCGATGAGACCGGCCCGTGTGCCGGATCGGCGAGTGGACGAGAGGTGGCGCGCGACAGCATCGGCGACCGGGCTGGGGGCGAACACGTGCCAGATGGTATTCGGGTCGAGAATCAGACCCACCGCGCCCGTAGCCTCCAGAGCATGCGGATGGGTCCCCACACGATGCGGCCACGTGACTCCGAAGCCGTCGCCGGTGCCCGGTTGAGCCGGAGCTCCTTCCGGCGCGTCTGGCAGTTCGCCCGCCCCTACCAGCGCTCGATCGTGCTCTTCCTCATCTCCATCGTGCTCGCCGCAGTTGCCGCGCTGAGTCCCCCGTTGCTGTTCCGTTCGATCCTCGACACGGCGATTCCCGACCGCAACCGCGGCCTGATCACGCTGCTCGCCGCATTCGTCGTGCTCGCCGCGCTCATCGACGCTGGGCTGGCGATCGTGCAGCGGTGGTACTCGGCACGGATCGGTGAAGGCCTCATCTACGACCTGCGTGTCGCACTGTTCGACAAGGTGCAGCGGATGCCGGTCGCGTTCTTCACCCGCACGCAGACCGGCGCGCTGATGAGCCGGCTGAACACCGACGTGATCGGCGCGCAGAGCGCCGTCACCTCGACGTTGGGCAGCGTGGTCTCCAACGTCATCGTGCTCGTCACGACGCTGGCGGCGATGTTCGTGCTCGAGTGGCGGCTCACGCTGTTGTCGCTCATCGTGCTGCCGATGTTCGTCATCCCGGCCAAGCGGGTCGGACGCCGCCTGCAGGCCATCGCCCGCCAGCAGATGAACCTCAACGCCGAGATGAACACGCAGATGACCGAGCGCTTCAACGTCTCGGGCGCGATGCTCGTCAAGCTTTTCGGTCGGCACCGGGACGAGGTCGACGCGTTCTCCGGCCGTGCCGCCGGTGTGCGCGACACCGGCATCCGCTCCGCGATGTACGGGCGCGTGTTCTTCGTCGCCCTTGGGCTCGTCGGCGCGCTCGGCGCCGCGGCGATCTACGGCGTCGGGGCACATCTCGTCGTCTCGGGCTCCATCACGAGTGGCACGCTCGTCGCGCTGGCCGCGTTCACGACGCGGATCTACCAACCGCTCACGGGGCTCACGAACGCCCGCGTCGATCTCATGACCGCGATGGTCAGCTTCGACCGCGTGTTCGAGGTGCTCGACGCTCCGGTGTCCGTCATCGACAAGCCAGGTGCTGTCGACCTCGTCGATCCGCAGGGTCGCATCGAGCTCGACGACGTGTACTTCCGGTACCCGCCCGCCTCGGCGGTGTCCGTGCGCTCGCTCGAGGCTCCGAGCGCGGTCGAAGGCAGCTCCGACCCCGACGTGGACGTCCTGCAGGGCGTCTCGATGGTCGTCCAGCCGGGCGAGACCGTCGCGCTCGTCGGCTCGTCCGGGGCGGGCAAGACGACGCTCTCGTCCCTCGTCACGCGGCTCTACGACGTGACGGGCGGTGCTGTGCGCATCGACGGACACGATGTGCGTGATCTCACGGGCGAGTCGCTGCGCGCCGCGATCGGCGTCGTCACGCAGGACCCGCACCTGTTCCACGAGTCGATCGCGTCGAACCTGCGGTACGCCCGACCCGGCGCGACGATGGCCGAGCTCCACGCCGCCTGTCGCGCCGCCCGGATCCACGACACGATCGCAGAGCTGCCGGATGGCTACGACACGCTCGTCGGTGAGCGCGGCTACCGGTTGTCCGGTGGCGAGAAGCAGCGCCTCGCCATCGCGCGGCTGCTGCTCAAGCAGCCGGCGATCGTCATCCTCGACGAGGCGACGAGCCACCTCGACAACGAGAACGAGTCGTTGGTGCAGGCCGCGCTCGAAGAGGCGCTCGACGGACGCACGGCGCTGGTGATCGCGCACCGCCTGTCGACGATCCGAAACGCTGATCGCATCGTCGTCCTCGACGGTGGGCGCATCGTCGAGCAGGGCACGCACGACGAGCTCGTCGCGCTCGGTGGGCTGTTCGCGAAGCAGGAGCTGCTCGGCACGCTCGAACGAGCGGAGTCACCTGCCACGCAAGCCGTGTAGCGGCGGTCGCTCGCGCCGCGGTCAACCGTCGTAGACGCCGAGCCGGCGGGCGGTGCTGGTGTCGACGACGCCACTCACCGGCAGGTCGTTCTGCTCCTGGAACGTCCTCACGTTGCGCTCGGTCTGGTCCAGGAAGAGGCCATCCTCAACGGTCGGGATGCCGTGGTCGGTGAGCGCCCGCTGGACCTGCTTGACGACCTCGCCGATGTCCTCGCGGCGGAGGTCCTTCCAGACATCGCCGCCGGGGTCGTTGCCCGTGAGCCATGCGTCGACGCCGAGTACGACCACTGGCACCTTCTCCGGGTCGAGCCACAGCAGCAGGTCGAGCAGGTCCTCGCGGCGCATCGAGACGTCACCGTTCGTCGGCAGCGGTGCCTTGCCGGCGGAGTAGTCGTAGCGGCGCAGGAAGAGAGGCCTGGGCAGAGCGGCGTCGCCCGCAGCCTCGTGGCTGGTGACGATCGCGAGCTCGAGCGGCCCGGGATTCGCTTCGCGCAGCTGGATGCCGACCTCTTCCGGGCACGCCGGCGTGGTGACCCACTGGTCGAAGTACGGCGAGTCGGCCGCGGTGACCCAGCAGTCCGAGGCATCGACGGTGCGGTAGGGGATCTTCGTGCCCGGGTTGGGGACCGCCCCGAACGACGTCGTCAGCGAGAACGCGCCCGACGGCGTGACGTCGGAGCGAGTGCCCGCTCCGTCCGAGAAGCCGTTGCGGGCGATGCGGGCCGAGAAGTCGCCGCCGACCTTGCGCCACAGCGCGCCCTCGCGCTCGAACGCGGCGACCTGTGCCTTGTTCTCGGACCACTGGTCAGTCGTCACGACGATCACCTGATCGGTGGTCTCGGGCACCAGCGGCGCCTTGATCGTCGCCGGGTTCGGTGGCGACACGACCGCGGTCGTCACCGGCTTGCTGTCGAACAGGAGGAGGATGATCACGAGCGCGACCGCGAGGCCGAGCAGCAGGGTCTTCCTCATGCGCGCAGGCTAGTGCCGGCAGTTCGGCGGGCTCCGGACACGGTCACGCCTCGGGCCGCAGGCCCGCACGCCGACGCACGGTCGGCCAGTCGTGGACGATGACGCGGCGCTTCCCGGTGCTGAGCACGCCATCGGCGCGGGCTTCGTTGAGCACGCGGTTCGTGACCCGCAGCTTGACACCCGCAAGAGACGCGACCTGTTGCTGCGTGAGCGGGATCTCGCCGTCCGCTGCAGACCCGTCGTAGATCTCGCGGAGACGGACGAGTTGGCGATAGACGCGCGTCGGGGCGTCGAGCTCGAACAGCTCGCCGACCTGCATCGTCAGCTTCTCTACGCGGTGCACGAGCACGCTCAGCAGCATGTCGTTCACCTGCGGGTGCCGCCGGCGCAACTGCTGGACATCGTCCCGATAGAGCACCAGGCACTCACTGTTCTCGACGGCGACGATCGATGCCGTGCGGCGGTGATCCGCGGTGAACAGCGCGAGCTCGCCGAAGACCTCGCCCGGCCCGAGCAGGTTGAGCATCATCGGTTCGGCCAGATCGGACCCGGCGATCGCGGCGAGCCGGCCCTTCACGACGATGTGGAGCGAGTCGCCGAGCTCGCCCGAGTGGTACAGGTAGGTGCCGGCCGGGTAGCGATGGCGGTGGGCGGACTTCAGCACGATCGCCCGCTCCTGTTCCGGCAGCTGCCCGAAGAGCCACAGGCCGTCGAGCTCGGACATCTTCCCAGTGTGACACGTGTGCAAACGCAACACGCACGCGTGCGTGTTCGCACGGCGCACGAGGTCGTGGTGCGATCCCGCCGTGCGTGGTGGGGTTGTCCAATGACCTGGGGGACGGATTTCCGGTCGCTGCTCGAGCGACATCGCGGGGGTGACCGAGATGCGCTCGAGCAGCTGATGACGGCAGGGCGGCCGATCGTGGTGGCGGCCGCCCGCCGCTTCCTCAGGTCACATGCCGATGTCGAGGATGCGGTGCAGGAGACCTGGATGGTGCTCGTGCTCCACCAGCACCGCATCGCGCAGCCGGAGTGCCTCCCGGCCTGGCTGCGCACGACGACCACGAACATCGCCCGCCGCATGTCGAAGCGTTCGTCGCGCTACACGAGCCTCGACGATGCCGGTTCGTTGCCGGGACGTGATCGCCAGGCGGACGAGTGCGAGCGGGCTGCCCTCGCCGACGAACGATCGGTGGCCGTGCACCGCGCGCTCGATTCGCTCGCGAACGACGACCGGCAGCTGTTGATGCTGCTGACCGACGAGCGCGAGCTGCCGTACCACGTGGTCGGTTCGATGGTGAACCGGCCGGTCGGCAGTCTCGGCCCGACGCGCCAGCGGCTGATCGGCAAGCTGCGCCGTCACCCCGCGATCGAACGCCTCGTGGCGGAGCCGGTCCCGGCCTGACGGTCTCGCCGAGTCCCCCTCTCGGCGGGCCCGTCGGTCGCCGGGCCCGTCAGTCGGCGGGGCCGTCGCCCCTGGCTCGGCCTCCCGTCGGAGCGTCCGTCAGTCGGCGGACGCCACGCCGATCGGACAGCTGACGCCGGTACCGGCGATGCCGCAGTAGCCGTTCGGGTTCTTGCTCAGGTACTGCTGGTGGTACGGCTCCGCGTAGAAGAACGGTCCGCCCAGCGCGATCTCGGTGGTGATCGGCCCGAAGCCGCGATCCGTCAGCCGCTCCTGGAACGCGTCGCGCGACGCCTCGGCGGCTGCCCGCTGTGGCTCGTCGGTGGCGTAGATCGCCGATCGGTACTGCGTGCCTATGTCGTTGCCCTGGCGCATGCCCTGCGTCGGGTCGTGGCTCTCCCAGAACACCTTGAGCAACTGCTCGTAGCTGACCCGGGCAGGATCGAACACGACGAGGACGACCTCGGCATGACCGGTGTGGCCCGAACAGACCTCTTCGTAGGTGGCGTTTGCCGTGAAGCCGCCGGCGTACCCGACTGCCGTCGAGAACACGCCTGGCGTCTGCCAAAAGATCCGTTCGGCACCCCAGAAGCACCCCATGCCGAAGATCGCCGTCTGGAAGCCATCCGGCCACGGGCCGGCGATCGGGTTCCCGTTGACGTGGTGCACAGCCGGCACCGGCATCGTCTGGTCGGTACGGCCGGGGAGCGCATCCTCGGGGCGAACCATCTCGGACTTGCGTGAGAACAACATGGGCGACACTCCTTCGTGTGACCTCAGGTCGACCACAGGCTACGACCGTTGCAGCTCGTTCAGGAGATGAGGAGGCGCTCGAGGCGACGTGCCGCGACCACGAGGCCGACCGCAGACATCGCGACGAGGAACGCGACGTGTCCGAGCAGCGACCAGCTCCAGACGCCGTCGTTGGCCGCCCGAACGAGCGTCACACCGTGGTACAGCGGTGAGACCTGGAGGAACATCCGGCCGATCCCACCGTAGGTGGACGCGGGGTAGAACGTCGCAGAGAACAGGAACATGGGCATCTGCACGAGGGGCACGAACTCGAAGTCGGCCCAGCCGCGCAGGTACGTGGTCGCCGCCATGCCGCACGAGGCGAAGGCGAGCCCGATGAGCGTGCACGCCGGGATCGAGAGGATCACCCACCAGCTGTTCGTCAACCCCATCCCGACGAGCACTCCGAGGAACGCGATCGCGTAGAGCAACCCGCGCACGAGCGCCCATCCGATCTCGCCGAGCGCGACGTCGCCCGGGCCGAGGGGTGTCGCCAGCACGGCGTCGTACAACTTCGCGTACTTCAACTTGTGGAAGACGTTCATCGTCGAGTCGTAGATCGCGCCGTTCATCGCCGAGCTCGCCATCAACGCCGGCGCGACGAACGACGCGTACTCGACGACGCGCCCGCCGACTTCGATGTCGCCGACGAGCTCGCTGATCCCGACCCGGATCGACAACAGGTAGAAGAGCGGTTCGAAGAAGCCGGACACGATGATGATCCACATCCGCCGGTTGTAGATGTACGCGCGTTCGAGGAGGCGCTGCGGGCGACGCGCCGTGCGCAGCGTCATCGGCACGACACGCAGGACGGCGGTCATGTCGCCAACCGCCGACGGAACATCGCGATCGCCATGTACGTACCGCCGACGATCCAGAGCGCGAGGTACGCGAGATGGCCGAGCGCGGCAGCGACGCCGAGCCGGTGGAGCGACACCTGACGGCACAGCTCGACGCCGTGCCAGAGCGGTGTCGCGTACGTGATCGGCCGCATCCACGCAGGGAGCTGCGAGATCGGGAAGAAGGCGCCGCCGAACAGCAGCAGCGGCGTGACGACGAACCGTTGGAATGCGGCGAAGCCACCGTCACCCTCGCGGGTCGCGGCGTACGCGGCGGTCGGCATCGCGATCGCGATCGCCGTGACGATCGCGAACAAGATGGCCAACGGCAGACCGGTCGAGCGGGTCTCGGGGATGATCGCCATCACGAGTGCGACCGCGGTGCACGCGATCGCGACGCGCAGCGCGATCCACGCGAGGTGGCCGAGGACGATGTCCACCGCGTCGAGCGGCGTCGCTGACATCGCGTGGTACGAACGCTCCCACTTGAACCCGCCGAGAACCGGCCACGTGGACTCGACAGTGGCGACCACCATCGCCGTCGTGGCGAGCAGCCCCGGCGCGATGAACGCGACGTACGGCACGCCGCCCAGCAGCTGTTCGCTCGACGCGTTGCGGTTGACGAGCGATCCGACGCCGACGCCCATCGCCAAGAGGTAGAAGAGTGGCTGCCCGAACGAACTGAGGACGTTGGCCCGCCACAAGCGGCGGAACAGTAGCAGCTTCGCCTCGACGACGTGCCCGGCACCGGCGAGCGAGCTCCCCTCCATCAGTCGACCAGCGTCCGGCCGGTCAGGTGGAGGAACACGTCCTCCAGCGAGCTGCGCCGCACGAGCGCGCTCTCCGGCTCGGCACGGCGGGCGTGCACCTCGGCGAGCGCCGACTCCCCGTCGTTCGCGTAAACGAGGATGCGGTCGGGCAGGACCTCCTGGCGTTCGCCGATGCCGGCGACCTCCGGTGCTCGATCCTCGTTCGTGCCGGCGCCGTAGCGCAGTTCGAGCACCTCCCTGGTCGAGTGCCGCTGGATCAGCGCTCGCGGGGATCCCTCGGCGACGATCCGGCCGGCGTCCATCACCACCAGACGGTCGCACAACTGCTCTGCCTCGTCCATGTAGTGGGTGGTCAGGACGAGCGTGACGCCCTGCTGCTTCAGCCGGTACAGGCGGTCCCAGACGACGTGACGAGCCTGCGGGTCGAGTCCGGTCGTCGGCTCGTCGAGCAGCAGCAGCTCGGGCTGGTTGACGAGCGAGCGGGCGATGGTCAGGCGGCGCTTCATGCCGCCGGACAACGGCTCGACCTGGCTCTTCGCCCTGTCGGCGAGCTGGACGAACTCGAGCAGCTCCGCTGCTCGCCGCCTGCACTCGGCCCGCGGGATGTCGAAGTAACGCCCGTAGATGACGAGGTTCTCCTCGACGGTGAGCTCCATGTCGAGGGTGTCGGCCTGGGGCACGACACCGAGCCGGGCGCGGATGCGGCGGCCGTTCGTGGCCGCGTCCATCCCGAAGATCCGCAGGTCGCCCGAGGTGAGCGGTGACACGCAGCCGATCATCCGCATCGTCGAGCTCTTGCCGGCGCCGTTCGGTCCGAGGAATCCGAAGACCTCGCCACGCTGGACCTCGACGTCGATCCCGTCGACGGCGGTGAAGTCCCCGAATCGTTTGGTGAGGGCACGACCCTCGATCAGCGGCTCGGACATGGCCCGTAGACGGTACCGGCTCCCTACGCTCTCGCTCCGTGGAGTTTCGAGACCTTCGTGCCGATGACCATGCGGTCGTGCTGGCGCTCAACAACGGCGCGCTGCCGGCCGTGAGCGCGCTCGACGGCGAGGGGCTGGTGGCACTCGTCGAGGAGTGCTCGCACGCGATCGTCGCCGTCGCGGGGGACGGCTCGGTCGGCGGGTTCTGCATCACGTTCCGCCGCGGTGCCTCGTACGAGAGCGTCAACTACCGGTGGTTCAGCGAGCGCTACGACGCCTTCGAGTACCTGGATCGGATCGTCGTCGCCCCGTCCGAACGCGGCTCGGGCATCGGCGCGGCGATCTACTCGGAGCTCGAGCGCCGGATCGCCGGAGCGGTGCCGTGGCTCCTGTGCGAGGTGAACGTGAAGCCGTTGAACGCGGGGTCGCTGCGCTTCCACCGGCGCATCGGCTTCGCCGAGGTCGGCCAGCAGGACACCGACGCCGGCGCCAAGCGAGTGAGCCTCCTCGCCAAGCCCCTGGAGCACCCCACCCCCGAGTGACCCTCGACCCCGACCCACGACCCCGACCCCGACCCACGACCCCCGGCAATCTCGCGCCTTTGTGGCGGCAGACCTCCAGAAAACGTGTAGCGGGATGTCACAACGTCGTGATGGCCGGGGTGGCCACCGGGCAGGTACGAAATGGGGACGCGCGGGTTCTCTGCTCGCCGACGACTCGCGACCGGTTCTCCGCTCCCATCCGGACACCCAACGACCTCGCCCGATCAGAGATCGGGGCTGGTGACGCGAATGAGCAGAGAAGCGGCGTGGCTGGGTCTCGTCGGCCCGATGACGTCGTCGCACCAGCACACGCTGGCCTCCAGCGTCACCAACCGTTACGCGCAACCACCGAACTCATTTCACCCCAGGCACGTTCGGGCGGGCGGGGTGGGTCGGGGTCGGCGGCCGGGGGGTCGGGGGCTGGGGGGCGGATGGGGGCGGTACGGTGGCCGGGGTGAGCTGGGGTGCGGCGCGAGGGGCGATGACCGACGCCGAGCGGTACTCGTTCGACCTTCAGGGGTTCCTCGTTCGCCGGGGCGCGCTCTCGGGCGGCGAGGTGCGGACCTTGCGCGCGGCGGTCGCCGAGCTCGGTGTCGGTCCGCCGTCGGCTTCGCTGCACAGCCAGCGCTTCAACGGCCACCTGACCCGGCACGCGGCGTTCCGAGATCTGATCGACCACCCGGCCGTGCTCGACGTCGTGATCGAGCTGTGCGGGCCGAACGTCCGGCTGGACCACGCCTACGGGATCGTCATGGCGCCGCGCAGCAGTGGCCTTGGCCTCCACGGTGGCGGGACGCCCCACGATCCGTCGCAGTACTACGCGGTGCACGGTGGGCGAATGCACAACGGGCTCGTCGGCGTGCAGTGGGCGCTCGTCGACCATCGGGTCGGTGACGGCGGCTTCGGCTGCATCCCCGGCAGCCACAAGGCGAACTTCCCGCTCCCGCCGGATCACGACCAGCGTCTCGTGACGGAGGTCCCGATGGCAGCAGGCGATGTGGTCATCTTCACCGAGGCGCTCACCCACTGCACTATCCCGTGGCGCGGCAAGGGCGAACGCCAGACGCTGATCTTCAAGTACAGCCCCGGCCACCTGGCCTGGGGGCCGGACTACGAGGAGCTCCAAAGCCTCGTGCCGCTGCTCACGCCACAGCAGCAACGGCTCCTGCAGAAGCCGTCGGTGCACGCGCACCGTCCGGTCAGGGAGCGCGGGTGATCAGGACGTGCGGCGGTCCTGCAGGAAGCGGAAGCGATCGCGGACGGCAGCGACGTGGCCGGCATCGATCTCGGCCACGAGGAGCGCCTCCGTGCGCGCTCCGGTCGCGAGCAGCTCCCCGAGCGGATCGATGATCCGGCTGTCACCCGCGTAGTCGATGCCACCCCCGGGGCCGACCCGGTTGCAGGCGACGACGTACGCCTGGTTCTCGATCGCCCGCGCCTGCGTCAGCGCCTGCCAGTGGAGGCGGCGTGGTTCAGGCCAGTTCGCGACGACGAGGTACACGTCGGTCTGCTCGGCCAAATGCCACCATTCGTCGGCGAAGCGGAGGTCGTAGCAGACGAACAAGCTGGCCCGGAGCCCTTCGATCTCGACGGTGACGAGCTCGTTGCCGCCCTGGAACGATCCCTCCTCGCCGCCGTATGTGAACGGGTGCACCTTGCGATAGCGGTGGACCGTTCCATCGGGTCCGGCGAGCACGAACGTGTTGTACGGCAGGCCGCCGTCGACCACCTCGGGGCACGAGCCGCCGACCCAGAGGTCGTGCTCCTTCGCTTGCTGCTGCAGGAACGTCGAGCTCGGGCCGCCGAGCGGTTCGCCCGTGCGCCCGGTGTCCATCGAGAACCCCGTCGAGAACGTCTCGGTGAGCAGCGCGATGCGAGCACCCGTGGCAGCGGCGCCGCGGATCATCGGCGCCAGTCGCTCGAAGTTGGCGTCCTTGTCCTCCCACACGATGTCGTGCTGGATCGTTGCCACCTTCATGCCGTCAGACCCTTCAACCGGGCGACGGCGTCGTCGATCACCTCGTGGCGCTTGCAGAACGCGAAGCGCACCATGTGGCGCCCCTCGTGCTTGTCGTCGTAGAAGACGACGTTCGGGATCGCGACGATGCCGCACCGTTCGGGCAGGGCACGACAGAACGCCATGCCGTCACCGTCGGGCTGCATCGAGCGGATGTCGACCGTGATGAAGTACGTGCCGGACGGTTTGAACGCATCGAAGCCGGCGTCCTGCAAGCCGGCGAAGAGCTTGTCGCGCTTGAGCTCGAGATCAGCGGCCAGCTCCGCGTAGTACGTGTCGGGCAGCCGCAGACCGACCGCCATCGCCGGCTGGAACGGGCCGCTGTTGACATACGTGAGGAACTGCTTCGCCGTGCGGACCGCTGTGACGAGCTCGGGTGGGCCGCAGATCCAACCGACCTTCCAGCCCGTCGTGTTGAAGGTCTTGCCGCCGGAAGAGATCACCAGCGTCCGCTCGCGCATGCCGGGCAGCGAAGCGAGCGTGATGTGCTCGAGCCCGTCGAACACGAGGTGCTCGTAGACCTCGTCGGTGACGACGATCAGATCGTTCTCGACCGCGAGCTCGGCGACGGCGGCCAGCTCCGCCCGCGTCAACACCTTGCCCGTCGGGTTGTGCGGCGTGTTCAGCAAGATCAGCTTCGTCTTCGCGGTGATCGCATCACGGAGCGCGTCGACGTCGAGGTCGTAGTGCGGCGGGCGCAACGTCACGAAACGAGGCGTCGCGCCGGCGAGCGCGATGCACGCCTGGTAGCTGTCGTACGTCGGCTCGAGCACGACGACCTCGTCTCCGGTGTCGCACAGCCCGAGCAGCGCCGCGGCGATCGCCTCGGTCGCACCGGCCGTCACGAGCACCTCGGTGCCCGGGTCGTAGGCGACGCCGTAGAAGCGCTGCTGGTGCTCCGTGATCGCTTCCCGCAGGACGGGCATGCCGGCGCCCGGCGGGTACTGGTTGAGCCCCCCGTTGATCGCGTCGATCGCCGCAGCGAGAACCTCGCGAGGTCCGTCGTAGTCGGGGAAGCCCTGGCCGAGGTTCACAGCACCGGTCGCGACGGCGAGTGAGCTCATGTCGGCGAAGATCGTCGTGCCGAAGCCCTGCAGCTTGGCGGTGAGGTGGGGGGCGCGCTGGACCATCGGCGCGAATCGTAGGTCCGGACGACCTCTGACAGGATGGCCCCATGGATCACTTCCGGCGAATGGCGTCGTCGTCGGCGTTGGCACTCGCGCTGCTCGTTGCGGCGTGCGGCTCCGATGCTGCCGACGGTGGCAGCGGCGACGTGAAGAACGAGGGCTCGCCGACCGTGCCCGGAGCGCGCGTCGTCCCGGTCGAGGCGAGCAACTTCGCGTTCGCTCCCGATCGCATCACGGCCGCGCCAGGTGAGCAGATCACGATCGAGATGATCTCGGTGAAGGATCGCCACGACCTCGTGCTCCTCGGCGCCGAGTCGCTCCGCGTCGCATGGGCGAGCGAAGGGCAGACGGCCGTCGGCGGCCTGACCGCGCCGACCGAGCCCGGCGTCTACCGGTTCATCTGCAGCGAGATCGGCCACCTCGCCGAGGGCATGGAGGGCGAGCTCGTCGTCGAGTAGTCGACGAGTCGAGCGTCGACACTCGAGCGTCAGCCGGCTGTCGTGGTCGTCGCGACCGCACCCTCGAAGACGAGGACCAGCGTCTCCTGGTCCTCGATGACGACCTGGACGTCGTCGGCGAGCGCGAGCTGGCTCACGTCGACCACTCGGCCTTCGCAGTCCGTGAACTGGGCCGTGCCGACGGACTGATCCGCGAAGCACGTCTCGGCGCGATCAGCAGGGAACGGCCGGTAGACCCGCCAACCGCTCAGGTCGTCGGCCCCCTGGTGGGCGACGACGATCGACCGTTCGCCCTCCGGGCTCTTCAGGTCGGGGAACAGCTGCGGTCCGTTCTCCTCGATCGACTCCGCCACGCGGTCGACGCGTCCGACGGCGAAGGTCGGGTCGCCCAGGCGGGTGTCCTGCGGGTTGCGGGACATGAAGACGGCAGCGGCATAGAGGATCCCGGCGAGCACGGCGAAGAACGCGATGCCGGCGAGCACCGGCACCACGGCCCGGGCGAGCGGCGAGCGGAGCGCGGGGAGTTGCACGGCAACAGTGTGCCGTGTGGCCCCACGAGCTCCGCGATGCGACGTGATGGTCCGAGATGGTCCGAGATGGTCCGCGATGCGGCGCGAGCGAGTTGGAGCAGGCCCGCCCTTCGGGCCTAGGGTCCGTCTCTCGTGAAGCGGCCATATCGAGTCGTCGTTGCCAAGCCAGGTCTGGACGGTCATGACCGCGGCGCGAAGACGATCACGCGGGCGTTGCGGGATCACGGCTTCGAGGTCATCTACACGGGACTGCACCAGACGCCCGAGCAGATTGCCGAAACCGCGCTGCAGGAAGATGTCGACGCCGTCGGCCTCTCGCTCCTGTCCGGCGCGCACCTCACGCTGTTCCCGCGCGTGATGGAGGAGCTGCGCAACCGGGATCTCGGCGACGTCCTGGTGTTCGGCGGCGGCGTCATCCCCGATGCGGACGTGCGGGCGCTGAAGGAGCAGGGCGTCGCCCAGCTCTTCACCCCGGGGTCCTCGTTGAAGGGCATCTGCCAATGGCTCGAGCAAGCGCTCGACGCTCAGGACGACTGAAGGTCAAGGAGACAGCGGAGTGGATCTGTTCGAGTACCAGGGCAAGCAGTACTTCGCCCGCTACGGCATCCCGGTGTCGCCCGGCGGCCCCGCCGACACGGTCGACGAAGCGGTCGCCCAGGCCGACGCCGCCGGCTACCCGGTCGTCGTGAAGGCCCAGGTGCAGGTCGGCGGTCGCGGCAAGGCCGGCGGCATCAAGCTCGCGAACGACGCCGACGAGGCCAGGTTGCACGCCGGGAACATCCTGGGCATGGACATCAAGGGCCACGTCGTCAACCGCGTGTGGGTCGAGCACGCGTCCGACATCGCCGAGGAGTACTACGCCAGCTTCACGCTCGACCGTGCTGCGAAGAAGCACCTCCTGATGCTCTCCGCCCAGGGTGGCGTCGAGATCGAAGAGGTCGCGGCGAAGGATCCCGAGGCGATCGTCAAGCTCCACATCGACCCGGTCGACGGCCTGCTCCGCAGCGTTGCCCGCCAGGCTGCGGTCGACGCCGCGATCCCGGACCAGGCACTCGACGGCGTCGCCGACATCCTCGTCCAGCTCTACGAGTGCTTCACCAAGGGCGACTGCGACCTCGCCGAGATCAACCCGTTGATCCTGAAGCCGACGGGCGAGGTGCACGCGCTCGACGCGAAGGTCAGCCTCGACGAGAACGCGTCGTTCCGGCATCCCGAGTGGGACGAGTTCCGGGCGATGGAGGTGCTCGACGAACGTGAGCGCCTCGCACGCGACAAGCACCTGCAGTACATCGGCCTCGACGGCACCGTCGGCATCATCGCCAACGGCGCCGGCCTCGCGATGAGCACGCTCGACGTCGTGAACCAGGTCGGTGGCTCGGCGGCCAACTTCCTCGACATCGGGGGTGGCGCGAACGCCGACGTCATGGCCGCGGCGCTCGAGGTCATCAACTTCGACGAGAAGGTGAAGAGCATCTTCATCAACATCTTCGGTGGGATCACCCGAGGCGAGGAGGTCGCGCGGGGCATCGTCGAAGCGCTCGGACGCGTCGACTTGCGAGCACCGATCGTGATCCGCCTCGACGGCACGAACGCCGTAGAGGGACGCCAGATCCTGCTCGACGCGGGCATCCCCGAATCGAAGCTGACGAGCAAGTCGACGATGTTGGAAGCCGCACGCGCGGCCGTTGCGATTGCAGAGGGAGCCTGAGCCATGGCGATCTTCATCGACCAGGACACAAAGGTGATCGTCCAGGGACTGACCGGCGGCCAGGGCAAGTACCACGGCCTGCGCAACCGGGATTACGGCACGAAGGTCGTCGGCGGGGTGACGCCGGGCAAGGGCGGCCAGGACGTCGACGGGATCCCCGTGTTCGACACCGTGGCCGAAGCGGTCGCGGCGACCGGCGCAGATGCGAGCTTCATCGCCGTCCCGCCCAAGGCCGCGCCGGCGGCGATCCTCGAAGCGGCCGCCGCCGGCATCCGCATCATCGTCTGCATCACCGAGGGCATCCCGGCGCAGGACGAGGCCCGGGTGTTCAACACGCTCGTCAGGGATCACCCGAACACGCGCCTGCTGGGCCCGAACTGCCCCGGCATCATCAGCCCCGGCAAGTGCAACATCGGCATCACCGCCGGCGAGATCGCACAGGTGCCCGTAGCCGGCAAGCCGACGGTCGGCATCGTCTCTCGTTCCGGCACGCTGACCTACCAAGCGCTGTACGAACTGAAGCAGCGCGGCATCGGTGTGTCGACCTGCGTGGGCATCGGCGGTGACCCGGTGCCGGGCGTCTCGTTCGTGGATTGCCTCGCCGAGTTCCAGAAGGACGACGAGACCGACGCGATCATCCTCATCGGGGAGATCGGTGGCTCCGCCGAGGAGGAGGCCGCCGAGTACATCAAGGCGAACGTGACGAAGCCGATGAGCGCCTACATCGCCGGCGTGACCGCGCCGGCCGGCAAGAAGATGGGCCATGCCGGTGCCATCGTCTCCGGCGGCAAGGGGACCGCGCAGGGCAAGATGGACGCGCTGCGGGCTGCCGGCGTCCAGGTCGGGCTGAACCCGACCGAAGCCGGCGATCTCATGGCCGCGATCGTCGCAAAGCTGTGAACTGATCGAGCGCAGTCGCGGCGAGCTACTCGCTGCGGACACCGCGAGCGATCAGCACGCCGAGCATGATCAGCGCGACACCGATCTGGACCGAGCCCGGGATCTGCGGGAGCTGCATGCCGGTGCCGGTGAGCTCGGCCTTGTCGAGCACCCGCACGGCCGATATCCCGACGATCAGGATGCCGATGCTCTCCACGAGCAGCCGGCCCGAGTCTCGGCCTTCGATCAGGAGCAGCGCGCCGGTGAGCAGGAGCGCGGCGCTGACGTTCCGTTGCGAGCCGTCGACGATGATCGTCGCCCACGAAGCGCCGATGATCGCGGCGACGAGGAACGTGCCCGCGCCGGCACTCCTGTGCTTCGCGTCGAGCCACATCGCGTACAGCGTGTAGGCCACGGCGAACACGATCAGGGTGACGACGGACGGTCGGGCCGAGTCGAGGAAGCGCTCGACGATGGGATCGCTCCCGTCGACCACCGCGTCCACGCCGTGGACGGCGAACCCGATCATCACGGCGAGGAGCATCGTGAGCAGGAACGCCGGTCGACCGCGGCGGCCCGGGAGGATCCAGAACAGCAGCGCGCCGATCGCGACTGCGATCAGCCACTGCGACGCATCGCTGTGGTCGTACGGCCGGAACCACAGGAAGGTACCGGTCAGCAGACCTCCCATGCCGAGGCCGGTGATGAACGGCGAGTACCACTGGCGGGTCGGGGCCACCGGCCAGATCGCGATGGTCACGCAGATCGACGCGGCGATGGCGACGACGACGTCCCGGCCCCAGTAGTAGCTCACGACGGTGACGCCGCTGCTGCTGACTGCACCGCCGACGAACGCGCGGATTCGACCCCAGCCGAACTGCAAGGGCTGCTGGAGAGGGGCGGCCGCCGTGGGCGGGGCGCTGGTCACGGAGCTCTGCGCCACGGGGGAACACTAGGACGACGCGACGCGGACCGCTGACGCGAAGCGGCCCGCCGTCGAGGCGGGCCGCTGTTCGATGTTCTCTGACGTGCGCTCAGGCGACGGGCGGGGGCGGCGGGGGCGGCGTGCCACCAGCCGGCGGGGGCGGCGGCGGGCTGCCGGCGCTGCCCGGTCCACCCGTGTCGAACGCGGACTTGAGCTTGTTGAAGTCCTTGAGATCGTTCAGATCGCCGCCGGACTCCTTGAATGCGAGGACGCATCCGACGACCACTGCGATCGCGGCGAGGAATGCGAGGTACAGCCCGATGCCCCGGCTGATGTCGACGCCGAGCGACTCGGCCTCGTCACCGTCGATGCCGTCGGAGATGAACCGGACGAGCACGAGCAGGAACCCGAGCGCCGAGGCGGCGAGGTAGATCAAGGGTGCCGGCAGGTTGCCCGGCAGCTTGAACTTCCCCGCTGCGGCCAAGAGCGCGAGTACCGCGATCGCAGTGAAGATCAACCACGGCACCGTGCCCGTGAAGAACCACTCGAACGCGTTCGCGCCGTCGGAGAACCCGGCGACCTCGACCTTCCACCAGGTCAGGAAACCGGCGATGAAGAACACCACACCGCCGCCGATCTTCAGCCAATCCGAAGTCTTGAAATTCGAGACGTCCACACGTCCTCCTCGTCACGTATCCGCCGAGTGCTTCGGCCACCGCGAACCGTAGTCTGCAGCGCAGTCGTGGCTCGCGCATACCCTCCACTTCCATGGCCCCTTCCATGCCCACAGCGTTGCTCTCCGTCTACGACAAGACCCACATCGCCGAGCTCGCCTCGGGCCTGCACGATCTCGGTTGGAGGCTCGTGTCGAGCGGGGGCACGGCAAAGGCGATCGCCGAGGCCGGTGTGCCGGTCACGGACGTCGCCGATCTGACGGGTTACCCACCGATCCTCGGCCACCGCGTCGTCACACTGCACCCGGTGGTCCACGCCGGGCTGCTCGCGGACCTCTCGTCGCCGGATCACGTGGCGGAGCTCGAGCGCCTCGGCATCGAGCCGATCTCGCTCGCCGTCGTGAACCTCTACCCGTTCTCATCCGACCCCGGGATCGAACTGATCGACGTCGGCGGACCGACGATGGTCCGTGCGGCGGCGAAGAACCACGCCCATGTCGCCGTCGTGGTCGACCCGGCGCAGTACGACGGCGTGCTCGCCGAGCTGCGCTCGGATGGCGCGGTCTCGGCCACGACCAGGCGTCGACTCGCCCGTGACGCGTTCGCGCACACTGCCGCCTACGACGCGGCGATCGTCACGTGGTTCGACTCGACGGATGCGGCCGCCGAGGTGATGCCACCGTCGCTCCACCTCGCGCTCGAGCGGGTGCAGTCGCTGCGATACGGGGAGAACCCGCACCAGCAGGGCGCTCGCTACCGCGCCGCCGGGCGGCAGAGCTGGTGGGACGACGCCGTCCAGCACGGCGGCAAGGAGCTCTCGTACCTCAACCTCTACGACACCGAGGCGGCGTGGAAGCTCGTCCACCGCTTCGACCAACCGGCGTGCGTGATCGTGAAGCACGCCAACCCGTGCGGCGTCGCGATCGCCGATGACATCGCGCTCGCCTACCGACTCGCCCACGCGTGCGACCCGGTGAGCGCGTTCGGAGGGATCGTCGCCTGCAACCGCGAGGTGCCGGCCGAGCTCGCCGAGGCACTCGCGCCGGTGTTCACGGAGGTGGTCGTCGCGCCGTCGTTCGAGGACGGCGCGCTCGCGGTGTTCGCCGCGAAGGCGAACCTGCGGGTGCTCAGCGCACGCGCGCCGATCGGCGGCGCGCTCGACGTGCGCTCGATCGACGGCGGGCTGCTCGTCCAACAGGTCGACACGGTCAACCTCGACCGTTCCGCCTGGCGGGTGGTGACCTCGGCCCAACCCGACGACGCGCTCTGGGACGACATCGCGGTCGCGTGGCAGGTCTGCGCCGCAGTCAGCTCGAACGCGATCGTCCTCGCCAAGGACCGCCAGGCGTTCGGCATCGGTGCCGGACAGCAGAACCGGCTCGACTCGGCCCGCATCGCGGTCGAGCGGGCGGCCGGTCGAGCAGTCGGCGGCGTCTGCGCGAGCGACGCCTTTTTCCCGTTCCGGGACGGGCTCGACGCCGTCGCCGCGGCCGGCGTCCGCGCCGTCGTCCAACCCGGTGGGAGCGTGCGCGACGACGAGGTGATCGCCGCCGCCGACGAGCACGGCATCGCGATGGTCTTCACGGGCGAACGCCACTTCCGCCACTGAAATGGGCTGAATGGCGACCTGATGGGGGCCGGCGTGGGGCGGTAGCGTGACCGGGGATGGCCAGGATCTCCGCGTTGCTCGCCGCCGGGCGGACCTACTCGTTCGAGTTCTTCCCCCCGAAGAACGAGGCGGGCTGGCTGAGCCTCGGGCGCACGATCGCCGAGCTCGAGCCACTCGCGCCGAGCTTCGTCAGTGTCACCTACGGCGCCGGCGGCAGCACCCGCACGCGCACGCACGACCTCGTCTCCTGGGTTCGTCGCCAGACGTCGATCTCACCGATGGCGCACCTCACGTGCCAGGGGCACACCCGCAAGGACATCGACGAGATCCTGATCAACTACCTGGCCGAGAACGTCGAGAACATCCTCGCCCTCGGCGGTGATCCCCCGGCAGACGGCGCGCCGATCACGAGCGAGTACCGGCACGCGAGCGAGCTCGTCGAGGACGTAGCCGCGCACGGTGAGTTCTCGATCGGCGTCGCCGCCCACCCCGAGCTGCACCCCCGCTCGCCCG
>JBFWRK010000018.1:0-91512 GCA_050248955.1 Acidimicrobiia bacterium
CAGGATGCCGGTCTCCTCCTCGACCTCCTTGATCGCGACCTCCGACGGCGAGTAGCCGGTGTCCGCCCAGCCGGTCGGGTACAGCCAGATGCCCGAATCGGCCCGCTGCACGAGCAGGATCTCCCCCTTGTCGTTGCCGCAGATGACCCCGATCGCGACCTTCGGCGTGACGTATCCCGGCACGCCCTCGCCGACGCTCTCGAGCCACTCCTGCACGAAGTGGTCCTGCTCACGGCGGACCTCGAGCGCCTCGTCGGCCGCGGCCTTGATGTCCGACGCGACCTTGAGGACCTCCTCGAACCGCTCCTTCTCGTAGAGGCTCTGGGTGAACCCGAGGCCGGTGCGGGCGACCGCGGCCAGGGTCTCGCTCCAACGGGCGAGGTCGCGCGTGAAGTCGCCAGGACGGAGGGGGTCCTCGATCGTCACCCCTGGATCGTCTGCCGCGGCGGCGTCCTCGTGAGCCATGGGACCGACGCTAATGGACGAGCGTCAGAGCGCCACGACGAAGGCGACGGCGCCGACCCGCACCAGGTCCCGCTCTGACGTGAACGACAACGTGACGCTCGCTGCGCGGCCGTCGACCGACGCGGTGATCCGGTCGACATCGACCCCGAAGTTGTTCGCGAACGCTGGTGAGCGCTCGCCCACGATCGAGCTGTTGAAGACGTCGTCAGGGCGGCCGAGCGCGTCCATCAGGGGTGCTCCGCCGAGCTCGGTGTCCTCCTGGGCAAGCGTGAGGTCGCCTTCCTGCGCGGTCCACGTGACCGTCACCTCCCGGGCGCCGGCGACCGGAGCGATGCCGTTCACCGAGACCAGCGTCGGGGTGGCGCCGAGCGTCGCGTGCTGATCGACGAGCGCAACGAGCGCCCGCGGCGACGCCGCGTCGCGGTAGGCGACGAACAGGCTCCAGCCGGCGAAGCGCCCCATGCCGGTTCCGGCCTGCACGCCGCTGACCGTGTAGCGGCCGCTCGCGGTGACGGCCGCGGTGACGTCTGCCGAGGCGTAGTAGACGCTCGCGGCATCAGGTGCGAACCGCACCACATCTGCCACGACCGGCCGCGATCCCGCCGGGCCGGCGAAAACGATCCCGTCCGGCTTGCCGGTCGCGGGGCGGCCGAGGTCGCCACCAGCGAGGTCGCCACCCCAGACCAACAGCGCCCGCTCGATCGTCGCGCCCGCCGGCAACGTCAGCACTGCCGACGACGAGTTCAGCACGCCCGCCTTCTCGTCACCGCCGACCATCACCATGTTGTTCCGTTGGCGCAGGTTGCCGTCCCCCGCCGCTGTGCCTTGCTGCGCCGCCGCGCACTGGCCGATCAGCAGCTCGGCGCAGGTCATCGAGGTGTTGCCGATCGCGATGATGCCGCCGCGCAGGATCCGATGGAACGCGAGATCGGTGCCCGGCGCGACGGTGATGCCGAGCGTCGGCCCAACGCGCGCGGCAAGCCCGTTCGACGCGACCGAGGGGGTGAGCTCGATCACGACGCCCACCGTCGGGGCGAGACGCAGTTCGATCGCGGCGCGGCTCGATGCTCCCGCTTCGAGCCTCGGCAACGCGCAGGAGAGCGTCGACGCCGCCGCCCGACACGCCCAGCCCGGAGCGTCGATCTCAGCGAGCTCGACTCCGGCCGGCAGCGGGAGGGTGACGACCGGCGCGACCGCGGGGCCGACCGGACCGGTGCTGCGCCGGTTGCCGACACCGCCTGCGCCGCCGGCAGCGTTCCCCACGGTCAGGTCGACGTAGCCGTAGTGCCCTGCGACGAACGGTCCGCCGGCCGATGCGCTGACGGACAGCGACGGCGGCACCGGCACGGGCGGCGGCCCGGTAGCGACGATGCTCGTCGTCGGCACGGCGCTCGTCGGCGGCACGGTGGTGGGTGGCGCGGTGGTGGGTGGCGGGGTGGTCGATGGCGCCGTGGTGGATGATGCGGCGGCGGGCTGGGTCGCGCGCGGTGCCGTCGTCGGCATCGGTGACGGCCGCTGCGGTGCGAGCACCGGCGATGCGGTCGTCGCGACCGTCGAGATGGTGGACGTCCCTGCCGGCGATGGTGGGACAGGGCCGGCGGAGGCCACGCTGGTCGCGGTCGCAGCCGTCGAGCTGACAGCCCGCTCGGTGGCCGACGGCGACGCGCTCGGCGTCGCCGGTGACCCCGGCGACGAGGCGACCTCTTGGCGCTCGCCGCCGCCGAGCGCCGAGGCGGCGACGATCGCGACCACCAGCACGATGGCTGCCGCCACTGCAGTGGCGGCGATGCGCGAGGACCGACCGGCGCGGCGGAAGAGCGCGCCCACGCTCTTGCCGCCGCCGAGGACAGCGAGGTACTTCGCCGCCGGCACACCGACGATCAACGGGACGAGCACGACGCGCAGCTGCGCGTTCGCGCCGTTCAGCTCGAGCAGCAGCGCCGAGCAGCGCTCGCACTGCGCGAGGTGCTCCTCGACCTTGCGATCGTCGCGGGCGGACAGCGCGCCGCGGACGTGGGCGCCGAGCTTCGATCGGCTCTCGGCGCAGCCCGACGGCGTCGGCTGGCGGAGGTGCGCCTGCAGGTACGCCTGCCGCAGACCTTCCCTCGCCCGGTATGCGAGCGCCGCCACCGCGTTCGGCGCGAGCCCGAGGAGCGGAGCCACCTCGGCGACGCTGCGACCCTCGACCTCGGTGTGCCACAGCACGAGCTGCCATCGCTCCGGCAGCGTCGAGAAGGCATGGGCAACGAGCGAGCGGTCCTCGCTCGATGCCGACTGCTGGAGGAGCGCGGCGTTGACGTCGTCGGGGACCTCGGCGCGCACGTCGACACGTCGGTCCTTGCGGACGCGGTCGTAGAACACGTTGCGCACCGTGGTGAGCAGGTACGGCCGGAAGGCGATCTCCGGGCCCCGGCCGGCGCGCAGGGCGTGCAGCACGCGGCTGAACGCTTCGGACACGAGGTCATCGGCATCGGCGGAGGATCGCGTGAGGCCGAGCGCCGCCGCTCGCGCCGAGTGCCCGTGACGCCGGTACAGCTCCGCGTAGGCCTCGTCACCGCCCACTCGCGCCGCGGCGATCAGTTCGGCGTCGTTCGGCACGCTCGGCGCGTGCTCGGCAGCGGTCATCGGCGCTCCCCCAGTCGCCCCTCGGCACGCCGCCGATCGAGCACCGTCTTCGCCTTCCACGCGCCCCAGATCAAGCCCGGCTCCTGCAGATCCTCGGCGACGTCGCGCCACGTCGCAGGACTCAAGTCGTAGATGTCGTCGGGGAACGCCCGCTCGTCGAACTCCGAACGGCGGACCGGCGGCACGCCGACAGCGCGCAGGACCGCAGTCGGATGGACGACGGCCCTGCGGAGCACAGCGAGCGGATTCGTCCGCTGCGCGTCGACGTCGATCTCGAAGAGCGCGCTGAGCTCGGCACGCACCTGAGCACGGGCAGCAGCAGCGGCGTCCGCGGCGGCGCGCTGGTGCGGCTCGAACGGCGTGGCCGCTGCGGCCAAGCGATCTCGGATGCACCGCTCGATCCACTCCTCGACGGCACGGTCCACCCGTGCCAACAGTTCCGTCGAGTACTCGTCCACGCCCCCATCCTGCCCCCCACACACCCCACCCACCCCCAGCGAACCCCCTGCAGACCCTCCCCCCGAGTCGCCGGCGTCGCCTCTGTGGCGACTCGTGACGGCAAGACCGGACGTCCGTCGCCTTTGTGGCGAGAAATGAGGCCCGTGGTTGCGCGTGACGGCTGGAGACGCTGGAGCGCCGGAGTGTGCTGGTGCGACGTCGTCATCTGGCCGACGAGACCTCAGCCGCGCCGTTTCTCTGCTCATCCGCGTCACCAGCCCCAATCTCTGATCGGGCGAGGTCGTCGGATGTCCGGATGGGAGCGGAGAACCCGTCGGGAGTCGTCGGCGAGCAGAGAACCCGGGGAGAGCGGGACCCACCCGAGGGCGGCTGCGGGCCCGGCCCGGCGGTCAGCAGGGCGGGGGTGCGGCGGTCAGCGGGGCGGGCGGGTGGCGCGGTGGTGGTCGCGGAGCTCGCGGCAGCCGAGGAACTCGATCTCCTGCGCGGCGAGGAGATCCCGGAACGCAGGGTCCGAGAACAGCTCGTACTCGGCGATGCGGATGTGCGCCGAGTGCGGCTCGATCGCCTCGACGTCGCCCGGCGCGTTGAAGTGCATCGCGACGAACGTGAGCCCAGCCGGCATCGTGGTGAACAGCTCCGTGTACCACTCCTCGGCGCTCGTCGTCCGGTGCCAGTTCGTCTCGAGCACGCGGTCGAACACGATGAAGCCGAGCGATCGGGCCCGCGCCACGGTCTCGTCGTAACGAGCCTCGTCGGCAGCGGCCAGGTGCTTGCGCGGTCCGTAGTCGGCGAGCCGGAGCGTGAGCAGCACGGGCACGTCGAACTCCACGCCCAGGCGCAGGTACGCGTCACAGAACTCCGGCGCGAGAGCAGCGCCCATGTGCGCGTCCAGATGGGTCACGTCGATGCCGGCGGACAGTGCCCGCTCGACCTGCGCTCGCATCTCGGTCTCAGCGGCGGCCGGATCGCAGTGGCGGCGTGTGCTCGCCACGTCGCGCCAGAAGAACCCGTCCGGGTCGGTCAGGCCCGACGACGCTGGCGGCGTCGTCAGCGGCCGCCACTTGTACTGCGGCTTCTCGCTGTTGAGCGTCAGGTGCACGCCGAGATCGAGCGCTGGCTCGGCCGCCGCGGCCAGCGCGATCTCGTGGAACCACGGGCACGGCACCATCACCGAGCCGCTGCCCACGACGCCCGACGCGGAGAGCTCCAGGAACGCCTGGTTCGCGCCGTGGCACATCCCGATGTCGTCCTGATGCACCACCACGCGCCGGGCACCTGCGACGGCAGCGGCTGCGGCTGCGGCCATCATCCCGCGGCACCCGCAGGCTCCGACGCCGGCGCGTCCTTGTCGACGGGGACGAGCGGGATGACCCATCGGTCCACGGCCACAACCTCCCCGGTCGTCGCCGCGCGGCGCACCGCATGCGCGACCGCCGTCGCCCGCGCGCTCGCCGCCGCTCCCGGCAGCTCGACCGCCTGCCCGCTGCGTACTGCCATCGCGAACGCCTCGATCTGCCCGACCACTCCGGCGGCCGTCGCGTCGTCCACGTCCGACCCTGGCATGATCGCCATCCCGTCGGAGGTGCCGATCCGGGTCCGCCCCGTGGGCAGGAGGTCCACGAGCAGCGCGCCGCGAGAACCGAGGATCTCGGTGCGGACGTCGTCGCCGTAGCGGGCGTTGCGTGACAGGTCGACCGTCGCCACGGCGCCGCCGGACAGCTCGAGCACGGCTACGAGGTTGTCGACGTCGCCCACCTCGGCGACGCCTCCGTCGACCGGCGGCAACGACCACGCACGTACGCGCTCGATGCTGCACCCTGTGAGCCATTCGGCGAGATCGAACTCGTGGACCCCGCAGTCCACCGCCAGCCCGCCGCTGACCGCCGGATCGCAGAACGAGGCGGGTGGCGGGTCGGCGTCCCACTGTGACAGCCGCACCATGAGCGGCTGACCGATCTGGCCGGCGACGATCGCCTCGCGAGCGCGCCGCCACGGCGGTGAGAACCGACGCCAGAAGCCGACCTGCAGCACGCGGCCTGCGTCGCGAGCCAGCGCGCCGAGCAGCTCGCTCTCCTCCGGCTCCAACGACAGCGGCTTCTCGCACAGCACGTGGAGGCCCGCTGCGAGCGCGCGCCGGACGAGATCGGGATGGGTCGGCGTCGGTGTCGCGATCAGGCACGCTTCGAGACCGGGGTGGGCGAACGCCTCGTCGGCAGTCGCGTACAGCGCAGCGCCGTGGAGCACATCGGCGACCGCATCGAGCGACGACTGCGACGCGTCGGCGACGGCGACGACCTCGACCGAGGAGGCGCCGGCCGGTGTGACACCGCCTGCACCGCCTGCACCGCCTGCGCCGGACGCACCGCCCGAGCCACCCACCCCGCTGGCACCCGCCAGGCAACGGGCGTGGAACGCTCCCATCCGGCCGACGCCGATGATCGCCAGCCGCACGCCGTCCCCTCCGAGCATCGAGCGAGTGTACGAGCCGGCGCGAAGCACCCTCGTCCGCGCACCGTGTGCGAAACCGTCGCCGTGGGAGCCGACTAGCGTTCGGTCATGTCGACCGGACAGCCGAGCCACCAGGTCGTCGTCGAAGCGACCGAGACCGCAGAACGGACGATGACGTCGCAGCGCGTCCCCGTCAACGTCTACGAGGCGACCGGTGCTCTGGTCGTCATCGCCCCCTTGCCCGCTGTGACCGCCGAGGACGTGACCATCGAGCTCCGGCCGGGCTCGTTGCGGTTCTGGGCGCACCTGCGCAGCGCAGGCCCGCGGGACCACCTCGTGCACGAATGGGACTACGGCGGCTACGAGCGCGAGCTCAGCGTGCCCGACGGGTTCGGTGGAGGCCTCGAAGCCTCGCTCGCGAACGGCCAGCTCGCGATCCGAGTCCTCCGTGGTCAGGCCACGGACATCGTCTCGATCAAGCCGACACCGCTCTGACGCGACCGTCGGCCCCGCACGGCGTGAGGTGTGAGGAGCGCGCGAGGATGTGGGCGAGGGGGAGGCTGAGCGTGAGGCGTCCGGAGCGATGAAGATCTTCATCAGCTACGCGCGGCGGGACGCGGCTTCGGTCGAGCTCCTCCATGCCGACCTCGAGCAGGCGAAGCACGAGCCGTGGTACGACCGCAACCTCGACGGTGGTCAACGGTGGTGGGACGCGCTGGTCGGACAGATCCGGGGCTGCCAACTGTTCCTGTTCGTGCTGAGCCCCGAGTCGTTGCGCTCTCGCGCGTGCCGAGCCGAGCTCGCGTACGCAGTCGCGACGCATCGGCCCGTCCTGCCCGTGATGGTGCGCGACGTGAACATCGAGCTCGCGCCCGACCCCATCGGCGTGACGCACATCGTCGACCAGCGCGAGCGGACGCCCGCGAGCGCGATCGCGCTCCTCACCGCGATCGCTCAGCTCCCCACTCCGCCGCCGGTACCCGACCCGCCACCGCCACCCCCACCGCCGCCGGTCACCGATCTCGGACCGGTGCGCGAGCGCCTGTCCGCCGACGTGCTCGACCTCGCCGGCCAGCAGGCGCTGTTCGCCGACCTGGTGACGCACGCGGACAACATCGACCAGCAGGCGACGGTCCGCGGCCTGCTGACGATGCTGCGCGACCGCTCGGACGTCGCCGCCTCCGTGGCGCGTGAGGCCGACGCGCTGCTGGCGACGCTCCCGCTCGACGACGACACGAACGGCGACGACGCGCCGGTTCGGCCCCGGCGACCCCTGTCCGAGCGCGACCCCGACTCGGTCGACCGCCTGCGCTCGCTGGTCACGCACATCCGCAGCGACCACTTCACGCCGATCACGGGCAACGGGCTGGCGGCGTCGTTGATCGGCTCCCGCAGACACCTCGCGCGGGAGTGGTCGCGCAGCTTCGAGTTCCCGATGGAGAAGCACCACCAGGACAACCTCCCCGAGGTCGCCCGGTTCATCGCAGTGATGACCAACACCGACACGTTGCGGTCGAGCCTGCACGACTACTTGCGCGACCGCCTCCACGCCCGCCTCGCGGCCGGCAGCACCGCGGCCGCAGCCTCGGACTCGCTCGGTCAGGTGATGCGCGCCGCGTGGGACGAGCACCGCGCACCGGACGACGCATTCGTCGTGCTCGCCTCGCTCCCGTGCCGCATCTACGTCTGCGCCCATCCCTGGGACCTCCAGAGCGAGTCGCTCCGCATGGCCGGCAAGGATCCGGTTACCGAGGTGTGCCGCTGGCGTCCAGACGTCTACGACTGGCCGCCGTCGATCTTCGAGTCGGAGCCCGGGTTCGTCCCGAGCGTCGAACGCCCGCTCGTGTACCACGTGTTCGGTCACCTCGACGTGCCCGAATCGCTCGTGATCACCGAGGACGACTACGACGACTTCCTCGTCGGGATCACCGAGAACCGTGCGCTCATCCCTCCGCCCGTGCAGCGAGCGCTCGCCGACTCCGCGCTGCTGCTGCTCGGCTTCGAGCTCGAGGAACGCGACGTGAGGGTGCTCCTGCGGACGCTCGTCAGCCAGGAGGGCGCGCAGAAGCTGAACAAGTACACGCATGTCGCCGCACAGCTCGATCTTCGCGACGGGGTCGTCTCGCCGCAGCGCGCGCAGCGCTACCTCGAGCGCTACTTCGCGAAGTTCCGCCAGCCGTCGATCGACATCTTCTGGGGCTCGGTGGACGAGTTCGCCGCCGACCTCGCCGAGATCTGGGGCATGCCCAGGTGAGCACGACCCTGCCGACCGTGGACCCGCAGCCCGACGTCGTCGACAACCCGTACGTCGGCCCGCGCTCGTTCCGGTACGGCGAGCACCTGTACGGACGCGATCGCGAGATCGCCGAGCTCCGTGACGTGCTGATCGCGCAGCGAATCGTGCTGCTCTACTCGCCGTCGGGTGCCGGCAAGTCCTCGCTGCTCGAAGCGGGCCTCCGTCCCGAGCTCGAGCAACGCGACTTCCGCGTGCTCCCCACGGTCCGCGTCGGCCACGACGTGCCGCCCGCTCTCGAGGCGCTCCCCGTCCGGAACCGCTACGTGCTGAGCACGCTGCTGTCGCTCGAAGAAGGCCGCCCCGCCGAGCAACAGCTTCGGCCGACCGAGCTGGCGCAGATCGAGATCGACGGCTACCTCGCCCGCATCACGCAGGAGGACGAGGCCGACCGCGCGACGGAGCCGTGCCTGATCTTCGACCAGTTCGAGGAGCTGTTCACGCTCGACCCCACCGACCAGCGCCAGAAGTGGGAGTACCTCGAGGAACTCGGCATCGCACTGCGCGATCGTGGCCGGTGGGCGCTGTTCGCGATGCGCGAGGACTTCATCGCCCAGCTCGACCCGTACGTCGCGCTGATCCCGAAGCGGTTCAGCTCGCGCTATCGCCTCGACCTGCTCGGCATCGAAGGAGCGCAGCTCGCGATGCGCCGCCCGGCCGAGGAGCACGGCCGACCGTTCAACGCCGACGCCGCCACCCGGCTCGTGGACGACCTGCGCCAGATGCGGGTCCAGCGGGGCGACACGGTCGTCGAGGAGCACGGGCCCTACGTGGAGCCGGTGCAGCTCCAGGTGGTGTGCCGCCAGCTCTGGAGCTCGCTGTCCACCGATGCGGTCCGCGCCCCGCACGCTGCCGCACGCGCGAACGGTCACCGCGCGATCGAGCTGGCCGACGTGATCGCGCTCGGCCGGGTCGACGATGCACTTGCCGCCTTCTACGACGAGTGCGTCCGGCTGGCGGCTGCAGCGACCGGCGCGCGTGAGCGTGAGATCAGGGCGTGGTTCGAGGACGAGCTCATCACGGAGCAGGGGTTCCGCGCCCAGGTGCTCGAGGGACCCGGCGAGCGGGGCGCGGCGGTGCTGCGCGAGCTCGAGAACGCGCACGTGATCCGGGCCGACTCGCGCCGCGGCATCAACTGGTACGAGATCTCGCACGACCGGCTCGTCGCACCGATCCGGGCGAGCAACGCGGCGTGGCGCGACGCGCACCTCAGCACGCTCCAGCGCGAAGCGCCGCTGTGGGAGGCGCAGGCCCGCCCGGCCGGTTTGCTGATCACCGGCAGCGTCCTCGCCGATGCGAAGGCGTGGGCCGCGGCGCACCCGGACGACGTGCTGCCGGTCGATCGCGAGTACTTGCAGGCGTCGGAGGACGAGGAGCGGCGTGTCGTTCGCGAGCGACGATCGAGCCGCCGCAACAAGGTGCTCGCTCTCCTCTCGACGACGATCGGCATCGTCGCAGTCGTCGCGTTGGTGATCGCCCTGCTCGCGACGCGGGCACGATCCCGAGCCGAGGCGCGCACGCAGGACGAGCGAAAGGTCGCGGCGACGGAGGCGGTGGTCAAGGTGCTGCGGGCGTCCGAGGGCTCGGTGCCCGACTTGAGCGGCATCGAGCTCGAGCAGGCACAGCTGCAGCACATCTCGCTCCCGTACGTCGGCCTGCGCGGCGCCGACGTGAGCGGCGCCGATCTCACCGGCGCCAACCTGTCGTTCACGGACCTCCAGGGCACGTCGCTGTCGGGCGCCACCCTCGAGGGCGCCGATCTGACCGGCGCCAACCTCGCTCGTGCAGACCTCACGTGGGCCGACCTCTCGCTCGCCAACCTGACCGACGCGAACATCACCGGCGTCGACTGGGCCGATGCGAGGTGCCCGGACGGCAGCGATGCGAGCACGCACGACCAGACCTGCGACGGACATCTCGTCCCGGCGGGGGGCGAGTTCTCGGGCGACCTGATCGGCCTGGACCTGACCGGTCGCGACCTGACCGGTGTGATCTTCAGCGATGCCGACCTCCGGCTCACCATCTTCGGCAACACCGACGGCGTGACGTGGCGCCAGGTCCGCTGCCCCAACGGTCGCGAGTCCGAGGCCGCGGGCGGCAGTTGCGACGGTCAGCACGACTTCGTCGGTGGCAGGTTCGAACAGGTCCAGGCGCCTGGCGTCAGACTGGCGGGCAACCTGTCCGGCGCGGACTTCACCGGTGCGAACCTGCAGGCGGCGTGGTTCAACAGCACCTACCTCGCAGGGGCCGACCTGTCGGGCGCCGATCTGCGCGGTGCACGGATCACGGACCTCTCCGCCGACGACCTGGTCAACACCGACCTGCACGTGGCATCGCTCGCCGGCGCGACGTTGAGCAGCGTGGATCTGCGCGGCGTCGACTTCGGCGAGGCCGACACGACGGGCCTCTTCCCCGCCAAGGAGGTCTGCCGCGACGACGACACGGTCGGGCTCCCACTCGATCAGTCGGCGTCGCAGTGCGGCGACGCCGACGCCCGCATCACGGTACGGAACGCGCTGCTCGCGGCGGACGCCGACGAGCTGCTCGCCATGCTCGACGATCCGACTGGCTTCGAGTACCTCCGCGCGTACCTGTCGCCGACCGGCCTGCTGCCCAACGGCCTCACCGATTACATCGAGCCGCCTCCGAGGAACCTCTACGTCTCGGCCGATCCGAGCGAGCCCGAAACGTTCGTGTCGTTCACCCTGCAGCTCCGGGACGACGTCGCAGCACTGTTCGCCGATCGAGCCGAGGATCTCAACATCTACGACGGCGCCGTGTCGTGGTCGATCGCACTCGTGCCTGCCGGCGCCGAGTGGCGCGTGCAAGCCGGTTCGTTCTGCGACTTCCTCACGCAGCTCGAGCTGTACTACGCACTCCTCGTCGGGCCGCCGAGCGAGACGTCGCGCCCGGCACTCGACGCGTGCCCGCACACGTTGCCGCAGACCCTCGTCGGCCCACCGGAGCTCGCGACCGAGGGATGACGCCGCTGCGACGACGCATGCGCTACGGGCGCCGCCCGGCGTAGAGCCTGACCGGCGCCGCCCACGTGCGAGGGACCTCGCGCACGTCGTCGAAGCCATGGCGACCGATCATCTCGACGATCTCCTCCGGCTGCCACGGGTGTCCTCCCGATCGCACCGTGCGCAGGTCGAGCAACAGCTGGGACAACCGGTCGGGCGGTGCCGCGAACATGCCTGCGAGGACCCAGCCACCCGAGCGCAACGCTCGCACGCTGGCCGCGAGCGCGCCCGGCACGACGTCACCCGGCAGGAACGGCATCGGCAACCAGATCGCGTCGTAGACGCCCTTCGCGTCGAGGTCGACGACATCCAGCAACTGCAGCTCGACGCGGTCCTCGAGGCCCTCGGCAGCGACGTTGCGCCGTGCCAGGTCCAATGCCGGCGCGAACAGGTCGATCCCGGCGACGCGCGCCGCCGGATAGGCGCGAGCCGTCGCGATCGCCAGCCAACCCGTTCCGGTCCCGACATCGAGGAACGCCGATCCGGGTGCGGCAAGTCGCGCGCCGAACCCGTCGAGCGTGCCCTCTGCGGCGCGGAACGCCCCCGCGATCGCCATCGACAGTCGTCCCATGCCCTGCAGCAGCGCTTCGTCGACGTGGGCCCACGGCCCGGTACGACCCGGTTCGTCGACGAGATCGGCCGCCTGGCGGAGCAATGCGCGGACCATGCCGACGGTCTGCGCGCCACTCCCGTCGTCGAGCGCCGGGAGCTCGCCGACGATCTCGGTGACGATCGCGGCGAGGAGCTCGCGCACACGCGGCTCGACGTCGATCCCCTCCGACTCCACGCGCACATGAGCGGCGATGGCCGCCACCGCCTCCATCGCCGACGTCAGTCGGACCGTGGCCCCCATCAGCGTCTCGTTCGGCATGTTCCTCCTCGGGGCCGATGCGCTCGCAGGCTCCCCGGCGACGATAGCCAGATCTGATCCGCGGTCAGTTCCGCAGATCGGCCGTCAGATCCGACGTCAGACTTCGTCGTGCGCGTGGTCTACTCCCGTGTGATCGTCGGCCTCGACACCAGCGGGCGCACGAGCCCGGTCCGCCGGCTCAGCGACGCGCTCCTCTCCTCCGACTCGACTCGCGCGATGGGACGGCTCGGCGCGGTCATGTACATCGTCGCCTGCGCGATGGTCATCGCGACCGAGTGGATGTTGCCCACGACGGCCGAGCAGCTGGCCACGCGCATCGCCGCGTCGATCGGGTTGGTGGCCGGTGTCGGGTTCTACTTCGCGCCGTGGAGCCGCTGGCCGCGACGCACCCTCCTGGTGCAGCCGCTGTTCGCGCAGGTCACACTCGCCATCACCTGGGTGATCGCGCCGTCCACGTACAGCCACTACATGCCGCTCTACATCCTCACGTTCGTCTTCGTCGGTCTCACCCAGGTCCCGGGGACGGCAGTGCGGTTGCTGCCGATCACGGCGCTGACGCTGCTCGGCGGCGCGATGCACACGCCGTCGGGAGCGGTGAACGGTGGCGTCGTGGTGACCATGGGGGCGCTCGTCGGTGAGCTGTTGTCCTTGCTCACGACCCGCCAGCACCGCGCCGCGGCGCAGATCTCGCTCTCGCTCGCGACGACCCGCGAGCTGGGATCGGCATCGACGCTCCACGACGTCAGCGTGATCATGACTCGCGCGACGACCGAGCTGCTCGAGTGCGACAAGGCGGCGATCTACATCGGCGACGCACTCGACCCGATGATCTTCACCGACCAGCTCGGCGGGACCGGGCTGGGGATCGTGTCGGTGAACGTCGAGCAGGAGCAGTCCGGGATCGGCGTCGCGATACGCGCCGGGCGCACCGTGTTCATCGCCGATGCCGCGACATCGCCGGTCGTCTCACGGCGGCTCGTCGACGCGGCCGGCGTCAAATCCGTGTTCTACGTCCCCCTACCGGGTTCGTCGGGTTGGGTCGCGGCACTCGCCGTGGGCTGGGAACGGACCCGGCACTACGTCGACGAGCCGACGACGCAATCGATCGAGCTGATCGCATCGGAGGCCGGCCGGGCGATCGAGCGAGTCCTCGCCGTCGAGCGGTTGCAGGTCGCCGCGACCACTGATCCGCTGACAGGCCTCGCCAACCGCCGTCGCTGGGACGGGCAGCTGCTCCACGCGGCGGTCGGCGACGCGATCGTGATGATCGACCTCGACCACTTCAAGTCGATCAACGATCAGCTCGGTCACGCCGGCGGCGACGCGGTGCTCAAGTCCTTCGCGGCGACGCTGCAGGAATCGGTGCGCGACGACGACTGCGCCGCCCGCTACGGCGGCGAGGAGTTCGCCGTGCTCCTGCGCGGCGCCGACCATCATGCCGTGGAGAGCTTCATCACCCGCCTGAGAGCGCGGTGGATGGAGCACCACCCACCGACGACCTACTCCGCCGGATTCGCGTTCTGCACCGAGCGCTCGACGGGATCACGAGCGCTGATCGCCGCGGACGAAGCCCTCTTCGAGGCGAAGCGCAACGGTCGCGACCGCGTCGTCGACGGCAGCCGCTGATCAGCCGCTCACCGGTCGGTCTTCCGGTCGACGGAGCCGACTAGCGTTCGCGGCCACGTCGAGAGCGTACGACCGCTTGCGCGATGATCAGTCCGTGCTGCTCGCAGAAGCGTTCGTCCTCCTGGCGCTGAATCCGGACGGATCGCCGGCGCGCGGCGCGTCGAACCAGTCGGCCACAGCGGTCGGTGTCACAGGCGCGCTCGTCACCGAGCTCGTCCAGCAGGGACACGTCGACCTCGCTGACGGACGCGTCCATCTGACCGGCAGCCGCCCGACGCACCCACTGCTCGCCCAAGCGCTGGACAACCTTGTGCCCCATGAGGGCAAGAAGCTCAAGTCCAGGCTCGGCGCCGTGAAGCACTCCGGCTGGAAGGAGGTCGTCGACGGCATGGTGGCGGCGGGCGCCCTCGGACGGGAGAAGCACGGCCTACGAGCGACCCGGCACCCTGTCACCGACCCCGTCGCCCACGCCACCCTGCTCTCCGAGGTTCGCTCCGCCGCCACGGGCGACGGGTCGATCGAGCCGCGCACTGCGGCACTGCTCGCCTTGGCCGGACCCAGTCAGCTGCTCGAGATCGTCGCCCCGCAGCGCGCCGACCGGGCGCAGGCCAAACGGCGCATCGCCGAAGCCGCCGAGCAGGTTCCCGCGGCCGCCGCCGTCAAGCACGTGATCGACTCCATGGAAGCCGCGATCGCCGTGGCCGCCGTATCGGCCGCGAGCAGCAGCAGCTGACGGCTGCGGTCAGCCCCATCGCGGTTGTTCGTCGGGATTGATGCCGAGGCTGAGCTTCCCGACGAGCTCGTGGGTGAGCAGCGTGTTGCCGGGGTGGATGCGCCCGAGGCGGGCGTCGCGGAAGAGCTGCTCGAAGCGGCTGCGCTTGAAGATCCCGGCGCCGCCGGTGAGATCGAGCGTGGTGTCGACGACCGACCAGGCACGAGTGACGACGTCGTGCTTGCAGGCGAAGATCTTCACCGGCCAGTCCATGCCGTGATCGACGCCGGCGGACCAGTCGTCGCAGACCCGATCGAGGTGGGCCGTCATCGCCTCGAGGTGGATGCGCATCTCTGCGATGTGGTGCTGCACCTCCGGGTGGTAGGCCATCGAACGGGTGAGTGCCATGGAGCGGCGCTCGTGCATCGTCGTGACGGTGTCGTCGAAGGCGCGGCGGGCGATCGAGGAGTACACCCCGGCGAAGCCGAGCAACGCCCAGGCGAACAGGGCGACGTGGAACATGTCGGCACCGGCGAACCCGGCCGGTGAGACTCGGATGACCGCGTCGTCGGGGACGAAGGTGCGGTCGAGGATGGTGTCGTTCGACATCGTGGCGCGCATGCCGAGCGTGTCCCAGGTCTGCTCGATCCGGTAGCCCGGGGTGTCGCGGTGGATGAAGCCGTGGACGACCTTGGGCGCGCTCGGGTCGCTGGTGTCGAGGCCGTGAACACCCAGGTACGTCCAGACCGGAGACAGGCTGCCGAAGATCTTGTGCCCGGTGAACGCCCATCCGCCATCGACCCGTTCGGCCTTCGTGGAGGACAGCAGCACCGGGATGTCGTTGCCGCTCTCGCCGTGGCCGGCGGCGAACACGTGCCCTTCGGCGGCCCGGCGCAGGACCCAGTCACCCGACGGATCACCGCTCCGGTGGAGGTCGGCGCACAAACCGACGAAGTAGTGGTGCATGTTGATCGCGATCGCGGTCGCCGGCGCGACGTAGGCGATGCGTCGCTGGAGCTGGTTGATCTCGGCCAGGTTCAGTCCGGCGCCACCGAGCTCGGTCGGGACCGAGGCGAGCAGGTAGCCGGATCGGCGGAGCTCGTCGAAGTCCTCGTCGAAGAACTGGTTGGTCCGGTCGTAGCCGGGGGCGCGCTGGTCGAACCGGGCGAGCATCTCGTCGGTCAAGAGTTCGATTCGGGTGTCGGTGAGCATCGGGCCTCTCCTTTCTCAGTCGGTCGATCGACCGAACTACCGTTGTCGATCACTGTCGCACCCTTGTCAAGCCCTTGACGAACAGGGAAGAGCGGGTGAACACTACCTTCGGTCGGTCGACCGAGAATGCCACTGAGGAGGCGACGATGGCGCTGACGACGGAGCCTGACACTGCGGGCGCGATCTTGGCCGCCGCGCGGGAGCGGTTGCTGATCGACGGCTACGCCGGGATGTCCACGCGCAAGGTCGCGCAGCAAGCGGGTGTGCCCCTCTCTCAGGTCCACTACCACTTCGGGTCGAAGGGTGGGATGGTGCTCGCGTTGCTGGAATCGGAGAACCGCCGGCGGCTGGCGCGGCAGGCCGGGATGTACGCGCAGGACCTCCCGCTGTGGCGCCGCTACGAGCAGGCGTGCGACTTCCTGGAAGAGGATCTCGAGTTCGGCTACGTACGCGTCCTGCAGGAGATGATCGCCGCCGGATGGTCGACGCCGGCGATCGCCGAAGCGGCGCGCACACTGCTGATCGGTTGGTACGAGCTGCTCACCGAGGTGGCGACCGAGGCGGCGGAGCAGTTCGGTGGACTCGGCCCGTTCGAGCCGGCCGAGATCGCCACCCTGATCGGCAATGCGTTCATCGGCTCGGAGGCGCTGTTGCTGCTCGGCTTCGACCGGCACCAGCTGCCGATCCGTACGAGCCTGCGGCGTGTCGCCGAGCTGATCAGGGCGATCGAGGAGCGCGCGGCCAGTCCGACGAACGGTCGGCGGCGATGAGAGCTCGGCAGCCAGATGCCAGCGGCTTCACCGAGCGCGACGGTGTCCGCCTGCACTGGGAGGTGTTCGGCAGCGGTGACCCGACGATCGCGCTGGTGCCGACGTGGTCGGTGCTGCACTCGCGCTTCTGGAAGCTGCAGGTGGGGACGCTCGCCCGCAGGCATCGGGTGGTGACCTTCGACGGGCGTGGCACGGGGCGGTCGTCCAAGCCCGCCGGTCCGGAGGCGTACAGCCACCACGAGTTCGCGGACGACATCGTCGCCGTGCTCGACGCGACCGGCATCGAACGGGCAGTGCTCGTCGCCCTCTCGCGTGGTGCGATGTGGGCGATCCAGTTCGCCGCCGAGCATCCCGAGCGCGCGGAGGGCATCGTGGCGATCGCCCCCGCCGTCGACATCACCGCCGGTCATCCCGAGCGGGTCGTGTACGCGTTCGACGAGCCGCTCGACACCACCGAGGGCTGGGCGAAGTACAACAGCCACTACTGGCAACGCGACTTCCCGGACTTCCTCGAGTTCTTCTTCGGGCAGATGTTCAGCGAGGCGCATTCCACCAAGCAGATCGAGGACTGCGTCGGCTGGGGGCTCGAGGTCTCACCGATGACGCTTGCCGATGCGAGCCGCGACCTGCACGGCCACGAGGGCGACAGCTTCCGATCCGTGTGCGAACGGGTGAGTGCGCCGGTCCTCGTGATCCACGGCGACAAGGACCGCATCCGCCCCCACGCCGCAGGCGTCGCGCTCGCCGACGTGACCGGTGGTCGACTCGTCACGATCGCTGGCGGAGGTCACGGGCCGCAGGCTCGTGACCCGATCGTCGTCAACCGTCTGATCGAGGAGTTCGTCACCACGATCCACCCAGGGCCGCGGCCGCGCACGCGCACGTGGGTGCGCGCCGCCCGCCGCCCCAAGCGGGCGCTGTACATCTCGTCGCCGATCGGGCTCGGACACGCCCTGCGCGACGCCTCGATCGCCGACGAGCTGCGCAAGATCCATCCCGACCTGCAGATCGACTGGCTCGCCCAGCACCCGGTGACGAAGGTGCTCGAAGACCGGGGAGAGCGCGTGCACCCGGCATCGGCGTGGCTCGCCAGCGAGTCGGCGCACATCGAGGACGAAGCCGGCGAGCACGACCTCCACGCGTTCCAGGCGATCCGGCAGATGGACGAGATCCTCGTCAACAACTTCACGGTGTTCAACGACGTCGTCGGCGACGAGCACTACGACCTCGTGATCGGCGACGAAGCCTGGGATGTCGACTACTTCCTGCACGAGAACCCCGAGCTCAAGCACTTCGCGTTTGCCTGGATGACCGACTTCGTCGGCTGGCTGCCGATGCCCGATGGCGGCGACGAGGAAGCTGCCCTGACCGCCGACTACAACGCCGAGATGATCGAGCAACGAGCCCGGTACAGGCGGCTGCGCGACCGCTCGATCTTCATCGGCGAGCCTGACGACATCGTCCCTGATTCCTTCGGCGATCAGCTCCCCGGGATCCGTGAGTGGACCGCGGCCAACTTCGAGTTCTCCGGCTACGTGACCGGGTTCGATCCGGCCGATTTCGCCGACCGAGCAGCGTTGCGGCACGAGCTCGGCTACCGGCCCGACGAGCTCGTGTGCGTGGTCGCGGTCGGCGGGTCGGGCGTCGGCGGAGACCTGCTGCGCCGTGTCGTCGACGCCGCGCCGGCCGCTCGCCGACTGGTCGAAGGGCTGCGATTCGTCGTCGTCGTCGGCCCTCGCCTCGACCCGCGAGCCTTCCCACGCCGCAAGGGCGTCTCGTACCACCGGTACGTCCCGCAGCTCTACCGTCACCTCGCGGCGTGCGACCTGGCCATCGTGCACGGTGGACTGACCACATGCATGGAGCTCACCGCCAACCGCCGACCGTTCATCTACGTGCCGCTGCAGCACCACTTCGAGCAGAACTTCCACGTGCATCATCGCCTGCAGCGGTACGGCGCCGGGCGGCGCCTCGACTACGGCGATGTCTCCGACGCCGACCTGCTGGCCAAGGTGATCGCCGACGAGATCGGGCGCACCATCGACTACCTGCCCGTCGACCACCGCGGCGCGGCCCGCGCCGCAGCGTCGATCGCGGAGCTGATCTGAGTAGCGAGCGATGGACCCCGTGAGCTGACGGTCCGGGCATCGTCGAGCTGCCCGACAGCCGAGTCCGAGCGCGGCGAGTTCGAGAACCCGGCCGGGTCAGTGCGCTGACGCGACCTGGAGCAACGCGTCGAGCAGATCGTGATGCGGGAACCTGGAGGTGGAGTTCGACATGACCACGATGCCGATCCCGTGGTCGGGGTAGATGCGCATGACGTTGAAGAAGCCACCGCCGGCGCCGAGGTGCTCCACGTAGTTGCTCGCCCCTGTCCGGTGTTCGGGGCTGCGGAACCATCCCTGACCGAGGTCGAACGGCTTTCCCGGCGCGCTGATCTCGCGCATCCTCCGGGCCGCGGACGCCGACATCACCGTTCGACCTTGGAAGGTCCCGTCGCCGAGGTGGAGCGAGGCGAGTCGACTGGCGTCGAGAACGTCGCCGACGAGGCCGCCATAGCTGGCGCCTTCGACGTAGAACGGCCTGAAGGCGCGGTGCCGTCCGTGCTGGTCGCCGACGATGCCGGGCGGTAGCAACCTGCCGATCGCGGGTCCGAGCACTCGGGGGACCTTCACGTAACCGGTCGCGGGTTCTCGCGTCAGGTGATGCGAACCCGGTGTGGTCCATGCCGCACGGCTCGAGCACGGCTTCGCGCAGGTAGGACTCGAACGGGTGTCCGCTCGCGACGCTGATGATCTCACCGAGGAGCAGGTAGCCGAGGTTCGAGTAGCGCGCTCTTGCTCCGACGGGACGCCTGACGCGCAGGTGGTCGTGGAGGATGCGGTCGACGAACTCTTGCGATGGGGCGGCAGCTGCCGGGCGGACCCATCGCAGTGGGAGCGGGTTCGAGAAGCCGGCGGTGTGGTTCAGAAGATGTCCGACCCGTGGCGTGGACGAGCCTCGTGGGGAGGACAACGCCGGGAAGTAGCGAGCGATCGGTTCGTCGAGGTCGAGCCGTCCCTCGTCGGCGAGGCGAACCACGGCGGTGGCGGTGACGATCTTCGTCAGCGAGAACCACAGGTACGACGTCTCGGGCGTGGCGGGCCTGCCACCCCGGATGTCGGCGAGCCCTGCAGCGCAGGCATGGCGGACCCCGCTGCTGTCCGCGATCGCGATCGACAGGCCGGGGATCTGTCGGCTCTGCCGGAGCGGCTCGATGATGCGGCAGACGGCCTCGTCGAGGTCGTTCCCGGTGGTCGAATGGGTGTCGGTGGTCGTCATGACGGGACTCCTCGTCGTCGTGGTCGTGGTGGTTGTTGTGGCGGTGGTGCTGCTGCTCGGTGCTTCGCGGTGCGAACGAAGGCGATGTAGTCCCGGACCTGTGCCTCGTGTGCAGGGCTGAGCGCCGGGCCGTCATAGGACAGCGTCCAGGTGTCGGCCGCGTGGTCGACGCCGAGGTCGTATGGACGCGGGTCGAGCGCGAGCACCGCCCGGAACGCCGCGTCGATGCGTTGCAGCGAAGCGCGTTCCTCGCGACCGTCCGAACCGAGCTCGGTGCTCAACATGCCCATCGCGCTCATGAAGAGCCGGCCGGCCGAGTCGTGCGCTGCTACCCCGGCGTCGTTCAGACCGACGAGGTAGGACCTGCCGTCGCTCGGATGCCGGGTCTGCGTGGCGTGCGCGCGCTGGACCAGACGCTTGAGGGCGAACGACACCGTCGTCGGCTTCATCCCGGTCCAGCGCGCGATCTGTGTCGGCGTCGCCGGCCCGAACCGCCTCAGCAGCGAGTACAGACCGAAGTCGTCGCCACTGAGCTCGCTCGACTCGAGTGCGTCGTCGATGAAGGTCGACATCGAGTGCATGATCAGCCACACGTCGAACAAGAGCGACATCGGTGCTGGTCGTTCCGACATGAGTCACATACTACGATCTCGCATCATCTGATGCAAGTCCGTATTAGTAGTGCGGAACGCTCGTTGCTTGACGGAAGCGTCAACTCAGTCGTCTACCATCGACCAGATGCGTGTGACACCGGTTGGCGCGAGTACGGCGGTGCTCTTCATCGAGTGTCAAGAGGGTCTGCTGGGAACGAGCAGCATCTTGCCTGCGATCGCCGAGGAGGCCCGGGCGATCGTCCCGGCCATGGGACGGTTGGCCAAAGGCGCACGTGAAGCGGGCGCGACCGTGGTCCACCTCACCTTCGTGCCGGTCGGCGCCGGCCGGTCCCTCAACCAACGGCCACCGTTGTTCCGGGGAGTGGCTCCGGCGGTCGCGCACTGGGTGCCCGGCGATCCGGCCACACGACCGATCGCCGAGATCGGCGTCGGCCCCGGCGATCTCGTGCTGCCTCGGCACAGCGGCATCTCGCCGACGTACGGCACCGAGACCTTCAAGGTGCTCCGCAACATGGGGATGCGCACGATCGTCGTTGCCGGCATCTCGGTCAACGTCGCGATCCCCCTCGTCGCGGCGCAAGCAGCAGACGAGGACTTCGACGTGATCGTCCCCACCGACGCCGTCGCCGGATCCCCTGCCGAGTACGCGGCCGCGATGTTGAAGCACACCGTCGCGATGGTGGCGACGCTGACGACGGTCGACGAGCTCCTCGCGAGCCTGGCGACGAGTCGCTGAGGCCGATCGACAGACGTGAGTACGGTGAGGAGCGTGGTCAGCATCGACGAGGCCGCTCGGATGGCCTTGGCGTTGCCGAACGTCACCGAGGGCGAGCGCCACGGCACTCGTACGTGGTCCGTTGCCGGCAAGGGCTTCGCGTGGGAGCGGCCGTTCAGCAAGGCAGACGTCCGACGGTTCGGCGACGCCACACCGCCAGCGGGACCGATCCTCGCGGTTCGCGTCGACGACCTCGCTGAGAAGGAGGCCGTGCTCGCTGCGGAGCCGAAGGCGTTCTTCACGATCCCGCACTTCGACGGGTACCCGGCCGTTCTGATCCAGTTGCGGAACGTCACGAAGCGAGCGCTGCAGGCAGCGATCGTCGACGGCTGGCTGGCGTGCGCGCCGAGCAAGCTCGCCGACGAGTACATCGCGCAGGAAGCAGCCCGTCGTCAGCGACGCAAGCGCGGTAGCCAACGACCGGTTGCGAGCCGGTAGTCGTCGTAGGCGGTGCCGAATCGGGCACTCAGATCGGGCTCCTCGTAGAGAACGACGAAGGTGTGGAAGACAGCGAACATCGCCGCCGCCCACATGAGCACGTACCACGACTCGAACACGAGCCCCTCGCCCACGAGCACGGCCACGTTCGCGACGTACATCGGGTTCCTGACGCGGCCGTAGGCGCCGCCACGCACGACGAAGCGCGGCGGATCGACCGGAGCGAGGGTCCCGCGGCCCTCCCGCGCGAACCGGAGGAGCACACTGTCGAGCAGCAACACGGCACCCGACGCGATCAGCGGCACGCCGACGAAACGGGCTCCACCAAGTTCGAAGCGGCCTCCGGCGCCACGCAACAGGATCGCCGGCACGACGATGTCGACGAGAACCGGGAGCGACAGCGCGACGACGGCCCGCAGGTAGAGCACAGGCGCAGTCTCGCAGCAGCCATCGGCGCCGCCTGATCGTTGTTCACACTCGCGGACCGGCGGTCCTGACCTCCGGTGGGGCATCCGCTTCGAAGTGCTTGAAGTTCTCCGTGAACATGCTTGCCAGACGCTTCGCTTGCGCGTCGTAGGCGTTCGGATCGGGCCACGCCTGGCGCGGATCGAGGATCTCCGCCGGCACGCCCGGGCACGACCGAGGTACGAGGAAGCCGAACGTCGGGTCCTCCCGCATCTCGACGTCGGCGAGGTCACCCTGGAGCGCGGCGGTCACCATGGCACGCGTGTCGGCGAGCGGCATGCGGTGGCCCACCCCGTACGGGCCTCCCGTCCAGCCGGTGTTGATGAGATAGACGGCGACGCCGTGGCGGGCGATGCGGGCACCGAGCATCGAGGCGTACACCGATGGGCGGCGTGCCATGAACGGTGCGCCGAAGCATGCGGAGAACGTCGCAACGGGTTCGGTCACGCCACGTTCGGTCCCGGCCACCTTCGCCGTGTATCCGGACAGGAAGTGGTAGCTCGCCTGCTCAGGGGTGAGCCGGGCGATCGGGGGCATCACGCCGAACGCGTCGGCAGTCAGCATGATCACGACCTTGGGCTGGCCGGCGACGCCGGTGCGACTCGCGTTCGGGATGTGGCTGATCGGGTAGGCCGCCCGGGTGTTCTCGGTCAGAGCATCCGAGTCGAGGTCGAGCCGTCGGGTCACGGGGTCGACGACGACGTTCTCGAGCACGGTTCCGAACCTGCGGGTCGTCTCGTGGATCTCGGGCTCGCCCGTGGGCGACAGGCGGATGACCTTGGCGTAGCAACCGCCCTCGAAGTTGAACACGCCGTGATCGGACCAGCCGTGCTCGTCGTCGCCGATCAGTGTTCGCGCCGGGTCCGCCGACAAGGTGGTCTTCCCGGTGCCGGACAGACCGAAGAAGATCGCGACGTCGTCCTCGTCGGCGCCGTAGTTGGCCGAGCAGTGCATCGGCAGGACGTCACGGTCGGGCATCAGGTAGTTCATCACGGTGAACAAGGACTTCTTGATCTCGCCGCCGTACTCGGTCCCGCCGATGATGACCTCTCGGCGGGCCAGGTTCAGCACGACGAACACCTCGGAACGGGTGCCGTCGATGTCCGGGGTCGCGTTGAAGCCGGGTGCGTCGATGAGCGTGAAGTGCGGATCGTGCTGGGCGAGCTTCTTCGGGTCGTGCTCCTGGATGAAGAGGTTCCTCGCGAACAGGCTGTGCCAGGCCCGCTGCGTGACGATCCGCACCGGCAGCCGATAGTCGGCGTGAGCCCCCACCCAGCAGTCCTGCACGTACACCTGCGAGCCCTGCAGGTATGCCATCAAGCGGGCTCGGAGGTGCGCGTAGTGATCAGTGTCGAACGGTTGGTTGACGTCGCCCCACCAGACGTTGTCGTGATGCTCCGGCTCGTCGACCACGAACTTGTCCTTCGGCGAGCGGCCGGTGTACTGCCCGGTCCGCACGACCATCGGGCCCAGGTGTGCCAGCTGCGCTTCGCGGTTGCGGACCGCGTGCTCGTAGAGCGTCGGGGTGGACAGGTTCCACCACACGACCTCCGGTTGGACGATCCCGATCGACGCCAGGTCCTGTGCCATCGTTGCCCCCTGCCGCATCCGGTCGGTTGTGAGTGTTTGCCCGACGATAGCGGGTGCCAGATGTACGGGGTCTGACGACTCGGTCCAGGCGATGCGGTGCGGGACGAACGCCAAATGAATGGCGGCCGGCTGCGTCCAGCGCCACGATTCGGTCGTGGATGACGGGCCGGAGATCGGACCAGGCTCCGTCGCGGGGTTCTACGAAGCCCATGACGAGTCCGTGCGGCTCGACTTCGGCGTGGGGAGGGTCGAGCTGCTGCGAACGCAGGAGCTCCTTCGCGCCGCGCTGCCGCCCGCGCGGGCGCGCGTCCTCGACGTCGGTGGTGCCGATGGCGTCCACGCCGCGTGGCTGAAGGAGGACGGCTACGACGTCGAGATCGTCGATGTCGTCCCGCTCCACGTCGACCGCGCACGGGTCCGAGGCTTCGCCGCCCAACTCGGAGACGCCCGGTCTCTCGCGTACGACGACCGGACCGTCGACGTCGTGCTGCTGCTCGGCCCGCTCTACCACCTACCCGATCGCTCCGAACGGATGAAGGCGCTCCGCGAAGCGCACCGCGTGCTGCGCCGGGGTGGTTTCCTCGCTGCCGCCGCCGTGAGCAGGATGGCGGTCCCGATCGACTGGCTTCGCGACGGGAGCTTCGCCGAGCCGCAGGGAAAGGCGGTCGCCCGGCGGATCGCTGCCACCGGCTCGGACGACACCGGATCGGGAGCAGGCGTCTTCTACTTCCACACCGTTGCCGAGCTCGAACACGAAGCCCGCGACGCCGGCTTCGAAGGCGTGGTGGTCCGCGGGATCGAGGGCCCGGCGTGGCCGCTCGTGAACCACACGTGCCCGCCGGACGACCCGTTGGTCTCCGACGTCATCGAAGTCGCCCGGCTCGCGGACCTCGAGGAGGCAACGGTCGGCGCGAGCGCGCACCTCCTCGCGCTCGCTCGTGCGTGACTCGTCACGAACTTGTTCCGCGGAGGTCAAGCGTGCCGGACGCACACGTCCGATTTCCGCCAGTGACTCGGGCCGGGTGGCAGTAGACCACTCGGCATGCACCACCCTCCGTCGACGATGACCATCGAGGGCCTCGACCCGCAGGCTCTCCACGACCTGCGCACCACTGCCATCGATCACGGCGGCAACACCGTCGAGCCGTTCATCGACGCCGACGGCGGCTGGCCGTTGCGCTGCTGCCTCACGGACTCCGCGCGCGGCGACGAGCTCGCGATCGTGGCCTGGTCACCGTTCCCGTGGCGAGGCCCCTACCGCGAGACGGGCCCGATCGTCATCCACGCCAGACCCTGCGCCGGCGCGGACGGGACGACCGAGGTGCCATCGCAGTTCCTCGGGCGACGTCAGCTCCTGCGCCCGTACGGCCACGACCGGCGCATCGCGTATGACCACGTCGTGATCGTCGAGCCGGACGGATCGCTGCCCTCCGTGCTCGGCGCGCTGCTCGGCAACGACGAGATCGACTTCGTGCACGTCCGCAACGTGAACGCCGGGTGCTACAGCTTCACGGCCCGCCGAGGCCCACGCCTGCCCGAGCGCCTGCCGAGCCGCACACATGCCGTCCGGATCGGTCGGGCGGAGCATCGCCCGCCAGGGGTACCAACGATCGCGCCCATCGATATCTGACAGCGACTCTGATTCGGGTCAGCGATTCGGTGTCACGCGTCGGATTCCCTGACGTCGATCGAGGTTGCTGACATGATCGGCCCAGCTGTTGCGACATCGGCGACGTCGGCGACGTGCCGCGCACGTAGCCGCGGCGTTGTCTATGGGGTGCGGCCGATGAACGCGAGCAGCTTGGTCTGGACGTCGGCGTCGTGCGGGACGTTCACACGTGGCCCGTAGTGGCCGCTCTGGCGCAGCGCCTCGTCCATCGGCAGCATGCCCACGAGCATCTCGGCGCACTTGTCCGGGTCGAGCGTCTCGTCGTGGCCGGTGGCCCGGGCGAGGTCCCAGCGGTGGAGGAACACGTCGCCCGTGTAGATCATGTCGATGGCCTGCCCGAGCGGCATGGTGCCGAGGTGAGGGAGGTCGTGCTCGCGCTCGGCGGTGGCCGGGTCGTCGAGCAGTGCCTGCACCGCGTCGGTCTGTGTGCGCCAGGCGCCGACGGGGTCGACGTCGACCGACGGACCAGCGGGCAGCGTGATCCCGGTCGCCCCCTGGAGGAACGCCGGAAACCACTCGACGAGGTGGCGGACGACGTCGCGGGCAACCCAGCCTTCCGGTGGCGCAGGGTTGTCCCACGCTGCCGGGGCGGTGCTCTCGACGGTCGCCGTGAACGCACCGGCGATGCGCCGGTGCTCGTCGGCCGGGTCGCCCATCAGAGCTCGCCGATGAGGGCGTCGAGCTTGGCGTAGCCCTCGTCGACGCCGGTCTCCATGCCGCTGGCCAGCCACTGGTCGCGGCCCTCGAAGCTGTCGACGAGCGACTGGGCGTGGAGCCGGGTGCGACCGTCGCCGAGGTCCTCGAAGCGCAGCGTCTCGAGGGCGACGCCGTCGGGCTGGCCGTCGAACGTGAAGGTCTGGACGATGCGGTCCTCGCCGACGTCGTGGAAGCAGCCGTGGAAGCCGTACTCCTCGCCGTCGCGCCCGGCGACGTAGCGCCAGCGGCCGCCTGTCGTGGCATCCCAGTCGAGGATCTTGGTCTGCATCCCGTTCGGCCCGACCCACCGGGCGAACAGCTCGGGATCGGTGTGGGCCCGCATCAGCTGTGCCGGCGTGGCGTCGAAGTCACGGGTCATGCGGATGATCGGCAGGGTGGGGTCGGCCTCGATCGAGACCTGGTAACGGTTGCTCGTGGCGCTCATGACGCAGCTCCTTGCTGTGGGTGGGTGTGGGTGGTGGGTTGTTCATCGCCCCGCATCTCGGCGAGGACGACGTCCAGGCGCTCGTAGCGCTCCTGGGCCTGTTGGCGGTAACGCTCGATCCACTTCGTCATCAGGTCGAAGACCTCCGCTTCGAGATGACACGGCCGCCGCTGGGCGTCCTTGCTCTGGCTCACCAGGCCGGCGTCGGTGAGCACCCTGACGTGCTTGGACACCGCCTGCACGGAAACGTCGTAGGGGTCGGCCAGCTCCCCGACGGTGGCATCACCCGCGGCGAGGCGGGCCACCATGTCGCGCCTCGTCGGATCGGCGAGGGCGGCGAAGACTCGGGACAGCTGGTCGTCGGCCACGGACGACCTCCTTGTTCAACTGAATGGTTGAAGACAACCTACGCCTACCGTTTCACCGTTGTCAACCACTTGGTTGAAGAGCGATCCTCCAGACCGCCATCGCGCAATCGCCCAAGCGCACGACGCGTCACGAGTCGATGACCGGCCGAAGCGGAGCGGACAGAGATGGCCGTGTTCTCCCGCGGGCACGTCGGCAGCGCGCCGGAGGGTGGTGTGTGACATCAGCTGGAGGTGCTGTCGACGAGCGCGCGGGCGACTCTGGCCTCGAGTTGGGCGGGGTACCGCTGCACGCCCGCGGGAAGGTCGGCAGTACGCCCTTGGAGGATCGCGTCGAGGCCGAGCAGCATGATCGCTGCGAAGGGGTCGAAGAGCTGGGGTGCTGCGATGCCCAAACCGTTGGCGAGGTTGACGAGGCTGCCTCGGTTGAGCAGATGGACTCGCCGACCGCTCACCTCATACCGTTCGAGGTGACGACGCATCTCGGTTCGCGGATGCTGATCCAGCCAGTCGACGTCGATCTCACGGTGGCTGTGTCCGACGTTCATGAGGATGGAGCCGTCGGCGAGGAGCTCGATCTGGGCCGGTCCGACGACGCCGTCGAACCCGGTCGCGGTGACGACCACGCTGGCCCGTCGAACGGCGTCATCGAACTCGGCGACGCGGCAGCCATGGTGCTGAGCCTGGACCAACCGAACCGGGTCGAGGTCGACCACCGTGACGTTGGCCCCAAGCTCGCGGGCGCGCAGTGCGACGCCCTGACCGACGGGGCCGAACCCGACCACCACGATCTCACGGCCGTACAGCGACAGTCCCGTGATCGCGGTGAAGGCCGGCCATGTCTCTGCGCCGACGTGATGACGGTTGTGGATGAGGTCCTTGAGCGCGATCCCGTTCCAGTCGAGGACGGGAAAGGGGATCTCGACGCCGGCCAGACGGTGCAGTCCGGTCGTGGTGGCTTCGAGCGCGCCGGCGGGCCGGTGACCCGCCGCCGCCGTCGCCACGATCAGCTCACCACCCATGTCGCACAACGCGTCGGCCGGTTCGCTCGTCAGCCACGCAAGTGCATCGGCGCACTCGTCGGCGCTCATGCCGGCGCGGCCACGGATCTCGACGCCTATCGAGGCGAGATGCGCCGCGGTGCGGTCGTCGGTGCTGTCCGGGTTGCAGGGCACCATTCGGACGCGGGCGCCCGCTTCGAGGAGCGGACCGACGATGCAGATGCTGTCAGGCATGATGTGTTGGCGGCACGCCACGGTGCGGGCCCGACAGGTCGGTGGCCGCGACCTCCGTGCCCAGCGCGGTGGTGATGGGGTTGGTCCACGCCATCCACTCGAGCTCTGCGGCGTCCATGGCGCCAGTAGATCACGTGAGCAGCGATCGTCTCGCCGAGGTCCCGGGTACGAGCGGCACATCGCCTGCTTCCAGGGTATGTCTTGATCCAGCACCGTCAGAGGCGACCGTATGCCGATCGGATCCTGAATCGAAACGTCAGGAGTGCGTTCGCGATCCGTGCTTCGCGCCTGATCGGTGGGCGGTGAATCGACACGACGCAGTCAGGTCGGGTGATCAGGATCTCTTGTTGCCTGAGGTGGGGATTGAGATCGTGGTAACGGATGGCACGTGCGGCGATTCGATGTATTCGGCGGCCATACGCCGTACCTTGTCCGGACTCGACCCATTCCGTGTAGGGTCGAAGCAGATGGCATACTCTGATGATCTGGACATGAGTGAGGCTGAAGTACATTCGAGCATCAACCAACCCCTCCTCTATCAGTTGACCAATGACATTCTGGGCGTCGACCGCTTTGCGCGCTGTCTGCCGTTGTTCGTCGGTCAGTTCACGGAGAGTCTTTTCGTCGGCATCGATAGGAAAAGAGTCAACTATATCATTGAACAGCTGTGAGTGTTCATGCAATATCTCTTGAAAGGCCTTTACGGACGCGAATCGCCCTTGGATCGCGAGACTCCTCAGTTGGACAATGCCGAAGATGATGCCGAGCACAACTGCTACGGCTGAGACGGCTTGGAAGATCAGGCTCCAGGCATCGGCGGAGATGCCGAAATACGTAACCGCCATGGCGGGATACGCTAATCGATGTGCCGGCGCCATCTCGACATCAACTCACCGAGCTCCTCGATCTCGACGGTGCGGGCACGTGGCTGGCGGTCGCCGTGGTGACGCCGGAGGGGAGCTCCGTCGAGCAAGTAGGCCGTAGCGAGCCCGATCCGAGCTCATCACCTGAACGCCTGTTCGACCTTGCCTCGCTCACGAAGTTGTACACCGCGACGGGAGTCCTCGAGTTGGCAAGTGCGGCCGAGGTCGGGTTGGATCATCTTGCCTCCGACTACTTGTTCGGAGACATTACTCGAATTGCCGATTGCAGCATTCGAGACCTGCTTGCACACCGCGGGGGATTCCCACCACACGTATTACTCCACGAGCTCGACCCATTTCGGCATGATCCGACTGCGGCGAAGTTGCTCGGTCGAGAATCGGTGCTTGCAGCACTCGTACGATCTGCGGCCGCCGCGCGACGAGATCGTCGAGACGTTCGCATGTACAACAACATCAGCTACGTAATACTCGGCGAAATACTCGCAACCAAGAAACCCTGGACCGTTGCAAATGCGCTCTATGCGCGGGTCGGACTCGCAAGCACTCTGTACAACCCTCTGCAAAATGGCTGGCCACAACGCAAGATCGTACCCACTGAGCTAGATGATTGGCGGCCAAAGCGCTGTTGGGGTGAAGTCCACGATGAGACGTGCTATCTGCTGGACGGCCACGCTGGTCATGCAGGATTGTTCGCCACCGTGTCTGATGTCGCGGAGTTCACACGCCGGTGGATCACGAACGACCCTCGGCTTCACTTGTCTCCTGCGCTTCACTCCCAGGCGCTGGCCTGCGATGGACTCGGTATCTTTCGAACTGTGGCCGAATTCGATCCAGCAGATGTCGAAGGGCTACCCGGCAGAGCATTGGGAGTTACGGGTTTCACCGGTACCTCGATCTGGATCGACACTCATGCGAATGTCGGCTGTGTCATCTTGACGAACAGAATCCATGCAGGACGACGCATGGATTGGATACGAATCGTTCGCAGGACGATACATGGTGCCACGTTCAAGAACAGATGATGTGCCTTCCTCCCTGTGCTGGGAGCGTCCCCGACCGCTGGCTCTACGCGTCGGTGAGACAGAAGTCGTTCCCTTCGGGATCTCGCATCCATGTGTGCGTCTCGAACACCTGGACGATCGATGCCCCGAGGGAGACGAGGCGTGTCGTCTCGGTGGCTCGGTTCGTGACCTCGATGTCGACGTGCATCGGGCGCTTCGTCGTAGTCCGAACATCGATCTCTTGAAAGCAGATCTCGAGCATCGGACCGTCGAGGACGACGCACGGATCGGTCTCTGGTGTCCGTCCGAAGGATGCAAGGCGTGCGATCTCTTCGTCGTCGTACGCGCGAATCTCGAAATCGTCGAGCACAGCCGCCCAGAAGAGGGCGAGTGTTGACGGTTCGCGGCTGTCGACGACGAGCTGCTTGAGACGGGCCATCAGTCCCATGTTGCTCGCTGTCGAACCGGCGCACGCACCGTTTCCTAATGCCGACTCTGCGGCACGGTGTTCCTCCACGCGGGTGACGCAACGACAACCACCTGAACGGTGCTTCCAAGCCGGATCTCGTCCCGATCGCGTCTGCGACGAGTCTCTCCCGATGGAGTCGAGTCCACCCACTGGAAGCGGGATAGCGACTGCGAAGTGATTCGGGACTATGTTCCCTAGCCGCACGGAGTTCCAGCGTGCGTAGTTGCAGGGCATGGCAGAGTCCGTTGGGAAGCTGATCGGCTTCGTGCTCGCGCTTGTGTTCATTGCTCTACCCGTCCTGTGGTTCTTGGGAGGCGAGGATGGCCGGGACCTTGTGAAGTCCCCTGTCGGGCTCGTCGCAGTCGGCCTGCTGGCAGCGATGATCCTCGGAGTCGGCATCTTCGGAACGGTGAACCTCATCGAGGATGGCGGAGTGCTACGTCTGCTGCTCACCATTCTGGGGTCGGCCGCTGCTAGTGCAGTTCTCTACGCCTGGAATGAGAGCACGCAGGAACGGGGCTACACCATCGTTCTGGTCGAGCTCGGGATGTACGTGTGCGGAGGCGTCGCGGCGGTTCTGGCAGCTTCTCTTGTTCCTGGGTTGATCGTCTCGCTTGTTCGAGGATCCCGCAGGAGACACGGCCACTCGCACTGAGCAGGCGGGGCCGACCGCACCTGGCCACTCCGTGACGTCATCGAGCCGGGGTCGGTGGTAGACGGGTAGCGCGACGACAGCGCGCTCAGCCAACCCGGCGGCTCGGCACTTCACCGCCCGTCGCATCGTCTCCAAAGACGTGAAACGGGCTCCGCGCGTGGGCGTGGGGAGGACATGGTCGGGGTAGGTCCGCGTTCGGTGTCGGGGACTCGATCACAGTGGGGGTTGCGACACTCTGAAGCGTGAGGGAGCTCTCGACGTGGCGGAACGTAGCCGGCTGCTACCCCGACCTAGCGGATTCGGTAGGGACGCGCTCCGGCAACGCGTCAGGCGTCGACGATCTCCAACCTGATCCGCTTGTTGCCCTTGCCCTTGCTCTCGGTCTTGACGACGCGGATCCGTCCGACCTCGTCGGTCGTCCGCACGTGCGTGCCACCATCGGCCTGCTTGTCGAGGCCGACGATGTCCACGACCCGGATCTCCGAGACCTCCGCCGGGATCATGTTCACCTTCGTGCGGATCAGGTCTTCGTCCATCACGGCGGTGTCCCTCGGTAGGAACTCGACCTCGATCGGTCGCCCGCTGGCGAGCTCAGCGTTGACGAGCTGCTCCACCCGCGGGCCGAAGCCCTCGGGCAGCGGGTCGAACTCGAAGTCCATCCTCGCCGAGAGCGGCTCCATGTTGCCGCCGGTGACGGGCACCCGCCACTCGTTCCAGATCACCCCGCAGAGCACGTGCAGCGCGCTGTGGGTGCGCATCAGCGCGTGTCGTCGGGCCCAATCGACCGTGCCGCTGACCTCCTCACCGACCGCGGGCAGCGGGCCGTCGAGGGAGTGCCAGACGTCGTCTCCCTCCTTGCGGACGTCGGTGACGGACGCGCTGCCGAGCGTGCCGGTGTCGTGGGGCTGCCCTCCCCCGGTCGGGTAGAAGGCGGTGCGGTCGAGCGCCACTCGCGCGCCGTCCGCGTCGACGGCGAGCACGGTCGCGGTGAACTCGCGCAGGTAGGCATCTCGCAGGTAGAGCAGTTCGGTGTTCGCCACGCCCCGAGTCTGCCCCGGTCCGCTGTCCTCGGCCATCCACGAGCAGCCCCCGTACACTCGCTCGGATGATGCGGACGCGTCGCCCCAGGCTCCGAGCCGCGCCCGTCGCGATCGTCCTCGCTGCCGCGCTCGCGGCCTGCTCGAGCGGCGGTTCGAGCAGCAGCACGACGACGCGGGATGCCACCGCCACGATCCCGCCCGACGCGCCGGTCGCGCGGAGCGCCCCGACCCGGCTGGACGAGCGGCTCGTGATCGGCGCGCTGCTCCCCCGCTCCGGCCCGGGCGCGACGCTCGGCGAACCGCTCATCGCCGGCGTCGACCTCGCCGTCTCCGAGATCAACGCCGCCGGGGGTGTCATGGGTCGGCCGGTCCGGCAGCACACGACCGACGAGGGCAGCAGCGCCAGCAGTGCCCACAGGTCGCTCGAGGTCCTGCTCGATAGCGACGTCGACGTGATCGTCGGGCCGGCGTCGTCGCGCGTTGCACTCGGCCTGCTGTCGGAGATGCTCGATCCGGGATTGGCGGTCTGCTCACCCACGAACACGGCGATCAGCCTGCGGCGGTTCCCGGACGACGAGAACCGCTACTTCCGCACGATCCCCTCCGACGCGCTGCAAGCGACGGCGATGGCGCGCGTCATCGAGCGCACGGGCCGCAACGCCGTGTCCATCGTCTACATCGATGACGAGTTCGGCCTCGACTACGCGACTGCGCTCGTCCGCGAGCTCGACGCGCGTGGCATCGGGGTGTTGACCAACACGGCGTACGACCCTGCCGAGGAAGACCTCGGGCCGATCGGCATCCGGGCCGTCGCGTCGGGCGCAGCTGCGATCGCAGTGATCGGCGACGCGACCGACGGCGGCCGGATGCTCTCGACGCTCCGCCAGCTCGACACGAGCGACAGCGTGGAGTACTTCGTCAACGACGCGCTCCGCCTGCCGAACCTCGCGGCGTCGATCGGCGCGGCGTCGCCGGCGTTCCTCGAGCGCCTGCGCGGCGTCGCGCCGTCTGCCGAGTCGACCTCGCAGGCCTTCAACGGAGCGTTCGCCGAGCGCTTCCCCGACACCCCGACGGAGTACGCGGCGTACGCGTACGACTGCACGATCCTCCTCGCGCTCGCGGCAACAGCGGCAGGTTCCGACGATCCCGACCAGATCGCACGCTTCATGGCGAGCGTGAGCCGGAGCGGATCACCCTGTACCACCTTCGCGGAGTGCTCGCAGTTGCTCGGCGAGGGCCGCAACGTCGACTACGTCGGCGCGAGTGGCAGCGTGGAGCTCGACGACCAGGGTGATGTCCAGGGTGGCACGTTCAAAGTGTTCCGCTTCGAGCCGTCAGGGATGGACGTCAGCGCGGGCGACGTCAACGTCTGAGCGAGGTCAGCACCGCGTCAAAGCGACGCGGTCAGTTCATCGACGTCGGTGACGAAGCCGACGTAGAACGAGCCGAACTCTGCGTAGATCGCGGATGCCTCGTCGAAGCGCATCGTGTACACGACGTCCTTCAGATCGTCGGGGTGCACGCCGAACAGCGTCACGCCCCACTCGAAGTCGTCGAGCCCGGTCGAACCGGTGATCAGCTGCGTGATCCGCCCGGCGAACGTACGACCGCTCTTGCCGTGATCGTGCATCAACGCGAGTCGCTCTTCGTAGGGCAACTTGAACCAGTTCGCCCCTTCGGCCCGGCGCTTCGACATCGGGTAGAAGCAGAACGCCGGCTTGCCGGGCGGCGGCAATTGTGGGTACAGCCGGGACTGGACCATCTCCTCCGGAAGTCCCTTCGCGTACTCGCTCACCTCGGTCAGCGAGACGTACGAGTCGACGACCTGCAGTCCGGCAGCGCTCACCGCGGTCTGGAACCGCCGGAGCACGCGCAGGTCCGGGCCGAGGACCATGAACGCGACATCGCACTTGTGGCCGAGCATCGATGCCGCGATCACCTGATGATCGGCCTCGCGCAGCGCCTTCGCGGCGGCGATGATCGCCTGCCGGTCCAGGGCGGGGGTGGGCTTGCAGAAGAGGTGGAGCACACCCCATCCGCTCGTCGGGCTGATCGGGTCGCTCATCACGGCCGAGGCTACCCGGAGGTCAGCTGTCGCCACCGATGCGCTCCGGCGAGTACACGTTGTACCGATCGCCACGAACGAACCCGACGAGTGTGATCCCCGAAGTGCGGGCAGTGCTCACCGCGAGCGCAGTCGGTGCGCTCACGGCGACGACCGAGCCGAAGCCTGCCGCCCACGCCTTCTGCACCATCTCGAAGCTGGCCCGGCCCGACAGGAACAGTCCCATCCGGTAGGCCGGGAGCCTGCCGTCGAGGAGGAGCCGGCCGACCACCTTGTCGACGGCGTTGTGACGGCCGACGTCTTCACGTACGACGAGCGGCGTGCCATCGGCGTCGAACGCCGCCGCAGCGTGCACCGCGCCGGTGGCCGTGAACAGGCCCTGCCCGCTCAGCACGCTGCCGGCGACCGAGACGAGGACGTCGAGCGGGATCGTCGAGAGCTGCTCGCGCGGCAACGGCGACAGACGGTCGGTGAGCGCGTCCAGCGCCGCCGAACCGCAGACGCCGCAGCTCGACGACGTCGTTCCGAGCCGCGGCGTCGGCACGGGCGCGCGGCCACCGGTCTCGACCGTCACGACGTTGAACTCGCTGTCGACGGCCGATCCGTCCGCGCAGTAGCGCACTCCCGTCACCGCCGCGCCGTCGAGCAGCCCCTCGGCGTGACAGAAGCCGACGGCGAGCTCGTAGTCGTTGCCCGGCGTGCGCATCGTCGTGGACACGAGCGTGCCGTCGAGCTGGATGGACATCGGCTCCTCGACGATCAACTCGTCGGGACGGCGCACCCGACGATCACCGTCGACCCTCGTGACGAGGATCGTCTGCGTTCGCCTGCGCGCCATCGCCCCAGAGGCTATCGACGCACGGTGAACAGGGTTCGCCGTCGGGACCCGCACAGCTGGCTACGTTGAGGGTGCCGGCGTCTCCGCCGGAGCGAACCTGGGGGTGACCATGCAGCCGAGCAACAGTCGGATCCTCGCCGCAGAAGCCGTGGGCACAGCGGTGCTGATGATCGGCGGGCCGGGCAGCGCCGTTCTCGGCAGCGGTATCGGGACGCTCGGTGTGGCGCTCGCCTTCGGGCTGTCGCTGCTCGTGATGGCCTACGCGATCGGCCACATCTCCGGCTGCCACATCAACCCCGCCGTGACGGTGGCGATGGTCATCGCCCGCAAGATCCGGCTGGCGGCGGTGCCCTTCTACATCATCGGTCAGCTGATCGGTGCGGCCATCGGCGCGACCATCGTGTTCGGCATCGCCCGCGGGCTCGACGACTTCCAGACGTTCGAGCGGTTCGCCCAGAACGGCTGGGACAAGTGGAGCCCCGGCGGCTACGGCCTCGGCTCGACGATCATCGTCGAGATCATCTTCACCGCGCTGCTCGTCGTGGTCGTACTCGCGACGACCCATCGCGACTTCGCGCCTGGGTTCAACGCGATCGCCGTCGGCCTCACGCTCGCACTGATCCACATGGTCACGATCCCGATCGACAACACGTCGGTGAACCCTGCCCGCAGCTTCGGTGCCGCCATCTTCTCCGACTCGGATGCGTGGGTGCAGCTGTGGGCCTTCATCGTCTTCCCGCTGATCGGTGCGGTGCTCGGCGTGTTCATCTGGCTGATGATCTCCGAGACGAGGCTCGAGGAGACGATGGCGTTCAACCCGGCGCTCGCGCAGGCACGGGACATGGCCACGAACGCGATCGACGAGGTCGTGGACGAGATCGAGGACGCTACGGACCGCAGGGACTGAACTGCGACCCGGATGGCTGCCACGTCCGGCGCGGCGGCGCGTCGTAAGGTCGTTCGCTGTGCCGTGAACTGAGGAGGACGCCATGTCCGACGAGCTACCCGATCCCTGGGGGAAGCCCGCGTACGGTGGTGGTGCATCCGCGCCTCCACCAGGAACGAACCCGCCGCGACCGCCGGCCCCACCGACGACGGCGATGCCGCCGACGAGCAGCGCACCGGATCCGGCATCGATGCCGACGAGTGCGATGCCGGTCACCCGGCCCGGCGGCGGCGCTCCGCCGAGGGGACCGATCCCGCCGCTCGGCGGCGACGTACCGCCGCCCGGTGACCGCCGGCCGCTGATCCTCGGCATCGTCATCGGGCTCGTGGCCGCGCTGCTCATCGGCCTCGTCGCCTTCGTGCTTACGCGTGATGGCGACGACTCGGCCTCCGAGCTCACCGACGTCTCACCGGTGACGACGCTCACGCCGGACACGCTCCCGCAGGAGACGACGACCTCGGCGGTGGTCGAGGAGACGACGACGATCCCGACCACCACCGAAGTGACCACGACGACGGCACCGGCTCCGACGACCACCGTCGTCGACCCGACGGGCTGGCCGAGCGGGCTCCTCCTCACCGTCGCCGCCAACGACGGCGTGCACGTCGTCGGACCGAACGGCGCGAACACCCTCGTCGTGCCGGAAGCCGTGGAGATCGCGCTGCCGATCCCCGGCACCGACGACTTCGTCGTGCAGACCCGCAGCGGTCGCTACAGCGGTGCGACGCCCGAGCAGACCGCGATCCGCCGCGTCGGGCCCGGCGGTGCCGTCGTGCTGATCGAGCCACCAACCGGGGTCTACCTCCGTCTCCACGACGTGCGGATCGTCGCCGGCAACCTGGTCGTGCTCTACAGCACCGACGTCGGCGACAACCCGGACACCCAGGTCGAGAACCTCGCCCAGTACCGGTTGGGAGACGGCACGGTGGTCAACCTCGGGACGATCGGCGGCTGGGAGGCGTCGACGAGCCGGCTGAAGCTCGGCGGCGTGACCGCGGTCGGCGAGTTCTTCGCCGAGGCGAGCAGCGGGTTTATGTCCGTCCGCGAGGACGGCACGACGATCGATCCGGCATCGATCGGCCTCGAGGACAGCTACGACGACTGCGGCGACTGCCCCCGCCGGTTCACGATCACGCCGAACGGGCAACGGTTGGCATGGCTCGATGGCAACTCGCTCGTCGTCGTCGATCTCGGCACCGGTGCAGAGGTGCAACGAGCGGGCGTGCCCGGCGACATCGCAGCCTCGGTGGCCGACATCATCTTCTCCGACGGGATCGCCGTGCTGAACCGCAGTTCCTCCGGAACCACGAACGGACCGTTCGGCAACGCGGTGATCGTCGACCTTCGGGGCTCCGCCCCCGTGTTCATCGACGTCCCGATCCCCGGCTTCGTCGCCCGCTGACCACACGGCGCACGCGAAAGGGCCGGTCCTCACGGACCGGCCCTTCGTGCTGTTGCGGCTCACCCCGCCGGAGCGGAGCGGTGCAGGTCGGAGGTCAGAAGTCCTCCATGCCTCCACCGGGCATGCCGCCGCTGTCCTTCTCCGGCTTGTCGGCGACGACGGCCTCGGTCGTGAGGAAGAGCGCCGCGATCGATGCCGCGTTCTGCAGCGCCGACCGGGTGACCTTCGCAGCGTCGATCACGCCGAGCTTCACGAGGTCCTCGTACTCGCCGGTGGCGGCGTTCAGGCCTTCGTTGCCGGTCAGGTTCTTGACCCGCTCGACGACGACGCCACCCTCCATGCCGGCATTCTCGGCGATCTGCTTGAGCGGAGCCTCGAGCGACTTGGAGACCATGCGGGCGCCGGTCGCCTCGTCACCGCTGAGCTCGGCGGCGGCCGCGAGCACGGCGGCCTGCGCACGGATCAGCGCGACACCACCACCGGGCACGACACCCTCTTCGATGGCAGCCTTCGTGGTGCTGACCGCATCCTCGATGCGGTGCTTCTTCTCCTTCAGCTCCACCTCGGTGGCCGCGCCGACCTTGAGCACGGCGACACCGCCGGTGAGCTTGGCGAGACGCTCCTGCAGCTTCTCCCGGTCGTAGTCCGAGTCGGTGTTCTCGATCTCGGCCTTGATCTGGTTGATGCGGCCCTTGATGTCGTCTTCCTCACCGCCACCCTCGACGATGGTGGTCTCGTCCTTGGTGATGATGACCTTCTTCGCCTTGCCGAGCAGGTCGAGCGTCACGTTCTCGAGCTTGAGGCCTACTTCCTCGCTGATCACCTGGCCACCGGTGAGGATCGCCATGTCCTGCAGCATCGCCTTGCGCCGCTCGCCGAAGCCCGGCGCCTTCACGGCAGCGGACTTGAACGTGCCGCGGATCTTGTTGACGACGAGCGTGGCGAGCGCCTCGCCCTCGATGTCCTCGGCGACGATGACGAGCGGTCGGCTGCTCTGCATGACCTTCTCGAGCACCGGCAGCATGTCGCGCACCGAGCTGATCTTCGAGCTGACGAGGAGCACGAGGGCATCGTCGAGGACGGCCTCCATGCGCTCCGGGTCGGTGACGAAGTACGGCGAGATGTAGCCCTTGTCGAAACGCATGCCCTCGACGAGGTCCATCTCCATGCCGAAGGTCTGGCTCTCCTCGACGGTGATGACACCGTCCTTGCCGACCTTGTCGATCGCCTCGGAGATCATCTGACCGATCTCGGCGTCAGCGGCGGAGATCGACGCGACCTGAGCGATCTGGTCCTTGTTGTCGACCTCCTTCGAGAGGTCCTTGATGCTGCCGACAGCAGCGGCGACGGCGGCCTCGATGCCCTTCTTCAGGCTCATCGGGTTCGCGCCGGCGGCGACGTTGCGCAGGCCCTCGCGGACCATCGCCCACGCCAGGACCGTGGCGGTCGTGGTGCCGTCACCGGCGACGTCGTCGGTCTTCTTGGCGACTTCCTTGACCAGTTCGGCACCGATCCGCTCGTACGGGTCTTCGAGCTCGATCTCCTTCGCAATGGAGACGCCGTCGTTCGTGATCGTCGGCGCGCCCCACTTCTTCTCCAGCACCACATTGCGGCCCTTCGGCCCGAGCGTGACACGCACGGCGTCGGCGAGCTTGTTCATCCCCGCCTCGAGTCCGCGACGAGCCTGCTCATCGAACGCAATCGTCTTCGACATCTTTTCGTTCCTCCACTGAGGATGAGAATGGACAGAAACGGCACATCGCCGTTCGCACTCGGTTCCATCGAGTGCTAGCACTCTAGACCTTCGAGTGCTAACGGGACAACCGATCGCGTTCGGAGGCCGCTCAGAGGAGTCGCCGGAGCACCACCGCAGTGTTCGTCTCGCCCGCGCCGTGGTCCTTCATCCAGGTCAGCAGCCCGTCGAGCCCGGCGGTGCCGCTGCAGGCGACGTTGACGCGGAAATCGAACCGGCCGGTGATGTGCGCCATCCACGTCACCTCCTCGCGATCGCGGAGCTGCGCCGCGAACCGCACCGGGTCGTCCGCGACGATCACGTCGATCACCGCCTCGAGGTCTCGCCCCAGCGCGGCCTGGTCGATCTCGGCGGTGTAGCGCCGAATCACACCCCGCCGGGTCAACCGACGGGCGCGCTCGGCGGTGGCGTTGGCCGACAGGTGCACCCGGGCGGCGAGCGTCTGCCAGGGGATCCGCCCGTCCTGACGAAGGATCCCGAGGATCTCACGGTCGATGTGGTCAATCGGTGCTGCTTCCACTGCCATAGCGCACATTGTGGTGCGGAACTCGGTGAATTTCGCATCGCCGCTCCCGAGATGATGGGTGCCATGGATTCGTTCACGCTCGACCGCCTCGACCGCCTCGCCCTCGAGGCCGATCGCATCGCCGACGGCCTCGAGTCGGCCACGCTCCCCCGCGCGGCGTGGACGCACCGCGCCCACGTCCTCGCTGCCACCGCCCTGGTACGTCGCCACGGCGCCGCCGAGGCACTTGCCCGGCTGCGCCTCGCGATTCCTCGCTACAACGAAGCGACCGGCACGCCGAACACCGACACCAGCGGCTACCACGACACGCTCACCGTGTTCTACACGTGGGCCATCGAGCGGCTCGTCGCCGGCGGGCTGTCGACGCTCGCGATCCTGTGGCACCCGCTGACGAGTCCTGGCGCGCCGCTCTCGTGGTGGGACCGCGAGACGCTGTTCTCACGCGAGGCCCGGCGGACGTTCGTGCCGTCGACGCTCGCGCTGCCCGGCGACCCCGCCCCCCACGGATCTCTGCTCGCCGCCGGACACCCCACGTCCTGACCCGAGCAGAGCGGCCCGGCGACCCCGCCCCCCACGGATCTCTGCTCGCCGCCGGACACCCCACGTCCTGACCCGAGCAGAGCGGCGGGATGTCGTCCGGATCGAGCAGAGAACGAGCAGCTCGCTAGGTTCTCGCCGATGCGAGTCATCGTGGTCGGGGGCGGCGTCGCGGGGCTGGGTTCGGCACTCGCACTGGCACGGGCAGGTCATCGGGTCACCGTGCTCGAGCGCGACGACACGCCGATGCCGGCGTCTGCGGACGAGGCGTTCGACTGGGACCGGCGGGGCGCGCCACAGGTGCGCCACAGCCATGCCTTCCTCGCCCGGCTGAGCAACCTCCTGCGTGACCACTACCCGGACGTGCTCGCCGAGCTCATCGCCGTCGGTGCCACCGAGATCCGCTTCGGCGAGGCGTTGCCGCCCACGATGGTCGGCTTCGAACCGGACGCCGACGACGCCGACCTCACGATGATCGCCTGCCGGCGCACCACGTTCGAGTGGATCGTTCGCAAGGCCGCGCTCGCCGAGGGGAACGTCGAGGTGCCCACGGGGCTCGCCGTCGACGGCTTCCTCGCCGGCGATCCCGTGGTACCGGGCATCCCGCACGTGCGCGGCGTGCACTGCACGACGGGTGACACGCTCGAGGCCGACCTCGTGATCGCCGCAGCGGGACGGCGCTCGGTCGTGCCGGAGTGGCTGACGGCGATCGGCGCCGACGACGTGGCCGAGACGGCCGAGGACACGGGCATCGTCTACTACACCCGCTTCTACCGGTTGCTCGACGGCCACGATGCGCCGCCGCGAAGCGGTCCGATCGGCGGCGACCTCGGCTACCTGAAGTACGGCGTCTTCGCCGGCGACAGCCGCACGTTCTCCATCACGCTCGCCACGCCCGTCGCCGACGACGAGCTGCGCCGCCTCCTCGCCGACCCGATGGTCTTCGACGCCGCGGCGCGCCAGCTCGTGGCGACGGCTCCCTGGCTCGACGGTCGCGCCGAGCCGATCACGCCCAAGGTGCACGTGATGGCCGGACTGCTCAACCGCTGGCGCGACTACGTGCGCGACGGCGCGCCGGTCGCCACCGGCTTCCTGGCGGTCGGCGACGCGCTGCTCTGCACGAACCCCCTGTACGGGAGAGGGTGCGCCACCGGGTTCTGGGGCGCGCAGCTCATCGTGGAGGCCGTGGGCGCGCACGAGGGTGATCCGCTCGCCCTCGCAATGGCGTACGACGAGGCTGTTCGCGAGCAGCTCCTGCCGTGGTACCGCTCGACCGTGCAGCAGGACGCCGAGGCACGGCGGGTCGCAGCAGCGATGCTCGCCGGCGAGGATCCGGACGGCGACGAGGAGGATCCGCGCACGTTCATGCGGGCCGTGTTCCGCGACGGCCTGGTCCCCGCACTGCGTACCGATCCGACGGTGCTGCGCGCGTTCATGCGCAACTTCAACCTGCTCACGCCGCCGGATGCGCTGATGACGGATGCCGACATCAGCGCCCGCGTGCTCGCCGTGTGGAGCGACCGCGACAACCGTCCGGCTGAGCCACGTCTCGGCCCCGCCCACCGCCACGAGCTGCTGGCGCTGATCGCCACCTGACGCTGTCTGACACCGGCGCCCCGACGGGTTCCGAGCGCGACGGCGTCAGCCGCCGGCGACAGCGGGGATGATCGAGACCGTCTCGCCGTCCGGCACCGGGGTCTCGAGGCCCTGCAGGTAGCGCACGTCGTCGTCGGCGACGAACAAGTTCACGAAGCGACGCAACGAGCCGTCCTCGGCGAACAGGCGATCGCGGAAGCCGGGGTGGACTGCCTCGAGGTTGCCGAGCACGTCGCCGAGCGTCGCGCCGTCGACCGTCACGGTCGGGGCGCCGCCGGAGATCGGTCGGAGGGTCGTCGGGATGCGAACGGTCACGGCCATGGCCAAAACCCTACCGTCGTGGTCAGGTTTGGACACAGCTGTCGAAGTAGGCGACCAGCGCGTCGACGAGTGGCGCCGGATCGGCGCCCACCGCTTCCGCGTACACCTTGACCTTCGGCTCGGTACCGCTCGGGCGCACCTGCACGCGCGCCGTCGGCCCGCACTGGAGCCGGAGCAGCCCCGCTTCTTCGAACCACGTGACCTCGGTGACGGGATGGCCGGCGAGCTCGGCGGGCGGTTTCGCCTGCATCGCCGCCACCGCGACGGCGCCGACCGCTGGATCCATCTTGATCGAGTGCTCCTGCGTGAGGTGCCGGCCGTAGCGGTCGGCGATGGCATCGAGGCGCTGTTGCAGCGTCTCACCCGAGGCCTTCGCCGTGGCCGCCACCTCGGCCATCATCACGGCTGCGCTGATGCCGTCCTTGTCGAGCGGGCGGCTCGCCACCAGGTAGCCGAGGGCCTGCTCGTAGCCGAACAGGAACTGCCACTCGGGGTGGTCGAGCACCATGCGCGCGATCCACTTGAAGCCCGTGAACGTCTCGGCATAGCGCACGCCGTGTGCCGCGGCCATCTCACCGAGGAGCGTGGACGACACGAGCGTGGTGATCACGAGTCGGTCCCCACCCGTGGTCGTCGACAGCAGGTGGTCGGCGAGCAGCCAGCCGAGCTCGTCACCGCCGAGGCGACGCCACCCGCCGTCGGGTGTCGGGATGGCGGCGCCCAGTCGGTCGGCGTCGGGATCGTTGGCGAGCGCGATGTCCGCAGCGCACGAAGCGGCGAGCTCGAGCAGGAGATCCATCGCCCCCGGCTCCTCCGGGTTCGGGAACGACACCGTCGGGAAGCTCGGGTCGGGCTGGAACTGCGCCTCGACCACGTGGGGCGCAGGCAGGCCGGCGTGCTCGAACGCGGCGAGCAGCACCTCACCGCCGACGCCGTGCATCGGGGTGTACGCGACGCGGACGTCGGTCGCGGTGGCCGGGCGGATCGCCTCGACGTAGGCGCGGATCACGGCGCCGTCGAGCGTCGAGATCAGCGGATCGTCCTCGGCCGAGACGGGCACATCGGCCGGGGCGCGGTCGATCTCGGCGGAGATGCCGGTGTCGTGGGGTGGGACGATCTGCGCACCATCACCGAGGTACACCTTGTAGCCGTTGTCCTGTGGCGGGTTGTGGCTCGCCGTGACCATCACACCGGCCGCGGCGTCGAGCTCGGTGATCGAGAACGCGAGCACCGGCGTCGGCAGGCGGTGCGGCAGCAGCATCGACCTCACGCCGAGTGCCGCGGCGACGCGGGCCGAGTCGAGCGCGAAGACGTCGCTGTTGCGACGGGCGTCGTAGCCGATCACGATCCCCCGCTCGGCGGTCCGCGGGTCGGTGCGCAGCAGGTACTGCACGAGGCCCCAGGCGGCGCGCCGCACGACGACGCGGTTCATCCGCATAGGCCCGGCACCGAGTGCGCCGCGCAGACCGGCCGTGCCGAACTGCAGACGGCCGTCGAAGCGATCGGCCACGCCCGCTCCATCGTCAGCGGCAACGAGCCGCTCGAGCTCTGCCCTGGTGTCGGGATCCGGATCGACGGCGATCCAGGCGGCGGCTCGGTCACGCAGTTCGGGGGTCATCACGCCATTCTGTCCTGAGCGAATGCGTCCATCGCCCGCACCGAGCCGCCGGGGCGGGACGCCGGCGACGCGGTGATCCAACTGCAGGTGGCGGGCGAACGACGAGCATGCGTCCCTCGCGTGCGTTCGTCGCCCTCGTCGCTCCCCTCGTGCTCACGTCGTGCAGTAGCTCCGGCGCGCCCGCGACCGCACCCACGACGACGACGGCCGCACCCACGACGACAGCCGCACCCACGACGACGGACGCACCCACGACGACGGCGGCCGCGCTCCCCGCCTCGCTCTGCTGTGACGGCGTGGAGATCGAAGCGGGCTCGTACCGCCTCCCCAACTACTGGAAGACGCCGCTCACCGTCGACGTCGGCGACGGGTGGCGGGCGGTCTTCGACAACAGCGCCGTGCTCCTCGCCTTCGTCCAGGGCCAGAACGAGGTGCTGGATCCCAGCCGCTGGTTCTACCTGATCCGGTCCCCGGCGGGGATCGGACCGCAGGATGCCATCGCCGACATGGCAGCCATGGCCGCACTGCGCGACGTCACCGAGCCGATGCCGATCGAGATCGCCGGGTTCACCGGTCTCCAGCTCGACGCGACCGCTGCGGAGGATCCCGACCAGCAAGCTGTCCTCGGCAACGGCATCGAGGAGGGCGCCATCCGGTTCTCGGCGTTCGACGACACCGGCTACTTCACGGATGGGTTCTTCGTCACCAGTGCGACACGCGGGTCACGACTTCGGTTCATCGCACTCGACGTGGTCGGACGGACGATGCTGGCCATCATCGACGCACCGCCGGACGAGTTCGTCGCCTTCGCCGACCAGGCCACTGCCGTCCTCGGCTCGATGCGACCGACCCCGGCCTCCTAGGGAAGGGCCCCCGCGACGCGACGAACGGGTGGCCTACGACGCGATGAGCTTGCGGAGCTCGACGAGTGGGCGCGGGCCGACGTGGGCGATGACCTCCGCGGCGGCGATCGCGCCGTAGCGCCCGCACTCCCAGAGCTCGTGGCCGTGCGTGTAGCCGTAGAGGAAGCCGGCGGCGTAGAGGTCGCCGGCGCCCGTGGTGTCGATCACGCTCGGGACGGACTCGATCCCGATCTCGAGCACCTCGTCAGGTGTCACGATCACGGAGCCGGCTTCACCGCGGGTCACGACCGCCAGCGCGCAGTCGTCGCGGACGCGATCGACGGCGGCGTCGAACGACTCGACCTCGTACAGCGATGTGAGCTCGTCCTCGTTGCCGAACAGCACGTCGACCTCGTCCGTGACGAGCCCACGGAAGTCGCTGCGATGCCGGTCGACGCAGAACGAGTCGGACAGCGTGAGCGACACCTCGCGCCCTGCGGCGTGCGCGGCTCGGGCGGCGAGGCGGAACGCCTCCTTCGCCGCGGGACGGTCGTACAGGTAGCCCTCCATGTAGAGCACCGCACCGGCGGCGACGACCCGCGTATCGATGTCGTCGGGGCTCAACAGCGACGAGACCCCGAGGTAGGTGTTCATCGTGCGCTGCGCGTCGGGCGTGACGACGATCACGCAGCGGCCAGTCGGTGTGGCCGGATCGAGCGCGCCCGCCGCGAACTGCACGCCCACGGCCCGGAGGTCGTGGCCGAACACCGTGCCGAGGTCGTCGTTCGAGACCTTGCCGATGTACGCGGCACGCCCCCCGAACGAGGCGACGCCGCACACGGTGTTCGCCGCCGAACCGCCGCTCATCTCGACCGACACGCCGAGCGATCGGTACAGCGCCATCGCCCGGTCCGTGTCGACCAGGGTCATCGCGCCTTTCACGAGCTCGTGCTCGACGAGGAAGTCGTCCGCGGCATGCGAGATCACGTCGACCAGGGCGTTGCCGATGCCGACGACGTCGTACAGCGGTGCAGGAGGCGTGACGTCTGATCCGGGCACGAGCGAGCACGCTAGCGTCGGCACGACCTCAGCGAACGTCCCCACCTGGGCGCGATGTGTCCGAGGCCCGCCCGGATCCAGCCCGTACGCTCGTCGCCGTGATCGTGGACAACCCGTACCGGCTCCCCCGCACCGTCGTCCCCTCCCGCTACGACGTCGAGCTCGCGCCCGACCTCGCAGCGGCCACCTTCTCCGGCTGCGTACGGATCGACGTGGACATCGTCGAGGCGACCGCCGAGCTGGTGCTGAACGCCGCCGAGCTCGAGATCCGGTCGGCCCTGCTCCAGCTCGCCGACGGCACCACACCGGCAACGACCCACGAGCTCGACGAGGCAACCGAGCGGATGATCATCCGGTCCGATCGCGAGCTGCTACCGGGCCGCGCGCTGCTGACGATCGAGTTCGACGGTGTGCTGAACGACCGCCTCCGCGGGTTCTACCGATCGACGTTCACGGACGACGACGGCGAGGAGCAGGTCATCGCCGCGAGTCAGATGCAGGCGACCGACTGCCGCAAGGCGTTCCCGTGCTGGGACGAGCCCGCCTTCAAGGCCGTCTTCGGCGCGACGCTCGTCGTCGACGCCGGGCTGCTCGCGATCTCGAACAGCCCCGAGGTCGCGCGGGAGGGACGCCCCGGACCGAAGGTGGCGATCCGCTACGCCGACACGATGGTGATGTCGTCGTACCTCGTCGCCTTCGTCGTCGGGCGGCTCGAAGCGACCGAGCCCGTCGACGTCGGCGGCATCCCGCTCCGGCTCGTCCACGTGCCCGGCAAGGGCCACCTCGCGGCGTTCGGCCTCGACGTCGGCGCGTTCGCGCTGCGCTGGTTCCAGGAGTACTACGGCATCCCCTATCCCGGCGAGAAGGTCGACCTCGTCGCGTTGCCCGACTTCGCTGCCGGGGCGATGGAGAACCTCGGGTGCATCACGTTCCGCGAGAGCCTGCTCCTCGTCGATCCCGACACCAGCACGCAGGCCGAGCAGGAGCTCGTCGCCGACGTCGTCAGCCACGAGCTCGCCCACATGTGGTTCGGCGATCTCGTGACGATGAGCTGGTGGAACGGGATCTGGCTCAACGAGGCCTTCGCCACGTTCATGGAGGTCGCCGCGTGCGAGGCATACCGCCCGGACTGGCGACGGTGGACCTCGTTCAGCCTCGAGCGCACCACCGCGTTCGAGACCGACTCGCTCGCCAACACGCGCTCGGTCGAGTACGAGGTCCGCTCGCCCACCGACACCGAGGGCATGTTCGACGTCCTGACGTACCAGAAGGGCGGATCGCTGCTCCGGATGCTGCAGCAGTTCATCGGGGAGGAGCCGTTCCGCGCCGGGATCAACCACTACCTCCGGACGCACAGCTACGCGAACACCGAGACCGGTGACCTCTGGGACGCCATCGAGCACGTGACGGGGCAGCCCGCCCGGCGACTGATGGACAGCTGGATCTGGCAGCCCGGCTACCCGATCGTGTCCGCGCACGTCGACGGCACCGAGCTCGTGTTGCGCCAGCAGCGCTTCGGGTTCGACGACGAGACGGCGAGCGACCCGAGCCGCTGGGTCATCCCCGTGCACATCAGCCAGCGGGCCGACGCATCCGCCGACGCGAGCGCCGCGCTGGAGCGCAAGGTGCTGCTCGACGGCGACGAGTTGCGCGTCCCGCTGCTCTCGCCAGATGCAACCGTGATCGTGAATGCGGGCGGCCACGGCTTCTTCCGCGTCAGCTACGACGACACGCTGCGCAGCAGGCTCACCGACAAGGTCGTGGCATCGATGTCGACCGTCGAGCGCTACATGCTCGTCGACGACACGTGGGCGGCAGTGGTGTCCGGCAGGCTGGCGGCGGGTGCGTTCCTCGAGCTCGCCCGATCCTTCTCCGGCGAGCGCGAGCTGCAGGTCTGGCAGGCACTCGCGAACGGCTTGCGATCGTGCAGCCGCCTGCTCGAGGGTGACGCGCTGACGAGCTTCCGCGCGGTCGTGCGGGAGATCGTCGCGCCGGCGCTCGGCCGTCTCGGTTGGGAGCCGGCAGACGGCGAGGACGACCTCACCGGGCAGCTCCGCGGCTTGCTCGTCGGCCTGAGCGCGGTGCTCGGCGAGGACGCCGACTCCCAGCAGCGGGCCCGCCAGCTCTTCGAGCGCGCCCAGGCCGGCGCGACCGTCGACCCCGAACTGCTCGCCGCGGCCACGAGCGTGGTCGCCTCGACCGGCACCGTCGAGGACTACGAGCACTTCATCGAGCGCTTCCGCCACGGCGCCACGCCGCAGGAGCAGTTGCGCCACCTGTACGCGCTCGCCGAGTTCGACGACGCGGCGCTGATGCAGCGCACGTGCGACTTCGCGTTCTCCGGCGAGGTGAAGTCGCAGAACGCTCCGTTCCTCCTCGGGCGTTGCATCGCCAACCGCGATCACGGGCCATTGGCATGGCGGCGCGTCCGCGAACGCTGGGCCGACGCGGTGGCGACCTTCCCGTCGAACACGATCATCCGGATGATCGACTCGGTGAAGCTCCTGAACCGGCCGGAGCAAGAGGCGGACATCCAGGGGTTCTTCGCCGAGCACGACATCCCGCAGTCGGCCAAGACGCTGCAGCAGGTGCTCGAACGCCAACGGGTCAACGTCGCGCTGCGTACCCGGGAGGAAGCGCGGCTGGCGTCGGACATCGACCGCCTGCTCGGCAGGTGAGCAACGGGCCCACCGCGTTCGGCGTGGGGACGAACTGGCTGCAGCTCGTGTGGTCGCGGGTCCCGGCCGGCGAGCACACGGTCCGGGTCGGTGACGAGGTGTGGACGCTCGACGGCGACGCCACGTCGACGAGCAGCATCTACGTGCGCGGTCTGCGCCCTGACACGGCATACGAGATCGTCGTCGACGGTCGCCCCAGCACGACGGTGCGGACGCTCGTCCAGCCACCCGGCGCGTTGCTGGCGCGGGTGGCGACGATCTCCGACCTCCACGTCGGCGAGCTCGCGTTCGGGTTCCTCCCCCGGCTGCGGTCGCAGCCGAAGGGAGGTGATGCCGGCGATGCCCATCCGATGTGGGGCCTGCGGGCCGGGATCGACGAGATCAGGGACTGGGGCCCCGACCTGCTCGTCGTGAAGGGCGACCTCGGTCATCGCAACGTTCCTCGGGAGTACGACCTGCTCGCGCCGGAGCTGCTCCGCGCCGGTGTGCCACTGCTGGTCACCGCTGGGAACCACGACGGCGGCAACCAGCGGCGCTGCGATGCAGCGGTGGAACTGGCCCGGCACGGCATCGACATCACCGGGTCCGTGCAGACCCGCGACCTCGGCGGCGCCCGGGTCGTGCTCGCCGACACGGTGATCGAGGGCGAGCACGGTGGGACGGTGCAGCGCTGCCAGAGCGACCTCCTCGCAGCGGTCGACAGCCACAGCGGCCCGTGCCTCGTCGCGCTCCACCACCAGTTGATGACGACGCGGTTCCCGTACTACCTCCCGGTCGGCATCCCGAAGAAGGAGGCCACGCCGTTCCTCGACGCGCTCGCGGCCGCTCGGCCGGGCACGATGGTCACGTCCGGCCACACGCACCGCAACCGCGCCCGCCGCCACGGATCGCTGATGGTCACCGAGGTCGGCGCGCCGAAGGACCACCCGGCGGTGTGGGCGTCGTACGAGCTCTACGAGGGCGGCGTGGTGCAGACCGTCCGACGGATCGTCGAGCCACAGACGCTCGCGTGGAGCGAGCGGTGCGGCGCCGCCGTCGCCTCCGTGTGGGGGCGATGGTCGCCGGGCCGGCTCACCGACCGGTGCATCGCACACGTCGTCTGACCGCGTCGCCTGACCGCGTCGCCTGGCCGCGCCGTCCGAACGCGTGTCCCACCCGGCTCGGCGAGACGTGCGGCACGTGAGCCGGACGTCACGGCGAATCGGGCCCTTCGGGAGCCCCTGCTGACGCCACGGACGACCGGGTCGTCGATACGGTTGATCTCGTCATCCAGCGCCTCTCCCCCCGGAGGCGCGCGAGCCGGGAGGTTCCCCCATGACCCGTTCCACAGTCCTCGTCGCGCTCGACCCCTCGTCGGCGAAGGGTGAGTCGGCGCTGTCGCTCGTCGAGCGCACCGACCACGTCACCCTCTTCCTGCCCCTCAGCGGGTCCGCGTCGCGCGCCTTGAGCGAGTACGCCGCCGCCGAGAACATCAGCATCCCGACGGCCGGCGAGGTCTATCTCGACCAGGTGGCCACCAGGCTCCGCTCCGACGGCTACGCGGTCGACGCGGTGTCGAGCAGCGCGGTCAACGCCGTCGACGAGATCCTCCACCTGGTCGGCACCGAGCGGGTCACGAAGGTCGCGCTCCCGGCAGGTTCGATCGCCCTCGATCGCCGGTCGCTCGGTCGCCTCGTCTCGTCGTGCCCCGTCCCGGTCGTGATCGCGCCCGCCGCCTGAGCGACGGACCATGATCGGCGGGTGAGCCGGGCCAGATTCGACGACAGCAGCGCCGGCCGCACCCAGGCCTGGGAGCTGACCGGCCCGATCGGCGCGCTCGTCGCCTGGGACGTCGATGCCGTGGTGGACGTCCTCGCCGCCGCCGAACGCCGCGCGCTCGACGGGTACTGGGTCGCCGGCTTCGTCAGCTACGACGCCGCGCCGGCGCTCGTACCCGAGGCGCCGGTCCCGGAGCGTGCTGTCCGCGAAGCCGGTGAGGTCCGCGAACCCAGACCCGTGCCGCTCGCGTGGTTCGGCGTCTTCACCGGTCGACGCGAGGTCGATCCGCTACCGGTCGACGTGGACGGCTGCGCACCCGCCCCGGCGACCTGTCGCGTGACCGAGCACGAGCACGCAGCCGCTGTGGCCGAGATCCGTGAAGCCATCGGCCGCGGCGACGTGTACCAGGTCAACCTGACGGCCAGGCTCGACCAACCGGTCGGGGCTGACCCCGAGCAGGTCTACGCGCGGCTCGTCGACGCCAGCGCGGCCCAGTACTGCGCGCACCTCTCGTTCGAGGGTGTCGACGTCCTCTCCATCTCGCCGGAGCTGTTCTTCGAGATCGACGACCACACGATCCGGACGAGGCCGATGAAGGGCACCGCCCGCCGCGGCCGCTGGTCGGAGGAGGACCTCGCAATGGCGACGGCACTCGAGGCGAGCGAGAAGGACCGCGCCGAGAACGTGATGATCGTCGACCTGCTGCGCAACGACCTCGGCCGCGTCGCGGTCGTGGGCTCGGTGCAGGTGGAGGAGCTGCTGTCGCTCGAGCGCTACCCGACCGTCTGGCAGCTCACCTCGACGGTGAGCGCGACGCTGCCGAGCGCGTGGTCGCTCGTCGACGTCTTCCGAGCGTTGTTCCCGTGCGGCTCCGTGACCGGGGCGCCGAAGATCGCGGCGATGAGAGCGATCACCGCGCTCGAGACGTCGCCACGGGGCGTGTACTGCGGAACGGTCGGCTGGATCGCACCGGGACGGAAGCACGCGTCGTTCAACGTCGCGATCCGCACAGCGGTGCTCGACGGCAGCGGACTGCTGACCTACGGCAGCGGCGGGGGCGTCACGTGGGGCTCCTCGTCCGCCGCGGAGTGGGACGAGCTGCAGGCCAAGGCGGAGGTGCTCACCCGCGTCCCGTCGACCGCGGTCGGGCTCGTGGAGACGATGCGCTGGGAACCCGGAAGCGGCATCGAGCTGCTCGCGCTGCACCTCGCACGGCTGCAGGCATCGGGCACGCGCCTCGGCGTGCCGGTCGATCCCGTCGTCGTGCAGAACGCGATCGACGGAGCAGTCGCGGGCCGCGACACCGGCGCGAGGGTCCGGCTCGTCGTCCACCCCGACGGCACGCTCACCGTGACGTCCGCGGACCTCGCACCGTGCAGCCCGGACCCGGTCCGGCTCGCGCTCGACGGTGACCCGATCGATCCCGCCGATCTGTGCTGGTACCACAAGACGACCGACCGGGAGCGCTACGACGGGCGGCGACGCGACGCGCCCCACGCCGACGACGTCGTGCTGCTGAACCGGCACGGCGAGGTGACGGAGACGACGATCGCGTCGATCGGCGCCCGCATCGACGGGCAGTGGTGCACGCCCCCGCTCGGCTCCGGTTGCCTCCCGGGTGTGTATCGCCGGCACCTGCTCGATCGCGGCGTCCTCGTCGAGCGGGCGATGACGGTCGACGATCTGCGCGACGCGACCGAGCTCGCGGTGTTCAACGCGGTCCGCGGCTGGCGAGCGGCCGTCCTCGTCTGACCGCAGGCGCCGGTCGTCGAGATCAGTTGCGCCCGGCTGCGGACGATGCCGAGCAGTCCGTGCACCGTCCGAGCACCGCGAAGTGCCGTTGATCGATCTCGAAGCCGAACTCGGACCGCAGCCGGCGGCGCAACACCTCGAAGGTGCGGTCGGGGACCTCGACGACCCGGTTGCACGTCTGGCAGACGAGATGGTGGTGGGTGTCGTCGGCGAAGTGGTAGACGGCCGGACCGTGGCCGAGATGGACGTGGTCGACCACACCGAGCCGCTCGAGGTCGTCGAGGAAGCGGTAGACCGTGGATTCGTGCACGTCGGGTTGACGGGCCTGGACCGCGGCGGTCAGCTGCTCTGCCGTGGGGTGTTCCTCGTGGTCGAGGAGCGCCTCGAGGATCGCCCGGCGTGGGCTCGTGACCCTGCCGCCGTTCTCCCGGAGGAGGGCGAGCACTCGCTCCAGCCGTTCTGCTCGTGCCGCGGTCATCGACTTCGAGCGTACCTGGCACTCGTACTGCGACTGCCTTGCAACAGCGACCGACCTTCATTTATCATCGTGTGATGGGACGACGAGCGCTGGCGGTGCTGGTCGCGACCGCGGCTGCCGGCAGCGTGCTCGGAGGCTGTGGTGACGACGAGGTCGGCGCGACGGCCGCCGGCGGCCGCGTGCAGATCGTCACGACGGTCGCCCCGATCACGAGCATCGTGGCGAACATCGTCGGCGACCGGGCGGACGTCGAGGGCATCGTCCCGGAGGGCACGAACTCGCACACGTTCGAGCCCGAGCCGAGCGTCGCGGAGCTGCTGTCGACGGCCGACGTGGTGTACATCAACGGGCTCGTCCTCGAGGAACCGACCAAGGATCTCGCCTTGGCGCATCTCCGGGACGGCGCGGCGCTCGTCGAGCTCGGCACGCTTGCGATCCCCAAGAGCGAGCACATCTACGACTTCTCGTTCCCCGAGGGAGACGGCAAGCCGAACCCTCATCTCTGGACGGACCCCACGCTCGCGCGGCGGTACGCCGAGATCGTCAAGGACGACATGTCAGCGCGGGACCCGGACAACGCCGGCTACTACGCCGCCAACTACGCCGCGTTCTCCGACCTCGTCGACGAGCTCGACGCTGCGATGCGCGCTTCCTTCGCCACGATCCCGAAGCGGGAGCTGCTCACCTACCACGACGCGTACGCCTACTTCGCGAGGACGTACGACTGGAAGGTGATCGGCGCGATCCAGGTCTCGGACTTCGAGGATCCGACGCCGGCGGAGGTCGCCGATCTCATCGAGCAGGTCGAGGCCGAAGGCGTACCGGCGATCTTCGGTTCGGAGGTGTTCCCCAGCCCGGTGCTCGAGCTGATCGGCAAGGAGACCGGCGTCGCCTACGTCGACGAGCTGCGCGACGACGACCTGCCCGGCGCTCCCGGCGACGTCGAGCACTCGTGGCTCGGCCTCATGCGCTTCGACTACGTCACCATGACCGAGGCTCTCGGCGGTGACGCCACGGCGCTGAAGAGTGTCGAGCTGCGCAACGTCGCGCCCGACGAAGCAACGTACCCGCAATGATCGCTCCAGCGAGGGAGGAACTGGTCCGGGTGGACCGGGTCACGTGTGCGTACGGCGCCCAGCCGGCGCTGGTCGATGTCGACCTCCGGGTCACGGCGCGGCAGTTCACCGGGATCGTCGGCCCGTCAGGATCGGGCAAGACGACGTTGTTGCGGGTCCTACTCGGCACGGTGCGCCCGGTCGCCGGCTCGGTCCACCGTCGTCGCGATCTGCGCGTCGGTTACGTCCCACAGGTCGAGACCGTCAACTGGAGCTTCCCGGTCACCGTGAGCGAGTGCGTGCTGATGGCCCGAACCCACGGTCGGGTGCTGCCGTGGCGGAGCCGGGCAGAGCGCGCAGAGGTGAGCGAGGTCCTGTCACGACTCGGCATCGAGGAGCTCGCCGACCGGCACATCCGCGATCTGTCGGGCGGCCAGCAGCAGCGCGTGTTCATCGCCCGCGCGTTGCTCGGCGCACCGCAACTGCTGCTCATGGACGAACCGACGTCCGGCGTGGACGTGCGCACCCGCCACGAGATCCTCCACCTGCTCGACGAGCTCTACCGCAGCGGACTCGCGATCGTGCTCACCACCCACGACCTCAACGGCATGGCTGCGCACCTCCCCCACCTCATCTGCCTCAATCGCGAGGTGCTCGGCCAAGGAGCGCCGCGCGCGGTGCTCACCTCCGACATCCTGGAGCGCACGTACGGGGCGAAGATGGAGGTGCTCCAACACGCGGGCATGCCGATCGTCCTCGATCACTACCTCGCGGCCGGTGCCTGAGGTGGACGACCTGCTGCGGCCGTTCGAGTTCGAGTTCTTCCGCAACGGCCTGATCGTGGCCACGTTCGCCGGCGCGCTGTGCGGGCTCGTCGGCGTGTACGTCGTGCTCAAGGGGATGAGCTACATCGGCCACGGGTTGTCCCACGCGATCTTCGGCGGCTTCGCCGCGAGTGCGCTGCTCGGCGTGAACTTCGCGCTCGGTGCCGGCGTCTGGGGAGTCGCGTCGGCGCTGATGATCAACGGCGTCACGCGCCGCCGAGTGATCGGCGCCGACGCTGCGATCGGTGTCGTGACGACGGCCTCCTTCGCGCTCGGACTCGCGCTGTTCGCGGTCTTCGGCCGCCGCGGCCGCAACTTCGATGCTGCCCTGTTCGGCAGCATCCTGGGCGTCTCCCGCGCCGACGTGTGGGCCGTCATCGGCGTCACGCTGCTCGTCGCCGGGGTCGTGTTCTTCGGATACCGACGGTTGCTCTTCACGACGTTCGACCCGGAGGTGGCCGAAGCCTCCGGCGTCCACACCGCGCGCGTCGACGCCGTCTTGATGTTCGTGCTGGCCACGTCGATCCTCGCCACCATGCAGATCCTCGGCGTGACGCTCATCGCCGCCACCCTCGTGATCCCGGCGACGGTCGCCCGCATGCTCACGAACTCGTTCAGCCGCATGCTCTTCCTGGCGACAGGCATCGGCGCGTCGACGGGCTTCCTCGGCATGAACCTCAGCTACCACCTCGACATCCAGTCCGGGCCGACGATCGTGCTTGTCGGCGCGACGTTGTTCGCCGCCGTCTTCCTCGCCACCGGCACCCGCGGCCTCCGCCGCGTCGGCTCGTCCGTCAGCGGGTGAGCTCCGCTTCCACGCGCCCGAGCTCACGTGTGATCCGCGGGACGCTGACCGGACCGGACGTGCCGAGCACCTGGGCGAACAGGCTCACCCTGAGCTCCTCGATCATCCAACCGATGTCGACGACCTCGCTCGTCACGCGGCTCGGCGGCAGGACGCTCAGCAGCTGCTGGTAGCGCTGCTCGAGCGCGTGCACCTCGTCCATCCGCTGTCGATCGCGCACGGTGTCGCCTGCGACCCGCTCCATGCGACGGTCGATGGCTCGCACGTACCGGAGCACATCGTCGAGCCGGCTAACGCCCGACGCCGTGACGAAGCCCGGCCGCACCAGCCTGGCGAGCTGCGCGCGCACATCGGCGACAGCGGGCTGCAGCGCGGGCGCGACGAGCCGGTCGAGCCGGCCTTCCGCCGCTGCCGCGGCGACGACGACCCGACCGGCTGCCACCATCGCATCAGCGGCGATGTCGGCGAGATCGGACCGGGCGCGCTCGCGCAGCGCGAGGAACCCTGCCTCGTCCCACGGCACCGAGCCGTGCTCGTCGATCACACGATCGGCGGCGGCGATCGTGCAGTCGTCGGCGAGACCCGCGATCGTGATCCCCGCGCGCCGACCGATGGCGAGCCGCACCTCGTTCGAGACGTGGCGCTCGATCGCCTTTCGGCCGACCGGCACCGCGAGCAGCAGCAACCTGCGCACACCGGTGCGCATCACCCGCTCCTGGATCGCCGGGTTCGTCAGCACACGGATCGACACGCTGTCACCGTCGTCGAGCAGCGCTGGGTGACCACGCACGAGGTGGCCGTTGCGAGTCGCCTCGACGAGGCGCGGCAACGTGCCGAGGTCCCACGTGCGGATGCCCGTGCGCTCGATGTCCTTCGCGGTGTCCGCGATGGCGGCACGGGTCCGGCTGCTGAACCGGGCGCGGAGCTCATCGAGATCCTTGCCGAGCGCGACAGCACGTCCGTCGGCGTCCTCGACGGCGAACGACACGCGGAGGTGATCGGGCACGCGACCGATGTCGAACGCGCTCGGCGGGATCCGCTCGCCGGCGAGCTCGGACAGGACCCGCGCGAGCTCGCCGGTCAGCGCTCCGCCCGCCGGATCGATCCGTTCGAACGCCTCGCGGGCGCGTTCGGCGATCGGGATCAGCAGCCGCCGGTACTGCTTCGGCAGTGACCGGACGAGCGCGCCGACGAGCTCCTCCCGGAAACCCGGCACCTGCCAGTCGAACCCCTCGTCCGTCACCCGGTTCAGCACTGCCAGCGGAACGTGCACGCTGACGCCGTCGCCCGGTTCGCCGGGCTCGAACGTGTACGTGACCGGGAGCTCCAGGTCGTCCTGCCGCCACGTGTCCGGGTAGTCGCTCCCGTGGAGCCCCGCTCCCCCGTCGGCGAGCACGTCCATCGTCAGGTGCATGAGCTCGGGACGCTTCGCCCGCTCGCGCTTCCACCACTGGTCGAAGTGCCGGCCGGACACGACGTCGGGACCGACGCGCCGGTCGTAGAACGCGAACACCGTGTCGTCGTCGAGCAGGTGCTCGCGCCGCCGGACGCGGTCCTCGAGCGCACGGACGTCCTCCATGAACCGGCGGTTCTCGGCGAGGAACGCGTGCTCGGCGGGCCAGTCGCCCTCGACGAGGGCGTGTCGGATGAACATCTCGCGCGCCCCGGCACGATCGACACGGTCGTAGCCCACCTGACGCCCGGCGACGATCGGCAGTCCGAACAGCGCGACCCGCTCCACCGTCACGGCGGCACCGCGGCGGGCATCCCACCGCGGCTCGGCGTAGGAGCGCGTCGCGAGGTGGCTGCCGAGGCGTTCCGCCCACTCGGGCTGCACGCTCGCCGCGACCCGCCCCCACAGTCGGTTCGTCTCGACCAGCTCCGCCGCCATCACCCAGCGAGGCGGCTTCTTCGCGAGCGACGACCCCGGCGCGATGGCGAACTTCGCACCACGCGCGCCGCGGAACTCGCGCGTCGTGCCGTCGCGCATGCCGAGGTGCGAGAGCAGGCCGGCGAGCAGCGACTGGTGCACGCGATCGGGATGCCCGGCATCGGCGCCCGCTCTGATCCCGAGGCTGCCGGACACCTGCCGCAGCTGGCTGTAGAGGTCCTGCCACTCGCGCACGCGCAGGTAGTTCAGGTACTCCGCGCGGCAGAGCTTGCGGAACTGGCTCGACGACAACGCCTTCTGCTGCTCGCGCAGGTGATCCCACAACCGCACGTAGGCGAGGAAGTCCGAGCCCTCGACCTCGAACCGCCGGTGAGCCTCGGTCGCCGCCTGCTGCGCGGTGGCCGGCCGCTCGCGCGGATCCTGGATCGACAGTGCGGCGGCGATCACCATGACCTCGCGGACGCAGCCGTTGCGGTCCGCCTCGAGCACCATCCGGGCGAGACGCGGATCGACGGGGATCTGCGCGAGCCGGCGGCCGAGCGGGGTCAACTTCCGGCGGTTGTCGGGTGCGTCGGGATCGAGGGCACCGAGCTCCACGAGGAGGGCGACACCGTCGCGCACCGACCGGGGATCGGGTGGGTCGAGGAACGGGAACGCGCTCACGTCGCCGAGCCCGAGCGCGGTCATCTGCAGGATGACCGAAGCGAGGTTCGTGCGCAGGATCTCCGGTTCGGTGAACTCGGGCCGCGCGACGAGGTCCGCTTCGCCGTACAGCCTGATGCAGATGCCTGGAGCGACGCGCCCGCAGCGACCCGCGCGCTGGTTCGCCGATGCCTGCGAGATCGGCTCGATCGGCAGTCGCTGCACCTTGAGGCGATGGCTGTAGCGCGAGATGCGTGCTGCGCCGGCGTCGACGACGTAGCGCACTCCGGGCACCGTCAACGACGTCTCCGCGACGTTGGTGGCGAGCACGATCCGGCGACCGGTGTGCGGCCGGAAGATCCGGTGCTGCTCGGCGGCCGACAGCCGGGCGTACAGCGGGAGCACCTCGGTGTTCCGGCGGTCGAGTCGGCGCAGCGCGTCGGCGGTGTCGTGGATCTCCCGCTCGCCGCTGAGGAACACCAGAACGTCGCCAGGACCCTCGGCGCTCAGCTCGTCGATCGCGTCGGCCACCGCCTGCACCTGGTCGCGGTCGTCGCCAGGATCGTCCCCGAACGGTCGGTAGCGCACTTCGACCGGGTAGGTCCGCCCGGTCACCTCGATCACCGGCGCATCCTCGAAGTGCTCGGCGAAGCGGGCGGTGTCGATCGTCGCCGACGTCACGATCACCTTGAGGTCGGGCCGTCTCGGCAGCAGCTGCTTCAGGTAGCCGAGCAGGAAGTCGACGTTGAGGCTGCGCTCGTGGGCCTCGTCGATGATCAACGTGTCGTAGCGCCGGAGCCGACGATCGTGCTGGATCTCGGCGAGGAGGATGCCATCCGTCATCACCTTGACGAGCGTCGCGTCGCTGACGCGATCGGTGAAGCGCACCGTGTAGCCGACCGTCGCGCCGAGCTCGGTGCCGAGCTCCTCGGCGACGCGTTCGGCGATGGTGCGCGCCGCCACGCGCCGCGGCTGCGTGTGGCCGATGAGGCCGACGACACCGCGGCCGAGCTCGAGGCAGAGCTTCGGGAGCTGGGTGCTCTTCCCGGAGCCGGTCTCGCCGGCGACGATCACGACCTGGTGGTCGCGGATCGCCTCGAGCAGGTCGTCGCGGCGGTCCGTGATCGGCAGCGAGGCCGGGTAGGTGATCGACGGGACGGAGGCGCGGCGGCGCTCGATGCGCGCTTCGGCAGGCGTGAGGGGCGGAGGTGGTTCGGGTTCTGGCACGGTCGTGATGCCCGGAAGGCCAGTTGCAGACAACTGGAACGGGGCGATCAGCTTGCCAGCAGGAGCCCCGCGGCCGGGCACCTGTTCGGGCAAGCTCGCGGCATGGAGGATGAGGAACTGGAAGCGCGAGTACGAGGCGCGCTCGACGAACGGGGCATGGCGTACCGCGTTCTCGACTGCGATCCGGCGTATGCGGACACGGCTGCGTTCTGCGAGCACTGCGGCGTGGCGCCGGAGCACTCGGCGAACTGCATCGTCGTGGTCGGCAAGGGCGCCGAACGACGCTACGCGGTGTGCCTCGTGCTCGCCGTCCACCGTCTCGACGTGAACGGGATGGTGCGCCGCCGGTTGGGTGCGAAGAAGGCGAGCTTCGCGACGCCCGACGAGACGATCGAGCAGACGGGCGGGATGCAGATCGGAGGTGTCACGCCGTTCGGGCTGCCGTCGGGATCGCCGATCTGGGTCGACGCGCAGGTCATGGAACCGGACGAGATCATCGTCGGCGGCGGCAGCCGGGCGTGCAAGATCGTCGTCACGCCCGAGGTGCTCGCATCGATGCCGGGGGTCGAGGTCGTCGAGGGACTCGCCCGCTGACGCGCAACGGACCCACCCGGTCGCGCACCGTCGCGCGACCGGAAGGGCCCGGAGCTGATCGAGACCGGCGTGGTCAGCCGCTCGATGGGAGCATCACGCTGTCGATGAGGAAGACCGTGGCGTTCGCCGTCTGGATGTCGGGGACGAGCACCTTCGCCTGACCGCCGCCGACCATGATCGTGTCGCCGTCGACCTCGATCGGCAGCATCGCTCCGGTGAACGTCTCGAGCTCCGTGACCCCGGCGAGGTCCTCGGACGAGAGCCGCTCGCCTGCGACCACGTGGAAACCGAGCACCTCGGTGAGCAGGCCGCTCGGATCGGCGAGGGCGGCGTCGAGCGTGGCCGGGTCGAGCTGCGCGAACGCGCAGTCGGTCGGCGCGAACACGGTCAGCGCCCCTGCGCCGTTCAGGGTGTCACCGAGACCGGCGGCGCCGACCGCCGCGACGAGCGTCGTCAGCACGGGGTTGTTCGACGCCGCGGTGGCGACCGGATCGTCGGTCATGCCCTCGAGCGTGCCCTCGGAGTCGCCGCCCTGGACGGCGGCAACGAGCCCGTCGGGGTCGCAGATCTCGGACGATGCCATCGCCGTCGAGCCCATCGCGTCCGTCGCGTCCGTCGAGCCCGTCGCGTCCGTCGCGTCCGTCGAGCCCATCGCGTCCGTCGAGTCCATCGAGTCGGCGGCGGTCGTGTCTGGGGCCATCGTGGCCGCGGGTGCATCGGACGCTGACGGCTGGGCGGCCGTGTTGGCGTCGGCATCGTCGCCGCAGGCCGCGGCGAGCAGCGAGAGCGCGGCGACGGCAACGACGCCTCGGAAGGTACGAGTTGACTTCATGGTGCTGTCCTTTGGTTGGTTGATGGGTTGGGGAGAACGTCGACGAAGATGGACATCCAGCCACTGGCGCCGTTCGGGAACGGCTCGGCGCGCTGGTCCGTCTGGAGCGAGCCGGTGCCGTCGGTGGCGCGCACGGTGATGCGATGGCGGCCGGGGGTCGCGTTCCACGGGAACGACCACTGTCGCCACGTGTGGGTGTTGAGCTCGTCGGCGAGTTGTGCAACGGCGAAGTCATCGCCGTCGATCGCGACCTCGACCTTCGAGATGCCACGGGTCTGCGCCCATGCCACGCCGCCGATCACGTTCGTCCCGGGCTCCAGCGTGGCAAGGGTCCGCGGGGTGTCGATCCGGGCCATCGTCTTGATCGGGGCCCGCTCGTCCCACCCCCGACGGACCCAGTACTGGTCGAAGGCGTCGAACGTCGTGAGCTCGATCTCGGTCAGCCACTTCGTTGCGGAGACGTAGCCGTAGAGCCCCGAGACGCTGAGTCGCGCCGGGAAGCCGTGCTGCAGCGGCAGTGGATCGCCGTTCATGCCGAACGCGACGAGCGCCGGCCGGCCGTCGAGCGACTCGAGCGGGAAGCCGCACGTGTAGCCGTCGACGGAGCGGCCCACCACCTGGGTGGCCCCGGCCTGCACGCCGGCCTCGGCGAGCAGGCCACCGAGCGGGACGCCGAGCCAGCGGGCAGTGCCGAGCAGGTCGCCGCCGACGGTGTTCGACACGCAGGTGAGCGTGATGTCGTCCTCGACGACGTCCCGGGCGAGGAGGTCGTCGAACGAGAGCCGCAGCTCGCGATCGACCAAGCCGTGGATCCGCAGCTGCCACCCCTCGGCGCGGACCTGTGGCACGGTGAGCGCGGTGTCCACGCGGTAGAAGCGATCGTTCGGCGTGAAGAACGGGCTCACGCCGGGGTCCCCCGTCGCCACGGCGGCCGGCGGCAGCCGGTTGCGTGCGATCGGCAACCTCACCGCGGCGCGTGAGGCGGCGGCGCTGAACCTCGTCCGCAACGCCCGTCCGCCGCCGGCGAGAGCTGCGGCGCCCACGGCCAGCCCGGCGGAGGCGAGGAGGAAGCTGCGGCGGCTCCCGGTGCCGGCGAGCCCGGCCATCGTCGGCTGCACGTCGGACAGCGGGTCGTCGGCCGGCGCCGGCTGCCCGTCGGACAGTGGGACGCCGGCCACTGCGGGTTCGGGCGCGGCGCGCCCGAACAGGTACCAGAGGCTGCCGACGCCGGCGAGCCCGGCAGCGATGCTCGGCACGATCGCGGTGAGCGGTGCCGACACGGCCTGCTGCGAAGCCCAGACGCCGACGGCGGCGAACGCCGCGAAGCCGGACCCTGCGAGGCGAACGCGGCGCCGGGCGACGACGCCGAGCACTGCCGCGAACACGACGCTGACAGCGAGGATGCCGACGACGAGCGCGACCTTGTCGTCCTTGCCGAAGGTCTCGATGGCGAAGTCCTTCACCGCCCGCGGCACACGGTCGATCACCGCTTCGGCGACGGCGACGACCGGCGACTGCCAGGCGCTTCGGACGCCGCCGACGAGCTCGCCGGCACCGAGCGCGGCCGCGCCAGCTGCAAGCCCACCGGCGGCAGCGGCCGGCAACGACACAGATGGCTGCGGTCTCATGCCTGGGCCTTCGGCACCGTGTGATGACCGGATTCCCGCCGCTCGGGGTCGCATGTCACCCATCCGCGCCGCATCCGGCGGCGACGCGCCGCCCGCGCCGCTGCGCCGCCCGCGCCGCGCCGCCCGCGCCGCGCCGCCCGCGCCGCCCGTGCTGCTGCGCCGCTCGCGCCGCCCGTTCTCTATCGCCTCCGATGCGTCATTGACCCAAACCCGCCGACGATTCTGTGCTTGGAATCGACTCCCCCAACCATCTACGCCACCGCCCGGACATCAGCCGTCCGGACACGAGCACAGAAGCAGGCAAACGACGTTTCCGAGCAGAGAACCGGCCGGGGGTCGATCCGAAGCAGAGAACCGGCCGGGGGTCGATCCGGAGCCGGGAAGGAGCAGAGCGTGGGACCTTCGGCTGTTGACCATTTCTTCTAGTCGTTGGTAGTTTATTCTCGTGCGATCACTCCAGCTGCAGGCCCGAGCACTCGGCGACCCGACGAGGCATCAGATCTTTCAGCACGTCGCCTCAGCGGACGCCCCGGTCGGGGTCGCCCAGCTCACCGAGCGGTTCGGGCTCAACCACAACGCGATCCGCCAGCACCTCGCCAAGCTCGTCGACGCCGGATTGCTCGTCGAGGCGAAGGCGCCCGCCGTGGGTCGCGGCCGGCCGCGCCTCGTCTACACGCTCCAACCGACGGTGGAGAGCCGATGGGGACCGGTCGGGCCCTACGAACGGCTCGCGCTCTGGTTGACCGAGATGGTGCGGACCGGCGATGCACCCGTCGTGGTCGGCCGCCGCGCCGGCGAAGCGGACGCGCGGCTGCGGGCCGGATCCGCCGACCCGGTCACCGAGCTCGTCGGCCAGATGAATCGGCTCGGGTTCGACCCGGTCGCGAGCGACACGGACGGCCACATCGACGTCACACTGCTCCACTGCCCGTTCGCGAGCACCGCGCTCGCTGATCCCGACACCGTGTGCTCCCTGCACCTCGGCATGGCGCAAGGCTTCGCCAACACGGTCGGCGGGCTCGTGGTCGACGACCTCGAGCGTCACGACCCGCGCACGGCGAACTGCCGGCTGCGGTGCCACGTCGACGAGACGCAGTCGGAGATCGGCTCGTGAGCGCGACCCTGCCGCGGCCCGCCGAGCAGCGGAGCACGTGGCGAGCGGTCGCGCTGCCGAGCGAGCACGGCGGTTGGGGCCTCACGGCGGAGCCTGCACTGCTCGGGCTCCTCGTGGCGTGGTCAGCGGCCGGTGCTGCGCTCGCCGTCGCGACGATGGTGGCGTTCCTCGTCCGGACGCCGATCAAGACCGTGCTCGTCGACTGGTGGCGGGATCGCCGGCTCCCGCGGACCCGTGTCGCCGCGCTCATCGCCGGCGGCGAGCTCGCCGTGCTCGTCGCGCTGACCGCCGTGGCGAGTGCCCTCGCCGGCTGGGGGTGGCTCGTTCCAGCGCTCGTCGCGCTGCCGCTCATCGGCGTCGAGCTCTGGTTCGACATGCGCAGCCGGAGCCGGCGGCTGCTGCCCGAGCTGTGCGGTGCCGTCGGGATCGGCGCGTCGGCAACGGCTGTCGCTCTCGCCGGCGGGGTGGAGCCGGCACTCGCGTACGGCCTCTGGCTGGTGGTCGCCGGCCGTGCCATCAGCTCGATCCCGTTCGTGCGCGTCCAGATCTCACGGCTGCGGCGAGGCTCCGGCCCCGTCACCACGAGCGACGCCGCGCAAGTCGCCGGGGTCGCGATCGCCGCGGTCGGCGTGCTGCTCGACGAGCGCTTGGCCGCCGGCGTCGCCGGGCTGGTGGTGCTGGCGCTGCTCCAGACGTTCTGGGTGCGCCGGCCGCCGGTGGCGGCGAAGGTGCTCGGTCTGCGCCAGATGGCGCTCGGTCTCGGACTCGTCGTCCTGACGGGTCTTTGTGTGCAACTCACATGAGGAGATGAACAGGATGACGGACATCCACGAGTCGATGACGCTCGGCGACCTGATCACGGCCCACCCGACGCTGGCCAGGCAGCTGGAGCAGCGCGGGCTCGACTACTGCTGTGGCGGCGCCCGCACGTTGGCGACGGCGTGCGAGGAGATCGGCCTCGACGCATCGACGGTCGCCGGTGAGCTCGCCGACGAGGCCACGGATGACGAGCCACCGGCCTGGGCGTTGATGGGTGTCGTCCAGCTGACCGAGCACCTCGAGTCGACGCACCACCAGTACCTCTGGACCGAGCTGCCGCGGCTCGCGGCGCTCGTCGACAAGATCGTCGCCGTCCACGGCGACCGGCATCCCGAGCTGTTGCAGGTCCAGCGCGCCTTCCGGGAGATCCGTGCCGACCTCGAGCCGCACCTGATGAAGGAGGAGCGCGTGCTCTTCCCGCTGTCGCGACAGCTCGCCTCGAGCGACACCCCGCCGGCCCTCCCCGGCGGGACGCTGAAGAACCCGATCTCCGTGATGCTCTCCGAGCACGACCGCGTCGGCGAGCTCCTCGCTGAGCTCCGCGAGCTGACGGGCGGCTACGAGCCACCGACAGACGGTTGCGCGTCCTACCAGGCCTGCTACGCCGGGCTGGCGGAGCTCGAGGCCGACACCCACCTCCACGTGCACAAAGAGAACAACCTGCTGTTCCCGGCCGTCGTCCAGCTCGAAGAGCGCCTGGCAACCGCGACGCGCTGACGCCGGATCTGCCTGCTGCGGCGAGCACTATGGTGCGGCTCATGGAGCCCACCGCCGCAACGCGGGAGCAGCTCGATCGCCGAGGGGCGATCTGGGGCCTCGTGGGCGTCGCGGTGACGCTCGCCATCGCCTTCATCGGTAGCGACGGCCTGGTGTGGTTCGACGCCGCGCTGGTCGGCTATCTCTTCGGGCTCGTCTTCGCGGTGTTCGGCGTGATCTACCGCTACGCCGTGTGGGTCCGACGACCGCCGACGGCGATGTTGAACCGTCGTGGATGGGATGCGTTCCGGTCGCGCAAGGGGCGGAACCTGTTGGCGTTGCCGTCGCTCGTGGGCACCCAGCTCCTGACGCAGGGCTTCATCCGCCGCCGCTCGAGAGCGCGTTGGCTCGCCCACCAACTCGTCTTCTGGGGGTGCATCCTCGCCGCACTCGTCACGTTCCCGCTGACGTTGGGACTGCTCCACTTCGAGAGCGTCGGCCAGCAAGCCGACAGGTATCGGGTCCACATCTCGCGCGTCGGCGTCATGAACTTCGATGCCGAGAGCATCCTCGGTTGGCTGATCTTCCATGCGCTCGACATCGCAGCCGTGCTCGTCCTGGCCGGCGTGTTCATCTTCCTGCGTCGCCGCCTGCGCGACCCTGGCGCCCTCGCGGTGGAGCGCAGCGGCGACTTCCTGGCGCTCGCCGGGCTGTTCGCGGTGTCGGTCACGGGGCTCTTCCTGACCGTCTCGAGCATCTGGTTGGACGGTCGGTTCTATGCCGCGCTCAACACGCTGCACGCGCTCACGGTGATCCTCGGGTTGATGTACATCCCGTTCGGCAAGCTGTTCCACATCTTCCAGCGCCCGGCCAACCTCGGGGTCGCCTACTACAAGCGCGCGAACGCCGATGGTCCGGCCGCGGTGTGCCCGCGCTGTGACGAACCGTTCGCGAGCGCGCAGCAGATCGAGGACCTGAAGTCGATCCTGCCCGAGCTCGGCTTCGACTACGGGCTCGGGGACGGCAACTACCAGGAGACGTGCCCACGCTGCCGGCGGGCCCAGGTCACGCTCGCCCAGTCGGCTCGCGTGGGTGGTTTCGGCTGATGGCACGTCTCCCGATCAGCGAAGCGGAGCTCGTCGCCCGCTACGGGCCGCATCTCAACGAGGCGCCTCCTGGCGGCTGGGACTCCGGACTCGAGTACGACAGCGTCGTCGACACGCACTGCTGCTTCTGCGGGCAGCAGTGCGGCATCAAGCTGAAGGTGAAGGACAACGCCGTCGTCGGGTTCGAGCCGTGGTACGAGTTCCCGTTCAACGAGGGCAAGCTCTGCCCGAAGGGGGTCAAGCGGTACCTGCAGGGCAGCCACCCGGACCGCCTGCTCCACCCGCTCGAGCGCGATCCGTCGTCACCGACCGGGTTCCGGCAGATCTCGTGGGAGCAGGCGCTGGACCGGGTCGTCAGCGAGATCCGACGGATCCAGGAGACGTACGGGCGGGACGCGTTCGCGATGCTCTCGGGCGTCTCGCTGACGAACGAGAAGAGCTACCTCATCGGCAAGTTCGCCCGCCTCGCGCTGCAGACCGCGAACCTCGACTACAACGGTCGCTTCTGCATGGTGTCGGCCGGGACCGGCGCCAAGAAGGCGTGGGGCATCGACCGCTCGCCGAACCCGTGGAGCGACATCCCGCTCGCCGACGTCGTTTGGATCGCCGGCTCCAACGTCGCCGAGACGTTCCCGATCACGACCAGCTACGTGTGGCGCGCTCGCGACCGGGGGGCGAAGCTGATCGTGCAAGATCCGCGGGTCGTGCCACTCGCCCGCACGGCTGACCTCTTCCTCGGGGTCCGGCCGGGGACCGACTCCGCGTTGTTCGGTGCGGTGCTGCACGAGCTCATCCGCAACGACTGGCTGGACCACGACTTCATCGCCGCCCACACCGTCGGCTTCGACGAGGCTGCAGCTGCTGTCGCCGACATGACCCCGGGGTGGGCCGCCGCCATCACGGGTGTGCCGGCGGCGAGGATCGAGCAGGCGGCGGAGTGGTGGGGCACGGCGGCAACCGGGATGCTGTTGCACGCCCGCGGCATCGAGCAGCACACGAAGGGCGTCGACAACGTGCTCGCCGCGATCAACCTCGGGTTGGCGACGGGCAAGTTCGGCAAGCCCGGTTCCGGCGTGTCGACGATCACCGGGCAGGGCAACGGTCAAGGCGGGCGCGAGCACGGACACAAGTGCGACCAGCTGCCCGGGAACCGCGACATCACGAACCCAGAGCACCGTGCGCACGTCGCGTCCGTCTGGGGCTGCGACGAGTCCGAGATCCCGGGCAAGGGGATCCCCGCCGAGGAGATCATCGAGGCGATCCACGCCGGCGAGATCAAGGGGTTGCTGTCGATCTGCTTCAACCCCGTCGTCTCGGCGCCGGACGCGAACTTCACGGCGGAGGCGCTCGACAAGCTCGAGTTCTACTCCGTCATCGACTTCTTCCTCTCCGAGTCGGCACACCATGCCGATGTCGTGCTCCCCGGCTCGTTGCACGAGGAGGACGAGGGCACCGCGACGACCGGTGAGGGCCGGATCATCAAGATCAACGCTGCCGTCTCACCGCCCGGTGAGGCCCGGCTCGACTGGCAGATCCTGCTCGACATCGCCGAGCGCCTCGGCCAGGGCCGGTACTTCCCCTACACCAGCACCCGCGAGATCTTCGAGGAGCTGCGGCTTGCGTCCGCCGGCGGCACGGCCGACTACCGGGGGGCGACATGGGCGCGCATCCGCGACGAGCACGGCGTCTTCTGGCCGATCCCGGAGATCGGTCATCCGGGCACGCCTCGCTTGTTCGAGGGCGGACGCTTCTACCACCCGGACGGCAAGGCCCGCTTCCACGGAGTGCCGTTCAGGGAGTCGGCCGAGGTGGTCGACGAGGAGTACCCGACGTGGCTGACCACCGGCCGGGTCGTCAGCCACTACCTGTCCGGCACGCAGACCCGCCGCATCGCCGGGCTCGTCGCGCAGTACCCGGCCCCACTGTGCGAGCTGCACCCGCAGCTCGCCGAGCAGGTCGGCGTGACGGAGGGTGACCTCGTCACGGTGAGCTCCCGCCGCGGGTCGATCACGCTGCCGGCTCACGTCGTCGCGACGATCCGACCCGACACGGTCTTCATCCCCTACCACTGGCCCGGGTCGCAGGCAGCGAACCAGCTCACCAATCGAGCGGTCGACCCGCTCTCCAAGATGCCCGAGTTCAAGGTGGCCGCCGTGAAGGTCGTGAGGGCAGGCGGGCGTGCCGAGACCACCGATCGGCGGGACTTCGACCTGCAGGAGGGCAGCCCGTGAGGTACGGCGTCGACGACGTGCCGATCTTCGTGATCGACCAGAGTCGCTGCATCGGCTGCGAGGCGTGCGTGCAGGCGTGCCAGGAGTGCGGTACGCACCGCGGGCAGTCGCTCATCCACCTCGAGCGGATCGACCGCGCCGCGACGACGCAGACCGCGCCGATGGTCTGCATGCACTGCGAGGACCCGACGTGCGCGCAGGTCTGCCCGGCTGATGCGATCAAGCAGACCGAGTCGGGTGTCGTGCAGTCGGCGCTCAAGCCGCGCTGCATCGGCTGCTCGAACTGCGTGCTCGCCTGCCCGTTCGGGGTGCCGAAGTACATGGCCGACATCGATCAGATGATGAAGTGCGACATGTGCACCGACCGCACGTCCGAGGGGTTGAAGCCGATGTGCGCGTCGGTCTGCCCGAGCGAAGCGCTCTGGTACGGGACGATCGAGGAGTTCTCGACGAATCGTCGTGGCTCGCTCCTGCGCGACTTCCTCTTCGGACGCCAGGAGGTGCGCACGAAGGTGTACTCGGTGGTCGACGAGCTCGACGAGGGGCCGATCGTGGTCGGCGGCATCCCCGCACACAGCTGGCTCGACGACCCGTTCGGCATCGAGCACGACATGGGATCGGGAATGGGGATGGGGATGGGGATGGGGACGGGAATGGGGACGGCGCGATGAGCATCGACCCGCAGACCCCCCCGCTGCGCGACCAGGTGCCGGCGCCGCTGTGGAAGCGCGACTTCCCCTACGAGGCCGCCGCCGAGGAAGAGGTGACGCGCCGCGAGTTCACGCGCTACCTCGTGCTCGGCGCGGGCGCGATGGCTGCCGGCAACGTCGGGATCGCAGCGTGGACGCAGCTGCGGTCGATCAACACCGGTGAGGCACGCCAGATCGTCGCGCTCGACGAGATCGAGCCGGGCGGCACGTTCCTGTTCCGCTACCCCACCGACGACGATCCGGCCGTGCTCCTCCGCCTCGCCGACGAGGGGCTCGTGGCGTTCAGCCAGAAGTGCACGCACCTCGGCTGCGTCGTGTACTTCGAGGAACAGGAGGACCGTTGGCACTGCCCCTGCCACGAGGGCAACTTCGACGCCCGCACCGGCGCGGTCCTCTCCGGGCCCCCGACGCGCCCACTCGGACGCATCGAGGTCGAGGTCCGCGACGGGCAGGTGTGGGCGCTCGGGAGAGAACCGTGAAGGTGTCCGAGCGCGCTCGGCGAACGTCGTCCGCCGTCGCGATCTACGTCATCGTCCTCGTCGCGTTCCAGGTCTTCCTGCTGACCGTCGTCGTCGAAGCGTTCGTGACCGACGACGAGTCGCTCGCCTGGTCCACTGCCGCCGTCTCGGTCGTCCTTGCATGTGCCGCCGCCGCCTTCTTGCGCTACCTGCGCCCCTGAGCGCGGACGATCCACGTGAGCACGACCCGCTCCTCGGCGCTCGCAACCCTGTTCCCGGGCTACTTCGCGCTCGTGATGGCGACCGGGATCATCGCGATCGGCGCCGACCAGCAGGACCTCGGCTGGCTGTCGGCACCACTGTTCTGGATCGCCGTGGTCGCGCACGTCGTGCTCGCGGCGATGCTCACGGCACGCGCTGCGCTCCACCGGCGGGCACTCGTCACCGACGCGACGAGCCACGCGAAGGGGTTCGCGTTCCTGACGACCATCGCGGCCACGAACGTCGTCGGTGCCGGGTGCGCAGTGATCCACGAGTGGTGGGACGTCGCCCGAGTGCTGTGGTTCGTGGGGCTCGTGCTCTGGGTGCTGTTCGCCTACGCGACCCTCTTCGCGGTGATCCTCATCGACCCGAAGCCCGGCCTCCAGGCCGGCATCAACGGGACCTGGTTCCTGCTGACGGTCTCGCTGGAGTCGATCGCCGTGCTCGGCGCGCTCCTCGTTCGCCACGGCAGCGGGGACGGCATCGCCTTCACCTCCCTGTGCGCGTTCGTGCTCGGCCTCATCCTCTACGTCGTCGTGATGACGATGGTCTTCCTGCGCTGGACGTTCCACCCGCTCGAGCCGACGGAGGCAGATCCACCGGCATGGATCGCGGCCGGCGCGGTCGCGATCACCGTGCTCGCCGGCTCGAACCTGCTGCTCGCCCGGGAGGCGTCGGCGCGTCTGGAGCGAGTAGCTCCGTTCGTCGAGGGCGTCGTGGTGCTCGCGTGGGCCACGTCGACGTTCTGGCTGCCGGTCATGATCGCGATCGGTACGTGGCGACACGTGCTTCGACGCGTGCCGCTCCGCTACCACCCGTCCTACTGGGCACTGGTCTTCCCGATCGGCATGTACGGCGCCGCCACGTTCCGGATGCGGACCGCAGTTGCGCTCGACTCCCTCGGCTGGCTGCCGAAGGTGATGCTGTTCTTCGCGCTCGTGGCCTGGGCCGCATCGGCCGTGGGCCTGCTCCACGCCGGGATGACAGCATTCCGGCGGCGCTCGCCAACGGCAGATCGAGCGGCGCTCCGGTAACAGGTCGTCACGAAGGCCTCGTTACCGTGAACGCCGTGAGCGAGCCGGTCGACGTCCATCGGCGGCGATACGTCTTCCCGATGCACGGCGACACGATCGAGACCGTCGCGCGGCGCCTCTTCCCGGGCGACGACGAGGCGACCCGGCGGCTGCTCTCGTGGAACCTCCACCTCGCGCTCCGCCGTGCGCCGGTCGGCGCACCCGGCCAGCTGCTCGGCACCGACATCGTCTACGTCGAGCCACCGCTGCCATGAGCGAGCGCAGCAAGCGGCCCGAGCGGCCGAGAGCGGCAAGCAGCGCTGATCCGATGATCGTCGGTGCCGCGCTCGCGGCAGGGCACGACGGCCAGGCCGAGGTGACCCTGGACTTGTGCTACGCGAACGGCGCGCAGCGGAGTGCGAGCTACTCGTACGACGCGATCGCCGCCGCGCTCGACGCCGTCGGCGTGGCGAGCCTCGACGACCTCGTCGGCCGCCCGTGGACCATCCTGCTCGACCCATCGACCGAACTCATCCAGGAGACGACATGTTGGACCTGATCATCCGCAACGGCACGATCGTCGACGGGAGCGGTCTCCCCGGCTTCAGGGGTGACGTCGGTGTCTCCGGCGGGCGGATCGTGAGCGTGGGACGAACGCTGAACGAGGCCGGCCGCATCATCGACGCCGCCGGTCGCGTCGTCGCACCCGGCTTCGTCGACCCGCACACGCACGTCGACGCGCAGCTCTGCTTCGACCCGTACGCGTTCCCGGCGATCGAGCACGGCGTCACGACCGTCGTCACGGGCAACTGCTCGCTGAGCATGGCGCCCGTGCGCACGCCGCAACGCGAACGGTTCTCACGCATGTTCCGCCTGATCGAGGAGATGCCGGAGGCAGCGTTCGCCCGCGGCGTCGACTGGCGCTGGGGCGAGACGTTCGATGCGATGGTCGACGAGATCGCTCGTGATCTCGCACTCAACGTCGCGCCGTTGGTCGGCCACTCCGCGCTCCGTCTCTACGTGCTCGGTGACGACCTCCGCCGGCCGGCGACCGCCGACGAGCTGTCGGCGATGTGCGATCTCCTCCGTGCGTGTCTCGACGCCGGCGCCGTCGGCATGTCGACGAGCTACGTCGACATCGAGGACGACATGCTTCCCGTGCCGTGCCGATGGGGCGAGCACACGGAGGTCGAGGCACTGTGCGCGGTGCTCGGCGAGCGCGGCCGGATGCTGCAGATCGTGCACGAGTTCTTCGACGCCGACCTCACGGTGTCGCGCGTCGAGATGCTCGGCGATCTCTCGCGCCGCTTCGGCATCCCGACGACGTTGTCGCCGCTGTTCCACAACGCGTCGATGCCGCAGGCGACCGAGCAGGTGATGGCTGCCGTGGAACGGGAGTGGGCGTCGGGTGCGCGTGTGTGGCCGCAGGTGCAGACGCGCCCGATCGACATCAGCTGGACGCTCGACCAGCGCAGCATCATGTTCCTCGTCATCCCGGGTTGGTGGCCGGTGCTGTCGTTGCCGACGAAGGCCGAGAAGCTGGCTGCCCTCGCCGATCCCACGACTCGCGCCACGCTCATCGGCGGGCTCGACGCGTTGTCGCAGATGCCCGGTTCGACGCTGAACGCGGTGAGCTTCGTGATCCGTGACGTCGCGCTTGATCGCAACCGGCACCTGGTCGGGCGCACCGTCGGCGACGCCGCTGCCGAGCGCGGGACGTCCCCGGCCGAGACGCTGATCGACCTCGCGCTCGAGGAAGACCTCGGCACGTGGTTCATCCGCTCGAACATCGGCCACGTCGCTCCCGGTCCGGTCGGCGCGCTGCTCGCCCACCCGAACGTCCACATCGGCGCGAGCGATGCCGGGGCGCACGTCGGTTCGTTCGCGACGTACGGCGACACGGGGCACCTCTTCTCGCAGTTCGTGCGCGGCACCGGTGCGCTCACGCTCGAGGGCGCCGTCAAGAAGATCACCTCCGACACGTGCGCCATCTGGGGCCTCGCCGATCGCGGCCTGCTGCGCGAGGGCTACGCCGCCGATGTCGTCGTGTTCGATCCGGCCACGATCGACCGCGGCCCCGAAATCGCCTCGGACGACTTCCCCGGCGGCGGCAGCCGCTGGATCCGTCGGTCGGTCGGCGTCGACTCGGTGATCGTCAACGGCACCGAGACCTGGACCGCGACCGACGGCTACGTGGCCGGCGCACGCGCCGGCGTGATCGCGACCCGTTGATCGGGCAGCCGACCGCTCGGCTGCCGGCAGCGGACCGTCAGCTGCTGCAGCCGGCCGTCAGCCGAGCGACTGCAGGAACTCGGTCAGCGCCTCGTTGACCTCGGCGGGGCGTTCCTGCTGCGTCCAGTGTCCGCAGCCGGGCAGGATGATCGACCGGTGCAGGCGAGGCAGCGTCGTCGGGAAGCGCTCGATCGACGGCATGCCCCACAGCGTCGGCCCGTCGCGGTCGCCGCCGATGAACAACGCCGGCACCTCGATCGGGCGGTCGCGAAACACGCGCAGGTCCTCCCAGTCGCGATCGACGTTCCGGTACCGGTTCAGACCACCGCTGAAGCCGGTGCGCTCGAACTCCCCTGCGTAGACGTCGAGGTCGGCGTCCGACAGCCAGGCCGGCATCGTTTCCGGGTAGGCGAAACGATCGCTCAAGCGCGCCTCGAACGGCTTCGTGGCGATCGTTCCCTTGGCAGGATCCTGCGGAGGCGCGTCGCCCGATGCGCTGAAGTAGAAGCCGAGCAGCCAGCGGCGCACGTCGGTCTCCAGCTCGGCCTCGGCGCGGCCCGGCTCCTGGAAGTACTCGATGTAGAACTCCTCGGCCCCCGCCATCGCCCGGAACACCTGTGAAGGCGGCACATGGCCGGCCGGCGAGTACGGGACGGACAACCCGGCGACGGCGCGGAACACGTCCGGGCGCAGCAGCGCCGAGTTCCACGCGATCGGCGCGCCCCAGTCGTGGCCGATGATGACGGCCTGGGACTCGCCCAGCGCGTGGACGAGCGCGAGGTTGTCGCCGACCATGTTGATCATGCGGTAGGCCTCGATCGCCACGGGCGCCGACGACCGCCCGTAGCCCCGGACGTCGATCGCGACGGCACGGAAGCCGGCCTCCGCCAGGGCCGTGAGCTGGTGGCGATAGGAGTACCACGACTCGGGAAATCCGTGGACGAGCAGGACGAGCGGCCCCTCCCCGGCTTCCACGCAGTGGAGGCGGATCCCGTTCACGTGCTCGATGCGATGGCGCCATTCGGTCATGCGGGCAGCGTGCCACGCGGCACTCCCCGTTGGCGTGTTCAGCTCACCGCGGTCGGACGGTGCTGCTGGCGGCGGCCGAGCAAGCCCACCGTCTCGTCCGACATCGGCGCAGCGAGCAACGCCGTCACCAGGTCGATCAGGTGACTCGTGAACAGCTCGTCGCCACGACGCGGCGCGTCGCTCGCGCGCCGGGCGAGCTCGGTCGCGCTGACCCGGATCGCGGTGAACCGGTGGTGCAGCCGTCGCACGGCGACATCGGCCAGCAGCGGGCCGACGAGCTGGCGCCAGCGGTTGATGCTGTTGCGCGGGCTCGTCCGGAACCGATCGTCGACGAGCAACCCGGGCCGGTTCAGGACCTCAGCGTTGATCCGCAGATACTCCCGTCCGCCGTCCGGGTCGGCGAGCTTCGCCGCCAACGGGCGCACGAGCGTGCCCGTGACCACACGGAGGTCGCGGTGGCCGGCGCGCTCGTACTCGTCGAGCAGCGCGTGGCGGCGCGCTTCGACGTCCACCGCGTGCTTCCGCAGGACCGCCATCAGCAGCCCGTAGCGGTCCTCGAAGTGGTACTGCAGTGCCGTCGCGTTGCGCTGGCCGGCCGCAGCGTTGATCTCGCGCAACGACACGGCTTCGATGCCGCGCTCGGCGAACAGCACCTCGGCGGCGGAGATCAGCTGCTGCTTGGTCGAGTCCGGATTCGGCGCCATCCAGCGATCAAGCTATCATTTCATGCGAACGCTTTAGATCAAGGGGAATGCAGATGGCCATCGATTTCACCCTCGCCCCAGAGCACGAGGAGATCCGGGACCGCGTGCGCGCGTTCGTGGAGGACACGATCAAGCCGGCGATCGAGCCGTTCGGGCATCGGGAGGAGATGGAGGGAGATGCGCGCCGGCAGTACATCGGCGAGTTGATCCGGCTGCGCAAGGAGGCGATCAAGGCCGGGCTCTGGCTCCCGCACATGCCGGAGGAGTGGGGCGGCATGGGCCTCGGCCACGTGGCGCTCGCGATGGTGCAGGCGGAGGCGGCCAAGACCCGCGTCGGCCCGTGGGTGCTGAACTGCCAGGCTCCCGACGAGGGCAACATGCACACGCTGCTGCACTGGGCGACGGACGAGCAGAAGCAGACCTACTTGAAGCCGCTCTGCGACGGTACGACCTCATCGTGCTTCGCGATGACCGAGCCCGAGGTCGCCGGCTCCGACCCGACGCTGATCAAGACGCACGCGCTCAAGGACGGCGACGAGTGGGTGATCAACGGGCACAAGTGGTTCATCTCCGGCGCCAACCGGGCGAAGTTCGCGATCCTGATCGCCCGCACCGAGCTCGACGTGCCGGAAGGGGCGCGCGGTGCGAACACCGCGTTCATCGTCGACCTGCCGTCGGAGGGCTGGAACAACGTGCGCGAGGTCGCGACCATGCACGGTCCCGGCGGGCACAGCGAGATCGTCATCGAGGACCTGCGCGTGCACGACTCGCAGATCCTCGGTGGCCGCGGCAACGGCCACCGGCTCGGCCAGTACCGCCTCGGGCCGGCGCGGCTCGCGCACTGCATGCGCTGGATCGCCCAGGCCGAGACCGCGCTCGACATGATGGTCGACCGGTCACTGAACCGGTACAGCCACGGCAGCATCCTCGCCGAGAAGCAGGGCATCCAGTGGATGATCGCCGACTCGGCGATGGAGCTCTACCAGTGCAAGCTGATGGTGCTGCACGCGGCGTACAAGATCGACCGCGGCGAGGACTTCCGCACCGAGGTGTCGATGGCGAAGCACTTCGTCGCCAACAGCCTCAATCGGATCATCGACCGCGCCATCCAGGTGCACGGCGCGCTCGGGTACTCGACCGACACGCCGCTCGCGAGCATGATGCAGCACGCCCGCTGGGCGCGCTTCGCCGACGGCGCCGACGAGATCCATCAGATGCGGATCGCGCAGAACACCATCGCCGCCTACAGCGACACCGGCTCGACCTGGTCCGCCACCGGCTCGCTGCCGCTCTGATGGATCGGGACCGGCCTCCGCTTCGCCTCGACCGCTCCCGATCGGCGGCTCGTCGCCTCGTTCCCGTTCTCTGATCACCGCCGGTACGCCGGGTGTCCGGAGGTGAGCAGAGACGCTGGGGTTTGGGCCCGGTTCAGGCCACGACGGAGAGGCGGGCGATGGCGGCAGCGACCGAGGAGTCGACCGCTGCCGAGCCCGTTTCCACCGCCCGCGCCAGGTCGACCCGCATCTCGTGCTCCCAGAAGGTCGTGAGGTGCGCGGCGACCGCGGTGATCGCCTCCTCTTCGGGCTCGTGCGCGTACTGCCGGGCGATCTGGTTCGCCATCCGCACGAGCGCGTCGAGCCGGTTCTCGGGGTGCTCGACCGCGACCGATGCAGCGCTGCGACCAGGGGTCACCTGCACCGCCGTGACCTTGTACTCCGGGCAGTTCGTCGCCCAATCGGACCACTCGGTCGTCACCACGTTGGCCCCGCTCAGTGGGTGGTGGAAGGTCGTGTACACGACGCCCGGGGGCATCCGGTCCGACAGCTTGGCGTGCATCGTCGTCGCGCCGACCCTGCTCGAGAGCGTGACCTCGTCGCCGTCCTTCACGCCGCGCTCCTCGGCGTCGTGGGGATGGATCTCGAGCACGTCTTCGGGGTGCCAGAGGATGTTCTCCGTGCGACGGGTCTGCGCGCCGACGTTGTACTGGCTGAGGATCCGCCCGGTCGTGAGCAGCAACGGATAGCGCCGGCTGGAGCGCTCCTCGGTGGCGACGTACGGCGTTTCGACGAATCGACCCAGCCCGCGCACGAAGCGGTCCTCGTGCATGATCGGCGTGCCCAGCGGGTGCTCGGCGTTGCACGGCCACTGGACGCTGCCGACCTCGTCGAGATGTGTGAAGGAGATGCCGGAGAAGGTCGGCGTCAGCGCGGCGATCTCGTCCATGATCTGCGATGCGTCGGCGTAGTGCATCGGTGCGCCGAGCGCGTCCGCGAGCTCGCAGACGGTCTCCCACTCCTGCTTGCCGTTGCGCGGCGTCATCACCGGTCGGACGCGGTTGACGCGGCGCTCGGCGTTGACGAACGTGCCGTCCTTCTCGAGGAAGGACGTGCCCGGGAGGAACACGTGGGCGAACTTCGACGTCTCGTTCAGGAACAGGTCCTGCACGACCACGAGCTCCATCGAGCGGAGCGCGGCCATCACGTGCGCTGTGTTCGGATCGGACTGCGCGATGTCCTCACCTTGGATGTAGATCCCCTTGAAGTGACCGTCGATCGCGGCATCGAGCATGTTCGGGATCCGCAGGCCGGGTTCCGACTGGATCGTGTGACCCCACATCGCCTCGAACGTCGAGCGAGTCGCGTCGTCGGACACGTGGCGGTACCCGGAGAGCTCGTGCGGGAACGATCCCATGTCGCACGAGCCCTGCACGTTGTTCTGCCCGCGCAACGGGTTGACGCCGACCCCGTCGCGGCCGATGTTGCCGGTCGCCATGGCGAGGTTGGCGAGGCCGATCACCATCGTCGAGCCCTGGCTGTGCTCGGTCACGCCGAGGCCGTAGTAGATCGCCGCGTTCCCACCGGTCGCGTACAGGCGGGCCGCAGCGCGCACCTCTGATGCCGGCACCCCGGTGTGGGCCTCCATCGCCTCCGGGCTGTTCTCCGGCTGCGCGATGAACGCCGCCCAGCTGGCGAACTCCTCGGCATCGCAGCGCTCGGCGACGAAGCGGTGGTCGACGAGGTCCTCGGTGACGATGACGTGCGCGAGCGCGTTGACGATCGCCACGTTCGTTCCCGGGCGCAGCTGCAGGAAGTGCTCCGCTTCCACGTGGGGCGAGCGGACGAGGTCGATCCGGCGCGGGTCGACGACGATGAGCGGGACGCCCTCGCGGAGGCGCTGCTTCATGCGCGACGCGAACACCGGGTGCGCATCGGTCGGGTTCGCGCCGATGAGCAGGATGACGTCGGCATGCTCGACCGAGCGGAAGTCCTGCGTCCCGGCGGACGTGCCGAACGTGGTCTTCAGGCCGAAGCCGGTCGGTGAGTGACACACCCGCGCGCAGGTGTCGACGTTGTTGTTCCCGAACGCCGTGCGGACGAGCTTCTGGAGGACGAACACCTCCTCGTTCGTGCACCGCGACGAGGTGATCCCGCCGATCGCCCCCTGCCCGTGGCGGGCCTGCACGTCGCGCAGCCGCGCCGCGGTGTGGGCGATCGCCTCGTCCCACGAGACGACCCGCCACTCGTCGTCGATCGCGTCGCGCACCATCGGTTCGAGCTGACGGTCGCGGTGCGTCGCGTATCCCCACGCGAAGCGACCCTTGACACACGAATGACCCTCGTTCGCCCCGCCGTCCTTGTAGGGCACCATCCGCACGACCTGCTCACCCTGCAGCTCGGCCTTGAACGTGCAACCGACGCCGCAGTACGCGCACGTCGTCAGGACGGACCGGCGGGGCTGGCCCAGCTCGATGACCGTGTTCTCCGTCAGGGTCGCCGTCGGGCAGGCCTGCACGCACGCCCCGCACGACACGCAGTTCGAGTCCATGAACGATCCGCCGGCGCCGGCAGCGACCGTCGAGCCGAAGCCCCTGCCCTGGATCGTCAGTGCGAACGTGCCCTGCACCTCGTCGCAGGCGCGCACGCAGCGCGAGCAGACGATGCACTTCGACGCGTCGAACGTGAAGTACGGGTTCGACGTGTCCGACGGTGCGTCGAGGTGGTTCTCGCCGTCGAAGCCGTACCGGACCTCGCGCAGGCCGACCGCGCCGGCCATGTCCTGCAGCTCGCAATCGCCGTTCGCCGCGCACGTGAGGCAATCGAGTGGGTGATCGGAGATGTACAGCTCCATCACGCCGCGGCGGAGCCGCTCGAGCCGCGGCGATTGGGTCGTGACGATCATGCCGTTCGCGACCGGCGTCGTGCACGATGCCGGCGCGCCGGCGCGGCCCTCGATCTCGACGAGGCAGAGACGGCACGAGCCGAACGGATCGAGGCTGTCGGTCGCGCACAGCTTCGGGATGTCGATACGGGCGAGCGCGGCGGCGCGCATCACGGAAGTGCCCTCGGCGACGGCGATCGGGCGGCCGTCGATCTGCAGCTCGACCGAAGCGGGGGCGGGTTCGCGCTGCCGGCGATCGGGTGCGGGCGTGCCCAGGTCGTGTTCCTCGGTCAGGCTCATCGCTGGCCTCCTTGCGTGCGGTGGAAGTCGTCGGCGAAGTGGGTGAGCGCGCTGCGGACCGGCAGGGGCGTGAGCCCACCCATCGCGCACAATGACCCGTCGGCCATGACCTCGCAGAGGTCCGTGAGAACGGCGAGGTTCGCGTCGCGGTCCTCGTCGGCGACGATCCGGTCGATCACCTCGACGCCACGGGTCGAGCCGATGCGACACGGCGTGCACTTGCCGCAGGACTCGATGGCGCAGAACTCCATCGCGAACCGAGCCTGGTCGGCCATGTCGACGGTGTCGTCGAACACGACGACCCCGCCGTGGCCGAGCAGTGCTCCGGCGGCGGCGAAGACCTCGTAGTCCATCGGCAGGTCGAACTGCTCGTCCGGCAGGTAGGCGCCGAGCGGACCGCCGACCTGCACGGCCCGGATCGGACGGCCGGTCATGGTGCCCCCGGCGAACTCGTGGAGGAGCTCGCCGAGCGTGATGCCGAACGGGGTCTCGACGATGCCTCCGCGGGCGACGTTCCCGGCGAGCTGGAAGACCTGGGTGCCCCGGCTCCGGGCGGTGCCGAGCGCGGCGTACGCCTCGGCGCCACCGGCGAGGATCGCCGGCACCGTGGCCAACGTCAGCACGTTGTTGACGATCGTCGGGCAACCGAACAGCCCTTCGTGCGCGGGCAGCGGCGGCTTCGCCCGGACGACGCCCCGGCGTCCCTCGAGGCTCTCGAGCATCGCCGTCTCCTCGCCGCAGATGTACGACCCGGCGCCCACACGGATGTGCAGCCGGAACGCGAACCCGCTGCCCAGCACCTCCTCGCCGAGCCATCCCCGTTCGTTCGCGACGGAGACCGCGGCCTCGAGCGCCTCGATCGCGTCCGGGTACTCGGACCGAACGTAGACGTACCCCTCGTGGGCGCCGACCGAGTAGCCGGCGATGACGATGCCCTCGATCAACGTGAACGGATCGCCCTCGATCAGCATCCGGTCGGCGAAGGTGCCGCTGTCGCCCTCGTCCGCGTTGCAGGTCACGTAGCGGGTCGCACCCGGAGCCTCGGCGACGGTGCGCCACTTGATGCCGGCCGGGAACGCCGCGCCGCCGCGGCCGCGAAGGCCGGACGCGGTGACCTCGGCGATCACGTCGATGGGATCCATGGCCAGCGCTCGCCGCAGCCCGGCGAGCCCACCATGGCGCTCGTAGTCGTCAGCGGAGCGTGGGTCGACCACGCCCACCCGCTGGAACGTGATCCGCTGCTGACGGCGCAGCCAGTCGAGGTCGTCGGTGAGCCCGAGTCTGAGCGGGTGGTCGGCGCCGGCGAGCGCACCGCCATCGAGGAGCCCGGCGACGTCCTCCGGGCGCACCGGGCCGTACGCGACGCGACCCCCGGCGGTCTCGACCTCGACCATCGGCTCGAGCCAGAGCATGCCACGGGATCCGTTGCGCACGACGTGCACGTCCGTCCGGAGGTCGAGCGCGGCGGCGACGGCGTCGGCGCCCGCTGATCGGGCGGCCGCGTCCCGGGGGACGTAGACGGTGACGGTCGCTTCGCGTGAATCGTCACGTGACGCAACGGGGAGCGTCGGCGCCGGCCACGCGCCGGCGGGAGCGTCGCCGGCGACACGGGCCTGCTCGAGGATCGCCGCGACGCCGGATGCGTCGACGTCGCCGTGGACACGGCCATCGACCGCGACCGACGGGCCACGAGCACAGTTGCCGAGGCAGAACACGTCCTCCAGCTCGATCGCTGCTCCCGCCCCGACGAGCCGCCGGGCCTCGGCGAGCACCGGCGCCGCACCGCGCGCCTGGCACGCCTCGGCGCGGCAGATCTGCACGATCGGACCTACTGGCGGCGTCGTGCGGAAGTCCTTGTAGAACGAGATGACGCCATGCACCTCTGCGGCCGACAGGTTGAAGATGTCGGCGAGCACCGGGATCACGCCAGGATCGATGTAACCGACCTCGCGTTGCAGCGCGTGAAGGGCCGGCATCAGCCCGCCCGGCACATCCGCGTATCCATGCACGATCGTTCCGGCAATGGCGTCGTGTTCGAGTGTCGTCAAGGGCTCCCATGGTACGCGTTCGGCACGTGCCCGTCGTCGCAAACGCGGTGCCCGGCGCGCGGCGGCAGCGTCGGGTGCGCTCGTGGTGCAAACGCGGACGAGCCGGCACCCTGACGGGTGACCGGCTCGCTGCGGACCTACGGGGTGGAGGTGCGGGGAATCGAACCCCGGGCCTCAACAGTGCGATTGTTGCGCTCTACCAACTGAGCTACACCCCCGTTGGGGCGGCGTCATGATAGCTGGCGATCGAGCGATTCCTGAAGCCGATGCTGGAGCACGGCGATCGTGATGTCGCTGCGCGTGCGTTCGGTGACCGCTCGCAAGGAGTCGAGCGTGCGCCGCAGTCCGCCCGTGACCGCGTCCGGGTAGTCGATCGTGACGAGCTCACCGAACACCTCGTCCATCCGGTCGAGCAGCGCCTCGGCCATCTCGAGCTGTCCGGCACGGAGCCGGTCGAGCGAGTGGCGGCGGAGCTCGCTGGCCGCCTCGGCGAGGCCGTTCAGCCAGGCCGGCACCTCGACGCCGAGCTCGTCCGCCGACGGCACCGGCTCGCCGGCCACGAGCGCCTCCGTGGCGCGGGCTTCGACGTACTCCTTGGCCGCGTCGTGGAGGAACCCTGCGTGGTAGATCACGGGGTACGGCTGCAGCGCCTCGACTGCCGCGGCGAGTGCCGTGGCCGCCTCGTCGAGGCGGAGCGCGACCACATCGGTCCGACCGAGGTGCACCGCACGGATCGCGCTCGACGACGCCCGGATCACCGCCCGACACGCGACGAGGCCGGCCTCGCGAGCTCGGTTGAGCCCGTCGAGCCGGCCTGCGGCGTCTGCAATTCGTGCAGGAAGATCGGTCAAGCGGCGTGCTGCCAGTAGTCCCGAAGGGTCCGGGCCTCGTCGGCGCGCTTGGTCTGGACCAGCAGGTACACGTAGCCGACCAGGAGGCACACCGAGAGGGCGAAGACGTAGCGCACCGACATCGCGGCCGTGGTCAGCGTGAGCATGCCCGAGCCGAGCGTCACGAGGCCGAGTGCCACGAGGATGTTCTGGCGGCGCTGCTTCACCGTCGACACCGGGCGAACCGGCGCGGCGTAGTGCGCACGTGCGGGACGGCGGTCGGCGGCGAGGTCGTACCGGGTGACGGTGCCGACCGAGCTCCGACGGACCTGCTGCATCGGGCGTTGCACCTGACCTGGGCGAGGCGACCCGACGAGCGGGCGAGCCATCGACCGCATCGGCGAAATTCCGGCCCCAGGGGTGCTTCGCTGCAGACTGGTCAGCTGCCGGCGGAAGGAGCTGACCGAGGTGTCGGGCCTGCTCTCCATCCGGGAGCGCAGCAGCGGTGGTAGCAGAACCGCAGCCCACGCAGCAGCAACGACAATCAGGACGAGCCTGCTCACCCTTGGGTCCTCCCCTCATCTGTGACCTCGGTGATCGAGGTCAGATGACAGTTCACAGTTGGTGTGTTCACGGTGTGTTCGTTCACGCTGTCTCTCGTCCGTTACGGGCCCGCAGGAACCGAACGTTGTTACGGTTCTACTACGTTTGTGACGTGACCCGCAATGCTATCGGGTCTTCGGTAACTCCCGGACCGACCACCGGTCTTCTCCCACAGCGCCAGTTCGCCGACGACCATGCCCTTGTCGGCGGACTTGCACATGTCGTAGATCGTGAGCGCCGCGACCGAGCACGCATGGAGCGCCTCCATCTCGACGCCCGTGCGGTCCACGGTGTCGACCTGTGCCTCGATCTCGACGAAGTCGTCGCCGATCTCGAAGTTCAGGTACACGGAACCCACGAGCAGGGGGTGGCAGAGCGGGATCAGGTCCGACGTGCGCTTCGCCGCCTGGATGCCCGCGACGCGGGCCACGGCGAGCACATCGCCCTTCTTCACTTCACGGTTGATGATCGCCGCGGTCGTCTCCGGCTGCATGAACACCTTGCATCGCGCAACGGCCCGACGGTGCGTCGGCTCCTTCGGCGTCACATCGACCATCCGCGCTCGCCCGAGCGGGTCGAGGTGGGTGAACGTCAAGTCGGACACTGCCGCGAGCGTAACGGATCTGTCATCGGTGGTCGTGGATGACCGGCGTTCCGGGTCGTCACGGCCACGGCGTCACGGCACCGGTGTCGACCACCTCGAAGGCCGAGGCGGGCACCTTGTCGCGGATCTGCCAGAGCTCGGTGTCGTTGAAGCAGTCGGCCCGCTCGCCGTTGAAGTACCAGTCCTCGCCGTTGTCGGCGACGATCAACCCGTAGGTCTTGAACGCCTCCATGATGATCTTCGCCTGCCCCGTGAAGCCGGAGATGTCGTAGTCAGCCTTGAGCCGGAAGCGCATCCCCATCGCCGGCAGGTTCGGGTCGGTCGAGGGTGCGTAGCCGTGGCGGGCCGGCGCGATGTAGCCGCTCTGCGTCGACGTGATCGTCATCCGGATCGCGTGCGTGATGCGGCCGGCCGCCATGTCCTCGCAGCGGACGAGGCCGGGCAGGATCGGCAGTCCGGCGTTGTCGGCGGACGTCCAACCGGCGGGGCGGAGCGCGTTGGAACGCAGATCGAAGATCGCGCCGCTGCCGGCCGTCCACCCACCACCGCTGCGCTCTGCCGACCACAGCTCGTACAGCTTGCACGTGCCCTGCTGCAGCACGATGACGTGACTGTCGCTGTTCGACTCGACCGGCGCGTTCGGCGGGATCGGCATCGGACCGGGATCGCTCTCGTGGCCGTACTGGTCGTACGTGACCGGCACGAGCGGCTGGTTCTCCGGCACGATCACGAACGGCACGCCGTACGGCGAGTTCGGTACGAAGTCGACCCACAGCCTGGTGTTGTTGAAGCGACTCATGATCGCCGCCGAGTTCGCACGGAGGGGATAGCTGCTGACGTCGGCGTTCCACGGGTTGTCGGACGGGAAGACCGGGCAGCCGCCGAGGCTCGTCGTTGCCGGCAGGTTGCGAACCGCCTGCTGCCCGGCCGTCGCGCCACCATCGATCTCGCTCGGCTGGCCGGCAGCCCACGCCAAGGTGGCGCCGATCGTGGAGAGGGCCACTGCTGCACCGACGACGGCGAGTCGTTTCATGACGATCAGGTTACAGACCGCCACCCCCCGACGGGCATCACCCACCGTCACCGATTCGCCTCTGTGGCGCCGGGGGTGCACAGAACCGCACGTCAGACGCCACAAAGGCGTGATGGCGAGGGTGGCCACCGGTCAGCGATGAAATGGGGACACGGCCGCTGGGTCCATTCGTCGGACCGGGGTCCGGCCGTTCCAGCGTCACCAGCGGTGTCGCGCAGCCGGGGAGCTCGTTTCACCCGAGGCGGCTGCGGACCCGGCGGGCGCGGCCCAGTCCCGCGCTCCCTGGATTCTCTGCTCGCCGACGACTCCCGACCGGTTCTCCGCTCCCATCCGGACAGCCAGCGACCTCGCCCGATCAGAGACCGGGGCTGGTGACGCCGATGAGCAGAGAAACGGGGTGGCTGCGTCTCGTCGTCCGATGACGACGTCGCACCAGCACACTCCCGCGGCTCCAGCGTCACCAGCCGTTACCCGCAAGACGGAACTCGTTTCACCCCAGGCGACGAATTGCGGCCGGACCCGGGTGCCGGCCAGATCCCGGGTACGGGCCGGACCCGGGTGCGGGTCAGGTGCCGGACCGGGACCCGCCGGGCGCCTGGGACGAGGCGGATCAGCCGCCGATCTGGCTCATCGAGCGATTCGGGCGGATGAAGTTCACCTGGTTGATCTGGTGGCCGGCCCACTTCGTGCCGACCGCACGCTCGATCTCGGCGGCGAGCGCATCGTCGTCGGCACCGGAGCGCAGGAGTGCTCGCAGGTCGAACTCCCGATTCGCGAACAGGCACGTGCGGAACTGTCCGTCGGCGGTGAGCCGCACCCGGTCGCAGTCGCCGCAGAACGGCTTCGTGACGGTCGGGATCACGCCGATGACGCCCCCACCGTCGCGGTAGCGCCAGCGATCAGCCGGCGCAGCACCGCGCGCCGGCACCTGCTCGAGCGGGTGCACCGCGTCGATGCGACCGACGATCTCGTCCTGGCTCACGACCTTCTCGCGTCCCCAGCCTCCGTCGGCATCGAGCGGCATGAACTCGATGAAGCGGACCTCGACGCCCGATTCCCGCCCGAACGTCGCGAGGTCGAGGATCTCGTCGTCGTTCACGCCGCGTTCGATGACCGTGTTGATCTTCACCGGCGAGAACCCAGCCTCCTTCGCCGCTTCGATGCCGTCGAGGACGCGGTGGAACTCGTCGCGCCGCGTCATCTCGAAGAAGCGCTCCGGCCGGAGCGTGTCGAGGCTGATGTTGACCCGGGCGAGCCCGGCGTCGCGCAGATCGTGGGCGAGCAAGCGGAACGTGGCGCCGTTCGTCGTCAGCGCGAGGTCAGGGGCCCGGCCGGCGAACGAGGACGGCGAGTCGGCGGGGACCCGCAGCCGAGCGAGCTTCTCGACGAGCACGGGCAAGTGCGCTCGCACCGTCGGTTCACCGCCGGTCAGCCGGATGCCGTCGACCTCGTAGCGCTCGACGAAGACACGGGCGAGCCGTTCGATCTCCTCGAAGCTGAGCACCTGATCCCTCGGCAGCCACACCATCCCCTCCGCCGGCATGCAGTACGTGCAGCGGAAGTTGCACCGGTCCGTGATCGAGATGCGGAGGTCCTTGATCGTGCGCCCGAACGGATCGACGAGGTCCATGGACCGAGGATAGGTCAGCGATCGAGCAGGAGCACCCGGACATCGTCGCCGAGCGGGATGCCGTCGCCGTCGGGCACGATCGCGAGCCCGTTCGCGGCCGCCGTCGAGGCGAGCTGGTGGCTGCCCTGCGCACCGGTCGAGCGCACGTGCCAGCGACCGTCCGCCCCGAACGCGCCGTGGACGCGTTGGTAGTGCACCTTGCCGTCGGGCCGGCGACGAAGCGCTTCATCCGCGATCGCCGCGACACGTGGACGACCCGCTGTCGCGTCGCCGTGGCCCATCATCCGGCGCAGCGCCGGACGAGCAAGCAGCTCGAAGCTGACGATCGACGACACCGGGTTGCCCGGCAGCCCGAACACCGGCGTGCCGTCGAGCAGCCCGAACGCGAACGGCTTCGCCGGCTTGATCGCGATCTGCATCCAACGCATCTCGGCGATCCGTGAGAGCACGGCCTTCACGACGTCGTAGTCGCCCATGCTGACGCCGCCGCTCGTGACGATCGCGTCGCATTCGGCCGCGGCACGACGCAGCGTGGCCTCGAGCACGGCCTCGTCGTCGGGCACCACGCCGTAGTCGACGGTGTCGCAACCGGCCTGGCTGACTGCACCGACGAGCATGGTCTTGTTGCTCTCACGGATCTGGCCTGGCCGCAACGGCCCGCCGTCCGTCACGAGCTCGTCGCCCGTGGAGAGCACGGCGACACGGGCACGCGGGTGGACGAGGACCGACCGGTGGTTCACGCTCGCGAGCACGCCGAGCATCGCCGGCGTCACGACCGTTCCGGCGGCGAACAGCTCGTCGTCGCGGTGGACGTCGTCACCGACGTAACGGAGCGCATCGCCGGCCTGCACCGAGCGGTCGATGCGAACCCGATCGCCGCCGCCGAGCGCTTCGGTGTCCTCGACCATCACGACCGCGTCGGCGCCTGGTGGCATCGGCGCGCCGGTCATGATGCGGATCGCCTCGCCCGGGCCCACGGCCGAGTCCGGTGCGGCGCCGGCCGGCATCGTCGCGACCACCCGGAGCTCGACGGGCGCCGGCGACGTGTCAGCAGCGCGCACGGCGTAGCCGTCGACCGCGGTGTTCACGAACGGCGGCACGTCCTCGAGCGCGCGGAGCTCGACGGCCGTGACGCAGCCGAGCACCTCGGCGAGGGGCAGCTCCACCGGGGGCAGCGGCCGGCACGCCGCCATCACGTACGCCTCGGCTTCGTGCAGCTCGATCATCGGGATGACCGTACCGGCCCGGCCGTAGCCTGTGCGGGGTGACGGACCTGATCACCGCCCGCTGGGCGACGCCTGACGGCGGCTCCGAAGCCACCGTCTCGCTGCGCTTCGAGAACGGCGGTTGGACGGCCGACGGCGAGGTGACCGGTGAGTCGTGCAACTACGTGCTGCGCTTCGGTCCCGACTTCGAACTGCGTCAGTTCCTGCTCTTCCGCGACATGGAGGAGCCAGATCTGTGGCTGGCGAAGGACGGATCGGGCAACTGGGGCGAGATGAACGGCGCCCATCGCCCCGAGCTCCGGGGTTGCACCGACATCGAACTGGTCGGGACACCGTTCTCGACCACTGGTCCGATCCGGCGCCTCGCGCTCGACGTCGGCGACAGCGCCGACATCCTGGCCGCCCACGTCGACGTCGAGACGTTGGAGGTACGGCCGGTGCTCCGCCGCTACGAGCGGATCGCCGATCGCCGATGGCGGCTCGAGGCCCGCTACGAGCAGCCTGGTGAGTACGAGGAGGTCGTCGTCGACGAGCACGGCCTCGCGATCTCGCACGTCGGCCGGTTCCACCGCCTCGCATGACGGCTGGGCAGTCGCTGCCCGCCCGGGTCAGGCGCCGGCGAGGATGCCCTCGCGCTTGGCGATGCGGGCGATGACCTCACGTAGGCCAGGGCCGAGCTTCGGATCGCGCAGCGAGAGCTCGACGACCGCTTCGAGCCAGCCGGCGGGGTTGCCGGTGTCGTAGCGCACCAACCCACCGGGCAGCTCGTCGCCGACGAGACCGAAGAACGGCTGGTAGCGAGCGACGGCACGGAGCGCGTCGGTGAGCTGGAGCTCGCCACCCGCCCCGGGCACGAGCGAGCCGATCTCGCTCATCACCTCCGGCGAGCACACGTAGCGGCCGATGATCACGAAGTCGCTCGGAGCCGTGTCGACCGGCGGCTTCTCGACGAGATCGCCGACCGGGAGCAGGCCGCCGGGGGACATTGGACCGGCCGGCGCGACCACGCCGTACGAGCTGACCTGCTCGTGGGGCACCTGCTTCAGGCCGACGACGGAACCCCCGGTCTCGGCGTTCGCGTCGAGCATCGCCGACAGCAGGTCGCTCGAGCCCATGATCTCGTCGGGGAGCAGCACCGCGAACGGCTCGTCGCCGACGAGCTCCCTGGCCATGCCCACCGCATGCCCGAGCCCGAGGGCTTCGTGCTGGTGCACGAACCTCACGTCGAGCTCGTCGAGGCGCCGCAGGCGCTCCGCCAGCTCGTGCTTCCCCGCCTGCTCCAGCAACGCCAGCAGATCGGGGGCCGGGTCGAAGTACCGCTCGACGGCGGTCTTCGACGGATGGTTCACGACGATGATCGTCTCGATGCCGGCACCGACCGCTTCTTCGACGACCATCTGCAGACCGGGCACCTCGCCCATCGGCAGGAGCTCTTTGGGGCTCGCCTTCGTCAGCGGCAAGAACCGCGTTCCGAGACCGGCGGCGGGAATGACTGCTTTGCGGGCACGCACGATCGCCACCATAGGGAGCCGCCCGGGCGCCGCGACCGCGGGGCGCATCGTTTGGGCCTGCCGACCCGCTGGGGCAGCGAGCGGCCGACTCCGGCGCCTGGCTGGGCACCTTGGCTGGGCACCACCCCGCAGCGGCGATACGATTGGCACTCGAAGCACACGAGTGCTAACTCCCAGACTCTCCTTCCGGAGCGAGCATGCCGACCTACGTCTACAAGTTCACCGACAGCGGCGAGACCATCGAGGTCCAGCAAGCCTTCTCCGACCCGACGCTCACCGAGTACGCCCACCCGTCCGACGGCGTCGTGCGCCAGGTGAAGAAGGTGTTCCAGCCCGTCGGCGTGACGTTCAAGGGCAACGGGTTCTACAAGACCGACAGCCGGAGCGGCTCGAGCTCGTCAGGGTCCTCGTCGAGCTCGACGGACTCGGGCTCGTCGGGGTCGTCGGACTCCTCGACGTCATCCGGCGGTGACTCGTCGTCGAAGTCCTCGAGCACCACCGAGTCGTCGAGCGCGTCGAGCGCGTCGAGCACGTCGAGCTCGTCGAGCACCACTGGCACCACCGGCGGCGGTGCGGGGTCGGGCTCCTCCGGCTCGCACGCGCATGGCGCCTCGACCCACACGCACTGACCCGCCCCGCGCCGAGATCGGCATCGTCGGCGGGTCCGGGTTCTACGAGTTCCTCGACGACGTCGAGGAGCTCGAGGTGGCGACGCCGTACGGCGACCCGGCGGCGCACGTCTCGCTCGGCACCGTCGGCGACCGCCGGGTCGCGTTCCTCCCGCGCCACGGGAGGGACCACCACTACCCCGCCCATCGCGTGCCGTACCGCGCGAACGTCCACGCGCTCTGGTCGCTCGGCGTGCGCTCGATCGTCGCGCCGTGTTCCGTCGGTTCGCTGCAGCCGGACCTGCACCCCGGTGAGCTGGTGGTGGTCGACCAGCTCGTCGATCGCACGTGGGGCAGGGCCGACACCTTCCACGACGATCCGCCGGTCCACCACCAGAGCTTCGCCGATCCGTACGACACCGGGCTGCGGGCCACCCTGGTCGCCGCAGGCAGGGACATCGGCGCGACGATCCACGACGGCGGCACGATGGTGGTGATCAACGGGCCGCGGTTCTCGACCAGGGCCGAGTCGTCGTGGTTCCGCTCGATGGGCTGGCACGTCGTCAACATGACCGGATACCCGGAGGCGGTGCTCGCCGCCGAGCTCGAGGTCCCGTACGCGACCGTCGCGCTCGTCACCGACTACGACGCCGGGGTGGACGGGCACGCGCCGGTCACGATGGACGCGGTGCTCGAGGTGATGCACGGCAACGTCGCCCGGGTCCGCGAGCTGCTGGTGCAGGCGATCCCGCACCTGCCGTAGCCGCGCACCGGTAGCGTGGCCCGCCCGAGGACCGCACGAGGACTCAGCGGACCGGCGACGCTTCCCCCGCACGAAACCCCGAGCGGAGGAGCGCGCCCATGCCGTCCCCTGTCGTCGACCTCCCGTGGTCGTTGTTGCGTCGAATCAGCCGGGCACGGGTGTTCGTCGCCCGCCATCCCGGCATCTACTGGCTCGTCGTCGGGAGCGTCGCCGCCGGCTCAGCGCTGGCCGTCGATCACCGTCTCGACCGCGTCGACGACGCCCGCGCCGCGTGGGGAGCGTCGCGAGCCGTGCTCGTCGCGGTGCGCGACCTGGAACCGGGCTCGGCACTCGATCCGCTGTCCGTCGTGACCCGCCTGCTCCCGGCTGCGGCGTTGCCCGGCGGCGCCGGGGACGAGCTGCCCGCCGACGCGATCGCGCTCCACCGAATCGTCGCCGGCGAAGTCGTCCTGCGTCATCACGTCGCTCCGGGAACGGGCGCCGCGGGACGGCTGCCGCCCGGCACGGCGGGGATCCTGGTGCCGGCGGTCGGCTTGCAGATGCAGCTGGCGGTGGACGACGTCGTCGATGTCGTCGGCATCGACGATCCGCTGGGTGGTCAGACCGGCGGAACCGGATCGGTGCTCGCACCCGGTGGCGTCGTGATCGCCACCACCGAGGACGCGCTCGTCGTGGCCGTTCCCGAGGCCGTCGCCGCCGGAGCGGCAGCGGCGGCCGCGAGCGGCCGGGCCGTGCTCGTGCTGCGCCGCGCGCCCGCGTCCGTACTCGCCGCACCGTGAGGGTGATGGTCCGCCGGCGGGAGTGGGCAACTACCGTGCTCGTCTCGTGACGGGCGAGCCAGCGGGACGACAGCCGACGCGAGTGCGGGCCGGCCGACTCGCTGCGCTCGGAGCGTTCGTGGCGCTCGCCGCGATCGCACTCGGGTGGTCGGCTCCGACGTCCTCGGCCCACCCGGTGACCTCGGCGTCCCCGGTGGGCTCGGCGTCCCGGGATTCCCCGGTCGCCCAGCTCCCGCGACAGGTCGACGAGCAGCCGGAGCAGCTCAGCGCGGCCGACGCGGTGATCCTCGGCCTCGTGGAGGGCATCACCGAGTACTTGCCGATCAGCTCGACGGGACACCTGGTCGTGACGGAGCGGCTGCTCGACCTCGGGACGACCGAGCCGTCGAAGGCTGCGATCGACTCGTACACGGTGATCATCCAGTTCGGCGCGATCCTGGCCGTGCTGCTCCTCTACCGGAAGCGGGTGGCGGACGTCCTGCTCGGGATCGTCGGGCGGAGCGAGACCGGCCGGCGGTTGCTGGTCGCGCTGCTCGTCGCGTTCGTGCCCTTCGGCATCGTCGGGTTCCTCTTCAACGAGAAGGTCGACGAGCACCTCCTGGAACCCGTCCCGATCGCGATCGCGTGGATCGTCGGCGGTCTCGCGATCCTGCTGCTGATCGATCGGCTGCGTCGCAACGCGACGGTCGGCACCGCGCTCGACGAGATCACCGTCCGGCAAGCGGCGATCATCGGGATCGTCCAGGTGCTCGCGCTGTGGCCTGGCGTGAGTCGGAGCCTGGTGACGATCGTTGCCGCGCTGCTCGTCGGTCTGCGGCTGGTCGCGGCAGTGGAGTTCAGCTTCCTGCTCGGGCTCGTGACGCTCGGCTCGGCGTCGATCTTCTCCGCCGCGAGGGACGGCTCTGCCGTCGTCGACGCCTACGGCCTGGCGATGCCGGCGCTCGGCGTCGCCGTCGCAGCGCTCTCCGCCGCCGCCGCAGTGGCCTCGCTCGTCGCCTATCTGAACCGTCGCGATCTGAAGGTCTTCGGCTGGTACCGGCTCGCGGTCGGCGTGGCGACGCTCGCCCTCGTCGCCACGAACGTCATCTAGTGCTCTGACCACTGTGGTTGGTGGTGCGCGTCCACCACTTGGGTTGTTGGGTCTGTTTTGATCGCGGGATGGCTGAACGTGTGCGTGTGCGTCGGTTGAACGATGCGGAGGGTCGACAGTTGC
>JBFWRK010000019.1:0-81367 GCA_050248955.1 Acidimicrobiia bacterium
ACTGTCGACCCTCCGCATCGTTCAACCGACGCACACGCACACGTTCAGCCATCCCGCGATCAAAACAGACCCAACAACCCAAGTGGTGGACGCGCACCACCAACCACAGTGGTCAGAGCACTAGCTCATGACCTGCACGATCCGGCGACCGGAGATCTCCTCGATGTCGATCCCGACCCATGCGGGCGGCACGGTCAGCCCCCACGGCCGCAGCGGCAAGGTGTCGAGCGCCGCGATCGGCAGCCGGGATTCGAGTGCGATCGCCGTGCCGTGGGCGAGCACGCTCCAGCCCGTGTGATACGCGGGATCGGCGTGATCGACCTCGAACGCCAACGCCGCGCTGCGCACGGCGCGGTCGAACCAGGAGTCGATCGCCGTTCGCAAGACGATCGTGTGCCCCAACAGGACGTAGTTGACCGGGAGGACGCACACGCGGCCATCGGCGATCATGCCGATCCGCCCGATCGCCTGTGCCCCGAGGAGCCGATAGCATTCGGCTTCATCAAGGTCCGCTAAGACTGTCGCTTCATCGAGCACGGTCATCGACACCTCCTTGCTTCGAGTCAAGCCATCGTGACCGGGCAGTCGATAGGGTCGGAAGACCCGCTCCCGTCGCTGAACGGGCCTGAACGCGTGCGCTCGCTGGGTGGGATTCGCGCCGCGTTCCTCTACCCTGGAGCGTTGCTCCGATGCGGACGATGCGTCGGGCGGTTCGGCACCGAACTACCACCGATCCCGAGGTCCGGCGTGAAGTTCAAGAAGGGTGACACCGTCATCTACCCCCAGCACGGTGCCTGCATCGTGCACGGCACGAAGAAGATGACGATCTTCGGCGAGACCGCCGAGTACCTGATCCTGAAGACGGTCATCAACGAGATGACGCTGTCCGTGCCCGTCGGCAAGACCGACGAGGTCGGCGTACGGATGCCGGTGAACGCCGATGAGCTCGAGGATCTCGTGTCCGTGCTCTCGAAGCCCGACCCCCGCGTCCCGTCGAACTGGTCCAGGCGGTTCAAGAACCACCAGGAGAAGCTGAAGTCCGGCGACGTGTACCAGGTCGCCGAAGTCGTCCGGAACCTCGCTGCCCGTAACCGGGACGCTGCGCTGTCGGCGGCCGAGCGCACGATGTACGAGCGGGCGCGCATCAACCTGGTGTCGGAGATCGCTCCGGCACTCAAGGTGAGCGCAGAAGAGGCCGAGCGGTTCCTCGACGAGGCGCTGGCGCGGGGTGTGCTCAAGCCACCGAAGGAACCGGCGATCGCGGCCAAGAAGAAGGCCTGACAGCCGCTCGTCCGGCTTCCGGTCACCGATCGTCACGGGCCGCGCGTGCGGCCCCTGGCTACAGTCGTCGCTCCATGGGGAACCGCACGTACGTGACGCCGGACGAGCTCGCCGCGAACATCGAAGCGGGTGACATCGACACCGTGCTGGTGGTGTTCCCCGATCTGCAGGGTCGGCTCGTCGGCAAGCGCACGACAGGTCGCTTCTACCTCGACCACGTGAGTGGGCCCGAGGGAACCGAGAACTGCAACTACCTCATCGCGACCGACATGGACAACAACCCGGTCCCCGGCTACGAGTTCACGAGCTACGAGCTGGGGTACGGCGACATGAGGGCCGTGACCGACCCGTCGACGATCCGGATCACACCATGGATCGATCGCACCGCGCTCGTGATGTGCGACCTGTTCGACGTCGACTCCGGCGCGCCGATCGAGGTGGCACCGCGGCAGGTGCTGCGCCGCCAGGTCGAGAAGGCCGCCGAGCTCGGCTACGTGCCGATGATCGGCTCGGAGATCGAGTTCTACCTCTTCCGCGACACCTACGAGCAGGCGCACGCGAAGGGCTATCGGGGCCTCGAGCCGCACTCGCCCTGGCTCGAGGACTACGCGATCCTCCAGACGACCAAGGACGAGTACATCATCGGCCAGATCCGGCGCAGCCTCGAGGCTGCCGGCGTGCCGGTCGAGTTCTCGAAGGGCGAGGCGGGCAAGGGCCAGCACGAGATCAACCTCGACTACACGACCGCGGTGGAGATGGCCGACCGCAACACGATCTACAAGAACGCCGCCAAGGAGATCGCCTCGCTCAACGGCCGCTCGATCTCGTTCATGGCGAAGCACGACTTCGAGGACACGGGCTCGTCGTGCCACATCCACTCCAGTCTGTGGTCCGACAACGGCACCTCGCCGGCGATGCACGATGCCCGCGGGGAGCACGGCATGAGCGACGTCTTCCGCTGGTGGTTGGGCGGCCTCATCGCCACCGCGGCAGAGTTCTCCCTGCTGTGGGCGCCGACCGTGAACAGCTACAAGCGGTTCCAGCCCGGCTCGTGGGCGCCGACGGCGATCGGGTGGGGGCTCGACAACCGCACGCTCGGCTACCGCAAGGTCGGACACGGCAAGGGGACCAGGGTCGAGTGCCGCATCCCGGGCGCCGACGCGAACAGCTACTTCGCGTTCGCCGGCACGCTCGCCGGCGGGCTGCACGGCGTCGCCAACCGGATCGAGCCGCCGGCCGCGTACCGCGGCAACGGCTACGACGCCACCGACCTGCCGAGGATCCCCTGGAACATCGTGGACGCGATCGACCTCTGGGAGTCCTCCGCGATCGCCAAGCAGGCGTTCGGCCTCGACGTCCACCACCACATCCTCAACATGGCGAAGCAGGAGTGGGCCGCGTTCAACGCCACGGTCACCGACTGGGAGCTGCGCCGCTACTGGGAGCGGATCTGAGATCCGGGGTGTCGGAGTTCGCGCTCGCGGGACGATGAACCGGTGTGAGCGACAGCCCGCACGATCTCGGCGCCAATGGCGGCGACCAGCGCGCTGAGCTCCTCGCGCTCTACGACCGTGCGTTGCCACAGGTGTTCGGCTACCTGCGGCACCGCTGCGGCAGCGAACCGCTGGCGGAGGATCTGACGGCGGAGACGTTTCTCGCTGCGGTGAAGGCAGTGCAGTGGGGGACCGTCGCCGAGATGTCGACGGCATGGTTGATCGCCGTCGCCCGCCACAAGCTCGTCGACCACTGGCGGGGCGAGGCGCGTCGCCAGCGCGTGCTCGAGCTCGTCCACGACGAGCCGCTCGTCGACGACCCCTGGGACGCCGTCCTCGAAGCAGGCCGCGCGAGCGAGACGCTCGCCCGGCTCGGTCCCCATCACCGTGGCGCGCTCGTGCTGCGCTACATCGACGGGTTGCCGGTCCCCGACGTGGCGACCGCGCTCGACAGGACCGTCCACGCAACCGAGGCACTGCTCGTGCGCGCTCGCGTCGCGTTCAGGTCCGCGTACGGCGAACGGGGGAGCGATGACGACTGATCCGTTCGAGACGCTCACGGCACCTGCCGGGCCGCTCACGCCGCGGGCGGAGTTCGCTCTCGGCCTCCGGCGCCGGATCGAGACCGAGCTCTTCCCCACCATCGACACCCCTGAAAGGGCACCCGTGATGAGCACCACCGAATCATCCGCCGCGGAATCCGCCGTGTCGACGCAACGCATCATCCCCTACCTCTGTTGCCGGGGGGCTGCCGAGGCGCTCGACTTCTACGCCAGGGCGCTCGGCGCCGTCGAGCAGAGCCGCATGGTCGGCGACGACGGCCGGGTCGGCCATGCCGAGATCACGATCCAAGGCGCGCGGATCATGCTCGCCGACGAGCACCCCGAGATCGACGTCTTCAGTCCCGCCCATTACGGCGGGTCAGCGGTCGGGCTCAGCCTCGACGTCGACGACTGCGACGCGCTCTACGAGCGCGCGGTGGCGGCCGGCGCAATCGGCCTGCGCCCGCCGGCGGACGAGTTCTACGGGAGCCGCTCCGCGACCATCGCCGACCCGTTCGGTCATCGGTGGTTCCTGAACACGGCCATCGAGCAGGTGTCGCCGGCGGAGATGGCTCGTCGTGCAGCGGACGAGGGCTATTCGTACGAGGAACACGGCACCGTGACAGCACCGGTGGCGTCGTCCTCGAACCCGCCGGTCGAGGTCGGCTACCTGACGATGGCCACCACGGACACGGCACGGGCGACCCGGTTCTTCGGCTCGCTGTTCGGCTGGGAGTTCGAGGCCGGCCACTCGGGTGAGGGATACGCCCACATCGCGAACACGAAGCTGCCGATGGGCTTCACCCCGGACGGCGCCGGGCAGCCGCCGACGCTCTACTTCCGGGTCGAGTCGATCGATCGGTACGCAGCGCGGGTGCGTGAGCTCGGCGGGACGATCGTCTCGACCGACACCTACGATTCCGGTGGTTCGGCGACGTGTCAGGACGACCAGGGCGCGACGTTCCTCCTGTGGGAGCCGGCCCCCGGGTACTGACCGCCTCAGCGCACGCGCAGGCGGGCGATGACGGGGAGGTGGTCCGAGAGTCGTTGCCACTCCTCGCCGCCGCCCGGGACGTCGACGCCGTCGACCGACATCGTCGTCGGGACGAGCACGTAGTCGAGCCGCTGCTGCGGGTGGCTCGACGGATTCGTGAAGCCGGACGCCGAACGCGTCGTGCCGTCCTCCGCGATCCACCACGCGTCGCTGAGGCCGGCAGCCTCGAGCGGGGCGAACGTCGCCGGCTCGTCGGACGCGTTCAGATCGCCGATCACGAGCGTGATCGCGTCGCCGTCGCCGTGCCGCCGGACCTCGTCGGCGACGAGCTCGGACTGCGCAGCCCGCTCCGAGGGCGCCTGCTGCGACGCGAGGTGCGCGTTCACGATGTTGATCGGTCCGTGCGGCCCATCGAGCAGGATCCGCTGGATGATGCGACGCCGGTAGCTCCATGGCCGGGCGCTCGGGTTGAGCACCGTGCGGGTGTGCAGCGGCAACGGGTACGGAGACAGCACCGCCATCCCTTCGGCGAGCCACGTCAAGGGGCCGTAGGTGAAGTGCTTCAGCGCCCAGTGGTGATGCCAGCGGAGGCGAGAAGCGAGCCGTGCCGCCTGTCCGCGGCGGATCTCCTGGATGCCGATGACGTCGGGGTGCGCCGCGAGGATGCGCCCTGCGACCTCGTCGAGGTCGGGACGACCGGCTCCGCGCAGGTTCCACGTCATGACCCTGAACTCAGACATCGACTCCAGTCTGCTCGCGTTCGCGACCGGTAGCGTGCGGCCCCGATGTCCACCGTCGGAACGGCGGGCACGCAGACGCGGAAGGGGAGCATGTGGCTGGTCGGCTCGAGGGCAAGGTGGCGCTCATCACCGGGGCGTCGTCAGGGTTGGGACGTGTCGGTGCCGAGCTGTTCGCCGCGCACGGTGCCAAGGTCGTCGTGGCCGACCTCGCCGACGGCGACGACGTCGTCACCGCGATCGACGCTGCCGGCGGCGACGTCACGTACGTGAGCTGCGACGTGACGGATCCTGCGTCGGTCGAAGCCGCGGTCGAGCACGCCGTCGACACGTTCGGTGGTCTGCACGTCGTCTACAACAACGCCGGGGTCATGCTCAGCGAGGACGACGATCCGGTGTCCACGTCGGTCGAGACGTACGAGCGCACCATGGACATCAACGTCAAGGGCGTGCTCCTCGGGTGCAAGTACGCCATCCCCGCGATGCTGGAGTCGGGCGGCGGGTCGATCGTGAACGTCGCTTCGTTCGTCGCCCACATGGGGGCGGCCACGCCACAGATCGCGTACACCGCGTCGAAGGGTGCAGTGCTGGCGATGACGCGCGAGATCGCGGTGATCTACGCCCGCCGAGGGATTCGCGCGAACGCCCTCTGCCCCGGACCGATCATGACGCCGATGCTCGCCAAGTTCCTGTCCGATGACGCGAAGCGCGACCGACGGGTCGTCCACATCCCGATGGGACGCTTCGGCGACCCGATCGAGATCGCCAACGGCGCGCTGTTCCTCGCGTCCGATGAATCCTCCTGGATGACCGGCCAATCCTTGATCATCGACGGCGGCATCACCGCGGCGTACGTGACGCCCGAATGACCGGCGCGATCCACGGGCCGGACGTCGAGCTCGGCGCGTTGCCGGAACGGGTCGCAGCGTTCATCGCCGACCGAGTCGGGCACGCGCCGCTCGGACGCACTGCGACGCGACATGAGCTCGACGCGCTGCTGGCGGGCACGATCTCTGCGGCCGGGCTCGGCTCCGACGAAGCATGGCGACGTTTCGTCGAGGTCGTCGTGCCGGCCACGGTCGGGCTCGACAGCGAGCGGTTCCTCGCGTTCATCCCCGCGTCGCCGACCGCAGCCGCGGTGTGGATGGACGCTGCCGTCGGGGCGGCGTCGTTCGCCGCCGAGTCGTCCCTCGAGGCCGCCGGGGTGGTCGCCGCGGAGAACCAGGCGCTGCGGTTCCTCGCCGAGCTGGCCGGCCTCCCCGACGGAGCAGGCGGCTGCTTCATGACCGGCGGCTCGATCGGGAACCTGTCTGCGCTCGCGGTGGCCCGAGATCATGCGCGTCCAGGTGCGCGCCGCGTGGCGGTGGCCGACACCACGCACGCGTCAGTGGACAACGCGCTCCATCTCCTCGGCCTCGACGCGCTCGTCGTGCCGACGGCGCCGGACGGCCGGTTCACCGCCGAGGCGCTCCGCGCTGCAGCAGGCGACGCGACCGACATCGCGACGATCGTGGCATCCGCCGGATCGACGAATGCCGGCGTGATCGACGACCTCGCCGGTCTGGCCGACGTCGCCGGCGAGTGGGCGAGCTGGCTGCACGTCGACGGTGCATATGGCGGTGCCGCATTGCTCGTGCCGCAGGTGCAGTCGCGCTTCGCCGGCATCGAGCGCGCGGACTCGTTGATCATCGATCCGCACAAGTGGTTGTTCGCGACGTCCGGATCGTGCGCGCTGCTCTACCGGACACCGTCGCTGGCGGCAGCGGTCCACACGCAGCACGGTCCCTACCTCGACATCCTCCGCGGCGACGACGCGTGGAACCCGAGCGACTACGGCTTCCAGCTGACGCGCCGAGCGAGCGGCCTGCCCTTGTGGTTCTCGCTCGCGGTGCACGGTGTCGATGCCCACGCGACGGCCGTGCATCGCGGCATCGAGCTCGCGCGCTACGCGGCGGACGAGCTCACCGGGGCACAGGACGTCGAGCTCGTGATGCAGCCAGAGCTGTCGGTGGTGCTGTTCCGCCGGGCCGGCTGGACCTACGACGACTGGTCGCACTGGGCCAGGCGGCTGCTCGAGTCGGGTGTCGCGTTCGTGGCGCCGACCACGTGGAAGGGCGAACCGGTCGGACGTCTGGTGTTCATGCATCCCCGCACCACGGAGACGATCGTCGACGAGGTCGTCGCGTCGCTCAGCTGAGGTTCAGCACTCCATCCCGGGTGGTCACGAGCGCCGAGATCGCAAGAGGGCCTTCGGCGATCTCGACGTCGTCCGCCGCATCGAGCGCGGCGAGGATGCTGTGGAGCCGCTCCGGATCCGGATGCGCGAGGCGGAGCTGCGCCAGCACGACGCCGTCGGGGAGCGTCTCCGTGGGGTGCGGCGACAGACCCCAGTCGATCAGGAACGGCACGACGCGCGCGTCGGGGCCGACGAGCTGCGGCATGGTCAACCGCCAGTCGAGCCGCACGCCATCCGGACGGACGCGGGCCATCGCAACCGCGTCGCCGAGGTCGTGGCCCACTGCGCGTGCGGCGGCAATGGCACCGTCGAGCGGCTTCGAGGACCGCGCGCACCACGCCACGAGTGCGGCGCCGTCGAGCACATCGATGCCGAACGGCCGCGGTCGGTCGGGACCCGATGCTTCGAGATCAGGTCCGACGATCTCGAGGTATCGGCGGCCACCGAGGGAGACGAGCGCGTTGCGGGTGCCGAGCCCGACGTGCGCGCCGCCCGCCACGGGATGGGTGCCGAGCCGTTCGCTGAGCTCGAGCACGGTGGCCTCGAGATCCGGGGTTGCGTACACGAGATGATCGATCATGAGGTTGGCCCCGTGTCGGTGAGGGATTGATGCCGTCGATGCCGTCGATGCCGGGCGGCGTCGTCGGTGTCGTCGGTGTCGTCGGTGTCGTCGGTGTCGTCGATGCCGGGCACGGTGCCCAGCCTGCCTGATCGGGCAGACTGCCGCACATGGCAGCAGTCGCATTCATCGGACTCGGCGTGATGGGTGGCCCGATGGCCCGGCACCTCGCCGCTGCGGGGCATGACGTCACCGTGTACAACCGCACGACGGAGAAGGCGATGGCGTGGGTCGCCGAGCACGGCGGCGTTTCGGCGCCTACGCCACGGGCCGCTGCGGTCGGCGCCGACCACGTCTTCGTCTGCGTGGGCAACGACGACGACGTCCGTTCGGTCGTGCTCGGCGACGACGGCGCGCTCGCGGGCATGGCGCCGACCTCCGTGCTGGTCGACCACACGACGGCATCGGCCGATCTCGCTCGAGAGCTCGCCCGCGCCGCTGCCGCTGTTGGGGTCGGCTTCGTCGACGCGCCGGTATCGGGTGGCCAGGCCGGCGCCGAGAACGGGACGCTCACCGTGATGTGCGGCGGCGACGGGGCGTCGTTCGCGAAGGTCGAGCCGGTGATCGCGGCGTACTCCCGCGCGTGCCGGCTGCTCGGCGAAGCGGGGGCCGGCCAGCTCACGAAGATGGTGAACCAGATCTGCATCGCAGGTCTCGTGCAGGCGCTCGCGGAGGGCGTCAACTTCGCGCAGCACGCCGGGCTGGATGTCGGTGCCGTGATCGACGTGATCAGCAAGGGCGCGGCGCAGTCGTGGCAGATGGAGAACCGGGCGAGGACGATGGCGGACGGGTCGTTCGAGTTCGGCTTCGCGGTCGAGTGGATGCGCAAGGACCTCGGGATCTGCCTCGACGAGGCGAACCGCAACGGTGCACGCCTGCCCGTGACTGCGCTCGTCGACCAGTTCTACGCGCAGGTCACCGCCCGGGGCGGCCGGCGGTGGGACACGTCCAGCCTGATGCACCTGCTCGCCAACGACTGAAGCTCGCTCGGCCAACACCGCCGCCATGGCTACGACGGTAGGTCGGTGGTCAGCCGACCGACCGCGGTGTTGACCGTTGCGGTCGTCGGCTCGAAGCGGCGCGGTCCCATGATCTTCGCCATCAGGTGCTCGCCGGCAACGACCGCCGGATACCGCGGTGGCCGATCGGCGCTGCAGCACGTGGGCAGGCATTCGATCGTGGCGTCGTAGTTGGCGTCGAAGAAGAACGCGACCGAGCGACGCTTCGACGAACCCGACGCGTCGACCGGGGGCGGCACGACGCGGTGGATCGTCGAGCGCCACTGGTCGTTGCTCCACTCGGCGAGCAGATCGCCGAGGTTCAGCACGAGCGCGCCCGGCGTCGGGACGACCGGGCACCAGTCGCCGTCCGGGCCGATGATCTCGAGACCGGGCACTGGGTCCGCGTGCAGCACGGTCACGACGCCGTAGTCGGTGTGCGCGCCCATTCGCATCTGGCCCGGCTCGGGCAGCGGATCGCCGGCGCGGTGCTCGTAGTTGTTCACCCGCATCGTCGTCGTGCTCCGGTCGACGTGAGGCCGGAACCACTGTTCGCCGAGGTCGAGCGCGACCGAGAAGATGTCGGTCATCGTGAGCGCAACCCGCCGGGCGTCGCGGAAGTACGCCTCGAGCGCGGGTCGCAGCGCCGGCACCTCCGGCGGCCAGATGTTGCCCGCGAAGAAGTCGTACGGGTCGTGGTACCAGGGGTCGTCGGTCGTGTCGACCTCACCGATGTTGAAGGCCTCGAAGAGGTCGGGCCGCGGCGCGTCGACGCCGATGCTGTAGCTCAACGCCTCCGAGCCGAGCGGCGCATAACCCCGATTGATCCCGGGGTGCGATGGCATCGCGTGCCGCTTGGCCTCGATGGGGAGCGCGAAGAACTCGTCGGTTGCGGCGCGCATCGCGTCGATCGTCGCCGTCCCGATGCCATGGCCGACGACCTGCAGGAAGCCGACCTGTCGACACGCGTCATCGAGCTCCGCGGCGACGCGACGGCGGTCCGCATCGTTGCCGGCGAACCACGGGGAGAGGTCGACAGTGGGGACGAGGTCGCTCACGGCCCCACCGTACGCGCCCGCTACGGTCGCCCGCAGGAGGTGCCGACCGATGTCCCGACACGCGTTCTCGAGCCCCGACGCACCGAAGGCGCTCGGTCCATACTCGGCGGCGGTCGAGGCGGAGCCGTTCGTGTACCTCGCCGGTCAGACGCCGGTCGATCCCGCGACCGGGCGGCTCGTCGAGGGCGACATCGCCGTCCAGACGAACCAGGTGTTCGACAACCTCTTCGCCGTGCTCGCTTCGGCCGGGCTCGGCCCGGCGGACGTCGTGAAGGTGAACGTCTACCTCACGGACATCGCCAACGACTTCGCTGCGATGAACGCCGCCTACGCCGAGCGGTTCGAATCACCGTACCCCGCTCGCACGACGGTCTGCGTCGCCGGACTGCCGATGGGGGCCAACGTCGAGATCGAGCTCGTCGCCCGCCGCCCCACCTGACCCGCAAGGCCACCCCGACCCTCCGAGTGGCGCTGGCGCTGCCTGACCCCCGACGCTGCCTGATCCCCGACGCTGCCCGCGGCGTCGATCATCCCGTTGATGGCAGACTTCTGCACGACATCCGTGCAGAACTCTGCCGAGCACGGGATGCCGGGTGCCGACCGCCGTCGCACACATCGGTTGTGTGCCGGCCAGCGACGATTCCCACGAAGACTCCCACGAGGACTCCCACGAAGACTCCCACGAAGACTCCTGCGAGGCTCCTTCGGTGCCCGAGCTCGTCACGGCGGAGCTCGCACGGCACGACGGGGTGGCAGCCGTGCGGACCCTCGAGCGGCTCGGTCTCCGACGCCGCCAGATCGACGGTCTCGTGGCGGCGGGTTGGTGGGAGCGCGCAGGACGGGGCGTCGTGCGCGACCGCGCCGCGCCGCGGACGTGGCGCCAGGAGCTGTGGGCTGCGGCGCTGGCGGTCGGGCCGCATGCGGTCGCCAGCCACGAGTCGGCCGCGGCGCTCCACGGGCTCGGCGGCTTCGCCGAGGGACCGATCGTTCTCTCGGTACCTCGAGCGGCCCGCGGTCGGCGGCAGGGCATGGTGGTCCATGGAGCCGGCCGGCTCGCCCGGCCCGATGTCGTCGAGATCGACGGGATGCGGGTGACGAGCGCGTCGCGCACGATCATCGATCTCGCCGCGATCGGCACGGCCGCAGGGCGCCTCGCCGACGTCATCGACGACTCGTGCCGCCTCGGCCTGTCGTCGCCCGCCTACGTCCGCCGGCGCCTCGACGCGCTCGGCCGGCGCGGGCGAGCGGGCGTGCGGCTGCTCGACGAGCTGATGCTCGACTCCGGCGGCCACAGCCACCTGGAGCGGCGTTTCCTCGGCTTGGTCCGCTCGATGGGTCTTCCCCGGCCGAGCTGTCAGGTCATCCATCGGCGCGGCAGCCGCACGGTCGCGCGCGTCGACTTCGAGTGGACGCCGTGGCGCACGGTCGTCGAGGTCAGCGGTCGCCGTGGGCACGTGAGCGATCGCGACCGGACGAAGGATGCTCAGCGCCGCAACGAGCTCCAGCACGAGGGCTTCGTCGTGCTCGAGTTCACGACTGCGCACATCCTCGGTGATCCCGAGTACGTGCACACGACCCTCACGTCGCACCTCTCGGCCCACATCGTGGGGTGAGTGGGGTGAGTGGCGGTGAGTGGCGGTGAGTGGCGGGTCTCACTCCGCCGGCGAGCACCTCGAGTAGCCGTCAGACTTCTGCACGCCTCACGTGCAGAAGTCTGACCACCTCGGAAAAGGCCAGCTGGAGGGAGCCTCGACGGGAACCTCGGGGGTCAGGCGACGGCGAGGGGGAGGCGGTCGACGCCGCGGATGGTGAGCCGGTCGCGCCAGCTCGGTTCCTCCAGCAGCTCGAGCGTCGGGAACCGGCGGACGAGCGAGCCGATCGCCACGTCGGCCTCCAGGCGGGCGAGTGACGCTCCGAGGCAGTAGTGGATGCCGGCCGAGAACGCGAGGTGCCGGCCGGCGTTCGGCCGATCGAGGTGCAGCTCGTGCGGGTCGGCGAACATCGCCGGGTCGTGGTTCGCGGCACCGAGCAGTGCCATCACGACGGTGCCGGGCTCCACCTCGACGTCGCCGAAGCGAACGGGCACGATCGGGACTCGGACGGTGAGCTGCACCGGCCCGTCGAACCGGAGCAGCTCGTCGACGGCCTTCGTGCCGATCGACGGGTCGTCGCGCCAGCGCGCCAGTTGGTCCCTGTTGCGGAGCAGCGCCAGCGTGCCGTTGCCGATCAGGTTCACCGTCGTCTCGTGCCCCGCCACGTAGAGCAGCGTCACGAACGCCCGTAGCTCGGCGAAGCTCAGCCGGTCGCCGGACTCCTCGGCGGCGATGAGCGCCGAGAGCAGGTCGTCGCCGGGGTGCCGACGGCGCTGCTCGATCACCTCGCTCACGTAGTGGCCCATCTGCCGGCCGGCTTCGTCGGCCGCAGCGATGCCGGCCTCGTCGGTGGTCGGCTCGAGCGCCGCGGTGAGGATCTGCGACCAGTGCCGCAGTTCGTCAGCGCGCTCGGTCGGCATGTCGAGCAGCTCGGAGATGACCTGGAACGGCACCGGGAAGGCGAGCTCGTCGACGAGCTCCATCTCACCGCGGGCCGCAGCGCGGTCGAGGACCTCGTCGACGAGCGTCTGGATCCGTGGACGGAGCCGCTCGATGGCTGTGGGCGTGAACGCCAGGCTGACGAGCCGCCGCAGGCGGGTGTGGTCGGGCGGGTCGAGGTTGAGGATCGTCTTCGCCGCCGTGCCGTCGCGCAGGCGCTCGCGCCGGAGCTGCCGGCGAAGCATCTGCCCGGGATCGGCAGGCGTAGCGTTCGCCTCGATGTCTCGCGAGAAGTCGTTGCTGCGCAGGGTTGCGACGACATCCTCGTACCTCGACAGCACGATCGAGCCGATGGCGCTCACGTGGACGGGTTCCTCGCGCCGGAGCTCGTCGTAGAACGGATAGGGATCGGCGCGGAACGCCGGATCGAACGGGTTGAACAGGAGCTTTGTCACAGCGCAGGGTTCCAGTCGTAGGACCTGATCGGGTCTTCGCCCCAGGCGATCCACTGTGCTCCGGGCGTGCGCACCTCGAGCGCGTGAACGACGACCTCGGCGATCCGTGACGGCGGCATGATCGGCAGGCCGAGCTCAGCGATGCGATCGCGGCCGTCCGGGCCGAGGATCGAGGTGTCGACGAAGCCGGGGTTGAGCGAGCTGATGCAGACGCCGTACGGCTCGAGCGCCGGCGCCAGTGAGCGGACGAGACCGACGACGGCGTGCTTCGTCACGCTGTAGATCGGATCCATCGGCATGCCGACGAGACCGGCGAGTGAGGCCGTGACGACGATGTCCCCGGACTGCCGCTCGCACATGCCCGGGATCAATGCCCGAGCGCCGAAGACGACCCCGTCGATGTTGACGCCGAGCGCCTTCCGATAGTCGTCGTCGGTCAGGTCGGCGAGCGGGATCGGCGACGGTTCGAGCACGCGCTCGCTGCGCGTCGTGACCCCAGCGTTCAGCACGCCGATGTCGAACGGGTCGTTCGTGCTGACGATCCGGTCCCATGCCTCGGGATCGGCGACGTCGAGGCGCTCGAACGCAGCACCGACCTCGCGGGCGAGCTCGGTGCCCGCATCGACCGCGATGTCGGCGATCACGACACCGGCACCATCGGCGACGAGACGCCGCGCGATGGCGGCGCCGATGCCCGTCGCTCCGCCGGTCACGAGCGCATGGCGTCCTGAGAGCGGTCCCATGGTCAGCCCGCGATTCCCGCAGTGTCGTCCCGGCGCCCGGCCGCCCGGTCGTCGGCCCAACGCTGCAGCATCAGCTTCATCTCCTCGCTGCCGCTCGCATCGGCCCATTGGCGGGGGATCGCCGGGAACGTGTAGTCACCGAGGTCGACCGGCTCCACGACCTTGCGTGCCATCGCCGCCTCGACGACCGGTGCGAGCCGGGCCTGCTTCTTCGCCACCAGTTCGGGGTCGCGCTCGGCGAACTCGGGTAGCACCTCGCGCCCGAAGAGCTCGATCGACTCCATGATGTGCTCGTGACTGTTGCGGCCGGCCTGCATCACGAAGATCACCTGGTCGACGCCGGCCTCCTCGTACCGTCGCAAGTACTCGCGCACCTGCTCTGGTGTTCCGATCGCGCCCCGTAGTCCGGTGGTGTCGCCGGCCGCGACCTTCGCCCCGAGGCGCTCCTCCTTCACCGCTCGGGCGATGGCATCGGGGTCGAAGCCCTGGGCGCTGCGCCGTTCGACGTACTCGGACCAGACGTCGGTCTTCGCGGGGCGGTGCTCGCCGAACACGTAGAAGTGCCCGAGTGAGTAGCCGAAGAAGTTCGCGCCCTCGATGCCGCGGCGGATCGCCTCGTCCTCGTCGTGGTGCATCATCATCGGGCTGACGCAGGCGACCTGCGGGTTGATCGCGTAGCCGACCGGCACGCACTTCTCGGCCAGCGTGTGCTCGTACTCGGAGACCCAGGTGCGGGCTTCCTCGGGGTCGATGAACGCGAACGTCAGCGCCCCGATGCCCTTCTCCGCGGCGAGCAGGATCGTGTCGCGCCTGCTGCAGGCGACCCACAGCGGGGGATGCGGCTGTTGCTTCGGCTTCGGCAGCACGTTCCGCGGCGGCATCTGGACGAACTGGCCGTCGACCCCCGTGAACGGCGTCTCGACCATGCATCGCACTGCGACCTCGAGGCCCTCGAGCCACATGTCCCGCTTGAGGAGCGGATCGATCTGGAAGCCGCCGAGCTCCGCCTCGCTGCTGCTCTCGCCGCTGCCGAAGTCGACCCGTCCGCCCGACACGAGGTCGAGCATCGCGACCCGCTCGGCGGTGCGCGCCGGGTGGTTGAACTTCGGTGCGGTGAGGATGATGCCGTGACCGAGCCGCATGTTCTTCGTGCGCTGGCTGCAGGCGGCGAGGAACACCTCGGGCGCGGAGGAGTGGCTGTACTCCTCGAGGAAGTGGTGCTCGACCTCCCAGACGTACTGGATGCCGAGCGAGTCGGCGAGCTCGACCTGGTCGAGCGCGTTCTGGATGAGGGTGTACTCGCTGTCGTCGGCCCACGGGCGGCCCATCTGGTGCTCGTAGAAGATGCCGAACTTCATGCGTGGTCCCCTTGATCTCCGAACGACGTACCCACTTGGCAAGATGTAAACACGGCTGTATACATGTGTCAATGTCCGTCGACGACCTCCGCGCCACGACCCCCCGGCTGCCCCGGGCGCAGCGTCGGGCCCAGATCGTTCGCGCGGCAGCCACCGCGTTCGTACGTGCCGGGTTCGACGGCACCTCGATGGAGGACGTGGCCGGTGAGGCGGGCGTCACCCGGCTCATCGTGTACCGCATCTTCGAGACCAAGGAGGACCTGTACCGCGCCGTGCTCGAAGGCGTCGCGGAGCGCCTCACGGCTGCGTTCGGCGAGACCGCGCCGCTGGGCCGCGGGCAGGAGCCGTTCGTCGCCCCGGCGCTCCTGTCCGTCGCCCGTGCCGACCCGGACGCGTTCCGTCTCTTCTGGCGTCACTCGGCGCACGAGCCCCGGTTCGCCGAGTACCACCGCGCGTTCCTCGTCGCCGCCGACGCGTACGCCGATGCGATGCTCACCCCGTTCGTGCGCGACGACCTCGTGCGGTCGTGGGCGGTGCCTGCGATCGTTGCCCACCTGTACGACGGCGTGATCGGCTGGCTGGACGTGGGCGACGAGGCCCGCGACACGGAGTTCGTCGAGTTGATCGGCAGCGGCGTGAGGGCGCTCGTCGGCGCGTGGTCGGCGCGCTGATCGGTCAGCTCGTCGGTGTTGCTGCCGCGAGCGCGTCGACGATCCGGTCGATCTGCTCGTCGGTGATGACGAGCGGCGGGCAGAACGTGTTCGTGTCGGTGCCGACTGCCCGGGTGATCACGCCGTCTTCGAGCATGCGATCGCGGATCGCAGTCGGATCGACGCCGGGGTGGTGCGACACGGCCCACACCGCCACCTCGCCGCGCGCCGACGCGACGATGCCGTCGGCGGCGAGCGCGCTCATGCCGGCACCGAGCCTGGCGCCGACGTGGACGGCCCGCTCGAGCAGCCCCTCGCGCTCCATGATGTCGAGGTTCGTGAGCGCAGCTGCGCACGCCGTCGGGTGACCCGAGTAGGTGAAGCCGTGGCGGAGGAAGAACGCGGGGTCCGCTTCGAGTCCAGCTCGCACAGCGGGCCCGATGAACACGCCGCCGAGCGGGATGTAGCCGGACGTGATCGCCTTTGCGAACGTGACGAGGTCCGGACGGACGCCGTAGTGGTGGGCGGCGAACCACGTACCGAGCCTGCCGTATCCGGTGATCACCTCGTCGAAGACCAGGAACGCACCGTGCTGGTCGCAGAGGCGGCGCAGCCCCGCGAGGTAGCCCTCGGTCGGCGGGAACACGCCACCGGCGCCTTGGATCGGCTCGGCGATGACGGCCGCGACCTCGTTGCCGCGATCGGCCATCAACGATGCGAGCGCCTCCAGATCGTCGCTGGGTGCCTGGACGACGTCGGGGAGGAGTGGGCCGAACCCCTCGCGGTTCGGCGCGATGCCTTGCGCGCTCGTGCCGCCGTAGGTGACGCCGTGGTAGCCGCGCGTGCGGGAGATGATCAGCGTGCGCTCAGGATGACCGGCCTGGATGTGTGCCGCCCGGGCAAGCTTCATGGCGCTGTCGACGGCTTCCGACCCTGACGACGTGAAGAAGACGCGCGCCTCCGGCATCGGCGCGATCGTCTGCAGCTTCTCGGCGAGCGCGTCAGCCGGGGCATTGGTGAACGGGTCGAAGCACGAGTACGCCGCCAGGGTGCCGGCCTGGGCGGCGATCGAGTCCGCCATCTCCTTGCGGCCATGACCGATCGCGCAGTACCAGAGGCTCGCCATGCCGTCGATCAGTTCGCGGCCGTCGGCGTCCCAGAGCAGCGCGCCCTCCCCGCGTGCGATCGTGATGAACTGCTCGCGGGTGGGCTTGGCGAAGGGGTGCAGGAAGGCAGGCGGCATGGGCGCCCACGGTACTCAGACCCGACATCGGCTGTAGGGTGCCCGTCGGCACGATCGACCCGAGCGTGTTGGATCCTGTGTAGCGGCAGCCTCCGGGAGCGTCGTCGAGATCTCGACGCGCGGATGCTCGAGCGATCAGGAGTGCTGTGTCAGTCACATCTGCGGAAGAGTCGGTCACATCTGCGGAAGTGATCGACGAGTCGGCGTGGCGGCTGCACCCGTCGAAGCTGTCGGTGGTCGGTGCGGTGACTCGGCGCTTGGTGCCGTACCTCATCGAGGCCACGCTGATCCCGATGGTGCTCTTCTACGCGTTCTTGACGGCGTTCGATCTGACGTGGGCGTTCGTCGCCGCGCTCGGTTGGTCGTACAGCGCAGTGGTGCGGGGACGGCGTCAACGTCGCGGCGGCAACCGTGAGCTTCACGCTGCTCGTCACCGTGCCGACCGCGGTGTTCGTCGGCACGGCAACCGTCGCGGCCTGGATCATCACCTGCACGGGCGTCGTGCTGACGGTCTCGGACTCGGTCCGCACCGCGCGCTCCGAGGGACTCGCCACGGCCGTGGCGCCGAACGGTTCCTTGCGCGCCTACATCGTGTAGAGCCGCGCGGCGTCTCAGCGCACTCGGCCGAGCTACGCGCATCTCGTGGACACGATCGCACGCAGGAGACGAGGATCGCGAGGTGCTCTTCTCGCAACGCTTCTGGCCCGGCCTCGCGGACGGCACGATCACCCGGACGTACCGGAGATGGGCGAAGCCGCAGGTCGTCGCGGGCCGGGACTACCGCTCGCCGGGCGGCATGCTGCACGTCGAATCGATCCGTGTGATCGAGCCGGGAACGATCGGCGACGAGGACGCGCTGGCGGCCGGCTATGCCGATGGGGACGCGCTCCGGCGCGACCTGCGTGTCGAGCCGCGCGCTCCGGTGTACGAGATCGTGTTCCGACCCGCCGGCACCGACCCGCGGGACGCGCTCGCAGCGGATGATGCGCTCGATGACGCCGCGGTGGCCGAGATCACCCGCCGCCTCGATCGCCTCGATCGGGCGAGCGCATCGGGCCTATGGACGCGCGAGGTGCTCGAGGCGATCGGGAAGCGACCCGGCGTGCGCGCCGGCGACCTCGCCGCCGCGTTCGGCCGTGAGCTCCAGCCGTTCAAGCTCGACGTCCGCAAGCTCAAGGCCCTCGGGCTCACGATCAGCCTGGACGTCGGCTACCGGTTGTCGCCGCGTGGCGCGGCGTACGCGCGGCATACTTCCTCGGCCCGGCGGTCGCCCGGGTCTGCTCGCTGATGTCGTTGATGTCGTCGCAGTCGCCCTAGTCGCCCTAGTAGAGGAGCATGCTCATGTCGGCTGGCCTTGCCGCCGGATTGATCGTGATCGCGGTCATCGTCCTCCTGTTGCTGCTCACGATCGTCACGGTGCAGCAAGGCACCATCGCCGTCGTCACGATGTTCGGCAAGTACCGCCGGCTGATGAAGCCCGGACTCAACTTCCGCATACCGGTGATCGAGAAGATCCACGAGCGGATCTCGATCCAGAACCGTGCCGTCGAGCTGCAGTTCCAGGCGATCACCGCCGACCAGGCGAACGTCTACTTCACCGCCATGCTCCTGTACTCCGTGCTCGATCAGGCGGAGGACACGATCAAGAACGTCGCGTTCAAGTTCGTCAACGCGCAGAACTTCATGCAGGCGCTCGTGCGCTCGGTCGAGGGCACCGTCCGCTCGTACGTCGCCACGAAGCGGCAAGCCGACATCCTCGGCCAGCGCCAGGAGATCATCCGCCACGTGAAGGAAGAGCTCGACAGCCAACTCGAGAACTGGGGCTATCACCTCCTCGACATCCAGGTGAACGACATCACCTTCGATCAGGTGATCACGCAGTCGATGGCCCAGGTGGTCGCGTCCAACAACCTGAAGATCGCCGCCACGAACGAGGGCGAGGCGCTGCTGATCCGCAAGACGAAGGAGGCCGAGGCAGAAGGCGCGGCCATCCGGATCAGTGCGCAGGCCGAGAAGGAGGCCGCGCAGTTGCGCGGCCAGGGCGTCGCGCTGTTCCGCGAGGAGGTCGCCAGCGGCATGGCGTCCGCCGCCTTCAAGATGGAGGAGGCGCACCTCGATCCGTCGTTCATCCTGTTCGCGATGTGGACCGAGGCGATGCGCCACTTCGCCTCCGAGGGCACCGGCAACGCCCTGTTCCTGGACGGCTCGCCGGACGGCATGGAGCGCACGCTCAAGCAGTTGATGGCGCTCAACCTGATGAACATGGAGCCCGCACCGCGGCAGTGAAGCGATTGCCCGGACGGATCACCCCGGGTATACCCTGATCCTGCCGCTCGGTCAGCGAAGTCCGGTGAAAAGCCGGCGCTGTCCCGCAACTGTGGAGTCACGCTCGTCGTGGCCAAGCCAGGTCGCCTTTCCGGCGCGGTGCTCGCGAATCACCCCTCGAGGACAGGGACCTTCGCCGGCACGGTCCCACAGGCCGCTGTCGCTGGAGAACCACCACTCGAGCGACAGGAGGAACCTGATGAGACGACCATTCCGCTTCGCTCTCGCGGCGCTCGCCGCGACCTTGCTCTTCGCCTCCGCGTGCAGCGACGACATTCCGGACGAGCAATCGGCGACCACCGAACCAGCCGAGCAACAGACGGCCGAACAACCAGCGACCACCGGACAACCGGCGGCAACCGACGGCGCCGTCGAGTCGTCGCCGGCCAAGATCATCTCGTTGTCGCCGAGCCTCACCGAGACGCTGTTCGCGATCGGCGCCGGGGAGCAGGTCATCGCCGTCGATGCCCTCTCGAACTTCCCTGAGGACGCGCCCGTGACGGACTTGTCCGGCTTCGAGCCCAACGTCGAGGCGATCGCACAGTACGAGCCCGATCTCGTGGTGGTGTCGGACGACATCAACAACGTCGTGAGCGGGCTGCAGGCGCTCGACGTCCCGGTGCTGCAGCTGCCGGCGGCAGTGACCCTCGACGACACGTTCGCCCAGATCGAGCAGCTCGGCGCAGCGACCGGGCACGTCGCCGATGCCGCCGGTGTCGTCGCCGAGATGCAGTCGCGCATCGGCGAGATCCTGGCGACGACGTCGACGCAGCCCTTGACCTACTACCACGAGCTCGACAGCACGTTGTTCTCGGTGACGTCCAAGACGTTCATCGGCGAGGTCTACGCGTCGTTCGGGCTGGTCAACATCGCCGACGCTGCCGACACCGACGGCACGGGCTACCCGCAGCTCTCGGCGGAGTACCTCCTCGAGCAGGATCCCGCGCTGATCTTCCTCGCGGACACGAAGTGCTGCGCCGAATCAGCTGCAACCGCCGCTGACCGTCCCGGATGGTCCGAGCTCACCGCGGTGAAGAACGGGACGGTCATCGAGCTCGACGACGACATCGCCTCGCGGTGGGGTCCCCGGGTCGTCGACTTCTACCAGGCGATCGCGGACGCGATCGCAACGGTCCCGGTGGCCTGATGGCGCACGCGGCCGCGATCCTGGCGAGCGGCGCTGCAGCCACGCGGCGTCACACCGTTCGCTGGACCGCGGTCGCCGGCGTCGTGCTGCTCGCCGCCGTGACGGCCGGGCTGACGATCGGACCGGTCTCGCTGCCGCTGCGCGGCATCATCGGCGAGCTCCTCGACCGGCTGCCGTTCGTCACGATCGACAGCGGGCTGAGCGAGCTGCAGCGCGCGACGGTCTGGGAGATCCGGGCGCCACGCGTCGTCATCGGTGTGCTGGTCGGCTCGATGCTCTCCGTCTCGGGCGCGTCGTACCAGGGGGCGTTCAGGAACCCGCTCGCCGATCCGTACCTCCTCGGCGTCGCTGCGGGCGCCGGTCTCGGCGCGACGATCGCCATCGTGGCGGGCGCGGGGACCGGCGCGTCGGTGCTCTCACCGGTGCCGCTCGCCGCGTTCGCCGGCGCGCTCGCTTCCGTCGTGCTGACGTACATCGTCGGCGGAGTCGGTCGGGGTTCCTCGGCGACGAGCCTCGTGCTCGCCGGCGTCGCGATCGCCAGCTTCCTCACCGCTCTGCAGACCTACGTGCAGCAGCGGAACTCCGATGTCCTGCGCGAGGTGTACTCGTGGATCCTCGGGCGGCTCACCGTCGTCGGCTGGGTCGACGTCGGTCTCGTCGCGCCGTACATCGTCGTCGCGATCGCCGTGCTGCTGGCGATGCGTCGCACGCTCGACGTCATGGCCGTGGGAGACGAGGAGGCGACGACGCTCGGCGTGCGGGTGGCCCGCGCCCGCATCGTCGTGGTGATCGCGGCCTCACTCGGCACGGCTGCCGCGGTCGCGGTCAGCGGGTTGATCGGGTTCGTCGGCATCATCGTGCCGCACACCGTCAGGCTGATGGTCGGCGGCAGCTACCGGCGGATCCTGCCGATGTCGATGATCCTCGGTGCCGCGTTCCTCGTCTCGACCGACCTCCTCGCGCGAACCGTCGTCAGCCCGGCCGAGCTGCCGATCGGCGTGATCACCGCGATGATCGGTGCTCCGTTCTTCCTGATCGTGCTGCGCACGAACCGTTCGGGTGCGACGTGACCGCGCTCGTCGCCAAGGACGTGTGCGTCACGCTCGGCAAGCGTCTCGTCGTCGACCAGGTCTCGCTCGAGCTCGACCGGGGTGAGTGGCTCGGGATCATCGGCCCGAACGGAGCCGGGAAGAGCTCGCTCCTGAAGGCGCTCGCGGGCGTGGTGCGCGCCGTGGGACGGATCGAGATCGACGGCGTCGCCGTCGACCGGCTACCCGCCCGCGACCGGGCCCGCCGGGTCGCGATGGTCGCGCAGAACCCCGTCGTACCCGATGCGATCACGGTGGCCGAGTACGCGCTCCTCGGACGCACCCCGCACCTCTCCCGGTTCGGCGTCGAGGGCCGACGCGACCACGAGCTCGTCGGCGAGACGCTCGAATCGCTCGGCATCGGCGCCCTCGCCGCGCGGCACGTGAGCACGCTGTCCGGTGGTGAGCGGCAGCGGGTGCTGATCGCCCGCGCGCTCGTGCAGGACACCGGTGTGCTCATGCTCGACGAGCCGACCACCGCGCTCGACATCGGCCACCAGCAGGACGTGCTCGAACTGGTCGACCACCTGCGCCGGGAGCGTGGCATCAGCGTGATCACGACGTTGCACGACCTGACGCTCGCCAGCAGGTACGCCGACCGGCTCCTGCTGCTCGTCGACGGACGGATGGAGGCGGAGGGCACGGCAGCCGAAGTCCTGACGGACGAGCATCTGTCGCGCTTCTACGGTGCGCAGGTCAGCGTCCTGTGCGTCGACGACGGCATCGTCATCGTCCCCCGCCGACCGTTCCGGGAGCCCCGACCATGACCGATCAGCCACCCATCGAGGATCCGCGGCCGGAAGGGCTGCGCGTCGCACCCTCGCTGGTGCTCGTGAACACCGGGGACGGCAAGGGCAAGTCGACCGCCGCGTTGGGCGTGGTGATGCGCGCTGTGGCACAGGGATGGAAGGTCGCGGTCGTGCAGTTCCTGAAGTCCGGTGAGTGGAAGACCGGCGAGGAGACCGTCGCCCGGCAGCTCGGTGTCGAGTGGTGGGCGATCGGTGAAGGGTTCACGTGGGATTCCGACGATCTCGACGAGGACACGGCGACGGCGCAGGCCGCGTGGGTGCGTGCGAAGGAGCTGATCGGCGCCGGCGAGGACCGGCTCGTGCTCCTCGACGAGATCACGTACCCGGTGAACTGGGGGTGGATCGACGTCGCCGACGTGGTCGCAACGATCGAACATCGGCCCGCTCACGTCAACGTGATCGTCACCGGGCGGGACGCGCCGGCGGAGCTCGTCGCCGTTGCCGACACCGTGACCGAGATGCGCAACGTGAAGCACGCGTACGACTCGGGCGTCGTGGCCAAGAAGGGCATCGACTACTGATGGCCGCGTCCGGCGGCCGGCCGAGTGGCTACGTGCTGCTCGTCGGCGGTGCGCGGAGCGGCAAGAGCACGCTCGCGGTCGAGCTCGCGGCGTCGTCCGCGCGGCACGTCCTGTACGTGGCGACGGCCGAGCCGGGTGATGCCGACATGGCAGCGCGGATCGATCGGCACCGCGCCGAGCGACCACCGGGTTGGGCCACGGTCGAAGCACCACTCGATGTCGGCGGCGCGATCGTGCGCGCCGACCATGACGCGTTCGTGGTGGTCGACTGCGTGACCCTCTGGGTCGCGAACCTCGTGTTCGCCGATCGGACCGACGACGAAGTCCTCACCGCCGCGAGCGCGCTGGCCGGCGCGCTCGCGACCCGCGCCGCGCCGTCCGTCGTGGTCACGAACGAAGTGGGACTCGGTGTCCATCCCGAGACCGCCCTCGGTCGCCGATATCGGGATCTCCTCGGTGGCGTCAACCGTGTCGTCGCCGCCGGTGCGTGGCGTTCGCTGCTCCTCGTCGCGGGACGCGCCGTCCGCCTCGACGATCCGCTCGAGCTGTTGCGGTGAGCAGGGACTCCGGCGCCCTGCGCCGGTTGCGGACCGCCGGGTCGTTCCTGACGAGAGTGCCGCTGCACCCGGGAGGTGACATCGACATCGCCGGCTCCACGCCGTGGTTCCCCGTGGTCGGCCTGCTCCTCGGGCTCGTCGGCGGTGGCGTCTTCGCGGCGGCGTCGGAGGTGCTCACCCCGGCCGTGAGTGCGGCGCTGTCGCTCGTCGTCACCGCGCTCCTGACCGGCGCGTTCCACCACGACGGCCTCGCCGACATCGCCGACGCGTTCGGAGGAGGCTGGGACCGGGACCAACGCCTCGCGATCATGAGGGACTCGCGCCACGGGACGTACGGCGTCATGGCGCTCGTGCTGTCGACCGCGGTGCAGTTCAGCTCGCTCGCGTCGATGACGGCCGCGTGGGGCCTCGCTGCGCTCGTCGCCGCGCATACCCTCGGCCGCGCAGCCGTCATCGTCGTGCTCGTGACCACACGTCCGGCTCGTGACGATGGCCTCGGGACCGACTACTCGGCCGGGCTCGGGCGCAGCGCCGTCTTCGTGGGGGCGGTGATCGGCGTCGGCATCACGTTGCTCGTGCTCGGTCTGTGGGCTGGACTCGCCGTGGGAGCGGTGTCGCTGACCTCGATCGCCGTCGTCGTCCTCGCGCAGCGCAAGATCGGTGGGATGTCCGGCGATGTGCTCGGGGCCATCGAGCAGGTCGGTGAGTGCGCCGTGCTCGTGGTCGTCGCCGGCGTCGTCCACGCCGGACACCTGCCGTGGTGGCGGTGAGCGAGCAGATCGGCCATCCGGCTGGCAGGCTGGTGAGGTGCAACATCGTGATCTCCTCGTCATCGGTGGCGGGCCGGCCGGTGCGGCCGCGGCCATCCGGGCTGCGCGCGCCGGCGTCAACGTCACGCTGTTCGAGAAGGGGCCCCATGGTCGCGACAAGGTCTGCGGCGACGGCCTGACGCCGCGTGCCGTGGCCGCGCTCGAGGAGTTGAAGGTCGACGTCGGCGAGGCCCATCGCATCGATGGACTCCGGATGATCGCCGGAAAGCGCACGAGGGAGCTCGCGTGGCCGGCAACGGGACGGTTCCCGAGCTATGGCGCTGTCTGGCCGCGTCGTCGTTTCGACAGCCACCTGATCGACGTCGCGATCGCTGCCGGTGCCGAGGTCCGCTTCGACACCGAGGCGCTGCCGGTGCTCGAGGACGGTGCGGTCGTCGGTGCCGTGGCCGGGGGCGAGACGTTCGCGGCGTCGCTCACCGTGCTCGCCGCTGGAGCGCAAGGGGCAGCCGCCAAGGTCGTCGGTTGCGAGCGGGACGTCGACGAGCCGTTCGGCCTCGCCATCCGGACGTACGCGCCGACGCCTCGGCACGCGGAGCGACATCTCGAAGCGTGCCTGTCGCTGCGTGACGAGCACGGCACACCGGTGCCCGGCTACGGCTGGATGTTCCCAGCGGGCGACGGCACGGTGAACATCGGCGTCGGCGCGCTCAGCACGATGAAGGGGTTCAAGAAGCTCAACCTCAACACGCTCCTCGACCAGTACGCGTCCGTCGTGCGCGAGCCCTGGTCGCTCGGTGCCTACCTCGAGAAGCCGAGAGCCTGGCGCCTGCCGATGAGCGCTGTACGTCGGCACGGTCCGGGGTGGGTCGCCGTCGGCGACGCTGCTGGCTTCGTCAACCCGATGAACGGCGAAGGCATCGACTACGGCCTCGAGAGCGGCATGCTGGCTGTCGACCGGTTCCTCGCCGATGCCGCCACGGCCCCGGAAACGTACGACGCGCTCGTCGGCGAACGCTTCGATGGGTTCCTCCGAACCGGACGGCGTTTCAGCTTCCTCATCGGGCATCCGTGGCTGCTCCGCAGCGGGCTGCGCGTCGCCGTCGGGACCCAGGCCGCCGCCGACATCACGCTCGCGGTGATGGGCAACCTCGTCGACAACGAGACCCCTGGTGCCGCTGGGCGCGTGCTGCGGCTCGGTGATCGCGTGCTCGGCTGGGCGGACCCGCTGCTCCGGCGCACGCGCGCCTCAGGCTGACGCCTCGGCAGGCGCGGCGACGTCGCGATCGCCGTCGATCTCGAACCACACCATCTTGCCCGTTGGGGTCCGTTCCGCGCCCCACTGCGTCGAGAGGGCGGCGACCAGTGCCAAGCCACGGCCATCCAGCGAGTCGGGTGGGGCGGGCGGCGGCACGCTCGGCAGTACGGCACTGGCGTCGCAGATCTCGACCCTGATCGACTGCGGGTGTTCGCAGAACCAGGCCTGGAGCTCGCACGAGTCGTTCGTGTGCTTCACGGCGTTCGTGACGAGCTCGCTCGTCACGAGCACGGCATCACGTCCCAGTGCCTGGTCGGCCGTGCGCCCGAGCAGGTGCCGGAGCGCGAGGCGTGCCCGATGTGGTGCTGTCGGTCCGTGGTCCAGATCGATGACCAGGTCGGGGGTTGCCATGATCCATGCGTACCCATCCTTGGCCGTTGTCAAGCCCGCCCACCGAGCGGGTCGTAGGACATCCGCCACATCGAGCACGGACGATTGGGATCCGGCGCTCCGGGGAACCGTGGTCAACACGGCAGTGGTCATGTGCCTGCTGCTCGAATACGACCCTCTACGGACCAAGGAGCGACCATGAGCGGAGAGATGGACAAGGCAAAGGGCAAGGCCAAGCAGGCGCTCGGTGATCTCACGGACGACGAATCGTTGAGGACCGAGGGCAAGGTCGACGAGACGGCTGGCGAGGCAAAGAACCTGGTCGACAAGGTCAAGGACAAGCTCACCAAGGACTGATCCAGAGTCTCGCGAGAGCGACGCTCTGACGTTCGGATGCCGGGTCACGCAAGCAGGCGTGGCCCGGCATCGCCGCGTCGTTGCGAGAATGGCGCGATGGAATCGGCACGCATCGACAGGTGGCTGTGGTCCGTCAGGCTCACGGCGACGAGATCCGATGCGACGGACGCGTGCACCGGTGGCCACGTGCAGATCGGCGGCCGCAACGCGAAGCCGGCATCGCACGTCTCGCCGGGCGACCGGGTGGAGGCCCGCCTGTACGGCCGCGACCGGATCGTCGAGGTCGTCCGCCCGATCGACAAGCGCGTCGGCGCACCGGTCGCGGTGACGTGCTACGTGGACCACTCCCCGCCACCGGAGGAGACCGAGCGCGCCTGGTTCGCCGAACGCGACCGTGGCACCGGTCGCCCGACGAAGCGCGACCGCCGCCAGCTCGACCGTTGGCGTTCGCGATGATCGTCCGTTCGCGCTGATCTCACCCTCGGATCGCGTGCATCGCCGCCATCGCTGACCCGCGGGCACCGGCCATGTCGAGGTCGGACACGAGCGCGAAGCCCGAGACGCGAGCTTGCTCCTCGCGCAGCAGCGTGTACTCGCGCACCTTCGCGACGAACCAGTCGCGGAAGTGCAGCTCGGACTCGATCACGCCGCCACCGACGAAGTAGGCGTGGGGATCGGTGAAGTTCGCGGCGATCGTGAACATCCGTCCGATCGCGTTCGCCTGCTGGTCGAAGATCGCGAGTGCCATCTCGTCGCCGCGCTCGCCGAAGCTGCGCACTGCCTTCGCGGCGGCGGCGATCGGCCTGCCGTCGCCGAGCGGATGGTCGGGATACCGGGTCAGCCAGTACGGCAGCAGGTTGTTCGTGATCCCGCTGAGCGAGGCCACGCTCTCCAGATCACCGACGAAACCGCAGTTGCAGCGCGGCAACGGCTGGTCGGCCTCCAGGAGACCGTCCATCGGGATGTGCACGTGGCCGAGCTCGCCGGCCATCCCTGAAGCGCCCCGCACGACCTCACCCGATTCGATCACCCCGCCGCCGAGGCCGGTGCCGACGATCGCGGAGATCGAGGATCGATGGCTCGCGTCGTCGCCGAAATGCATCGTGTGCGCGTAGAGCGCGGCGGCGTTGCCGTCGTTGTTGTAGATCACGGGCAGGCGGAGGTGCTGCTCGACCGCGCTCCGGAAGTCGAAGCCCCACCACTCCGGCCCTGCGAAGTTGGTCGCGCCCCGCGCCGAGATGACACCGTCGGCGCTGGCGGGCCCCGGTGTGTCGAGCCCGATCGCGAGGACCGTCGCGGCGGGCACACCGGCAGCTTCGACCGCCATGACCATCGCATCACGGATCGCCGCAATCGCCGCCGCCGGGCCGTCGTGCACCCGGCTCGGGGTCTCGACCATCCGGTCGACGAGGAACGTACCGCTCCCGTCGAGGACCGTGGCGTTGGTCTTGGTGCCGCCCACGTCGAGTCCGACTACGACTGCAGGTGTTCCATCGGTGCCCGACATGGTGCTTGTCCTCCTGGCGCGCTCGCGTGAACATGCCACATGATGCTGTTCGCCACCATCATCGCCCGGGTGTCGTGACATGGCGGGCCGGCTCGCGTCGACGTCCGGCGAGCAGACGCCGATGATCGGCTGATCCGGATCGCTCCGGTTCAGTGGCGGCTCGGTGCGGCGAGGCCCCCGAGCACGAGACCGATCGGCTCGGCGAGCTCGATCGCTCGCTCCCGCAGACGGGCCGACTCGGTGGCGTCACCCGGCCCATCGCGCTCGGCGAGCACGGCGGCGCGATCGCAGAGCGCCCGCGCCTCGTGGGGCACGGCACCGATGTCGTAGGCCTGCTCGACGGCCATCGCCAGCAGCGCGTCGGCGCCGTCGAGATCGCCACTGACGTGCGCGGCGACACCGACGAACCGGGTGACCGGTCCGAGCGATGCCCGGCCGAGACCGCTCATCGTGATCCGGCCGGTGTACGGCTCGAGCTCGCGCCGCAAGATCGCGGCGCGGTCGCGATCGCCGAGCTCGCGCGCCATCTCGACCAGCAGGCCACCGGCGACGAGCCACAGCGAGTCGCGGTTGTGCTGGATGCCTTCCGGGGTGACGAGCTCTTCGAGAACGGGCCGTGCCTCGTCTGCCCGGCCCGACGCGACGAGGCTGGCGCCGAGAGCGACGCGCCAGATCGGCAGGTGCGGTGGCCGGGCCGCTGCCTGCTCGGCCAGTTCGACGAGATCGCCGAGCGTGCCGCGGTCCCAGGCGCGGATGAACGCCTGCCCCGCCCAGGCCTGCTCGGCGTTCACGCCGTGGCTCTGGAGGCCACGTACGAGCGCCTCGTCGGCGAGCTTCGCTGATCCCTCGTAGTCACCGCGGAGCAGGCGGAACATCGCGTCGATGAACCCGACGAACGCGTCGTACACCGGCTGGCGGACGTGCGCGGCACGCTGACGGAACCGGCTGAACCACTCCTCCGCCTCGCGCACCGACCCGGCCTCGGTGAGGTCGGCGATGCCGTAGAGCAGCGTGCTCAGCTGCAGGTGGAGGCTGCCGGAGCGTTCCGCCGCCTCCCACGCGGCGCGGTCCGTCGCCAGGCGCTGTTCGAGCAGGTCGACCTTCCATCCCGCCATGCGGGCGGACAGGTGCGCGGTCGCGACGAGCGCCTCGTGGCCGTGCGCGGTCGCCAACGCGAGCGCCTCCTCGCTCAGGCCGCGCAAGGCGAGCAGGTCACCCTCCGCTGCCGCGTTCGAGAGGCTCGCGCCGAGCAACCGGGCGCGGTGGTCGACCTCGCCGGCGGGCAGACCGCGGAGCGCCTCGGCGAGCAGTGAGTCGAGCCGCTCGTCGGTCGTGCCGAAGTCGAACCCGAGCCCGGCGCGGGCCAGCGCGAGGGCTTCGGCGGCACGAGCGAGCAGCACCGGGTCGGCGGTACGGCGAGCCTCGTCCGCGGCGGCCACTGCGGCGTCACGCGCTGCGGTGCGGTCGCCGAGCGCCCGGTGGGCGTCGGAGCTGAGCAGCAACGCCTCGCACCGAAGAGCCTGGTCGTCGGAGCCCTTCACCGAGAGCGCCCGCTGCGCCCAGTGCTGCCCTTCCTCGTACGCGAGGACGTCGAGCGCCTCACGTCCGGCGGCGATCTTCGCTGCAACGGTCCGGTCGGGCGCCGCGAGCGCGCCTGCTTCGAGCAGGTGGTGCGCGAGCTCGATCTTCGACGAGCCGATCGCTGTCAGCGCGTCTGCGAGGGTGAGATGGATCGTGCTGCGCCGCGACCGGCTGAGCCGGTCGAGCACCACCTGTTGCACCAGCGCGTGCCGGAAGATCAGCGACCCCGTCGATGGCTCCTCGGCGAGCAACCCGGCCTCGAGCGTCGCATCGATCGCGTCGAGCAGGTCGTCGTGCCCCAGGCCGGTGGCCCAGCCGAGCACGGGGAGCGAGATGAGGCCGCCGGAGACAGCGGCGACCGCGAGTACGCGCGAAGCGGGCACCGGCAGCCGGTCGAGCCGCGCGCCGAGCACATCGCGCACCGACGCCGGCAGCGTCGCCCCCTCGCCGTGCTCGGCGAGCTCGGTGACGAAGAACGGGTTGCCCCGCGTCGCCTGGTGGATCGCGCTCGCCCGGTTCTGCGAGCTCTGGTCCTTGCCGCTGCCGAGCAGCTCGGCGACCTCGTGCTCGTCCAGCCCTTCGAGCGTCACTCTGGTGAGCAAGCCGTCGCGGTGCAGATCGCCGAGGAACGCGTCGAGGTCGGCGTTCGGGGTGACCGGCACCGTCCGCACCGTGCACACCGCCAGCAGGCGAGCCGACCGCTCGTGGCGCATCAGGTGCTGCAGCAGGCGCAAGGAGAGCGGATCGGCCCACTGCAGGTCGTCCAGGACGAACACGATCGGCCACATCGCCGACTCGGCGTCGAGCAGCTCGGCCACGGTCTCGAACAAGACGTAGCGGTCCGTCCCGAGCTCTGGCTTCAGCGAGTCGATGCCGATGTCGAGATCGGCGAGGAACGGCAGGAGCACAGCGAGGCCTTCGCGCCCTTCGACGACCCGCCGCCGCGCGTCGGGGGAGACCGTCCGGAGCACGGTGCGCAACGCCTCGACCAGCGGCTCGTACGGAACGACCGCTTCCGTCGTGGCCCGTCCCCACAGGACGATCGCGCCCTGCTCGTGGGCCTCGCTGGCGAACCGGGCGGCGAGGCGCGACTTGCCCGCGCCCGCTTCGCCCTCGAGCACGACGAAGTGCCGTGTCCCGCCGAGCGCGGCGGCCCAGGCGGTGCGCAGCGCGTCGAGCTCGCGCTCCCGGCCGACGAACGGGCGGTTGCCGTGGCGGATGGCCGCGGGTGGCAGCTGCACGGGCGAGCGCCCTGGTGACGGCGGCGAGGCGTGCGTCTCCGACCCCGCCACGCCGAGGAGCGGGGTGAGCGCCGCCGCAGGGCGGACGTCGAGCACAGGGGTCGCCAGCGACGAGTCGTGCCCGAGGATCGACGCCTCGAGCTTCACGAGCTCGGGTGAGGGATCGAGGCCCAGCTCGTCGACCAGGTGACGGCGCATCCGGTCGTAGGCCCGCAGCGCGTCGGCCTGGCGGCTCGCCCGGTAGAGCGCGAGCATCAGCTGTGCCGTGAAGCGCTCCCGCAGTGGGTGGTCCTCGACGATCCGTTCCAGCTCGGGTACCAGCGCGACGTGCCGGCCGAGCGCGAGCATGGCGTCGAAGCGGGCCTCGAGCGCGCCGAGGCGGAGCTCGTCGAGCCGTACGGCGGCCGAGGCGGCCGGTTCCATGTCGGACACGTCGACACATGCCGGACCGCGCCACAGCGCCATCGCACGGTCGAGCAGCTCGATCGCCCCCGCGGGGTCGTCGGGGAGCCGATCGCAGCCCTCGCGGGCGACGCGCTCGAAGATCCGAGCATCGACCTCGTCGGCGCCGAGGTCGAGCACGTAACCAGGGCCTTCGCGGCGAAGCCGGCTCGTGTCGCCGAGCACGGTCCGCAGCCGGGAGACGTAGCTGTGCAGCGTGGCGACGATCGACAGCGGCGCATCGGGCCCCCAGACGTCCTCCACCAACCGCTCCACGGTGACGAGCCGGCCTTCGGCGAGTGCGAGCCGGACGAGCACCGCCCGCTGCCGGGGACCGCCGAGTGCGAGCGGCCGGCCCGCGCGCTCGAGCGTCGTCGGTCCGAGGACGCGCAGCAGCAGCACGTCGTCCTTGCCCTGCTCATCGTCCACCGACGCCCGCTCCATCTCACTCCCAGCACGAATTTCGGACGCGACCGTAGCCACCGCGCGCCGGTCGACCGTGCTTGCTTGCAGCGGCGGGCTGCTGCGCTGCAAGCGGCCGGCAAGTCGGCTCCAAGTGACCGGGACGAACGTGATCGACAACAACGAATCACGCACTCACCAGAGGAGCCATCCCCCGTGTCCTTCACCCTGATCCCCAACTCGTTCGACGACGCAGTCGCCGACCTCCGCGGCCGCACCGTGGGCGAGGTGCTGACGGCCGACGATGCCGGCTACGACGCCGCTCGCGCCGCCTGGAACGTCGTCGTCCAGCAGCGCCCCGCTGTGATCGTCGTCCCCGAGTCCGTCGGCGATGTCGCCGCTGCCGTGCGCTTCGCCCGTGCCAACGGCCTGCGGGTCGCCGTGCAGGCGACGGGTCATGGCGTCGCCCGCCCATCCGACGGCGCCGTCATGATCGTGACCGCACGGCTCGACGCCGTCACGATCGATCCCGCTGCCCGCACCGCCCGCGTCTCGGCCGGTGCGAAGTGGGGCGCCGTGCTGGCGCCCGCCCAGGAGCACGGCCTCGCGCCGTTGCTCGGCTCGACCACCGATGTCGGCGCCATCGGCTACACCCTCGGGGGTGGCATGGGCTGGCTTGCCCGCCACTACGGCCTCGCCTCGGACAGCGTCCGCTCGTTCGACCTCGTCACGCCGGACGGCAGCCAGGTGCACGCATCGGCCGACGAGCAGCCCGAGCTCTTCTGGGCGCTCAAGGGCGGTGGTGGCGGCACGTTCGGCGTCGTCACCGCGATGGAGATCGAGCTCTACCCGGTCCGCACGGTGTACGCCGGCAACCTGCTCTACCCGGTCGAGATGGCCAGGGAGGTCATGACCCGCTGGCGCGACTGGGCGAGCACGGCCAGCGACGAGCTGACGTCGTCCGTCGTGATCATGAACTTCCCGCCCCTCGAGGAGGTGCCCGAGCCGGTCCGCGGCAGGTCCTTCGTCATCGTGCGCGGCTGCTGGTCGGGCGATCTCGCCGAGGGCGAGGCACTGCTCGACGAGTGGCGGAACTGGCGGGCACCGGCGCTCGACCTGTTCGGCCCGATGCCGTTCAGCGCAGCCGACGGGATCAGCAACGACCCGGTCGACCCGATGCCGGCGATGGTCACCACCGAGTGGTTCGACGTGCTCGCCGACGAAGCGATCGACGTCCTGATCCGTGCGACGGTCGCGGCCCCGGGCCACCAGCCGACGCTGGCGTTCAGCGAGATCCGCCATGCGGGTGGTGCAGTCCGTGCCAACGCGCCGAAGGCGGCGAACGACCGCGGCCGCTCCGGCGAGTTCCTGCTCGAGATGGTCGGGATCGCGCCGCACCCGCACGCCGGTCTTGCGCTCGAGGCGCACCTGCGTTACACGCGCCTGGCGCTCGCTCCGTTCGTGACGGGCGCTGCCTACCTCAACTTCATGGAAGGCCGCGAGAAGCAGGAGCGCACGCCGACGGCGTACAGCGCCGATCACCTGCGCCGTGTGCAGGCCGTGAAGGCCGCCGTCGATCCCGACGACCGCTTCTGCCACGGCTTCGGCATCACCCCCGCCTGAACCCCCAACCCCACCCCACCGATCGTGCGCCCGGTTGCGAGTACCGCAACCGGGCGCACGAACGTCGTGGGGTGGTGTCGGGTCCCTGGCAGCATCGCGCCATGGACGACGTGGAGATCACCGATCAGCACGACGATGAGGTGGTCGCCTTCCTGCGAGACCGGATCATCGCCTTCAACGCCGCCACCACGGGATTCGACGACGGTCGGTCGTTGACCGGGCTCGTCAAGGACGAGGCCGGCGAGATCGTCGCCGGCCTCGACGGCTTCACGTGGGGTGGCTACGCCAAGGTCGAGTGGCTGTGGGTCTCGGAGGAGCATCGCGGCGAGGGTCTCGGGCGACGGTTGATGGAGGCGGCAGAGCGAGAGGCGGCGTCACGCGGCTGCCACCTCGTCCGCGTCGACACCCATACGTTCCAAGCCCCTGGGTTCTACGAGAAGCTCGGGTACTCGGTCATCGGTCACGCGCCTGGCGCGCCGCTCGGCCATGCCGAGGTGTTCTTCAGCAAGGCAGTCCGCGCGTCGTAGCCGGCGGCCGCCATTGCATCGTCGGTGGCGGCCCGGTAGTCGGCCTCGTCGTGGTGCAGCCCGACCGTCACGATCGCCTCGCCGTGGACGATCCGGACGGTGAGCACGGAATCGACGTCGAGTTGCGCGAGCCCCGAGCCGAACGGTTCGGGGAGGGGTGCGCAGACGATCCGCCAACGCTCACGTGCTTGCGCCCGATCGACGGGCGGGAGCACGAAGACCGTCTTGTCGAGGTGTCCTGCTGCCACCGCCGTGCCGACCTCCCACTGCAGACCCGATGTGATACCCGGGACGATCACGATCGAGCGGGCCTCGGCCATCCGCTCCACTACGCCCGCCTGCCACGAGTCGTTCGTGAGGTGCTCACGCGCCGCCCCGAGCGACGCCAGCGAGCGTCCCGGCCGCCCGACCGCGGTGACGGGACCGTACGTGCTCAGCTCCCAGGCGATCGCCTCCTCGAACGGGTCGGCGGTCCGCAGCGTGAAGAGCTCGGCGAACGGCCGCCGGGGGGAGAGGACGCTCGGCAGGCCGAGATCGTCGTCCTCGAACGAGCGCAGGTAGAGCACCGGAGGCCGGGCATCAGCGCGGCGCAGGGTGGACGCGTCAGCGCGCGCACGCGCTCGGCCGAGGCGGAGCAGCCCGCTGCCGGCGAGCGCCGCGATGGCCCCTCCCACCGCGACCGACAGTGCCAGCCGGCGCGGCTCGACGTGGAGGTCGTCGGCGAACTTCAGGTGCGTGAGCGACGGGAGGAACACGAGCTCCCGCAGCCCCCACACGACCCCGGCGACGCCGAGCAGCAGGGCGGCGACGCCGGCCGTCAGCCAGGCGAGGCCGCGAACGGCGGGCACCGTCGGGCGCCAGCGGGGCGGGGCCTGACCGACGCGCGCCAGATCGCGCCGTCGCGAGACCTCGGTCACGACGAGCCCACCGCCGACACCGAGCACGACGAGCGAGGCGCGCGCCCACAGCGGTACGTCGGCTGCGACACCCACGATCGTGATCACCCAACCGGCGATCTGCGCGGCGGCGAGCCGGATGGCGACCCGGCGGTGGTGGACCGCATCGGCGCTGATGTCGATCACTGTCACGCCGGCGCCCGGTTCGACCAGCGGCCGGCGGGCCACCCGCCGTGCGACCCGCGCCCTGCGGACCCCGAGCAGACCGGCGCCGGCGCCACCGACGAGCAGTGCGGAGCGGAGCACGCTCTCCTGCGGCGACGGCAGGCCGGCCGCACTGCTCGGACCCTGCGGTGCGATCTCGAGGTGCTGGGTCGTGGCTGCGGCGACCGCCGCTTCTGCCCGCGACCGATCCGTGCTCTGCGCGAGGACGACGAAGAGGTACTGGCCGCGGCGAAACGCGGCACCGACGACGGCTTCGCGGCCGCCGACGCCGCGGAACGTCCGGACACCGTCGACGCCATCGAGCCCCGGCACGGACGCAGGCTCGTAGCCGTCGTCGGCGAAGCTCGCGAGTGCCACGGCGGCGAACTGCGCGAACGGATACTGCGTGACCGATGCCGCGTAGGTGAGATCGAACGACGGATCGTGCCAGAGGCGCACGCCGGACACCGTGTGCTCGTTGAGGAACCTGACGACCTCTGCGTTGCCGCCGACGTCCTCCTCGACGTTCTCCGACCCGCCGATCGTCTCGGACGACACGACATCAGGGAGCTGCGGTGGCGGGTCCTCGGCGAGATAGGCGCGCACCTCGTCCGGCACCTCGACCGTCGGTCCGCCCGCCGGCTCACCGGCTCGTTCGATCTGCTGCTCCGCGAGCTCGACCAGCAGCGCCATGGGCTCCCACGCTGCGCCGCGCGACGTGTCCAACCGGAACACGAACGCGCCACCGTTCGCCGCGAAGAGCAGGATGTGGACCTGCTCGCCTCCCGGGTCGCCGCCGCCGAACGCGTAGCTGTCGGGCAGCCCCGTGTTCTCGATCTCCGGGACGCCGAGCCCTGCGGACGCCATCTGTGTCACGAACATGCGGGGATCGATCGACGCGGGTGTCGGCAACACGCTGAGCTCGAGGCGCCCGTGCGCGTTCGTGAAGACCCGCTTGGTCAGACCCAGCGCCCCGGTGCTCGCTGCCGCCTCGTCCGCGACCCAACCCGGGCCGATCTGGTCGAGCAACGAGTCCGATGCATCCGGCGGCGCCGACGAGGCCGGAGACGCGGCGAGCACTGCCGCCGCGAACGCTGCAGCCAGTGCCGCTGCGCCTCGATGGCTGGAACGGCGCATGGGTCGAAGTCTCGCGCCGGCTGTGTCAGCACTCCGCGAAGGCGCGCACCGTGAACGTTCCTGCGCCCTCGATCTTCGGTGGCACGGCGGTGAACGTGAAGCCGTCTGCCGGGAGCGCAGCGAGGCCGGTGAGGTGCTCGATGATCGGGATCCCGGCGCGGAGCACGATCGTGTGGACCGGTCGGGCACCGCTCGACGTGCCGTCGATGTTCAACGAGTCGATCCCCACACAGGCGACGTCGGCGGCGGTCAACGCCAGTGCCGACGCCTCCGAGAGATGGGGATGGTCCTCGAAGTACCGGGCCGTACCGAAGTGCACGGAGTGATCGGTGCGCACGAGCACTGCATGCCCGGCGAGGTCGCGCAGGTCGTCGTCGGTCAGCTCGATCGTGCGCTCGCCGCGGCGGTCGAGGCAGATCGCGGGAACACCGGCGACGCGCTCGAGTGGGAGCCCGGCGAGGTCGTGCCCGTCCGCGTAGCGGTGGAACGGCACGTCGAGGTAGGTGCCTGTGTTCGTGCACATCGTGAGGAGCCCGATGTGGAACGTCGTGCCGGGCCCGTACAGCTGCTCCGCCGCGTCCCGCGAGAGGTGGGTGCCGATGATCGGTGCCGGCAACCCCGGGTAGGTCACCATGCCGTCGGTGATCCGGTGGCTGAGATCGATGAGCGTGCGAGCCATGACGGTCGACCGTACTGGCGAGCGGATAACGTCCGGCGCAACCACGTGCCGGATGGGGCTGCTGGAGGTGACCGGATGAGTGGACGTGCAGAGGTCGACGACTGGATCGAGCTGCCCGATCCCGAGGAGTTCGAGCAGGAGCCCGTCGGGTCCGACGACGACCTCGATCACTCGGGCTACGACGCCGCGGACGACCCCGCCAGTGCGCCGCCAGCGGTCGAACCGCCTGCCGGTCCGCCACCGACCCGCGGCCAAGCCCCGTTCCCCGTTGCTCCGGCAGCCATCCCGGGCTGGCTGAAGCAACTGAACAACGGCGAGGTGCCGGCCGAGTCGATGGTCAAGGTCGCGCCGCTGTCGGGGACGAAGGGCAGCCTGATCCCCGAGGCGGCTGCGGCGTGGCGCAACCTGCAGAACGCAGCGGCAGCGGCCGGTTTCACGCTCACGATGACGAACGGCTATCGCAGCCTCGCCGAGCAGGAGTGGTTGTTCAAGGCGCGCTTCCAGCTCGAGCAGACGACCGGCAAGGCGAAGCAGTGGAAGGGCACCACGTACTGGTTGAAGCCGAAGGTCGCGATGGCGGCCGTGCCCGGCACGAGCAACCACGGTTGGGGCTGCGCGGTGGACATGGCGCTCGACGGCTACGGCGCCGCGGCTAAGCCGGTGGGCGGCAACGGGGCGTTCATGGCGTGGGTCCGACAGAACGCCGGACCGCTCGGCTGGTCGTGGGAGGTGCAGAGCGAACCGTGGCACCTCCGGCTGGTGTCGTTCGCGAGCGCCGATCAGTCGGCAGGCCCGAGCACACCGCTCCAGGCGCCCCAGCCGACGCTGACGGAGACGAGCGTGGGCGGCCAGGTGGCGGCGCTGCAGACGTTGTGCGCCCTCTTCCGCTGGGGTGATGTCGGCCGGCCGGACGGCAAGTTCGGGCCGAAGACGAAGGCCGGTGTCATCGCGATGCAGACCGCGCTCGGAACCAAGCCGGACGGCGAGTACGGACCGAAGTCCGCCACTGCGCTCGGCGCGTTCCTCACGTCGGCCGCGAAGCCGGGCGAGTAGCTCCTCAGCCCATCAGACCTCGGGCGGGACCGCGCCGGCGACCTTCGCCGCCCACCGGTAGTCGGCTTTGCCAGAGGGCGAGCGGACGATCTCGTCGACGAACACGATCGCTTTCGGCACCTTGAACCTGGCGATGTGCTTGCGCGCTTCGTCCTGCAACGATCCCGCGTCGGGGTGGAGGCCCTCTCGCAGCCGGACGATCGCCACGACCTCGTTGCCCCACCGCTCGCTCGGCCGGCCGGCGACGACGCAGTCGTAGACGGCCGGATGCGCCATCACGGCCGCCTCGACTTCTTCGGCGAAGATCTTCTCGCCACCGGAGTTGATGGTCACCGAGTCGCGCCCGTGCAGCTCGATCATCCCGTCGGCAATGATGCGGGCACGGTCACCGGGCACGACGTATCGCGTGCCGTTGATGAGCGGGTAGGTGCGCGCGGTCTTCTCCTGGTCGCCGAGGTACCCGAGCGCCAGCCGGCCGCTCTTCGCCATCCAGCCGAGCTCGTCGTCTCCCGGCTCCAGCACGCGGTCCAGTGCGGCTCCGAGCACGTGGTTGCCCGGGGAGACCGGGAACGTGCCCGTCGTAGCAGAGCCGTTCGTCGACACGTTCGACAGCTGGCCGCCGGCCTCGGACGAGCCCAGCCCGTCGATGATCATCAACGTCGGGAGCTGGTCGAGGAGCTCGCGTTTCAGCCTGGCGGACAGCGGTGCACCGCCGGAGAGGATGACCGTCAGCGACGACAGGTCGTAGCTCGCGCGGCCGAGCTCGTCGAGCAGCGGACGGGCGAACGCGTCGCCCACGATGAGGAGGAAGTCGACGCGCTCGCGCTCGATCAGCGACCAGATGTCGGCGGGCTCGAGGCGTTCGGGCACCGACTGCACGAAGACGGTCCCCCCGCTGTTCCACGTGCCGAAGCTCACCCAGTGACCGGCGCCGTGCATGAACGGAGGCGCCGGCAACGCCCGCCGCCGCGCGCCGGCCTCGGCGACGAACTCGTCGAGCGTGGTCGCCGTCTTCGACCCGCCGAAGCACTCGACGAGTGCGTCCCCCTGTCGCCAGAGCACCCCTTTCGGCATCCCGGTCGTGCCGCCCGTGTAGAGGATGTAGAGGTCGTCCGGCCGGCCGGGATCGGCGGGCGGTGCGGCGCTCGACGACGCGAGCGCGTCCTCGTACCACGTGGCGCCGGGGAGCAGCGCGTTGCCCGAACCGTCGTCGACCTGGAGGATCGTGCGCAACCGCGGGAGCTCGGGGAGCACCTCTGCGAGCGTCGGCGCGAACGTGCTGTGGACGATGATCGCCGTCGCCGCGGCGTCAGTCAGCAGGTAGCAGAGCTCTTCGGCGACGTAGCGGTAGTTCACGTTGAACGGCGCCACTCGCGCCTTGAACGCGCCGAGCATCGCCTCGAGGTACTCGTTGCCGTTGTGCAGGTAGACACCGAGGTGGTCCTGGCCGCTCTCCCAGTTCTCCAGCTCGGAGCGCTCGACGTGGCAGCCGAGTCCCTGCGCCTGGAGGTGGTTCGCGAGCCGGCGCGTCCGATCGGTCACGTGTCGCCACGTGAGTCGGCGGTCGCGGAACACGAGGCACTCCTCGTCCGGCCGCGTTGCCGCGATCGCCTCGTGGACAGCCCCGACACTGAACCCCATGGCCCCGGAACCTACGGAGGCCCGGTGGCAGGCGACGAATCGGGCTCAGCGCTCGGGACGGTTCCACGCATCGATGGCGCGCAGCTCGGAGCCGGCGATGGCGTACGTGTGCTCGCGCACTCGGTCCCACGCCTCGCAGCCCGTGTCGCCCTCGCCGAGCGCCGCTGCCACCGCGCCGGCCACTGCCGCTGCGGCGAACGAGGTACCACCGGCCGTCGCTGCGTTCGTGAACGTCTCCGGCTTGCCGTCCGGATCGCGGGCGGCGCTCTCCTCGCCCTCGACGAAGCTCGACTGCCACGTGCCCGATGCCGCGTAGACGACCTCGGGACCGTCGTTCGTGTACCAGGCGAGCGACGCTTCGCCCTGCACGATCCGCATCGAGCCGTCACTCGCGGAGTCGACCGCAGCGATCGCCTCGACGCCGCGGCAGCTCGCCGGCCAGATCGGGCGCTTGCTCTGGCGCTCGTTGCCGGCAGCGGCGATGACGACGGTGTTCTTCGGGACGTTGGCGATGGCGGTCTCGATCGCGGCTGGGCCGATGTCTCCCGTCGAGTAGCCGCCGAAGGCGCACAGGATGATGTCCGCGCCGAGCTCGCATGCGCGGTCGAGCCCCTTCGCGATCTCGGATTCGAGCCCGACGCCGTTCGAATCGAGCACCCGGATGATGTCGATGTGCGCAGCGGGCGCGAGCTGGCGGACGATGCCGGCGATGAACGTGCCGTGGCCGGCGCCGAAGTCGAGCGGGTCCGCCGGATCACCGGATATCCGCAGCAGGTCGATGTCACGCGACGCCACGCTCGGCGCGATGTCGGCGAGCCACGGGTCGTGCCGGGCCTGCCATGCGTAGCCGGTGTCGAGGATCGCGACGCGGGCGTGGCAGCCGAGGTCCTGGTGCGCGGCGCGGATCGACGGCATCTCACCGTCTTCGGGATCCTCGCCCTCCTTCACCTTGAACTTGTAGGCCGCGAACACGAAGTGGTTCGAGCGACCGTCGATGTCATCGGCGAGGAGCTCGTCGTTGAGCTCCTGGGGGAGCGCGAGCCCGGTCGCCCGCACCTCGGTGTACGAGGTGCCGCGGACCGGCTTCACGACGAGCTCGCCCCGCTCGACCTTGCCCAGGTCGATCGACCGCTTGACGAGCTCCACGGCACGCTCGGCGCGCTCGTTCGGGATCAGGACGCGGTCGGCAGCGACGAAGGACGCGCGGTCGTCGTCGCCGACGACGCGCACCGGGATGACCGTGCGACCACCGGGCACGGGAATGCCGTCGGTGTCCTTCACGTCGCGCGCCCGCTGCACGCCGTAGTGCTTCAGGAGCTCGAACTGGTGCTCGCGCACCTCGTCGTCTCGCTTCACCAGATCTTCTGGCAGGTCTTCGTCGCGCGACATGGCAGCCTCTTCACGTATCGATAACGGGCGGGTCCCAGGGCATCTTCTAGCATCGCGCTGTGCTCGACCCGTCCGAAGTGAAGGAACTGGTCGTCTCGGCGAACGCTGGTCATCAGGAGTCGTGGAACCGCCTCGTGGATACGTATGCGGGTCTCGTCTGGTCCGTCGTGCGTTCGCACCAGCTGTTCGGGCCCGAGGCCGCCGACATCTCGCAGACCGTGTGGCTGCGATGCGTCGAACACCTCGGCCGGATCCGGGAGCCCGAGCACCTGGCAGCGTGGCTCGCGACCACGGCGCGCCACGAGTGCTTCCGCGTGCTGCGCAAGAACGGCCGCAACGTCGTCGTCGACGAAGTGCCCGAGATCGACGCGGACGAGTACGAGGAGAGCCCGGGGCTGTCGGCGGCCATCGCCGCTGACGACCGGCGCGCCGTCGCGGCTGCGCTCGAACTGGTGCCGGAGCGTTGCCGGCAGCTCCTGCGCATGCTCGTCACGGACCCGCCGTTGAGCTACGACGAGATCGGCGGTGTGCTCGACATGCCGAAGGGGAGCATCGGTCCGACGCGGGCGCGCTGCCTGGCGCACCTCCGACGAGCGCTGGAGGACGCCGGTGATGTGTGACGCATGTATCACCGGAAAGATCCGTGACTCGGGAGAGGACGAAGGAGGCCCACGATGACCGATCACCACGACCGTTCCGAGGCCCTGTTGGACGCGCTCCGCGCCGCCCTGAACACCACCGATGCCGTCCCGGCGGAGGTCGTCGCCGCTGCAAAGGCAGGCTTCACCTGGCGGACCATCGACGCCGAGCTGGCCGAGCTCTCGTACGACTCGCTGCTCGCGACCGAGCTCGCCGGCACGCGCGGCTCGGTGGACACCCGGACGCTCAGCTTCGAGTTCGGCCCGATCGGCATCGAGATCGAGGTCGAGGACGACGGCAGATCCCGCCGGCTCGTCGGTCAGGTCGCGCCTGGCGTGCCAGAGTCGATCGAGATCCACCACGTCGACGGCGTGGAACCCCTGCTCACCGTGCCCGACCAGCACGGCAGGTTCCGGTTCGCCGCGATCGAGCGCGGGCCGGTGCGGCTCCTGCTCCGATTCGCGCCGGCGAACGGACCTGCGATGCTGCTGACGGAATGGGTGACCATCTGACGAGTGCGATCGAGCTCGCCGACGCTGCACTGGCAGCGCGCGACCACGATCGAGATCGGGCGGTGGAGCTCGCGAGGAGCGCGCTGACGAGGGCGCGGCGGACCCATGATGGTCGCGCCGCCGCGGTCGCGTGCCGGGCGCTCGCGCTGGTCGACCTCGATCGCGGCCGACCGGGCGCCGCGGCGCGACGAGCCGAGGAGGCCGTTTCTCTGGCGCGGCGCAGCGACGACGCAACGACCATCGCCGGCGCCCTCACGACCGCCGCCGGCGTGCGGTTCCTACGCGGCGACGCGGCAGGCGCGCTCGCCGCGCTCGACGAGACGCCGCCGCTGGCCGGTTCGAGTGCGCGCGTCGACGCGACGATCCAACGGGCATGGATCCTCTTCCGGATCGGGCGGTGGAGCGAGGCGATGGCGCTGCACGAGCAGCTCCTGCGCGGCGAAGAGGCGGGCGCCGACCAACGGGCGTCGGTGCTCCACAACCACGGCTGCGTGCTCGCGCTGCTCGGTCGCTTCGACGAGGCGTTGGCCGCGTTCGACGACGCCATCGAGTTGCTGCGCGGCCGGGACGCCGACCAGGACCTCGTGGACGTCATGCACAACCGGGCGCTCTGCCTGGCCGATTCCGGACGTCTCGCGGAGAGCTTCGATGCGTTCGCCGCGGTCGAGCGACGATTGCGCGACGAACCGGTCGACCGCGCCTGGCTGCTCGTCGGTCAGGTCGACGCGCTGCAGCGCGCCAACCTCGTCGCCGAGGCGCTCGTCGTCGCCCGTCGAGCGGTCGAGGCGGCCGGCCCGCGGGGACCGTTGCAGTTGCGGGCCGAGGCCTGGTCACGCGTCGCACGCTGCGCTCGAGGTTCCGGCGACATCGCGGAGGCCAGGGCAGCGGCCCGCAGGGCGCTGGCGATGTTCGAGGCGTTGGGCAACACCGCTCAGGCCGCGCAGGCTCGGCACGAGGCGCTGACGGTCGCGCCGCGACGCTCGGTGGCCGTACTGGCCGACCTGGAGCGTGTCGTCGAGCGGCTGCGCCGCGCCGGCAGGCTCGAGGCCGCGCTGCACGCGCGCGTCGATGCGTTCGAGCTCGCACTCGAGCTCGGCGACCTGCCGACCGCGTCCCGCCTCCGGCGGCGGATCGCGGTCGCGCGACCGAAGGTGACGGCGCTCCCGCGCGCGACGGCCTGGCTCGCCGAAGCCCGCTGGGCGGCTGCGAGGGGTGACCGACAGCGAGTGCGGGCCGCCGTGTGGTCCGGGCTCGACACGCTCGACGAGCACCGCGCGTTGCTGGGCTCGACCGAACTGCGCGCGCACGCCGCCGGGCTCGGCGCGGAGCTCGCTGCCGTCGGTCTCGGCGGTGCACTGGAAGCGGCCCGACCAGCCGCGGTCCTGGCGATGATCGAACGCTGGCGGGCGGGCACCGTGCTGCGCCGCCCCGTGGTCGACGGCGAGCTGGCCGAAGCACTCGCGGAGCTGCGTCAGGCCGAGGTCCCGGACGCGTCCGGCGCGCCAGAAGACCGTCGCCGGTTGGAGACCCGGATCCGCCGGCTCGCTCGCACCGCCCGAGGTGGGGAGGACGAAGCAGCGCCACCAGCGACCGTGCCCGCGATCCGTGCGTCGATCGGTGACGCCACGCTCGTCGAGATCGCCGAGCACGGCGGCGCGTACATCGCCGTCGTCGTCAGGCGTTCTGGCTGCCGGCTCATCGCACTCGGCACGACGCGCGAGATCGACGCAGCGCTCGCCGACCTGCACTTCGCGCTCCGCCGGCTCGCCCGGGTCGGCGCGTCGCCGGCGATCGTTCGCGCCGCGCGAGTCGGTGCAGAGGACGCGCTCTCGCGCTTGGCCACCGCGCTCGTCGACCCACTCGGTGCCGACATCGGGCACGCCGAGCAGATCGTCGTGGTGCCGCCGGCGTCGCTCCACACCGTGCCCTGGGCGTCGTTGCCGGGCCTCACCGGGAGCACGGACGTCACTGTCGCGCCATCCTCGACGTGGTGGCTCCAGGCTTCGGCAGCGGCGCCGGATCGGCGAGGTCTGGGTGGGGTGACGTTGGTCGCCGGCCCGCGCCTGCCCGGGGCGGCCGCCGAGATCGACGCGCTGCGACGGCACTACCCGGGAGCTGCGGTGTTCGATCCGCGTGCCGCGGTCGAGTCCGCTGTGCTCGCCGCGCTCGACGGCGCGGCGCTCGCCCATCTCGCGTGCCACGCCCACCTGCGCGCCGATCATCCGCACCTCTCCGCCTTGGAGCTCGCCGACGGTCCGTTCACCGTCTACGACCTCGAGCGTCTCCAGCGGGCGCCGGAGCGCGTCGTGCTCTCGGCGTGCGACTCGGGCGTCTCGTCGACGCGTCCCGGCGACGAGCTGCTCGGGTTCCTGACGGCGCTGTTCTCGCTCGGCACGCGATCGGTCGTCGCGAGCGTCGTCCCCGTGTCGGACATCGCGACGACGCCCTTGATGGTCGCACTGCACGACGAGTTGCGGGCCGGCGCGAGCATGTCCTCGGCACTGCGAGCTGCCTGCCGCACGCTCGACCCCGACGATCCGGCGGCGTTCGCCGCGTCGACCGCGTTCGTCGCGTTCGGAGCTGCATGAACGCCGTGGTGTGCGCCGGCAGCGCGTAGCGTTCGGGCATGGCAAACGACATGGTCTTCGGCGCGTTCATCCCGCAGGGCTGGAAGATGGAGCTGGCATCGATCGACGGCGCTGCGCAGAAGTGGGAGAAGAGCGTCGAGATCGCGCTGCTCGCCGAGGAGCTCGGGTACGACTCGATCTGGGTGTACGACCACTTCCACAACGTCCCGCGGCCGGCTCACGAGGCGGTGTTCGAGTGCTGGACGACCATCGCCGCGATCAGCCAGCGCACGACCCGCATCCGCCTCGGCCAGATGGTCGGTTGCAACAGCTACCGCAATCCGGCGCTGCTGGCGAAGATCACGTCGACCGTCGACGTCATCTCGGGTGGTCGGCTCGACTGGGGGATCGGCGCCGGCTGGTACGAGAACGAGTACCGCAGCTACGGCTACGACTTCCCGAAGCCGAAGGATCGCATCGGGATGCTGCGCGAGACGGTCGAGATCGTGAAGAGCATGTGGACCGAGGCCGAGACGACCCATCGGGGCTCGTACTACGAGGTGGTGCGCGCGAACTGCGACCCGAAGCCGCTGCAGGCACCGCATCCGCCGATCTGGATCGGTGGCGGCGGAGAGCAGCTGACGTTGCGGGTCGTGGCCCGTCATGCGGACTGCTCGAACTTCGGTGGCAACCGGGACGAGTTCGCCCGCAAGTGCGAGATCCTGAAGTCGCATTGCGCATCCGTGGGGCGCGACTACGACACCATCCGCAAGACCTGGTCGCCGGAGGTGTTCATCCGCGAGACCGAAGCGGAGATCGTCGAAGCGGGTTCGCGCAGCCTGTGGGGCGAGGCAGTCGGGTCGTGGCGGGCCGGCAACCTCGTCGGCACCCCGGAACAGGTGGCAGAGAAGATCCGGACCTACCGATCGCTCGGCTGCACCGGCTTCATCCCCTGGAACGCCGACTACCCCGACACCCAGACGCTCGAGCTCTTCGCCACGAAGGTCATCCCCGAGTTCCGCTGACGCCCGTCGCCTCTGTGGCGTGGGCTCGCCTGGTTGCGGGGCGCGCAGGCTACGTGTAGCTGCGGAAGATGATCTCGGCGACGCAGGACGGCTTGCTGGCACCCTCGCACTCGAAGGTGAACTCCATCGTCATCTGCACGCCGCCGGCGATGTCCACGACCTCGAGCAGCTTCACGCCGAGCCGGAGCTTCGCCCCGACCGGGACCGGCGACGGGAAGCGGACCTTGTTCGCGCCGTAGTTCACGCCCATCGAGAACCCCTCGACGCGCACGACGCTCGGGTAGAGCACCGGACCGAGCGACAGCGTCAGGTAGCCGTGGGCGATCGGCCCGCCGAACGGCCCGCTCTTCGCTCGCTCGACGTCGACGTGGATCCACTGGTGGTCCCCGGTCGCATCCGCGAACTTGTTCACCCGGTCCTGGGTGATCTCCATGTAGTCGCTGTAGCCGAGATGCTCGCCGACGAGGCGCTTCAGCTCGTCGGGGCCGTTGATGACGCGCGTTGCCATGGTGGCGATCCTTGCACGCAGCACCGCACGGTCGTTACTTGAACCAGATGCGCTGGTGGCTCCGGCTCTGCGGGTGGAGCAGCAGCGCGCACAGCGCGACCTCGAAGATGAACCCGATTGTGTTGTTGCCCGTGAGCTTGTCGAACAGGGACAGGCCCGTGCCGTTCAGCAGCCACAGCCTGACGACGAACGGCGAGAACGCGGCGACGATGGCGAGGACGTACCCGATCTTGCGCTCGTTCGCCATGAGGAACGCGCCTCCGACGTAGGCGGCGATGATCGCGATCCCCACGAGCGTGCCCAGCGATCCGTGGCGGATGCGGGCGATGCCGATCCAACCGTTCGTGTCGAGGAGATCGATCAGCTCGAAGAACGCGTTGATGTACAGGAGCCACGTGGCGATCTGGAGCGTCTGGGGTTGGGTTCGGTCGAACCACCTGCGGGTGTCGATGGGCACGGGGGTCAGTCTCTCACCCCGGGCGCCCCGACCCGGGACCGCTCAGCACGCCGTGACGGTGGTCACGCGTGCTAGGAACCTGTCATGCCGGACTTCCTCACCATGTATGCCCAGGTCCAGCCGGAGAAGCCGGCGGTCGTCGACGACCGCCCCGATGGTCATGTCACGACGATGACCTACGCCGAGCTGAACGCGGCAGCGAATCGCCTCGTCAACGTGCTGATCGACCTCGGCGCCCGCCCGGGGACGACGAAGGTCGTGTGGTGTGGGCAGAACTCGCCGGGGCTCGTCGTCATGGTGAACGCGGCGCGGAAGCTCGGCGTCACCGCGGTGCCGTTGAACTACCGGCTCTCGGACGAAGAAGCCGCGTACGTCACCGACCACTGCGACGCCACCATCGTCTACGTCGATGCCGAGTTCGCCCCGATGTTCGAACGGATCCGCGCGGCCATTCCGAAGGTCGAGCACATCCTCGTGTTCGACGGCGCCGCACCGGACGGGATGCACGCTGCCGACGAGCTGATGGCGAAGGCGAGCAGCGACGAACCGGTGATCCCGGAAGGCACCGAAGCCGGGGCGACGATGATCTACACGTCCGGCACCACGGGCAAGCCCAAAGGCGCGCTGCGCCTCGGCATCGGCGACCCGAACCAGGTGGCGGCGATGATCGGCTTCATCGGTTACACCCCGAACGACGTGTACCTGCCGACGGGTCCCCTGTACCACTCGGGTCCCGGTGGGTTCATGGGCATCGCCCTGGCGCTCGGCCAGACAGTCGTGCTGCAGCGCAAGTTCAACCCGGAGGACTGGCTCCGGCTCGTCCAGCAGTACGGCGTCAGCTCCACCTTCGCCGCGCCGACCCCGATCCGGATGGTCTGCAACCTCCCGGCCGAGGTGAAGGCGAACTACGCCACGTCGTCGATGAAGCGGATGATCGCGAACGCGGCGCCGTGGAGCTTCGCGCTCAAGCAGATGTACCTCGCCGACTTCCCGTCCGACTCGCTGTGGGAGGTCTACGGCTCGACCGAGCTCGGCGTCAACTGCATCCTCAGGCCCGAGGACCAGTTGCGCAAACCGGGCTCGTGCGGACAGCCGGCGCCCGGCGTCGAGGTCAAGCTGTTCGACGACGACGGGAACGAAGTGACCGGCCGCGGTGCCGAGCACACGGGTGAGCTGTTCGTGAAGTCCCCGAGCGTCTTCGCCGACTACTACAAGCAACACGACAAGTTCCTCGCCGACAACAAGCACGGCTACCAGACGGTCGGCGACATCGCCTACCTCGACGACGAGGGGTACGTCTACATCTGCGACCGCAAGAAGGACATGATCATCTCGGGCGGCATGAACATCTACCCCGCTGAGATCGAATCCGCGCTCGAGGCCCACCCGGACGTGCTCGAGGCCGCCGTCTTCGGCATCCCGAGCGAGGAGTGGGGCGAGACGGTGCACGCCGTCGTCGTCGTCCGCGAAGGCGCCGTGCTGACCGAGGACGAGGTGATCGCCCACACCAGGGAGCACCTCGCGAGCTACAAGATCCCGCGCTCCGTGACCTGGTCCGACGAGCTCCCGAAGACCGGATCGGGCAAGATCCTGAAGCGTGAGCTGCGGGCTCCGTTCTGGGCAGGGCGCACCAGCCAGGTGTGACCTCTGCGTGGTGCGGCGACCGACGCGCGCGCTCCACACCCTGCGATGATCCTCGGATGCGTCGTCCCTCGTTCGTCTCCGTCGCGTGCGCCCTGGGGCTCGCGTTCGCAGCGGGCGCCTGCGACGACGGCAGCCTCGGCACCCCGGACCCGACGTTGCCGTTCAATCCGCAAGTGGAAGCGACCGACCCGCCGTTCTCGACGGTGCCGGCTGCCGGACCCACGCTCGAGATGATCGTCGACGACATCCACACGTCGGTGTTGCAGGCGCTCGGCATCGTGCTCACGGCTGCAGACGACGAGTGCATCCGATCCGGACTCCTCGCCGACGTCGACCCGGACGCGCTGACACGGGTCGGCCTCGACGGCATCATCGGCGAACAACCGATCCCTGTGCAGACGCAGATCTTCGGCGTCTACGACCGCTGTGTGACGCCCGAGCACTACGCCGAGGTGCTGGGTCCCGTGCTCGTGATCGCCGGCGCCGACCCTGACGGCGCGACGTGCTTCTTCGAGTCGATGCGCAGCACGCTCGGCTTTGCCGGGATGTACCGGGCGGCCGCGGGGGAGACCGGCGAGCTCGACCGGGACGACACGTTGCTCGACGCCGTCGGCCGGATCTACGACCGTTGCGACGTCGATCCGTCGGTCCTCGCGCCGCCGACCACGCCACCCCCGCCGCCGACGTCGGCGCCACCCTCGACCCGACCCGGCCCGAGTACGAGCGCGCCACCGTCGACGCCGCCGACCACGTTGCCGGTGCTCTCGACGACGACGGCCCAGCCGTAGCGGTCAGGCTCCGACGGCGTGGAAGCCGCCGTCGACGTGGATGATCTCGCCGGTGGTCGCCGGGAACCAGTCCGACAGCAGCGCGACGCACGACCTGGCGACCACGCTCGAGTCGGTCACGTCCCAGCCGAGCGGCGCACGGTCGTCCCACACGTCCTCGAAGCGCTTGAAGCCAGGGATCGACTTCGCCGCCATCGTCTTGACCGGACCGGCCGCGATCAGGTTGCAGCGGATGCCCTTCGGCCCGAGCTCCTTGGCCAGGTAGCGGCTCGTGGACTCGAGCGCCGACTTCGCGACGCCCATCCAGTTGTAAGCCGGCCACGCGACTCGGTTGTCGAAGTCGAGCCCGACGAACGCGCCGCCGGAGCCCATCAGCGGGACGAAGGCGTCGGCGAGCGCCTTCAGCGAGTACGCGGAGACGTGCAGCGCGACTGCGACGTCCTCCCACTGCGCCGCCATGAAGTCGTCGCCGAGGCACGCTTCGGGGGCGAAGCCGATCGAGTGCAGCACACCGTCCACCCGCGGCCACATCTCCGCCACCGAGTTCCGTGCCGCGACGAGATGCTCCGGCTTCGTCACGTCGAGCTCGAACACGGTCGTCGGTTCCGGGAGCTTGCGGGCGGTGCGCTCCGTCAGCGACAGCGCCCGGCCGGCGCCGGTGAGGACGACCTCGGCACCTTCCTCCTGGGCGAGCTTCGCCACACCGAACGCGAGTGAGGCGTCGGTCAGGACACCCGTGACGATGATGTGCTTGCCCTCGAGAAGACCCATGGGAGCGACGGTACTCCGCGCCGCCCACGCTGCGAGAAGGGTCGTGGCGCGCGCTTTGTGCTGAGATGTCCCGATGCGCATCGGCATCTTCGGCGGCACCGGCCCAGCGGGGACGGCACTCGGCGCCCGGTTGGCGTCAGTCGGTTACGACATCGTGCTCGGGTCACGCTCGAAGTACCGGGCGATGGAGGCACGCGACAAGATCCTCGCCGCGTGGCCGGACCGCGAGCTGTCGATGGACGCCGGCGACAACGACGCAGCCGCCGAATGCGATCTCGTGATCATCGCGACGCCGTGGGATTCCGCGGCGACGACCGCTCGGGAGCACGAGGAGGCATTGGGCGGGAAGATCGTCGTCTCGATGGCGAACGCGCTCGTGCGCGTCGGCAGCGAGTTCCAGCCGCTCGTCCCGCCGCGTGGCTCCGTGGCGGCCCACGTGCAGGTGGCCGTGCCTCGTTGCCGCGTCGTCGCCGCCTTCCACCACCTGCCGGCGAAGGAGCTCGGTCTGCTCGACCACACGATCGACAGCGACGTGCTGATCTGCTCGGACGACGCCGAAGCCACGAAGGTGGTCAGCGAGATCGTGCGCAAGATCCCCGGGTGCCGTCCACTCGACGCCGGTGAGCTGTCGAACGCCACCGCGATCGAGGCCTTCACCGCGGTCCTCCTGCAGCTCAACGTCCGGTACCACACGCGGGTCGCGCCCAAGCTCACGGGAATCAGAGACTGAGCTCCAGCGTTCCGCTATGCCGATGCGTCTCTACGACACAGCCCGTCGCGCAGTCGTGCCCTTCGAACCAGGACCGACGGTCACGATGTACACGTGCGGCATCACGCCGTACGACGCGACCCACCTCGGTCACGCGACCGTCTACGTCACGTACGACGTGCTGCAGCGGCGGCTGATCGACCTCGGCCACACCGTGAAGTGCGTGCGCAACGTCACCGACGTCGACGATCCGCTGTTCGCCAAGGCTCGCCAGCTCGGCGTCCACTACCTCGACCTCGCGGCGGGGGAAGAGGCGCGCTTCGAGCGCGACATGGTGGCGCTCAACGTCCTGCCCGTCTACAGCACGCCGCGCGCGTCGTCGGCGATCCCCGACATCCGCGGCTTCATCGGGATGGTCCTCGACCGCGGCTTCGCGTACGAGGCAGCAGGCTCGGTGTACTTCGACGTGTCGAAGTTCGAGCAGTTCGGATCGCTCAGCCACTACACCGCCGAGGAGATGGTGGGATTCGCGAAGGAGCGCGGCGGCAACGTCGGCGATCCGAACAAGCGCAACCCGCTCGACTTCGTGCTGTGGCACCCGTCGGAGCCCGACGAACCGGCGTGGGAGACGATGTGGGGGCCGGGGCGCCCGGGCTGGCACATCGAGTGCTCGGCGCTCGCGCTGCGCGAGCTCGGCACCACGATCGACCTCCACGGTGGCGGCACCGACCTCATCTTCCCGCACCACGAGTGCGAGCGCGCCCAGAGCGAGGCCGCCACCGGTGAGCCCTTCGTGCGCCACTGGATGCACGTGGCGATGGTGTACATGGACGGCCACAAGATGTCGAAGAGCCTCGGCAACCTGGTGTTCATCGACCAACTGCGCGCGATCTGGGACCCGAGGGCGATCCGGCTGGCGATCATCGAGCACCACTACCGCACGGAGTGGAGCTGGGACGACGAGCTCATGCCCCGGGCTGCAGCCCGGCTCGGACGCTGGCTGGGTGCGATCGACGGCGAGACCGGCGACGCGGTCGACGAGGTGCGCGACGCGCTCGACGACGATCTCGACACGCCGCGGGCGCTCGCCGCGATCGACGCCGCCGCCGATCGCGGCGAGAGCGTCCTCGATGCAGCAGGGCTCCTCGGCATCGAGCTGTAACGGCGCTGCTCGGTACGTCGCTGCGCCTGGCGGCGCGGGCGCTCGCTCATCAGCGGGGTACCATCCCGGGCTGAGACCGGAAGGAAGGTCGCATGCCACACGCAGGGGCAGGCAAGTTGCAGGACCGATCGAAGGCGGTGATGTCGCCTCTCGCACGGCTGCTGTGGAAGTTCCGCCTCGAGGGGTTCGACCGACTGCCGGAGTCCGGTCCGGCGATCCTGTGCCCGAACCACGTGAGCTTCCTCGACTCGGCGTTCCTGATGCTCACCGTCCCGCGCCGGATCAGCTTCGTCGGCAAGGCCGAGTACATGGACTCGTGGAAGACGAAGCTCCTGTTCCCGGCGATGGGCATGATCCCGATCGACCGCGCCGGGGGCGAGCGGAGCCAGGCGGCGCTCGACGCGGCCGAGGCGGTGCTTCGCCGTGGCGAGCTGTTCTGCATCTTCCCGGAGGGCACCCGCAGCCGCGACGGCTACCTGTACAAGGGGCGGACCGGCGCTGCCCGGCTCGCGCTGAAGGTCGGCTGCCCGATCTTCCCGGTCGGTGTCGTCGGGACACGCGAGATCCAGCCGCCCGACGCGAAGCTGCCGAAGGTCGGCAAGTCCTGCAGCATCAGCATCGGGCGCCCGATCGTGCCCGAGCGATATCGCAGCCGTGGCGACGACCACCTCGTGCTGCGATCGATCATGGACGAGGTGATGTACGAGATCCGGGACATGACCGGCCAGGAGTACCGCAACGTGTACGCCGGCAAGACGGCCGACACCGAACCTTCGGTCGCCGCACGGGTCGCTCACGTGAACGACGTCGAGCATGCCCGTCCCGATCTGGAGCTGTCACTCAGCGCCAGGCGCTGACCCGCGGCGCCCGAATCGGCCAGGAGGACGACCCACCCGCCTCGGTAGGCTCGCCATCGTTATGGCTGACATCTCCGTGTTCCTTCCTGATGGGTCGTCTCGTTCGCTACCCCTCGGGTCCACTGCCGCCGACCTGGCCGCCAGCATCGGCTCGCGGCTCGCGAAGGCGGCGGTCGCCGCGGTCGTGGACGGCGAGGAGACCGATCTCAGCCACTCCCTCGCCGACGGTGAGCACGTCGGCATCGTCACGGTCGACAGCGACGCCGGTCGTCACGTACTGCGCCACTCGACGGCGCACGTGCTCGCCCAGGCGGTCACGCAGCTCTTCCCGGGCGCGAAGTACACGATCGGGCCGGCGATCGAGGATGGCTTCTACTACGACTTCGATCTGCCCGGCGGCGCCACGTTCACGGAGGACGACCTGACGGCGATCGACGCCCGGATGCGCGAGATCATCAAGGCCGACCAGCACTTCGTTCGCAGCGAGGTGCCGGCGGACGAGGCGCTCGAGGTCTTCGCCGACCAGCCGTACAAGCGCGAGATCATCGAGCGCGTGCGTGGTGGCGGGGCCGACGGCAGCGATGCCGCCGAAGTCGGCGGCGGCGACACGATCAGCCTGTACCGGAACACCCCCGAGTTCGTCGACCTCTGCCGCGGCCCGCACGTGCCGTCGACCTCGCGTCTCGGCCACTTCAAGCTCATGAAGGTTGCCGGCGCGTACTGGCGGGGCAGCGAGACCGGGCCGATGCTGCAGCGCATCTACGGCACGGCGTGGGAGAGCAAGGCCGCGCTGGAGGCCCATCTGCACCGGCTCGAGGAGGCCGAGAAGCGCGACCACCGCAAACTGGCCGTCGAGCTCGACCTGCTGAGCTTCCCTCACGAGCTCGGTGGCGGCCTCGCGGTGTGGCACCCCCGCGGCGCCATCATCCGCAAGCTGATGGAGGACTACAGCCGCTCGCGTCACCAGAACGGCGGCTACGAGTTCGTCTTCACGCCGCACCTGTCGAACTCGCAGCTCTTCGAGACGTCCGGTCACCTCGCTTGGTACAAGGACGGCATGTACCCGCCGATGGAGATGGACAACGGCACGTACTACATGAAGCCGATGAACTGCCCGATGCACTGCCTGATCTACCGCAGTCGTCAGCGCAGCTACCGCGAGCTTCCGCTGCGCCTGTTCGAGCTCGGCACGGTGTACCGCTACGAGCGCGCCGGGACGCTCCACGGCCTGTTGCGGATCCGCGGCTTCACGCAGGACGACGCGCACATCTTCACGACGGAGGAGCAGCTGCAGGCCGAGATCGGTTCCACGCTCGACTTCGTGATCTCGGTGCTGCGGGCGTTCGGCTTCGAGGACTTCCAGTTCTACCTGTCCACGAAGGACCCCGAGAAGTACGTCGGGTCCGACGAGATCTGGGAGCGGGCGACCGCCGCACTCGCCTCGGCGCTCGACAGCCACGGCCTCGACTACCAGCTCAAGGAGGGTGACGCCGCGTTCTACGGGCCGAAGATCGACATCGACGTGCGTGACGCGATCGGCCGCAAGTGGCAGCTCTCCACGATCCAGTGCGACTTCAACCACCCCGAGAAGTTCGACCTCGAGTACGTCGCCCCGGACAACACGCGGAAGCGACCGATCATGTTGCACCGCGCGCTGCTCGGCTCGGTCGAGCGGTTCTTCGGTGTGCTGATCGAGCACTACGCCGGTGCCTTCCCGGTGTGGCTCGCGCCGGTCCAGGCGCGGGTCCTGCCCGTCGCCGCCGCGCACGAGGCGTATGCCGCCGGCGTGGTGGCCCGGCTCACGGCGGAGGGCTTCCGCGCCGATCTCGTCGACGCCAACGACCAGCTCGGCAAGCGGATCCGCGCCGCGAAGCTCGAGAAGCTGCCGTACGTGCTCGTCGTCGGCGACGACGACGTCGCCGCCGGGACGCTCGGCGTGAACCCCCGCGGTGGCGAGGTCGAGCGGGGCGTCGCACTCGATGCGTTCATCGATCGTCTGCGCAGCGAGGCCCACGCGCCCGAGGTCGCTCTCGGCGCGTGAGCGGCATCTTCGACCAGCTCTGGAGCGGTTGGCGCTACGCGTACGTCTCCTCCGGTGGCGTCGCCGGTGGCATCCACCGGACCGACTCGACCAGCATCTTCTCCCAGATCCTCGCCTCCGGGATCCCCGATGACGAGGCGCTCATCGTGCATCGCGGCCCGACCTGCTTCGCGATCCTGAACCGATTTCCCTACTCGACCGGGCACACGCTGGTGCTCCCGTATCGCGAGGTGCCCGATCTCGAGGACCTGACTGCTGAGGAGATCGCCGAGCTGTGGGCGTCCGTGACCGCCGCGGTCCGGGCGCTCAAGGCCGCGTATCGCCCGGACGCGCTGAACATCGGCATCAACCTCGGTGAGGCCGCCGGCGGCAGCGTCGCCCGCCACCTGCACGTGCACATCGTCCCGAGGTGGAGCGGCGACTCGAACTTCATGACCGCGACGGCGTACACGCGCACGATCCCCGAGGCGCTCCCTGACACCTGGGCGAAGGTGCGTGCTGCCTGGGTGCAGCCGTAGCCTCTCCGTGATGCCAGACGACGAACGCGATCAGGACCCTGCGGCCGGCGAGCTGCGCGATGCGCTACCGGACGACCTGAACGCGAGTGAGTTCGTCGGCCCATACCAGTTCCCCGACAACAGCCGTCGTCGCATCCCCGGGGTCATCTACCTGGCCGTGGCGGCCGGCTGCCTCGTCCTCTACCTCACCCGCAGCGACGACGCCGTCCTGATAAACCGGGGCTTCCTGCTCGCCGCTGCGCTGCTCGGCGCCGTGGGGATCTTCTCGATCACGTCGGGTTGGCGGATGGGCATCGACGAGAAGGAAGCGCTCGTCCGCGCCACGCAGGTGGTCGGGTTCCCCGTCGGGCACGCGTCGGCGCAGCAGGTGTGGCGCGGGCTGCGCAGCCGCCCCACGTGGCGGGTGCTGTGCTACTCCGCCGAGGAGCCGCCGAAGCAGCGCGGGTTCGTGCTCGTCGACGCGGTCGACGGCCGTACGATCGAGCACCTCGTCGAGGACAACCCGGAAGACCTGTCCGAGTGGTCGAGCCCGGCCAGCTCGGACTGAGCCAGGCGCCGGGAGGTTCTTGCCGCGACGGATCCGCTACGGCCGATCCACCGCCGGTCGATCCTCTGGCGATCGGGAGATGATCGGCAGCTCCATCGTCGCCGGGTCGATCACGAGGTGCTCGTCGGGCGCGTGGCGCAGGACGTCGTCGACGTACGAGCGCCGTGCGACGTCGAGGCCGACGTCCGTGGCCGCCTGCTCCGACAGGAACCAGCGGTGCTCGAGCAGCTGGTGGAAGAACTCGGCCGGTTCGAGGCGCCCGGCGAGCTCCGCTGGGATGGCGGCGACGACCGGCTCGTAGACCTGATCGAGCCATCGGGTGGCGACGATGTTCTCGGGGAGGCGCTTGCCGTTGCGTCCCTCGAGCTCGAGCCCGAAGCGGCGGATGTCGTCGAGCAGCCGTCGGGCCTGGTTCTCCCCGGTGTTCAGGCCGGTGAGCTGCGCGAGGCGGGGGGCGAAGTACCCGATCTCGACGACCCGGGGCACGAGCCGCACCCGTTCGTCATCGCCGTCGGACGTGAACTCGAGCTCGCCGACGTCGAAGCCGAGCTCGTGCAGGCGACGCAGCCGTTCATCGATGCGGTACAGCTCGTCCGGTCGGAAGAGCTCTTCGGCGGTCAGCTCGTTCCAGAGCGCGTGGTACCTGGATTCGACCTGAGCGGCGGTCTCCAGCGGATCGATGCCCTCGGCGAGGTAGCCACCGAGCTGCAGGTCGATCAGTCCACCGGCGACGTTCTCGACCGCGATCGAGAGATCGGTGACGCGCTGGCCCTCGGTCAGCGATGGGTGCAGCTCGCCGGTCTCGACATCGACGACGAACGCAACGAGCGCGCCGGCGTCACGACGGAAGAGCGTGTTCGAGAGCGAGCAGTCACCCCAGTAGAAACCGTTGAGGTGGAGCCGGGCGAGGAGGCCGACGAGCGAGTCGAGCAAGCGTTCGCCGAGGTACGGGATGCGCAGCCCGCGGCCGGAGAGCAGCACACGGTAGGTGAGCGCGAAGTCGAGGTGGCGCGTGATCAGCACCGCCTCGCCCTGGTGCTCCTCCCCGCGTCCGGTGACCACACCGAGCGACTGGCCGGCGGGGATGCCGGCATCGATCAGCGCCCGGAGGAGCCGGTACTCCCGATGGGCGAGCGCCTCGGGGAGCTCCTTCAGGACGTAGGTGATGTCGCCGTGCTCGTAGAACCGGACGACGTGGCGGTGGAGCCCTCCCGGATCGACCAACCCGTACTCGTCCGGCCAGTGCTCGAGCGACAGGTGCCACGGGAGTGAGAAGAGCGGCCGGTGCTCCGACGGGTTCGCGACCTGGAGGCGCATGGGCGCGTCAGTCCGCCGCCGCCTCCGCGGCTGTGGCGATGGCGCGAAGCAGCCGTCCGGCATCCAGTGCGTGCTGGCGGAGCGCGCGGAGATCGCCATCGTCCCACTTGTCCTGCGGGCGGGACTCGAGCTCGGTCGCGATCGCGCTCGACGACGCCGTCGATGTCCCGGCCGCCCGCGCCGCGGCGACGACCACCTGCTCGAGCTCGCCGATCATCCCACCGGCGACCGACAGATCGCCATGGACCGGCGCGAGCGCCTCGCGCAGGCGGCGATCCATCGACCGGAACGCAACCGCCAGATCGGCCGGCGACGACTCGCTCATGCGTGATTGCCTGGCATCGTCGCCTTGACCTTGTCGACGAGGTGCGTCGGGAGGACGTCGTAGTGGTCGTGCGCGGCGGTGAACCGGCCTCGGCCACCGGTCATCGAGCGGAGATCGATCGCGTAGCGGACCAGCTCGGAGCTCGGCACGTGGGCCATGATCTCCTGCTCGCCGTTCCCGACGGCGTTGGTGCCGTGCACACGCCCGCGACGGGAGTTGATGTCGCCCATCACGTCCCCCTGGTACCCGGACGGCACGGTGATCGTCACCGCCGAGACGGGTTCGAGCACCAGCACGCCGGCACTCGCCATCGCTTCCTTCAGGCCCTGCGAGGCAGCGGTCTTGAACGCCATCTCCGAGGAGTCCACCGAGTGGTACTTCCCGTCGTAGCACTCGACCCGCAGGTCGACGACGGGGAAGCCGTGCACCCCACCCTGGGCCATCGTCTCCTCGATGCCCTTCTGGACAGCCGGGATGAACTGGCGGGGGATCGCACCGCCGACGATCTTGTCGACGAACTCGAAGCCGCTGCCGCGATCGAGCGGGGCGACGCGCAGGTACGCCACCGCGTACTGGCCGTGACCGCCCGACTGCTTCTTCACCTTGCCCTCGGCCTCGGCGCTGCCGGCCACCGTCTCGCGGTACGGCACGCGTACGTCCTCGAGCTCGACGTTGACGCCGAACTTGCGCGCCAGGCGTTCGAGTGCCACGGCGACATGCGTGTCGCCGAGTCCCCGGACGAGGGTCTGGCGGGTCTCTTCGTTGCGATCCACGACGAGCGCGGGATCTTCCGCCTGCAGGCGCTGCAAGGCGCCGCCGAGCTTGTCGTCGTCGGACTGGGTGCGCGGCCGGACCGCGACCGCGAAGACCGGCGGGATCGCAGCCGGGCCGGGCACCTTCACCGGCGTGCCCTTCGGCGCCAGCGTGTCGCCGGTGCGGGTGTGGGCGAGCTTGGCGACGGCGGCGATGTCGCCGGCCACGACCGAGCTGACCGGGCTCTGCTCCTTGCCACGGAGGCGGAACAAGCCGTGCAACCGCTCGTCCGTCCCGCTCGAGGTGTTGATCAGGTGGTCGTCGGTGTTGATCGAGCCCGACAAGACCTTGAACACGGAGAGTTGCCCGACGAAGGGATCGGCGATGGTCTTGAAGACGACGGCGAGCGGCTTGGCCGAGGCGTCGGCGGTGACCTCCACCACGGTGTCGCCGGCCTCGACCGTGACGGCCCGATCGGCGGGGGAAGGGCCGATCTCGCAGATGAAGTCGGCCAGGCGGTCGACGCCGATCGATGTCAGCGCGGAGCCGAGCAGCACCGGGAACTCGACGTTGCCGAGCACCTCCTGGGCGAGCGTGCGCTCGAGCTCTGGCACCGACGGCACGTCGCCGGACAGGTAGCGCTCGAGCTGCTCGTCGTCGCCGGAGACGATCTCCTCGACGAGCGCGTCGTGCAGCTCGTGCTCCTCCGCCTCGATCTCGGGCGGCAGCGGCGCGGCGTGGTGCGTACCACCAGGTTCGTACTCGAAGGCCTGATCGGACAGGACGTCGGCGACCCCGTGGAGCGAGCCTTCCTCACCGAGCGGGAGCTCGAGCGGGACGAAGCCGGAACCCAACGTCGAGCGGAGCTGTTGCAGCACGCGGTGGAAGTCGGCGCGCTCCTTGTCCTCCTTGTTCACGAAAACCATGCGGGGCATGCGCAGCTCTGCGCAGCGCCGCCACAGCACCTCGGTCTGGACCTCGACGCCCTCGACGGCGCTCACGACGAAGACCGCGAGATCGGCGACCGACAGTGCGGCTTCGACCTCGGCCATGAAGTCCGCGTACCCGGGCGTGTCGATCAGGTTGATCCGGTAGGTCGTGTCGCTGTCCTTCCACTCGAACGGCGCGAGCGCCAGGGACAGCGAGATCTTCCGCTTCACCGACTCGGGCTCGGTGTCGGACGACGACGATCCGTCGTCCACCCTGCCGGCCCGCGGGATCGCCCCGGAGCGTGCCAGCAGCGCCTCCGCCAGCGTGCTCTTCCCGCTCCCGCTGTGTCCGAGAAGGACCACGTTGCGAATGTTCTCCGTTCCCGGATCGTTCATCTGGCTCCCTTGGATCGTCGAGCGGCCCGTGGCGGATGGTAGCGGTGGCACGTGTGCCGTGCGACCGCCGGTAGCCTGATCCGATGTTCGACGGAAAGTTCCGTGCACCGGTCGAGCGCGCGGTGAAGCCGATCGGCAACGCTCTGCGACGTACGGGGCTCACGCCCGACCACCTCACGGTCGCCGGCATCGTGATCGCCGTCGGTGCCGCCGTCATGATCGCCCAGGGTCGGCTGATCCTCGGCCTCGTGCTCGTCATCCTCGCCGCGCTGCCAGACCTGTTCGACGGCGCGCTGGCAAAGGCGTCGGACGCGTCGAGCCAGCGGGGCGCGTTCTTCGACTCCGTGATCGACCGCCTGACGGACGCGACGCTGTTCGGCGGCGTGGCCTGGTACCTCGCCTCGAGCGACAGCGCGCACATGTCGATCCTGCCGTTCGCGATCATGGCCGCGTCGTCGGTCATCTCGTACGAGCGGGCCAAGGCCGAGTCGCTGGGGCTCGATGCCAAGGGCGGTCTCATGGAACGGGCGGAGCGGATCATCCTGCTCTGCGTCGGCCTGCTGTTCTCGTCGATCCTCGTGCCGATCCTGTGGTTGATGCTCGTGCTCACCGGCATCACCGCGGTGCAACGATTCGTGAAGGTGTGGCGGCAGGCTGCCGTCGCGCCGGTCACCGAAGCGCGCCGCGAGCTGCGTCGGTCGAGGCGGAAGTCCCGCCGGATCGCCCGCTCGCACCGCATGACCCAGGTTCGGGTGAAGCGCCGACCCCAGGCGTGAGCGACGATCCACAGAAGCGGCTGCTCGACGCGGTCACCGCGTCCGGCTACAAGGCCGGCTCGCTCGCCGCGCAGCTGACACCCGGGCCGGTTGCCCAGGCGGCGGCGTCGTTCCTCGGTGTCGGACTCTCACAGGGCATGCGCTCGCGGCGCTCGATGATCGAACGCCACCTGCAGCGCGTGAACCCGTCGCTCGAGGGGTTTGCCCTCCGGCGGGCGGTGCAGGGCGCGTTCGACTCCTACGCGCGCTACTGGGTGGAGAGCTTCAAGGTGCCGACGCTCTCGAAGCGCGCCGTCGAGCGGGCGTTCACGACCGAGGGCTACACCGAGCACGTGCTCGGTGCGCTCGAGCACGGCAAGGGCGTCGTGGTCGCGCTGCCGCACCTCGGCGGCTGGGAGTGGGCCGGCCGCTGGCTCGCCGATCAGGGCCACCGGGTCAGCGTCGTGGTCGAGCCACTCGACAACAAGGAGCTGTTCGACTGGTTCGTCGAGCTGCGCAGCAAGCTCGGCATGCACGTCATCCCGCTCGGCCCTGAGGCCGGCCCGACCGTGATCCGGGCGCTGAAGGCGAACGAGATCGTGTGCCTGCTGTCCGACCGGGACATCCAGCGCACCGGCGTCGAGGTCGAGTTCTTCGGCGAGCGCACGACGCTGCCGGCCGGCCCGGCGACCGTGGCGTTGCGGACCGGCGCCGCGCTCGTCCCGACCGCGACGTACTTCACGGATCGATACAACGGCCACCACGCCGTCGTACGACCGCCGATCCCGACACAGCGGCGAGGCCGCCTCCGCGATGACGTCACCCGCATCACCCAGCACCTCGCCCGCGAGCTCGAGCTGCTCATCGGCCGCGCCCCGGAGCAGTGGCACCTGTTCCAACCGAACTGGCCCTCCGACCCCGGTTACTACGACTGATCAAGTACCGGTGTTCGCTACACGACCAGCAGGTGGACCGCTCCCGGTCGAGCTCGGTCGCTGTTCCACGCCGTTCATGTCAGCGAATCGCCTTCCAGGCAGGATCCCGGATTCGTGTCAGCGATCTGGCGCCTCAGCGCCGGTTCGCTGACACGGACCATCTCTGCTGACGTCGTCCGGCCTGTTCGAGTGCCCCGCGGACGTCGTCGGCCACCGGTGGTTCGACGCCGGCGCGTACGATCCGCTGCGGTGGATGTCGAGCCGCTCGTCACCGAGATCGAAGCCGACCTGCGTGCGCGTGGCGTGCCGGAGCGCGCGGCGAGCGAGAAGGCGTACTTGAAGAGCGAGCTCGAGCACTACGGCGCGTCGATGCCGGCGATCCGCGCCGTCGCCAAGTCGGTCAGGCAACGACATCCCGACCTCGACCACGACGACCTCGTCGCCCTCGTCGAGGCGCTCTGGGCGGCACCCGTGCACGAGCATCGAATGGTGACCGTCGAGTTGCTCGACCTCTACTCGGACCGGCTCGGGCCGGATGACATGGCACTCCTCGAACGGCTGCTGCGGGCGTCGCGAACATGGGCGCTCGTCGACGGACTCGCGGCGTCGGTGGTCGGCACCGTCGTGGAGCGTCACCCGGCATCGGCCGTGGTGCTCGATCGGTGGGCCACGGACGACGACTTCTGGATCCGCAGGTCGGCGCTGCTCGCACTGCTCGTTCCGCTACGTCGCGGGGAGGGCGACTTCGAGCGGTTCACGCGGTACGCGGATGCGATGCTCGAGGAGAAGGAGTTCTTCATCCGCAAGGCGATCGGCTGGGTGCTGCGCGACACGGCGAGGAAGCGGCCGACGATGGTCTACGACTGGTTCCTCCCGCGGGCCGGCCGAGCGTCCGGCGTGACGGTGCGCGAAGTGGTCAAACCGTTGTCCGCCGAGCAACGCGCCGCCGTGCTCGACTCGTGATCGACGCGGACGGCGCTCAGCGCGTCGGGCGCAGGAGCAGGAGGGTGTCGTACTCGAGCTCGGGGACGCGCCGGCCGCTGGCGGCCATCACGATCGAGGGGAAGCTGCCGTCGAGGTGGCCCCGGGCTTGGCCCGCGAGTCCGAGCCCCCAGCGCACGGTGCCGAGCACGCGCCACCACTCGAAGCGCCCGTCGTCCCAGCGCCCGCCGGCGGCCACGTACGCGGATCTGAGCGCGTCGACCGGACCGAGACCGCCGACGGTGCGCGCGTCCTCGCGGAACCGCCACATTCGTTGACAGGGCCAGGCGAGGTCCTCCATCGGATCGCCGACGCGGGCCGTCTCCCAGTCGAGGATCGCCCGGAGGCCGTCCTCGCCGACGATGATGTTCCCCGTGCGGATGTCGGTGTGCACGATCGTCTGACGGTCGGGCTCCGCCGGCGCGTTGCGCTGGAGCCAGCGGAGGCCGAAGGCGAACGTCGGTGAGACGTCGAGCAGGAGGTCGAGCTGCTGCTCGACAACCAGGAGTGCGGTGCTGACCGGGCCGTCGCCCACTGGTCGGGGGAGGACAGCGGGCGCAGCCTCGGGATCGATGCTGTGCAAGCGGGCCATGGCGTCGCCGAGCTGCGCCACGACGCGGTCGCCGACACCGGCGGCGTGGACGAGGCGCAGCACGCGGCGGGGCACCGTCTCACCGTCGACCGCGGTGCTGATGAAGAATGGGCCGCCGAGCACCGAGGCATCGGTGCACACGTGATGGACGTGTGGCACCGGGACGCCGGCGCCTTCGGCGAGCGTGCGCACCGCGGCCTCGCCGGCCACATCGAGGAGCTGGATCGCCGCAGTCGGGATCATCGTGAGCGCGAGTCGCCGCGTGGTGCCGTCCGCGGTCGCGTCGAACAGCGCGTTGACGCGGCGCGCCCCGGCGGACGCGAGGGTGAGGCCGCGCACGTCGACGGTTCGGCGTTCCTGCTCGGACAGCCACGCGCCGAGGTGCTCCGGGAGCTGATCGGCCGCCATCAGTCGCCGGTCCAGTCGTCGTGACCCGGCTTCGAGATGGCGAGGTCGTCGCGCGCCACCTGCATCAGCGCGGCCCACACCTCGGCCGACCGCTCGTCGTCATCGGCTGCTCCGGCGCGCAACGCGGCAACAAGCGCGGCTCGGAGCTCGACGAGATCCGTGTGCTCGCCATCGACGAGCGGCGCGATGGCAGCGCGCTCGCGCTCGGCTCCTGCCGCGGCCAGGCGGAGCTCGCGTTCGACGATCGCGACGAGGCTCGCGGCGACGCGCGCGTGGTGCTGCGCCGGGCCGTCGAGGGCGGGAACGATCTCGCGTTCGAGCACCTCGGTCACGCACGCGAGGAGCTCGGCTGCCGTCGGTCGTGGCTGCATGGAGCGACTCGCGATCAGCCGGCGAGCTCGAACTCGGCGGGCTCGGGACGCTGCGTCCGCTGCCAGTACTCGAGCAGCGTGAACGGCCAGTTCTGGGCGACGTGCCCATGTGCGTTCTTGTACCAGCTGTTCACGTCGGACCAGCCCCACGCCATCGCCTTGTTGGCCGCGTCGACCGCGACGTTGAACTCGTCGTGCACGTCCTGGCGCACGTCGAGCGCTCGTCTCTCGTTGCGGAGCAGGAGCTCGAGGCAACCGAGGATGTACCGCACTCCACACTCGGAGAAGTACACGATGCTGCCGTTGATCACGATGTTGGTGTTCGGGCCGTAGAGGCAGAACAGGTTCGGGAACCCGGGCACCGTGACGCCGAGGTACGCGCGGGCGTCGCCGTGCCACTGCTCGTGCAGATCGCGGCCGCCGCGACCGGTGACCTTCATCGGTGTCAGGAACTCCGACGCCCGGAAGCCGGTGCCGTAGATGATCACGTCGACGGTGTGCTCGACGCCGTCGCGGGTGACGATGCCGGTCGGAGTGATCTCCTTGATCTGGTCGGTCACGAGCCGCACGTTGTCGCGCTTCAACGTGTGCGCCCAGATCCCGTTGTCGCGGATGCCGCGCTTCGCTCCGGGTGGGTACGTCGGCACGACATGGGCGAGCAGGTCCGGTCGGTCACCGAACTCGGCGGTGATGTACTCGGTGAGGAGCTGCCGAGTGATCTCGTTCATCATCCCGACGGAGGGGCCCTTCGGCTCGAACGCCTCTTCGACACGGACCGCCTCGAGTGCGCCGTCACCCATCTTCCAGAAGATGCAGAACCGGTTGAACTCGCTGTACGACGGGACGTGTCCGTACAGCCAGCGCAGGCCGTCGGACACCTCGTCGTGGTAGTCGGGCGTCGGCGCCGTCCATGCCGGCGTGCGCTGGAAGACGTGGAGCTCGCCGACCAGCGGCGCGATCTCGGGGATGAACTGCATCGCGCTCGCGCCCGTGCCGATGACGGCGACGCGCTTGCCCGTGAGGTCGATGCCGTGGTTCCAGCGCGCCGAGTGGAACGACGCTCCGGCAAAGCTGTCGCGCCCACGGATGTCCGGGTAGTTCGGCCGGTTGAGCTGGCCGACGGCGCTGATCACGGCGTTCGCCGTCAGGTCCTCCTCGCGCCCGTCGGCCGTGCGCACGCGGACCGTCCACATCAGGTCGTCCTCGTCCCACCTCGCCGAGAGCACCTCGGTGTTCAGGCGGATCTGTCCGCGGAGCCCGAACGCGTCGGCGCAGTCCTCGAAGTACCGGTGCAGGACGTCCTGCGTCGAGAAGTGGAACGGCCAGTCGTGACGCTGCGCGAAGGAGTAGCTGTAGTTGTGGTTCGGGTTGTCGACTCGACAGCCGGGATACGTGTTCTCCCACCAGGTGCCCCCGATACCGTCGTTCTTGTCGATGACGACGAACGGGACCCCGGCCTGCTGCAGCCGGTGCGCGGCCAGCAACCCCGACATGCCGGCGCCGATGACGAGCACGCGGAAGTCGATGCCCGGCGCGAGGTGATCCTTGTGCCACTGCGGGGCGCGCCGGTCCTCGCCGCGGTACGCGAGCTCCTCCTCCAGCAGCGGCAGGTACGCCGACATCTCGCCGCCGCCCACGGCGAACTCGAGGATCCGCAGGAGGTCGGCATCCGTCGGTGCTGGAGCTGGTGTGCACCCTTCGTCGCGGTAGCGGACGAGCACGTCGAGCGCGAGCGCTCGTGCTGCAGTGAGTTGCTCCTCGGTGAGACCACCCTGCGGCATCGCGAACAGCATCGGGTCGGGCCGCAGCTCGTCGCGCAGGATCGACAGGTCACCGGTCAGGTAGGCGAGTGCCGGCAGCAGGGGAGGGACCTCCGCCTCGGCGAGCGCGCTGCGGATCTCGTCGTCGGTCTCGGTGATCGGCTCCACCGCAGCGACGAACGGGCTCGGCGACGCTGCTGCATCGACCGGTGCCGCCGCACTGGACGGGGATGTCTGTGTCATGGGGGTCCTCGATTCCGTGCGGTGCGTGGTGCGTGATCGAGCTGTCGTGGCGACCGCTGGTCAGGCGGAGACGCCCTTCGGTGCCTGTTGCTGCATGAAGCCGAACATGTAGCCGGCGACGCGGCGCATCTGGATCTCCTCGGCGCCTTCCGTGATGCGGTAGCGGCGATGGTGTCGGTAGATGTGTTCGAACGGCATGTGGCGCGAGTAGCCGAGCCCGCCGTGCACCTGCATCGCGCGGTCAGCCGCCTCGCAGCAGAGCCGGTTCGACCAGTAGTTGCACATCGAGACGCGGTCCGACTGCGAGAACGCGCCGTACTTGTCCATCGACCACGCCGTCTTGTGGATCAGCGCCCGCAGCATCTCGCACTGGGTCTGGAGCTCGACGAGCGGGAACTGGATCGCCTGGTTCGACGCGAGCGGCTTGCCGAACGGCTTGCGGACCTTCGCGTACTCGACGGACCGGTCGACGCAGAACTGTGCCGCACCGAGACTGGATGCGGCCTGGCGGATGCGGTTCTCGTTGAAGAAGTGCTGCACGACCCCGAGACCCCTGCCCTCGCCACCGAAGATCGCGCCGTGGGGCACGCGGACGTCGGTCAGCCGGATGTGGGCGTGGTCCGTCGGCATGTTGAACGTCCACAGGAACTCGAGCACCTCGAAGCCGGGGCTCTTCGTCGGGACGAGGAAGGCCGTGATGCCCTGCCCGTCGCCGGCCTTGCCGCTGGTGCGGGCGAAGATCAGGTCGTACTGGGCGGCGTGGATGCCCGTGTTCCACGTCTTCTCACCGTTGATGATCCACTCGTCGCCGTCGCGCACCGCGGTGGTCTCCATGTGGGTGGCGTCGGAGCCGTGGTCCGGCTCGGTGATGCCGAAGGCGAACCCGCGGCGCCCCTCGGCGAGATCATCGATCCACTCGGCCTTCTGCTCGTCGGTGCCGTAGTTGATCATCAGCAGCAGCCCGACGTTGTTGCCGACGATCGAGTGCTCGTTCTGCAGGTCGTTGTGCAGGCCGAGGCCCTTCGCCGCGAGGTGCTCGCGGATCACGGCCATCCCGAGGTTCGTGCCGTCCTGGCCGCCGTACGCCTTCGGGAACGGGTAGCGGTAGTGCCCGGCCGAGTCGGCGCGACGGCGGGCCTCGCGAAGCAGCGACTCCCACTCGTGGTTCGGCAGGCCACCGCGCTCCCAGTCGGTGCGGGCGTCCTCCCGGCGGTGATCGAAGAACCGGATGTTGTCGTTCTCCTGCTCGAGCGGCTTGATCTCCCGCTCGATGAACTCGTCCAGCACGCCGAGGTACTCGACGAGATCGTGCGGCAGATCGAAGTCCATGGCGGGCCTTTCGAGTGGGCGTCGAAGGCGCAACTTAGCGACCGTTCGGTGAGCTCGCTCAGTTGGAAGACGCTGCCGCTGGGTACAGTCGGCCCGTGACCACCCCCGCTGAGCACGTGCGACAGGAGCGGCCCGGCAAGGTGGCGATCATGCGTGCCGCAGTCACGGTGATGGGCGAGGACGGCTACGAGGGCGCGTCCATGCGGGACATGGCGGCTCGCGCCGGTGTCAGCGTGGCGGCGGTCTACTACCACTTCCCGTCGAAGCTGCACCTCCTGCGCGAGTTCCTCGACGAGGCGTACGACGTGATCCTCGCCCGCCTCGACCGCCGCCTGCTCCGCGCCGGCCCGACCGCCGGGGAGCGACTCGACGAGGCGGTCGGCACCTTGATCGCGTCGTACCTGCACGACGAGTTCGCGCGGCTCGCGTCGAACGTCGCGTGGCGCGAGTACACGCGGCTCGACCCGCCCGAGCGAAGGGCGATCGACCTGAAGCGGCGCAAGATCATGCACCTGTTCGAGGACGTGATCGCGGACGGCGTCGTCAGCGGCGAGTTCTCCGCCGAGGAGCCGAAGGAAGCAGCGCGGGCGGTCGTCATCCTCTGCACGTCGCTCGTCGAGCCGTTCGACGAGATGGAGCGCACGATGGACGAGGTGATCACGCTCTACCAGGGCTTCGCCCGATCGATCGCATCCCCTCGGGGGTGTAGCCCTCGTTGATCGCCCCGTCCGCCTCGCGGCGGTGGGAGGCGGACAGGGTCGACCTGCTCACCTCCCGCCTGGAAGGGGGACGGCGGGAGGCGAGAGCGGTGGGATCAGGCCGGCACGGGAGCGTGGTGCTCGAGCACCGTCTTCGAGTCCCTCACCCGCCGCGCGGTCAGAGCAGTGGCCTGTTCCGGCGGGACGAGTTGCTCGTCGAGGACGCTCTGCGTCTGGCCGTACCCGTTCGGATCGATGCGGTCTGCGGCGGGGTCGTCGTAGAAGGCGCCGCCCTCGGCGAGGTACCGGAAGTAGACGGTGCTGCCCGCAGGCACCGCGACGGTGGCGTACTGGCGCCCGTCGATCTCCTCGACGAGCGGGTGCTCAGCGGGGTCCCAGTCGTTGAAGCTGCCGACCACCGAGGTCGCGCGGTCGTCGTCGACGCTGAATGTGATGAGGACGAGTCCGTCCTCCTGATGGGTGGTCGTGATCATCGGGTGCACCTCGAGTTCTTTCGTCGCTGACCGTGTGGACGCGCACACCGTGACACCAGGCGACTGCGGGCGACCTGAAGACGGCTGAAGGACGCTTCAGGTGGCCGCGCCGCGGCCAGAATGGACGCATGCGCGTGCTGGTGGTGGAGGACGAGGTCCGCCAGGCTGCGGCGTTGAAGCGGGGTCTCGAATCAGAGGGCTTCGCGGTCGACGTGGCGAGCAACGGCACCGATGGGTTGTGGCTCGCCACGGAACAGCCGTACGACGTGATCGTGCTCGACGTGATGCTCCCAGGGATCAACGGGTTCAAGGTGTGCGCCGCGCTCCGTGAGAAGCAGATCTGGACACCGATCCTCATGCTCACTGCCAAGGACGGTGAGCTCGACGAGGCGGAGGCGCTCGACACGGGTGCCGACGACTTCCTCTCCAAGCCGTTCTCGTACGTCGTGCTCCTGGCGCGACTCCGCGCGCTGCTCCGGCGTGGCGCGCCCGCCCGCCCGCCGGTGCTGACCGCCGGGCCACTGCAGCTCGACGTCGGCGCCCGGATCTGCACGCTCGACGGCCGGCCCGTCGAGCTCACCGGACGGGAGTTGTCGATCCTCGAATACCTCATGCGCCGGCACGACGAGGTGGTGCCGAAGAGCGAGATCCTCGAACATGTCTGGGACTTCGCCCGTGAGGGTGGCGACAACGTGGTGGAGGTTCACGTCTCGGCGTTGCGCCGCAAGCTCGGTGCCGGGGCCATCGAGACGGTGCGGGGCGGTGGGTACCGGATTGCCTCGCGGCGGCCCTGACGACCCCGGTCGGCGGCGCCCGTCGGTCCGAGCGAGGGTCACCGCGGTCGCGACCGTGCTGATCGCCCTCGCGTTGGTCGCCGCGGCCGTGAGCGCGTCCGTCCTGGTTCGTCGCTCGTTGTCCTCGAACTACGAGGCACTCCTGCTCGATCGTGTGGATGAGGTGGAGCTGCTGATTGCGAACGGGCTGCTCACCGCGGTCATCGAGCCGACCGGCCGCGAGACGGGCCAGGTCCAGGTGATCGACGCTGCGGGCGACGTGATCGCGGTGACGCCCGGTCTCGCGACGACGACCCGCCTCGATGTCGTTGACGCGCCGAGCACCGGACGAGAGATCGGCGTGACCGTCGACGGTTCCCGGGTGCAGGGCGATCCGAGCGATCGTTACCGGCTCGTCGCACGTACCGTGACCTCGGGCATCGGACCGCTGACGATCTACGCGGTGACCTCGCTGCGGGCCGCGGACGACGCCGCGCACACGCTGACCGTCGGGCTGATGATCGGAGTGCCGCTCCTCACGGCGCTCGCGGCGGCGCTCATCTGGTGGGTGGTCGGGCGCGCGCTCGCGCCTGTCGAAGCACTTCGCGCGGCGGTCGACCGGATCGAGTCGACGGATCTCGCCGAACGGATCGTCGTGCCGCGCAGCGACGACGAGATCGGTCGCTTGGGCCAGACGCTCAATCGCATGCTCGGCCGCCTCGACGCGGCGACCACGCGCCAGCGCGTCTTTGCTGCGGCTGCCTCGCACGAGCTGCGCAGCCCCCTGTCGGCGATCAGGACCGAGCTCGAGGTTGGCCTCGCCTATCCCGAGCGGAGCGAGTGGCCGCTGATCGCGAACGAAGCGCTCGTCGAAGTGTCCAGGCTCGAGCAGCTCGCCCGCGATCTCCTCGTCCTCACGCGGTTGCAGGCCACGGCGATCGAGCGGGTTCGTTGCGATCTCGACGTGCTCGTCGAGTCCGAGCTCGCGCTCCGCCAGCCGGGAGCGCACGTCGAGTACCGATCGGACATCGCGCCAGCTGCGGTTCCCGCCGATCGCGACTCGCTCGTCCAGTTGATCCGCAACCTGCTCGACAACGCTGAGCGCCATGCCGGCTCGTCGGTCGCGATCGAGGTCGGTAGCGACGGCGAGTCGGCCTGGTTCGTCGTGCGGAACGACGGACCGCCGATCGCGCCGGACGATCGCGCGAGGATCTTCGATCCCTTCACTCGGCTCGACGACGCGCGGGCGCTCGACGACGGCGGCAGCGGGCTCGGGCTGGCGATCGCGCAGGGCATCGTCGTCGGCTTCGACGGGACCCTCGCCGTGATGGACCTCGATGTCGGCGCAGGCTTCAGGGTGTCGTTCCCGGCGTGGCGCTGACCCCGCCATCCCTTGGCCCAAGTTCGGGTCCGACGACCGTGTGGTGAATCTCGACGGTGAGCGCGTGGATCATCTTCACGATGCGGTCGGCTTCGACGTTGGTTTCGAAGTCGTGGCGGGCGAGCTCGGACGCGACCTGGTCCTCTCGCTTCGCGGCGATCAGGAGGATCGCTCCCTGCATCGCCGCCAGGCAGGACAGGATCAGGTTCAGGAGGATGAACGGGTACTTGTCGAAGCCGGTGTTCCGGTTCCCGAGCATCCACCCGGCGAGGAAGATCAGCGCGGTGACGATGAAGCCCCACGAACCCATCCCGTTGCGTAGGGTGTCCGCGGCTCGCTCACCTCGTGAGAGCTCGGTGTCGACCCGGACGGCCGGGTGGTGCCGCCAGTTCTCCCGAGCTGTCCCTCGGCGGTGACCCTGGGGCCGATCGGTCGGCGGCCTGGTGGCCTTGACGGTGGGTCCCGCGACGGATGGGTCGGACATCGGTGCTCCTCGCCCGCCCGGCCTGGAGTCAGGCGATGTGGCTGCTCAAGGTAGTGGTCAGAGCGGTGGTCGTCTCACCCCGCTGCACCTCGATCTGCAGCTCGTTCCCGGCGCCGGTCGAGCGGATGACCTCGCCGAGTGCATCACCCGTGTCCGTCGTCGTGCCGTTCGCCGAGACGATGACGTCGCCCGGCTGCAGTCCTGCCGCTTCTGCCGCGGATCCACCGGTCACATCCAGCACGAGGAGCCCGTGATCCACCGCGAGCCCGTAGCGTCGAGCGACCGTCTCGTCGACGGGTGTCGTCGACACGCCGAGGAACGCCTTGGTGATCGCCTTGCCCTGCTGGAGCTGGTCGATGATGGGCTTGGCCGTATCGATCGCGATTGCGAAGCCGATGTTCTGCGCGTCGGTGGCGCCGGCCGAGTTGATGCCGACTACTCGCCCGTCGAGCGTGAGCAGTGGCCCGCCGGAGTTCCCCGGATTGATCGCGGCATCGGTCTGGATGAGATGGGTGAGGTGCTCGCCGTCGTTCGTGTCGATCGTGCGATCCAGTGCCGACACGATGCCTTCCGTCGCCGTCGGTCCGCCGGTGAGATCGAGCGCGTTCCCGATGGCCACGACGGGCTCGCCCATCCGGAGATCAGCCGACGCGCCGAGTGGTAGTGCGGCGAGACCGGTGGCGTCGACGCGGATCACGGCGAGATCGTCGGTTCGATCGACCCCGACGACCTCGGCCTTCCGGTCGGTGCCGTCGCTGAAGGTCACGTCGATGGAGGTGGCGTCCGCGACAACGTGCGCGTTGGTGGCGATCTCGCCGCTCGCTCCGATCACGAACCCGGTGCCGGCGCCGCGCTGGCCCGACATCTGAACGGTGATGCTGACGACACTCGGCAGCACGGACGCGACGAGTGCCGACACGTCCTGGCGGCCGTTGCGTTCGAGCGTCACGGTGGAGTCGTCGGCGCCCGCACGCGCGGTCGCGGCGGGGGAGGCGGCCGCCGAAGCAGGCGCCGACGACTGATCTGTTGCGCGTCCCCACGTCCGACCGGCGAGGGTGCCTCCCGCGGTCCCGCCGGCGACGGCGAGAGCGACCAGTGCGGCGACCGCCGCGCGCCGCCGGGATGGCGCCGTTGACGCGCCCGGTCCGTCCGACCGGGGCGGTTCCGCGTCGTGACGGGCAGCATCGGCCTCTGGCCGGGGCCATGGGTCAGACGCGTTCGGCGGGTCGAGCATCGGCAGCTGGGACGACATGGTTGTGCCTTTCTCGTTCGAGGATATGTGCACATCGTGGGACGGGGTCGGTGTAGCGGAGCTGAAGGCCGCTGAAGCCGTCTTCAGCAACCGGCGGCATGCTTCGACTTCTGCTAGGCACCCCGATGTGGCGCACGCGCGAAGGTTCCGGTTCGGTGTGGAGATGCAAGGGCCGTTCGACGGCCGGTCGTGGGCGGACTCGGCTCGCGAGCTCGAGTCGCTCGGCTATTCGACGCTGTTCGTGCCGGATCACTTCCACGAGGGCTACGGCCCCATCACCGCGATGGCGACCGCCGCGGCGGCGACGACGACCTTGCGCGTCGGCTCGCTCGTGTTCGACTGCGACTTCCGCCATCCTGCCGTCCTGTCGCGTGAGCTCGCTTCTATCGACCTGCTGTCAGAAGGGCGGCTCGAGGTCGGGCTCGGCGCGGGATGGAAGCGCCTCGACTACGACCGGTCGGGCATTCCGATGGACGCGCCGAGGGTTCGGGTCGATCGGATGATCGAGCACACGACGTTGCTCAAGGCACTCTTCGCCGACGGGATCGTCAACTTCTCCGGGCGGCACTACCGCATCGCCGACCTCGAGGGCACCCCGAAACCGTTCACACCCGCGGGACCACCGATCATCATCGCCGGCGGCGGCCCGCGAATGCTGCGCTTCGCCGGAGCGACGGCGGACATCGTGGGCGTCAACCCGTCGATCCACTCCGGTGTCGCGGACCAGGCGTCGGCTCGTGATGCGCTGCCGGTGAGCATCGACGAGAAGTTCCGGTGGGTCCGTGAGGGAGCGGGCGAACGTTTCGACGACCTTGAGTTCAACGCGTGGGTCTCTGTCGCCGAGCACACCGACCAGGGGATGGCTACCGCCTCACGGATGAGCGCCCGGTTCGGCGCGGCCCCGGCGGACGTGCTCGCGTCACCGGTGGTGCTCGTCGGCTCTGCCGCCGAGATCATCGACCGACTGCACGAACGTCGGGCCCGGTGGGGATACTCGTACATCACGCTGCAAGGCCCCATCGCCCGTCAGTTCGCGCCGATCGTCACCCGGTTGACGGGAACGTGATCGCGAGCTGAATCCTTGCCGTGCGCTGACCGGACGCGTACCGGGTCGTTGGCGGCCCGAGACCGTTGGTTCGGCACCGTGGGCCGTTGTAGACATCGGGCACCGGCCCCGCCGGGTCCATGGAGAAAGGCAGCGTGACCATGAGATCGATGAGAAGGTTCGCGATCGGCACCGCAGCGGCCGGGCTGCTGCTGGCGGCATGCGGATCGGACGACTCGAACAGCAACTCGGTACCAGCGGTGACCACGGCGGCGAAGGCGGCGACGACTGCGAAGTCGGCGACGACCGCCGCGTCCACCGCGACGACGGCGGCCAAGACTGCGACGACGGCGAAGTCGACCGCGACGACCGCCCAAACACTGCCTGGCGCATCGACCCTGTCGCTGAAGTCCACCTCGCTCGGGTCCTTCCTCATCGACAAGGACGGCAGGACCCTCTACATCTACACGAAGGATTCGCAGAACAAGGCGAGCACCTGCGACGCGGCGTGCGCGACGACGTGGCTCCCCGAGGCCGCTCCCTCGTCGCCCAGCGCCGGCACCGGCGTCACCGCGTCGAAGATCTCCGAGATCACCCGCTCCGACGGAACGAAGCAGCTGGCATACAACGGCTGGCCGCTGTACCGGTACTCGAAGGACACGGCGTCCGGTGAGACAACCGGCGAGGGCTTCGGCGGCACGTGGTACGTCGTCGACGCCGCCGGCACCGCGATCAAGTGAGCGGCAGGTAGATCTCGAACGTGGTGGGGCGCAGCGAGACCAGCTGGAGGCGCCCCCCGTTCGCCTCCATGAGTGCTCGCGCGACGCCGAGTCCGATGCCGGTGCGCCCGCCCGCCGACCAGCCACGCAGGAAGATCCGTGACGCAGCGTCGGCGGGCAGCGCGCTGCCGGCATCGGCGACCGTGATGCAGCCGAGCCCATCGCGCCGGCGGACGGTGACCACGATGTCGCCGGACCCGTGCACCCGTGCGTTCTCGAGCAACACGTCCAGTGTCTGTTCGAGCACCCCGGTCTCGATGAGGGCCGCGGGCGACCCGCTCACCCGGAGCCGCACCCGCCGGCCGGCGGCGCGGATCCTCGGCGTCCACGTCGCGACGTGGCCGGCGACCGCTTGCTCGAGGTCGAGCGGGTGTGCCGGTCGCACGCAGTCCTCGCGCGCCGCGAGCGCGACGCGGAGCACGTCGTCGACAATGCCGGAGAGCCGTTCGGCCTGGAGGGTGGCTGCGGCGAGCTCGTGTCGGACGAGACCGATGTCATTCACGGCCGCTGCTCCGTCGAGCCGTAGCAGCAGGCCCGCGATCGGTGTCCTCAGCTGGTGGGCGACGTTGGCAGAGAACTGCCGTTCGCGCAGCAGCGCACCGGCAACCCGGGTGGCGGCGTGGTCCAGCGCATCCGCGATCCGCGCGATTTCCGGCGGACCTGACCGCGGCACCGGCTCGGAGCGGTGGGCCGACCCGAGCGTCGAAGCCGCGTCAGCGAGGTCATCGAGCGGCCGCGTCAGCCGTCGCGCTTGGAGCTTGGCCAGCGCCGCCGCCGATGCAAGACCGACGAGCGCGAGGGTGACGACGAACGCCCAGAGCATGAGCACTCGCGCTCGGGTCGGGTCGTCGACTCGCCAGACGCTCAACGTCAGTCGGTCGCTGCGTGCTGCTTCGATGGCGGTGGGCATGCCCGGCCCGGCGCGGACCGCCGGATTGTTACCGTTGACGAATTGTGCGCCGAACCCGGAGGGGAGCAGCGCTCGCAGGCGCGCCTCGGTGACATCGGTGCCGTCCTCGAGATCGGCCGCGATCGCGGCGAGGATCGTCTCCTCGACCCGAGCTTGCTGCTCGCGCTCGTGAAGCCGGAGCGCGACCGTTCCCGCGATGCCGAGGGGAATGCCGAGCACGATGATGGAGGCGATGGCGACGCCGACGATCGATCTGCGGATCCGACGTTCCACGCCGATCAGCGCGCTTCGAATCGGAACCCAACGCCGCGAATGGTGCTGATGAAGCGCGGCGCGTCTGCTCGGTCACCGAGCTTGCGCCGCAGCATCGACATGTGGATGTCGAGCGTCTTGGTCGATCCGAACCAGTGCTCGTCCCAGACCTCCTCCATGATCCGCTCACGCGTGAGCGCCTCGCCCCGATGACGGTCGAACAAACCCAGCAGATCGAACTCCTTCGGGGTGAGGACCAGCTCCGCGCCGTCGAGCCACGCTCGACGTGCGGTGTGATCGACCTCGAGGCCCCGGGCAGGCCGAGTACCGGATCTGTGCGAAGCAGAGGGTGGCGCGGCGGACCGCCGCAGCAGCGCCCGCAGTCGTGCCATCAGCTCGGCGGGCCGTACGGGCTTGGCGACGTAGTCGTCGGCACCGGCGTCGAGTCCGACGATCGCGTCGAGCTCCTCCGCCCGCGCCGTCAACATCAGTACGGGCGCGGTCACACCGTGGCGTCGTGCCTCACGGCACACCTCGAGCCCGTCGAGCTCCGGGAGCCCGATGTCCAGCACGACTGCGTCGAACGATCCGATGCTGACCCGAGCGAGTGCATCCTTGCCGTTCGCCGACCACTCGACCGCATAGCCCTCGCGTCGCAACGCGGCAGTGAGCGGCACGGCAATGCCGGTGTCGTCTTCGACCAGCAACAGCGAAGGGCAGGATCCCATACCCATGGGCCCATCCTGGGGCCGACGTGCTGTCCGGGCGCTGAAGGAGGCTGAAGTCGGCTTCAGCAGGACGAGGTCAGGCTCGCCCTGACGATGAGCGTGTCACGGCCTACTCGGCCCGACGGCGCGTTCCGTTGACCGCCGACGAGGTGGAGCCGCGTACGGTGGCTCCATGGGCCAGCTCGACGACCTGATCGGCCGCTTCGACGTCGACGATCCGGCGTTCATCGCCGATCCGTACCCGGTGCTGAACGAGCTGCGCGAGGCGACGCCGGTGTTCTGGAACGAGCGGACGAACCAGTGGGTGCTGACCCGGTTCCACGACGTCGCTGCAACGCTCCGCGAGCGACGCCTGGGTCGCAGCTACTCGCACCTCTACAGCCACGCCGACGTCGGCCGGCCGGAGCCCGATCCGCGATGGGGTGCGTTCCACCAGCACGAGCGGTGGTCGCTGTTGTGCCTCGAGCCTCCCGACCACACCCGCATCAGGCGCTTGATCTCGAAGGTGTTCACGCCCCGCGCCGTCACGGCGCTGCGTCCCGCGATCGAGCGCTTCTCCGCCGAGCTGCTCGACCGGTGCGCGGAGCAGGGCGAGTTCGACCTGCTCGCGGACTACGCGCAGCCGTACTCGGTGGCGGTGATCTGCTCGATGCTCGGCGTGCCACGCGACGACACCCAGCAGTTGCTCGACTGGTCGCACGCGATCGTCAAGATGTACGAGCTCTCGACCACCGACGAGGTCCGCGTCGAAGCGAACCGGGCGGCGGCGGAGTACATCGACTACACGCAGGCCCTCATCGCCGGCAAACGCCGGTCCCCCGATGGTCTCCTCGTGTCCGAGCTCGTCAAGGTCGAGGACGAGGGGGACATGCTCACGGAGGACGAGATCGTCTCGACCACGATGGTGCTCGTCGAAGCGGGCCACGAGGCGACGGTCAACACGCTCGGCAACGGTGTGCGGGCGCTGCTGAAGCATCCCGACGAATGGCAGCGCCTCGTGCGGCGGGAGGTCGAGCCGAAGACCGCGGTGGAGGAGATGCTGCGCTGGGATGCACCGTTGCAGCTGTTCGAACGGTGGATCCTGGAGCCGGACGTCGAGATCGCGGGCCAGGCGATGCACGTCGGCCAGGAGGTGGCGATGCTGTTCGGCGCCGCCGAACGTGACCCGCGACGATTCGACGACCCCGACCGGTTCGACATCGGACGCGGCGACGCCGCGCACATCGGGTTCGGCGGCGGGATCCACTTCTGCGTCGGCGCACCGCTCGCCCGCCAGGAGATCGAGATCTCCGTCGCCGGCATCGCGACGCGGTTCCCGGGGCTCGCGCTCGCCGCCGAGCCGGACTACCACCCGACGTTCGTGATCCGCGGCGTCACCGCGCTCCAGTTGACCGCCGACGGCTGAAGCCGCCGGACGTCCCTGCAGGACCTCGTCAGCCGCTCAGTGCCTTGCCTGCGCAGGTCACGCACGTGTCGACGTCGGGGAGTGCCTCGAGCCGTTCGGGCGCGATCTCCTCACCGCAGCGTACGCACCGACCGTAGGTGCCGTCCGCGAAGCGGCTCACGGCGCCACGGGCGGCCGCTTCGACGTCACGAGCCGCCTCGAGCAGCATGCGAGTTGCATCGCGGTCCTCCTGGAGGACGCCCGGATCGTGGAGGAGCTCCTCGTACTGCTGCTCCAGTCGCGCGAGCTGGGCGGTGGCCTGGTCGAGCTCACTCCTGAGGCGCTGTTCGAGGTTGGCAACGTTCGAGCTCATGAGGACCTCACGGACGGGTCGTCGACGTTCGTCGACGACGGAGTCGGAATGCGACGAGGACCGCATGCTCGAGGCTCGACGTGACGCGAACCCCGACCGTACGCGGCCCTCGGCGGCAGCATACCCCCGACGGCCGGACTCCAGTGCGAACGGGCCGGCGAGCTACTGCACGATCGAGCGGTCGAAGCCGGCGTGGCATCCGAGCACGCCGTCCACGACCTGCGTCACGCCGAGGTCGACGGCGACCGATGCGAGGGAGTACGCCTCGTCGGCCGAGAGGCCCAGGTGGTGCTCCATGAACCAGAGCATCTGCTCGCCCGCACCGCGCATCGCTTCGTCGAGGCTCGCGCCGAACCCGTGAGTGAACCAGTGCGTCGGCGTCTCGAGGAACGGTGTCGTTGCGCCGAAGCCCTTGCGGATCGACACCTGGATCGTCGCGTTCAAGGACGCCTCGATCGCAGTGCCGCAGATCTCGCCGTCGCCCTGGGCGAAGTGTGGATCGCCGACGTAGAGGTTCGCGCCGGGCACGAACACCGGATAGCACATCGTGGTACCCGGCCCGAGGCGCCACTGATCGACGTTGCCGCCGAAGAAGCCGGGCGGGATCGACGAGTGCCGTCCGGCATCGGCGGGTGCGACGCCCATGACGCCGAAGTGGGGTCGCACGGGCACGGCCACGTCGCGCCCGAAGCGCTGCCGAGCGGACTCGTCAGGAGCCGAGATGACACCAGGGAGGTCGTAGAGCGGCCTGGCGGTGAAGTCGAAGCCGAACAACGGACGGGCGACCGGGCTGAACTCGGCTGGTTCGACGCCGGCCGTGTCGAGCCCGTAGATCGTGATCCGTTCCTTGCCGAAGGTGTCGTACAGGAGTCCCCAATGCGCCGCGCAGTTGGAGCCGTAGGGCAGCCGGGGGGACATGTCGATGATGCGTACGCAGAGCGTGTCCCCCGGCTCTGCGCCCCGAACCTCGATCGGTCCCGTGAGGATGTGGACGCCGGGGCCGCGCCGATCCTCGCCGATGGCGTCCCACAGCGCGCGCACGCCGTCGTCCATCAGCAGGTCGGGAGCATCACCGGCGTGATGGGTGACGGCCTCGATCTCGACGATGTCACCGTCGTCCACGGCCAGGCATGGGGGCTGATCGCGGTCGATGTACCCCCAGTAGCAGGTCTCGGCCGTCGCTCGGAGCGTGTGGACGGCGGGCGACGCGGTCGCCGTCGAGCTGATCGGCGCGAGATCACGAAAGCCGAGGGGCATGTGGCAAACGTACGGACTCGCGGTTTCCGTGACGTTTCCCGTTTGTTACCGCCCCGAGGATCTCGCGCCGGAGGATGGCGGCTCGCCGGTGTCGGGTGCTCGTCCGGTCTCGACGAGCGCCTGGGCGACGTTGCGGAGCTTCTCGCGGGCGTTCGCGCTGCGCGACCAGGAGCTGGCATCGCTGTTCGCCACGCACGCGTCCGCGATCGTGACGCATGCCGCGGTCGATGCCTCCGCCGATCAGATCTCTAGGCGCCTCCAGGAGGCGCTGCAGACGAGAGCGCTCATCGCGCAGGCGCAAGGCGTGCTGATGGGTCGACAAGGGATAACGGCCGACGAGGCCTACAACATCCTCCGTCGGTTCTCCCGTGCCACCAGCGTCCAATTGAGCGAACGGGCGCGACAGGTCGTGGCCACGGCGCAGAGCACCGGCGATGTTTGAGTCGCGCGATGACCAACTCGATCAGGACCGGCGCTGCGCCGACCTGTCCGATGCCGATCTCTGGCTTCGCTACTTCGAGCTCGGTGGGATGAGCACGGCCATCGAGCTCGAGGCATACCTGTACGGAGCGCTGCTCCCGACCGATCACGACGACGACATCGTCGCCCATGCCCTCAACGAGCGATTCGTCGAGCTCGGGGTGAACCACCCCCCGTACTTCGACGACTGACGCCTTCCCTCGCCTCGACGCTCGCGCCGGACATCGGCTCGGTGATGCACGGCCGGCGGCGATCATTACGATCGTGCGATGGGCTCGCGGCGACTGCGGACGAGTCGCCGCTCCGCTACTGCGAATCGGTCGACAACGACACCCCGCCGGACGCTGGTGATGGGCGTCGGCTCGCTGTTCGTCGCGGGCGGCCTTGCGTTCGGCGTCGTGTCGCCGCCGGAGCGTTGCCCTGACGTGACCGCGCCGGAGCTGCGGGACGCGGCGGGCGAAACGGTCGACTGGTTCGTGCGCAACCAGAACGCGGACGGCACGTGGCTCTACCTCTATCGCCCGGAGACCGACACCGTCGTCGACGACTACAACGTCGTGCGCCACGCGGGTGCTGTGATGGGCCTGTACATGGCCGCCGAGTACGAGATCGACGGTGCGTTCGAGCTTGCCGAGCAGGGGCTCGAGTGGTCGCGACGCGGCCTCGTGCGGCGTGACGACTGGGCCGCTGTCGGGAGCTCACGAGGGGAGCCGTCGACGGGCGGCACAGCGCTCCTCCTCGCCGCGCTCACGCAGCGTCGTGAGCAGACCGGCGACGAGCGCGACGACGTGCTGATGGCGGAGCTCGCGCAGTTCCTGATCGGGCAGACGGAGCCGAGCGGCGCGGTGCGATCGAACTACGACATGACGACTGGCGTGCCGGTCGACGGCGTCTACTCCAAGTACTACACCGGCGAGGCGTACTGGGCCCTCGTGCGGATGGCGCGGCTCTTCCCCGACGGACCATGGGGTGAGACCGGCGATCGCATCGGCGCGTACCTGGCGACCCGGCGTGACGATGCCGAGGATCATTGGCCGCGGCTGCCCGATCACTGGGCCGCCTACGGGTTGGCCGAGACGGCCGCGTCGGGCGACGCCGACCACGACCGGGCGCTGACCGATGCCGAGGTCGCGTACGCGCGGAGCCAGGCGGGGTTGTTCGGCGCAGCAGTGCGGTGGGTGAGCCAACAGGCGGGTCCGTGGGGTCCGCTGGTCCGGGGCGCGCGCGTTCCTCGAGGTGGCGGCTATGGCGTGGTCGGTGAGGGGTTGACCGGGTTGTGGCGAGTTGCCGTCGCCGAGCCACGGCTCGCAGACGTCCGCGATGCGATCGGCGCACGGGCGGTCTGCATCGCCGGACTCATGATGCGAGCGCAGACCGACGGCGACGAAGCCCTTGCGTTCGCCGCGCCGGACCGCGTGCAGGGTGCGTGGTTCCATGCGGGTGAGACACGGATGGACGATCAACAGCACGCGCTCGCGGCGCTGCTGCGCACGATCCCGATCGCCGAGGAGGACCCGCCCGTGCCGGCAGGTGGTGTCGGGCCGTCGGCCTGGCTGTGGATGCTCGCGCTCGTGGCGGCGTTCAACCCGCTGCGCGTCGCGTCCGGCGTGGTCCGCAGTTCCGAGCGCGATGGCGAGCGTGACGTCGAGGCCGGAGGCGACGGCGACGGTGAGCGGGAGCGCGAGTGGCGAGGACGGGCGGAGGTCGTCGCTGCGGGCGCTGTTGCGGGCTCGGTGCTCGTGCTGCTCGCGGCGATCAGCAGCGACACGTTGCTCGATGCACTGGACGTGAGCGCTGCCGCGTTTCGCATCGCCGCCGGTGCGGTCGGCACCGTGCTCGGCGCGGCAGCGATGTTCACCCGCCGGGCACCGGCCGAGCCGGCGCTACCCGGCCGGCGTGCGGCCTTGGTGCCGGTCGCCGTGCCGCTCGTCGCGAACGCAGCGCTCGTCCTGGGCGCGATGAGTGCCGCCGCCGATCACGGGTTGCCCGTCGTCGCGGCCGCGCTGGCTGTCGGGACGCTGGTCGCCGTCGCAGTGACGGCCGTTCTGCCTCGAGGTGCGACCGGTCGGCTCCTCGCTGTGGCGGCGCGCGCCACGGCAGCCGTCCTCCTGGCCGCCGGCGTGCTGCTGATCGTCGATGGCGTCCTCGCCGTGTGATGCCGCTCCTCGCGTGATGCCGGCCCTCGGGTGAGCTGCGGCATCGGCTCACCCGAGGGGACGGTGGAGTAAGGTTCGCTCACCCGAGGGAGGGTCCATGCCCGGCAAGACTCCACAGAAGCCCAGCACGAAGAAGGCCGGTAAGTCGCTCAAAGAGAAGCGCGAGGCCAAGAAGACGAAGAAGGCGGATCGCAAGATCACCGGCTCCTGAGCGGCTGCGCGGCGGTCGGCGAGATCGGCCGGCGCCGATGCTGTAGACACCGTAGGCCCGTCCTGCGCTGGTGTTAGGCACACCTAACATCTAGTCTGTCGATGATGACGGTGCGGTTCGATCAGCTGCGGCTCGCAACGGCGTTGGGGCACACGATCCCGGGACTGACCCTCGAGCTCGGCTGCTGCAACGGCGACACGCTCTGCGAGCCCGGCGCGCGGCCCAGTCCCGCGCTCCCCGGGTTCTCTGCTCGCCGACGACTCCCGACCGGTTCTCCGCTCCCATCCGGACGGCGGAATCAAGCAGTCGGCGCAACGAGGTCGGCGAGTGCTCGTGATGGTTTCATCCAGCCGAGGGTTTGTCGAGGCCGGTTGTTGAGTTTGTAGGCGATGA
>JBFWRK010000020.1:0-74564 GCA_050248955.1 Acidimicrobiia bacterium
CCGGTGACAGCTACCGGCTCACCCACCGAACCGCAGGAGGCAACGCCTAACGACGCGAGGACTTTCGTTGGCCACCAGCAAGGACTACCGATGGCCACACGCGAGGACACAAACCTGGCCATTGACACACGAGTCGCGCGGACTCGGTGCGGTCTGCTCATCGACGTGATCTCCCGCACCGCCGACTCGGTAGCGGGATCGGTTGCCGCGGCTTCCTCGTTCACTCCGAGACATCAACGGCTCGCGACTTCTACCTCCACCTCATCCCCGAGTCCGCGCGATCACCGACCGACGAGCTCCACCGCGTTCTACTGACGAAGGGACATTCTTCGTACGCTCCGGTGAGCTACACCCAGCTGATCCATCACCCTGACCTTGCGGCGTGTCAGGTCGACGCACGACCGGCGAAGGCCGATCAGCCGCTCCAACGCATCCCGGAATCGACCGCGAGGTAGATCAGCGGCCGGTTGTGCTCGGGTGCGCCTCGGCGAGTGCGATCGCCGCCTCTGGCCAGGAGAGTACGGCCATCTCCCGCGTCGTCACCCTTCTGCGGGCTGACGGGGTTGCGCGGGTTGGCCAACAGCCGTTCCTCTCGACCGCGACTTGGAGCACGCGGCGCAGGCGCGGCTGGGGTGCGCCTCAGCTGCGTCGGGAGGCCTCAGGAGTCCGATCGGGGCTCGACGCCGAGGTGGTCCCGGATCTGCTCCTCGAGCTCCGGCAGGTCGTAGACGAGGGTGTCCCACAGCACGTCGAGATCGACCTCGGGGTAGCGGTTGATAGTGCGGTTGCGCATTCCGGCGAGCGCCCGCCACGGCACGTCAGGGATCGCCTCGATGGTGGCGCCCGACAGGGCCCTGGCAGCTTCGCCGATCTGGGTCACGATGTTCTTGGCTGCTCGGACCACGAGCGGGTCGGCATCGAACGCCGCTCGACCTCGGCTGGCGATCGTCGTCGCATCGGCGATCGCAACCAGGATGTCCTCGAGGCGACGTTGATCGTCGTTCACAGCGGCATGGCCTCGTCGACCACGTGTGCCATCCGGCGACGCGCCGCCCCGCTCGTCATTACGTCCACGGGCCACGGCACGACCGCCTCGAGCGCCTCCGCCATTCGCTCGAGGGTGATCAGTCCCGTGCCCGCAGGAACGTCGATCAGGAGATCGACGTCGGATTGGGCGCCGGCCTCACCTCTTGCGACCGAGCCGAACACCCGAACGTTCGAACCGCCGAAGGACGAGACCACCTCGATGATCTCGTCGCGCAGTTCCCGCAGCGCAGCGAGCGTCGGCGGTCGGGGGCTCGGCCGCGCCGTAACCACGAGTTCGCTGCCCGAGGCGTCGAGCAGGCGCTCGAGCATCAAGACCGTCGGGTTGATCGCGCCGCGTTCGATGCGGGTCACGGTCGATGTCGAAACGCCGGACTTGGCGGCGAGATCCCGGGCAGACATCCGGGCACGCTCTCGTGCTGTCTTTAGGAGCACACCCGCATCGACCATGGACGTAGCTTATACGCAACGCAGTGTCGGGTGCGCCTCCAACGCCTCGACGGCGGTGCCGTCGGCGTGCCCTTGTGAGGGCGAGTTGCGCGCAAATATCCCGCATGATCCGGCGGATGACAGCCTGCTGTACTCCCTCGAGTTCCCCCAACAGACCGGCCCCGGTGTGCCCACCCCGCTGGTGGCGTACTCCGCGGCCGACGGCACTGAGGTTTGGCGCCTCGCGCTGTCGGCGTTCGGCCCTGGGCTGCCCGCCGCCGGGGCCATCGTCGGCGGTGGCGTCATCGTCGCCGTGGTCGACGACGGCAGCGGCGGTGGGGATCGAGCGCGCCGGCGACTTCGCCAAACGAGCCGAGGGCGCGTGAGAGGGGTACTCCGTACGATTGGAACCCGTAGCGAGCGTCCGATGTGCCGTCTGAGGGCTTGATCGAGGAGAACACTCGTTGTCGGCCGGCCATCGGCTCGGGCGCGAAATGGCGGTCTCTCGGGGTCGATCACGGTCAAGGGCCGCCTGAGGCCAGTTGACCGCAAAGAGCCCCTGACCAGGCTCGACGCCTGATCAGGGGCTGGAGGCGACGATGGGAATCGAACCCATGTACAGGGCTTTGCAGGCCCTTGCCTGAGCCACTCGGCCACGTCGCCCGGGTCGGCAGCTTCCGCCGAACGAGGCGTCACCCTAGCGGGGCGGGGCCGTCGTCAGCGATCCTCATGCCACCGCGACCCAGTCGTCGATCGCGACCAGGGGGACGTCGAAGCACCACGCCTCGCGGGTCAGCCCGATCGCCGGGTCACCCTGCCACGACGGGTACTTCCTGCCGAGCGCCTCACCCAGCCGATGGCGCTCCTCGGCGTCGTCGACGACCCGAGCTCTGCCGCGGCGGACCTGCCCGCCGAGCTCGACCACCACCGACGGCTCGGCGACGAGGTTCTGGAACCAGTGCGCGCCCGGACCGTTCCCCGAGATCACGTACAGCGTCGAGCCTTCGACGGCGAACCAGATCTCGATGCGGTGCAGGCGACCCGACCGGCGTCCGGTCGTCGTGATGTCGCAGCAGTCCAGATCTGCGAAGGCGGCTGGGAACTCGTCCACTGCCGGATCGTACGTACCATCGGGCGCCATGACCGACCGTTCGGATCGCCCCGTCGCCCTGATCACGCTCGCCACCGGCTACGTCGGGCCGTCACTCGCCCGACGGATGGCGGCGAGCGGCTTCGACCTCGTCCTGCACGTCCCCTCCAGCACCGGCACGATGGTCGACGAGGAATCGTCGGGTGAGCAGCTCCGCGCCGACCTCGAGGAGCTCGGATCGGCTGTCGAACTGGTGACGGGCGCCGATCTCACGACGGCCGAGGGCAACGATGCCGTCGTCTCGGCCGCGCTCGAGCGCTTCGGCCGCATCGACGCCGCGTGCTTCATCACGGGTGTGATCATCACCGGTCGGTTCCTCGAGAACACCGTCGAGCAGTGGGAACGCGTGAAGCGGACGAACCTCGACATGGTGTTCCACGCGCTCCGAGCGGCGCTGCCGCCGATGCTCGCCGCGGGCACCGGACAGATCGTCGTGTTCACGAGCGCAGCCGGTGCCCGTCCGGAGCCGAAGGTGTCGATCTACTCCGCCACGCGGGCGGGCGCGAACGCGCTCGTGCGCGCCGTCGGGCTCGAGCACGCGGCGAGCGGTGTGACGGTCAACGCGATCGGCACGAACTACATGGACTTCCCGGGGTTCCTCGCCGCGTCGGGCGCGAACGATCCGGAACGACGAGCGAAGATCGAGGCACAGGTCCCCGCGAAGCGGCTCGGCACGATGACCGAGCTGGCGGAGTTCACGGCCGTCCTGCTCGACGGTCGTTCGCGCTTCCAGACCGGGCAGTTCTTCTCGTTCAGCGGTGGCTGGAGCCCGTGACGGCCAGCTCGACCAGCCATGGCGGCAACCGCGTCGGCCGGCCGCGCGCGTTGACGCACGCGTGCGCGGTGACCGCGTGCGAGCGCACGACGCCGTCGATCGTCAACAGGTAGTCGATCTCGAACGTCGTCCGTGTCGCAGCCACCGGCGCGAGGTGAACGGAGAGCACGTCGTCGAAGTGCACCGGGCGCACGTAGCGCACGGACGCTTCGAGCACCGCGATGTCGGTGCCGTCGGCGCGCAGCGACGCGTACGGATGGCCGATCGCCCGGAGGTACTCGACACGTGCCTCCTCGAGGTACGGCAGGTACGCCGCGTGGTGGACGATGCCCATCGCGTCCGTCTCGGCGAAGCGCACCCTCACGTCGTGGCGGAAGACGTAGTCGGCAGGATCCAACGACGGACCCGTGCGCGACTTCACGATGACACCTCGACTCGTTCGGCGGCGGCGATCATCTCGTCCAACCGCGCCAGGGCGACGTCGAGCGACCTCGTGAGCCGCTTCTTCTCCCCCGTCGCCATGAGATCGATGATCAGCCCGGTGAACGTCGCCTTCGCCAAGGACGCCTCGATCGCCGCCTCGATCGGCGAGAAGCCGTGCTGCAGCAGCCGTTGCTCGATGTGGCTGCGCCAGAGCCCGATCTGGTCGGCACGGACATCGCCGGGCAAGCCGGTGACGGTCGCTTCGAGCGACGCGGCCTCCAATCCGAGCCGAACCAGTGCGAGGTTCGCCGGCGAGGCGTTGATCCACTTCCACCACCGCCGCAGCTGATCGGACTGCGAGAGGTCCGGCGAGCGGGCCAGCCATCGCTCGCGCACCTTCACCTGGATCTCGGTGGCACGGCTGAGCGCAGCGACGAGCAGCTCCTCCTTGCTGCCGAAGTGGTGCACCAACCGGTTCGGGCTCGTCCCGAGCGCATGCGCCATCGGCCGCAGCGACATGTCGCCCAACCCGTGCGCGGCGAGGTAGTCGACGACCTGGTCGAGGAGCTCCCGCTTCAGTTCGAGATCGGGCGTCCGGGCCACGATGCACCTGCTTTCGGCTGAAGGTCGGGTCCTACACGAACGTCGTGCGGTGGCTGAGCGTCCGTTCGAGCACGATCTCGTCGAGCTCGATGCCGAGGCCCGGCTCGTCGGACAACGTGATCCATCCATCGGCATCCGCTTCGATCGTCCGGGTGAGCACGAAGTCGCGCCGCGCCGTCGTCCACTCCGGAGGGTCGAACGGGAACTCGATGAACGGTGTCGCGACGGTGCCGGCGGCGAGATGGAGGTTCGCGATCAGGCCGATGCCGTTCCCCCACGTGTGCGGCGTGAAGATCTTCCCCTGCTCCTCGACGTCGACGGCGAGGCGGCGGAGACCCGTGATGCCCATCGAGCAGACGCAGTCGGGCTGGAACACGTCGAGGCAGTCGCGCTGCAGCAGCTCGCGGAACTCGTACGGCTCTCGTGTCATCTCGCCACCGGCGATGCGGATCCCGACCCGCCGGCGGAGCTCGACGTGCCCGTCGTAGTCGCCCCGATGGAGCGGTTCCTCCATCCAGTACACGTCCTCGGCGGCGAGGTGCTCCGCGACGTCGGCGGCACGATCCACATCCCACGGCCGGGCCGTGTCCCACGGCATCTGCCAACCCTGGTTGCAGTCGACCATCAGCTCGAGCGCGTCACCGATCGCGTCGCGCACCGCGCTCACGACCGCCAGATCGTCCTCGACGCTCGGCCGCCCGAAGCGCACCTTCAACGCCGCGAACCCGAGCTCGGCGACGCGCCTGGCGACGTCGACCATCTCCGACAGCGGTCGGTGCACGCCGCTCGACGCGTACGCTCGGATCCGATTGCTCCGCCCGCCCACGAGCCGCCAGATCGGCTGGCGCTGGATCTTGCCGGCGAGATCCCACAGCGCGACATCCATCGGCCACGGCCGTCCGGCGTGGAAATCGATGTTCGCCAGCACTGCTCCGTGCCGGTCGAGATCGAGCGGGTCCTGCCCGACGAAGTAGCCGACGTAGTCCTCGAAGCCGTGCATCGAGTCGCCCGAGCCGATGCCGATGTGTCCCTCGTCGTCGTGCACGCGCACGATCGTCGCCGGGAACATCGTGCGTGGCTGCGGATCCCACGACGCCGGGAACGGTGGATCGAGTGGCAGCTGGTGGTGCGTGATCTCGACCCGCGTGATGATGGTCATCGCCCGCCCCGCGATCGGCGCCACGTCTCGACCGTGAGGGCGGCGAGGTCGCGGCGTTCGCGTGCGCTCGGCACGACGCAGTTGTTCTGCAGCATCGGCGCGTTCTCGGGCGCCGCCATCAGGGCGGCGATGGCGTCGGCATCGAGAGCGGCATCGGGCAGACCGGCCACGGCCCGCTCGAACCCGGTCGCGGCGAACAGTTCGGTCAGCGCGGCAGGCAGTTCTCGCGCGCTGCGATCGAACGCAGCGGCCACGCCCTCGAAGACCTCAGGCGCACCCTGCACGTTCCACTCGAGCGCGGCGTGGAGGCCGATCGCGACCGCCACGCCATGTGGCACGTGGTGGAGCGAGCCGAGCGCGTGACCGATCGCATGCGCGATCCCCGTGCCGCAGCTGTCGATCGCCGCACCGGCGAGCAGCGCCGCCTCTTGCATCCCCTGTCGGGCGGCGAGGTCCTCGCTGCTCGTCACCGCGGTGGGGAGGTGACGGACGACGAGCGTGATCGCCTGCGACGCCGCTGCCGCAGACATCGCGTTGCGTCGCTGTCCGGTGCTCGCCTCGATCGCGTGCACGAGCGCGTCGAGCCCGGTCGACGCCGTCACGTGCGCCGGCATCGTCGCCGTGGCAGTCGGATCGAGGATCACGGCGTCGGGAAGCATCTCGCCGCCCCAGGTCCACATCTTGCGCCCGTGCCCGTCGCTCACGATGCACGTGCGAGTGACCTCGGCGCCGGTACCGGAGGTGGTCGGGACGGCGACGATCGGCCGCCTTCCGGCGAACGGGTTCGCGCCGAGCAGGTAGTGGCTGACGCCTTCCGCCGAGGCGGCCACCACCGCCGCCTGCTTCGCCGTGTCGAGCGCCGAGCCGCCGCCGATGCCGACGACGACAGCACCGGGGAGCCGCCGCGCCGCGCCCGCAGCAGCATCGACGCTCGCGACCGTCGGCTCGCCGGCCGGCACAGCGTGTTCGACGACCTCGAGCCCGTCCAGAGCCGCCACCGCACGCGCCGAGTACCCCGTCGCCGCGACCGCCTGATCGACGACGACCAGCACGCTCGTCCCGCCGAGCCCGGCGACGATCTCGCCGAGCCGGTCGATCGCGCCCTGGCCGACGATTACGCGCGGCAGGACACCGAGCTCGTAGGCGATCACGCTCAGAGTGTGCCATGCGTACGCTCGGCGCCGGGGAGATTCCCGGGTCGAACGTGCCGTCTATCAGCCGAGCGTCACGTGCGCATGCAGCGATCCACGAACTCGTCGAACCCGGCATCGTCAGCCGTGATCCGCAGCCGGCCGTCGATGCGCGTGATGTCCAGCGTCGGGCAGAAGAACGCGCCCTCGGGAGTGAAGAAGTGCGGTGAGCCCTTGACGCCGCGCCGCTGCCCTTCCTGCCAATCGGACCGTGCCGTGTCCTCGTCCGCGACCGCGCTCGGGGACACGCCGCACGCCTGTCCGATGTCGGCCAGGACCGAGGGGTCGGCGATGTTGCGGCCGCGCTCGAACAGCGCGTCGCGCAGAGCGAGGCTCACCCGCTCACCGACCTGGTCGCTCGTGCGGTACGCCGCTGCGGCAAGCGCGAATGCGGGCATCGAGGTCGGCGGAAAGGCCGCCTGGTCGAAGCCGACGAAGAGATCGGGAGCAACTTGCGTACGGATCTCCTCCACCTCCTCCGCGATGTACGCGGCATCTTGGGGTTTGCCGTTGACCAGCTCGAGCGGCCAGGCGCGGACGCGGAGCACCAGGTCGGCACCGATCGCATCGCGCCGCTCGGCCAAGCGCCGCAGGCCGACATGCGTGAAGGGGCAGTTGACATCAGCAAAGACTTCGATGACCGTCATCGAGGTGCACGGTACCCGCTGAGCGTTCGGCCGAACCGGGGCCAAAGACTCTGGTGGAACGCCCGTGAGCGCGATAGGAAAGGCGCCATGGGAGGTCGCCCGCGACCGAGCACGTAGCCGAAGGGGCAGAGATGGATCGCATGAATCCGCTCGACGCGACGTTCCTGCACGTCGAGGACAGCATCAGCCACATGCACATCGCGTCGTGCGCCGTCTTCGAGGGGCCGCCACCCCTCTATCCCGACATCGTCGCGCTGTTCCGCAGCAAGCTGCCGCTCGTCCCCCGCTACCGGCAACGGGTCCGTTTCGTGCCCGGCGCGCTCGGCCGCCCGGTGTGGGTCGACGACCCGCACTTCCGTCTCGACTACCACGTCCGCCACACGGCCCTGCCACCTCCCGGCTCGGACGTCGACCTCCGAAACCTCATGGGACGGCTGATGTCCCAGCCGCTCGACCGCAACCGGCCGCTGTGGGAGACCTGGGTGGTGGAGGGGCTCGAGGGTGATCGCTGGGCGCTCATCTCGAAGATCCACCACTGCATGGTCGACGGGGTCTCGGGTACCGACCTGATGACCGTGGTGCTCGACACGAGCCGGGAGCCGACCGTCACCGCCATCGACACCTGGCAACCCGAACCGGAGCCGTCGGACGCGCGGCTCGTCGCCGATGCAATCCTCGAATCCGTGGTCAGCCCGTACGAGGTCGCCCGTTGGGTCCGCTCGATCTCGCGGCGGCCCCGGAAGATCGCGAGCGACGTGTCGGACTTCGTTCGCGGTGCCAGTGCGCTCGGCGGCAACCTCCGACCCAACAGCACGCTGTCGATCGAGGGTGCCATCGGCCCGCACCGCCGCTGGACGTGGGTGGAGATGCCGCTCGACGTGGTGAAGGCTGCTCGCCGGGCGCTCGGGGGCACGATCAACGACATCGTCCTGTCGGCGATCACGAACGGCTTCCGGGAGCTCCTCCTCAGCCGTGGCGAGCAGCTCGACGGCGTCGTGATCCGCTCGCTCGTGCCCGTGTCCGTGCGCTCCTCCAGTGACCGCACCTTCAACAACCAGGTCTCCGCGATGATCGCCGAGCTCCCGGTCGGCATCGCCTCCCCGGTCGAGCGCTTGGATGCGATGAAGGCGCAGATGGCCGGCCTGAAGGAGTCGCACCAGGCGGTCGCCGCCAACGTGATCACGAACCTCGCCGGGTTCGCGCCACCGGTGCTGTTGACGCTCGGGCTGCGCTCCGCCGCCACACTGGTCCGACGCATGCCCCAGCGCAGCGTCAACACGGTGACGACGAACGTGCCGGGCCCACAAGTCCCGCTCTACGCGTGCGGCCGCGAGATGCTGTCGTACTACCCGTTCGTGCCGCTCTCACAAGGCGTGCGCATCGGCGTCGCGATCCTGTCGTACAACGGCAAAATCGCCTTCGGTGTCACGGGCGACTGGGACACGACGCCGGACCTCGACGTCATGGCCGCAGGGATCGAGCACGGGATCCACGAGCTGACCGAAGCCGCGGCGACCGCCGCAGCGACGTCCGCGGCTGCTGCATCGTCCGCAGCAGTGACCACCGCCGCCCGTCGTCGCAGTGGTTCGAAGCGGGCCGCCTCGTGACGGTGGCCGACGACCGGCGGTCGGGCACCGCAGATGCCGTGGTCATCGGCGCCGGCGTGATCGGCTGTTCCGTCGGGTTGGAATTGGCGCGCCGAGGGCATCGGGTCGTCGTCGTGGACAAGGGCCCGGCGGCTGGTGCCGGATCGACGAGCTCGTCGTCCGCTGTCGTGCGGTTCAACTACTCGACGCTCGACAGCGTCAAGCTCGCTTGGGAATCGGCGCAGCTGTGGCGCCGGTGGGCCGATCACCTCGGGGTCGCCGACGAGGCCGGGCTGGCACGGATGATCCCGAGCGGGATGTTGGTGCTCGACTCCCCCAGCACCCGGCTCGACTTCGTACGCGGGCACTTCGACGCCGTCGGCATCCCGTACGAGGAGCTGGACCCGACCGAGTTGAGCCGCCGGTTCCCGGGTCTCGATCGCGGCCGCTACTTCCCGCCGAAACGCGTGAGCGATGAAGCGTTCTGGGCCGACGCCGGCGGCGAGCTCGGCGGGTACCTCTGCCCCGACGCCGGGTTCGTCGACGATCCCGCGCTCGCCGCGCACAACCTCATGGTCGCCGCGCAGCACCACGGGGCCACGTTCCTGTTCCGGAGCGAGGTCGTCCACGTGGAACGTGGCGGCGGTCGCGTGAGCGGAGTGGTCCTCGACAGCGGCGAGCAGTGGTCCGCGCCGGTCGTGGTCAACGTCGCCGGGCCGCACTCGTCGCACGTCAACCAGCTCGCCGGACTGCCCACGACGGGCATCCGGACCCGGCCGTTGCGCCAAGAGGTCGACGTCGTGCCCTGCCCGGACGACTTCACGCTGGAGGCCGGCGGCATGATGGTGGCGGACACCGATCTCGGCACGTACTTCCGTCCGCATCCTGGCGGCAGCCTCGTCGTCGGCGGCACCGAGCCGGAGTGCGACGAGCTCGAATGGGTCGGTGACGCCGACGTCTTCGACGACCGGCCGACCGCGGAGATCTGGGAGCGCCAGACGACCCGCGTCGCCCGCCGGCTGCCGAACCTCGGCGTCCCCGGACGTCCCACCGGGCTCGCCGCGCTCTACGACGTCTCCGACGACTGGGTGCCGATCTACGACCGGACCGATCTCGCGGGGTTCTACGTCGCGATCGGCACGAGCGGCAACCAGTTCAAGAACGCGCCGATGGTCGGGCTCCTGATGGCGGAGCTGATCGAGGCCTGCGAGGCCGGCCACGACCACGACGCCGATCCGATCACGGTCACCGGGCCGGTGACCGGCAACGTCATCGATCTCGGCCACTTCTCCCGGCGCCGCACCGTCCACCGGACGAGCAACAGCGTCCTCGGCTGACCTCCCACCCCGGCTGATCTCCCACCTCGGCTGACCTCCCACCCCGATCTCGGCTCACCCCCGGACGTCTCGTGTCCGGGGTTGAGCACAGATCGGGCGGGGCGCCGCGTCAGAGGTCCTTTGCGAGGCGGAGCGCGTCGTAGATCGCGGCGTGGATGTTCCGCGACGAGATCGCATCGCCGATGCGGTAGAGCTGGAACGCGCCGGACGGGTTCGTTCGCAGGGTCTGCGGCCGGCCCTCGATGAGCGCGCCGTAGTCGACAGCGCCGAGGTTCGAGGAGCAGGCCTTCAGCGCGAAGTACACGTCGGCGGACGGCGTCGTGCCGTGCTCGACGACGACGTGATCGACGCGGCGCTCGACGCGATGGGCCGAGTAGTCGCTGCCGATCGTGGCGACGAGCTCCGCTCCGTCCCTGCGGACGCCGAGGACCCGGCTGTTGATCGTGATCGTGGTGCCTGCCTCGTGGAACGCCCGTGCGTACGGGACGTGGTTCAAGCCCCCGACGTCCGGGGCGAAGAACCGCTCGGGCGTGACGATCTCGAGCTGGACGCCGGACGCGGCGAGCACCTCGGCCGCCGACATGCCCGGATGGCCGCCGTTGTCGTCGAACAGCAGGACCCGCCCGCGGCAGCGGACCTCGCCGGCGAGCACGTCCCAGCTCGAGGTCACGAGCTCGGCGCCCTCTCCGAGCGGGGGTGACTGGGCGAGACCCCCCGTCGCGACGATCACGACGTCGGGCTCCGTGGCGATCACCAGGTCCGGCTCGGCGAACGTGTCGAACCTGACCTCCCCGCCGAACCGCGCCAGCTCGGAGAGCCGCCAGTCGATGATGCCGATGAGGTCCCGCCGGCGTGGGTTGCGCACGGCCAGTCGGATCTGCCCGCCCGCCCACGGCATCGCCTCGAACACGGTCACCACGTGACCCCGCTCGCCACACACCCGGGCGGCTTCGAGACCGGCTGGTCCCGCGCCCACGATGGTGATGCGGCGTGTGCGCGGCGCACGCTCGATCTCGTGGGGCATCGTGGTCTCGCGGCCGGTCGCGGCGTTGTGGATGCAGAGCGCCTCGCCGCCTTCGTAGATCCGATCGAGGCAGTACGTCGCGCCGACGCACGGACGGATCTCGGCTTCGCGTCCGGCACTGATCTTGCCGACGATGTGCGGGTCGGCCAGGTGTGCCCGCGTCATGCCGACCATGTCGACGAGCCCCTCTCGAACGGCGTGGCGAGCGGTGGCGACGTCGTCGATCTTCGCTGCATGGAACACCGGCACGCCGACGGTTGCGCGCACATCGCCGGCCACGTCCAGGTGTGGTGCCGAGCGCATGCCGTGGATCGGGATCACCTCGCTCAGCGCGGCGTCCGACTCGATGTGGCCGCGGATGACGTTCACGAAGTCGACGAGGCCGTTGCCGGCGAGGCGGCGGGCGATGGTGAACCCGTCGGCCCGCGTCAGGCCGCCATCGAGTCGCTCGTCGACGACCATGCGGATCCCGACGATGAACCCGGGCCCGACCCGTTCCCGCACGGCCGCCAGCACCCGCTCGGGGAACCGGGCGCGATTCTCGAGCGATCCGCCGTACTCGTCCTCGCGATGGTTCGTCGCCGGCGACCAGAAGCTGTCGAGCAGGTGGCCGTACGCCTCGAGCTCGATGCCGTCCATCCCACCGGCCTGCATCCGTTCTGCCGCGTCCGCGTACTTGCCGACGATGCGCTCGAGATCCCAGTCCTCCGCCTCCTTCGGGAAGGACCGGTGGGCAGGCTCGCGGACGGCCGAGGGCGCGACCACCGGGAGCCAGTCGCCCGTGTTCCACGTCGTGCGCCGGCCGAGATGGGTGAGCTGGATCATCACCGCGCAGTCGTGCTCGTGCACCGCGTCGACGAGCTCGCGGATCCACGGCACGATCGCGTCGTCGTAGGCGTGGAGGTTGCCGAACGCCGGCGGGCTGTCCTCGGCGACGAGCGCGGCGCCGGCGGTCATCGTCAGCGCGAGCCCACCGCGGGCCTTCTCGGCGTGGTAGCGCCGGTAGCGCTCTGTCGGCATGCCGTCGTCCGAGTACGCCGGCTCGTGCGCTGTCGACATCACGCGGTTCTTCAGCCGGAGATGCCGGAGTTGGAACGGCTGGAGCAGCGGATCGTCGTCCATCACGTTCACCACCCGCCTTGTTCACCGCAGATCGACGCCTGATTGATCTGACGTGAACACGCCCGTACCGAGATCCCGCATCTCATGATCGGTCCATGCGGCACGATCAGTGCCATTGGTCCGGGACGGCGGCCTTGCGACGGGCGACGAAGTCCTGGAGCGCTTCGTCGACCGCGCTGTCGATCGGCGGTGGCTCGTAGTCGCGCAGCGTCGCCTTCCACCGCTCGTGGGCGAGCTCCTCGACCCGTCGCTCGCCGGCGTCGCGCCACTGCTCGAACGAGTCGTTGTTCGCCACCGCGCTGTCCCAGAACGCCGTCTCGTAGTGGCGCAGCGTGTGCTGCGCACCGAAGAAGTGCTTGCCCGGACCGACCTCGTGGAAGCCGTCGAGCGCGAACTGCTCGTCGTCGAGGTCGATGCCGGCCAGGTAGGTGTGCAGCGCGCCGCAGAAGTCGGCGTCCATCACGAACTTCTCGTACCCCATTGCGAGCCCGCCCTCCAGCCAGCCGGCGGAGTGCAGCACGAAGTTCGTACCGCAGAGGATCGCCGCCTGCATCGAGACCGCCGTTTCGAGCATCGCCTGGCCATCGGGGATCTTGGCAGCGGTGAACGCACCGGAGCAGCGCAGCGGCAGGCCGAGCCGGCGGGCGAGCTGTCCGACGACGAGCGATCCGATCGCAGGCTCCGGCGTGCCGAAGGTCGGCGAACCAGAGCGCAACGCCATCGACGACAGGAAGTTGCCGTAGATCACGGGCGAGCCGGGACGGGTGAGCTGCCCGAGGGCGACCCCGACGAGCACCTCCGCGTGCGCCTGCGCGATCGCCCCGGCGGACGTGACGGGACCCATCGCACCACCGAGGATGAACGGGACGACGACCGGCGCCTGGTTCGCCGCGGCGTAGGCGCGCAGTGATCCGGTCATCGTCTGGTCGTACACGAGCGGCGAGTTCACGTTGACGTTCCCGAGGATCACGCAGTGCTCGTCCACGACGGCGTCGCCGAACACGAGGCGGCACATCGCGATCGAGTCCTCGGCCCGCGACGGATGCGTGACCGAGCCCATCAGCGCCTTGTCGCTCCACCGCAGGTGCGCGTACACCATGTCGAGGTGGCGCTTGTTGACGGGGACGTCGACCGGTTCGCACACCGTTCCGCCGGAGTGGTGCAGCCACGGCGAGGAGTACGCGAGCTTCACGAAGTTCTCGAAGTCGACCATCGCTCCATAGCGGCGCCCGCCTTCGAGGTCGCGCACGAAGGGTGAGCCGTAGGCGGGGGCGAACACGACGGTGTCGCCGCCGATCGTCACGGAGCGAGACGGGTTCCGCGCGTGCTGCACGAACTCGCGCGGCGCCGTCGAACAGAGGTGACGAGCGAGACCGGGCTCGAAGCGCACCCGGTCGCCATCGACGGCGGCGCCGGCGGAGCGGAACAGCTCACGGGCGATCTCGTCGCCACGGATGTCCATGCCGATCTCGGCGAGCAGGCGGTCGGCCATCGATTCGATCTTGACGAGCTGCTCCTCGGACAGCAGCTCGTACGTCGGGATCCGGCGGCGGATGAACGCTGGTGCCTCGTGGTGCAGCGCCTGATCCCGGCGGTGGGCGACGCGCGCCGATCGGCCGCCCCCACGGCCTCGAGTCGGTTCCGTCATCGGTCCCCCCTTCGCTCAGCTGCTCCGCAGCTGCTCAGGTGCGTTGCAGCTCGCGCAGCTCGTCCGGTGGGATGTGGCAGCGGAGCCGGTGGCCGATCGACACCTCGACGATCGGCGGCTCCGTGACGTCGCAGATCCCTGCCATGAAGCGATGGCAGCGGGTGTGGAAGACGCAACCGACGGGCGGGTTCGCCGGGCTCGGGATCTCACCCTGGATGTGGATTCGCGCCGACTCGGCACCGTCCACGCTCGGGACCGCGGACAGCAACGCCTCGGTGTACGGGTGGTGTGGGCCGGCGAAGATCTGCTCGGTCGTGCCGAGCTCCATGATCCGCCCGAGGTACATCACCGCGATCCGGTCTGCGAGGTAGCGGACCACGCCGAGGTCGTGGGAGATGAAAAGGTAGCTCGTGCGCTCCCCCGCCTGCAGCTCCGCGAGCACGTTCAGGATCGCCGCCTGCACGGACACGTCGAGCGCGCTCGTCGGCTCGTCGCAGACGACGATCCGGGGATCGCCGGCGAACGCTCTCGCGATCGCGACGCGCTGCTTCAACCCGCCCGAGAGCTGGCGTGGCTTCAGATCGAGGTGGCGGGGCGTGAGCCGGAGCGCCTCGGAGAGCTGCGCCACGCGTTCGTCGGCGGCACGACCCTTGATGCCGGTGAGCTTCGTCACTGCCCGCTTGAGGATCCGCCGCACGGTCCAGTTGCGGTTGAGCGCGGAGTCGGGGTTCTGAAACACCATCTGCACGGCGCGACGGTCGTCGCGCGACCGGTCGAGCGTCTTGCCGGCGACGCTGTGCCCGTCGATCTCCAGCTCGCCGCCGGCGTCCGGCGGATGGATGCCGAGCATCGCCTTCGCCAGCGTTGACTTGCCGGAACCCGATTCGCCGACGAGCCCGAGCGTCTCGCCCTCCTCGAGCCCGAGGTCGACGCCGACGAGCGCGGGGATCTCCTGACCGCGCTGATGGAACGTCTTCGACAACTGCCGCATCTCGAGCACCACTCGGTGGCTGTCGATGCGGTCCACACCGTCGTCCGTGTCACTGGCGACGATCTCGGGGATCCGGTCGACGTGGTGGCAGCGGCTGAAGCGACCAGGGCCGAGCGCGACGACCGGCGCCACGACGGTACGACACGTCTCGTCGGCGAGCGGACACCGGTCGACGAAGACGCACGTGGGCAGGTCGGTGCCGATCTGCGGCAGCGTGCCCGGGATCGTGCGCAGCAGCCGCTCGCTCTTGCGGATCCCGTGGCGGGGCAGGCAGTTCAACAGCCCGACCGTGTACGGATGCTGCGGGTCGTCGAACACCTGCTGTGCCGGGCCCTCCTCGACCACCTTGCCCGCGTACATGACGCCGACCCGGTCGCACATCGTGCGGATCACGCCGAGGTTGTGGGCGATGAGGAGGATCGCTGCGTCCGTCTCGGACCGCAGCGCGCGGACGAGGTCGAGGACCTCCGCCTCGACGGTCGCGTCGAGACCCGTGGTCGGCTCGTCGAGCACGAGCAGCTTCGGGTTGCAGGCGAGTGCCATCGCGATGACCACGCGCTGCTGCATGCCGCCCGAGAGCTGGTACGGGTAGCGCTGCATGACTCGCTCTGGATCGGCGATGCGCACGCGGCGCAGCGCATCGAGCGCCAAGCCCCGCGCCTCGGTCTTCGAGTGACCGAGGAGCGTGAAGCACTCCACGACCTGCGGCCCGACGCGCAGCACCGGGTTCAGCGCCGAGCTCGGGTCCTGGTACACCATCGACGCCTTGGTGGCACGGAACTGGCGGAGCGCTGAGGCGTTCATGTCGGTGACGTCGTTGCCGTCGACGAGCACGCGTCCACCGGTGATCCGGCCGTTCTGCGGCAGGTAGCGGAGTGCCGCGAAGGCGGTCGTCGACTTGCCGCAGCCAGACTCGCCGACGAGCCCGTAGGCCTCACCCGGCGCGACCTCGAACGAGACGCCGCGCAGCACGTCGCGCGGCACACCGCGCACGAGGTACGCAACCTCGAGGTCGACGACCTCGAGCGCAGCAGTGCGTACTGAAGCGGTGATCGTGGGAGCGCTCATGGGGAGACCATCATGCCGAGTATGCCGCTTCGACGGAATCGGCGATCAGGTTGATCGCGATCACCAGGCTGGCGATGGCGAGGGCGGGGAACACCGTCGGCCACCACGTACCGCCGGGAATCAGGTTGTACATCTGGGCGATCGTGTTGCCCCAGTCCGGCTCGTCGGGCTTGCCGCCGCCGGCGACGAACTTGAGCGTGGCGATCGTGAAGATGGCGTAGCCCACGCGCACCGTGAGCTCGACCACGATCGGGCCGCTGATGTTCGGCAGGATCTCTCTCGTCATGATGAACAGCCGGCCCTCACCGCGCAGCCGCGCCGACGTGACGTAGTCGAGCTGCGCCTCGGCGAGCACCGCGGCACGCACCGTGCGGAAGACGATCGGTGTGAAGAGGATCGCGACGGTGACGATGTACACCGGCTTCGACGCACCGAGCGTGGTCAGCACGAGGAGGCCGATCATCACGAGTGGGATCGAGAGGACCGCCTCCATCACCCTGCTGATCACCTCGTCGAGCAGGCCGCGCAGATACGCCGCGATCAGCCCGAGCATCGTGCCCGCCGCCACGCTGAGGATCGCCGCGACGGGCGCCACGATGAGCACGTCGCGAGCGCCGACCATCACCCGAGAGAGCACGTCGCGCCCGAGGTTGTCCGTGCCGAGCAGGTTCGAACCCCCGGGCCGCATGCTCGGCGTGAACTTCGCGGCGAACGGGTCGTGCGGCGCGAGCGCGGTGCCACCGATCGCGCAGACGATCCAGACGAGCAGCATGAAGGCCCCGACGATGAACCCCGGCCGTCGGCGCAGCAGGCGCCACCGTTCCTTGCGTGCCTGGCGCCGTTCCTGGCGAACGAGAACCTCGGCCGAGGTCGCCATCACTCCGCCTCCAATCGGGCCCGTGGGTTCATCCAGGCCAGGATCAGATCCGCGCCCAACGTGGCGAGCATGTAGACCACGGCGACGAGCAGGACGCCGCCCTGCAGCACGGGCAGGTCCTTGCGGCTGGCGGCGTTCACGATGGTCGCACCGAGGCCCGGGTAGTTGAAGACCTTCTCGATCGCGACGAGGCTGCCGAGCACGTAACCGATCTGTACGCCGACGACGGACACGGTCGGCTGCAGGCCGTTGCGCAGCACGTGTCGACGCAGGACCTGGCGGTTCGAGAGGCCCTTCATCACCGCCGTCCGGGTGAAGTCGGCGTCGAGCGCGGCGATGACACCGGCGCGGGTCATGCGTGCGATGTAGCCGAAGTACACGATCACGAGCGCGATCGCCGGCAGCGTGAGGTAGCTGATCTGCGTCACGATCGAGGCGCCCTCCGGCGCTCGGCCGATGACGTGGAACCACCCGAGTCCGACACCGATCGTCGCCTGCAGGATCACGCTGGAGACGAACTCGGGGATCGACGAACTGGCGAGGCCGAGGGTCACCACAGCCCGGTCGGCGATGCGGTCCTTCCGGCGGGCGGCGAACACACCGGCCGCGATGCTGAGCGGGATGGTGAGCACCAGCGCGTAGCCGGCGAGCTTGATCGACCGGATGAAGGCGTCGCTGACGACCGTCGACACCGGTTTGTTCTGCGTGAACGAGTCACCGAAGTCGAACGTGACCGTGCTCTTCACGAGACGCCCGTACCGATCGAGCAGCGGGTCGTTCGTGCCGAGCCGCTCGTTCAACGCGTCGACCTGTTCCTGCGGCGCGAACGGTCCGGAGAGCCGCCGGCCGATGTCGTCCGGCAGAACGTTGACGATCACGAACACGATCGTCACGATCAGCCAGAGCGTCACGAGCGACAGCGCCAGGCGGCGCAGGAAGTATCTCGTCAAACGGCAGCGGCCTGGTCGAGGAACAACTGGCCGAGCGCCGACACGCGCACCCCGGTGAACTGCTTCGTGAAGCCCGAGATGTAGTTGTAGAAGTACGGCACGATGATCGGGACCTCGTCGTTGAGGATCTCCTCGATCGTCTTGCACGCCGCCTTCTGGGCGTCGACGCCCACCGCCTCCTGGTACGTCTTGAACGCAGCGTCGAAGTCGGCGGACGCATACTGGGACGAGTTCCAGATGCCGTTCGTCGACAGCGCGGCGTTCAGGTAGACGTCGGGTGTGGCCCGGTGCCCGTAGTCGACGATGCCGAGCTCGGCTGCGCCCGAGCACGGCGGCTCGGCCGGTTCGGCTGGGCACCACTGCGCCCCGTAGAAGGTGTCGAGGCTCTCGCCCGCCAGCTCGAGGGTGATGCCCGCGTCGGCAGCCTGCTGCTTGATCAGCTGCGCGAGCTCGGGGATCTCCTGCAGTTCACCGAAGTGCAGTGTCGCCGTGAGGCCCGTCGCCCCGGCCTCCTCGAGCAGCGCCTTGGCCGCGTCGACGTCGCGCTCGCGCTGGGGCACGGAGTCGTCGAAGAACGGGTACAGGGGAGCGATCACGTGGTCGTTGCCGATGTCGGCCTTACCCTTGAACAGCGTCTCGATCAGCTGCTCGCGGTCGATCGTGAGCGCCAACGCCTGCCGGACCCGCTTGTCGGCGAACTGGCCCTCGTCGACCCGCATCCAGATCTGGCGGTGGGTCGCGGCGCGCATGCCGAGCACGTTGAAGTTCTCGTCGTTGAACAGCGCATCGCCGCCGTTCACCTGGAACTGCACGATGCAGTCGACCTCGCCGGCCGAAGTCGCCGTGACCATCGTGCCCTCGTCGTCGAAGAAGCTCCACACGCTGCCGTCGAGCGCCGTCTTGCCGCCCCACCAGTCGTCGTTGCGCTCGAAGGTCGCACCGGTCGCCGGGTCGTACTTCTCGGCGACGAACTTGAACGGTCCGGTGCCGTTCGGCGATCCGTCGAGCGTCGAACCCGTGGTGAACGCCACCGGCGTGATGACGGACTGCGCGTTGTACAGCGACACGAGGTACGGGAAGTTGCCGTTCGGGCTCACGAGGGTGAAGACGGCCTTCGTCGGATCGCTGGTGTCGACCGCGCCCGCCTCGATGACGCCCTTCAGCGCCGAGTTGCCGAACTCGACCAGGCGATCCATCGTCGCCGCGACGTCAGCGGCGGTGAAGTCGGTGCCGTCGTGCCACTTCACGCCCTGGCGGAGGTTGAACGTCCAGACGCTGCCGTCCTCGTTCGGTTCCCACGATTCGGCCAGACCCGGACCGATGTCGTTGTCGCCGAGCGTGCACAGGAACTCGAAGCACTGGGCGACGATGCCGTAGCTGCCGAGGTCCTGCATGCCCACCGGGTCGAGCGGACCGGCCGGCTTCTGGCTGGCGACACGGATGGTGCCTCCGGCCGCCGTCTCGCCGCTCGTGTCACCCGTGGCGGCATCCGTGCCAGTCGAGGCGTCGGTCGTCGAGGTGTCGTCATCGTCGCCACCGCAGGCGGCGAGCACGGCACCCATGAACGGGACCGACAGACCGACCGCCGTGCCACGTCGGATGAAGTCGCGCCGGTTGACGCGCCCCTGGGCGAATGACTCGACGAGATCGAGCTCAGCCGGCCGCTCGGCACCCCGTGCGCGATCGAATCGCTTGGAATCCACAGTGTCCGTCCTTCCCCCGAACGCACGTGGTCGTGCGTTCCACGCAGCTTGCAGAGCGAGCCGTTGCGGCGGAACCCTATCGAGGGTGGTCACAGGGCGTCAATGACCTGGACGAGTGGAAATCGAGCATTCACGGTACGACCGTTACGGTCTCGTGGCTGCGCGTGCGCCGCTATCGCACCTCGACAGCGGACGGGTGCAGCGGCTGCGAGAAGGGGCGGAACGCGTACCGCCGCACGACCTCCGCGTACCCGCGGTAGGTACCGGCACCGCCCGCCGCGAGGGCTTCGGCGTCGAGTGAAGTCGTCAAGCTGCGCAGTCGGTACCACGGTGCTCCGGGCACTGCGTGGTGCGTGTAGTGGAGGTTGTTGTTCAGGTAGAGCAGCCCGAACAATCGACCCGAGCGCACGACGGCGGACCTCGCCTGGTCGTCGACCGCCCTGTGCTCGACGAACGAGCGCAAGAGCGTCAGCGCGGTGCCGAGGTAGCAGCCCAGCACGTAGTGGACGGCAGGGACGCCGGCGATGCCGACCGCGACCACGAGCACGCAGGCAGCCGCAGCCACGTGGCGCACGACCTGCGCGGCCGGCACTCGCCCGGTCTCCGGATGGGCGAGCTGCGCGTGCCAGAACTCCACCGGGCGGGTGAGCGATCCGACCAGGAGGCGTCCGGCGAGCGTCCGCAGGAGCCACCAGTAGGCGCGCAGGACGACGCCAGCCCTGGCCCATGCCTCGGGGTGCACGTAGAACGTCTCGGGATCGTCGCCCGGCACCGTCAGTGCCGATGCGTGATGACGCAGGTGCGATGCACGGTAGGTCTGGTATGGGAGCCAGAGCGAGAGCGGCGGCGTGGCGAGCGCGTCGTTCCACCGGCGCGACCGCGTGGGATGACCGTGGATCGCCTCGTGCTGCAACGAGCCGTGCCAGGCGGCAACGAGTCCGAGTGACAGCACGAGCACCGGGGTCGGGAGCAGCTGATGACCGAAGACCAGTCCGAGCCAGCTGCCGTAGACGGCGACCGCGACTGCGATCGTCGGCCATTCGACCTGCGTGCGCCGTACCACCGCGACTCCCTTCCGAGCTGTGCTGTGCGAAGTGTGGACGACGCCCACCGCCGCGAACGCGGAAAACCGCAGGTGAATACGCACGCGATGCCGCACTTGATGACGCGCCGCCGCGGTGTGGTGCGTATCCACCCCATCTGGGGTGGATACGCTGCAATCGTGGTCGACCGGAAGCAGCTGCTGGTCACGTTCAGGGAGCGGCTCGACTCGGTGATCCACGGCTCGGGCCTGAACCGCAGCCAGTTCGCCGAGCAGACGGAGCTCGATCGCTCGACGCTCTCGCAGCTGCTGTCGACGTCGAACCGTCGCCTGCCCCGCGTCGAGACGCTCACGACGATCGCCGCCACGCAACAGGTCTCGGTCGACTGGCTCCTCGGGCTCTCGAACGCCGGGCCGATGCAGGCCGAGATGCTCCACGACCAGACGTCGTTCGAGCGCTCCACGCTCGCCCACAACGACCAGCTCCTGATCGCGTGGCTCAGCGAGGCGATCGGGTACAAGATCCGTTACATCCCGTCGACGCTCCCGGACCTCCTGAAGACCGAGGAGGTGATCCACCACGAGAACATGGACTTCGCCACGTCGACGCCCGAGCAGCAGGTCGAGACCTCGGCGGCGCGGCTCGCGTGGACCAGAGGGCCGGAGACGGATCTGGAGTGCTGCAACTCGGTGCAATCGGTCGAGGGCTTCGCCCGCGGCGAGGGCATCTGGCGCTCGCTCGACGCGACCGTGCGCATCGCCCAGCTCGACCACATGATCGAGCTGACCGACGAGCTCTACCCGACGTTGCGCTGGTTCCTCTTCGACGGCCGCCAGCGCTACGCCGCGCCGATCACGATCTACGGTCCGCTCCGAGCCGCGATCTACCTCGGCCAGATGTACCTCGTGCTCACCTCGAACGCGCACGTGCGCACGCTGACGCAGCACTTCGACGACCTGATCAGGGGTGCGGTCGTGCAACCGCACGAGATACCGGCGTTCCTGAAGGAGCAGCGAGCCATCACCGCGAAGCTGCGCTGAGCCGCGCTCACGCCGGCTGGTCGCTCGGCTGCTCGCTCGGCTGTTCGCTCGGCTGCTCGCTCGGCTGTTCGCTCGGCTGTTCGCTCGGCTGTTCGCTCGGTTCCTCGGTCGGCAACGGAATCGGCTCGTCGTCGGACGCCGCCGCGTCGGCAAAGGCGAGCAGGAAGATCGCGACGACCGTGCCGTAGAAGGCGGCGCCGACGCCGTAGATCTCGAACCCGACCGTGGCAACGATGACGGGGATCGCCGAGCCGACGTGCACCGAGCGCGTGTCGACCCACGGGCGCACGATGAACGCCTCGACGGATTGCAGCACTGCCGCCGCGACGAGCACGCCGATCCCGACAGCCGGCGACTGGATCCCCGCGGCGAGCAGCGCGAGCGGCATCGAGCCGATGAGCACGCCGATGTAGGGCAGCATCGCGATCGTCCCCGACAGCACGGCGATGAGCACGGGCGCCGGCAGATCGAACGCGAGCACGACGCCGGCGGCGAGCAGCGCGACCACCAGTCCCTGGAGGATCGCGAACGCCACGTAACGGGCCGCGTTCGTGCTGCCTTCGGAGAGGATCGAGTGGATCCGCTGCTCGCGGGCGTCATCGCGGAGCAGCCCGACCGCGCCGTTGATCATCCGGCTGCCGTGGAGGATCAGGAAGATCGTCAGGATCCACGTGACGAAGTACGTCGGCGCGGTGCCCGCCGCGCTCTGCAGCGCTTCGCCGCCGCTCGCGATGCGGTCGTCGAGCGTGGTGAAGAACGCCGTGGCCCGGTCCACGAGACCGATGTCGCGCGCCGCTTGGCCGAGGCTGTCCGAACGGTCCTCCAAGCGCTGCGCGGCCGCGACGCCGTCGTCCCGCAGCCGTGCTGTTTCGGTGTCGAGATCGTCGAAGACCCGGTACACGAGCGTCGCCACGACGGCCGCGATCGCGAGCCCGACGAGGATGAGCGCGATCGGTCGCGGCACGAGGTGTGACACCCTGCCGACCAGCGGCCCGAGCAGGGCGGCGACCACGGCGCAGGCCACGGTCCAGCCGATGATCCGGTGCGCTTGGACGAACAGGTTGCGCAACACGAGCGTCGCGAGCAGCGCGAGCGCGATGAGGAGCGCCGAGCGGGCAGTGAGGCGAACCGTACGCGGAGTTCGGTTCACCGGTGCTGCGTCCACGGATCGGTACAGTACGACCGTGCCGACCCCGGAGCCTTCCATCGGTGGGCGGCGGGCCGGCGGCCGTGACCGAACGACCGTTGTCGATCTCGATCTGTGGTCGATCGGGGCCTTCGTCGCCGCCTTGCTGACGGTCCTCTTCGTCATCGCGGTGTTTCGCGACGCGACCGACACGCTCACGAAGCTGGCCGTCGGTCTGTTGATCGCACTCGCGCTCGATCCCGTGATCCGCGCGCTGCAACTCAAGCTCAACCTGTCCCGCAGCGTGGCCGTCGCCTTCGTCTCCAGCGGGCTGCTGATCGCGTTCACAGGGATCGCGGTGCTGCTCGGGCCGGCGGCCGTGCGCGAGGCGGGCGACGTTGCGACCGATCTGCCGGCGACGGTCGAGTCGTTCTACTCGTGGCCGATCATCGGCGACCGCTTGGAGGAAGCCGACGCCGCCGGCACCGTCTCCGAGTGGCTCGACGAGCTGCCGAGCCGGTTCGACGAGGAGACCCTCACGAACGCCGCGGAGTCGCTGCTCGGCGGGATCGCGACGCTGTTCGTCGTGCTCATCGGCGCCGTCGCGGTGATGATCGACGGCGAGGCGTTGGTCGCGCGGGCGCGGCGGCTCGTGCCACCGGCTCGACGCGCCCGTGCTGACCGTGCAGGGCGGATCGTCTACCAGAGCGTCGGGCGCTACTTCGCCGGGTCGCTCCTCGTCGCCGCACTGAACGGCTTGGTCATCCTGACCGCCGGCCTGCTGCTCGGCGTTCCACTCGCGCCGCTCGCCGGGATCTGGTCGACCTTCACCAACCTGATCCCGCAGATCGGTGGCTTCCTCGGTGGCGCGTTCTTCGTGACGCTCGCCCTGTCGAAGAGCCCGCTGACGGGTGTGATCGCGCTCGTGCTGTTCCTCGTGTACCAGCAGATCGAGAACAACGTGATCCAGCCGGCGATCGTCGGCAAGGCGGTCAACCTGTCGCCACCGACGACGATGCTCGCCGCGCTGATCGGCGGTGCCGCCGCCGGCGTACCGGGCGCGCTCGCGGCGACGCCCCTGATCGGCGCCGCCAAGGCGCTGTACTTCGCGTTCCGCGATGCCCCGGACGAGCCGCAGCACAGTGACGGATCGCGTCCGCCGCGGCTTGACGCGCCGCCGCCCAGCACCTAAGCAACGAGCGGTGGTGCATGTCCCGGTCATCGACCTCGGGCCCTTGCGGACGGGCCGGGGTGCAGCCGATGTCGCAGCCGCGCTCGACGAGGCCTGCCGCGAGGTCGGGTTCTTCTGCATCAGTGGTCACGGCGTCGATCCCGCGCTGAGCGCCGAGCTCGAGCTGCAGGCCCGTGCGTTCTTCGCGCTGCCGGAACGCGAGAAGGCGCGCATCGCGATGTCGCACGGTGGCCGAGCGTGGCGCGGTTGGTTCCCGGTCGGTGGCGAGCTGACGTCGGGTCGCCCGGACCGCAAGGAGGGGTTGTACTTCGGCGACGAGCTGCCTCCTGACGATCCGCGGGTGGTCGCCGGCCGCCCGCTCCACGGCCCGAACCTGTTCCCGGCCGAACCCGCTGGCCTGCGCACCGTCGTCCTCGAGTGGATGGCGGCGATGACCGATCTGTGCCGCGTGCTGATGCGCGGGCTCGGGCTCGCCCTCGATCTCGGGGACGGGTGGTTCGAGCACCATCTGACAGCGGAGCCGATCACGCTCTTCCGGATCTTCCACTACCCGCCGGGGAGCGACGACGACTGGGGCGTGGGCGAGCACACCGACTACGGACTGCTGACGGTGCTGCGGCAGGACGATTGCGGGGGCCTGCAGGTCGAATCACGACATGATTGGATCGACGTGCCACCCGATCCGGACGTCTTCGTCTGCAACATCGGCGACATGCTCGACCGGATGACGCGCGGCCGGTACCGATCGACGCCGCACCGGGTCAGGAACACGAGTGGCCGGGGCCGGCTGTCGTTCCCGTTCTTCTTCGATCCCGGCTGGGATGCCGAGGTCGGCCCGCTACCGGGGATGGCTCCGGCCACCGACGACGCGGAGCGTCGGTGGGACGGCGCCAACGTCCATCAGTGGCACGGCACGTACGGCTCGTACCTCATGGCCAGGGTGGCGAAGGTCTTCCCCGATCTGCACGCAGCGGTGGATCGAGATCGATCGTGAAGGTCGCCGACTCGTCGCTCGCGTCGGCGCGGCGGATCGCGGCGATGCTCGTGGAACGAGCTCGTGCCCGCCCGCGTCCGGTCGCAGTGGTCGTGGTCGGCGCCCTGCTCGCGCTCGTCCTGATCGCCGCGTCGACCGGTGGCGCCGACCGGCGGCTCGCGAGAGCGTCGCCGGATGCGACCTCGTCGACCACCGAGGTCGCATCCTCCGCACGCGCTGCGGCACCGGTTCCGCGATCGACAACGACCACGACCACGACCACGACCACGAACTCGAACACGGGGTCGACCTCCACGACGATCGCGCCCACGACCACGGCGCCTTCGACGACCGTCGCCGTCCCCCCCGCAGTCGACCCGGAGAGCCCCGCCGTCGTCGCCAGGCCGATCCCGGTCGCGCCGATCGAGGTCACCCCACCGGCCCCAGCTCCTCCGTGGGCATGGTCGACGCGGACCACCCCAGCCGGCCTCGTCGTCACCGATGTCGGGTGCGCGGCAGGCACGAGCGCTGCGGCGCTCGACGCGTTCTTCGCCGCCCGCATCGGCCCGCTCCTCGGCACCGACTACCAACACCTCTACCCGCTCGGTGACGGTCGATCGCTCTGGTTGTTCCAGGACGCGTTCCTCGACCACTCCGGCGGCGCGGAGCGTCTCAGCCAGGCGCGCTTCGCGCACAACATCGCGCTCGTCCAGGACGGCGCCTGCTTCACGCTCCAACACCGTGGCACGGCTGCGATCCCCACCTCGTTCGAAGGCGGTACGGGCGAGCAGCCGCTGACCCGCTGGTTCTGGCCGATGGGCGGTGAGGTGTCGAACGGGCGGCTGCAGGTGTTCTGGGCGGAGATGGTCAAGGACGGGTACGAGCCCGGGCCGGGTGACGGACTCGGCTGGCACCCTGCGGCTACCTGGCTCGCGACGTACGACACGCACACGCTCACCCGCCTCTCGTTCGCACCGGCGCCGAACTCCGGTGTCACGCCGATCTACGGCTACGCCGTCTCGTCCGACGCGTCGTACACGTACCTGTTCGGCAACAGCTTCGAGCAGAACCTCACGCGTGAGGGCGGCTTCTGGTCCGGACCGCACTCGGGCGCGGCGATGTGGCTCGCCCGTGTCCCGCTCGGCGAGTTGGACGCCGCGCCGGAGTACCGCACCGATGCGGACTGGTCACCGGATCCCGGGACGGCACGGCCGTTCTTGCGCCGATACTGGACCGAGAACCCGATGCAGCCGCGCTACGTCGACGGGCAGTGGGTGTCGGCGACGAAGGTCGACGGCTACTGGGGTGAGGAGCTGAGCATCGACGTCGCGCTCGACCCGTGGGGTCCGTGGACCACCGTCCAGCGGCGTGTGATCGCGCCGAGGGGCGGCGATCCGGCGATGAACACGTACCACGCCCACCTGCTGCCGTGGCGTGAGAACGGCTCGCTCGTGGTCGTCGTGTCGCAGAACGCTCGCGACATGCTGCGCGACGCTTACCCGAACCCGTGGCGCTACCGGCCCGCGGTGTTCACCACCCCCTGGGCCGTCGCGCCACCACCGCCCCCACCCCCACCTCCACCGCCTGACACCACCGTGCCGGAGACGACGGCCACGCTCCCCTCCGCAACGACGACATCGGCGCCCTCGACGACCATCGCGCCGACGACGAGCACGTCGCCCACGACGACGACCACGACCACCGTCGTCCCCACGACCACGACGTCCACCACGACGACGACAGCCAGCCCGACCACCGTCGTGACCGTTCCACCGACAACCGTCGCCGCGCCGGCCACGACCGAGGAGACGCCGACGACGGTCGCGACGACATCGGCCACCGCGATCAGGACCTCGACGAGCACCTCCGGGTAGAGGACGCTGACGTGGGCCGGGCTGCTCGGCTCCGATCGGCTGATCGGGGTGGCGACGGTCAGTCGAGGCCGAGAACCGTCGCGAGGGCTTCATCGACGGCCCAGAGCTCCTCGAGGGCGAGGTGGCCGACTCGTCTGCCAAGACGCTGTGCATCGACCGCTCCGAGTTGCTCGACGAGCAACCTCGTCGTCACGCCCGCTACTTCGATCTCGGGACGGAACGATGCTGGGCGGGCGCTGCGGGATGTCGGAGCGACGATGACGACGGACCGCGGCAAGAGGGCGTCAGCCTGCACGACGACGCCGAAGCGCTCGCCGGCTTGCTCGTGCCCGATGCCCTTGGGTGTTCGAAACCGGTAGACGTCACCGCGGCGCACGCAGTGACTCCATGAGCGTCGCGACCGACAGCATCTCGGCCTTGTCTGCCTCGTCGGCTTCCAGAGCGGCTGCCTCTGCAGCCAGCGCGCGTCGACGATGAATGCGCTCGGCTGACGCGAGGAGGGACGAGCGAATCGCTTCCGACTGGGTCAACCCCGACGCTTCGAGCAGCCGCAGAGCCCGTTCCGCATCGTCGTCGAGCCGAACAGAGATAGCTCTCGCCATGCACGCAGTATGACACTTCGTAATACAGATGGCAACAGGCTACAGCTCTGCGTCAGGCCGGATCGGCGACCTGCGCTGCTGCGTCGTCCGGCTCCGCCCGCCGAACCAGGAGGCACTGATCGACGCGGAACCAGCGATGGGTACGTTGGTCCTTGGCCGAGAAAAGGGGTGCCGCCACGGAGGTAGGGACGATCTCCGGCCTGTCGACCCGGTAGGTGTTCCCTTCGTGCACGATGGTGGCCGACCCATTCAAGACCACGTTCTTGAGCCAGTCGGTGTTCGGCCCGTACGGGAGCGCGATCACGAACCCGGCGTCGGTCGGCACGGCCTGCACCGGCGTTTCGTACGGCCGGCCTGTCGTCCTGCCGACATGTCGGACGACCGATGCAATGCCACCAGGCGTTCCGCTCGACTTCAACACGAACGGTTTCGTGGCTCGACCGGTCCGGCGGACGGCATTGAGCACGAGTGGCGACTTCGCTCGCATCCCGGCCACGAAGATGATCACGATCACCCCGAAGGCGAGGAGCACACCGCCGACGAGCTTGGTGATTCGTCTCCACATGTTCCACCACCTTCGACTCCCGCGCTCCAGAATGCAAGCAGGTTGCAGGTTCCTGCGGCCACGTGTGTGTGTGCGCGCTCGGTTGCGGATAGCGCAACCAGGCGAACAAACGCGACTCTGGGGGGTGGTGTTTCCCGGTACAGTCGTGCTGGTTCTGGATGGTGCCGCGTGGTGCGGTGCCGCAGCGCGAGCACGGGGGGACTGCGTGGCCGAGATCGACGCCGGTTCGGGCTCCGGGACGCGGAGACGCAGGGGCGGCGGTCGTCACGAGGGCGAACGGGACCGGCTCCCGCAGCAACGGCCTTGGTCGCAGCCCCGGCTGCGCTACCCGCCGACGGAGGTCGTCTCGGCCGACGAGCTCGAGTCGATCCACGAAGCGTCGCTGCGCGTCCTCGCCGAGATCGGCATGGACTTCCTCGACGCGGACGTGCGCCGGCTCCTCGTCGAGGCCGGCGCTCGCGTCGAAGAGGGCAGCGAGCGCGTGCGCTTCGACCCCGAGTTGGTCACGTCGTTGATCACCACCGCGCCGTCGTCGTTCACGTTGCACGCCCGGAACCCCGACCGCCACCTCGTGATCGGCGGCGACCACCTCGCCTTCGGGTCCGTGGCGAGCGCGCCGAACGTGTCGGACCTCGAGCGTGGCCGGAGGGTCGGCAACCGGGCGGACTACCAGGACCTGCTACGGCTCTCGCAGATGCTCAACACCGTGCACTTCCTCGCCGGCTACCCGGTCGAGCCGATCGACATCCACGCGTCGGTGCGCCATCTCGACGCGACCTACGACGCGCTGACGCTCACGGACAAACCGCTCCATGCCTACAGCCTCGGTCGCCAGCGCAACCGCGACTGCCTCGAGATGGTGCGGATCGCCAGGGGCATCGACGATGAGACGCTCGAGCGCGAGCCTTCGATCTTCACGGTGATCAACTCGAGCTCGCCGCTCCGTCTCGACACCCCGATGCTGCACGGGATCATGGAGTTCGCGTCCCGCAACCAGGTCGTCGTGATGACGCCGTTCACGCTCGCCGGCGCGATGGCACCGGTCACGCTCGCCGGCGCACTGGCGCAGCAGAACGCGGAAGCGCTCGCCGGTGTGCTCCTGACGCAGGTCGTCCGGCCGGGAGCACCCGTCGTCTACGGCGGCTTCACGTCGAACGTCGACATGCAGTCCGGCGCGCCGGCGTTCGGCACGCCCGAGTACATGCGCACCGCCATGGTCGGCGGACAGCTCGCCCGCCGCTACTCGCTGCCCTACCGGTCGTCGAACGTCTGCGCCGCCAACGCCGTCGATGCCCAGGCGGCCTACGAATCGGTGTTCTCGCTGTGGGGCGCTGTCATGGGCGGCGTCAACTTGCTGATGCACGGCGCGGGATGGATGGAAGGCGGGCTCCACGCCGGCTTCGAGAAGATGATCATCGACGCCGAGCTGTTGCAGATGGTTGCCGCGTTCCTCGATCCGATCGTCGTCGACGAGGACTCGCTCGCGCTCGATGCGATGCGCGAGGTCGGCCCGGGCGGTCACTTCTTCGGCGCCGCGCACACCCAGGCCCGGTACCGGACGGCGTTCCACAAGCCGATGATCTCCGACTGGCGGAACTTCGAGACGTGGCAGGAGGCGGGCAGCCCCGAGGCGGCAGGCAAGGCGCACCGCATCTACAAGGATCTGCTCACCGCGTATGAGCCGCCGCCGATCGACGACGCCATCGCCGCCGAGCTCGCCGACTTCGTCGCCCGGCGGAGGTCCGAGGGTGGCGTCGCCACCGACTATTGATGCGGACCACGAGTTCGAGCACGCCCACCGACCCGCGGCCCCGGGACCGCCCCCGAAAGGAACCCTCGTGAAGTCATCGGCCCAAGTCGTCGTCATCGGCGGTGGTGTCGTCGGGTGCAGCGTCCTGTACCACCTCACCAGAGCCGGCTGGACCGACGTCGTGCTGCTGGAGCGCAAGGAGCTCACCGCCGGCTCGACGTGGCACGCGGCGGGCGGGATGCACACCCTCAACGGCGATCCGAACGTGTCGAAGCTGCAGCAGTACACGATCCAGCTGTACGAGGAGATCGAGCGCGTCTCGGGCCAGAACTGCAGCATCCACCTGCCCGGCGGGCTGATGCTCGCCGACACCGAGGTCCGCATGGACTTCCTCCGCATGGCACAGGCCCGCGGCCGCTACCTCGGCATGGAGCTGGACCTGATCAGCGCGAAGGAGGCGAAGGCGATGTTCCCGCTCATGGAGGACCAGTACTTCGTCGGCGCGCTGTACGACCCGGTGGAGGGGCATGTCGATCCGTCCGGAGTCACCCACGCCTACGCGATCTGCGCCCGCATGGCGGGTGCCGAGGTGTACCGCAACACGTGGGTCCACGGGCTGAGCCAACGCGGCGACGGAACCTGGGACGTGCACACCGACGTCGGCGGGACGATCCATGCCGAGCACATCGTCAACGCCGGCGGGCTGTGGGCGCGCGAGGTCGGGCGGATGATCGGCATCGAGCTCCCCGTGCTCGCAATGGAGCACATGTACCTCGTCACGGAGGACATGCCGGAGGTCGCCGCGAACCAGGCGGCCACCGGCAGGGAGATGCCGATGGCACTCGACTTCGCCGGCGAGATCTACATCCGCCAGGAGCAGGGCGGCATGCTGCTCGGCACGTACGAGCAAACCTGCGTGCCATGGTCGCCGAAGGAGACGCCATGGGACTTCGGCGCCCGGTTGCTCGAACCCGATCTCGACCGCATCGCACCGGAGCTCGAGGTGGCGTTCAAGCACTACCCGGCGATGGCTACGGCCGGCATCAAGCGGGTCATCAACGGTCCGTTCACGTTCTCCCCCGACGGCAACCCGCTCGTCGGTCCGATCCGCGGCCGGCGCAACTGCTGGGTCGCGTGTGCGGTGATGGCCGGCCTCTCGCAGGGAGGTGGCGTCGGACTCGCGCTCGCGAACTGGATGACCGAGGGCGACTCGGGCATGGACATCTGGGGGATGGACGTCGCCCGCTACGGCGACTACGCGACGCTCCCCTACACGAACGCCAAGGTGCGCGAGAACTACGCCCGCCGGTTCCGGATCACGTTCCCGAACGAGGAGCTGCCGGCCGGCCGCCCGTTGCACACGACGCCCGTCTACGACCGGCTCACCGATGCCAACGCCGTGTGGGGTGCGTCTTTCGGGCTCGAGCACGCGCTCTGGTTCCAGCAGCCCGGTCTCGCGCCCGTCGAGGAGGTGACGTTCCGCCGCTCGAACGCGTGGGATCAGGTCGCCGCGGAGTGCGCTGCCGTGCGCGAGCGCGTCGGGTTGACCGAGATCTCGAACTTCGCGAAGTACCGCGTGACCGGGCCGGGCGCCGCCGGATGGCTCTCGTCGCTGCTCACCAACCGGATGCCGGCGCTGGGCCGGATCGTGCTCACCGCGATGCTGAACGAGCAGGGACGGATCGTGGGCGAGTTCACCGTGGCCCGCGCCGCCGAAACGGAGTTCTTCCTGTTCGGTTCCCAGGCCGCCGAGGTGCATCACAGCCGCTGGTTCCTCGATCACCTCCCTGCGGACGGGAGCGTCTCGTTCGAAGTGCTCGGACTGCGCCTCGTCGGCCTCTCGCTCGCCGGCCCGCACGCCCGCGACGTGCTCCGGAAGATCACGGACGTCGACCTGGCGACGTCGTCGTTCAGGTTCATGGACTTCCGCAAGGTCGATCTCGGCACGATCCCGGCCCATGTCGGGCGCCTCACGTACTCGGGCGACCTCGGCTACGAGCTGTGGGTCGCACCTGAGTACCAGCGCGTCCTCTTCGACCGGCTGATGGAAGCGGGCGCAGAGTTCGGCATCCGGTTGTTCGGGTTCCGGGCGCTGATGTCGCTGCGGCTCGAGAAGAGCTTCGGCACGTGGTTCCGCGAGTACCGGCCGATCTACACCCCGCTCGAGGCAGGGATCACGCACTACATCAAGCTCGACCACGAGTTCGTCGGCCGCAGCGCGCACGAGGCGCAGCTGATCACGGGACCCGCCCGGCGCCTGGTGACGCTGATCGTCGACCCGGACCCGGACGATCCTGCCGACGTCATCGGTGACGAACCGATCTGGCACGACGGCGCGGTCGTCGGCTGGGTCACGTCCGGCGGCTACGCCCACCACAGCAAGGTCTCGCTCGCACTCGGCTACGTGCCCGCAGCGCTCGCTACCGCGGACGCCGGCGACTTCGAGATCGAGATCATCGGCCGCCGCCGTCAGGCGCGGCTGCAGCTCGAGCCGGTCTTCGACCCAGCGGGCACGCGGATGCGCGCATGAGCGACGGATCGCGCATCGTCGTCGACGGCGTGCCGATCGGCTACGAGGCGGACGATTCGGTCGCCGTCGCCATCCTGCGCGCCGGCGGTCACCCGCACCACGGCGGCACCCTGTGCCTCGCCGGGGACTGCCCGAACTGCGTGGCCGAGGTCGACGGTGTGGCGTACGTGCGTACGTGCCAGACGCCGGCCCGACCGGGCCTCGTCGTCCGCCGGCACCCTGCGCTCGGCAGCCCGGAGATGCGCGCTGTCGCCCAGCCGGACGCGACGGCTGCCCCGAACGCCTCGCGGGTGACCGTGCGACGGACCGAGGTCGACCTCGTCGTGATCGGACGCAGTGACAGCGGCGCACAGGCCGCCGTGGAGGCCGAGCGCGACGACCGGAACGTGCTCGTGCTCGACGCGGGCGACGGCAACGAGGTCGTCGCGATCTACGCCGGACCGACGGTGATCGTCCGCACACCGGACGGCATGCTCCACGTCCATGCCCACGAGGTGGTGGTCGCGACCGGAGCCGCCGAGCTCCATCCCGTGTGCCCCGGCAACGGACTCGACGGCATCGTGACCGCTCGCGCCGCCGAACGCCTCCATCGGGCGCGCGTCGATCTCGGTCTCGCCGTTGCGGTGGGTGAACCACCCATCGGCACACCTCATCTCGCGCTGCCCGGACGACTCGTCCGCATCGAGGGGGACGACAACGGCCGGGTCCGTGCTGCGGTCACCGTCGACGACAGCGGCACGGAGCGGACCACGCCCTGCTCGACGCTCGTCGTCGGCCTCGGCCGTGCCCCGCGCGACCTGCTGTCGCGCATGGCCGGCGACCTACCGGTGACGACGATCGGATCGGCAGCCGGATCGTTCGAGCTGCCGCTCTGCCCGACGGCCGGCACCGTGTGTCCCTGCTCACGCGTCGATGTCGACGACCTCGCCGGAGTGTGGGCGCGCGGGTTCCGCGAGCTCGAGCTGGTGAAGCGGGCGAGCCTGGCCGGCACCGGCACGTGCCAGGGCGCGGTGTGCCTCCCCCACGTCCGCGCCTACATCACCGAGCGCTCGGGGATGACACCCGAGCCGTTCACGGCCCGGCCGGCGTCACGGCAGATCACGGTCCGCGAGGCGGCGGCCGACGTCCACACCGACGTGTTCCGCCGCACGGCGCTGCACGACGAGCACCTCGCGCTCGGTGCGCGGATGGACCGCTTCGGCGGATGGTGGCGGCCCTGGACATACGGCGATCACGTGGCGGAGTACTGGGCCGTCCGCGAGGCGGTGTCGCTCGGCGACGTGAGCACGCTCGGCAAGCTCGTCGTGTCCGGCCCCGACGCGGTCGAGCTGCTCGAGCGGCTCTATCCGACGAAGGTCGCCGACATCCGACCCGGCCGGTCGCGGTACGTGCTGTTGCTCAATGAGCGCGGGCACCTCATCGACGACGGGATGATCTGCCGCGAGTCCGACACGCGCTTCGTGCTGACGTTCACGTCCGGCGGCGCAGCGAACGCCGAGATGTGGATCCGCGACTGGATCGAGACGTGGGACCTGCGCGTGCACGTGCTCGACCGAACGATGTCCCTCGCCGCGATCAACGTCACCGGGCCGCTTGCCGGAGAGCTGCTGCGCCGGGTCGACGTCGAGGATCCGCCGCGGTTCCTCCAGCACGTCCACGTGGACGTGGCCGGCGTGCCCTGCCACATCATGCGGCTGAGCTTCACCGGAGAGGTCTCGTTCGAGCTCCACCACCCGGTCGATCAGGCGGTGAGGCTCTGGCGCGGGCTGCTCGCCGAAGGGCGATCGCTCGGCCTGCGCCCCCACGGGCTGCGAGCGCTGTTCGGTCTGCGCCTCGAGAAGGGTCACGTGATCGTCGGCATGGACACCGAGCTCGACACGACGCCGCGGCGTGTGGGCATGGACTGGGCGGTGAAGATGGACAAGGCCGACTTCATCGGGCGCGCCGCGCTCGCCCGCACCGCCGCGCTGCCCGACGACCGCCGCCTCGTGCCGCTCAGGATGGACGGCGAGGCGCCGACGGAGGGCAGCCCGATCCGTTCGGGCGGCGACATCGTCGGCCACGTCACCTCGAGCTTCACCTCACCGATGCTCGGCAGCGCCGTGATGCTCGGCTGGCTGAAGCGCTCGCCGTTCCCCGATCGGGTCGAGATCGACGGTCGCACCGCCGTCGTCACCGAAGCACCCTTCTACGACCCGGAGGGCAGCCGTGCTCGCGCTTGAGCCTCTGCGTGGCGTACGCGTCGTCACGTCGCCGGAGGTGCTCGACAACGCACCGTGGACCGACCGCGTCGTCGTGCTTCGATTCGCACCCGACGACGCGATGATCCTGGGCACCAGCGCGCTGGAGGTCTCGGGCGAGCACGCGATCGTGGTCGACGAGACCGGCTTCGTCGGCTGCTGGCTGTCGCCGGAGGACCTGGTCGCCCGCGTGCTCCCGCACGTCGACTGGCCGCTGCCCGAGGAGCGCCCCGCGCTCGCGCAAGGACTCGTTGCCGGCGTTCCGGCCAAGCTCTGGCTCACCGCCGACCAGTCGCTGCTGCTGTGCGCGGCCGCGTACGCCGACGAACTGTCGGGGCGCCTGGCATGAACGAGTTCGTGGAGACGCTGCTCGACCTGCAGTGGCACGAACCGAAGCGGTCGTACGACGTCGTGATCATCGGCGGCGGCGGGCACGGGCTGGCGACCGCCTACTACTTGGCGACGCGCCACGGGATCACCGACGTCGCCGTGCTCGAGGCGAACTACATCGGCTCCGGCAACTCGGGCCGGAACACGACGATCATCCGCGCGAACTACGGCATCCCCGAGGCGATCCGCTTCTACCAGCACAGCCTCGAGCTCTATCGGACGCTCGAGGAGGAGACCGGGTGCTGGATCATGCACAGCACCAAGGGCTTGCTCTGGCTGGCGCACACCGAGACCGCGATGCGCGCCGAGCGAGCACGCTGCCTGCTCAACACCGCGTGCGGCGCGGAGACCGTGATGGTGACGCCGGCGGAGGCGAAGCACCTCTGCCCGCAGCTCGACCTGTCCGGCGGTGGCCGCTACCCAGTGCTCGGCGCCTCGCACCACACGGGTGCGGCAACGGCGAGGCACGACCGCGTCGTCTGGGCCTACGCCCAGGAAGCGATGCGGCGCGGGGTGCACGTGCTGCAGCACACACCCGTGACCGCGCTCGTGCGCGACGGCAATCGGATCACCGGCGTGGAGACGGCGAACGGAGCGATCTCCGCCGGCGTCGTGCTCAGCGCGGTGGGCGGCAACGTCACGACGATCGCGAACCACGCGGACGTGCGGCTGCCGATCCGCACGCACCCGTTGCAGGCGTTCGTCACGAACTCCTACGCGCAGGGGCTCGGGCCGATCATCAGCGACACCGAGCTGTTCTGCTACGTGTCACAGACGGCTCGGGGTCAGATGCTCATCGGAGCGGAGTTCGATCCGCAGCCGAGCTACTCGATGCAATCGTCGTTCGGCTTCCTGCAGAGCTGCACGGCGAAGGTCTCGCACCTGCTGCCCTTCCTGCGCGACCTGCGCATCCTGCGCCAGTGGACGGGCATCTGCGACGTGTCCGCCGACTTCTCGCCGATCATGGGCGAGACCGGTATCGGCGGGTTCCTCGTGACGACCGGCTGGGGCACGTGGGGGTTCAAGGCGATCCCGGCCGGTGGCGAGCAGATGGCCGAGCTGATCGCCACCGGGCGCACGCCATCGCTGCTCGAACCCTTCCGACTCGACCGTTTCGCCCTCGACCACGCGATGGCCGACCAGGGATCGACGGGGACCCGCTGATGCTGTGGATCCCCTGCCCGATCTGCGGCCGGCGGCCGGTCGAGGAGTTCTCCTTCGGCGGCGAGCTGCCGACGGTGCCCGATCGGATCACCGATGCCGACGATCGCGACGTCGACCTCGTGTGGATGTTCGACAACGTGCGCGGCATCTCGACCGAGCGCTGGTTCCACCACGCTGGCTGCCGGCGCTGGCTGACACTCCGCCGCGACACCGCGACGGACACCATCCTGCCCTGATCACTCCCCCTGAGCACTTCCCTGAGCACTTCCCTGAACCTTGCCCGGCAGCCCTTGAGCGCTCTTGTCGGCGGTCCTTGTTCACGTCAGATCAACGGCTCGTTGATCTGCGGTGAACACGGCGGCGCCAGAGGTGCTCGCCGGGCGGCGGTACGGTTTCCGTCCGTCGATGGGGCCGGATGATCGGAGGAGTGCCGTGCCGTCACGACTGACCGGCATGCTCGGCATCGAACTGCCGATCGTGCAGGCGCCGATGGCGAACTCGAGTGGCGTCGAGCTCGCGGTCACCGTCTGTGAGGCCGGCGGCCTCGGTTCGCTGCCCTGCGCGATGCTCACGCCCGACCAGGTGCGCGAGCAGGTCGCGCTCGTCCGTGAGCAGACGAGCCGTCCCGTCAACGTCAACTTCTTCTCGCACGCCCCCGCCGACGACGATCCGGCCGCGCTGGACGTCTGGCAGCAGCGGCTCGCGGCCTACTACGAAGAGCTCGGCACCTCGGCGAGCACTCCGGCACGAGCGGCGAACCGCGCACCGTTCGACGAGGCGATGTGCGAACTCGTCGAGGAGCTGCGGCCAGAGGTGGTGAGCTTCCACTTCGGGCTGCCGGAGGCATCGCTCGTCGACCGGGTGCGCGCGACCGGTGCGACGGTGCTGTCGTCGGCGACGTCCGTCCGCGAGGCTCGTTGGCTCGAGCACCACGGCTGCGACGTGATCATCGCCCAGGGCGCGGAAGCCGGCGGCCACCGCGGGATCTTCCTGAGCGACGACGTCAGCACCCAGGTCGGCACGATGGCGTTGGTCCCCCAGGTGGTCGACGCCGTGTCCGTACCGGTGGTCGCCGCCGGCGGCATCGCCGATGCGCGCGGCATCGCCGCCGCGTTCGCGCTCGGTGCCGAGGGCGTGCAGCTCGGCACCGCGTTCCTGCTCTGCCCCGAGGCGATGACCAGCCCGCTCCATCGCCAGGCGTTGCGCGGCACCACCGACGACGGGTCGGCGATCACCAACGTGTTCACCGGCCGGCCGGCGCGCAGCATCGTCAACCGCGCCGTGCGCGAGGTGGGACCGATGTCCGATGTCGCGCCGCACTTCCCGCTGGCGGCAGCGGCGATCGCGCCACTGCGCCAGGCGGCCGAGGAGACCGGTTCCGCGGACTTCTCGCCACTGTGGTCCGGCCAGGCGGCGACGCTCTCGCGGGAGATGCCAGCCGGGGAGCTCACGCAGTTGCTCGCCGAGGAGGCCGACCGGCTCCTCCGGATGCTCGCGGCGTCCGTTCGCGGCGAGTGAGGGTCGTTGCCGGTCAGTGCTCGCTGCTGCCGTAGGGCCGGGTGAGGATCTCGAGCCAGTGCCCGCTCGGGTCGGCGAAGTAGAGGCCGCGTCCGCCGTCTCCGCGGTTGATGGTGTTGCGATGTCTCCCACCGGGATCGGCGTAGTAGTCGATCCGGCGCTGCTGGATGCGGGCGAAGATCTCGTCGAACTCGTCCTCGCTGATCAAGAACGCGTAGTGCTGCGGGACGATCTCGTCCGAGGTGTCCGCGAAGTCGAGCGACACCCCGTTGTCGGCGTTGACGACGAGGAAGTGACCGTACGGCTTCGGGCTGGCGAGACCGAGGATCTCGGCCATGAACGTCGCTGACTCGTGCTTGTCGCGGGAAGCCACGATCGTGTGGTTCAGCATGACGGGCATCGTGACCTCCTCACCTCACCCGGGGTCGGTCGGGAGCAGCAACAGGGCCGGCGTCTCCAGCCGGCGCCTGATCGACTGGACGAACGCTGCCGCGTCGGCCCCGTCGATCACCCGGTGATCGAACGAGGACGACAGGTTCATGATCTTGCGTCGGGCGAGCACGCCGTCGACGTACACCGGCCGATCGACGATCTTGTTCACGCCGATGATCGCGACCTCCGGAGCGTTGATCACCGGTGTCGAGACGATCCCTCCCAGCGCGCCCAGGCTCGTGATCGTTATCGTCGAGCCGGTGAGCTCCTCGAGCGTGATCTTCGCCGACCGAGCCGCCGCTGAGAGTCGGGCGAGTTCGTCGGCATGACCCCAGAGGTCGCGGTCGCCCGCGTGCTTGACCACGGTGACCATCAACCCCCGAACGGTCTGGACGGCGATGCCGAGGTGGACGGCACGGTGCCGGTGGATCACGCCTGCCTCGTCGTCGAAGCGGGCGTTCATCGCCGGATGCTCGCCGACTGCGTGGATCACCGATTGCATCAGGAACGGCAGCAGCGAGAGCTTGGGCTGGTGCTCGGACCTGGTCGCGTTGAGCTCGTGCCGCAACCGTTCGACCTCGGTGACATCCACCTCCTCGACGTAGGTGAAGTGCGGGATCCGTCGCTTCGACGCCTGCATCCGCTCCGCGATGTTGCGCCGCAGGCCGGTGACCTTCACGGTCTCGACCGAGTCGTCGCCGGGCACAACCGATCGGCGCTGCGGGCTCGCCGTGGTGACCACGGCGTCGAGATCGGCGTGGGTGATCCTGCCGTCCGGTCCGGTCCCGGCGACCGTGCCGAGATCGACGCCCAGCTGGTGTGCCCGCGCCCGAACGGCTGGTGCCGCCTTCGATCGGGCGCTCGTCGCCGCCGGTCTCTTATCCGCCTCCTCCGACACGTCGGCGCTCGGTGCGGGCGACGCGCTCGGTGGTGGCGGTGGGAGCGTGGCGGCGGGCATGAGCGCCTCGGTGCCGAGGGCCTCGGTGCCGGTGCCGGCGTCGGCGGCGTCAGCCTCGCCTTCGGTGTCGATCCGCACGAGGTCGCTGCCGACCGCGAGCACATCACCCACCTCACCGCCGAGCCAGCGCACGATGCCGTCCACCGGCGACGGCAGCTCGATCGTGGCCTTGTCGGTCATCACCTCGGCGATGACGTCGTCCTCGTGGATCGTGTCCCCGACGCCGACGTGCCACTCGACGATCTCCGCCTCGGCGATGCCCTCGCCGACATCGGGCAGCCTCACCCGGTACTCGCTCATCGCTTCCCGCTCTCGGCCGCTCGGGCCAGCTCGCTCATCACGCGTCCACCACGCGTCGGAGTGCGGCACCGACCCGTGCCGGCCCGGGGAAGTAGTCCCACTCCTGTGCATGCGGGTAGGGCGTGTCCCAGCCGGTGACCCGCTCGATCGGCGCTTCGAGATCGTAGAAGCAGCTCTCCTGCACGGTCGCCGACAGCTCGGCCCCGAAACCACTGGTCCGCGTCGCTTCGTGCACGATCACGCACCGACCGGTCTTGCGCACGGACCGCTCGATGGTGTCGGTGTCGAGTGGCAGCAGCGTGCGCAGATCGATGATCTCGGCGTCGATGCCGGTCTCGTCGGCGGCCGCTTCGGTGACGTACACCATCGTGCCGTACGCGAGGACGGTGACGTCCGCCCCCTCGCGCCGCACCGCCGCGCTGCCCAACGGGATGCTGTAGTACCCGTCGGGCACCTCGCCGAGCGGGTGGGCCGACCAGGGCACGATCGGCCGGTCGGGGTGGCCGTCGAACGGTCCGTTGTAGAGCCGCTTCGGCTCGATGAAAATCACTGGGTCGTCGTCCTCGATCGCCGCGATCAAGAGCCCCTTCGCGTCGTACGGGGTCGACGGCATGACCGTCTTCAGTCCGCACACGTGCGTGAACAACGCTTCCGGGCTCTGGCTGTGCGTCTGTCCTCCGTGGATGCCGCCACCCGACGGCATGCGCACCGTGATCGGCGCCGTGAACTCCGCACCGGACCGGTAGCGGAGCCGGGCGGCCTCGGAGATCAACTGGTCGAGACCGGGGTACACGTAGTCGGCGAACTGGATCTCGGCGACGGGTCGCAGACCGTACGCGCCCATGCCGACCGCGACACCGATGATGCCGCCTTCGGCGATCGGTGTGTCGAAGACCCGGTGCGCTCCATGTGCCGCTTGCAACCCGTCGGTGCAGCGGAACACGCCACCGAAGTAGCCCACGTCCTCACCGAACACGACGACGTTCGGGTCGCGCGCCAACATCACGTCGAGCGCGGAGCGCAAGGCGACGTTCATCGGCATCGACGGCACCTCAGCCCTCCATCTGCTCACGTTGGCGGCACAAGTGCGGCGGGATCTCCTTGAACACGTCTTCGAAGATGCTCCTCCGGGCGGCGGCCCTGCCGTCGAGCAGCGTTCCGTAGCTCTCGGCCTCCTTCGCCGCGGCGCGCACCTCGCGCTCGACCTCCCCCAGCAGCTCCGTGTGCTGATCCGCCGACCAGGCGCCGACCGCGGTCAGGTGCAGCTTCAGCCGTTCGATCGGATCGCCCAACGGCCACGACTTCCACTCGTCGGCCGGCCGGTACTTGGAAGGGTCGTCCGACGTCGAGTGGGCGGTGGCGCGGTACGTGACCCACTCGATGAGCGTCGGGCCATGGTTGGTCCTGGCGCGTTCGCTCGCCCATCGAGTGGCCGCCAGCACCGCGAGGTAGTCGTTGCCATCGACGCGCAGCGATGGGATGCCGTGCCCGATGCCGCGCGACGCGAACGTCGCGGTGGCTCCCCCGGCGATCCCCTGGAACGACGAGATCGCCCATTGGTTGTTGACCACGTTCAAGATGACGGGTGCCTGGTACGTGGTCGCGAACGTGAGGGCGTGGTGGAAGTCCGCCTCTGCCGTGGTCCCTTCACCGACGACGCCCGAGGCGATGCACGTGTCGCCCTTGATCGCCGCTGCCATCGCCCAGCCGACGGCTTGGATGAACTGCGTCCCGAGGTTGCCGGAGATGGAGAAGAAGCCGGCATCACGGGCGGAGTACATGACCGGCATCTGGCGCCCGTGTAGCCGGTCCTTCTCGTTCGAGAAGATCTGGCACATCATGTCGACGAGCGGCCAGTCGCGGGCGATCAGCCAGCCCTGCTGCCGGTACGTCGGGAAGAACATGTCACCAGGACGCAGTTCCAACGCCTGCCCGACGGCGATCGCCTCCTCGCCGGTGCAACGCATGTAGAAGGACGACTTGCCCTGGCGCTGGGCCTGCAACATGCGGTCGTCGTAGATGCGCGTCTTGACCATCGCCCGCAGCCCGCGGCGGAGCTGCTCGGCATCGACCTCGGGCACCCACGGACCCACGGCGTGCCCCTCGTCGTCGAGGACGCGGATCAACGAGTCCGCGAGGTCGCGGATCTCGGACGGCGCGACATCGACGTCCGGGCGGCGGACGCTGCCCGCCGGCGGCACGTCGACGTACGAGAAGTCCGGCGTGTCGCCGGGCCGAGCGGGTGGCTCGGGAACCTTGAACCGGAGCGGACCGGCGTCAGACATCGATGCCTCGATTCAACACTCGCACCACTCTTGCAGAGAACCGACGCGGGCGTGATCGGGCTGTCAGCAGCCCGATCCTGAGCGACTACCGTGGCCCGGACTCGCAGCTCGGGGATGGGAGGCACGGTGAGACGGTTCTCGGTTCGCCCGGTGCTCACACTGAAGGGTCGCACGTTCAAGGGCCTGCGCGGCTGGTCCGGCAAGCCGCTGCACCCGCCGCTGACCGACTTCCCGATCGCGGCGTACATCCTCGCCGCAGTCTTCGACGTCATCTCGGTGATCGGCGGCGATGACAGCGGCTGGGGCCGCGACTTCTGGCGCGCCGGCACCTACACGTTCGTCGGCGGTGCGGCAGTGTCGGTGCTCGCCGCGCTCACGGGTCTGTTCGACTGGTGGAAGTCGTCGACGCCCGGCACGCAGGCGCGGCGGACGATCAACACCCACGCCACGATCATGATCACCGTGACGGTGCTCGCGCTCGTCGACATCGTGTGGCGCCTGACTGGCTACAACACCGAGCCATCGACGCCCATCGGGATCATGGTGCTCTCGATCGTGATCGCCGGGCTCGTGTCGGTCGGCGCCACGTTCGGCGGGAGCCTCGTCTACGAGTACGGCTTCAACGTCGAGACCGCCGGCGACCACCCCGTGTGGCACTCGTCCGAGACGGACGTCTTCCCGGGCGATCACGACTGACCGCGCGCGCGTCAGACCGGGACGGCGAGGGTGGCGACGTAGCCACCGGCGACGTCGCCCGACATCGTGGCGAGCTGCTGGGACACCCCGTCGCTGAAGACGTTGTCGCGCTCGAGCGACACCTGGGCGAGGTTGCTCACGCTGCGCTCGTAGCCCTCGGTGGCGTAGACGGTGTCGCACACGTCCTTCGGGAAGGCGAGCTGCGACGTGGCGATCGCACTGCGTCCCGACGTCGCGCCCTCCAGACCGTCGAAGATCTCGAAGTGGACGTGCGGCCAGCGGCCGGAGTAGCACGCCGGGAAGATGCTCGTGAACGTCACGCGGCCCTCGCTGTCCGCTTCCTGCACGCCGCGCAGGTAGTTCTCGTTCGCCGCCGCGTCGGAGTAGAGCGAGTAGTTCCCGTCTCGGTCGCAGTGCCACGCGTAGACCGCGGCGCCGGCGAGCGGGGCGCACCCGCCGGCGGTGTCCGTGATCGTGAGCGCGATCGTCAACGGAACCCCGTCGGCGACCCCTGACGACGACCCGAAGCTGGAGCGGATGTCGCTGCGCACGACCTCCGGGTCGGTGAGGACGTTGGCTCCGTTCGTGCCGTCGCCGGGGAACGGCCCAGCGGTCTCTTCGGGGATCGGAGCGCAGCTCGCGGCGTCGGTCGCGGCGGTCGCACTCGAAGCCGTCGCTGCGGTGGAGGCCGCGGTGGAGGCTGCGACGGACGCTGCGGTCGATGCCGTGGTCGACGAGCCGGCGCTCCCGGCACTCGTCGACGTGTCGCCGGCGGTGTCACCACCGCCATTGCCGGAGCTGCACGCGGCAACGATCGTGGCGATTCCCGCACCCGCGAACAGCGACAGGACGCGCCGCCGGGCGAGCAGCGTCGACATGTCGAACGCCAGGCCGCGATCGTGGTCCTCCGGCTCGTGTCCGTCGTGGTCATCCATGTGGTGCTCCTTCGAGGTGGTGGGGGTCGAGGTTCGAGCGTCGAGATTCGACCGTCGAGACGACCGTTGAGGTCGTCGTCGAGCGTGGAGTGCGAACCTGGGAGATCGCTGGGAGCCCGCCGAGAACCGGCGCAGCGCCTTCAGCGCAGCCGAGTGCACAGCGGACAACCGGCTGTTGATCTGAGGCGAACAAGGATGCCCGATCACCGGTCGGTCAGGTCAGGGCCGATTCCGTCCGAGGCGCTCGTGGCTCGTGACCCAGTCGCCGTGGAGCACTGCGCTCGACAGCGAGATGTCACCGGCGAGCACGACCGCCGCACAGATCTCGGCGAACTTGCGCACCTTGCCCGCGCCGTAGCAGCCGAGCAGCTCGAGGCACTCGCGCTGCGTCGCGAGGCCGGTGCCACCGCCATAGGTCGCCACGATGAGCGCCGGCAACGTGATCGACCAGTAGTAGTCGCCGTTCTCCAGCAACTGGGTGTAGACGATCCCGGCGTGCGACTCGGCGACGTTCGCGACGTCCTGGCCCGTGGCGATGAACATCGCCGCGAGTGCGTTCGCCGCATGTGCCCCGTTGTTGGCAGAGGCCGCCATGAAGTTGCCGGCCTGCGAGATCTGCCGTCCCCACATCAGCGTCGCCGTGTCGACGCCCATGAGGTCCATGAGCACGTCGCGCTTGACCACTGCCTCGGCCACGACCCGCTTCCCGCGCGTCAGCAGCATGTTGATCTGCGAGTGCTTCTTGTCGGTGTCGATCGATCCGGACAGGATGAACTGCGGACGATCCGGGTGCCGCCCCTGGATCCACTGGCACGCCGCGAGCGTGGCCTTGCCGGTCATGTTCTGTCCGGCGGCATCACTGGTCGTGTAGTTGAACCGCAGGTACCGGAGCGGCCCGACCGCGTACTGACCGATCGAGACGAGCGCGCCGGACCTCGTCGTCGACTCTGCTTCCGCTTTGATCTCGGCGAAGCGCTCGTCGACCCACTCGCCGAACTCGCGCCCGTGCAGCGCATCGGACAGGACGAACACCGGCGCTCGCTGCATGCTGTCGGCGACCACGGTCGTGCGTACGCCACCGCACTCGGTCAGCAGCCGCATGCCACGGTTGTAGCTCGCGACCAGCGTGCCTTCCGTCGTTGCGAGCGGGACGTAGAAGTCGCCTCGAGCGTCCTCGCCGTCGATGTGCAGCGGTCCGGCGACGCCGATCGGGACCTGCGCGACGCCGATGAAGTTCTCGATGTTGCCCGGCAGCGTCTCCGGACCGACCGAGAACCGGCCGACGTGGTCCAGCTCGACGCCAGTTCGCTCCCGGAGGAACTCACGGCGCACCGCCGCCGCCGCGAGCGAGTGGTCGTTCACGGGATCTCGTGGGACGCGATCCCGGGTGTGACGTCCAGAGTCGTCCGGCATGGGCGCATCCTTGCCCAGCTCCCGCAACCGTACGTCCGTTCGCCGCAGCGGTGCTGCCCGGTATCGGTCTGTCCGTGAAGTGGCCACTGGATGACCACTTCTCGTGCGGATGATGGCGTCACGGCCGACCGCCGGTCGGCGCCGAGAGAACCGGAGATGACGATGGACTTCAAGCTCGAGCTGGTGTTCGTGCCCGTGTCCGATGTGGACCGAGCCAAGGCCTTCTACGCCGACCAGGTCGGCTTCGTGGTCGACCATGACCACACGGTGACCGACGAGTTGCGCTTCGTCCAGCTGACGCCGCCGGGGTCGGCCTGCTCGATCGCGATCGGCACGGGGCTGATCGATTCCGAGCCCGGTTCGCTCAAGGGCTTGCAGGTCGTCGTCGACGACGCCGACGCCGCACGGACGTTCCTCGTCGAACGGGGCGTGGCAGCCGGCGAGGTGACGGAGCTCGCGTGGGGCCGCTTCACCGGGTTCACCGACCCCGACGGCAACGAATGGACCATCCAGCAGCTCCCCGAGCGCGGCTGACGGCGCGCCGGGGGTCAGCCGCAGGGCGGGGAGGTGCCCGCGCCGGCGCGGCCAGGCACAATGGCCCGGTGCGTGACGGTGGGAGCAGATGACGAGCCTGGGCTTCACACGGCGCCTCGACGAGTTCCAGCGACGCCACGCATGGGCGAGCTTTCCGCTCGCCGTCGTGTACAAGTTCGCCGACGACCAGGGCCCGTACCTCGCTGCGCTGATCACCTACTACGGCTTCCTCTCGTTGTTCCCGCTGTTCCTGCTGCTGGCGTCCGTGCTCGGGTTCCTCCTGCAGGGCAACCCCGAGCTGCAACGCCAGATCCTCGACTCGACCTTGAGTCAGTTCCCTGTCATCGGTGACCAGCTCGGCGAACCACAGGGTCTGGAGGGCAGCGTCGGCGCCTTGGTCGCCGGTGCGCTGCTCGCGACCTACGGTGCGTTGGGGATCGCTCAGGCGGTGCAGCACGCGATGAACGTGGCATGGTCGGTGCCGAGGCACCGTCGACCGAACCCGTTCCGAGCGCGGCTGCGCAGCCTCCGCCTGATCGCGATCGCCGGCACCGCGATCGTGGCGACGACGATCCTGTCTGCACTCGGCAGCAGCGCCGGCGCGTTCGGTGCCGACCTCGGTGGTGCCGGCACGATCTTGGCGATCGCCGTCTCCGTCGTGCTGAACGTCGCCGTGTTCATCCGGGTGTTCACGATCTGCACGCCGGAAGGGACAGCGGCTCGCGACGTGGTCCCAGGAGCGATCACCGCCGCCGTCAACTGGCAGCTGCTGCAGCTGTTCGGCACCGCGTACGTCGGCAACGTCGTCAAGGGCGCCGATGCCACGTACGGCGTGTTCGCCTTGGTGTTCGGCTTGCTCGCCTGGATCTACCTCGCCGCGCTCGGCATCGTCATCAGCACCGAGATCAACGTGGTGCACGCCAGACGCCTGTATCCGCGGGCGTTGATGACCCTGTTCACCGACAACGTCGATCTGACTGCTGCCGACCGACGGGCCTACACCGACGCCGCCCGGGCGCAGCAGTTCAAGGGGTTCGAGTCGGTGACCGTCGACTACGAGGACGACGGACAGCAGGCCTCGGCGCGCCGCCGAGCACGTGACAACGCCGCGCAACCGCCTCCGGAACACCCCGCCGAACAGGACGACGCGTGAACGGCACTCAGAGCGTTGCCAGGATTTCGCCTGCGGTCCGGCTCAGCCTGGCTTGATGGCGGCGCCTTCGGTGAGCCACGTCCACGGTTTCGGGCCGCTTGCATAGCGCGCCTCGGCACGTTCGATCTCGAACCCGGCGGCTCGCACCAACGCTGTCGGGTCGCGGGTGAGGTGGCATCCGTCGGCAACTCGCTTCTGGACTGGTTCCAAGCGGTGCTGCCACTTGGCGATCGACGGGTCCGGCGACAGACCGTGTTCGAGGAAGTGGAACCGACCGCCCGGCTTGAGCACCCGCCGGACTTCGGCCAACGCCTCTTCGACCTCGGGGATCGTGCACAAGGTGAAGGTCGACAGCGCGCCGTCACAGCTGCCGTCCTCGAGGGGGATCGATTCGCCGCGAAGCGCGATGTGCTCGACGCGGACGTGGGAGTCGGCGATCCGCTTCGTGGCGAGGCGCCGCGCCGTCGCCGCAGGCTCGACCGCGTAGACGAGGTTCACCTCGGGCGGGTAGGCGGGCATGTTGAGACCCGATCCGAACCCGATCTCCACCACGGTCCCGGACAGCCCAGCGGTCACCTGCTCGCGCCAACGTCGCAGCTCGCGGGTGCCACATGCACGGTCGACGAGACGAGGTAGAAGGTGCTCCCGATACAGTCCCACGGACCACCCCCGGTCGATCGCGGTCGGCAGTGCAGGCTACTCGGCCGTCAGGCCGACGCCGGGACCGTCAGTCGGAACCTCGCTCCTGCTCCCTGCCCAACGGAGAAGGCGACGACATCACCGCCCTGGGCGCGAGCGAGGCTGCGGGCGATGGTCAACCCGATGCCTCTTCCGGCGCGGGCAGGGCGGGTTCTCGTGGTGCTGCTGTCGCGGCCGCGGTAGAAGCGCTCGAAGATGTGGTCGAGCTCACCAGCCGGAATGCCCGAGCCGGTGTCGATGACGTCGACCCACGCCGTCGATCCGTCACGACCTGAACGCACGGTCACCGTGCCGCCCGCGGGCGTGTGGCCGAGTGCGTTGCCCAGGAGGTTCGAGAGCAGTTGGGTGAGCCGGTCCCGGTCGCCACGCACCAGCAAACCGGGCACACTGGCCGGCTCTGCGATCAGCGCGACCTCCGCGTGATCGAACTGCGGCCTCAGCCGCTCGGCCGCGGCGATCGCCACAGCCGCCAGATCGACCTCGGCGAACTGCACTTCGAGCGTGCCCTCGTCGGCCCGTGACAGCAGCGTGAGGTCGTCGACCAGCCGCTGCACGCGGGCTGCCTCGTCGGCGACCGCCACGTACACCTCGTCGGACGGCGCGATCACTCCGTCGATGAGCGCCTCCATCTGCCCCCGGATCACCGTGATCGGCGTCCGCAGCTCGTGGGTCACCTCGCCCAGCAGCTGAGTGCGTCGCTGCTCGGTGGTGGCGAGGTGCTCACCGAGCTCGTTGACATCGTGAGCGAGCGATGCAAGCTCGACCTCGGTGGGCACCGGAACCCTTGCCGCGTAGTCACCCGCTGCCATCTGGCGGGCGGCCGCCCGCATCTCGTCGATCGGGCGCAGGAGCCGGCGACCTACGAAGACCGCAGCGATCGCCGCCGTGATCAGCGCGGCCACGACGCCCACGAGCAGCGCCGGCAGCAGCGACTCGTCGAGGGCCGTTCGGAGCTGGGACTCGGTCACCTGGCCGGCCCGGCCCTGACCGTGTCCGAGGCCGAACCGGCCGATCCGCCGCTCGTACGCGGTCCGGGTGACGACCGTTCCCACGACCGTGAGCGCGACCGCTCCAGCGGCGACCACCACCACGTACGAGATGAACAGCCGGGTGCGAAGCCGGCGAGACCATGTCGAGAGACTCACGACGGCTCCGCCACCAACTTGTAGCCCACGCCGCGCACCGTGCCGACGAACCGCGGCTCCTCCGCCGGGTCACCGATTGCTTTGCGCAGGTTGCGGACGTGGACGTCGACCAATCGCTCGTCACCGTAGAAGTCCCACCCCCACACGCGTTCGATGAGCTGCCGACGACTGAACACCCGCCCAGGAGCGCTCGCCAGTGCGGCGAGCAACTCGAACTCGAGACTCGTCAGATCCACGCGCGCATCGTCGACGCACACCTCGTGTCGCTCGACGTCGATCACGAGACCGTCGAACCGCATCGCGTCGTCGCTGCCGGCGTCGCCCTCACGGCGCCGGCGCAGCACCGCGCGCACCCTCGCCACCAGCTCGCGCGGGCTGAACGGCTTGGTGATGTAGTCGTCCGCTCCGAGTTCGAGACCGATCAGCGTGTCGATCTCGTCCGAGCGCGCGGTCAGCACGATCACGTACGCCGACGACGTACGGCGGATCTCGCGCAGCACGTCGAAGCCGTCGATGCCCGGGAGCCGCAAGTCGAGCACGACGAGGTCCGGCGGCTGCCTGCGGAAGTGGTCGAGCGCGTCCTCGCCGTCGACGGCCTCGTCGACGGCATACCCCTCCTTGCCCAGGTATGTACCGACGAGCTCGCGAATTCCGGCCTCGTCGTCGACGACGAGGATCCGCTCATGTGGCACGGCGCTCTTGGTACGGGGCTCGCGATCGGCGCGAACGTGCGACCGCCGGGACGGGGTCCCAGCGGTCGCACAGCGGGGTCAGCTGTTGCCCCGACCGTTGCCCAACGTGCCCAATCCGCCCTGGCGGTGCTGGGCGCCGAGCCCAGTGCCGTCCTCGAGATGGACCCGATCACGATCGCGGACCTCGTCGCCGGTGCAGTCACCGTCGCAGGTGCCGTCGCGGAGGCGGATCTGTGCCCGCTCCTGCGTCTGCACGACGACCTGATCCTGATCGTTCACCCGGTCGCGATCACGATCGCGTTCGGGCTGGCATGTCGTGACCGGCACGGCCGGCTCGGGGGTCTCGTCCTGGGCGAGTGCCGTGCCAGCTGGCACGGCGAGCACGCCGGCTGCCGTGAGCGTCACCAGCATCATCGTCACCCTCTTGGTCCTCATGACCTCTCCTTTCCGTTCTCGATGCCCGTCGGCCTCCCCGGAGCTTCACCCCGGTTCTCCCGTCGTGGCCTCTTCGTCCTTGCACCATTCACTTAGCCAGCGCTCTGTCGAGCGCCGAGCGCGAACGCGATGAAGATCACGTGAAGGCAGCCGGGAGTTCTGCGCGATGGCAGGATGAGCGATGGAGGCGAGCCGATGAACAGCACCGGATGGGACGAGCGCTACTCGGGGACGGACCTGGTCTGGACCGCCGAACCCAATCGGTTCCTCGTCGAAGAGGTCGCCGACCTTGCACCCGGTCGAGCACTCGACGTCGCGTGTGGCGAAGGGCGCAATGCGGTGTGGCTGGCCGGCCGAGGATGGCAGGTCACCGGTGTCGACTTCTCCGCCGTCGGGCTCGACAAGGCCCGACAGCTCGCCGAGAGCCGAGGTGTCGTCGTCGAATGGGTGACGGCCGACGTCACCCGGTACGAACCGCCGACCGAGGCCTTCGACCTCGTGATCGTCCTCTACCTCCACCTGCCGAGCGCCGAGATCGCCGCGGCCCTGGCCCACGCGACCGGTGCGCTCGCGCCGGGCGGCACGCTGCTGGTGATCGGCCACGACGCGTCGAACCTCACCGACGGCTACGGCGGGCCTCAGCATCCACGCGTGCTCTATGGCCCCGACGAGATCGTCGCCGCGCTCGGAACGCTCACGGTCGAACGGGCGGAACGAGTACGGCGACCGGTCGTCACCGACGACGGCACGGTCGACGCCATCGACGTCGTCGTACGAGCCCACCGTGAGGCCAGCTGAGCCACGGTGCCGAACGAGAGCGATTCATCCCACACTTGATCGCCGGTCCGACTGCACCGTGACGGAGGCGGACGAGCACACTGACCGCATGGAACGTGATCCCTCCGCCGCTCGGGACGTCTGGCGTCGCCTCGAAGCGATCCACGCCGTCATCTACTTCGCCCCCGAGGCGATCGGCGCCTTCTCCGACGTCGGGTACAAGGGCTTCTGGATGGGCTACTTCGCCGGCCGCGCTGCGCCGCTCGGCATCGTTGCACCGGAGGTCGTCACCGCCCTCTTCTACAACTTCGCACCGACGCGGGTCGCCAGAGCGCTGCCGGACGCCTGGGCGATCGCCGGGCCCGACGCCGCCCTCGACGCGCGCCGCGCCGGCGCCAATAGAGCCCTTCGGCGCATGGTTGGCAGCGCTTCAGAAGGTCCCGAGCTGGCCGAAGCAGCTGGGCTCGCGGCAACCGCCGCCCGATCGGCTCCCGTCGACGGCCGGGCGCTGTTCGCCGCGAACGCCGCGCTTCCGTGGCCGGCAGAGCCACTCGACGTGCTGTGGCACGCCGCCACGTTGCTGCGCGAGCACCGCGGCGACGGTCACGTCGCGCTGCTCACCGGGTTCGGCCTGTCCGGCCGTGAGTCCAACGTCTTCCAAGCGGCCGCCGGCAACGTGCCACGATCGATGATCCAGCGCGCACGCGACTACGACGACGACGAGTGGAGCTTCGTCGTCGCCCGCCTCGCCGACCGGGGCTTGATGACGACCGGCGGCGCGTTGACGGCGAAGGGCGCTGCGCTGCGAGCCGAGCTCGAGAGCCGCACGGACGCCGTCGCGCTGTCCGCCTACGACGCCCTTGGCGACGCGGACCTCGACCGCCTGACGACGCTGCTCACGCCCATCGCCCGCGCTGTGGTGGCCGCCGGCGACCTCCCCGCCGCCACGCCGATGGGCCCGACCTTGGAAGCCTGACCACCGATCCGCGCATCCTGACGAGCCATTGCCAGTCCGCTCAGCGCTCCGAGGACAGATCACCGGCTCGCACGCCGCGCGTTCGAGCCACGCCTGGACGACCCGGTGCGACGGTCCGGTCCGGATCGCTGCGGAAACGAGCGTCGGCGTTCGACAACGCCCCGTCGCGTCGAGCGCCGCGCGAGCAGGTCACTCCGTCAGAGAACCGACTCTCCCCCGTCCACGACGAGGTTGGCGCCGGTGATGAACGCGGCCTGCGGCGAGCACAAGAAGTAGGCGGCTTCGGCGAGGTCGAGCGGCAGACCGGCGCGGCCCAGCGGCACGCCACGGACGACCTCGTCGAACACCTCCTTGTTGGCTGCCGTCAGCGGTGTCTCGGTGATCCCCGGCGACAACGCGCACACGCGTATGCCGAACGGTGCGAGCTCGACGGCGGCCACCCGGACCGCCTGGTTGAGCGCGGCCTTCGTCGCCGCGTACACGAGCCGGCCCGGCCGCGCTCCCAGCGCGCGCACCGACGACACGGCGACGATGACCTGGTTCTCCACCGGCGTCGCCACCATCATCCTGGCAGCCTGCTGGCAGCCGAAGACGGCGCCGGTGAAGTTCAGAGCCACGATCGCATCGAACTCGTCACGACCGAGCTCGAGGAACGGTGTCACCCGACCGGTCCCGGCATTGGCGACGAAGATGTTCAGCGACGGGGTCCGATCGGCGACGCTCGCGAAGACCGCCTCGATCGAGTCGCGATTCGCCATGTCCGCAACGAGCCCAAGCACCTGTTGTCCGGACGGCACATCGCGCCTCGCCGACGACACCGCCGCGTCGAGATCGTCCTGTCCTCGCGCGACGAGCACGACATGGGCACCTCCTGCGATGAGGCGGCGACCGATTGCCTGACCGATGCCTTTGCTCCCGCCGGTGACGACGGCCCACTGCCCCTCCAACGGGCGGTCGCCGCTTCGCTCGCCGTGCCCGGCGGTGACGTCGGCCACGAGTCAGGCCTGCGACGACGCGATCAACGGTTCGTCCTCGGCAGGAGCGGGGGCGCCGTGGTCCTCGTACACCGCGGCCTTCGTCGGATCGAACGCGACCATGACGGTGCGACCCGGCACGAGCCCGTCGGGCGACGAGCTCACCTGCGCTTCGATGCGCGTCGACCCGACGGACAGCACGACGTCGACGTGGCGACCGGCGAACGAGGCGACGACGACGGACGCTTCGAACCCCGTCTCATGAGGAGCCAGGCGACGCTCGCTGCGCACGTCGATGTCGTCCGGGCGCGTGCGCAGTACGACGCCGTGCGTGGCGCCGGGCGCCGGATCAGCGCCCTCGACGACGCTGTCACCGAGCCGCCAGCGACCGTCACGCCGCTCGAGGCTCATCCGGTTGCCCATCCCGATGAACCCGGCGACGTACTCCGACTGCGGGCGGGCGAACACCTCCTGCGGCGTTCCGAGCTGCTCGATGCGACCGTGACGCATGATCGCCAGGCGGTCGCCGAGGGCGAGCGCTTCGCTCTGGTCGTGCGTGACGTACACAGCGGTGAACCCCAATCGATTGTGGAGCTCGGCGAGCTCGTTGCGAACCTGCTCGCGCAGACGTGCATCGAGGTTGCTCAGCGGTTCGTCGAACAGCACGAGATCCGGGCGGGCGACGAGCCCTCGGGCGAGCGCCACGCGTTGCTGCTGGCCGCCGCTCAGCTGGCCGGGATAGCGATCGAGCAGCTCGCCGCAGTCGACGACCGCGGCGATCGCCTCGACCCAGCCCTCGGACAGCCCGTGCTTGAGCTTGCGTGCCTTCAACGGGTAGGCGATGTTCTTCCTCACCGTCATGTGGGGCCAGAGCGCGTACGACTGGAAGACCATCCCGATGCTGCGACGGTCCGGCGAGAGGTTGAGCTTCGACTCGCTGTCGAACACGCGCCGACCGGCGAAGGCGACCGTGCCATCGTTGGCCGATTCGAGCCCGGCGAGGCACCGCAGCGTGGTGGTCTTCCCGCAGCCGCTCGGACCGAGCAGCACGAGGAACTCGCCCTCGTCGATGTCGAGCGTCAGATCGTCGACCGCGACCGTCGGTGGCTTGCCCTCGAACCGCTTCGTGAGTCGCTCGATCGTCACACGGGACATTGACGTCTCCTCCGCTTATTGCTCATGAGGATTCACGAATCCGAGCGCGATGTCAAGTGCTCGCGGCAGGACGGCGTGATCTCGTAGCCGAGCGGGCTCGACACGGTCCTGACAAATTCATACCGATGAATTACGCTCGGTCTCTCCGACTCCCCCGCGAGGAGAGCGCACATGAACGAGAACCGGCAAATGGTGTTGAGGCGTCGGCCTCGCGGCGTGGTGACTGACGACTGCTTCGCGCTCGTCAGCACGCCGTTGCGGGGTCCCGCCGACGGGGAGGTCGTCGTCCGCAACCTGTGGCTCGGGTTCGAGCCGGCGATGCGTGGGTGGCTCAACGACGTCCGGTCGTACGTCGCTCCGGTAGCCCTCGGTGAGCCGATGCGCGCATGGGGTGTCGGGCAGGTGACGGCGTCGGCGAACGACCGGTTCCCCGTCGGTGCGCTCGTCCACGGGATGTTGAACTGGCAGGACTTCGCTGTCGTCGGCCCGGACGCGGCGGCGTTGACGCTCGTGCCGAGCGACGTCGACGATCCGGTGCACATGCTCAGCGTCGCCGGCCTCACCGGCCTCACCGCGTACTTCGGGATGACGGTCGTCGGTGCACCGGCCGTCGGCGACACGGTGCTCGTCACGGCGGCAGCAGGCGCGACGGGGTCGGTTGCAGGCCAGATCGCGCGGATCGTGGGCGCGGGACGCGTCGTCGGGACGGCAGGCAGCGACGCCAAGCGGGCGTGGGTTCGCGAGGTGGCGGGCTTCGACGACTGCGTCGATCACCACGACCCCGAGGTGCGCCGACTGCTCCGAGGCGCAGCACCGGACGGGTACGACGTCGTCTTCGACAACGTCGGCGGCGCGCTGCTCGACGCGGCCTTGTTCAACGTCGCGCTGAAGGGTCGGATTGCGCTGTGCGGGTCGATCTCCACCGGGTACCGGCCCGAGCGCCCGGAGATCGGGCTGCACTACTACCAGTTGCTCACGACGCGACGCGCCAGGATGGAAGGGTTCCTCGTCTCCGACTTCGAGGAGCAGTTCCCCGAAGCGCGGTCGCGCCTGCTCCGATGGGTGGCGGACGGCGAGATCCGCGTCGAGCACGATGTCCTCCACGGCCTGGAGCACGCACCCGATGGCATCCGGCGCCTGTTCGAGGGTCGGAACCTCGGCAAGCAGGTGCTCCAGCTCGCCGATCCGCGCGACTGAGCGCCGCTACGGGAAGAGCTCGTCCGCCGCAGCGAGGAACCGCTCGCGCTTCTCCGCAGGCTCGCCGTCGCGCGGCCACAGCTCGTTCGCCCACACGGTGACGTGCTCGAACCCGAGCTCGCCGTACTGCTCGACCGCTGCGCGACCGCGCCCCGACATCCTCACGTAGATCGGGAGCCGCTCCTGCCTCCCCGCCTCGTCGGCGAGCTCCTCCAGCCGTGTGCGCAAGCGAACCGCTTCCTCGAGGCTGGGATTGCCCGAGCTGAACCAGCCGTCTCCCACGCGAGCGGCCCGGCGGAGCGCGCGCTCGGTGTTCCCGCCGAGGATCAGCGGGATCCGGACAGGGTCCGGGGTGACGAGCACGCGGTCGAAGCGGTAGCACGCCCCGTCGTGCGTCAGCTCACCACCCGCCCACGCCGCGCGCAGGATCGCCAGGGTCTCGTCGAAGCGCGCGCCCCGCTCGTCGAATGGAACGTCCAAGGCGTCGAACTCCTCGCGCAGCCAACCCGAACCGACGCCCAGCATGAAGCGTCCGCCGGCGAGCATCTGCAGGGTGACGGTCATCCGCGCGATCGCCAGCGGATGGCGCAGCGGAAGCAGGTAGATCCCGGTGGCGAGCGTGATGCGATCGGTGGCCTGGGCGACGGCCGCCAGGGAGACGAGTGGGTCGACGAGGATCGTCGACGGGTCGATGATCGTCGTGTGGTGCGACACGTTGCGGTCCGAGGTCGTCGCCGGATGCTCGGTCGAGTAGTCCAGCGGGAGCACGACGTGCTCCCCCAGCCACAGCGACGCGAAGCCGGCGGCCTCCGCGGCCGCGGCGAGGTCGACAAGCTCTCTGGCGTCGATGTCGTAGACCGACAGGCCGACGCGAACGCTCACTGCGCGGCCGCCGCGAGCACGTCGGCGAAGCGTGCCTCCGCCCGCGCCCGCAAGCGCGGGAGGTGCTCCGAGGGGAACAGCCCATCGGTCGGCGTGAACCCCTTGAGGACCTCGCGCGCGAGCGTCACCTTGTGCACTTCCGTGGCACCGTCGGCGAGACCCATGTGGAACGACTCGAGCACCATCGCGGCAAAGGGCATCTCGTGGGAGACGCCGAGCGACCCGTGGAGCTGGAGCGCGCGCGACGCGACGTCGTGGAGCACCTTCGGCATGGCGATCTTCACGGCGGAGATGTCGCCACGCACCTTCTGGTAATCCTGGTACTTGTCGATCCGCCACGCCGTGCGGAGCACGAGCAGGCGGAACTGCTCGAGCTCCAGCCAGGAGTCGGCGATCATCGCCTGCACGAGCTGCTTGCGTGCGAGCGGCTCGCCCTGCGTCTCGCGCGAGAGCGCCCGTTCGCCCATCATCTCCAGCGCGTGGCGCACGAGGCCGACCGTGCGCATGGCGTGATGGATGCGGCCGCCGCCGAGTCGCGTCTGCGCCACGATGAAGCCGTCACCGCGCCCACCGAGCAGATTTTCCTTCGGGATGCGTACGTCGCGGTAGCGGACGTAGCTGTGCGTGCCCTCGCCCTCCGGATGACCGTATATCCCGACGTTGCGGAGGATCTCGACGCCCGGCGTATCGGCCGGCACGACGAACATCGAGAGGCGCCGGTGGCGGTCCTCGTCGGGATCAGTGACTGCGAGCACGATCAGGAACGACGCGAAGTTGGCGTGCGACGAGAACCACTTCTCACCGTTGATGACCCACTCGTCGCCGTCGAGCTCGGCGCGCGTGGTGAACCCCGTCGGATCGGAACCACCCTGCGGTTCGGTCATCGAGTACGCCGAGACGATGTCGTTGCGCAGGAGCGGCTCGAGGAACCGCTGCTTGAGCTCGGGCGTGCCGTAGTGGGCGAGGATCTCACTGTTCCCGGAGTCCGGGGCATGGCAGCCGAACACGATCGGGCCGCTGTGCGTGCGACCCAGGCACTCGTTGAGCAACGCCAGCTTCACCTGTCCGAACCCCGCACCACCGAGCTCGGGACCGAGGTGGCATGCCCACAGACCGCGTGCACGCACACGTTCCTGCAGCGGCGGGATGAGCGCCTGGCGAACGGGGTCGCGCATGTCCCACGCGTGCGCGACGATCTGATCGACATCGACGATCTCGTCGCGTACGAAGTCGTTCACCCAGTCGAGCTCTCCCTGGAACGCCTCGTCGGTCTCGAACTCCCACGTCATGTCGACTCCTTTCGTCTTCGCTCGTGGCGTGGTGTGGCCACGAAGCGCGCACTGTTGAGCGCTCAGCCCTTGGACATGAACAACGACGAGACCGACACGCCACCGTCGACGTTGAGGATCGTGCCGGTCGTGAAGCTCGACGCGTCCGAGGCGAGGTAGAGCACGGTGCCGACGATCTCCGCAGGCTGACCGAGCCGCTGCAACGGGTACCGCGCCTTCGCGAAGTCGGTGAACGTCTCGACGTCCCATGCCTTGGAGATGTCGGTGAGGAACGGCCCGACCATCACGCCGTTGGATCGCACCGTCGGTCCGAACGACACGGCGAAGCCCACGGTGAGCGTGTTGAGCCCCGCCTTCGCGGCTGCGTACGGCAGGTCGGTCTTCTGCGGGTGGCATGCGGCGATGCTGCTGATGTTGATGATCGAACCGCCGGCGCCGGACTGCATCCGCTCGCCGACGAGCGATCCGAGGTGGAACGGACCCTTGAGGTTGACGGCGATGACCTTGTCGAACAGCTCCTCGCTGACGGCAGCCAGGCTCGGGTACAGCGGCGCCATTCCAGCGTTGTTCACGAGGATGTCGATGTGACCGAATGCGTCGTACACCTCGTCGACGAGCCGGTCGATGTCGTCCCAGCGTCCGACGTGGCACGCTGCCGCCAGCGCCCGACGGCCGGTGCGCTCCTCGACGACGTCGGCGAGCTCCTGGCACGCGGCGAGCTTCCGGCTCGCGATCACGACGTCGGCGCCGGAGTCCGCCATCGCCGCCACCATCTCGCGTCCGAGGCCGCGACTCCCACCGGTGACGAGGGCCACCTTGCCCGTCAGGTCGATGTGCATGCCGCTCCTCTCGCGCCGCCGATGTCACGCATCGGCGAGGATCCGTGCCGCCCGGCGAGACAGCATCCCGATGTTGTCGCCGCGCGTCGCCATCCGCTCGTCGGTGCTCTCGCCGCGCACGAAGCGCTGGTGCAGCTGCTGGAGGATGACGCAGGTGCGCCAGCAGGCGAACGCCTCGTACCACGGGAACTCGCTGACCTCGAAGCTGACGCGCTCCGCGTAGCGGGCCACGACGGCTGTCCGATCGGGTAGGCCCAGCGCCTCGAGACCGGGCACGTGGAGCGCCCGGTCGTCGGGCGAGTCGCCGGGATCGGGCCAGTAGTTGAGCAACGTGCCGAGATCCGCGAGCGGATCGCCGAGCGTGGCCATGTCCCAGTCGAACACCGACGTCACGCGGTCCGGGTGTCCCGGTGTGAACTGGCAGTTGTCGATCTTGAAGTCGTTGTGGAGGATCGCCGGCGGGGGCGACGTCGGCAGGCGGCGCTCCAACTTCGCGGCCGTCGCGGTCATCGCGTCGTCGAACTCGTCGGTGGCGACCAGCGCCCAGCGCTTGCGCCAGCCGGCGAGCTGCCGGGCGAGGTACCCGTCGGGCCGGCCGAGATCGTCGAGGCCGCAACGTGCGGCGTCGACGTTGTGCAGATCGGCGAGGGCGTCGACCGTCGCCACACCGATCCTCGTGGCCGCGTCCGGGACATCGGCGAAGCTCGGTGGGAGCACCGCCCAGATCACCTCGCCCCGCCGGTACTCCGAGACGACGAAGTCACTGCCGACGACGCTGTGGTCGTCGCAGATCAAGTACGCCCGAGGGGCGCGGTCGTACTCCTGCCACAGCCTCGACAGGACCTTGAACTCGCGTCGCATGTCGTGCGCGCCAGGCGCGATGACCCCGAACGGCGGGCGACGCAGGACGAACTGCCGGTCCCCGAACCGCAGGAGATATGTGAGGTTCGCCGAACCGTTGGGGAACTGCAGCACGGACAGGTCGGGGTCGGCGTCGAGCCGCGGCGCGAGGTACTCGGCGAGGCGGTGCCAGTCGAGCTCCTCGCCGGGGCGTACCGGAGCGACCTCGGGAGGTGCCTCGAGCTGCCAGGGTTCCACGAGGGTCACCGGGTGAGCACCGTGCAGGCGCTAATGCCCGGGGCGCCGTAGACGTGAGTGAACGCGACGCGAGGGTTGCCGGGGACCTGTCGCTCGCCGGCAGTGCCGCGCAGCTGCACGACGTTCTCGTGCACCTGCCGCAGCCCGGACGCGCCGATCGGCTCACCGTTGGCGAGGCAGCCACCGTCGGTGTTGATCGGCAGCCTGCCGGCGATCTCCGTCTCCCCCGAGAGGATCAGGTCCGGTTGCTCGCCGTGCTCGCAGAGCCCGGTCTCGGCCATGTGCATCAGCTCGGCACCGGACTCCGTGTCCTGGATCTGCGCGACGTCCACGTCCGCCGGCGCGATGCCGGCGGCTTCGAACGCGTCGCGAGCGGCGTGCACCGTCGGACCGTCGCTGCGCTCCGGAGCGAGCGACGGGCTGAACACCTCGAACGTGCCGTAACGGCGGGATCGCATCACGCACGACTTCAGGTAGACGGGGATGTCGGTGAACCGCGTCGCGAGATCCGCCCGGCACAGCACGAGCGCGACGGCGCCTTCGGCGGGCGAGCAGAACATGTACTTCGTCAGCGGCGGGCTCACCATGGTCGACGACTCGATCTCTTCGATGCTCAACGGCTGACGCCGCCAGGCGTTGGGGTTCAGCGCCCCGTTGCGGTACGCCTTCGCCGCGATCGCCGAGAGCACGCCCGGGTCGATGCCGTGGTCGTGCAGGTAGCGCTGAGCTTTGATGGCGAAGAACTGCGTCGTGAGCATCATCCCCGTCTCGCCGTACCAGTCGCCCAGCCCGTACGTCGCCGGATCGGCGTTGAACGCACCGGGCGGGTGCTTGTCGAAGCCGATCGCCATGCCGACCTCGTAGGCGCCCGAGCGAATCGCCCGGTCCGCCATCGCCAGGCTGCTGCCCCCGGTAGCGCATCCGTTGATCACGTTGACGAACTCGATCCCCGTGAGCCCCAGATCGGCCACGAGCGCGTCCGCGTTGCCGGCAGCAGCGCTGCCCCCGAACGCGAACTGCACGTCGGACCAGCCGATGCCGGCGTCCTGCAACGCTTGGCGCGCGGCGTACGCGCCCTGCGCGCGCCCGGACACGCCCTCGTGGCGCCCGAACGGATGCATCCCGATGCCGACGATCGCGACGTCGCTCACGGTGCCCCCCTCTGCGTGCTCTCGGCATCGGAAGCGCCCAATGCTCGCTGCCGGCCGACCGGCGCGAACGCGTACGTGAGGACGGGCCCGGATTCGTCACGATGGAGCTGCTCGAGGACGAGCGTCATCTCGTCGCCGACGGCCAGCGAGGTCGGGCATTCGGTTACGATGCGGCTCTCGACCAACACGCGGTGGTCGAGATCGACGTAGCCGACGGCGTACGGGACGAACGGTCGCTCGTCCGCGCGGAGGTACGGCGTCTTCGGCGGGAACGCCTGGACGGTGAAGCCCCACAGCGTCCCGGTCCGCGGCAGCGGCACCGTCACCACGTCGTCGCCGGCGCACCGGGGGCACGAACGTTGCGCCGGGAACGTCACCGCGTCGCACGCCACGCACCTCGATCCGGCGAGTGCGATCTGGTCACCGGCGACGTCGAACAGCGCCTCGTCGATCAGGCGTCCGCCCGTCTGCGCGACATCGGTCGACGACGTGCTCGTCATCGGATCGTCTCCTCGGCGGTGGTCGTCGACATGCTCACCCCTCACTGTGCTGCGACGAGCCCACGTTAGCCGTCGTCCGTGCGCACGGTCAACTTTCCTCATGATAATTACGGGTCACTTCCACTCGACGAGATCCGTCATGCGTCCGTCCCAATGGGCCCGATAGACGGGATCCAGTCCGGCGATGTGGGCGCGCATCGCGTCGTGCGCTCGCTCCGCGTCGCCGGCGAGGATCGCTGCTGCGATCTCGTGGTGGTCGCAGTCGATCAGCTCGCGGATCTCGAACGGGTCGACGCGGAGCAGCACGTGGGTGCGGACGATGTCAGCGACGGCGAGCGTGATCATCCGCAGGATCCGATTGTCGTCCAGCTCGAGGACGGCGAAGTGGAGCGCGTTGGAGTGCTCCATGTACGCGCCCCGGTCGTCGCCGTCGTCGAAGCGCTCCAGGTGCGGCGCCATCAACGCGGCGACCCGCTCACGGTCGGGGTTCGCGGCCGCGCGGCCCGCCGACGCGGGCTCGAGTGCCTGCCAGCTGCGCATCAGCTCGTCGTACGTCGCGCCGGTGAGGTGGAAGTACAACGTCATCGTCCGCGCCAGGTTCGCCGACTCGGCACGCCCGACGATCGGGCCGCCCCCGGGGCCTCGCCTGATGTGGACGATGCCCTGGGCCTCCAACAGACGGAGCGCCTCGCGCATCGACTCCCGGCTCACGCCGTACTCGTCCAGCAGCTCCGCCTCGAGCGGGAGACGGTCCCCCGGCCGCAGTCCCCGCGCCACGACGTCGCGCACGATGGCGAACGCGACCCGCTCGGACGTCTTCGAGATCTCGCGCTGGTGGATCAACACGTACGGCGTGTCCGCGAAGTCCGATCGCTCGCTCGCGCTGTCTGTCACGGCCGCTTCTTCGCGACGCGGTACGCTGTTCCATAGTTCATCATGATATTTTAGCCGGTGTCGATCCGGTCAACCGCCGATCGGCGTGCGATCGTCCGGCGCCGGCGGACAGCGAGGGTTCGCAGCATGAGCGACGACGATGCATCGGCGCTCCGGCGCCTGATCGAACGGCAGCCGATCGAGGACACGCTCCTGCGATATGGGTCGTCGATCGACGACCAGGACTTCGCCACGCTGCGCGCACTTCTCTGCGACGACGTCCACGCTCGGTACGGCGACACCGTCATCGACGGCGCCGACGCCGTGGTCGCGTGGATCGTCGCTGCCACGGCGGCTCGCTCGTGGTCGCACCACTTCCTGTCGGTGTACCGCGTCGACTTCCTCGACGACACGACCGCCACTGCGCTCACCTACCACACATCGCACCACGTCGCGCGGGCCACGCCCGATCGGTGCGCGCGGACGGTCGCCCGGTACGTCGACACCGTCCGCCGGGTCGACGGCGCGTGGAAGATCGCCGCGAAGGTGATGCACGTCGGCTGGACCGGCGACGCCGTCAGCCGATGACACCCTCGTAGCGAAGGCGCGCGATCGTCGCGCGGTCCACCCCGAGCGTGCCGAGCACGCTGTCGGTGTCCGCGCCGTGCCGCGGGGCCTTCCCCAGGACCGCGGCCTCCTGGTCGAACTGCGCGGGCGCAGGCACGAGGACGACCGTGCCGCCGTCACCGTGCTCGATCCGCTGCACATAGCCGTTCGCGCGTGCCTGCTGGTCGTGCTGCAGCTCACCGGGGCTGCGCAGCACGTCCCACTGCCCGCTCTGCTGCGAGAGGAGCGTGCACCACTCGTCGAGCGTGCGCTCCGCGAACAGCTCGTCGAGCATCGCAATGCACGCCGCGGCGTTGCGCGCCCGGGCCTCGCTGTCGGTGAAGCGCTCGTCGACGAGCCAGTCGACCTTGTCCACGAGGACACAGAACTCCGGCCAATAGCGGTCCGCCTGCATGAACCCGAGGGCGACGAAGTGACCGTCCTTGGTGCGGTACTGGTTCACGAGGGGGTTGTTCGCCGCGAGGTGGTGCTGACGCGGCAGGTCCTCGACGTCGAGCACGCTCGTGCCGGAGATCGCCATGCCCATCGCCCACAGCCCCGCCGACAGCAACGAGACGTCGACGACCGTTCCCCGCCCGGTGCGCTCCCGCTGGAACAACGCCGTCCCGATGGCCCCGGCGAGCGCGCTGCCCGACTGCAGGTCGCCGAAGCCGGGCCCCGGCATCGACAGCGGATAGTCGGAACCCGGCGGTGTGACGCCGATCGCGGCACCGGCACGACCCCAGTAGGTGACGCCGTCGAACCCGCCACGCTCCGCTTCCGCACCACTCGGCCCGTTGGCGCTGCCGCGGCCGTACACGACGCGCGGGTTCCGCGCCATCACGTCGTCGGGCTCGATGCGCAGCTTGCGCCGGACGGCGGGCAGGAAGTTCGTGAGGAAGACGTCCGATCCCTCGACGAGCCGCATGAGCAGCTCGCGGCCCTCCGGACGGGCGATGTCGAGCGAGACGGTGCGCTTGCCGCGATTCACCGCTTCCCACAGATGCGACACGCCGTTGACCTTCGCGGGCACCCCCCACGCTGCGGTGTGACGCGCCGGATCACCGAAGCGAGGGTGCTCGACCTTGATCACGTCTGCACCCCAGTCACCGAGGATCGCGGCGGCGGCTGGCACGAAGACGTAGCTCGCGAGCTCGACGACCCGGACACCCTCGAGTGGCTTGGTCATGATCGCTGCACGTGCGGTTCAGTCATTCGACGGGTCCTAAACATCATGATGATTATGGCGGCACGGCCCGCGACGTGTCAACGGCGCACGCCCGGGCGCCGTCACAACTTGTCGAAGATCTCCGAGCCACCGAGGAGCACGGCGAGGAACACCCCGGCCATTGTCACGCCCGTCATCACGAGGGCGATCGCCGCCACGGTGGGGTACGACCCACTGACCCACTGGTCGTACAGCACCGTGCCCATCACCTGGGTCGTCGGCGCGCGCACGAGGAGCGACGCGGAGAACTCGTGGGTCAGCAGCACGAACATCAACGCCGCCGCGCCGCCGATCGTCGAGCGCAGCAGGGGGACGATGATCTGCAGGTTCGTGCGGATCGCGCCGGCACCGCTGACCCGGGACGCTTCGACGTACGCCTCACCGAGGGCGATCATCCCCGAGAGCAGCATCCGGGTCGCGAACGGCAGCATGAGCGTGACGTACACGAGGATGATCACCCAACGCGTGCCGTAGAGGATGAACGGCTCCTGGGTGTACGCGAGCAGGAAGCCGACGCCGAACACGACGGCCGGCACACCCAGCGGCAACGTGACGATGAGGTCGATCGCCGACCGCACGACGCGGTACTTGCGCCTCTTCAGGAGCAGTGAGGCGGTGAGGAAGCCGATCGGCAGCACGATGGCGACCGCACCGATCGACGCGACGAGGCTCGTGGTGATGGCCCGCGTCACCCCCGGTTGGTCGAAGATGTACCGGAAGTTGTCGAGCGTGAGCTCGTCGAGGTTGACGTCGGCGGTCCAGAACTTCGAGCAGGCCACAATCGCCAGCGCCGACAGGGGGAGCACCGTGCTCACGAGCCCGTACACGACGATCAGCGCGGCGGCCGCACGCGACGGCCTGGTGTTGGAGCGGAACGCCTTGCCGCCATGGGTGACGAAGCGTGTCCGGTCGCCGAGGATCACGCGCTGCACGATCACCACCGCGATGCCGAAGACCAGCAGCGGCGAGCCGATCGCCGCCGCGGTGGCGTAGTCGACAGGGATCTGCGCGACCGAGAAGTACATGTCGGTGGTCAGCACGCGGATGCCCGAGTTCGTCCCCAACAGCAGCGGAGCCGTGAACTGGCCGAGACCGAGCAGCAGCGCGACACCGCCGCCGTAGAGCAGAACGGGCCGCAGCAGCGGCAGCGTGACTCGGAAGAAGACGCCGAGCGCACTCGAGCCGCTCACCTGCGCAGCTTCGACGAGCTCGGTGTTGATGTTCGCGAACCCGGCGCTCACGAACAGGTACACGAACGAGGTGAGGCCGAATCCGGTGAGCAGGATGATCCACGGCAGCGTGTAGACGTCGATCGGTCCCTCGTCGAGATCCGACCACCAGGGCAGCAGCCGGAGCAGCGCGTTGCCGTACCCCGGACGGGGCGAGAACAGGAACGACCATCCGGTCACGGCTGCGACGGCCGGCACGACGATCGGTAGCACCGGCAGCGCACGCAGCCATCCCAACCGCCGGGGGAGCCGCGTCGACGCCCACGCGAGCAGCGTTCCGAGCACGAGGGCGATCACCAGTGAGCCCATCGCCAACCCGATCGTCGTCGTCAGCGTGCGCCAGATCCGCGGCCGCTCGATCGCCCTGCGGTACCCCTCGGCGCCGTCCTCGAAGGCGAGTTGCTGCAGTCGGAACAACGGCACCAGCACGAGGTACGACAACCCGGCGAGGAGACCCAGTGTGCCGACCCAGCCGAGGAGCCGCCCGGAGCGGGCGCGAAGGGCCTCGGTTCGGATCGGCGCGTCAAGCGCAGCGGTGGCGGTCGTCATGGGGCGGTCCGATCCGCCAGTGTTCGGTGTCCGGATCCGAGCGCAGCACTCATCATCGATCCCCCTTCACGCGACCCGCCGCCCGGCGTAGGCGCGTCGCGCGCCGAGGCCGGGCGGCCGTCGTCCCCGATTCAGCGGAACTTCGCGTTCCACTCTTCCATGTACGCCGCCACCTGGTCGGTTTGCTGGCTCTCCAGGTCGATGTCGCGCACCTGACCGTTGGTCAGTAGCGCCCCTTCGATGTCGGGCAGCACGGTGCCACCGGAGTGGATCAGCTCCTGGCCCGGAGCGCTCACCATGAAGTTGGCGAAGAGCTGGGCGGCGTTCGGGTGCTGCGCGCCGTCGATGATCGTGCCGTAGAACTTCGCGCCCCAGGCCTCCTCCGGGATGCCGTAGTCGACGGGAGCGCCGTCCGCGATCGCCTGCACCACCGCAGGCACGGGCGCGACGTACGCGCTCGCCAGCACTTCACCGGAGATCACCGCCTCCTGGTTCGCCTGCGCACCGGGATAGATGCGCGGCTCCTGTGCGGCGAGGTCATCCAGGTAGGTGTCACCGAAGGAGTCACCGAGCCAGTGGTAGAAGTCGACGAGCACGGGCGCGATCGCTGGGTCGACGATGCCGACCTTGCCCCCCGAGAGTGCCGGATCGAGCAGCCCCTCGTAGGAGTCGATGCCCTGCGGATACAGATCGGTGTTCCACATGTACGTGAACACGACCGCGCTGACCTCGAACGCGCCGCCGTCGTGCACGTACGCCTCGGTGTCGTAGTCGGTGTCGCACGTGAACTGCGGGCCGGTCGGCTCGAGGAACCATCCCTCGGCGGCCTTCTCGGTCACCCACGCCGGCGCCGCACTGACGACGAAGTCGCCGGTGACGCTGCCCGTCTGACGCTCGGTCTCCACGCGCGCGATCGCGGTGCTGTCGACGTCGCGGACGATCTCGACGTTCACGCCGGGGTACTCCGCCTCGAACGCCGCGGCGAGCGCGTTGAGGTTGTCCTGGCCCTGGCTGGAGTACACCGTGACGCTCCCCTCGGCCTCGGCCTCGGCCACCAGTGTCTCCAACGTGTCGGCGACGCACGTGTCATCGGCGGCGGCCGTCGTGGCCGCGCCGCCCGTCGTGGCGGGAGCGGACGTCGTGTCCGGCGTCGCCGTGTCCGCCGCGGCGTCGTCAGCCGTCGTCGCAGGCGCCTGCGTCGCGTCCGTCGCCGGCGCGGCGGCGTCACCGTCGTCATCGTCCCCGCACGCCGCAGCCGTGGCCGCAAGGCACAGGGCCGCGAACAACGGGAGCGCGATTCGCCGGCTCCGGGTGCGTGGCGTCGTCTGTGACATGTTCCCCTCCTCCTAGCGCTGAGCGGAGCGGTCGGAGATCGACCGCGACGACGTGAAGCGAGATTGAGGACGAGATGCTCGGCGGCGACTCCCCCTGATCGGCGCTTCGAGCCGCACTCAGCAGCACGACACGAATTCCTCATGATCATAAGCGCATGGGTCGACGCGATGTCAAGGACGAATTTCTCATGATGATCAGTTGACCGGCTCGCGCTGCACGCGTACGTTGGAACGCAGTGACGGCCGAGGACCTCCACCATCGCGATCGATGCGCGATCGTCGGCATCGGCGAGACCGATTACAGCCGCAACTCGGAACGCAGCGACCTGACGCTGGCGACGCAGGCTGCGCTCGCTGCGCTCGCCGACGCAGGCCTCAAGCCGCGCGACGTCGACGGGATCGTCCGCTGCGACTCCGATACCGTCTGGCACAACGACCTCGCCGACGCGATCGGCGTCGACAACCTCACGTTCTGGTCGCAGGTCGGCCCCGGCGGCGTCGCCCCGTGCGCAATGGTCGGTCAGGCCGTCGCCGCGATCCTCTCCGGCCAGGCGACCACGGTGCTCGTGTTCCGCGAGCTCAACGGGCGGTCGGGACGGCGATACGGGCGCTCGGCGCACGAGACGACGCGCGTCGGCGGCGGCGGCACGTACGACGAGCTCTTCGCTCCGTACGGCCTGCTCACGCCCGGCCAGATCTTCGCCATCATGGCGCAACGCCACTACATCGACTTCGGCACGACGTCCGAGCACCTCGGCCACATCGCGCTCGCGTGCCGCGCCCGGGCCAACGCGAACCCGCGGGCGCAGATGCACGGCCGCACGCTGACCATGGAGGAGTACCTGCAGTCACGGGTGATCGCTCGCCCGCTGCGGCTCTACGACTTCTGCCTGGAGACCGACGGTGCGTGCGCCGTCGTCGTGACGAGCTCCGAGCGGGCGCGCGACCTGCGACAGCGGCCCGCGCTCATCCGGGCGGTGGCCCAGGCGGGCATCGCCGATCCCCAACCCGGCATCCAGTTCCCGGTGTTGATGCGCGAGTCGATCACCGAGCTTCCGGCGCGGAACGTCGCCGATGTCCTCTACCGGCGCGCCGGGCTGGGTCCCGAGGACATCGACGTGGCGCAGCTGTACGACTGCTTCACGATCACGGTGCTGATGCAGCTCGAGGACTGGGGGTTCTGCAAGAAGGGTGACGGAGGGCCGTTCATCGCCGACGGCAACATCGACATCGGCGGCCGCATCCCGATCAACACCGGCGGCGGGCACATGTCCGAGGGATACATCCACGGCATGAACCACATCGTCGAGGGCGTTCGCCAGATCCGCGGTGAGTCTACCTCGCAGGTGCCGGGCGCGGAGACGTGTCTCGTGACGTCGACGCCGCTGCCGCCGGGAAGCGCGCTGATCCTGAGGGCGGCGTGACCGTCGGCCTGCTCCCCGTCGTCGACGACCGCGACACCGGAGGCTTCTTCGAGGCAGCTCGCCGCGGTGTGCTCACGGTGCGGCGCTGCGCCGGCTGCGATGCGGTCCTGCACATGCCGCGGGCGTACTGCAAGCGGTGCGGGAGCTGGGACGGTCGATGGTCCCCGGTCGCCGGAACGGGCTCGGTGTACTCGTGGACTGTGGTCGAGCACCAGGTCCACCCGGCGTACCCGGTGCCGTACACGGTGATCCTGGTCGAGCTCGACGACGTGCCGTCGGTGCGCTTCGTCGGCCACCTCGACGGCGACGTCGCCCTCGAGCCGGGCCAGCCGGTCGAGGTGTGGTTCGAGCCGGTCGGCGACCGCGACGTGCTGCCACAGTGGCGCGTTCGATGAGCGTGCCGGCGCAGGACGACGCGCCGTACCACCACGCACGCGACCGCCGGTAGCGTGCTTCGCCATGGTGACTGCGCGGACGGCCCCGACGAGCAAGCGAGGCGCGCTCGCGATCTCGACCGGCAACGGCGTGATGCGCGCGCTGAAGACCTCCGAGAGCGTCGCCCGCGACATCGTCCACCACATCGTCAGCGCGCAGATGCGGCCCGGTGACAGCCTGCCGTCGGAGGCCGCCATGCTCGACGAGTACGGGGTGAGCCGGGAGTCGTTGCGCGAGGCGCTGCGCCTCCTCGAAGTGCAGGGCCTGATCTCGATCCGTCGCGGCCCTGGTGGCGGCCCGGTCGTGGGCAAGGTCAACCCCGCCAACCTCGGCCGCATGCTGACGCTCTACTACCACCTCGCCGGCGCGACGTACGCCGAGCTGTTCGACGCATGGGTCACGGCGGAGTCGTTCACCGCCTCGCTCGCGGCCCGCAACCCCGATCGCGACCTGGTCCGTCGCACCATGGCGCGCTTCCGCGGCGAGCAACCGCCGTCGGACGAGCCGATCCAGCAGTTCGTCGACGACCACACGGCGTTCCACGACGCGCTCGGCTCGCTCGCCCGCAACAAGGTCATGCAGCTCTCGCTGCGGGCGATCGGCCAGATCGTCACGCACCACGTCTTGTCGACGGCGGACCCACGGGCTGCGAGCAGCATCATCGAGACCGACCATCAGACCATCGCCGCGGCGGTCGCGGCCGGGTACGCCAACAAGGCGAGTGACCTCATGAGCGATCACGTCAGGGCGATCGTCGAGTTCTACAAGACCGAGATGGGACCCCAGGACGAGTTCATCGAGTGGCGTTGATCGCCCCGCGCGGCGGCGCGTGAACGGCGCGATCTCAGCGGGGCACGTCCCTCCACGCCACGTCCTTGTCGACGCGCGGTTCAGGAGGCAGCCCGAGGACGCGCTCGCCGAGGATGTTGCGCTGCACCTCGTCGGACCCACCAGCGATCCGGTACCCGGGCGCGCCGAGTACGTGCTCGCCCCACGCGTACGTTCCCCACTCGCCGGTGTCGGCGGTGAGCCTCGCGCCGAGCACCTCGGAGACGACCTGTGAGAACAGCGTCATCCCGTTCGTCCACAGCAGCTTGCCGAGCGATCCCTCGGGCCCGGGGACGCCTCCGGCGCGGCGCAGATCCGCGGCCCGGCGGTTGACGAGCTCCTCGATGCGGTGGTGCACGAAGGCGGTCGCCAGTCGCTGGCGGATCCGCGGATCGTCGGTCACGCCCACGGCCCGCGCCGTGACGAGCAGCTGTGGCCAGGATCCTCCGACCCGTCTGGCGATCGAGCCGTCGGAGTGGTCACGCTCGAACCCGAGGGTCGTGAGCGCCACCTTCCAGCCCTCGCCGACCGGTCCCAGCCGCATCGAGTCGGGCACCCTGACGTCGTCGAAGAAGACCTCGTTGAACGAGGCGCCGCCGCTCATCTGCCTGATCGGCCGGACCTCGATGCCGGGCAGGTCCATCGGGATCACGAACGCCGTGAGACCCTTGTGCTTGACGGCGTCGGGGTCGGAGCGCGCGATCAGCTCACCCCACTCGGCGAAACGAGCGCCCGAGCTCCACACCTTCTGACCGTTGACCACCCACTCGTCGCCGTCACGTGTCGCCCGGCACGACAAACCGGCCAGGTCGGATCCGGCGCCGGGCTCGGAGAACAACTGGCAGCACAGTTCGCTCGCGGACAGCAGCCGCGGGATCAGCTCGCGCTTCTGCTCGTCGCTGCCAAACACCCGCACCGTCGGCGCGACGAGGCGGACGGTGACGCTGTGCGTCTCGTGCCCCCCGGGGGTGACGTACTCGCGCTCGAGCGCACCGAACGCGCGGGCGTGCTCGGCCGGCAATCCGAGCCCGCCGTACTCGGGCTCCCAGCTGATCGCGTGGTAGCCACGCCGTGCCTTCTCGCCCGTCCACGCCCTCGCGCGTTCGAGCAGCGCCCGCTCCTCCTCGGCGCTCAGCGCGTGGAACACCGAGACGCTGAAGTCGCCCTGGCCCCACACGAGCTCGCCATCGGATCCGGACTCCGCTCGCTCGGCGTGCTCGTCGAGCCACGCGCGAGCCTCGGCGACGAAGTCGCCGAGCGACGCCGCGCTCATCGGGCTCGGGGCGCGAGCACCCACCGCGATCGCGTCCCGATCAATGTCAGTCCAGATGGTAGAGCGCAGCGGCATTGTCGTGGAGGATCTTCTGCAACGTGTCCTGGGGAAGGTCACCGAGCTCGGTGGCGATGTACTCGCGCGGCTCGACGGCGACCGTGGCTGGGCCGGGCGCCATGCTCGTCGGGTGCGGGAAGTCGCTCTCGTACAGGATCCAGTCGGCACCCATCTGGTCGATGGCGGCTCGCACCGTCGGGCCCTCGAACCAGAAGCAGCCGTACATCTGCCGCCTGAAGTACTCGCTGGGCAGGAGCTCGTACTCGGGATGTTCCTGGGGCACACCGCAGTTCTTCCACTGCCAGTCGAGGTGGTCGAGCGCGTATGGCAGCCAGCCGATGCCACTCTCCACCGACACGAACTTCAAGTTCGGGAAACGATGGCACACGCCGCCGGTGATCAGGTTGGCGATCACGCTGACGTTGTTGATCCCGAACTGCACGCCGAACCCGGCGTAGTTCGCGTGATCACCGGCGCCCTCGTACGCCCGGTCGAAGATCGACATGTCGCCCGACCCGATGTGGAAGTTGACCGACAGCTCGGCCTCCTGGAGGACCGCCCACATCCGGTCCCAGTGCGGGTCGGCGAGCTTGGGCATGCTCCAGAAGAACGGCTCGCCCGTCATGATCACACCCTTGTGACCCTTCTCGACGCTGCGCGCGATCTCGGCCTCCGTCGCGTCGAGATCCCAGAACGGCAGCGCCATGATCGGCACGAACCGCCGCGGATCGACCGACGCGTAGTCGCTGAGGAAGTCGTTGTACGCGCGGACGCATTCGAGCATCAATCCGGTGTCGCCGATCGTGAGCATCTTGCCGGCGCCGAACCCCGCGACGTTCGGATACAGCACCTGGGCCCAGATCCCGTACTTGTCCATCATCCTGAGCCGCTCGTCGGCGTCCCAGGTGGCGGGATCGACGTCGGCGAGCCGCGGTGGATGGTTCGGCGGAAACTCGCTCCAGCCCGCCTGCGCAGCGCCCGCGGCGGGCCCGATGCGGCTCTCGCCGAAGAACCACGCGTCCTCCTGGTGGTCCTCGTCCCACCGGACGTGGGGGACCTTGTCGCCCCACTTCTCGACGGAGATCCGCGAGGTCCAGAGATCGTATGGCTCGATGACGTGGGTGTCGGTGTCGATGACGCGGAATGCGTCCACCTCTGACGGCAGCATGGCGCCTCCTCCGCTATTTATCATGACATTTTGGCCCGACGGGACCATCGTTGTCAACGCGCAAGTGTCATGATGAATGCTGGCCGGTCGGGCACCGGTTCCGCGACCACCGTGGCGGAGCACGTGACCGGCATCTTCGATGGCCTGCGAGTGCTCGACCTGACTCGTGGCGTCGCGGCCCGATGACGACGATGCGCGCCGATCACGGCGGGGACGTCCTTCGGGAACCTCCCGACGGCGACCGGTGCGGCGACGTGCCGGGCTACGCGGTGTTGAACTGCGGCGAGCCAATCGTCCGGCTCGACCTCACTGACGTCGCCGCGCGTACCGAGCTCGTCGATCTCATGGAGCGCGCCGACGTGCTCGTCGAGAGCTACCGACCGGCTGTCACGACGAGGCTGGGGATCGACCATCGACGCTCGCCGGTGTCAACCCGCGTCTCGTGTACGCGTCGATCACCGGGTACGGCCGGGACCACGGCCACACCTCGCGACCAGGCATCGACTGGCTGTTGAGCCCACAGACCGCGATGCCGTTCTCGTTCTCGCCGACCGGCTGGCAGAACCACACCCGCGCACCGATCACCGGGGGAGCACAGTCGGGCGATCCTCGCCGAGCTCGGCTCCTCGGCGGGCGAGGTCGACCACCTCGTCGCCGACGGTGTGGTCGTCGACGGCGTCGCGGCCGACGAGCGGGCGCGCGACGGAGGTCAGTCGCTCGACGGCAGCGGCTTGGCGTCCTTGAGCTCGAGCAGCGAACCGTCCACCGCCGGCCGGCCGTCGCCGGGCTTCGTGCACAGCAACTCGATGGTGCCGCCCTCGTCGACGTAGCGCTTGCCCATCGCCGTGCCGCCGCCGTGACCCTCGACGACCGATCCACCGTCGAGCTTCTCCGCGGCGAGCGATGCTGGCACGCCGCCGATGGTGATGTCGACGTCCGCGCCCGGCGACCTCACGACGATCAGCTCGGTGGTGCACAATGCACTGTGCAGGCGGGTGCCTGGCTTCACGTTCATGCCTCAGTCATACCTCATCACGAACCCGATGGGAACGCCGCAGTCAGGATTCCGTGCCGCTCGGCGGAGGCGACGACAGGTCGGCCGCGACCTGCCGGCGCAGCACCTTGCCGGTGTCGGTGTGGGGCAGCGTCTCGTAGAGCACACACGTGGTACGCCGACAGGGAGATCAGCACCACCGCGTCGTCGGCAGAACCGAACTCCACCGTCTCCAGCAGGTACGCCATCAGGTGGCGGTGGCGCGTTGCCACCGGATCCTGCAGGTGTCGAACACCACAGCGAAGGAAGGTGATAACCCGCCCCAGGTGGACCCTCGAGTGTCAGCCACCTACCGGGGTCGGTGTCGGCCAGGCACCGGGGCCGCGTCCCGAAACCGTCAACCCAGCAACAGGGTCACGGTGTCCAGCATGAACCCGGTCCACACACCGTTGGCACACCATGGGTGCCAGCGCGTCTGCGGTTCCTAACCTGGTCGAAGCACCAACTCGTGCATCTGATCAGGGAGAACCCTGGAGCGGACGACGGGATTCGAACCCGCGACCCTCACCTTGGCAAGGATCATGAATCCGTCCAGGACATACTCTGGAATTGGCTGACATGGTCTGCCGTTCTTTGAGTCATCCGCGGAGTGCGACTATTTCCATTCTGTCGTAGACCAGTCTACCACATTCAGGGCTCTCCGACCCCTTCCGTGGGTGAGTAGCTGACCATCCGCGGGTGCACCCCGTTGCCCGGCTTGGCTTTCCGGCTGTCTGACGGCTGGAAAGAGCGAGGTGCAACGGGGTGCAATCCAAGAGGGTATGGGCGCGGGTGCTCGGCGTCGAACATGGAGTGGTGATCGAGCACGTCCGGTTCGATGGCGAAGCCGACGAGATCGTGGTCGGGTGCCGGTTGCGAAGGAGTGCCGCACGACGATGCGGAAGGTGCCGGCGACGAAGTCCGGGCTATGACAGCGGTGACGGCATACGCCGGTGGCGGGCGTTGGATGCCGGCACAACTCGGGTGTTCATCGAGGCCGACGCGCCGCGCGTCGCCTGCGCCGAGCACGGGGTGACCGTCGCGGCGGTGCCGTGGGCACGCCACGATGCCGGCCACACCCGTGCGTTCGATGACACGGTCGCCTGGTTGGTGACGCACACCTCGAAGACCGCCGTGGTCGAGTTGATGCGGATCGCGTGGCGCACCGTCGGCGCGATCGCCGCCCGGGTCGTCACCGACGCCCGCGCCGCCCGGGATCCGTTCGACGGGTTGACGCCGATCGGGATCGATGAGATCTCGTTCCGGCGCGGCCACAAGTATCTGATGGTCGTCGTCGATCACGACACCGGCCGGCTCGTGTGGGCCGCCGAGGGCCACGACCGCAAGACCCTCCAGCAGTTCTTCGACGTCCTCGGCCCCGAACGTTGCGCCAAGATCCGCCTGGTCAGCGCCGACGCTGCGGAGTGGATCGCCGCCTGCGCCCTCGACGCCTGCGAGCACGCGACCTTGTGTCTCGATCCGTTCCACATCGTCCGCTGGGCCACCCAGGCCCTCGACGTCGTCAGACGGTGGGTGTGGAACGTGCTCCGTCGCCTCGGTGTTCACGGCCAAGCCGCCGCGTTGAAGGGCTGCCGCTACGCGTTGTGGAAGAACCCCGAGGACCTCACCGACCGGCAACGAACCAAGCTCGCCTGGATCGCCCGGCACAACCACAGCCTCTACCGCGCCTACTTGTTGAAGGAGCAGCTGCGGCTCGTCTTCCAACAACGCGGCGACCAGGCCGTGGCCATGTTGGACGCGTGGCTCGCATGGGCACGCCGCTCCAGGATCCCCGCGTTCGTCGAGCTCTACCACCGCATCAATCGACACCGCGCCGGGATCATCGCCACGCTCACTCACGGCCTGTCGAACGGGCTGACCGAAAGCGTCAATACCAAGCTCCGGCTCCTCACCCGCATCGCCTACGGGTTCCGGTCCACCGACAACCTCATCGCCCTCTGCCTGCTCGACCGAGGAGGCCACTGCCCACCCCTCCCCGGCCGCAACTGACCCACGGACACAGCAGGAGAGCCACATTCAGCATCGAAGACCGATCCACGAGTCCGAGGTCAGCCAGCCAGTAGCCGCTCGAACGCCTCCGGCGACACAACCGGCGGCTGCTGATCCGACCATTCCAGAAGAGGGAGTGTCCGTTCCCTTGTGTGAGTGATGGGTGGTTGCGTCATCCGGGAAAGACTTCGCCGACGAGCCGGCACATAGGAATGAGAGCTGGCCTCGTTGACCATGAGTCGTTTGTCTGGTGTCTGCTCCGGGCTCTG
>JBFWRK010000021.1:0-73754 GCA_050248955.1 Acidimicrobiia bacterium
GCACACCGAAGCCGACCTCGACGTCATCGCCTACAAACTCAACAACCGGCCTCGACAAACCCTCGGCTGGATGAAACCATCACGAGCACTCGCCGACCTCGTTGCGCCGACTGCTTGATTCCGCCGTGTGTTGGGCAGCATAGAACGCTGCTTCGAACTCGGCGGGTGGGATGTCGCCGCAGTGGCCGTGGAGGCGTTCCTCGTTGAACCAGTGCACCCACGACAGCGTCGCGAGCTCGAGTTCGTCGACGTCATCCCACGGTCGCGGCGCATCGGGTCCGTAGACACACTCGGCCTTGTAGAGCCCGTTCGTTGTCTCGGCCAGCGCGTTGTCGTAGGAGTCCGCGATCGTGCCGATCGAGGGTCGAGCGCCGATCTCGTCGAGCCGCTCGGTGAACCGCACGGACGTGAATTGCCCGGACTCAAGCGGTCGTCATGTGTCACGAGTCCGATCAATCGGCGGTTGCCGCGTGAGCGTCTCGCCATCTCGAGCGCGTCGAGGACCATGTCGGTCTTCATGTTCGCGGCGACGCGCCAGCCGACGATCCGGCGAGAGAACGCGTCGACGATGAAGCACACGTACGCCATCCCCGTCCGGGTCGGCACGTAGGTCAGGTCGGTGACCCACAACGCGTCCGGCCGATCGGCCCGGAAGTTCCGGTTCACCAGGTCCGGTGCGCGCACAGCATCGGGGTCCAGGCGGGTGGTGAACACCTTGCGTCGCTGCCGCGAGATCCCCTCGATCTCCATGATCTTCATGAGTCGGGCGACCTGGTCACGGCCGATGTCATGACCGGAGCGGCGAGCCGCTTTCCAGAGCTTGTGGGCGCCGTAGACCTTCCGGTTGGCGACCCACAACACCATCAGGACCTGCATCATCACCGCGTCACGCACCGCCCTCGCGGACGGCGCCAACTCGCGGCGCTTGGCCGCGTAGTACGTGCTCGGAGCCACCTGCAACGTCGTGCAGATGGGCTCGACTCCGAACTCGTCACGATGCTCGTCGACGAAGGCGACGATCACTTCGATGGGCGGTCGAGCTCCGCCTGGGCGAAATACGCAGCCGCCTTGCGCAGGATCTCGTTCGCTCGACGGGTCTCACGCAACTCCTGCTCGAGCACGCGAGTGCGCTGCTCAAGCTCGCGCACCCGTTGCGCGTCGGGGCCGGCGAGACCATCGGCGACGTCGCGTTCACGCACCCACGTGCGCACAGACTCGACGCCGTAGCCGAGCTGCTTCGCGACCCGCTGCACCGTCCCATGATCGGTGCCCAACTCGGCGCGCAACTTGCGGACCAACCGCACCGCCTGATCCTTCTCCGACTCGGTGTACCGACGCGTCGTCGGACTCCCCGGTGACTTCTCTCGTGGCATAACTCCATCCTCGTTTCCAAGGTCTGGAGCCTCCAACGAAGCCAGGGCGGCTCAGCCTGAGCGGCCTTCTTGGTCGGGAACCCGGCGACCTGCTTCTGGACGCGCTTGCCGACCTCGTCCTCGCCAAGATCGATCCGCTATCCCCAGCTCCCACCCGGCGTGCGCGGCTTGCGAACACTGCCTCTCACGAAACGAAAGCTAGTTCAGTGTCCACGGAGTTCGTGGACATTTCGTGGACACGAACCCGCTTTCGACGACTGCCCGCTCGACTGGCATGCCTATCTAGCAGGACTTTTGGTGGTCGGGCTGCCGAGATTTGAACTCGGGACCTCTTGTCCCCCAGACAAGCGCGCTAACCAAACTGCGCCACAGCCCGTAACGGGGGGTGATCCTACCGGCCCGGCCGCTCGGCTCCCCAACTGCGCCGAAGCACGCTGGCGTCGGTTCGTGGCGTCGGTTGGCCGTGTCGTTTCGTTTCGCTTCTCTGCTCGATGTCGTCGTCACGATCGATCTCCGCTCGCGCCCGGCCCGATTCCGTCCGGCGGCGAGCAGAGATCCCGGGGGACGGGAGCCCGGGGGACGGGAGCCCGGGGGACGGGAGCCCCGGAGGGGCGGGTGTTAGGGGAGGATGGGTGGGAGCGGCGGCGGGGGGAGCCAGACGGGTCGGAGCTGCGGCAACGGGACGTCGACCTCACCCGTGCGGCGGTGGGCGTCGAGCGCCATGCGGTGGTAGTCCTCGGCGATGCCGACGAAAGCCGGGTCGTGGTACGGCCGGCCGTCGACCTTCGGCCCGTGACGGTTCTCCATGATCGCCGCGATGTCCTCGCCGCTGACGGTCTTGTGCGTCTCGAGCGCGTGCGCCACGGCGAGCACCATCGTGCGGTTCTCGCTCAGCAGCCGCTCCGCCCGCTCGAAGATCAGCTGCAGCTTGGTCTCGATGCGGTTCTCGATCCGGATCGCTTCCTTGTCGACGTTGCGACCAGGCTTGTAGCCGCCGCCGAACCCGGCAACGTCCTGGACTGCGATCGTGGAGCCCATCCCCCACGCCGCTTCCATCTTCGTGGCAAGCAGTGTCGCGAGGCTCAGGTCGCCGGAGACCCCGGACGAGTTGTCGCCGTCGAAGAAGATCCGCTCGCCCGCGAGCGATGCGACCGAGACGAGGATGTCGATCTCGTACGACGACCGCCACGACGTGAAGGTCTCCTCGCCGGCGACGCTCATCACGACGCCGAGGTACCCACTGCCGGGCTCGATGCTGGCGAAGTCGATCAGCATCTTGCGACGCAGCAGGTACGCGCTCACGGCGTGGCACGCCTCGTGGATCGCGATCGCGTGCCGCTCGCGCTCGACGAACTCGACCTGCTCGTTCTCCCCCACACGTCGGAGGTAGCGAGCCTGGATGACGTCGGGCCACGTGACCGTCTTGCGCCCGTCCCGCAGCGCCACGAGGACGGCCTCGTTCACGAGGTCCTTGATGCTCGCGCCGGTCGCGCCGGGCGTCATCACCGCGAGTTGCTCGATCTGTCCCGGCGTCACGATGTGCTCGATCTTGTCGAAGTAGCCCTCGTACGTGCGCCGCCGGCCTTCCTTCATCGGATGACCGACGCGGTAGAGCCGGTCGATGCGACCCGGCCGCAGCAGCGCCTTGTCGAGCGCGTCCGGCATGTTCGTGGCGAAGATGTGGAGGATCCGGTACTTCGGCGGCTGCTTCGCCCGGATGTTCATGAACTGACGGATCCGCCGCGAGAAGAAGCCACGCGGCTTGTTCAGCCCGTTCATCTCGGTGAGCAGCGCCTGGAGCGTGCCCATGCCGCCCCCGCCGTTCATGCCGGCCATGATGATGCCGTCACGACGGCGGCGCCCCACGGGTTCGTCGTCGGTCAGGTTCGCGTCGGGCGCCATGGCCTGCATCACCGCCGCCTGGGCGGGCGGTGACAGCCAGCGCAGGTGCTCGAGCTCGACTGCCTGGTTGCCGCCCATAGAGCCGATGTTCGAGCCGCGGTTGCCGAGCACGTCCGCCTCGTCGAAGAACACCACGACACCGCCGTAGCGCAACGACAGCTTGCGCAGCTTGCGGTAGAGGAACTTGATCTTCATCGGCGCGACGCCCATGAACGTCTGCATGAACGCGCTCGGGTCGACGAAGACGTACGGCTTCCCGGTCTCGCCGGCCGCCGCCTCGGCAAGGAGCGTCTTGCCCGTGCCCGGCGGACCCCACAGCAGCAGCCCGCTCGGCACGTAGCCGCCGCGCGACTCGATCTCCTTCGGCTGCTCGAGGAACTCGAGGCTCTCCTTCACGCGGTTGACGACGTGGTCCTGGCCCCAGATGTCGGCGAAGCGGGTCCGCATCTCGCCGGGGCGGAAGGTCTCCACGCCGCCGATGAAGAAGATGCCGAAGAAGAAGATCAGGTACACCATGCCACCGACCGTCGTCAGCGCGATGGTGAGACCGATCGGCAACCCGACGACTCGGTTCACGAAGATGTTGCTGAAGATGCGGGTCGGCGCCTCTGCGAGCGCCTGCACCCACGGGAGACCCCACATCCACGAGAACACGAACCCGAGCACGGCGACGATCGCGAGGCGCTTCACGAGGCGGGACAGGCGGAACCGGGAGTAGGGCGCCATCCGGCCCATCAACCGTTCCCAGCCGCCGAACACCTTGCGCTGCCAGAACAGGTGGTAGCGGCTCACCCGCTCGGCGATCAGGTTGTGGATCTGGCGCAGCACCTCGAGGCCGGCCAGCACGAGGAGCCACCACTTCGCCTCGAGCTGGTTCCGGAACGCCTCGCCCCACGACATCAGTGGGATCTGGCTCTGCTGGTAGCTCGTGAACAGCGCGAGCACGATCGCCAGGAGGACGAGGATCTTCACGCGGTCGAACGGGAACAGCTTCGGGCGGGTCTTCGGCTCCCTGCTGTCCTCCGCCGGGCGGTGGACCTGGACCGCGGTGCTGGGGATCTCGATGGTCACGGCTCCACGCTCCATGAGTTGGCGATCTTGGTGATGGTCTCTTCGTTCGCTTCGTAGCACTCCGGGCTGCAGGCCACCCGCAGCACGTAGAGCCGGAACGTGGTCGGGTCGAAGTAGGTCGTCATGTCGACGACCGCCGTCCAGTCCTCCGTCGCGTCGTTCCTCGTACGGAAGACGGCGCGGCTGCCTTGGAGGGTCTTGTCGGGATCGGCAGGTTCGTACGACAGCACCTCGGCGAGCACCTTGTCGTCGTCGGACGGCAGCACGGGATCGAACCCGACCGCGGCACCCGCGACCCGGGCCAGTGACACGGACATGTTCTGGTTGAGCACGCCGTCGATCTCGTACACCTTGACGAGCGCGAACGGCTCGTCGAGCGTCAGTTCGTCGACCTGGTGGGCGTTCTCGTCCGCCGTCGCCCCCGCCCGCCAGACGAGCCGTGCGTCCTGACTCTGCTCGGTCAGGAAGTCGCGATCGGCGTCCGTCATCTCGATCTCGACCCAGTCGCCGGGTACGCGCAGGTACACCCGCTCGTCCCGCTGCGCGAGGTACTTGTTCTTCGGCGCGCCACAGGCGGCGAGGGCCGTGACCGCGACCAGCAGGGCAACCAGGGAACGTCGCAAGAACCCAAGTATTTCAAGCGCAGGGAGACTGCGGTAGGTCAGAGGAAGAGATCGACGATGCGCCATCCGAGGTAGAGCGCCAGCAGGACCATCAGGAGCTTGAAGTGCCAGGGCGCCGATGCGCTTTCGCCGCCGGCGAGCTTGCGGATGTCGAGGTTCTTGGCGGTCACGGGGGTCGCCGGCGCCTCGACCGACCGTCCGCACGTCGGGCAGGTGCCGTCCTCGCGCATCGCCGACGGCGCCCAGTACTTGGCGCACTCCTCACACCACGGCACGACTGCGTCCTAGCTCGACCGCTTGCGGACGCGGAGCTTGATCGGCACGGAGCCGAAGTCGAACGCCTCCCGGATCGAGCGCTCGAGGAACCGCAGGTACGTCGGCGGCAGCTCCCGGTTGGCGAACAGGGTGAAGGTCGGCGGATCTGCGGCGCCCTGCAGCGCGTACATCACCCGTGCGCCGTGCGGCGCCGGCTGGCGCTGCTGTGCCGCGGCGATCACCTTGTTGACGTCGCGTGTGGGAACCCGCTTGTGGTAGCGAACGATCGCGTCCTGCAGCACGGGCAGCAGCTTGTGCACGCCCTTGCCCGACTTCGCCGAGATCTTGAGCACCGGTGCATCTCCGACGAAGTGGAGCCGGCTCGCGAGCTGTGCCATGACGTCCGCCCGCACCTCTGCGTCGTCGAGCAGGTCCCACTTGTTGAGCAGGACGACGATCGGGCAGCCCGATGCGTCGACCCGCTCGGCGAGACGCTGGTCCTGGGCGGTGATGCCCTCGGTGGCGTCGATCACGAGCATTGCGATGTCCGATTCGTCGACGGCGCGCAGCGACCGCACGAACGAGTAGTACTCGGCGGCGTCGTCGATCTTCGCCTTGCGGCGCATCCCGGCCGTGTCGACGAACACGATCGGGCCGTCGGGCGTCTCGACGACCGTGTCGATGGCGTCGCGCGTGGTGCCCGGCATGTCGTGGACGACCGCCCGGTCCTCCCCCACCATCCGGTTGAACAACGTGCTCTTGCCGACGTTCGGGCGGCCGACGATGGCGACGCGAGGCGGACCGGTCATCGTGACGTTGCGGGTCGCAACGGGTTCGCCGTGCTCGTACGAGTCGCGGTCGCGCTCTGGCCCCACATCGGGGATGCGAGCGATCACCTCGTCGAGCAGATCGCCGGAGCGCCGGCCGTGCAGCGCGCTCACCGGGATCGGGTCGCCGAGGCCGAGCGCGAGGAACTCCCACATCTCGGTCTCGCGCCGGTCGTTGTCCGCCTTGTTGGCGACCACGAGCACCGGCACCTTGACACGACGCAGCCACTGGGCGATCTGGTCGTCGTCGTCGGTCAGGCCCGACGATGCGTCGACGAGGAACACGACGAGATCGGCAGCACGCACCGCGGCCTCGACCTGGCGGCTCACCTTGGCGTCCAGGTCGCTCCCGCTCGGCAGCCAACCGCCTGTGTCGACGAGCCGGAACGGGACACCGAGCCACTCGGCGTCGAGCTCCTTGCGGTCGCGGGTGATGCCAGGGCGATCCTCGACGATCGCCGCCTGCCTGCCGATCACACGGTTGAACAGCGTGCTCTTGCCGACGTTCGGTCGCCCGACGATCACGACGGTGGGCAGCGTGACCTCGGATCCGGTCGTCGTGTCGGTCTCGGTGGTCATGCGGCCTCCAACGCGCTGCGGAGCGCGATGCCATCAGTGGGAACGATCTCGACAGGCCGTGGCAGGTCGGCCGGCGTCGTCCCGTCGAGGAACCGCCCTTCCGAGAGACAGACGTCGGGGAGCAGGTAGCGGTGGCCGTGCGGCTCGTCGGCGAGGACGCGGGCGAGATCGGCCCCGACCATCAGCCCGGTCACGGCGGTGTTGCCGCCGAAGAACTCGTTCTCGACCGCGATCACCCGCACGTCGTCGCGATCGAGGCCGGCGACGAGCGGGCGGATCACCTGGGCGCCGTAGGCGCCGGTGAGGATGCCGACCGGAGCGCTGCGTCGCGGCGACAGGGCGACCGCCACCGCGCCACCGGAGCCGGAACCGGAGTTGGAGCTGGAGTGCGAGGACGTGTCTCCCGACGCACCGGAGCCGCGGCCGCGCAGACCGGTGTCGCCGGCGGGGTTGCGGGGGGCCCGGTAGCCGGCGGCAGGCGCGCCTTCGACCCACGCGAAGAAGCCGGGCTGGACGCCGGTCGGGGCGTCGACCGCGCCGGTGAACTCGAGCTCGAAGGTGCGCGCCATGCCGATGCCGTCCTCGTGCATCGGGAACCCCTCGTAGTCGTCGGCGGCTGGGAAGTCACGGCCGCTGAGCAGGTAGTACTCGTCGGCGGCGAACACCATCCGCCGGCCGAACACCTGCTGGAACGTGGCCTGCCACGACGTCACGATGTCGACGACCGCAGCGGCTTCGTCCTGCGTGTGCAGCTGCATCGCCGGCTCGTGGTTGTAGCGCGAGATGCCGAGCGGCACGACCGCGACGCTGGCCAGCTCCGGGTACTCGTCGAGCACGCCGGCGAGCGTGTCCTCGAGCGCAGCGCCGTCGTTCACGCCGGGGCACACCACGATCTGGCCGTGCACCGAGATGCCGTGGTCGAGCATCGCCCGCAGCCAGCGGAGGCTCGTCGCCCCCCGAGCGTTGCGCAGCATCCGCGTGCGCAGCACCGGGTCGGTCGCGTGGATGCTCACGTTCAACGGTGACAGCCGCTCGTCGATCACCCGCTCGAGGTCGAGCTCGGTGAACCGGGTGAGCGTCGTGAAGTTCCCGTAGAGGAAGGACAGCCGGTAGTCGTCGTCCTTCAGGTACAGGCTCTTCCGGAGCCCGGGCGGCAGTTGGTAGATGAAGCAGAACTCGCAGTGGTTGTCGCACGTGCGGAGCTGATCGAACAGGGCGCTCGACACCTCGGCGCCGAGCGGTTCACCGGCGGACTTCTGCAGCTCGATCGTCAGCTCGAGACCGCCGCGGCGGACATCGATCTCGAGCTCCGCCTCGTCGACCAGGTAGCGCCACTCGATGATGTCCTTCGGCACGCGCCCGTTGAGCCGCAGCACCTCGTCGGCGGCGCGCAGACCGGCGCGATCACCCGGAGAACCGGGCGCGACCGAGACGACGACGGGCAAGGACATGGTGCTCAAGGCTACCGGCGCCCCTCACCGGTAGCCTCCGGAGCGTGACCGACCACGCGCCCGGACGGGCCGAGCCCGCGATCTCCGGCGATCCAGCGTCCGGGGTCGATGTCGTGCTGCTCGCCTCGCCGCGCGGGTTCTGCGCCGGGGTCGAGATGGCGATCAAGGCGCTCGCCTGGATGGTGCGCACCTTCGAGCCGCCCGTGTACTGCTACCACGAGATCGTCCACAACAAGCTGGTGGTCGACCGCTTCAAGGCACTCGGCGTGGTCTTCGTCGACGATGTCGCCGACGTACCGGAGGGCCGTCCGATCATGCTGTCCGCTCATGGCTCGGCGCCCGAGGTGGTCGCCGCGGCCCGCGCCCGGGGCAGCTACGTGGTCGACAGCGTCTGCCCGCTGGTCACGAAGGTGCACCACGAGGTGAAGGTCCGGGCAGGCAAGGGCTACCGCATCGTCTACGTCGGCCACGAGGGACACGAGGAGGCGGTCGGCACGATGGCGGTCGCGCCCGCGTCGATCCACCGGGTCGAGTCGGTCGAGGAGGTCGCCGCGCTCCCCCAGTTCGAGCAGCCCGTCGCCCTGCTGGCGCAGACGACGCTCTCGCACCGCGACTGGGCCGATGTCGCCGACGCGACGAAGCTCCGCTTTCCGCACGTGTGGACGCCGGGCCGCAGCGACCTCTGCTTCGCCACGACGAACCGCCAGTCCGCATTGATGGCGATGGCACCACGTTGCGATGCGCTCGTGGTGATCGGCTCGGCCAACTCGTCGAACACGAGGGCGCTCGAGAAGTTGGCGGGTGAAGCGGGTTGCACCCGCGTCTACCGCGTCAACCACGTCGACGAGCTCCCGACCGATCTGTTCGGCACGGTCGGGGTCACGGCCGGCGCGTCGGCGCCGGAGGAGCTCGTCCAAGAGGTCATCGCCCGGCTCGGCCCGCGTCGCGGTGTCGAAGAGGTGAACGTCACCGACGAGGACGAGTACTTCCCGCCGCCGCGCAACATCCGCGACCTGCAGAACATCATCGAGGTCTCGGCGACCGTGATGGTCGGTGGCACGTTGTCCGCACGGCCGCTCGCCGAGGACCGGGTGCTGGCCGCCAGCGACGTGCTCGCAGAGCTGCGCAGCTGATCGCGGTGCTGTCCCCGACTACCGCCACGCTGCGGTTGTTCCTCCACGTGCTCGCAGCGACGATGTGGGTCGGTGGTCAGCTGACGCTCGCGGGCCTGGTCCCCGGGCTCAGGGCGCTCTCGCCCGACGCCCCCCGTGCGCTCGCCCGCCGCTTCAACCGCATCGCCTGGGCTGCGTTCGGCGCGTTGCTCGTCACCGGGCTCTGGAACATCGCCGCCATCAACATCGTCGACACCACGAGCGATTACCAGGTGACGCTGTTCCTCCACCTGGCGATCGTCGCCGTCTCCGGGATCAGCGCTGCTGCCCACGCGGGCGCGACGAGCAAGATCGTGATCGCTGCGGCGGGCGCGATCAGCGGCCTCAGTGCGGTCGGGGCGCTGTTCCTCGGGATCCTGCTGCAATCCGGCTGACGGGTGCCGGCGCCGTCAGTTGCGCGGGACCTGGCTCCACGGAACCTCGCGGTCGACGCGGACGTCGCCGGGAAGGCCGAGCACGCGCTCGCCGAGGATGTTCTTCATCACCTCGGTGGTGCCACCCTCGATGGAGTTCGCGCGGCTGCGCAGGAAGGCCTTCTGCGGGTTCTCGAACGCCATCGCCGTCTCCGGGCGGGTGCGGCTGTACGAGCCGTAGAGCATCCCTTCCGCACCCATCACGTCGACGACCTTGGCGTAGATGTCCTTGTTGAGGTCCGCTGATGCCATCTTGCCGATCGAGCCTTCTGGCCCCGGATCGCCCATCTTGCGGTTCTGCGAGGCCCGGATGTTGGTGAGCCGCAGCACCTCGGCGCGGATCCAGAGCTTCATCACGTCGTCGAGGGTTGCACCATCGCGACGATCCTCGGGCAGCTTCTGCCACGCGTTCACGAGGTCGCGGATCGGGCCGGAGCCCTTCTGCGGGATCGAGCCGCCGATCGAGACCCGCTCGTTCATCAGCGTCGTGAGCGACACCCGCCAGCCGTCACCGGGCTTGCCGAGCATCTCCGACTCCGGAATGCGGGTGTCGGTGAAGTACACCTCGTTGAACTCGGCCTCGCCGGTGATCTGGTACAACGGGCGGACCTCGACGGTCGGATCGTGCATGTCGACCACGAACGCGGTCAGGCCGGCGTGCTTCACCGCTTCCGGAGCGGTGCGCACGACGAGGAGGCCCCAGCGGGACAGATGGGCGAGCGTCGTCCACACCTTCTGGCCGTTGACGATCCACTCGTCGCCGTCCTTCACGCCCCTCGACGACAGGCCGGCGAAGTCGGAGCCCGAGCCGGGCTCCGAGAAGAGCTGGCACCAGATCTCCTCGCCGGTGAACAACGGACGGAGGTAGCGCGCCTTCTGCGCCTCGCTCCCCCAGGTGGCCACGGTCGGGCCGCACATGCCGTGCCCGATCGGGTTGCGAGCGACCGGGTTCGGCCCACCGGCGGCGAACACCCGCTCGTTGATCAGCCGCTGGAGCTTCGGGTTGAGGCCGAGCCCCCCGTGTCCTTCGGGGAAGTGGATCCACGCCAGGCCCAGGTCGAACTGGGCGCCGAGGAAGGTGCGGGAATCCGTGGACGAGGGTGGGTAGGTGCTCAGGAGCGAGTCGACGAGGTCGGCGACGCGCTGCTCCTCGGCGGACAGCAGAGATTCAGTGACGGTCATCGGTGGCGCATCCTCACGTGAGCGGAACAGAGGTCCACGCTACTGGTGGGGCGCCGGCGAGGCCCAACCGTCCGCGCCCCGGCGGCTCGCCTCCGGCGCCGACCGGGATCAGTTCATCGGGGCCATCAGCCGCCGGAACTCTGCCTGTTCGCGTTCGCCGAGGCCCGGCACGACACTGCGCATCCGCATCACCTTGCCGAGGCGGAGGTAGTCGTTGCGCTGCTGGTGGATGGCCTTCAGGTTGTTGAGGATGCGCACGATGATGTCGCGCCGGCTCGTCGGCGCGAGGTACGCGTCGTTCCAGCGCGACGGCTCTGAGGTCAAGGCGGAGAACAGCACCCGGCATCCGTCGTGGTCGAACAGGTCGGGACCGCTGAAGGGGTCGGCGAAGAGATCCGGGTCGGATGCCGATCGGATCAGGAAGTGGCCAGGCATGCCGATCCCGAGCACGGGGACGCCACGGCGGCGGCCGACCTCCATCGCCACGACGGCGAGAAGGATCGGGATCCCGATGCGCCTGCTGAGGACGGCGTCGAGGAGCGAGTTGTCCGGGTCGTAGTAATCGGTGGTGTTCCCGGTGAAGCCGCCCGGCCCGAACAGCGAGCCGACGAGCGCCGGGAACGACGCCTCGGGCACGGCGTCGGCGAGGAGGTCGAGCGTTGCGAGGTGGGACGGGAGGTCGAGCGCCGGCCGCTCGTGAGCCGCGATCAGGAGCGCGGCTTCGTCGAGCGGGAAGCCGGGCGGACCGGCGTGCAACAACGAGCGCAACCGAGCGGTCGGGTCCATCGTCGCCTGATCGTACGGGCCGCAGCGGCCCGCCGGTCAGTTCGGATCCCTCGGCGTCGCACCGCTACCGTCCCGCCCATGTACCCCGGTGCCCATGTGGAGCAGCAGCCAGACAAGCCCGCCGTGATCATGGCGGCGACGGGCGAGTCGATGACCTTCGCCGAGCTGGACCGGGCGGCGAACCGGCTCAGCCAGTTGTTGCGTGGCGCCGGCCTGCAGCCCGGCGACCACGTCGCGATCTGCATGGAGAACCACCCTCGCTACCTCGAGGTGCTCTGGGGTTGCCGGTACGCCGGGCTCGTCTACACGGCATGCTCTTCGAGGCTCACGAGCGGGGAGCTGTCGTACATCCTCAACGACTGCACCGCGCGGGTGTTCATCACGTCGAAGTACAAGGCCGACCAGGCGATCGAGATCGTCGACGAGACCCCTGGCGTCGAGCTCCGGCTGATGCTCGACGGCGTGGTTCCCGGCCACGAGTCCTACGAGGAAGCAGTTGCCCGGAGCAGCGACGAGCCGCTGCCCGATGCGGTCGCCGGCACCGACATGCTCTACTCGTCCGGCACGACAGGTCGCCCGAAAGGCGTGATGCCGGCGTTCGTCCCGGAGCCGCTGGCGACGACTGCAGGTGCGGTGACGGGTCTGCTGTCGTTGCTGTACGGCGTCACCGCAGATTCGATCTACCTGTCGCCGGCGCCGCTGTACCACGCCGCCCCGCTGCGGTTCTGCATGTCGGCGCAGGCGCTCGGCGCGACGGTCATCGTGATGGACCACTTCGACCCGGAGCAATACCTCGCGCTGGTCGAGCGCCACCACGTCACGCACAGCCAGGTCGTGCCGACGATGTTCGTGCGGATGCTCAAGCTGCCGCCCGAGGTGCGCGCCAAGTACGACCTGTCGTCGCTGGAGTGCGTCGTGCATGCCGCGGCACCGTGTCCGATCCCGGTGAAGAAGCAGATCATCGAGTGGTTCGGCCCTGTCGTGCACGAGTACTACGCCGGCACCGAGGGCAACGGATTCGTCTACTGCGACAGCGCGATGTGGCTCGCCCACGAGGGCACGGTCGGCACACCGATCGGCTGCACGTTGCACATCGTCGACGACGAGGGCAACGAGCTCCCGCCGTACGAGTCGGGCACGATCTACTTCGAGGGCGGCGCGACGTTCGAGTACCACAACGACCCGGAGAAGACGAAGGGCTCGCGCCACCCGAAGGGCTGGTCGACGCTCGGCGACGTCGGGTACCTCGACAAGGACAACTTCCTCTACCTCACCGATCGCAAGGCCTACATGATCATCTCGGGCGGGGTGAACATCTACCCCCAGGAGGCCGAGAACGTCCTCGTCACGCACCCGAAGGTGATCGACGTCGCCGTGTTCGGTGTCCCCAACGAGGACTTCGGCGAAGAGGTCAAGGCCGTCGTGCACCCGGCCGAGATGCCGGCCGACGCCGCCGCGGCGAAGGCACTCGAGCAGGAGCTGATCGCGTTCTGCCGCTCCGAGCTCGCCGACGTGAAGTGCCCGCGTTCGATCGACTTCCGTGAGGAGCTGCCCCGCCATCCCACGGGCAAGCTCTACAAGCGGCTGCTGAAGGACGAGTACTGGGCGGCAACCGGTCGTCAGATCTGACTCGCCGCAACGGCCGCGGCCAGGGAGTCCGTCAAGTCGCCTCGGAGAGGGCGATGCACGACGGGCCCTCAGGGGCGAGTCCCGCGAGCCGGTGCAGGATGCCGGACGAGACCGAGATCGAGACCGTGCTCACGTCACGATCGTCGGGATCGCCGATCGCCTCAGCAACGCCGTCGAGGATCAGCTGGTACTTGCCGTCCTCGTTCGGGTTCCACATCAGGGTGAGGTTCGGGTGCTCGCGAAGGTTGGCGCGCGTACGGGCTCCGACGTCGACGACGAGCCGCTCGCCCCGAACGGCTACAAGTGCCGACACGACGTGTGGTGCATTCGCTGCATTCACGGTGACGAGGGTCGCGGCCCGGTTGCCGTACGCGTCGATGCCACGTTGCACGTCGCCCCAACTGACGTCCCGGCTCATGTGCGCTCCTCGGAGATGTGGTCAACCGGCGTGACGGCCAACGGTACCCCGCTCCCTCGCAATCTCGGTCGAACCACCCCAGTCGACGGGGATGCGATGGTCAGCGAATGACTAACCATAGTGAAGTGGTGACTAAGCTGCGGGGTCGTGCGTAGATCATGTCGACATCTGATCTCGGCCATCGCTGTCTTCGGCCTCTTGGGTGCGTCGTGCGGAGCGGACGACGACTCCGAACCGAACGACACAGTGGCACCTGCCGCCACCGACGCGGCCACGGCGGCGGTCCCTGACCAGGCAGTGTCCGGCAACGTGACGGTGTTCGCGGCCGCGTCGCTGTCCGCGGCGTACACGGAGATCGGTGACGCCTTCATGACCGAACATCCGGATGCGACGGTGGTGCTGAACTTCGCGTCGTCATCCGATCTGGTGACACAGATCAACGAAGGCGCACCGGCCGATGTCTACGCCTCCGCCGACCAGGCCAACATGGCGAAGCTCGTCGATGCGGGTGGTAGCGCAGGCGACGCACGAGTGTTCGCGACGAACTCGTTGCAGATCATCGTCGAGCCGGGCAACCCGAAGGGCATCACCGGGGTCGCCGATCTCGCCGAGCCGGACGTGATCTACGTGACCTGCGCGCCGGAGGTGCCGATCGGGCGCTACGCCGCCTCGGTGCTCGAGAACGCTGGTGTCACCGTGACGCCTGCGTCGCTCGAGGAGAACGTGAAGGGCATCGTCACGAAGGTCACGCTCGGAGAGGCCGACGCCGGCATCGTCTACAGCACCGACGTCATCGCGGCGGGCGATCAGGCCGGAGGTGTCGACATCCCCGACGACATCAACGTGGTCGCCACCTACCCGCTGGTGGTCACCGCCGAATCTCCCAACCCCGACGGCGGCCAGGCGTTCGTCGACTTCGTGCTCAGCGAAGCTGGTCAGAAGATCCTCGCCGGCTACGGGTTCGCTGCGCCATGATCCGAGCGGCCGTGGCGTCCAATGCGGCGCAGCAGCGACCCGTTCCCCGCAAAGCCGGGAAGGAGCGCTTGCCGCTCCCCGCACTCGCGATCGCCGTCATCGCGATCGCGTTCTTCACCCTGCCGTTCCTCGGCCTGCTGTGGAGGGCGCCATGGAGCAACGCCTGGGATGTGCTCAACGAGGACAGCGTGCGCACGGCCCTGTGGCTCTCGATCAGGACCTCGCTGTGCGCCACCGCGCTCGCCACGCTGTTTGGCGTGCCGTTGGCCTGGCTCCTCGCCCGGGTCGACTTCCCGGGCCGCGGCGTCGTACGAGCCCTGTGCACCCTGTCGATGGTGCTCCCGCCGGTCGTCGGTGGTGTCGCGCTGTTCTTCTCGTTCGGGCGACGTGGCCTGTTCGGCCAGTACCTCGACCGGTGGTTCGACTTCCAGCTGCCGTTCACGACGTGGGGAGTCGTCGTTGCCCAGACGTTCGTGGCGATGCCGTTCCTCGTGCTCACCGTCGAAGCCGCGCTGCGTCAGCTCGATCGGCGCTACGAGGACGCCGCGCGCACACTCGGGGGCAGTCGTTGGTACGTGTTCCGTCGCGTCACCCTGCCCACGGTCCGGCCGGCCCTCATCGCCGGCGCCGTGCTCGCGTGGGCACGCGCGCTCGGCGAGTTCGGTGCGACGATCACGTTCGCCGGCAACTTCCCCGGCACCACCCAGACGATGCCACTCGCCACGTACCTCGCCCTCGAGACCAACCCCCAAGAGGCGTTGATCCTCAGCCTGCTCCTGATCGCGGTGTCGTTCGCCGTCCTCGTGGGGCTGCGCGACCGCTGGCTCGGCGGGTCTGCCACCACTGGAGCTCGATGAGCGTCGACGCCGACATCAGGGTGCACCTCGGCACCTTCAACCTCGACGTCCAGCTCAGCGTGAAGCCCGGCGAGGTCGTCGCCATCCTCGGCCCCAACGGGTCCGGCAAGACCACGCTGCTGCGCGCGCTCGCCGGCCTCCTCCCGATCGACGAGGGGCGGATCACGATCGACGACGTCGTGCTCGATGATCCGGAGGGCGGTGTGTTCGTCCCCGCGGATCAGCGCCCGATCGGTGTCGTCTTCCAGGACTACCTGCTCTTCGCCCACCTCAGTGCGCTGGAGAACGTTGCGTTCGGCCTCCGCGCCCGCGGCGCGCACAAGTCCGAAGCGCGCCGGCTCGCCCGCGGTTGGTTGGAGCGCGTCGGGCTCGACGGCCACGTCACGCACCGGCCCCGAGCCTTGTCGGGCGGCCAGGCACAACGCGTCGCGCTTGCTCGCGCACTCGCGACAGATCCACGGCTGCTGCTGCTCGACGAACCTCTCGCCGCGCTCGACGCCGGCACCCGCGGCACAGTCCGCCGTGATCTCCGCAGATACCTCGAATCGTTCGACGGCATGCGTGTTCTCGTCACCCACGACCCGGTCGACGCCTACGTGCTCGCGGATCGCGTCGCGATCCTGGATGCCGGACGGATCGCCCAGGTGGGCACGATCAGCGAGGTCACTGCTCACCCCCGCTCCCGTTACGTGGCTGACCTCGTCGGAACCAACCTCGTCATCGGCACCGTCGCGGACGGCGCACTCATCACCGACACCGGCGTCCACGTCGTCATCGCCGACGCTCGATCCGGACCGTCGTTCGCCGTCATCCGACCCCAGGCCATCACCTTGTCGCGCCTCGCTCCGACCGGTTCGAGCGTGCGCAACCAGTGGACCGGCATCGTCGGCGACATCGATCGGCTCGGCGACCGTGTTCGCGTGAGCATCGAGGGCCCGGTCACCCTCACCGCCGAGATCACGACCGCGGCACTCGAATCGCTCGGCATCAGGCCCGGCGACGAGATCCACGCTGCCGTCAAGGCCACCGACATCGAGGCCTATCCCGCATGACACGGACGTGACACGGACATGACCTCCACGTCGACGAAGCGGGCTCGGCCTCGGCTCATTCGAGTCGCCCAGCCGCACGACGCCGAGCTGCAACCATGGTCGGTGTGAGCAGAACCGGCGACGGCGAGCTCCTTCTCGGAGAATGGGCGTGCCTCGGCATCCTCTACCGGGCACCAGCGCACGGCTTCGCGATCGCTGCCCGGCTGAAACCGTCCGGCGACGTCGGCCGCGTCTGGTCCCTGTCACGTCCGCTCACCTACCGCAGCCTCGAGCAGCTGGCGAACCGCGGCTACATCCACGCGATCGGTGAGGAACCCGGCATCGCTGGCGGCAACCGCACCATTCTCGCCGCCACCCGACGCGGTCGGGCACAGCTCCGCAAGTGGCTCGACACTCCCGTCACGCACCTTCGCGACCTGCGCAGCGAGCTGCTCCTCAAGCTGATCATCGCCGACATCTGCCAGATCGACCTGACCGACATGCTCGACCGCCAACGCGACCACATCGAGCAGCTCGTCGCAGCGCACTCCGAACAGATTCGCAGCGGTGGTGGCCCGATCGATGTCGTGACCCTCTGGCGCAGCGAGTCAGGGCAAGCCGCCCTGCGCTTCCTACAACGCCTCGCCCGGCAGCCGACCTGACCGCTGCGTCTCGATCAACGAGCTGCGGTGTGGAGGGCATCGAGCCAGCGGGCGAGGCGGCGGCTCTCCTCCGCACCCCAGCGCGGTGTCACGCCGACCTTCACCACGTTGGCGAACTGCTCCAGCATCTCGGCATAGCCGTCGGCGCCCGCCGCGGGGTACTCGCTGACCTCGTTGTTCAAGCGCTCGAGCGTGACGTCGCTCGCGTCGATCGGGCCCGGCGCCGAACCGGACGGGATGCGGATCGCACCCCGCGTGCCGACGAGGTCGAGCGAGCGCCGTTCGACGGACTCGAACGACACCTCGGCCGTCGCCGTGAACCCCTCGCCGAGATCGAGCCAGCCGGACATCGACACGTCGATGCCGACCTCGTTGCGCACCGCGCTCGCCGCTGCGCGGACGGGCTCGCGCGGCGCGAGGAGCACCGCTGGGCCGAGGCAGTAGATGCCGACGTCGAAAAGGGCGCCACCACCACGAGCGTCGACCCGGTGGTCGCCGGACCGGTCGAGATCGAACGAGAACGCGCCGTGTGAGAACCGCAGCTCGCCGAGCTCCTCCCTCGCGAGGTGGAGCACGAGACGGTTGCGGGGATGGTGCGGCCACATGTACGCCTCGACGAGGGTCAAGCCACTCGCGGCGGCAGCCTCGAAGACCTCGTCGGTGTCCGCCGGCGACATCGTGAGCGGCTTCTCGCACAACACGTGCTTGCCGGCATCGAGTGCGGCGAGGATCCAGCGCTTGTGCCCATCGTTGGGCAGTGGGATGTAGACCGCCTCGACGTCCGGCCGTGCGAGCAGCTCGCCGTAGGGCCTGTCGGAGCCGTCGCGATCGCGGCTCGCCTCGGCGACGAGCTCGTGGCGGGTGCTGGCCTCGATCGGCGGGAGGATCGCGCGGCGGTAGATGCGGGAGGAGGCGCCCAGCACGCCCCAGCGGAGTGATGTCGTGTCGGGGCTCATCCGTTGATCGCGACCATGCGGATCTCGGTCATCTCCTTGATCGAGTACGCCGGGCCCTCGCGCGTGTTGCCGCTGTCGCGCAGGCCGCCGTACGGCTGTTGGTCCGCCCGCCACGTCGGCACCTCGTTGACGAGCACGCCGCCGAAGTCGAGGGTGCGGATCGCCTTCAGTGCAGTGGCGATGTTGCTCGTGAAGATCCCCGCCTGCAACCCGTACTCGGAGTCGTTGGCGAGGCGGAGCGCCTCGTCCACGTCGTCATAGGTGGCGATGCCGACGACGGGGCCGAACACCTCTTTCGCGCACACTTTCATGTCATGGCGCACGTTCGTGAGCACGGTCGGCTGCAGCACCCCGTCGGCCGAGAGCGTGCCGCCGGCGACCACCTCAGCGCCTCCGGCCCGGGCCTCGTCGATCCAGTCGGTCACACGCTCGCGCTCCCCCTTCGAGATCAGCGCCGAGACGTCGGTGGCATCGTCCATCGGGTCGCCGAGCACGAGGCTGCCTACGTGCTCGACCAGCGCCGCGGTGAACTGCTCGGCAATCGAGCGGTGCACGAAGATCCGCTGCGTCGAGATGCACGACTGGCCCGCGTGCGAGAACCCGGCGATCTTGATCTTCGCCGCTGCCGTGGCCCAATCGCCGTCCGGCTCGATGATCACCGGGGCGTTGTTGCCGAGCTCGAGCCCGACGCGCTTGCGCGGTGCGCGGGCACGGATCGACCAGCCGACCTCGGGTGATCCCGTGAAGGTGATGAGCGCGACGTCGGGGTGGTCGACGATCGCGTTGCCGACCGAGCTGCCGCCACCCGTGACGAGGTGGAGCTGATCGGCGGGGAGCCCGCACTCGTCGATGAGCAGTTCGGCCAGCGCGATCGAGCTGAACGGCGTCTGCGATGCCGGCTTGAGCACGACCGGGCAGCCCGCAGCGATGGCCGGTGCGAGCTTGTGGGCGACGAGGTTCAGCGGGAAGTTGAACGGTGCAATCGCACCCACGACGCCGATCGGCACCCGCAGCGTGAAACCGATCTTCGTCTCGCCGCCGCTCAGCGCATCGAGCGGGATCATCTCGCCGGAGAGCTTGCGCGCCTCGGCGGCGGCGAAGCGGAACGTGCCGGCGGCGCGGTCGGCTTCGACACGAGCGGTTTTGATCGGCTTCGCCGCTTCGGCAGCGATGATGCGAGCGAAGTCCTCCTTGCGGGCGGTCAACAGCTCGGCGGCGCGGTCGAGGATCGCGGCGCGCTGCCAGAGCGGTAGGGCGCCGGCGCGATGCGCTGCGAGCGCAGCTGCGACGGCGCGGTCGACATCGGCAGGGGTGCACAGCGGCACCTCCCCGATCACGGCACCGTTGTACGGCGAGGTGACGGTGATGGACTCGGATGTCGTGAACCGCTCGCCGGCCAGCGGGAGTGGACGTTGATCAGCCATGCCAGCGACGATACTTCCGCGATGCCCTTCGATCGTCCGGCGCGTCATCCCTTCCTGGACCACCCCGGACCGATCCCGTTCGCCCACCGTGGTGGAGCCGGCGACTGGCCGGAGAACACGATGCCGGCGTTCGCCGGAGCGATCGCGCTCGGATACCGCTACGTCGAGACCGATGTGCAGGTGACGAGCGACGGTGTGCTCGTCGCGTTCCACGACGACGACCTGTCGCGGACGTGCGGGCGGCCCGGTCACATCAGCATGCTCCCGTGGAGCGAAGTCGCCACGGCCAGGGTCGACGGCAAAGAGCCGATCCCGTTGTTCGAGGACCTGCTCGCTGCGTTCCCCGAGTGCCGCGTCAACGTCGACTGCAAGACCGACGCCGCCGTCGAACCGTTGATCGCGTCGTTGCAGCGGACGAACTCGCTCGACCGGGTGTGCGTCGGGTCGTTCAAGCACCATCGGCTCGTGCGGCTCCGGTCGGCGCTCGGACCCGGCCTGTGCAGCTCGATGAGCCCGCTCGAGGTCGTCCGCTGGCGCGTCGGGCTGCCGTCGAGCGCCGCGCTCGTCGCCCAGGTGCCGGTGCGCCAGGGCATCGTGCCGGTCGTGACGCGGCGCACGGTGGCGCTCGCCCATCGCCACGGCATCGATGTCCACGTGTGGACGATCGACGAGCCGGCGGAGATGCTCCGCCTGCTCGAGCTCCACGTCGACGGGATCATGACGGACCGCCCGGCAGTGCTGAAGCAGGTGATGTCCCAGCGCGGCGAGTGGGCCTGACGAGCGACGTTGTCACGAGCGAGGCTCGACGAGCGAGGTTGGACGAGCGAGGTTGTCAGCGTTCTGCACCGCTCTCGTGCAGAACTCCGACGGCTTCGTGGGATCGTCGGGGTTCGTGACGAGGTCGCCGGGGTCGACGGCCGTCGTGGCGACGGGATCATGACCAGCGACGTGGTCAGCGTTCTGCACCGCTCTCGTGCAGAACTCTGCCGGCTTCGCTGGCATGGACGGGTCGCCCGGGGCCGCGCAGCTTCGCTGCACTCGCCCCAGCGACCGGGTCAGGGCGTCAGGAGGACGCCGGGGTTGAGGATGCCGCGCGGGTCGAGGGCCAGCTTCAGCGCCCTGAAGGCGGCGAGCTCCGCGGGACTCCTGCACAGGTGGAGCCATCTCGCCTTCGTCCGCCCGACGCCGTGCTCCGCGCTGATCGAGCCGTCCATGCCGGCCACGAGTCGCAGCACGAGCTCGTCGATCATCGGGTCGTCGGGATCAGGGCCGACGACGTTGACGTGGAGGTTGCCGTCGCCGAGGTGCCCGAAGAGGAACAGCCGCGCCTCCGGAGCGCTGGTTGCCACCGCTGAGCGCACCGCCGTGGCGAACTCGGCGAGCCGGGCGACGGGCAGCGTCACGTCGAGCTTGTGCGGGATGCCGATCAGTGCGATCGCCTCGGCCTGCCGCTCGCGCATCGCCCAGAGCCGCGCCGCGCCCGTCGGGTCCTCGGCGACGGCATGCCGGCGATCACCGACGAGCTCGGCGAGCCGTGCGTCAGGTCCACCCCGGCCCGCCCAGGCGACGAGCAGGCCGACCGAATCCGGCTCCAGCGCGCCGAGCGGATCCTCGAGGCCGAGCACCTCGCCGGCGAGCGCGAGGCCAGCGGCGTCGACCGCCTCGAGTCCGTCCAGGCCGTCGATCTCACGGCGCAGCGCGCTCGCCAACTGCTGGGCATCCGCCCAACCGCTGCAGCGGATCCACACGGTCAGGCGGTCCGGCCACGCGGGCACGAGGCGGAGTCGTGCGGCCGTGACGATCCCGAGCGTCCCCTCGCTCCCGCACAGCAGGCCGGCGAGGTCGTAGCCCGTGTTGTCCTTCAACAACCCACCGAGCCGACCGACGATCGATCCGTCGCCGAGCACGGCCTCGATGCCGACGACGTTCGCCCGCATCGAGCCGTAGCGCAGCACACGGATCCCGCCCGCGTTCGTCGCCACCATGCCGCCGATCGTGGCCGTGTCGCGGGCGGCCAGGTCGACGCCGAACTCCCACCCGGTCGTGTGCAACGCCGTTCCCAGTGCGGACAGGGTGACGCCGGCCTCGACGGTCGCCTGGCCTGCCTCCAGGTCGATCTCTCGGATGCCCACGGCGCGCTGCGTGCTCAGCACGACCTGCCCGGCCGCAGGCACCGATCCGCCGACGAGACCGGTGTTGCCGCCCTGCGGGACGACCGCGACGCGGTGCTCGTGGCAGACGCGCACGATCCCGGCGATCTCCGCCGTCGATCCGGGGCGGACCACTGCCGCCGACTCGCCGTGGTAGCGCCCGGTCCAGTCGCGCTCGTACGACGCCGTGATCTCGGGGTCGATGATGACGTGGTCGTCGCCGACGACCGCGCGCAGCTCGTCGAGGATCGTTTCGCTCACGACGCCGCGCGCCACGCGGTCGACAGCGCGGCGACGAGCAGCACGACGGCACCGACGATGGTCACGACCGTGCCGACGAGCGCACGACCGGGTGCCGCCCGGATCACGATCGCGAACGTGAGCGCGTACACGGCGCCGATCGAGGCGACGAGCGAGGCGACGAGCCAACGCTGCCACCACACGGCGAGGACAGCGACGACGAGCAGGATCGGCACGGTCGGCCACCAGCGGACCGCGGTCGCCGCCGGACCGTCGGGCGCGAACTCGAGCCGATCGATCAGCCCGAGCAGCTGGTAGCTCGTGCGGTCGCGCGTTCCGCTGCGCCACCAGGGCAGGAACGTGCCGAGCAGGACCGCAGCCGCGCCGATCGTCAACCCGGAGGGGACGGCGATGGTGCGACGCATGCCGCCGTTGTAGCCGATCCTCCCCCGCCCACGGCCGCGGCGAGCACGTACGGTGGCGACATGCCGTTGCTGACCCCCTTCTCGACCGTCCGGGCGCCCGGCGCGATGATCTGCTCCGCCGACCAGCTCGCCACCCAGGCGGGCATGGCGATCCTGGCCGCCGGCGGCAACGCCGTGGACGCGGCGATCGCGACGAACGCCGCGATCGCGGTGACCTGCCCGCACCTCTGCGGCATGGGCGGCGATCTGTTCGCGCTCGTCCATGGCCCGGATGCCGGCCCACCGACGGTGCTCAACGCCTCCGGTCGCGCAGGGAGCGGCGTCTCCTCCGAGGAACTGCGGGCCGAAGGTCGCGTCGACATGCCGTTCCGCCACGATCCGCGAGCGGTCACCGTTCCGGGCTGCGTCGACGGTTGGACGTCGTTGCACGACCGCTACGGCTCGCTCGACCTCGCGACGATCCTGGCGCCGGCGATCCGGCTCGCGGAGGACGGCTTCCCGGCCTCGCCGCTGCTCGTCGGCTCGCTGGCAGGTCTCGACGCGCGCGCACGCGACAGCTTCTCGGAGCTCCTCGGCCAGGCTCGCGCGCCCGGTGCGCCGACGCGGCGGCCCGGCGCAGGGCGGACGTTGCGGACCATCGCTGCGACGGGGCGCGCCGGCTTCTACGAGGGCGAGTTCGGGGAGGGCCTGCTCGCTCTCGGCAACGGCGTCTTCAGCGCCGACGACCTCGCCCGCACCCAGGCGGATTGGGTCGCGCCGCTCGGCATCGATGCATGGGGCCACCGCGTCTGGACGATCCCACCCGGGTCGCAGGGCTACCTCACGCTCGCCGGGGCGGCGATCGCCGCCGGTCTCCCGTTGCCGGAGGACACCGACGACCCGTCGTGGGCGCACCTCCTGATCGAAGCCGCGATCGAAGCGGGCTACGACCGCCCGGCGGTGCTGCACGAGGGCGCATCCGGTGCGGCCCTGCTCGATCCCGAGCGCCTCGCCGCGCGCCGTGCGCGCATCGATCCCGAGCGGACGCAGCGCCGGCCGATCCGTTCGTACCAGGACGGTGACACCACCTATCTCTGTGTCGTCGACCGGAATCGGATGGGCGTCTCGCTGATCCAGTCCAATGCGTCCGGCTTCGGCAGCTGGCTCGTCGAGCCGGGCACCGGGATCAACCTCCACAACCGCGGCCTGGGATTCTCGGTCGAAGCCGGCCACCCGGCAGAGATCGCGCCTGGCCGCCGTCCACCGCACACGCTCTCGCCGGCGCTCGTCACCCGCCTCGATGGCTCGTTGGCGGCGACGATCGGCACGATGGGCGGCGACGGTCAGCCACAGATCCTGCTGCAGCTCCTCGCCCGTCTGCTGGCCAGCGGCCAGTCGCCGGCAGCGGTGATCGGCGCCGGCCGATGGGTGCTCCGCGGGCCGGTGACAGGGTTCGACACGTGGACCGCACCGAGCGGCGCCGTCGTGCAAGTCGAAGGCAACGCTCCCGCGACGTGGGTCGACGCCCTGCACGCCCGTGGGCACCAGGCAGAGCGGACGCCACCGTTCGACTCGGCATTCGGTCATGCGCATGTGATCACCGTCGAGCCGTCCGGTCTCCTCGCCGGAGCTGCGGACCCCCGAGCTCGCATCGGCGCGGCCGCCGGTCTCTGACCGCGCCCGCGTAGCATGCCGGTGGTGGATGATCTCCTCGCTCGTGACGCGTTGGGCTTCGTCCGGGTTGCTGCCGTGTCCCCGGCCAACCGGGTCGCCGACGTCGCGTTCAACGCCGAAGCCATCTGCGCCGAGATCCTCTCGTTGGCGGACGAGTCGGTCGAGCTGGCGGTGTTCCCCGAGCTCTGTCTGACGGGCTACTCGTGCGGCGAGCTGTTCCGTCAGCCGAGCCTCTTCGACGCGGCGTTCGACGGGTTGGCAACGATCGCCGCCACCACCGCGGCAACGGGCGTCGCTGCCGTGATCGGTCTCCCCTTCGTCCATCGCGGCCGGTGCTACAACGCCGCTGCCCTCGTCGCGTCCGGCGTGGTCGTCGGGATCGTGCCGAAGCAGCACCTGCCCAACCGGAGCGAGTTCTACGAGGACCGCTGGTTCGTCCGGGCGACCGAGGACGAGCCCGCGGCGGTGCGCGTCGGAGACGCCGAGGTCCCGTTCGGGACCGATCTGCTGTTCGCGCTGCCCGGCCGAGCCGGAGCTGTGGTCGCAGTCGAGATCTGCGAGGACCTGTGGGCCGTCGAACCGCCGAGCGGGCGGCTTGCCCTCGCCGGTGCGAACATCATTGCCAACCCCTCCGCGAGCCCCGAGCTCCTCGGCAAGGCGGAGTACCGCACCGAGCTCGTCCGCCAGCAATCGGCACGCAGCCTCGCGGTGTACTGCTACGCCGGAGCCGGTCCGGGAGAGAGCACGATGGACGTCGTCTACGGCGGCCACTCGCTGATCTGCGAGAACGGCACCGAGCGGGGCTCGACGCGCCGCTTCGAGTTCGCGACGCAGCGCACGATCACCGACGTCGACGTCAAGCGGCTCGAGCACGAGCGCCTGAACAACTCGAGCTTCGCAGCCGACCGCGGACGTGAGACCCGCATGATCCCGGTGCCCGCCGCGCCGGCCGGCGCGGTCGACCTGACCCGTCCGGCCACCGAACTGCTGTGGCCGGTCGACCGCCTGCCGTTCGTCCCGGATGATCTCGCTCGCCGGAGCCACCACTGCGAGGAGGTGTTCGCGATCCAATCGACGGGCCTGGCCAAGCGACTGCTCCACACCGGCTCGCGGCACGTCGTGATCGGCATCTCCGGCGGCCTCGACAGCACGCTCGCGCTGCTGGTCACCGTGCAGGCGTTCGACGCTGTCGGGCTCGACCACAGCGGCATCGTCGCGATCACGATGCCCGGCTTCGGCACGTCCTCGCGCACTCGCGACAACGCCCACGGGCTCATGGCCGCGCTCGGTGTCACGGTGCGCGAGATCCCGATCGCGCCCGCGGTGCGTTCGCACTTCGCCGACATCGACCACGACGAGTCGCAGCACGACGTCACGTACGAGAACGCCCAGGCCCGCGAGCGCACCCAGATCTTGATGGACGTCGCCAACCAGGTCGGCGGGCTCGTCGTCGGCACCGGCGACCTCTCTGAGGCAGCGCTCGGGTGGATGACGTTCAACGGCGACCACATGTCGATGTACCACGTGAACGCCGGCGTGCCGAAGACGCTCGTCCGCCACCTCGTCACCTGGGCGGGCGACGAGCGTTTCGGCGGCGAGGTGCGTGAGCTCCTCCACGACGTCGTGGACACCCCGATCACGCCGGAGCTGCTGCCGCTGTCCGCCGAGGGCGCGCTCGAGCAGAAGACCGAGGAGTCGGTCGGCCCGTACGAGCTGCACGACTTCTTCCTGTACCACTGCATCCGCAGCGGTGCCCGCCCGGCGAAGGTGTTCGCCCTCGCCCGCGCTGCCTTCGACGGCGTGTACGCGGACGACGTGATCGTCGGTTGGCTCGAAGTGTTCTGGCGGCGATTCGTCTCCCAGCAGTTCAAGCGGTCGTCGATGCCCGACGGACCGAAGGTCGGGTCGGTCGCGCTGTCACCGCGAGGCGACTGGCGGATGCCGAGCGACGCGTCGTCCGCGCCCTGGCTCGCGGAGCTCACCCGGCTCCGCAAGGATCTGGAGGTCTAGCTCGATGCTGCTCCGGTCAGTGACGCTCGCCGACGGCACGGCCGCGGACGTGCGCATCTGCCTCACCACGATCGACGCTGTCGCCCCGTCCCTCGCCGTGCAGGCCGGTGAGATGGTGCTCGATCTCACCGGACACCTGCTGCTGCCGTCGTTCGTCGAACCGCACGCCCACCTCGACAAGGCGTTCCTCGCGGAGCGGATCGAGAACCCCACGGGCGATCTGATGGGCGCGATCCTTGCGATGCAGCGCAACCGCCACCTCCTCACGGTCGACGACATCGCGGAACGGGCCGAGCGGGCGGTACGGCTGATGGCGGCCAACGGCGTCACCGTGATCCGCAGCCACGCCGACGTCACGCTCGACAACGGGCTGCGTTCGGTCGAAGCGCTCGTCCGGGTGCGCGAACGGGTCCGGCATCTCCTCGACGTGCAGATCGTCGCTCTGACATCGTGGCCGATCACAGGCGCCGCCGGCGCAAGCTCACGGGCGCTGTTGCGCGACGCGATCGCTGCCGGTGTCGACCTCGTCGGCGGCTGCCCGCACCTCGACGACGACCCGATCGAGGCGAACGCGACGTTCCTCTCGCTCGCCGCCGACGCCGGGCTCCCGCTCGACCTGCACACCGACGAGACGCTCGACCCGACCGCGCTCTCCCTCGAAGACCTCGCCCTCCGGGTGCGGTCGACCGGCTTCCCACACGCGGTCACCGCGAGCCACTGCGTGAGCCTCGGCGTCCAGCCGCTGTCCGTCCAGCGTCGCGTCGCCGATGCCGTCGCGGCAGCGGGCATCAGCGTGGTCGCGCTCCCCCACACCAACCTCTTCCTCCTCGGACACGATCACCCGGTGGCGATGCCGCGCGGGCTGACTGCGCTCGGCGCGTTGCGCACCGCGGGGGTCGACGTTGCCGCTGGGGCCGACAACCTGCAGGATCCGTTCAACCCGATGGGCAAGGGTGACCCGCTCGAGACTGCCGCGCTGATGGTCCTCGCCGGTCACCTGCTGCCGCACGACGCCCTCGCCTCGGTCACGTCGCACGCCCGACGCGCCGTCGGGGCCGCACCGTCGCGCGTCGAGCCCGGTGCTCCCGCCGATCTGGTGGCGATCCCCGCGGCCACGATCAGAGAGGCGATCGCCACGCAGCCCGGCGCGCGGCTCACGTTTCGGAACGGTGAGCTCGTCTCGCACGTGCCGGCCGGCGCAGCGCCGCAGCCGGCGGCCGTCGCCCTCGGGTGACGCCACGCACCTGTTGACGCCACGTACCGGGCACCGTCACGTACGGAGCGACGGAAACAATCTGTAAACATTGCGGTCACGATCCGGACCGCTGGGTCTCGTAGCTTCATCGGGGGATGATGTCGGCGTCGTGGGAGCTCCAACACACGGTCCTCGCGGCGCGTCCGGCGCGTGCGATGTGGCCGGCACGTCCCCGCGCCGGCGGGGCGGCGTCGAGGTGAGCAGCCGGCTCGACGGGCGGAGGGCGATCGTCACGGGCGGTGCCAGGGGCATCGGGGCGGCGATCGCGACCACGTTCATCCGTGAGGGCGCATCGCTCGCGCTGATCGACGTGCTCGCCGACGAGGTGGCGGCCACTGCAGCGTCGATCGGCGCCAGCCCCTACGTCGTCGATCTCCGGGACGCCGACGCCACGCGCACCACGATGGATGCCGCGATCGCCGACCTCGGCGGCATCGACGTGCTCGTGAACAACGCCGGCATGCTCCGCTTCACGAGCTTCCTCGACATCAGCGCCGACGAGTGGGACGAGATGTTCGTCGTCAACGTCCGCTCGATGCTGGTCACCTCGCAGGTGGCTGCGCGATCGATGATCGCCGCAGCATCGGGCGGCAAGATCGTCAACATGGCCAGCATGGGCGGCAAGGTCGGGTCGCCGAACCAGTCGCACTACGCCGCGTCGAAGGCAGCGGTGATCTCGCTCACGCGGGTTGCCGCGATGGAGCTCGGCGAGCACGGAATCACGGTCAACTGCATCTGCCCTGGCTATGTTCTCACCGAGATGGGCGCGGGCACTCGAACACCCGAGAAGGTCGCGGAGTGGAGTGCCAAATCGCCCCTCGGGCGGCTCGCTCAACCGCAGGACGTCGCGAACGCGGCGCTCTTCCTCGCCTCCAGCGACGGCGACTACCTCACCGGCGACGCACTCAACGTGTGCGGCGGGATGGTGATGCATTGAACGCGGCCTCCACCAGCGACGTATCGATACACCGGCCCGCGGCAGGAAGACCTACGGTTGACGACATGAGCGATCCCGCTCCAGCACTGCGTTTCAACGGCATCAGCATGACGTTCCCGGACGGCACGCACGCGCTCCGAGAGACGGATTTCGAGGTCCGCAAGGGTGAGTTCGTGACCGTCGTCGGTCCGTCCGGCTGTGGCAAGTCCACGCTGCTCCGGATCGCGTCGGGGCTCACCGCGCCGACCAGCGGATCGGTCGACGTCGACCGCAAGAGCGTCGGCTACGTGTTCCAGGATCCGACGCTCCTGCAATGGCGGACCGTGGTCGGCAACATCGAACTGCTCGCCGAGCTCGACGGCATGGGCAAGGCGGCGCGGCGGCTCCGCGCGGCGGAGACGATCAACCTCGTCGGGCTGCACGGCTTCGAGAAGAAGTACCCGAAGCAGCTGTCGGGTGGCATGAAGATGCGTGCCTCACTCGCCCGCTCGCTGGTGCTCGACCCCACGGTGTTCCTGTTCGACGAGCCGTTCGGCGCGCTCGACGAGATCACCCGCGAACGGCTCAACGACGAGCTGCTCGCGCTGTTCCAGCGCGAGGGGTTCGCGTCGTTGTTCATCACCCACTCGATCTCCGAAGCAGTGTTCCTGTCGACGCGCGTGCTCGTCATGTCGGCACGGCCCGGCCGGATCGTGGGTGACTTCAAGGTCCCGTTCCCGTACCCCCGGTCACCAGATCTCCGCTTCGACCCGGCGTTCGCCGAGCTCTCCGGCGAGGTGTCGCACGCGCTGCGGGGTGCACACGCATGAGCTCGACCAGTGAAGTCCTGGCATCGTCCGAGCCGTCCTTCGGGGCGACCGCCCCGACGCCACCATCTCGCGCCAAGCGGAAGTGGAGCGACATCGTCGCCCCGGTCCTCGGACTCGGCGGCTTCATCGGCTTCTGGTACTGGATGCACTACTGGGCGCTCGAGCACCTGTGGGACAAGCCGCGCTTCCTCATCACCGCACCCCACCGCGTCATCGACAAGTCGTTCCTCGACTCGGGCAACCTGGCCGACCTGCTCGACGGCCTCCTGTACACGACGATCGTGTCACTGATGGGTCTCGCCGTCGCGATCGTCGTCGGCATGGCGCTCGCGATCTGCATGGCCCAGGCGAGCTGGCTCGAGCGCTCGGTCTGGCCGTACCTCGTCGCCGTGCAGGCGATCCCGATCCTCGCACTCGTGCCGATCATCGGCTCGATCTTCGGCTTCGGGCGAGGCTCGCGCGTGTTCGTCTGCTTCCTGATCGCCGTGTTCCCGATCGTGTCGAACACGTTGTTCGGCTTGCTGTCGGCCGAGCGCGGGCAGCACGACCTGTTCACGCTGCGCGGTGCGTCGCGCTGGACCCGGCTGCGCAAGCTGCAGCTGCCGGCTGCGCTGCCGGCGGTCTTCACCGGCTTCCGGATCTCCGCCGGGTTGTCCGTGATCGGCGCCGTAGTCGGCGAGCTGTTCTTCAAGCGCGGCAACAAGGGCATCGGCATCCTGATGGACACCTATCGCTCGCGCAACAACTACCCGCTCACCTACGGCGCGCTGATCCTCACTGCGCTGCTCGGCATCACGGTGTTCGTCTTCTTCGGCTGGCTCAGCCACATCGTGGTCGGCCGGTGGCACGAGTCGACGCGCAAGACCGGCTGACACACCCCAAGGTCCCCCACCCACGAGGCCACCACGGTCTCCCGACCCCAGCGTGAACACCTGAAGAACAAGGAGCACACATGCAACACCGACGCAGGCACTCGTTGCTCGCCATCTCGTTGGTCGGCGCTCTCGCGCTCGCCGCGTGCGGCGGCGATGACGACGATTCCGCCGGTACCGACGTCCAGTCCACCGACGCCGCCACCGAGACGACGGCCGCTGCCGCCGACACCACGGAAGCCGCAGCGGAGACGACCGAAGCCGGGTCCGACACCACCGCCGCAGCAGGCGGGGGCGAAGGCAGCCTTGCCGACGTCTGCCCGGAGACGATCACCCTGCTGACCGACTGGAACCCGGAGGCCGAGCACGGCTTCGTATACCAGCTGATCGGCGAGGACTACACGATCGACAAGGACGCCGTCTCCGTGTCCGGCCCGCTCGTGACGTCAGATGGCACCGACACAGGCGTGACGTTCGAGGTTCGCTCGGGCGGCCCGGCGATCGGCTTCCAGACCGTCACCTCGCAGCTGTACCAGGACGAGGACATCCTCCTCGGCTACGTGTACACGGACGAGGCGATCCAGAACTCGGCCGAGTTCCCGACCGTCGCGATCGAGTCCGGCTTCGAGAAGAACCCGCAGATGATCATGTGGGACCCGGCGACGTACCCCGACGTGAAGACGATCGAGGACATCGGTGAGGCCGGCATCCTCGTGCGCTACTTCGGTGGCGCTGCGTACATGGACTACTTCACCCAGTCGGGGATCCTGTCGCCCGACCAGGTCGACGGCTCGTACGACGGCACGCCGGCGCTCTTCGTCGCCGACCAGGGCAAGTCGGCCCAGCAGGGCTTCGGCTCGGCAGAGCCGTACATCTACGAGAACGAGATCACGGACTGGGCGAAGCCCGTCGCATACGCGTACATCAACGATGCCGGTTGGGAGAACTACGCCGAGTCGATCGCCACGCGGCCGGAGAACGTCACGGAGTACGCGGACTGCTTCAAGCTCCTCGTCCCGATGATCCAGCAGGCGAGCATCGACTACCTCGCTGATCCGGCACGGACCAACGCACTGATCCTCGACGCGGTCGAGACGTTCGACAACGGCTGGGTCTACAGCCAGGGCGTCGCCGACTTCGGTGTCGAGACGATCAAGGCGGACGGCCTGGTCGCGAACGGCCCGGACGACACGGTCGGCAACTTCGACTACGACCGGATCAACGCGCTGATCGAGAAGGCCATCCCGGTCTACGAGTCGCTCGGTCAGAGCCCGAAGGAAGGCCTGACGGCCGAGGACATCGCGACCAACGAGTTCATCGACCCGAGCATCGGCTTCTGACCGATCTCGCGTCGCGGTGACGAGGGCGCCGGCTCCGGCCGGCGCCCTCTGCGCGTCACGAGCTCTCGTACGATCACGCGCATGAGCGTGCTCCACGTCCACGAGCTCGGTGATCGATCGGGCGCGCCACTGCTGGCCGTCCACGGGGTCAGGGCCCATGGGCGCCGGTTCCGTCGCCTTGCCGAAGAAGCGTGGCCGGAGCGACGAACGATCGCCGTCGACCTGCGCGGTCACGGTCGATCGACCTACGACGCGCCGTGGTCGATCGAACAGCACGTGATCGACCTGATCGACACGCTCGACGCCGCCGGCGTCGGTTCCGGCAGCGATCCGGAGGCGGTCGACGTCGTCGGCCACTCCTACGGCGGTGTGATCGCGCTGCACCTCCTCGCGCTGCACCCGGAGCGCGTCCGCCGGCTCGTCCTGCTCGACCCGGCGCCGGCGTTGCCCGGCGAACGCGGCAGCCGCGAGGCGCTGGCGACGATCGCCGATCCCGGCTGGGCGACCGTCGAAGAGGCAACGGCGGCACGGGCCGCGGGGCTGCTCCCCGGCACCGAAGCGGCCGTGGCCGAGGACATCGCCGAGCATCTCGTGGAGGGCGACGACGGCCGCTTCCGGTTCCGGTGCCACAAGCCCGCCGTGGTCACAGGCTGGGGTGAGCTGTGCCGCCCGCTCCCGCCGATCGCCTCGCCGCGGCCGACGCTGCTCGTCATCGCGGCGCGCGCCGACTTCGTATCGGCCGACGTCGTCGCCGAGCTGCACTCGATGCTCGACCCGCACCTCACCGTCACGACGCTCGACTCCGGCCACATGCTCTACTGGGATCGCTTCGACGAGACCGTCGCCGCCGTGAACGAGTTCTTGCGCGCCGAGAACGCGGGCGTCGCGTTCCTGGCACGCTGAAGGCATGAGAGTCGCGATGTTCTCGACGAAGCCGTACGATGCCGCCGCGTTCCGTCGGGCGAATGGCAGCGGACAGCACGAGATCATCGAGCTCGAGGACCGTCTCCGGCCCGTCACGGTGCCGCTCGCCGAGGGCTGCGACGCGGTGTGCATCTTCGTCAACGACATCGCCGACGAGGCGGTGCTCACTGCCCTCGCCGAGGCCGGTGTGCGCCACGTCGCGCTGCGCTGCGCCGGGTTCAACAACGTCGACCTCGACGCGGCGAAGCGGCTCGGCATCGAAGTCGTCCGCGTGCCCGCCTACTCGCCGAACGCAGTGGCAGAGCACACGATCGCGCTCATCCTCGGGCTCAACCGGCACATCCACAAGGCGTACAACCGCGTGCGCGAGGCGAACTTCGCGCTCGACGGGCTCGTCGGCTTCGATCTCGCCGGCAAGACCGTCGGTGTCGTCGGCACCGGGCGGATCGGCGCGCTCGTCGCCCGGCTCCTGTGGCACTTCCGCTGCGAGGTGCTCGCCTACGACCCGGTCGTCAACCCGAAGGTCGTCGAGCTCGGCATGCGCTACGTCGAGCTTGACGAGCTCTGGGAGCAAAGCCACATCATCTCGCTCAACTGTCCGCTCACGTCCGAGACGCATCACCTGGTCTCACACGAGACGATCGCCCGCATGCGCCCGGGCGTGATGCTCGTGAACACCGGGCGCGGCGCGCTCGTCGACACGCCGGCGGTCATCGAGGGATTGAAGAGCGGACGGATCGGCTCCGTCGCCCTCGATGTCTACGAAGAGGAGGCGAACCTGTTCTTCGAGGACCGATCGGCGGAGATCATCGGTGACGACGTCTTCGCCCGCTTGCTCACGTTCCCGAACGTGCTCATCACCGCCCACCAGGCGTTCCTGACGAACGAGGCGCTCGACGCGATCGCGGCGACGACGCTCGGCAACCTGGACGATCTGGCCGCCGGCCGCCTCTCCCCCAACGCGCTCTGATCGCCGCTGCTTCCGGCCGCCCAACAGCCGGTCGTACCTCGGTCACCGATCCACGAGCGCAGGCGCCCGTCATAGGGGCGTTCGACCCTGTCGCCGAAAGGCATCCGGGCGGACGCTGAGGAGACAAGAGGCAAGAAAGGAGCCCTGCCATGACGCTCCTCGGTCCACTGGTGCTCGCCGGCATCGTCGCGGCGATCGTCTTCGCAGTGCAGCGCACGCGCCACGGTGCCGCACCACCCCCCGCTGTTGCCCCATCCGACGCAGTGATCGGTATCCGGCACCCCGGTCACTCGGCCGCACTGTCGGACACGCTCGATCGTTGGGTCGCCGCCGATCTGCTCTCAGCTGATCAGGCGGTGGCCATCCTCGACCACGAGCGCTCGGTCGCCGCGGCTCCCGCGTCCGGCCGCCGCGTGAAGGCCCCCGCTCCTCCACGGCGGACCCCGGTGTTCGCCGAAGCGCTCGGGTACCTCGGCGGCGTGCTCGCCCTCACCGGGCTGACGCTCCTGGTCGCGAACTACTGGCCGGACCTGGCGCCATCGATCCGGCTGGCGCTCAGCCTCGCGACGACGCTCGCCCTCTTCGGAGCCGGCGCGCTCGTCCACGAGCACATCGACCCCGCTCTGGCGAGGCTGCGCTGGTTCCTCTGGACCCTCTCGTCGGCCACCGCCGCGGTGTTCACGGGAGTCCTCATGGTCGACGGTCTGGACATCGACACGCCGTTGTTCGTCGTCGCCGCCTGTGCCGGCACGATCGCCCTCGAGAACGTGCTGCTCTGGAGGTGGCGTGACCGTCCGATCCAAGAGCTGCTCTTCCTCGCCGCCGCCATCGTCAGCGCCAGCGCGCTCGTCGGTGCGGTGACGAACGCTGGCGGCGCTGGTCTGACCGCATGGATCCTGGCGGCCACCGTTCTCGCCGCCGGGCTGCGCGGCATCACGCTGCGACCGATCATCCCGCACGTCGTCGGCACGATCGCGATCATGGTCGGCGCGTACGTCGCGTTGTCGCAGTGGATGGGCGCGGGCCTGCTCCTGGTCACTGCCACCGTCGGCCTCCTGCTCTTGCTGGCGGCGCTGCCGCAGCTGACGGTCGACCTCTCGCAGCGAGCGGCGCTCCTCGTCGTGGCCGGGATGGGCGCGTTGCAGGGCATTCCGCTCACGCTCGTCCACTTCGCCCGTGAGGCAGGTGGACTGACCGGCTCCGTGACCTGGGCGATCGGGGGTGTCGTGATGACGCTCGGTGCCCGACGGCTCCTCCGTGCACCGATCGTCGCCGAGATCGTCGGCGGCCTCGGGCTGATCGGTGGTGCTGCGCTCACTGGAGCCCAGTGGCCGAGCTTCGCCACGCTGTTCGGGCTCGCCACCGCGCTGACGCTGCTGGGGATCGGCACGTTGCCAGGCCGCGTGCTCTACTCGCTGCTCGGCTCGCTCGGTCTGCTGCTCAACGTTCCCTGGGCGATCAGCCGCTTCTTCCCCGGTGAGGGACGGGCACCGTTGCTGATCCTGGTGTCCGGAGCATTGATCATCGTCGTTGCCGTGCTGCTGTCCCGTCAGGGCGACCGCTTGCGCACCGAGCTCAGGCCGCACACGCCCGACGAGGCCTCGACGACCGCGCCCGGCGATGCCCCTCCGCTCGAGCACTCGTCGAGCCGTTGAGCGGCTGATCGACAGACCAGCAAGCACAGCGGCCGAACCGAACGACGGGAGCCGCAACACCATCACGTCAGAGTTCTGCACGGGCGTCGTGCACAACCCTGCCAGCGTCGGGTCGACGACGAACAACCGGATCAGCAACACCAACCCGTCAGAGTTCTGCACCGACGTCGTGGAAAACTCTGCCAGCGTCGGGTCGACGACGGACGGCGAACGGGCGGACGACGGACGGGCGGACGAACCTGAGGACTCGGGGTGGTCAGCGCGAGGCGCGGGCGACGACGACGTGGAGCAGCACGTTGGCGCCCGCTTCGATGTCGGAGAGCTCGGTGTGCTCGGCGATGTTGTGGCTGAGCCCGTTCACGCTCGGGACGAAGATCATGCTCGTCGGGCACGTGCGCGCCAGCATCTGGGCGTCGTGTCCGGCGCCGGAGGCCATGCGTCTCGTCGAGAAGCCGAGCCGATCGGCGGTGCGCTCGACGAGGTCGATCATCTCCGGCGCGAAGTCGACCGGTTCGAAGCGCGCCAGCTCGTGCCGGACGATTGTGCAGCCTTCGTCCGCGGCAGCGTGCTCGGCAAAGGCGAAGAGATCGGCTTCAACGCCACGGAGCAACGAGTCGTCCGTGTTGCGTACGTCGAGCGTGAACCGCACCTGCTGGGGCACGACGTTGGTGAGGTTCGGGAACGCATCGATGCGGCCGACGGTCGCGACCTGCGCGCCGCCCACACGAGCAGCGACCGTGCGCGCCTCGGCAACGACGCGCGCGGCAACCACCATCGGATCCCTGCGCAACCGCATCGGCGTCGTGCCGGCGTGCGCGGACCGTCCCGTCACGGTGAACTCGCTCCACGAGATCCCCTGCACCCCGGTTACGACACCGATCGTGATCCCCTCGTCCTCGAGCACCGGTCCCTGCTCGATGTGGAGCTCGACGAAGGTGTCCGGGAACACGGCAGCCGGGCACGGCGTCGGGCCGGCATAGCCGATCCGGCCGAGCTCGTCGCCGAGCCGGGTGCCGTCGGACGCCACCGCGTCGAGCGCTTCTTCGACGCCGAGTCCGCCGACGTACACGAGCGAGCCGAGCATGTCCGGAGGGAAGCGGGCGCCCTCCTCGTCGGTGAAGAACGCGACTTGGATCGCCCGCGGGAGCCACACGTCGTGGGCCGCCAGCGTCTCGACCACTTCGAGCCCGGCGAGCACGCCGAGGTTCCCGTCGAACCGGCCTCCGGTGGCGACGGTGTCGATGTGCGAGCCGATCATCACCGCGCCAGCGGCAGGATCGTCGCCTGGACGCGTCGCAACGACGTTGCCGATGCCGTCGATCGACACCGTCATGCCGAGGTCGCGCATCCACGTCACGACGAGGTCGCGCCCGGCGCGGTCCTCGTCGGTCAGCGCCAGGCGGGCGACGCCCCGCTCGCCGTTCGGTCCGTGCACTGCGCCGATCTCACCGAGCGCCTCGAGCCTCGCCCACAGGCGGGCGCCGTCGATCCGCAGTGCCGCCAGGTCGATCGGACCGCGTGCCACGGATCAGGCTCGGAACTCGAACGCGGCGATCTCGTGCAGGGCCTCGACGAACGCAGTGACGGCCGCCTCGAAGAGCTGCTTGCCGAGCGTCGCGGTCGCGACAGTCGGGTCGCCGACGAGACCCGCAGGCCCGAAGTCGTCCGACAACCAGCCGAAGCTGACGCGTCCGCCGAAGCGGACGTACCGGTTCTCCGCGAGGTGCTCGGGAACGTGCCGCTCGGCGAGCGACATGTCGACGAGGTCGGGTCGGAGGTGGAGCATGATCGACGTCTCGTCGGTGCCGCCGTGCACGCCCATGCCCAGCTCCGACGGCGGCGACGCGCCTCCCTGATCGGCCGGGACCGATGGGTGTGCGAGGAACGTCTTCAGGCCGTGGGCGAGGCGGAGCTCACGGTTGGCGACGTTGAGCAGGGCGCTGTTGCCGCCGTGCCCGTTGAAGAACACGAGTCGCGACGCCGGCGTCTTCGCGATGCAGCGCCCCAGGTCGTCGAGCACGGCGAGCAGCGTCGAGGCCGACAACCAGATCGTGCCGCTCGACCACGCGTGCTCGTTCGACTTCGTGTAGCTGAGCGATGGCAGCAACCAGACGTCGAGTCCCTGGCGCCGGGCCTCGGTCACGGCAGCCTCGGAGACGGCGGCAGCGACGACGTCGTCCGTGTTCAGCGGGAGGTGTGGGCCGTGCTGCTCGATCGCCCCGAGCGGCTGCACGAGGACGCTGCGCTCGGACAGCAACGAGGCGACCTGCGGGCCGCGCAGCTCGGCGAACAGGTGCGGCGTGTCGATCACGGCCGCACGCTATCCGAGCGGCCACAATGCAGTGATGGCCGACTTCGACGCGATCGTGATCGGCGCCGGCCACAACGGGCTGATCACCGCGGCATACCTCGCTCGTGCCGGCCACCGCACCGTGCTCGTGGAGGCGCGGGACGCAGTCGGTGGGTGCGCGTCGACAGTCGACTTCGCCGGTGCCCGCGTCAACATCTGCAACTGCGACCACCTCACGTTCCGGACGACGCCGGTGATGGACGAGCTGCGACTCGCCGACCACGGTCTCCGCTACCTCGAGGTCGATCCGTCGCAGCTCAACGTGTACTGGTCGGGATCGCCTGCGTGGGCGATGTTCCACGACGTCGAGCGCACGCTCGACTCGCTCGCCCTGGCCTACCCCGACCAGGTCGATGGCTACCGTTGCTACGCCCGCACCGCGTTGCCGGCAGTCCGGCTCGTGTTCGCCGCGGCCACCCGGCCGCCCTCGGTCGGCGGGCTCGCCCGCACCGCGGCGGCACGTGGCGGCCGCGGCGCCGTGACGTTGCTGCGCTGGGCGCGCATGAGCGCTGCGGACGTCCTCCGCCAGTTCTTCACGCGTGACGAGATGATCGCCAGCGCGGTCTGCGCGGGACCGGTCGTCTGGGGGCTGTCGCCCGAGCTGCCGGGCACGGGGCTCGGCGCGCTGACGTACGCGATCCGTCACGTCGCCCATGTCGGGCGGCCCGTCGGCGGCAGCGGTCAGCTGCCGGTCGCGATCGCCGCCGCGTTGGAGGCCGCCGGCGGCGTCATCCGGACCAGTACGACGGTGGCGGGCATCCGTTGCGAAGGCACGACCGTGCGCGGTGTCGTCCTCGCCGACGGCACGGAGATCACAGCGCCCGTCGTCGTGTCCGCCTGCGACCCGCGGCGCACGTTCGTCGAGTGGCTCACGAATCCGCCCGCCGGCGCCGGCCCGGTGGTGGAGCGATGGCGACGCACCGCGCACCAGGACGGCTACGAGTCGAAGATCGACGCCGTGGTCGACCGCCTGCCGTCGTATCGGTCGCTCGCCGAGGGCACGGCGGAGCGGCTCGGCTTCGAGCCCCTCGCGGCGTCGGCGATGATCGCGCCGACGGTCGCCGAGATGCACCGCGGCTACGAGCTGATGGCCGCCGGCGGCATCGCGGAGCGGCCGGTGCTGTTCGCCAACCTACCGACCGTCGTCGATCCCACGATGGCCCCCGGCCCGTGGCGGCACGTGTTCAGCCTGGAGACGCTCTTCACGCCGTACGGCTTGCCCGGCGGCTGGGGCGGCTCGTCGGAGCCGAGGCGGTGGCTCCAGGCGTACGGGACGCTCGTCCAGCCGGAGTTCCTCGACGGGCTCGGCGACTGGCGGGCGATGACGCCCGACCGGTACGAGTCCGAGTTCCACCTCCCTGCCGGGCACGCGACGAGCTTCGCCGGCGGGCCGCTCGCCGCGCTCCGCTCATCACAGCCGGAGCTGACCCGCTATCGCACACCCGTCGGTGGCCTCTACATCACCGGTGCGGCGACCTTCCCGGGCGCCGGGATCTGGGGCGCGAGCGGGCGGAACTGCGCCCTCACCATCCTGCGCGACCGCTCGTGAACGTACGGCGTCGCGCGGCGACGATCATCCGTTCGGCCAGTACGCTGTGACCCAGCACCTGGAGCCAGCACCCATGCAGACCGGCAGTTTCCGACTCGGCAGCCTCTTCGGCATCCCGATCCTCGCCCATTGGAGCGCGGCGCTGATCGGCGTGTTCGTCGGGCTGAACCTGTTCTCGATGGCGGGTCCGGTCGGCGGCGTGATCGCGATCGTCGGGTTCGCAGCGTCGATCCTGCTCCACGAGCTCGCCCACGCACTGACGGCGCGGCGCTACGGCGTCCGCACCCTGTCGATCGAGCTGTGGGCGCTCGGCGGCGTGGCAAGGCTCGACCGCGAATCGCCGACGGCACGCGCCGACGGGTTGATCGCAGGCGCCGGGCCGGCGATGAGCTTCACGCTCGCGGGCACCCTGATCGGGACGTTCTTCCTCTTGCGGCCGACCCCGTTGCCCTCGGAGATCGTCGGCGTGATCGGTTGGCTCGCGCTCGTGAACGGCATCCTCGCCGTGTTCAACCTCTTGCCGGGCGCGCCGCTCGACGGCGGGCGAATCTTGCGTGCGATCCGCTGGGCCCGTCACGGCGATCGCTTCCGTGCCGCGGCCGAAGCGGCCAAAGCCGGCCAGGTCGTCGGTTGGAGCATGGCCGGCGTCGGCGTGTGGCTGTTGCTCAACGGGCATCCGGGGCTGATGGTGATCCTCACCGGTGCGTTCCTCGCCGTGAACGCGAAGGCGGAGGGCATCTCGAGCCAGGTCTCGGCGAGCCTCGTCGGAACCCGCGTCGGTGAGCTGACCTGCTTCGGCATCGCCCACGCCGCCGGCAGCACGGACGCCGAGACGATGCTCTGGCAGCGTCAGCGGCTCGGCCTGCCCGGTGTCGTCGCCGTGCAGCAGGCCGACGGACGGCTCGAAGGTCTCGTCGCGGAAGATCAGCTCTGGAACGTGCCAGAAGAACAACGCGCCACGATGCGACTCACGCAGTTGATGATCCCGTTCAGCCGGCTCGCGAAGGCCGATCCGGACGAGGACGTCGCGGACGTGCTCTCACGGCTCAACCCGATCGCGCCGATCGTCACGGTCTGGCGCGACGGTCGGCTGCTCGGCGTCGTGCCGGCTGCCACGATCCGCAACCGGCTCACCGCGGCAGCACGCGCTATGCGTCCTTGACGCTCCAGTCGCGCCGCGCCACGGGCTCCTTGTCGCTCCACGGGAAGTTGATCCACTTGTCGGTGAGCTTCCACGCGTACTCGCACTTCTCGACCGACCACGGCTTCTCGTAGAGCACGGCGCAGCGCACCTCGGCCACCTTGCCGAGGCAGAAGTCCTTCACCAGCGCGAGGGTCTTACCGGTGTCGGCCACGTCGTCGGCGATGAGGATCCGCGCCTCTTCGAGGTCGACCAGATCAGGCGTGGGCGGGAGGATCATCGGGACCTCCAACCGCTCGTCGACACCGGTGTAGAACTCGACGTTCATCGTGTAGAGGTTCTTGACCGACAAGGCGTAGCCGAGTGCCCCGGCGATCAGCAGCCCGCCGCGTGCGATCGCCAGGATGATGTCGGGCTCGAAGCCGTCGTCCGCGATGCGCTGGGCGAGGTCGCGCGACGCGTCGCCGAACGACTGCCAGCTCATGATCTCGCGATCCTCGGACAAGTGATGCCTCCTCTATCGACAGTAGGCCGACGCTAGATGATCGATGCGTCGCGCGCCGCAGGCCCGGGGAGTCGCGACGCTGACCAGGGGTTCAACCGAACGCGATGTCGAACGGTCGCACGGGGGTCCGATCGAGATCTCGCCCGATGGCGTTGCAGATCGCGTTCACCACGGCCGGCGTGGACGAGATGCACGGTGGCTCACCGACCCCCTTCGCGCCGAGCGGCGCCTGTGGGTCGGGTTCCTCGATCAGGGTCGCGAGGACATCGGGCATGTCGAGCGTCGTCGGCAAGAGGTAATCGGTGAAGCTCGGGTTCCGGACCTTGCCGTCCTGCAGGATGATCTCCTCCATCACCGCGAGCCCGACCCCCTGGGCGATGCCACCCTCGATCTGGCCGAGCACGGAGAGCGGGTTGAGTGCGACACCGACATCTTGCGCCGTGGCGACCTGCACGACCTTCACGAGGCCGAGCTCGAGGTCGACGTCGACGACCGCACGATGGGCGACGAACGCGAATGCGACGTGGCACTTGCCCTGCCCGTCCGCGTCGAGCTCGCCCGTCGGGCGGTGGCGGAACTCGACGGTCTCGTCGAAGACGACAGCCGCGGTCGCGTCGGCGACGGAGACCCGCCGCGACGGATCCATCGTGTCGACGACCTCGACCCCGTCGATCTGCAAGCGCAACGGATCGACACCCCACATCCCGCCCACGTGCTCGAACAACAGTTCGCGCACGCTGCGACACGCGGCATCGACGGCGCCACCGCTCATCCACGTCTGACGTGATGCCGACGTCGATCCCGCGGAGCCGATGCGGGTCGTGATCGGTTCGAGCACCACGTCGTCGACCCCGAGGATCGTGCGCGCGATCTGCGGAGCGATCGTCACGAAGCCCTGCCCGACCTCGGACGTGGCGAACTCGAGCGTGACCACGCCGGCCGCCAGCCGGCAGCGGGCGGTCGAGAAGTCGTCGAACGCCTCGGAATACATGAGGTTCTTGATCGCGACGCCCCAGCCGACCCCGCGCCTGATGTGCGATCGGTCCGCGGTGAGGCCGGCAGCACCCGGGAGGCGCATCGGGTCGCCGTCGAGCCCGCCGACCGGCTCCGCGGGCATCGGCAGCGCCGCCGTCGCGCGGATGCAGCGCGCAACAGGAGCGACGCTCTCGACCGGCTGGCCGGTGATGAGCAGATCACCGGTCTCCATCGCGTTGCGCAGCCGCACTTCGACAGGGTCGAGACCGAGCGCAGCCGCGAGCTTGTCCATCTGGCGCTCGTGCGCAAAGCAGGCTTGCACGACACCGAAGCCGCGCATCGCGCCGCACGGCAGGTTGTTGGTGCGCACCGCCCAACCGTCGACGACGGCGTTCGCACACTTGTACGGACCTTGCGTGTGCGTGACTGCGTTGATCAGCACAGCGGACGATGTCGACGCGTAGGCACCCCCGTCGAACACCATCCGGGACTCGATCTTCACGATCCGCCCATCCCGCGTCGCGTGGTGCCGGATGTGGATGCGGCACGGATGCCGGTGCACGTGGCCGAGGAAGCTCTCCTCGCGGTTGTAGTGCACCCGCACCGGCCGTCCGGTGCGCAACGCGAGCAGGCACGTGTGGACCTGCAGGCTGATGTCCTCGCGGGCGCCGAACGCGCCGCCGACACCACCGAGCACGAGGCGAACGTTCTCCTCCGGCAAGCCGAGGCAGGCGGCGAGCTGCTTGCGGTCCTCGTGCAGCCACTGCGTCGCGATGTAGAGCTCGACGCCGTCGCCCCCCGGTTCGGGGAGCGCGAGCGCCGCTTCGAGCCCGAGGAACGCCTGGTCCTGCATGCCGAGCTCGTAGTCACCCTCGACGACCACGTCGCCGACGACGGACTGGTCGCCGCGCACGATCCGCTGGTGGCGGATCACGTTGCCATCGGGGTGGATCGGCGGGTGCGAGCCGTCGATCGCGCGCTCGGGGTCGATCAGCGGTCCGAGCTCCTCGTACTCGACGACGATGGCCGCGAGCGCGCGGCGGCAGGTCTCCGGATGGTCGGCGGCGACCGCCGCGATCGGCTCGCCGACGTAGCGCACGACGTCACGGGCGAAGACCGGCTGGTCCTGCGAGATCAGCCCGTAGGTCGCTCGACCGGGCACGTCGTCGGCGGTGATGACGGTCTCGACACCGGCGATCCGCCATGCCGGGGACACGTCGATGCTGACGATGCGGGCATGGGGATGCGGAGAGCGCAACGTCGCTCCCCACAGGAAGCCGTCCGCATGCAGGTCGGAGGAGAACGCGAACGTGCCCTGCACCTTCGGAACGCCGTCCGGCCGGGCAGGGCTGTCACCGATCCGGCCGGGCCGCGTGCCGTCACGGGTGATGATGCTCTCGGTCATCCCTGCTCGCGCTCGGCTGCTCGGGTGACGGCCACGCGCTGCACGGCGTCGATGATCCGCCCGTACCCGGTGCAGCGGCAGATGTTCCCGGACAGGGCCTCGCGGATGACGAGCTCGGAAGGCTCGGCCGTCTGGTCGAGCAGGTGGTGCGCTGCCATCACCAGTCCCGGCGTGCAGAACCCGCACTGCACGGCGCCGGCATCGACGAAGGCTTGCTGCACGTCGGTCGGCGCTCCCGGTGAGGCGATCCCCTCGACGGTCGTCACGTCGCGCCCGGTCACGCTCGCTGCGAGCACGAGGCACGAGCAGACGAGCTCACCGTCGACGAGGACCGAGCACGAGCCGCACTCGCCCTGCTCACAGGCACCCTTCGCCCCGTACAGCGCGAGCCGCTCGCGCAGGACATAGAGCAGGCTCTCCCCGACCCACGCGTCGCGGACATCGTGATCCGTGCCGTTGACGCGCAGCCGGTAGTGCTCGGGACTGCCGAGCGGCCCGTCGTGCTCGAGCTCCGGCTCACGACCCTGGTCGGTCACGGGAACGCCCTCCGGAGCAGTCGCCTGGCGAGGACGCCGATCGCGTGCCGACGGTACGCAGCGGTCGAACGGTGATCGTCGATCGGGCGGCTCGTCTCCTGCGCGATGTCGCCGAAGCGCCGGACCGCGTCCTCGTCGAGCGAGCCGGTCGACCAGTCCACGCGTGCAGCAGCAAAGGCCTCGGCATCGTCGCAGCGCAGGATCGTCGGGCCGACCGAGCCGAGCGCGAGCCTGATCGACCGTGTCGGTCGGTCGACCGCGAGGCAGGCGCTCGCGGTGGCGATGACCATCGCATTGCGTACACCGACCTTCGCGTAGCCCTGCCAACCGTCGAGCACGGGCAGTTGGATCTCGGTCACGAGCTCGCCCGGCTGGAGCGCGGTCCGCTTCACGCCGACCATGAACTCGGTGACGGGCATCGACCGGCGACCGGAGATCGATCGGACGACGATCGACGCGTCGAGTGCGGCGAGCACGGGCAGTCCGTCGCCGGCCGGCGAGCAGGTGCCGAGGTTGCCGCCGAGCGTGCCCGTCTGGCGGATCTGCGGCGAGCCCACGGTGCGGCTCGCCTCGGCGAGCGCAGGGACGAGTGCTGCGAGCTCGGGCTGCATCAAGGCCCTGTAGGTGCATCCGGCGCCGATGACGATGGTGGTGCCGTCGTCGCTCAGCCGCCACGAACGCAGTTCGGGCACCCGGTCGATGGCGACGACGTCGCCGACCCGCCGATGACCGCTGTTGATCTCGACCATCAGATCCGTGCCGCCGGCGAGCACGGTGGCGTGCGGCCGGTCGGCCAGGGCGTGGAGCGCTTCGTCGAGGGTCGTCGGGATCAACACGGGCATGGGAGATGCCACGTTACAAAACGTCAAGGTGCTTCAGGTGACCTTCAACCCCTCGAGGCCCGGCTCGGGTTCCGGGAACTGCGGATCGAGCCGTTCCAACGTCTCCACCAGGAGCTTGGCGACGGCAAGGTCGCGTGCCCACTTCTTGTCGCCGGGCACGACGTGCCACGGCGCTTCCGCTGTGCTCGTCTCGGCGAACGCCTCCTCGTACGCCTTCGTGTACTCGGGCCAGAGCTTGCGATCGTCGAGGTCGCCGATGCGGAACTTCCAGCGCTCCTCCGGATCGTCGATGCGATCCTGGAACCGCTCCCGCTGCTCCTCCTTGGACACGTTCAGGTAGATCTTGACGATCGTCGTGCCCTCGTCGCTCAGCATCCGCTCGAACTCGCGGATGTGGCGGTACCGGCGCCGCCACCGGTCCTTCGGGACGAGTTGCTTGACCCGCACCACGAGCACGTCCTCGTAGTGCGAACGGTTGAAGATGCCGATCTCGCCCTTGGCCGGGCACGCCGCGTGGACGCGCCACAGGTAGTCGTGCTCGGCCTCGCTGCCGGCGGGCACCTTGAAGCTCGTGACCTTCACGCCCGACGGGTTCACGCCGGTGAAGATGTTGCGGATCACGCCGTCCTTGCCGCCGGCATCCCGGGCCTGGAGCACGACGAGCACCGAGCGGGTGCTCTCGACGTACAGCCGTGTTTGCAGGGCCCGCAACCGCTCGAGCTGCGTGACGAGCTCGAGATTCGCCTCCTCCTTGTCCCATCCGAACGTCTCGCCCGGTTCGAACGATGAGAGGCGGACGGACGATCCGGGTGGCACGAGGAGTTCGTCGAGCATCACCCGACCGTACCCCCACCCGCCCCGACCCCTCCGTCCTTCCGCGCGGCCCTCCCATGCGGCCCGCCCATGCGGGCGGGCATGTCACCCCGCGCCGCTGGGCCCAACGGATTCGCTGACGACTATCGGGAGTTCCGACATTGAGCCGACTGTGCTGGTGCGATGTCGTCATCGGAGCGACGAGACCCCAGCCGCGCCGTTTCTCTGCTCATCCGCGTCACCAACCCTGGTCTCTGATCGGGCGAGGTCGTTGGATGTCCGGATGGGAGCGGAGAACCGGTGGGGAGTCGTCAGCGAGCAGAGAACCCGGGGAGAGCGGGACGGTGGCCACCCCGGCCATCGGGCCTTTGTGGCGACCACGTGCGGGACGGAGGGTGACGGGCGGGGTGAACGAGCGGGCGGACAGGGCGGGATCGGCGGACCGGACCGGGCGGACCGGGTGGCGCGGGCGGGGCGGGCGGGCCGGAGCGGACCAGGTGGGTTACTGGTAGGGGCAGTGGCGGCAGCCGGATCGGCAGCAGACGCCGCGGTCGGCGAGGTAGACGGCGGTCATCACGCTCAGGCCCGTGACCGGGTCGCGATATGCGCTGAGGCCGGCGGCGACGGCCCGTCGATGCGCGTCCAGGATCTCTCCCCGCCGCGGGTGGCGCGGATCAAAACGGTCGCTGCGCGGCTCGTCGAGGAAGCCCTCACGCAGCTCGTCCATGGCCCCGATCATGGCCCGACAACTGCCCGATGCCTCCCGAAAGAGGGTCTGACCAGCACCGCGCGCTCCGTTGACACTCTGTCGACAACGCCTGCTACGGTTCCTCCACCGGCTGTGTCGGCGGTCACGTCTGCACGAATCTTGGGGAGCCGGCAACCACACGAGACAGGGGGAACACTGGTGCAACCTACGCATCGAACTGCCCGGCGGAGGCCCGGCATGATGTTCGTCGCCGCACTGGCAGCGTTCGGCTTGATCGCCGGCGCGTGCGGTGACAAGAAGGACGACGCCGAGACGGCGCCATCGGGTACCGAGGCCGAATCCGGTACCGAGACCACGGTCGGCGACGGCGCAGCCGACACCACTGCCGCTCCCGAGGAGGAGGCCACGACGACGGCCGCGCCCGAGGCAGCGCCGACGATCGGCGGGAAGCTGATCGTCGCCGGCGAGGCCGAGGTTGCCAACCCGTGGACGCCTGCGCAGATGCAGTGCGACTCCTACTGCCAGATGCGCGCCCGCACGTTCTTCGATCCACTGGTCGTCGTCGACCAGGACCTGCAGCCGCAGCCGTTCCTCGCCGAGAGCGTGACCCCGAACGACGACTTCACCGAATGGACCGTGAAGCTCCGCGAGGGCATCACCTTCCACGACGGCCTCCCGCTCGACGCCGACGCCGCGATCAAGAACCTCAGGGCGACCGGTGGCGGGCTGCTCGTCGCCGCCGCGGTGAAGGACGTCGCGCAGGTGCCCACGGCCGCCGACCCGACGAAGAAGGAGCTCAAGATCGAGAAGGTCGACGATCTCACGTTCACGATCTTCATGGGCAAGGACGGCAACCCGGACCAGCCCCTCTCGTGGCCGCTGTTCGCGTACTACCTGGGTGGTCAGCTCGGCTTCATGGCGTCACCAGCGTGGCTCGACGCCGTCGCCGCCGGCACGGGCAAGCCTGACCAGCCCGTCGGCACGGGTCCGTTCGTGTTCGACAGCTACGCCCCGGGCGACAAGCTCGTGGTGAAGAAGAACCCGAGCTACTGGCTGACGGATGCCGACGGGAACACGCTGCCGTACCTCGACGAGATCGAGTTCCGGGTCATTCCCGACTCGCAGACCCGCGGCGACGCACTGCGCGCTGGTGACGTGAACATGATCGCCACATCGGACGCGTCGGTGATCGCCGACTTCCAGGATGCGGCCGAGTTCCCGATCGTCGAGCAGAGCGAGTACGGCGAGACGAGCTACACGATGCTGCACCTCTCGAAGGCCGGCCCGCTGCAGGACCAGCGGGTGCGCTGCGCGCTCGATCAGGCGATCGACAAGGTCGATCTGATCGACACGGTCGCCGGCGGCATCGTCGATCCGGCCAACGGCCCGTTCTCACCCGGGCAGGAGGGCTACCTCGAGGACAATGGCGAGCTGCCCTACGACCCGGACGCGGCGAAGGCGGCGATCGACGAGTACGAGGCCGAGACCGGCACGCAGGTGTCGATCATCTACTCGACCACGACCGCCAACACGTCGCTGCTCACCGCTCAGTACGTCCAGGATGCATGGGCGCAGATCGGCGTCGACACCGAGATCGCCCAGATCGAGCAGTCGAAGCTGATCAACAACGCGCTGTTCGGCGATCCGGCCTTCGACGCCTTCGGTTGGCGCAACCACGCCGGTCTGTTCGTCGACCAGCAGTACTTCTGGTGGCACGGCTCGGCGGCGACCCCGGACGGTGGTCTGGCGCTGAACTTCGGCCGTCTGAACGATCCGGTCATCAACGACCTGCTCGACCAGTCGCGTGTCGAGGCCGACGCCGACGCCCGTCGCGGCATCGCCGAGGAGATCAACAAGCAGTTCGCGAAGGAGTGCTGGATCCTGCCCGCCTGGTACACGAAGTGGGGTGTCATCCACGACGGCGTGGGCGGCATCGGCAACAGCCCGCTGCCCGACGGTGGCACGATGCGAGACGGCGCCGGCTTCCCCGGTCAGGTCTGGCTGACGGCCGCCTTCCTCGCTTCCTGACATCACCCTCGACGGGGTGGGTCGTTCCTCGTGAGCGCCCCACCCCGTCGGCAACCACCCTCATCGCGCTCCTAAGGATGTGAGTCGTGCGTTACGCGCTGCAGCGCATCGCCCAGTTCTTCGCCGTGTTCGTGCTCGTCACGTTCCTCGTCTTCATCACGACTCGCGTCGGCAGCAAGGACCCCGCCAGGGATCTGGCGGGTGGCACCGTGCAGCAAGAGCTCGTCGATCAGGTGACCGCGCGCTACCACCTCGACGCGCCGCTCCCGATCCAGTACGGGTACTGGCTCAAGGACCTCGTCACGTTCGACTTCGGCTACTCGTACGCGCAGAGCCAGAACGTCACCGACATGTTCAAGCAGCGCCTGCCGAACACGTTCTTCATCTCGTTCTGGGCGATCCTGATCGGGCTCGTGCTGGCCGTGCCCATCGGCGTGTACTCCGCCTACCGGAGGGACGGGCCGTTCGACCGGTCGCTGAGCTTCGCCTCCTTTGGCGCGCTGTCCATCCCGGCGCTCGTGCTCGCCGTGCTGCTCCGCTACGTGTTCGCGGTGAAGTTGAAGTGGCTGCCCGCCGACTCCGACTACATCGCGCCGTGGGACAACCCGTGGGAGCACTTCCGCAACTTCTTCCTGCCGTCGATCACGCTCGGGCTCGGCCTCGCCGCGGTCTGGAGCCGGTTCCTGCGGGCCGACATGGCGCTGACCCTGCAGAGCGACTTCATCATGCTCGCTCGGGCAAAGGGCATGTCACCGCAGCGCGTGCTGTGGCGCCACGCGCTGCGCTCCTCGATCCTGTCGTTGATCACGAGCGTCGCGCTCCAGATGAGCGGCCTGATCGGCGGTGCCGTCGTGGCCGAGCAGGTGTTCGCGATGCCCGGCGTCGGCGACCGCCTCGTGTTCGCGGTACAGGGCAACGACCTGCTGACGCTCCAGGCGATCGCCGCCGTCCTCGTCGCGATCGTCGTCTTCGTCAACCTCGTCGTCGACCTCCTCTACTCCGTCGTCGACCCTCGCATCCGCCACGTACGCGCACTCGGGTGATCCACCATGACTGACACACTCATCGCTCCCGCCATCGAACCGCTCCCCGTCGAGCCACCGGCGACGCCCAAGCAACGACGGTCGCTCCCGAAGCCGACCCTCGTGCTCGCCGTGATCTGGTTGGTCGGGCTCACGTTCGTCTCCGTCTTCGCCGACTTCCTGCCGTTCGTCCGGGGGTACGCCCAGCGCGTCAGGGGCGCCACCCGGTTCGCCTTCGGACCGGGCAACGACTTCTGGTTCGGCAGCGATCAGCTCGGTCGCGACGTGTTCGCCCGCTGCGTCTACGGCGCCCGGATCTCGTTGCTCGTCGCCACCGCCTCGATCCTCACCGGGATCATCATCGGTGGCACGCTCGGCTTGATCGCCGGCTACCGGCGAGGAGCGATCGACCGCGTGATCTCGATCTTCACCGACTCGCTCCTCGCACTGCCGGCGCTGATCATCGCGATCCTCTTCGTCGGGCGCTTCGACGCCTTGCGGCTCAACAACCCGGACACGTTCGGTTGGCTGAGCCGCACCTGGTCGATCGTCTTCGTGCTCTCACTGCTGTCCATCGCGCCGCTGGCCCGCATCGTTCGAGCACAGACGCTCAGCCTCAGCCAGCGCGAGTTCGTGCTCGCAGCGCGCAGTCTCGGCGCCAAGAACACTCGCGTGATCCTGCGCGAGATCCTGCCCAACCTCGTGCCGGCGATGGTCTCGGTGGCGTTCACCGGCATCGCCATCCTGCTCGTCGCCGAAGGTGGCCTCGCCTTCCTCGGCTACTCCGTGCAAGCGCCGACACCGACATGGGGCTACCTGATCAACGAGGGCCGCCCGAGGATCGAGCAGGCATGGTGGGCGACGTTGATGCCCTGCTTCATGATGTTCATCACCGTCCTTGCGTTCAACCTGATCGGCGACCGGGTCGCCCGGCACTTCGACATCCGGGAGGCCACGCTGTGACCGACCGAGTCCAGGCAACGGGGCGACCCGAAGCGGGCACCCTGCTCGAGGTCCGCGACCTCGTGACGCACTTCCAGACACCACGCGGCGTCGTGCGGGCAGTCGACGGCGTGTCCTTCACGCTCGAGCGCGGCCAGGCGCTGGGCATCGTCGGCGAATCCGGTTCCGGCAAGACGATCCTGTCCCGCTCGGTCATGGGTCTGCTGCCGATCCGCGGCACGCGGCGCAGCGGCGAGGTCATCTTCGAGGGCACCGACATCGCGACGCTGTCGATCAAGCAGATGCGCCGGTTCTGGGGCAAAGAGATGGCGATGATCTTCCAGGATCCGATGTCGTCGCTGAACCCGCTGATGAAGATCGGCCGGCAGATCGCCGAACCGCTGCACGCGCACCTCGGCATGAACCGCTCCGATGCGATCGCGACGGCCGAGCGCCTGCTCAACGACGTGCGCATCCCCGAGGCGCGCCGCCGCCTGGACCAGTACCCGCACGAGCTCTCGGGCGGCATGCGCCAACGCGTGATGATCGCGATCGCCCTCGCCTGCGGCCCGACGATGCTGTTCGCCGACGAGCCGACCACCGCGCTCGACGTCACCGTGCAGGCGCAGATCCTCGACCTCATCGAGGAGCAGCGCAAGGACCGGAACATGTCGGTCATCCTCGTCACCCACGACCTCGGCGTCGTCGCCAAGCACACGGACGTGATCGGCGTGATGTACGGCGGCAAGCTCGTCGAGAAGGCACCGACGCGGGCGCTGTTCGCGAACATGAAGATGCCGTACACGGAGGCGCTGCTCGAGAGCATCCCGAAGCTCGAGGACAAGAGTCACACGCGGCTCCGCGTCATCGCCGGGCGCCCACCCGACCTCGTCAACCCGCCGCGGGGCTGCCGGTTCTCACCGCGCTGCCCGTACGCGCGGGAGCGGTGCATCGAGGAGGAGCCGCCGCTCGTCGCCGCCGAGTCGCCCGAGCACACCTATGCGTGCTGGTACCCCGTCGGCTCACCCGAGTACCACGAGATGAAGCAGCGACGCAGCGACGACGCGGCTGTGACCGCAGCACGAGGAGGAGCCTGATGGCGGGCACCGGCAAGGCCCACCTTCGAAACGAGGGCGATGCGCTCCTCCGCATCGACGACCTCGTCGTCGAGTTCCCCGTCGGGCGGACCGGGCTCAAGGTCAACGCGGTGTCGGGGATCTCGCTCGACGTCCTGCCCGGTGAGACGCTCGGCCTCGTCGGCGAGTCCGGTTGCGGCAAGTCCACGACCGGCAGGGCGATCATGCAGCTCCCGCGTCCGACCAGTGGGCGGGTGCGCTTCGCCGACCAGGATCTCACCGGGCTGTCCGGCGATGCGATGCGCCAGGCGCGCACGCGGATCCAGATGATCTTCCAGGACCCGATCTCGTCGCTCAACCCGCGCCGCAAGGTCCGCGACATCGTGATGGAGCCGCTCAACATCTGGAAGGTCGGCACCAAGGCGGAGCGCTCCGCACGGGTCGATCAGGTGCTCGAGGACGTCGGCATCGACCCGGAGCGGGCAGCCGTGAGCCAGCCCCACCAGTTCTCGGGTGGTCAGTGCCAGCGGATCTCGATCGCCCGGGCGCTCGTGCTCGACCCGAAGCTGATCATCTGCGACGAGCCGGTCTCGGCGCTCGACGTGAGCGTGCAGGCGCAGGTGCTGAACCTGCTCGAGGACCTCAAGGAGCGGTACGGGCTGACACTGATCTTCATCGCCCACGATCTCGCCGTCGTGAAGAACATCAGCGATCGGGTCGCCGTGATGTACCTCGGCAAGGTGTGCGAGGTCGCGCAGTCCGACGAGCTGTACGCCCATCCTGCGCACCCGTACACCGACGTGCTGCTCAGCTCGATCCCGGTGCCGGATCCGGATGCAGTCCAACAGGGCAAGGCCGCGGTCGAAGGCGAGCCGCCGTCGCCGGTGCTCCCCCCGTCGGGATGCCGGTTCCGCACGCGCTGCAGCTTCGCCCAGGAACGGTGCGCCGACGAGGAACCGACCCTGCGCGACATCGGTGACGCGCACTACGTCGCTTGCCACTTCCCGCTCTACGGGGAGCAAGCACCGACGCAGACCACACCCGTCACCGTGCGAGCCGGCGTCTGATCGATCGAGAAGCGCGCCGGTACGGCCGGCGTCGGGGGGAATCGATGGCAGTAGCGGTGAAGCGACGAATGACCCGTCCCGAACGTCGGGAGCTGATCATCGATGCCGCCGAGCGGGCCTTCCGCGGACGCGATCCGGGATCGGTGACCTTCGAGGACATCGCCGACGAGGCTCAGATCTCGCGCTCGCTCGTCTACAGCTACTTCAAGGACCGCACCGAACTGCTCGAGGCGGTGAGGGAACGGAGTGAGACGCTGCTCCGCGCCGACGTGACCGAAGCGCTGACGAAGGCATATGGGCGTCGCGAGGCGCTGGCCGCCGCAGTGCGCGTCCACCTCGACTTCGCGCGGCGGGACCGGACCGCGTACCACTACGCGACGGGTGAGACACCTGACAGGACGCGCTCCGCCACCGAGCAGCGGCTCGTCGGCGAGCTCGCCATGCTGTTCGGCAGCACGGCAGAAGCGACGCTCGTCGGGCTCGGGATCGTGCACGCCCTGCGGGCGATGATCGCCGAGCACGTGCTCAACGCGCCGGACGACGACGAGCGCGCGGTGGCGCTGATCACCGCGTTCCTCGGTGGCGGCATCGGCGGCCTGGCGGAGCTCGGCATCACGTTGAAGCCGACCTGGCCGGTGCCCATCGACGACTGAGTCGCGCGCCGCTCCGACTGGTCGGCGGATGTCGGGAAGCGGTCGCGCGGCAGACGACGTCCAACGTGGCATGGAGCACCAGGACGACGTCGGCACGGATCGCAGCGAGTCGCGACGGGCAGTGCACCGGCGAGTGGTGCGCGCGTTCGCCGCGGTCGTGCTCGTCGCCGTCGCGGCGAGTTGCTCGGGGAGCGAGGACGACAGCGCAGCACGATCGGACTCGGCGGACGAGCCGACCCCGGCAACGGGGGCGCCGGCTGCCGAGGAGGAGAGCAGCGATGCCACGGCAACAGGCGGAGCAGCATCGCCGGAGGTCGCACCGGCGTCCCTCGCCGATCGGTCGATCATCCGCACCGCTGCGATGACCGTGGCCGTGAGCGACGTCGAAGCGGCCGCCGCGTCCGTGACGACGGTCGCGGCCGGAGTCGGGGGTGCCGTCCACGCTGCCGAGCTGCGCCTGGAGGAGCCGCCGAGCGCGACCATGGTCGTGCGGATGCCGCCGGAGCAGCTGCAGAGCGCCATCGACCAGGTGGCCGCACTCGGACGGGTCGTGAACCGGACGCAGGATTCGGCCGACGTGACTGCTCAGGTCGTGGACCTGGCGGCTCGCATCGCCTCGGCCGAGGCGAGCGTCGACCGGGTGCGGGGTTTCCTCGAGCGGGCGCAGAACGTCACCGAGCTCGCCGCGCTCGAGGCCGAGCTCACGGCGCGGGAGACGACCCTCGAGCAGCTCCGCGCTCAGCAGCGCACCCTCACCGACCAGGTCGATCTGGCCACGCTGACGATCACGCTGGTCAACGCGGAGGATCAGCCGGAGATCTCACTGGTGGGGCTCGTCGAGACGAGCCCGCCCAGCATCCTGAACGCGTTCAGCGCCGGCGCCCGAGCGCTCGTGACCGGCGTGCGCTTCGTGGCGATCGCGGTCGCCGCCGCACTGCCCTTCATCGCAGTCCTCGGCCTGATCGCGCTGCCTCTGCGCGTGTGGCTGCGCCGTCGCCGCGCTGCGGGCGTCGCGCGTTCCCCGCTCCCCCCACCCACGCTCTGATCCGGGCGGGCGGTCGGGGACGCCAGTCCCCCGCTGCTCCAGGATCACCCCGGCTGTTGCACCCCGTGGGTACGGTGCGGGCATGGGAGTCACCATGCCGCTCGGCACCTCGATCGACGTGCGTGCCGCGCTGTCCGCGCACCGACAGGGCGCCGGCGATCCGACCACCCAGCACGAGCCCGGAGGGTGGTGGCGCGCCACGTGCACGCCGGCAGGGCCCGCCACGGTGCATGTGTGGTGGGGCAACGCCGGCGTCGATGCCGAGGCCTGGGGCCCCGGCAGCGACTGGCTGCTCGCCCGGGTACCCCGACTGGTCGGCGAGTACGACGAGCCGGTCCACTTCGACGACGCCCATCCCGCGGTCGCGGCCGCACAGCACAAGCACCCCCGCCTTCGCATCGGCGCCGGAGGTGGGCTGTACCACTCGTTGCTGCCGACGGTGATCGGCCAGCGGGTGACAGCCGTCGAAGCGCACCGATCGTGGCGGCAGATCTGCAGCGCGCTCGGCACACGCGCGCCCGGGCCCCGCCTGCTGTGCCTGCCGCCCTCGCCGCGAGACCTCTCCCGCCAGCCGTACTGGTGGTTCCACCGCTTCGGGGTGGAACGCAGCCGAGCCGACACGTTGCGCTCGATCGGCCGCCATGCCTTGATGATCGACGAGCTCGACCACGCCGGAGACCCGGTGGAGGCTCGACGCCGCCTGGCGCTGCTGCCCGGCATCGGCGTGTGGACGATCGGGTCGGTGCTCGGCCCCGTGTTCGGCGACCCCGATGCGATCGCCGTCGGCGACTACTGGTTGAAGCACATCGTCACCTGGGCGCTCGCCGGCGAGCCGCGTGGCGACGACGAGCGGATGATCGAACTGCTCGAGCGGTATCGAGGCCAGCGCGGCCGAGTCGTCCGCCTGCTCGCCGCCGACGGCTGGCGTCCTCCCCGTTTCGGCCCTCGCCAGCGGATCGTGCAGATCGCCGCGCTCTGAGCCGAGCTGCGGGCGCACGAGCCGGGCCGGGGTCCGCCGCCCTGCCGGTGGTAGCTTCCTCGGCCGTGCCGGAGGCGGGAACTGCCACGATCGAGCCAACCGCCGCCGAACCCGGCGTCGCCTGGCATCGCGCGCTCCTCGCCGGGCTGGCGGCGTACGTGGTGTCACGCATCTGCGTGGCCGCAGGCGCCGCCGCCACCGTCACCGCGAACGCGATCGACCCGCTCGATCCCACGAAGCCTCGGCCCGAGACCGCCACCAACGGCATCATCGACGTGCTGACCAGCTGGGACGGCCAGTGGTACCTGCGCATCGTCCGTCTCGGTTACCCGCGCACGATCCAGCCGGACGTCACCTTCGGTGTTCTCGACGCCCGCGCCGCGTTCTTCCCGCTCTACCCGCTCATCGTCCGCGCCGCCGACCGCGTGCTGCCCGGGGGTGACGTCTTCGCGGCGCTGTTCGTCAACCTCGTGCTCGGCGCTGCCACGGTGTACGTCGTCGGGCTCCTCGCGCTGCGACTGTTCGATCTCGACACCGCGCGAGCGGCGATGGTCCTCACGGCGATGTTCCCCGGCAGCTTCGTGCTCTCCTTCGCCTACAGCGAGGCCACGATGCTCTTCCTCGCTGCGCTGTGCCTGCTGTGGCTGCTCCAGGATCGCTGGTGGTTGGCCGGGATCGCAGCGGCGCTGGCCACCGCGTCGCGTCCGAACGGCGTCGCGGTGATCGCGGCGTGTGCCGTCGCGTCGTACCTGGCGATCCGAAAGCGGGGCGACTGGCGATCGCTGGCCGCGCCCGTGCTCGCGCCGCTGGGATGGCTCGGCTTCCAGCTCTTCGTCGGTTACCAGGCCGATGAGCCCTGGGTGTGGTTCCGGGTGCAGCGAGAGGCGTGGAACGAGGGCATCAGCTTCGGCGCCACCGCGCTCGACCGGATCTGGGGTGCGATGCTCCATCCGGCCAGCTCGCCGACGAACCTGCTCACCCTGGCGAGCGTCGTCGCGATGCTCGGGCTGGTCTACGGCACGTGGAAGGCGCGGCTACCGGCGCCAGTCGTGGCGTACACCGCGGCCGTCCTCGCGCTGATGCTCCTGCCCTCGACCGTGACCGCGCGGCCGCGCTTCCTCTACACCGCCTTCCCACTGCTCATCGGCTTCGCTGCGTGGTTCCCGAAGGAGCGGTGGCGCGACCACTGGGCACTGCTCATGGCCGGGTGCGGGGCGGGACTCGTCGCGCTGACCGCTGTGTACGGCGCCTTCGGCGCCATCCCGTGACACCGGGGGGCACGACGGCGAGACCCATGAGTGGTCGCACCCGAGAGGATCGCGTGCTCAGGCGCATGCTCCGCCGGCTCGTCGCCCGGGCCGATGTCGCGCTCCTCGTCGCGCTCGCCTACGTCCCGACGCTCGCGTCGTCACCGGGGAAGATGCCGAGCGACACGAAGCTCTACCTCTACCTCGACCCGGGCCGGCTCGTCGCCGATGCACCCTGGTCGTGGGACACCCGCCAGTTCGGCGGCTGGGTGCCGCACCAGACGATCTCGTACCTCTGGCCGTCCGGCCCCTGGTACTGGCTGCTCGACACGCTGGGCGTGCCGGTCTGGATCGCGCACCGCCTGTGGCTCGGCACGTTGCTCGTCGCCGGTGGGCTCGGCGTTCGCTGGCTCTCCCGCCGCCTCGGTCTGCCGGTCACCGGCGCGCTCGTTGCAGCCCTCTGCTACCAGCTCTCGCCGTACGTCCTGCCCTACGTCTCGCGGACGTCGCTCATGCTCCTGCCGTGGGCCGGGCTCGGTTGGCTCATCGGCTTGACCTTGCTCGCCGCACAGCGGGGCGGGTGGCGCCATCCAGCGATCATCGCCCTCGTCCTCGGCACCGTCGGCGCGCCGAACGCAACGGCGATCCTGATGATCGCGCCCGGACCCGTGCTGTGGCTCCTGCACGCAACGCTCCAGCGCGACATCGCCTGGCGCCGCGCCGTCGCGACCGCGCTCCGCATCGGCGCGTTGGCGCTGCTGACCGCGGTGTGGTGGATGTCGATGCTGTCGGTGCAGGGCCGGTACGGCGCCGACGTGCTGGGCTACTCCGAGTCGTTGGAAGCGGTCTCGGCGACGGCGCGCGCCCCCGAGACGATCCGCGGCATGGGCTACTGGCTCGCCTACGTGCGCGACCCGTTTGCCGCCACCACGACAGCAGCGCTCGACTACATGTCGTCGGTCGGACTGATCGTGACGAGCTTCGCCCTCGTGACGTTCGGTGTCGCCGGCCTGGCGATCACGCGCTGGTCGAACCGGCGCTTCGCCGCCGCCCTGGTCCTCGTCGGCACGGTGCTCGCCGTAGGCGTGTACCCGATCGACGATCCGTCGCCGCTCATGTCGATGCTCGCGTCGAACTCGCGCTCCGCTCCCGCCTTGGCACTCCGGAGCAGCACGCGCGCCCTGCCGCTCAGTGCCCTCGGCCTCGCACTCGGCGCCGGTGCCGTCGTCGTCGCGATCGGCGGCTGGCTGCGCGGTCGCCGCGGCCGCGCACCCCGGTTCGCCGCCGTCCCCGCCGCGCTCGTCGGTGTCCTCGCGGTCGTGAACCTGCCCGTCGTCTGGACCGCCGGCTTCGTGGATCCGGCCCTCGCGCGGGACGACGAACCACCCCGCAGCTGGGTCGACGCAGCTGCTGCGCTCGATGCCCGGACACCCGGCTACCGCGCCCTCCAGCTGCCAGGTACCGAGTTCGGTGCCTATCGCTGGGGATACACGGTCGATCCCCCGCTGCCCGGTCTGACCGAGCGGCCGCTCCTCACGCGCGACCTGCTGCCGCTCGGCACACCGGCGTTGATGGACACGTTGTTCGCCCTCGACGACCGCTTCCAGCAAGGCATCGTGGAACCTGCGTCCATCGCGCCGCTGGCACGGCTGCTCGGCGCCGAGACGATCGTGGTCACCGGCGACGTCGCGTTCGACCGCTTCCGAACGCCCCGGCCCGAGCTGACCTCGGCGCTCTTCGCCGGTGGCATCCCAGGGCTCGACGACCCGGTGCCCTACGGCACGCCGGCGGTGAACGATCCGGACGTCCCGATGGTCGACGAGCAGTCGCTGTCCGTCGGCGAGATCGGCACGCCCGTGGCGCCGATCGAGATCGTCCCCGTCGAGGACCCCGTGCCGATCATCCGCGCCGCCACCCGCTCGGTTCTCGTCGCCGGCAGTGGTGACGGCCTCGTCGACGCGGCCGCGGCAGGGTTGATCGACGGCACCGAAGCAATCCGGGTGATGGCGGCGCTGTCGCCCGACGAGCTCAGGAGCGCCGCAGCGGATGCCTCCCTGCTGATCGTCACCGACTCGAACCGCCGGCGGGCACACCAGTGGCGGGGCAGCCAGGACGTCGTCGGCTTCACCGAGGACGACGACCTCACCCGGCCCGACCTGTTGCGGACCGATCCGGCAGATCAGCGGCTCCCGGTGTTCCCCGCCGACTCCACGTGGGCGGAGACGGTGGCCGTGCAGAGCGGTCCCGTGCGCGCCAGGGCGACGGCCTACGGCGAGCCGTTCGCCTACCGTCCGGAGGACCGAGCGGCGAACGCGATCGACGCGGACCTCTCGACGGCGTGGCGTGTCGCCGATCGTGCCGACCCGACCGGCGAGGCCATCGAGCTCACCCTGGCCGAGCCTGTCGGCACGCTCGAACTGGTCCAGCCGCTCGATGCGACGACGAACCGCTGGATCACCGGGCTGACCGTGGGGGTGGACGGTGGCCCGCCGGTGCCGGTCGTGCTCGACGAGACATCGCGCACCGACATCGGGCAGACCGTCGCGCTGCCCTCGGCGGGCCAGGTGATCAGACTCACGATCACGACGATCGGAGAGGATCGCACGACGCTCCCAGACGGACCCGACGCAGTGGGCTTCGCCGAGATCCGCACCGGCCTGCCGCCGACCGAGGAGCTCGTGCGCCTGCCGGCGGGCCTCCCCGTCGCCGGCTCGCCCGATCGGCCGCTGGCCGTGGTGATGACGCGGCTGCGAACGCGGGCGACCGACCGCTGGCGCTCCGATCCCGAGCCCCGTCTGCTGCGCGAGTTCGCGCTGCCGAGCCAACGGCACATCGCTGCCGATGTCACGGCACGGCTCGCGATGCGCGCTCCCGACGACGTGCTCGCGACGGTGCTCGGCATCGCCGGTCCCACGGCGTCAGACCGTCTGACCGGTGTGCCGACCGCCGCAGGTTGGGCGGTGGCGGACGGCGACGCCACGACGTCGTGGACGAGCCCGTTCGGCCTCGCCGTCGGGGCCTCGCTGCTCCTCCCGGTGAGCAGCGTCGCCGCCGGCGACCAGCTCACGCTGCAACAACTCGTAGACGGCGTGCACGGCACGATCAGCGAGGTCGAGATCACTCCGGGCGCAGGTGGCGAGGGGGTCCGCGTCGCCGTGCCGCCGCCCGACGCGCAGGGGACGTCGTCGCTCGCGATGCCGTTCGCGGCGGAGGGCGCGCTGCGGGTCACGGTCACCGCGACCGACGAAGCCCTCACCCGCGATCGTCGGTACGGTGAACCGACCCCGCTGCCCGTCGCGATCTCCGAGGTCGAGCTTCCCGGTCTGGTTCCCATCGTCCTGCCGGAACGGTTCGACACGGGCTGTCGCGACGATCTCCTCACCATCGACGGCGAACCGCTCCCGGTCACCGTGAGCGGCTCCGTCGCGGCGGCACTGGCGAACGGCGACGTCGACGTCTCGGTCTGCGACGCGACGCCGCTCGCCCTCACGGCGGGGACCCACGTCGTGCGCAGCGCGGCAGGCCGTGTCACCGGCATCGACATCGATCGGGTCGTCCTGCGCTCCCCCGGTGCAGACGGTGCAGACGGTGCGGACGGAGCGGGCGGTGCGCCGGCATCCGCGGCCGAGCGTCGGGAGCCCGTGATCCCGGTCGACGTGACGTCGAGCCGTACCGGGCGCGACATCACCGTCGGCGCCTGCCCCGATGGCTGCTGGCTCGTGTTCGGTGAGGGCTACAACACCGGCTGGTCGGCAGACCTCGACGGTGGGTCGCTCGGTGAACCGGAGCAGCTCGCCGGCGGGCTGAACGGCTGGTGGCTGCCGCCGGCCGACACCCAGCGGACCGTGAGCCTGGCGTGGACGCCGCAGCGCACGGTGACCGTCGGCCTCACCCTCTCTGCGCTCGGCGTGCTGCTCTGTGCGGGGATCATCGTCCGCACCCGCCGTCGTCGATTCGTACCACGTCCAGCCGACCGGCCGCTGCTCGTGGCCCGGCAGCACCCGGTGCCGCGGCGCGATGCGCTCGTCGTCGGAGCGATCGCAACCGTCTCGAGCGCGCTCGTCGTGGACATCTCGGCGGGCGTCGCCGTCCTGGTCGCGGGTGCGGTGCTGTGCGGGCTGCTCCGCCGGCCTCGGCTCCTCGGTGTGCTCGCCACGGCGACGGTCGCAGTCGCAGGCGCGATCATCGCCCGTCGGGTCGTGCTCTACGACCAGCCGCCCGGGTTCGACTGGCTCCAGAACGTCACGGACCTCCACCGGCCGGTGCTCGTCGCGGTCGTCGCGCTCGCCGCCGCAGCCTTCCCGCGAGAGGCCGGCAGCGGCGGCGGGGAGATACCCTCGCGGCCCAGTGGCTGAGGTGCTCAGGGCGTGATGAGTGAGCTACCGCCTCCGGTCGGCGGAACCCTCCTCCAGCGCGACCCCGTGCCGCCCCCGAGTGTGCCGGGCGCCGGCTGGCGTCACGTCGCATCGCTCGACGGGCTCCGCGGCGTCGCGGTGCTGGCAGTGCTGCTGTTCCACGCCGACCTGCTCACCGGTGGGTTCCTCGGTGTCGACCTGTTCTTCACGCTCTCGGGCTTCCTGATCACGTCGCTGCTGCTCACCGAGGCCCGCCGCACGGACCGCGTCGATCTCATCGCGTTCTGGGGGCGGCGGTTCCGGCGGCTGCTCCCGGCGATCCTGGTGCTGCTCGCGGTCGTGGTCGTCGTGACGTGGCTCATCGGGACGCCGGCCCAGCTCGACGCGGTCCACCGAGCCGGGTTGCCGGCGCTGGGCTACGTGGCGAACTGGCACCAGATCGCCCAGGAGGGTGGCTACTGGGCGTCGTTCGCGGAACCGTCGCCGATGACCCACTTGTGGAGCCTCGCCATCGAGGAGCAGTTCTACGTCGTCTGGCCGTTCGTCTTCTTCGGTCTGTGGAAGCTGACTCGCGGCTCGGAGCGGGCGATCGCAGCCGTCGCCGGGCTCGGCGCGCTCGGCTCTGCCGTGCTCATGGCGGTGCTCTACACGGGCGGCGACCCGACCAGGGTGTACATGGGGACCGACACGCGGGCGTTCTCGATCCTCTTCGGCGTCGCCGTCGCAGCTGCTCCGATCCGAGCAACGGCCGCCAGGATGCTCGAACAGCATCGGGTCGTGGTCCAGGTGGGCCTCGTCGCGATCGTGTTCGCCGGTGCGCTCGTGTGGTCCTCGGTCGACGGCGCGTCCTCCACGATCCTGTTCGAGGGCGGGCTCGCCGTCCACGCTGCCCTGAGTGCGGTGCTGATCGTCTGCTGCGCCGCCGACGACCGGCTCCTCGCCGCTCGGCTCTTCTCAGGCCGGCTGCTCGGCTACGTGGGCACGCGGTCGTACGGGCTCTACTTGTGGCACTGGCCCGTGTACGTGGCGCTCGACGAGGACCGCACCGAGCTCGACGGATGGCTGCTGTTCGCCGTGCGCGTCGCCGTGTCGTTCGCGCTCGCCGAGGTCTCATACCGGGTCGTCGAGTCGCCGATCCGTCATCGGGCGAGGTGGGCCCGCGGCCGGAGCGGCGCGGTGGCGATGGCCGCCGGGCTCGCTGCGGTGGCGCTCGTCTACGTCGTGGTGCCCGAGGCATCGGCCGAGATCGCGCGGTTCGATCCGAGCGCGCTGACCCCCACGACCGTGCCGGCCGAACCGACCCCCACCACGACGCTCGCCGCATCGGCGACGCCGACCTCGTCCCCGGCCGAGACGTCCGTGGTCTCGGGCTCGACTGCTCCTGCCTCGACAGCCGCCGCCACGACCACGACGATCCCGCCGCCGAAGCCGCTCCTCACGAGCGTGCTGTGGATGGGCGACTCCGTGGCCTGGGACGCGGGTCCCGGCGTCGAGGCCGCGCTGACCGCAGCCGGCCTGCAGGTCGAGACCGCTGCCTACGTGGGCACCGGCGTCGTGCCGAACCGCGGCGTCGACCCGCTCCAGCTCTTCCTCGGGCGACTCGTGACGACCCCGCGCGACCTCGCCATCTTCCAGCTGTCGGGCTGGGACCTCGACTTCCCGGAAGCCGAGCAGCGACGGGCGATCCGCGCCTTCCGTGACCAGGTGAGAGCGGACGGCGCGCGGATGATGTTCCTCCTCCCGCCCACCGTCGACCCCGACCGCTACCACCCCGACTTCACGATCCTGCTCGACGAGGTGCGCCTCCTGGTCGAGGAGGACCCGGACGGCACGATCCTGCTCGACAGTCAGGCGCTGTGGGGTCAGGGCTACGCGCGGGACATGAACGGCGACGGGATCCCCGAGCGCAAGCTGGACGGCGTGCACGTCTGCCCGTCGGGCGCAGCGCTGCTCGGGCAGTGGCTCACGCTCCAGCTGGCGGAGCGCTTCGACGGCGTCACGCCGGCCGATCCGGTCCTCTGGGCCGGTCTGTCCTGGGTGACCGACCCGCGATACAACCAGCCGCTCGGCGTCTGCTCCTGAAGCGTCTCGTCGTGAGACGTCCGAGGCGTGTCAGCCGCCCGCGGTTGCTCCCTGGTCGGAGCGACGGCGGTGGAGCCGGTCGTTGATCCCCCAGCGCGTCACGAGCAGCATCGACTCGAGGATGATGTGGCGCGACATCTTCGACGAGCCGAGCTCGCGGTCGGCGAACGTGATCGGCGTCTCGGCGATCACGAAGCCACCCTTGGCGAGGCGCCGCACCAGCTCCGTCAGGAAGGCGTAGCCCTCCGCCGAGGTGGACGACGGCTCGATCGCCCGCAGCGCGGTCGCCCGGTAGGCGCGGAAGCCGGACGTGCAGTCGCGCACCGTCAGGCCGAGCATGAACGCCGCGTACCGGTTGCCCCACTTCGACAGGAACCGGCGGTGGAACGGCCAGTTCACCGTGCGGCCACCCGGGACGTAGCGCGACCCGATCACCACATCGGCGCCGCCGCTGATCAGGCCGAGCATCGTCGGGATCGTCGCCGGGTCATGGGAGAAGTCGACGTCCATCGAGACGACGACGTCGTACCCCTCGTCGAGCGCCACCTTGAACCCGTCGCGGTAGGCGCTGCCGAGCCCCTGCTTGCCGGGCCGGCGCATGACCTTGATCTGACCGAGCTCGGCCGCCGCGACCTCGGCGCGTTCTGCAGTGCCGTCGGGGCTGCTGTCGTCGACGACGAGGATGTCGGCGGACGGCGCGTGACGCCGGACGGTCGCGAGCAGCCGAGCGACGTTCTCCAACTCGTTGTAGGTCGGAACGACGACGATGCTGCGCACGGGCTGGGATCGTACCGACTCCGCGATCCACTCGACGGCTATCCTGCGGGACTCGCCATGCCCGGTCTGCCCTCGCCCACCGCACACGTACGCCCGTTCGCCGACTGGCTGCTCGCTCGGGATCTGCCCGGCCTCGACGACGATCGGCGTCGAGCCACGGTCGCGTTCGTGCTCAAGCGGATCGACGGATTGCCCGATCCGATGGCGATCGGTGTCCTGGTCGTCGCCATGATCGCCCGCGGGCTGCTCGCCGTCCCCGGTGGCCGGGCCGTCCTCGGACTCCTCGTCCGGAGGCCCTTGCCACTTGCAGGCGAGTACGTGCGGCTCGTGCGCTCGCTCGGCTACGCCTACATCTGGGATGCGTGGCCCGACGCCAGGCCCGACGGGTCGATCGCGGCGTGACCGGGCCGTCCATCGGCGGGCGCGCCACCGAAGCCGACCACGACGCCGATGTGCTCGTCGTCGGTTCGGGCGCCGGCGGCGCAGTCACGGCGGCGCTCCTCGCCGAGGCCGGGATCGACGTGCTCGTGGTCGAGGAAGGGCCGTGGATCGAGCAGGGCGTCCTCGCGCCGTTCTCGCTCGAACAGATGGACCGTCAGTACCGCGCCGGCGGGATCACCGTCGCCCTCGGCCGTCCGTCGATCGCCTACACCGAAGGGCGCTGCGCCGGCGGGGGCACCGAGGTCAACAGCGGCCTCTACCGCCGCCCGCCGCCCGAGATCCTCGAGCGGTGGCGCCGGGACTTCGAGATCGGCGACTTCGACCCGGACGATCTGTATGCGATCGGTGCCGAGCTCGAGGCAGCGCTGAGCGTGTCGACCTCACCTGGCGGGCTGACCGCCGCCGGCGACGTGCTCCGTCGCGGTGCCGACGCGCTCGGATGGGCGAACAGTGAGATCCCCCGCTGGATGGTCTATCCCGACCCGGCCGCACCGGAAAGCGGGCAGCGTCAGAGCATGACCCGGACGTTCCTCCCCCGGGCAGCTCGGGCGGGAGCGAGGATCCTCACGGAGTGCCGCGTCGACCGGCTCGAACGCCAGGGCGGCCGGGCTCGCTCGGCAACCGTCACGCTCGCCGACGGACGCACCGGCTCGATCCGCTTCCGCGACGTGATCGTGTGTGGCGGCGCGATCCAGACGCCTGCGCTGCTCCAGCGCTCGGGGATCGGCGGCGTCATCGGCAAGACCCTCGCCGTGCACCCCACAGTGAAGCTCGCCGCCCGCTTCCGTGAGCCGATCAACGTCCCGAACGACGTTCCCGTCCACCAGGTGAAGGAGTTCGCCCCCGACCTGTCGTTCGGGTGCTCGGCGAGCGGGCCTGGACTCGTCGCCCTCGCGCTCTCGGACAACTGGACCGATTTCGCCAGGGCGATGCCCGAGTGGCGCGACATCGCCGTCTACTACGCCGCGATCACGAGCGAGGGCCGCGGTCGGGTCCGCGCCGTGCCCGGGTGGCGCGAGCCGGTGGTGACGTACCGGCTGACGGCGCGCGACCGCGAGCTCCTGCGGTCGGGCCTGGCCCGCCTCGCGCTGGTCATGCTCGAGGCGGGCGCGATCGAGGTCTACCCGTCGGTGCGCGACGCCCCGCTCGTCCGCAACCGCCGCGATCTCGCCGAGCTCCAGCGCACGTTCCGGGCCACGAGGGCGAGCGTGATGACCGTTCACCTCTGCTCGACGGTGCCGATGGGCGAGCGTGAGGGTGCCTGCGGCGCTGACTCCCACGGACGAGTCCACGGCACCGACAACGTCTACGTGAACGACGCCTCGCTGCTCCCCGACGCTCCCGGCGTCAACCCGCAGGGCACGGTGATGGCCTTCGCCGTCCGCAACGCCCGCCACTACCTCGCCCGGAGGACCACCCATGCGTGACCCGCTCCCTCCGCCCGACGTGACGGCGGTGACCGGTGCCGGCGGGTGGCTCGGCCAGACGCTCGTGCACCGGCTCAGCGACTCCACGGCGAGCGGCCGCGGTCCGGACCACCTGGTGCGGGCGCTCGTGCAGCACGACGACGCCACGGCGGCCACGCTGCGCGCCCTCGACGGTGTGCAGGTCGTCACCGGCGACGTCACGCGACCCGCTGATCTGGACCGGCTGCTCGACGGGCTGAGCGGTGTCGTCGACGTGGTCCACACGGCCGGCGTCATCCACCCCGCCCGACTGGCGCAGTTCTTCGCCGTCAACGCGAGCGGCACGCAGAACGTGTTGGACGCGGCTCGGCGTGCCCGGCCGGTCGGGGACGCAAAGGACGGCGTCCGACGGATCGTCCACGTCTCGTCGAACTCGCCGTTCGGCACGAACGCGCACCGCACCGACCTGTTCCGAGCCGACGAGCCGTTCCATCCGTACCTCGGCTACGGACGCTCGAAGATGATGGCCGAGCTCGCCGTGCGCGCCGAGGTGGAGGCGGGGCTCGACGCGGTGATCGTCCGTCCACCGTGGTTCTACGGCCCGTGGCAGCCGCCTCGCCAGACCCGGTTCTTCCGGATGATCCGCACCGGGCGCTTTCCCGTGTTCGGCGACGGCGGGCAACGACGGTCGATGGTGTACGTCGGCAACCTGGTCGACGGCGTGCTCCGGGCCGAACTGCGAGGCCGTACCGGACAGGCGTACTGGATCGCCGATCGCCGGCCGTACGAGGTGAACGAGATCGTCAGCACGGTGCAGCAGGCGCTCCGCGACGAGGGCCTCGAGGTCAGCTCGCGTGTGCTGCGCGTGCCCGCGCTCGTCTCGAACGTCGCCGAGCTCGGCGACCGCGCGCTGCAACGGATCGGGCGCTACCAGTCGGCCGTTCACGTGCTCGGCGAGATGTCGAAGACGATCGCCTGCGACATCTCCGCCTCGGTGGCTGATCTCGGCTACGAGCCGGAGGTCGATCTGCTCGAGGGCATGCGCCGGAGCATCCGCTGGTGCCTCGACCAGGGACTCGAGCTGTGACCACCGCGTTGGTGACGGGCGGGAGCGGCTACTTCGGTGCGCTGCTCGCGGAGCGGCTCCGGCAGCGGGGCGATCGCGTCCGGGTCCTCGACCTGAACCCGTTCGACGGCGATCCGTCGATCGAGTTCGTGCAGGGCGACATCCGCGACGCGGCCGCGGTGCGCGCCGCGGTCGACGGCATCGACGTCGTGTTCCACAACGTCGCTCAGGTGCCGCTGGCCCGGGACGAGCAGCTGCTGCGCTCCGTCAACGTCGACGGCACGCGCGTCCTGCTCGAAGCGTGCCGGGACGCGCCCGTCGCGAAGATCGTGCACACCTCGTCGAGCGCGGTGTTCGGCATCCCGGAGCAGAACCCCGTGCTGCCGTCCACCGTGCCCAGGCCGCGCGAGTCGTACGGCCACGCGAAGCTCGCCGCTGAATGGGCCTGCCTCGCGGCGGTCGCCCGTGGTCAGGACGTGACGATCATCCGGCCGCGGACGATCCTCGGGCACGGCCGGCTCGGGATCTTCGGCATCTTGTTCGAGTGGATCGCCGACGGCGCGGACGTGTTCGTCCTCGGCGACGGGTCGAACCGCTACCAGTTCGTCCACGCCGACGACCTTGCCGAGGTCTGCCTCCGCGCCGGCGACGCGAGTGGCCCGGCGATCTTCAACGCCGGCACCGACCGCTTCGGCACGATGCGCGAGACGCTCCAGGCGCTCTGCGACCACGCCGGCACGGGCGCCGGCGTGCGGTCGCTGCCCGCAGCACCCGCGGCCGTGGCGATGCGACTGACGGCGGCGCTGCGGATCGCGCCGTTCGCGCCGTACCACTGGATCATGTACAGCCGCTCGATGTGGTTCGACACGGCACACGTGACCGACGCGCTCGGCTGGCGACCGGTGTACTCGAACGACGAGATGTTCGCCCACAGCTACGACTGGTTCCTGTCGCACCGGTCGTCGCTCGGCGGCGACGGCGCCTCGCACCACCGTCGCCCTGCCCGGCAGGGCGCGCTACGACTCCTCAAGCAGGCGACACGTCTCCTGCCCGCTGCGCACTGAGAGCTCGAACAGCGGCGAGCTCGGATCGACCTCGAAGACCGCGCCGGGCAGGCGGAGCTCGCCCACCTGTCGCAGCAGGGCCTTCTCGTCAGGGGGCACGAGGTCGAGGAACTCGAGCGCAGCGAAGCCGTACTGCTCGTCGAGCCGCGGGATCAGGTCCGCCAGACCGGCCGCGCACATCCGCTGCTGCAGCTCGCGGAGGAGCGCCGCGGAGAGGAGCTGCTCGTCGTCCGACCTCGGGTCGGTGTACGCGACCTCCACGGCGGCAGGGTCGGCGCGGAGCTGGGCGATCGCGGCATCCCCGACGACGTAGAGCAGCACTGCGTTCGCCCGATCGCGCGACACCACGCGGAACGGCATCGCACCGGCCCGACCCGCTTCGTCGATGCCGACGTGGAACCCGCGCTTCTCCATCTCGAGCACGATGCCGAACGCCGCCGAGCCGAGCGCCACGGGGTCGTGGTGCTCGAGTCGGTACACCGCGCTCCGATCGAGCCGCTCGGCGAGCTGCGCACTCAGCTGCTGGGTCATCCTGCTGTCGCGCGGGTACGTCGTCTCGGCCTCGGCCGCCGAGGCCACACCGAGCACCGTGACGACGAGGAACGCCGCCGTGCCGATCGCGGGCGCGGCGCGCACGAAGCGGACGGCCGGCACCGCTCGACCCTCGCGCGATCTGATCGTCGCGACCCGCTCGGACGCGGCCCGCCACAAGGACCAGAGCGACGCCATCGTGATGGCGGCAGCGAGCGGCCACATCCACCTGATCACGTAGTCGAAGAACGTGCCGAAGATGCGCGCCGTCGACGCGAGCCCGATCACGACTGCGAGCCCGAGCACGGCCTGCAACGTGAGCACCTCGCGATCGCGCCGGCGCACGGCGAACCATCCACCGGCCGCAACGAGGAGGACGAAGCCGAGGAAGCCGGCCAGGTTCGGCGACTCGATCGGCACCTTGCCCGGCCCGGTCACCCATGGTCCGAGCAGGTTGAGCTCCCCCGCCATCGCCTTCGCGGCCGACCAGAGGCCGACGTACGGCTCGGCGGGTGACGAGAACTCGTCGAAGAGCTTGCGCAGGTTCCCGGTCCCCGGCCGGTACTGCTCGATCAGCGGAGGCAGCCAGGCGACCACGAAGCAGACGAAGGCGACCAGGGCCGACACGACGAGGCGCTTGCGGGGAACGAGCTCGGTGCGCGTCGCGAGCACGACGAGCACCACGATCGAGGCACCGAGCAGGCCGGTGACGAGCAGCGTGTAGCTCACGTGGGTCTGTACGCAGTGGCTCCCGACGAGCACCGCCCACGGCAGCAGCACGACGTCGCCGCGGGAGAGCCCCCACACGAGCATCAGGAACGCGAGGAACGCGTACAACGGGACCCAGACGTTCCAGGGTTGCACGAAGAAGTCGGGCACGAGCGAGCGGGTCATCACGGCGAGGGTGCCGGCGAGCAGGAGCGCGGCCGCGGTGCCACCGTTGCGCTTCGCGAGCAACACTGCGGCGACCACGCCGACGATGTGCAGCAGTGCCGTGGACCAGAGCAACGACAACCCCGACGCGCCACCGATCCGATAGGGGACGGCGAGCAGGTATGCCATGCTCGGCCCCGGCGTCGAGCCCTGCCCGCTGCCACCACCGACCCGAGCCGCCACGCCGACGAGCGGCGGGTGCTCCGGGATGGCGCGAACGAGCAGTTCCGTGTGCGCGAAGTCACCGGTGGCGAACCACGGCCGGCCGCTGACGGCGATGATCGTCACCACGATCGGCAGCACGACGGCGGCCGTCCCCAGGATCACCGGGGAGCGCGACGCCCGGCGCAGCAGGCCGGTTCGGACCGGAGCGGGTTCGGGCACGGTCACCACGGCGTGCGGATGGTACCGGAGGCGGGGCGAGCATCCCTTGCACCGGGACGCCGTCGGCGAGAGCCTCATGCGCGACCGCCGTGGCGCACAGTACGGTCGCGCCGATCTGGCAGCAGCGCCGTTCGGAACGGAGGACGATGGAGGACGACGAGACGCCAGTGGAGTTGGACGCGAGTGATGCGGCGAGCCGCTTCCAGCGCAGGCTGACCGTGATCGTGGCACTCGGCGCGATCTGGCGGTTCGGCTTCGTCATCGCCACGAAGCGACACCGCGAGCTGCTCCTCAACGACTCGCTGTACTACAGCTGGCAGGGGGTGCAGCTCGCCGACGGGGTGTGGTTCCGCGACATCCTCGCCGCGAACCCTGCGGCCGAGCACGGTCCGCTCACTGCCGTGTTGCTCGCCCCGGTCAGCTGGGGATCGCACGCGCTGTTCCAGCAACGACTCATGACAACGGCGTGCGGCGTCGTGACGATTGCCCTCGTCGGACTCGTCGGACGGCGGATCGGCGGTGACCGGGCCGGCCTGGTCGCTGCCGGGCTCGCTGCCGTGTACCCGAACCTCTGGATCAACGACGGCCTCGTGATGTCCGAGTCGCTCGGCTGCATGCTCGTCGCCGCGTTCCTCCTCGTTGCGCTGCAGCTCGTCGAGCGACCCGGCGTCCGGAGCGCACTCGCCGCCGGAGCGCTGATCGGGCTCGGTGCGTTGACCCGCAGCGAGCTGATCGTCCTGCTGCCACTGCTGTGGATCGTCGTGGCCCGCTGGACGCGGCCTCGGAACGAAGCGCTGAAGTCGATCGCGCTGGCGACCGTCGGCACGATCGTCGTCCTGTCGCCGTGGGTGGCGTTCAACATGACGCGCTTCGACCGCCCCGTGCTGCTGACCACGAACGACGGGAGCACGCTGGTCGGCGCGAACTGCGACGAGACGTACCGGGGCGCAGCGCTCGGTGGATGGTCGCTGTTCTGCGTGCTGAACACTCCGGGGCCGGTCGGCGCCGACGACTCGGTGCGTTCCGCCGAGCAGCGGCGGGCCGCGCTCTCGTATGTCCGCGACAACCTGACGCGCGTCCCGATCGTCGTGATCGCGCGCGTCGCTCGCACCGCCGACCTCTACGGCATCAGCAACCTCGTCCACCAGGACGTCGGCGAGGAGCGCGACCGGTGGGCGTCGTGGGCGGGCATCGTCAGCTGGTGGCTGCTGGCTCCGATCGCCGCGTTCGGGTTGCAGCTCGCTCGCCGGCGCGACGCGTGGATCCTCGCGATGCCGCTCGTCGCGGTCGTCGCGACCACGGTGCTCTTCTACGGCACGCACCGCATCCGCTCGCCACTCGAGCCGGCCCTCGTCGTGGCCGCCGGGCTCGCGATCGCGCACTGGTCGGCGCGCAGCCGCCCCGAACGGGTGGCGGCGACGGGATGAACCGGCGTCCGGGCATCGGGCTCGACCACGAGCCGGCGCTCGACGGGATGCGCGCCGTCGCGGTGGCCGTGGTGCTCCTGTTCCACGCCGACGTTTCGTGGATGCGAGGCGGCTACATCGGCGTCAGCGTCTTCTTCACGCTGTCCGGGTTCCTCATCACCCGGCTGCTCCTCACCGAGCACCACCTGACGGGCCGGATCGCGCTCGGGCAGTTCTACGCCCGGCGCGCCCGCCGGCTCGTGCCGGCGAGCCTCGTGTGCGTGGCCGGCGTCGTGGTCGGCGCGTGGCTCGGGTGGTTCACGATCGACGAGTCGTTGCGCCGCGACGTCGTCGGCGCGATCCTCCAGGTCGCCAACTGGGTGAGCCTCGGCGGATCCGACAGCTACGCCGACCTCCTCCGGCGGATCAGCGATGCGCCGTCGCCGCTCGCCCACTACTGGTCTCTGGCGATCGAGGAGCAGTTCTACTGGCTCTGGCCGCTGGTGCTGCTCGTGCTCCTCCGGCGAGCGCCTTCGCCGTCCGCGGTCCTGCGCCGCATCGCTGGCGTCACGCTCGCGGTCGCGGTCATCGGCGTGTGGATCGCGGTCCGGTTCGGGCCCGACGCCGCGTACTGGTCGACGCCGTCGCGAGCCGGCGAGATCCTGGTCGGCGCCACGCTCGCCGCCGCCCTGTTCGGCCGACCGGTCGGGCGGCGCGCCGCGTGGTGCGGGCCCCCAGCGCTCGTCGCGATCATCGCTGCAGCTGCGGTGTTCCCCGTCGGCAGCGGCCCCGCGTACCAAGGGCTGATGCCGCTGTTCGCCCTGATCAGCGCCGGCCTGATCGTGGCCCTGCTGACGGACGGACCGGTGCGCTCGCTGCTGCGCACACCGACGCTCGTCGCCTGCGGACGGGTCAGCTACGGGCTCTACCTGTACCACTGGCCGGTCTTCCTGGTCCTCGACGAGGCGCGTACCGGCCTCGGCGGGATCGCACTCCTGAACGTGCGGCTGGCGATCACGGCAGCACTGGCGACGGCCTCGTTCGTGCTCCTCGAGGCACCGATCCGCGGTCGGGCGTGGTCACCTCGGCTCACGGCCGGGCTCGCTGTCGCGACCGTCGGCGCGATGCTCGCCACCGCCGCCACGATGACCGTGGCCGACGTCACCTACTGGCGAGCGGGTCGGACGACGACGGTGGCGGGCGAGCTGCGCGCCGACCCACCCGGCCCACTCGGCCCCGGCGAGCCCGCCCAGCCCACCCAGCTCGGTGGGCCGACGGCGACGGTCGTACCGGTGATGCCGGTGATGACGCCTCAGCGGCTGTTGACGGCGTCCCCGCCGCTCGTGCCCGACCGCCCGATCCGGGTCATCGTGGTCGGCGACTCCACGGCGGAGGCCACGGGTGCTGGCCTGCTCGCGTGGGCGGGCATCCATCCCGAGCTCGCGTCGGTCGGCATCCGGACGAGCCCGGGCTGCGGCATGATGCTCGAGGGTGTCGTCCCGGCCGACGGCGCCGACGACTTCACCACGCCGTGCCGGGAGGTGCTGGAACGGCAACTGCCGCTCGACATCGCGACGTTGCACCCCGACGTGATCGTGATCCAGGTGACGCTGCGCGACCTGGTCGACCGCGTCTGGTCGGACGACGAGGGTGTGCTCACGCCGTTCGATGCCCGGTTCCGCGACCGGCTCACGACTGCGTACCGCTCCCGCACCGCGGACCTGCTGGCTCACGGCGTCGCCAGGGTCGTCTGGGTGGTGCCGCCGACGCCCGACATGTACTGGGATCCGGGAACGTCCGACTACGAGGACCCTGCTCGGTTCGCGATCCAACGGGAGGCGATCGAGGCGACCGTCGCCTCGCATCCGGGCACAGCGCGGGTCGTCGATCTCGCCGGGTGGCTGGATGCCGCCGGCATCGCCACGGACCACGCGGTCCGTCCCGATGGACTGCACTGGGCGCCGGAGGCGGCGCAGCAGATCGCCGAGGACTGGTTGGGTCAGCAGCTGATCGAGGCAGTGCTCACCTGAGCGAAGCGGTGCTCACCCGAGCGAAGCGGTGCTCACCTGAGCGCCGTCACCGTCATGCGCGCGACCCGCGTCGCACCCGCCGGGCTCAACGTCCCCGCCTCGTCGCGCACTGCGATCTCGCCACTCGGCGGGCAGGTGTCCCACCACTGACACGGCTGCTCGGGCGTGTCGGGCATCCCCAGCAGCCGCGACGGCTCGACGACGACCGCGTCGAACCCGCTGAGGGCGGCCGCCGTCGTCTCATCCCCCGGCTGCACCACGACGACAGCCCTTGCCCCGCCGGCTGCCTGGACGGCTTCGCCTCGTAGCGCCTCCGGGGCGGTCCCGCACGTCCCTTCGACGAGGGCCGACACGACGACGCGCGACGGCGCGTCTGCCTCCACCGCGGCCCTGACCGCTGCGGGGACGTCGCACCACGTCGCGATCGTCGGCGCCCACGCCAGCGAGAAGCCGTCCTCGTGGATGCGGTACGTCATCTCCCGCTCGGCGCTGGCGAGGAACGGATCGCTGACGATGACCACGTCGGTGCCGGCCGCCTGACCGGTGAACGTCGGCCACCACCACCAGCCGATCGCCACGAGCGCCACGACACCGACCATCGCGAAGCGATACGGACGCCGTTCTGGCGCGGCGAGGCTGGACCACCAGGACACGATCGGAGAACGGTAGTCGACCTCGCCCACGCGACCACCGGTGCGGCTCACGAACGTCCCCGATCCGAGCGCTGCCGGACGACACGGGCGAGCACGTCGAGCAGCCCGCGAGCGCTCGACTCCCACGTCAACGTCGCCGCGCGTGCCAGACCCGCAGCCCGCATCCGCTCGCGACGCTCGTGATCGAGGAGGAGATCGGCGAGCGCGTCGCCGAGACCCGCCGGTTCCGTGAGCACACCCGTGACACCGTCGACCACCGAGCAGCGGTGACCGCTGATGTCGGTCGCGACCGCAGGCGCGCCGCAGGCCGACGCCTCCGTCATCGTCAGCCCCCACCCCTCCGCCAGCGATGCGCTGGTGACGACCCATGCCCGCCGGTACTGCTCACGCAGCTCGTCGCGGTCGACGTGCCCGAGGAAGGTGATCCAGCCCTGCGCCCCGGCCGAGCGGACGCGGTCCTCGAGCTCGGGCCGCAGCGGTCCCTCGCCGACGATGACCAACCGCGCCTCGGGCACCCGGGCGTGGACGCGCTCCATCGCGTCGAGGACGAGTCCGAACCGCTTGACGGGTGCGAGCCGTCCGACGGCGACGATCGTCGGGAGGTCGGCCTGTGCACCGCCGGGGCTGAAGAACGGGTCGATGCCGTTGTCGACCGCGGTCACGAGCTCGGGCCGGAAGCCGAGCCCGAGCAGCTCGTCGCGGGTGGCCGAGGACGGCGTCACGGTCTCCGTGCTGCGGTAGAAGGGCGGCGCGATCCGCGCCTCGAGCACCCGGCCGAAGCTCGCCAGCGGGCCGGGGAGGATCTGTCCCCACATCGGCCCGTGCACGTGGTGGAGCATGGTCACCCGCGGCGCACGGCACCACACCGGCGAGAACCACGGCACACCGTTCCACACCTCGACGAGCGCGTCGTAGC
>JBFWRK010000022.1:0-72836 GCA_050248955.1 Acidimicrobiia bacterium
GGTCAAGCGGGTCGGGTTCGGCTTCACGAGGTTCCGGAACTACCGGGTCCGCGTCCTGCTCTACGCCGGCCGACCCAACTGGGAGCTACTACCGGCGATCACTCCCCGTTGAAATCCGAAGAGCCCGATATCCACCGCGATGCGGTGGACGGCGTCAGTCGCGAGCCACCCGGTATCGGACACGCGGCTATGTCCGTCGGAGGCGCCTGGCTGGGCAAGTGCCGGCAGCGAAAGGTGGCACGCCTCTTCATGTCGAAAGCGGCGGCCTGACGAACTCACAGACGATACGTGCAGCTCATTGCCACCGACGGCGAAAAGTGCGATGGTGAGCCGCGTCGGCTGGGGGCCGGACCTGTCCTGAGGAGGATGTACCGATGCTGCTGTTCTCGCGCACGATCACGTTGTCTGGGAGCCCACGTCGCGTGATGCCCTGGGCCTTGAGCATGACGGAGTACGTCAACGCCCACTCCGACCTCGACGTCTCGCTGTGGTCGTACAGCTTCGGGCAGCCGATCGGCACCGTCGCCTGGAGCGCCGTCGTTGAGTCGCAGGCCGCGTTCGCCGCAGCCACCGCCGGTCTGCTGGCCGACGACGCCTACTTCGACCTGCTCGAGCAGGCTGAGGATCTCGTCACCACGCCTGGTGTCGACCGTCTACGCCAGCTCGTCCACGGCCAGCCGACCGGACCGGCTCCGATGGGTGCCGTCGCGAGCATCACGACTGCCACGGCGATGGTCGACCGCTTGGTCGACGCGGTCGGCTGGAGCGTCGAGATCGCCCAGCACATCACCGAGGTCACCGGCGCACCGATCGCGGTGCTCACCAGTGCGTTCGGGCAGATGGGCGAGATCGCCTGGATCGGTGTGCAGCCGGACCTGGCGAGCGCGGAGGCCGTCGGTGAGAAGCTGTCCGCTGATCCGGGCTACCTCGGTCGCATGCCGGCGACGAAGGATCTGTTCATCCAGGGTTCCGGCCAGGTCGCGCAGCTGACGCGCATCGCCTGAGCCTCAACGATCGGCGAGCGAGCCGAGCACGCCGTTACCGGACCGGCGCTTCTACCGGCTCGTTGCTCGAGCGAAGTCGGGGTTGCTGCGACTGAGAACGTGGCGTTATGGATGGTTGCCTCGGCCGGGCTGGATGAGGCCTGATTCGTAGGCGTAGATGACGGCGTGGACGCGGTCGGCGAGGTTGAGCTTCATGAGGACGTGGGCGACGTGGGTCTTGGCGGTGGCGTCGCTGATGACGAGGTCGCTGGCGATCTGGGCGTTGGAGAGGCCGTGGGCGAGAAGGGTGAGCACTTCGAGCTCTCGTGGGGTGAGCGCGCCGAGTGCTGCGGCCGGCGGCGCCGGTTGGGGTGCGCGTCGTGCGAACTCGGCGACGACCTTGCGGGTGATGGACGGGGCGAGGAGGGCGTCGCCAGCGGCGACGATGCGGACGGCGGCGACGAGCTCTCCGGGGGTGCGTCTTTGAGCAGGAAGCCGCTCGCGCCGGCGTGGAGCGCCTCGTAGACATATTCGTCGAGGTCGAAGGTGCTGAGTACGAGGACCCGGGTGAGGTGGGGGTCGTCGTGGAGGAGTCGGCGGGTGGCCTCCAGCCCGTCGAGCTCGGGCATCCGGATGTCCATCAGGACGACGTCGGGGTGATGCTCATGGACGGCGGCGATGGCTTCGAGGCCGTCTCCGGCTTCGGCGACCACTTCGATGCCGGTCTCAGATTCGAGGATGCGACGAAATCCGGCGCGGACGAGCTGCTGGTCGTCGGCGATGACGACGCGCAGTGTCATCGCCAGTTCCCGTTCAACGGCAGCAGGGCGCGCACAGCGAACCCGCCGTCGGCACTCCGACCGACGTCGAGCACTCCGCCGTAGAGCGAGACCCGTTCTCGCATCCCCACCAACCCGTGACCGGTGCCGTCGCCCATCGGCGCGCCTGGCCGACCGTCGTCTTGGATCTCGAGCTCCAGTGCGTGCGCCCCATAGCTGATGGTGACAGAAGCGTGGGCAATGCCAGCGTGCTTCAGGGTGTTGGTGAGTGCTTCCTGCACGATCCGGTAGGCGGCCAGATCGAGCCCAGGGGGCAGTGTCGTCGGTTGGCCCTCGACCCGAACCTCGACCGGGAGGCCGGCCTCGCGCATCTGCTCACTGAGCACCGTCACCTGGGCGATGCCCGGCATCGGTGACAACACATGCTCGTCGTCGGCACGGCGCAAGATGCCGAGCATGTGACGCAGCTCGACAAGCGCTTGACGCCCGGCGGTCTCGATCGAGCCCAACGCTTCCGCGGTGTCGACATCGTCCGCGTTGAGAGTGTGGAGCGCCGCTCCCGCCTGGATCACCATGACGCTGACGCTGTGGGCAACGACGTCGTGGAGTTCGCGGGCGATGCGAGCTCGCTCGTCGGCCACGGCGGCCCGAGCGTTCATGTCACGGTCCTGTTCCATCTGTACGGCGCGTTGTTCGAGGTGGGCGACTCGCTGCAGTCGTTCACCGAACAGGCGGCCCAACACCCAGAAGACGGCGACCGCGATCCAGAACCCGAAGTCGGTTTCGGCGTCGGTGAGACGATCGTGGAGAACCTCCGCCGCGAATCCCGCAGACAAGATCGCCACCCCGGTCACGATCTGGCGGTGCTGATGGGCGTAGGCGCCGAATGAGAACACCGCGACGAGCACGGCGAGGAACACGCTGAATGGCCCGTCGCCCTGGCCGGAAGTGGTCGATGCGACCCCCACGGCCGCCGACCCGAACACCACGGCGAGTACGGCCACGGGGGCCTGGCGCCGCCAGACCAACGAGAGGGTCACCAGCGCGACAACGACGCTCAGCACCACCCGCTGAGCAGGGCCCGCCGACGGCTCCATGGAGAACCACAACTCGAACTCGCCGACGACGCCCAACAGCCCAGCGCCGACCACATCGACGCCTCGGCTCGCCGCGATAACACGGAGATGCTGCCCCAGACCGGACGTCACCTCCGCACCGTAGCCAGCCGTTCCGGCGTACGACATCGGTCTCCCGGGCGATTGTCACTCGATGTTGCTCAGCACAACTGATGACGACGCGGACCAGCCGTCGCCCGCACGGGCCAGCCGAAAGATCGCTCGCGGCGCCGACGGCGGCAGCGCCACCGCGGCTCACACTGGCCACACGACGGCCCCTGCCAGGGGCGAAGACGAAGAGGAGAACAGGCCATGCCTGCCTCCAGGACAGACCGCTCCATCGACGGCCCGCGACGCCGATCACACCGATCACGGACCCGAACGAGGTCATCCCGCTTTGGCCCGCTCGCGTCCGGATCCCGGCTCGCGGCAGCAGCCGCCGTCGCCGCCATCGCGTTGGTCGTTACGCCGCCGGCGAGCGCCGCCGGGCGGGTCGTCCACCCCGGCGAGTCGATCCAGGCCGCGATCGACGCCGCCCGCCCGGGCGACACGATCAGAGTGGCACCCGGCACCTACCACGAGAGCATCACCATCGCCACCGACGGAATCACCGTGGTCGGCTCGGGACCCGACAAGACCCACCTCCGTCCCCCTGCCGAAGCGAACGACCCATGCGCCGCCGAGGGCTCCGGTGTGTGCATCTTCGGGCAGTTCGACGAGGACTTCAACCTGATCCGGCCGGTCGACGGCGTCCGCCTCAGCAACTTGTCGGTGAGCGGGTTCGCCCGCGTCGATCAGACCGGAGAGCCCGTCGGTGTCGGCGTCTTCGTCCTCGGCGGCCGCGACACAACCATCGATCACGTTGTCACCGCGGACAATGGCGTGTTCGGGTTCACCAGCATTCTCTCCAGCGGGGATCGCTACCGGAACGACACCGCCCACGACAACGGCTTCGCCGGCTTCCAGATCGCCGGTGAGCACGGCGCGGCCCCGGTCACCGCGGGTCGCGGCTACAGACTCCAACACGTCGTCGCCTACGACAACCGCTTCGGCATCATCGTGCACGCCGCCTCGGGAGGCGTCATCGTCGGCGCCGACCTTCACGACAACTGCCTTGGAGCCATGTTCTCCGGCCCCGACACATCCGATTGGGAGATGAAGCGCACGACAGCGCACAACAACAACCGCGTGTGCGACGCCCTTCCCGGCGGGGATCCAGCGATCTCGGGCGCCGGTGTAGCGATCCTCGGTGCTGACCACATCACGATCCGCCTCAACACCCTGACCGCGAATCGTCCCGTGGCCGAGTCCGCCTTCGCCGGCGGGATCATCGTCGGCTCGACGCCCACGCCCAGCGGCGACCGACCGAGCAACAACATCACCGTCACCAAGAACGAGGCCGAAGACAACACGCCCGCCGACATCGTCTGGGACGGCACCGGCACCGCCATCAGCTTCACGAGAAACGATTGCGACACCTCCACGCCCGGAGGGCTCTGTAGCTGAGCACCCATCCGGCACGGTTCTGCCTGGGGAACTCGCCAGTTCCCCAGGCGAATCGCGCAGCCGGCGACAGCGTGCGCTTGCAGGCACTCCACATGCCCAGATCAGCCACCGCAGCCCCTCGGGACCCTCACCGGCTGGCCGCTGGAGCCGTCGACGCCTGAGACGTGCTGCTCGCCCTGGTCGAAGATTGCCACGAGGACCGAGGCCACGACCCGAACGTCCGACCGAGAACAGCTGACCGACGACACGTTCGGCACGTACGACAACAACCACCCCGCTCCGCTGGCCCGATCTCGATCTTGCTCGGAATCCACCGGTTCGGTTCGGGCACGGGGCTGCCAACGACCGCCCGGAATCGGCTAGTTCCGTGCGCACCCGTTCTACGGCGCGTTCATGGCGGTCGGCTCCGACTCGCCGTGGCTGCCGGTCGAGGTCGACGCTCGCACCGCTGTCAACACCTGATTCTCGCCTTCCTGGATCGGATCAGCTGCGCCGCTCGGGGACGTGTCTGCGCCGGTCACGGCCGGGGCGGGCGGGGCATGAACAGGTCGTCGATCCGGGCAGCGCCGGCGGCGAGGTCTGCCCAAGCGCCGGCGAACGAGAGTGCCACCAGGGCGCCGGTGGGGAGCTTCGCTGTGAGCTGCGTGCGCAGTCCGGCGTCGCCCGAGCCAACGAGGAGCAAGGCGAGATCCTCGACGCTGGGGTTGTGGCCGATGAGCATGGCGCAGCGGACCTTGCCATCCAGGCCGTGAAGCCGCGTCAGCAGGGTGTCGGCGTCCGTCAGATACAGCTCGTCGGCGACGTCGATGCACGCTCGTTTGGGCAGGGCGGGGCGAATTCCATCCAGGGTGTCCACGGTGCGCCGGGCCGAGGAGCACAGCACCACGTCCGGGCGGCGCTCGGCGCGGATGAGGTGGTCGCGCAGGCGTCGCAAGCTCTTCGCACCGCGGGGCGCCAGGGGCCGGTCGTGGTCAGCGAGCGACGGGTCGTCCCATGCGGACTTGGCATGGCGCACGAGCAGGAGATCACGGCGCATGTGCACCATCGTCGCGCTGCGCGGCGTCCGGGTGCGGCCGCGAATGCCAACCCGGTGGCGGATCTGCCGACAAGCCGTCAAACCCAACCGTGGGCTGAGCGACCATGCACTCGGCTACGTATGACGCGAGTACCCGCCCAGAATGGGTCCGACGCGAAGAACCACTCGATCTTCGATGAATCCGGGACGCCTGGCGGTGCACTCATAACCACCGCGATGCGGTGGCTGGATTGGTTTGCTGCAGCCCGATATCGCTTGGCGACGGGGCGTCGATGCGCACACCTCGACGCCCGGGCGCGGCCGGTCGAAACGTTTCGCTGGTCCGCGAAACGGTCGCATCGCAGCCGCTTGAGCCGGGCCCGGCTGGTGTCGGGGCGGGCCGGCGTCGCGCGGTTGCACCTCATCTGGGCCGGGAGCACAACGCCGGGGCCCGTCGGGCCGCCGAGCGAGGCATGCGGCCGACTGGCGCGCTCGGAGCGTTGGGTCAGATTGTTCGGAACGGCAAGCGTCGCGAGCGGACTCGTCCCCGAGCGAACGTCACCACTGCTCCAGAAAGCAGTTCCGCCTCGACCGCCGGGAGGCCGATCACGAGCATCTCGGCGTGCTCGTCGACGCCCAGGTCATTGGCGTGGCGGAGCAGCACGAACGACGGCTCGGAACGCCCGTGACGAGCGAGCACGGCACTGAAGTCGCTGTCGCTCGACACGATGATTCGACCATCGTCCGGCGCCCGTTCGAGGATCTCTTCGTCAGAGGCGTCAGCGAGGCCGATCGCGTAGACATGAACAGCGTCGTGACCAGCCTCGTTCAATCGCAGCGCGACGCGAGGCGACAGGTTCGCGTCGATCAACAGTCTCGTGCGGCCGGAGTCGGCAGCTCTCGTTCGCTGACCGCGGCGGCGGCGTATTCGAGCGCGGCGTAGATGTCGTCCCGCTCGAGATACGGGTAATCGTCAAGAATCTCCTCGACCGTGCGCCCGGCGGCGAGCTGTCCAACGACCGCGCTCACCGTCACCCTCAGCCCACGAATGCACGGCAGCCCACCCATCTGGGCTGGATCCACGGTGATCCGCTCGAACGCCACACCGTCATCGTACGACACCAGCACTCCTCGCCGCCGCTACGGTCGCCGCCGGAATCGCTGTCGCCGCGCGGTAACTCGACTCCGGCCAAAACGACATCCTGCGCTGCGCGCCGCAGCCAGCGCTCCCGCGCGCCGGACCGGCGAGGGGATCATCCTCGAAGTGAAGTGCGCTCCGCGATCAGCGTCGGCTCCCATCCGCTGCTCGGGATCCACCGTTCCGGGTTGACCCGACGTCCTCGACGCGGCCGCCCGGAATCGCTCCTGAGCTGACCGGGTGTGCCGATGCCGGACAACGCGCCTTCGACCCGCTGCTATACGGGTGATCGGTAGACGCCGCGATTTTCTCCCTCGTCACACCAGCCGGTATCGGAGTTGTACGACGCCGTTGATGAATCGGTGCTCATCGAGGAGCTCGAGGTCGGCGCGCATTTCGGTCGGCAGTGCGGGCTTGCGCCCACCGAGGACGACTGGCCAGACGAACAGTTGGAGCTCGTCGACCAGTCCGGCCACGAGAGCCTGTGCTGCGAGGTTCGGGCCACCCACAAGGAGATCCCTACCGGTGGCGGCTTTCAGGTCGTGTACCGCACTGGGGTCGAAGTGACGCTCGAGCCGGGTGCTCGCCGAGATCGTCCAGCCTCTCTTGCGGAGCGCGTGAGCGTCCACATCATCCTCCTGTGTGAGCATGGAACAGGGCTCCCTCAAGGGCTTGCTTGTCGTCGAAGACAGCAGCCTTGAGGGAGACCCACCCCGTTCGGTGGGACCACACAGGTGGGGAGATTCAGTGAGCAGCTCCGGGGAGATTCACCTGAGCGTGATCAACACGTCGTCGTCCGGCGGAGCCCAGTCGAAGGCACCACGTTCGTCCTCGGTGCAGCCGTCGAGGGACATGTTCGACGCGTAGATCAGCCTCGCCATTACCCACTCCTGAATCGCCTTTGCCAGTCCGGACGAACTCGTCGTTCAAGCGTAGGGCAGCGCGGAGCGGCTCGATGACCGTCCCAGACGCAAGGGGACGATACGCGAACGCGCTCGGTATCCGCCGTGTTGCGTGTGGGCAGTGGGCACGTTCGGGCGCCGGTAGCGACGGGTGCACCACTCGGTGTCGGCGGTCCGTCGCCAGAGCAGTCAGGGCTCGGCGTGTCGGACGAGTCGTTCGTCGAACGTTGCGACCGCTGCATGTCGTCCAGCGGCGACAGCCAGGACGCAACAGTCGGGCATTCTGCAGCCAGTCTCGACGCGGAGCTGTGCGAGCTGCATCGGATCGATCGAGGAGCGATCGACCTCGACACCTATCGCAACAAGATCTGCCCAGACGGACTCGGCAATCCCACGGCGCACCGGAGCGACGAGCACCTCGGCGGCGGTAACCGGATGGACCAGCAGCGGCGGCGACGCGTCGGCCAGCAGTTCCACAGCATTGCCGTGGTGGACGTCATTGGGGTCCAGATACGCGATCAACACGCTGGCATCGACGACGATCATTCCGGCCACTCTGCGCGCAGCTCATCGAGATAGCCTTCCGGATACAGCCCGGGGTGCCGGCCAGCCAGCTCATGCACGAGGCGACGGCGCCGACCCTGCCGCTCAGCGATCGTTTCTGCGCCGAGCTCGACCAGATGCCGTAGGACATCGGCGCGGCTCTCGCCGGGGTACAACGGAACGGCAGCGTCGATCGCCGCGGCAAGATCGTCGGTCTCGGTGAGGAGGTGTCGCTGACGGGTGGTCGGCATGCGCGAAGTGTATCACCTCGTCTTAAGGTGCAACACCGGCTCACCAGCCCCGCTGGACGAGGACCGGGACGCCCTGGTCGTACGATCGCCAGAGGGGCGACAGGGACGGTGCGTCCGGACGGAGGCGGCTCGTGGACAGCGTGAAGCAAGCGAGCAAGCAGGAGTTGCAGCGGACCAATGGGGAAGAGGCACTGGCGGTTGCCTATGCCTACCTGCAGAAGGTCGTCGGGATCATCGCGTTCATCCTGCCGTTCGTCGTCGCCATCGGGGATCGCGTGCTCGACGATCAGGGGCTCCGTGGATCGATCAGTGCGTACTACTACGGGCGCACCGGCAACTACTTCGTCGGGAGCCTCTGCGCGCTCGGGGTCTTCTTCCTGTCCTACGACTATCGCCCCCGGCTGGATCGAGAGCTGGACAATCGTCTGAGCAACGTCGCCTTTCTCATGGCGATCGGGGTCGCGTTGTTGCCGACACCGAGCTCAGGCAGCAACGCAACTGGCGGCGAGAAGTGGGTCGGCTTCTTCCACCTCGTGTGCGCCGGCATCCTGTTCGGCCTGCTCGCGGTCTTCTCGCTGTATCAGTTCACGAAGACCGAGGGTGAGATGAAGCCGGGGATGAGCCTCGCTGACAAGCTCCGTCGATTCATCCGTACGAGGGCAGAGGTCCTCGCGACGATGACCCCGCGCAAGAAGCTCCGGAACAAGATCTACCGAACCTGTGGCTGGATCATCGTCGGTTGCATTGCCACGATCCTGCTCTCGAACGCATTTGATTGGGGCCTGCTGTTCTGGCTCGAGTCGATCGCAGTCGTCGCATTCGGGTTCTCGTGGTTGGTGAAAGGTGGGCTGCTCTGGGCAGATGAGGGTTGAACGCCTCCGGCCGGGAACCGGCGTCAACCCGATTGGACGCGCCGGCGCAGCAGGTCGTGCACGCGCTCCCAGTGGAGCTCGGACGCCTGGCGCTGGTATCGCTCGGTGCCGGGAGGTGCGTAGCCGTGCACCGCGTCGGTGATGAAGTCGAGCGTGTACGGCACGTCGGCAGCAACGAGCGCATCGGTCATGACGGGAACGGTTTCGGGAGGCGCCGTCACATCGTTGTCGGCCCAACCGAGGTACAGCTCGGCGCGTACCGAGTCGAGTCCGAGATGTGGTGAGTCGGGGGTGTCACGCACGAGCCAGGCTCCGTGGATGGATGCGGCTGCGGTGACCCGGCTCGGCAGCGATCGCGCGAGCGCGATGGCAAGACCGCCACTCATGCAGAAGCCGACGACACCGACGTTCCCCGCGCGTGCGGCCGGATCACTCGCGGCGTGCTCCAGGAGCGCTTGCGCGTCACCGACGATGTTGGTCGGCGTGACGGTGGCCATCAGCTCGCGCCGGGCATGCATGTCTTCATCGGACTGACCGAACTCCCGGAAGGGTCCGCCGCGGTAGAAGAGGTACGGCAGCATGACGTAGTACCCGGCTGTCGCCAGTCGTGACGCCATGTCCTTCAGCGCCGGCCTGATGCCGGGTGCGTCCATCAGGTACAACACGACCGGGTGAGGCCCGTCCACCTGAGGGTGGAAGATGAACGTCTTCATCGCCCCGTCCGGCGTCGTGATGTCGACCTCGCGTTCGATCATGGCGTCATGGCTACTACCGGATCGGACGTGACCTCAACCGGGGTTCACGAGCGGGCGAACCGGCGCGTGGCCAGCGTCGCGAAGAGCACGACGATCGCGACGGCCCACAGCACCGCCCGCACGGTGAACCAGGCGGCAGTGTGACCGAGCACCGCCTCGGCCTGATCGCCCAGGGTCAGCGCCCGCACTGCGCCGATCATCGTCGTGACCGGCTGGTGCTCGGCGAACGGCTGCAACCAACCCGGCATCGAGGCCACGGGCACGTAGGCGCTCGACACGAAGACGAACGGGAACGTCATGAACGACATGCCTTGCGCAGCCTGTGCCGAACCGGACACCAGACCGATGTAGATCATCGGCCAGGTGAACGCGGCGCCGAAGAGGACGATCAGGCCGAACGCGGCGAGCGAGGCGGGCACACCGCCGTGGAAGCGGAAGCCGGTCGCGAAGCCGAGCGCGAGGGTGATCGTTGCACCCCAGGCGACGAGGATCGTGTCGGCGACCGAGCGGCCGAGGAGCGTCGCCGAGCGAGGGATCGGCAACGAGCGCAGACGGTCGAACAGCCCGCTCTCGATGTCGTCGGCGACCCCGACCGCGCCGGTCGCGAACAGCCCGGTGCCGACCGCCATCGCGGGGATGAGGTAGTCGGCGTACGCGACGGTGCCGGTCTGGATGGCGCCGCCGAAGACGTAGCGGAAGATGAGGATGAACATCGCCGAGGTCAGCGCGCCGACGACGATGAGCTGTGGTGTGCGCCAGAACTGGCGCAGGGTGCGGCCGGCGACGGTCATCGCGGCCGCACCGATGCCGGCGTGACCGGGTGGCGCGGTGAGGGCGGGGATCGTGTGCATCGGTGACACCGGTTCGGGATCGCTGCCGAGGCTCGGGAACATGATCGTGGACATCGGGGTGTGCTCCGTTTCGTCTGGTGTGGTCGTGGCAGGGTTGATGGCGGCGAGACGGCTCACGCGGCCTCCGCCGTGTCGCTGCCGGTGAGCGTGAGGAAGACCTCGTCGAGCGTCGGCCGGCGTACGCCGATGTCGTCGATCGCGAGGCATCGTTCGGCGAGCACGCGCACTGCCTCGGTCAGGCGATCGGCACCATCGACCGGGACCGCGACCCGGCGGGTCGGTGTGTCGACGCGTGGTGTCTCGACGCCGAGCGCCGCCAGCACGTCGTGCACGTCACTGACGTCGTCGGCGTGGCGCACACGCACTTCGACCACGTCTCGGCCGGCGAGCCCCTTCAGCTCCTCCGGCGTGCCGGTGGCGATCGCCCGGCCGTGGTCGACGATCGTGATCTGGTCGGCGAGCTGATCCGCCTCCTCGAGGTACTGCGTGGTCAACAGCACATCGGTGCCCATTCGCACGAGCGACCTGACCGCGTCCCACAGCTCGATCCGGCTCCGCGGGTCGAGCCCGGTGGTGGGCTCGTCGAGGAGCAGCAGCCGGGGTGCCCCGACGAGGCTTGCGCCGAGGTCGAGGCGGCGGCGCATGCCGCCGGAGTAGCCACGCACCAATCGATCGGCGTCCTCGTCGAGTCCGATCTGGTCGAGCACCGCGGTCGCGGCCGCCCTCGCGCCGCGCCTGCCGTGGCCGAACAGGCGAGCAACCATGACCAGGTTCTCGCGGCCCGTCATCGCCGGTTCGACCGCGGCGTGCTGCCCGGCGAGACCGATGACCCTCCGCACCCGCTCGGGGTGCCTGCCGGCGTCGATCCCGGCGACGGTGAGCTGTCCGGCATCAGGCCTCAACAGCGTCGCCACGGCGCGCACGAGCGTCGACTTGCCGGCGCCGTTCGGTCCGAGCACGGCGGTCACCTGGCCTGCACGGGCGGTGAGGTCGAGCCCCGCCAGCGCCTGGACCTCGCCCTTCTTGCCGTACCGCTTGGTGAGGCCGACGGCCTCGATGATGTTGGAGCTGTCTGACGAGTTCATGACGGCATCATCCGCGCCCGAACTGGCCACCTGTTGACCAGTTTCCCTGAGAACATGGAGCCATGCGCGCCGATCGCCTCGTGGCAACCCTGCTCTTCCTCCAGTCACGCGGACGGGTGACCGCCACCGAGGTGGCGGAGGAGCTGGAGGTGTCGATACGCACCGCCCGGCGTGACCTCGAGGCGCTGTCGATCGCCGGCATCCCCGTGTACTCGCAGGCAGGCCGAGGCGGGGGGTGGTCGCTGATCGGCGGCGCGCGCACCGATCTCAGCGGGCTCACCGCCGCGGAGGCGCGCACGCTCTTCCTCATCGCCGGGCCGTCGTCGGCGGTGACGCCGGAGGCGAAGGCTGCGCTGCGCAAGCTCGTCCAGGCGCTGCCCGCAACGTTCCGGGCAGAGGCCGAGAAGGCGGCGTCGGCGATCGTGCTCGACCCGGCGCGCTGGGGTGACACAGCGCCACCCACGCCACCGCACCTGGAGGCGCTGCAGCAGGCCGTCGTGCAGGGCGTGCAGGTGCGCCTCGGCTACAGCGACCGCTCCCGCGCCGTGACCGAGCGCACGGTGCACCCACTCGGCCTCGTGGCGAAAGGCTCCGTGTGGTACCTGGTCGCGGACACCGACGCCGGCATGCGCACGTTCCGCGTGTGGCGGGTGCAGTCCGTCGAGCTCACCGACGAGCCAGTGGTCCGGCCACCCGGGTTCGATCTCGCCGAGACCTGGCAGGGTGTTGTCGCTGCGATGGACGAGCGTCGCGGTTCGACGCGGGTGAGGGCGCTCGCCGATCCGTCGATCGTTCGCTGGATGCGCGGGCACTTCGGCACGATGCTGTCGGTCGGCGAGGCTGTTGCGGACGGCCGCATCGCGCTCGACATCGGCTTCGGTGCCACGCAACACGCGGCGTTCGAGCTCGCCGGGTACAGCTCGGGGTTGGAGGTGATCGATCCGCCCGAGGTGCGTAGTGAGCTGGCAGCCATCGGCCGCCGCCTCGTGGACTGCTACGGGACTGCGGAGAACCGCACCGGCATCGCGTGATAGCCGGCGATGAAGTTCGATTGCATCAGCTCGACCGGTCCGTCCGGCTCGAGATCGGGCAGGCGCGTCAGCACCTCGCGCAACATCGCGTCGATCTCCAGCCGAGCGAGATGGACGCCGAGGCAGAGGTGCGGGCCGCCACCACCGAACGCGAGGTGTGGGTTCGGGTCGCGGCCGAGGTCCAGTCGCGTCGGGTCGTCGAAGACGTCGCTGTCGAAGTTGGCTGCGCCGTACCAGACGACGACCTTCTCGCCGGCCGCGATCCGCTGACCGGCGAGCTCGGTGTCGTGCGTCGCCGTGCGCCGGAAGTGGGCAACGGGGCTCGCGTAGCGGAGGAACTCCTCGATCGCGGTCGGCAGCAGCCTGTCGAGGTCGGCCTGCAGTCGCTGCCGCTCGTCGGGGTTGCGGAACAGCAGGTCGACGGCGGCCGACAGCAAGTTGCGCGTCGTGTCGCCGCCGGCGTTCACGAGGAGCAGGAAGAACCACTGGATCTCCTCGTCCGTGAGACGCTCGCCGTCGACCTCGGCCTGGACGATCTGGGTCATGAGGTCGTCGCCCGGTTCGACTCGCTTGCGCGCCGCAGTCGCACCGGCGTACTCGAGCATCTCCATGATCGCTTCGATCTGCCGGATCCTCGCCTCGTCGTCCTCCGCGGTCGAGTGCATGATCTCCGTGAGCTCGTAGAGCCGGATCGCGTCGTCCGGGGGGATGCCCATGAGCTCCCCGACGAGCGACGACGGCATCCGCCCGGCGAGATCGGCGACGAAGTCGCACGCGCCGCGCCCGCTCACGTCGTCGACGATCTCGCTCGCGAGCTGGTGGATCCTGGGCGTCAGCAGCCCGATGTTGCGCGGCAGGAACGGCTGACTGACGAGGCGCCGGAACCGGAGGTGGCGAGGATCGTCCATGTTCAGCATCATCAGCCGCTGCGCGGCGAGCCCCGCGTCGTCGGCGTCGGGGATCATCACGCCGCCTGCCTCGGAGGAGAACGTCTGCGGCGTGCGCGAGACGTGGCGCACGTCCTCGTAGCGCGTGACCGCCCAGAAGCCCGGACCGTCCGGCTCCTCGTGCCAGTGCACCGGCGAGTGTGCACGGAGCCAGTCGTACTGCGCGTGGGGATGACCTCCCACCCAGCTCGACGGCGACAGCAGATCGATGTGCATCGCGTGATGGTGCCAGAGCGCCGGGGCGCTTCGATCACTCGAAGCGCGCGCCCATCTCCTTCAGCACGTCGAGGAACCGCTCCCCGGCGTCGGGCGCGAGCTCGCCGGGCTCGTAGCGCACCCACGCCAGGTCACCGGTGAACGGGAACGGCCCCTCGCGCTCGTAGAGCTCCCAGCAGACCGGCGAACGGCGGTCGATGCCGACGTCGATGCCCTCGAACGGCGCCATCGGGAAGAGCATTGCGAGGCCGTCGAGGCGGGCGCGCAGCGTGCCGTCCACCCCAAGCGCGAGGTGCCATCGGAAGTTGCCCGGTGCCTCGATCGCGAGCGTGACGATGTGCTCGCCGGGAGCGATGGCACCGCCATCGAGCGTGTGCAGCCGACCGTGGCCATCGTTGTGGATCGCGAACACACGGTCGTCGTCGATGTACACCGCGTACCCGCCGCCCTGGTCGCCGTGGGCGAGGAGCACGCCCCGATCGCCCCCCTCGACGGTGAGCGCGATCGTGATCGTGCAGGACCGGAACCAGATCAGCCGCGAGCTGCGCCACCGGTCGAGCGTCGGCGTGCCCGGCCAGAGCGTGACCGGCTGCTCGAAGACGCTGTCGTGTGGCGGCCGGACGACCCATCGCCAGGCCGAGCCCTCGTCGAGCGGGTACACCTGGTTCTCGCGAGCGGCTGCGGTGAACCGCGCTGCGATCTCGGCGACCTTGTCGGGGTGCGCCGCAGCGAGGTTGTTCGTCTCTGTCGGGTCGATGCGCAGGTCGTACAGCTCCCAGTCGGCGTCGGCGAACGGCGTCTGGCGCTCGCGCCGAGTGACGATCTCCCAGCCGTCGGCATAGAAGCCGAGGTTGCCCTGCAGCTCGTAGTACTGCTCGCGACGGAGCTCCTCGTGCTCGCCGTCGCGTAGCAGCGGTGCCAGCGAGCCTCCGTTCATCGGCTTCATCGGTCGACCGTCGCGCTCGCCGGGGGGCCGCAACCCGATGAGGTCGAGCACCGTCGGCAGCACGTCGACGCAGTGGCCGTACTGGGCTCGCGTCGTGCCGGCCTGTCCCTCGAGGCCGGCCGGCCAGTGCCAGATGCAGGGCACCTGATGTCCGCCGGCATGGGTGTTGCACTTGTAGAGCCGGAACGGCGTGTTCGATGCCATCGCCCAGCCGCGCGGGTAGTGGCTCATCGTCCGCGGTGATCCGATGAAATCGATCCGGGCGGCGTCGAGCTCGACGTCGCCGACGTCGGCGCCGAGACGGAGGTGCGAGTAGTAGTTCGTCGTACCGGTCGACTGCCCCTCGCGGCTGGCGCCGTTGTCCGACAGGAACACGAGGACCGTGTTCTCCCACTCGCCCATCGTCTCGAGCGTGGCGCGCAACTTCCCGACGCTCTGATCGAGCTCGTCGACCATCGCCGCGTAGACCGCCATGTAGCGGGCGAAGACAGCCTGCTCGGTGCCGGAGAGCTCGTCCCACGGCGTCACGTCGTCGCCTGGCTCGCTGTTGCGCGGTGGGAGGACGGTGCCCGGTTCCAGGAGGCCGAGCTCGATCTGACGCTCGTGGCGACGACGGCGGATCTCGTCCCAGCCGACCGCGTAGACGCTCTCGTAGCGCTCGATGTCCTCGGCCTTGGCGACGAGCGGTGCGTGGGCCGCGCCGTGGGCGAGGTACAGGAAGAACGGCTGGAGCGGGTTCGCCGCCTTGCGCTCCTTGACGAACGTGATCGCCCGGTCGGTGAGGTCGTCGGTGAGAAAGTAGCCCTCGGGGTACGCGTCGCGCTCGACGGCGTGGTTGTCGTCGATGAGCTGATGCGGATGGTGCAGGTTCGTGAAGCCCTCGAGGAAGCCGTAGTAGCGCTCGAAGCCGCGCTGCACCGGCCAGGAGTGCTTCGGCCCGGCCGCCGAGCAGTCGGCGTCGCGGCAGAGGTGCCACTTGCCGACGGCGAGCGTCGCGTATCCCGCGTCGCGGAGGATCTCGGCTGCGGTCGCGACGTTCGCTGCGAGCTCGCCGCGATAGCCCGGGTATCCGGGGTCGTCCTGGCTGACGTGACCGACACCGGCGGCGTGAGCGTTCACGCCCGTGAGCAGCGCTGCCCGTGTGGGAGAGCACATCGGGTTGACGTGGAAGTTCGCGAAGCGGATGCCGCCGGCCGCCAACCGGTCGAGGTTCGGCGTGCGGATCTCACCGCCGTAGCAGCCGAGATCGGAGAACCCGACGTCGTCGACGAGCACGATCACGATGTTCGGGGCGCCGTCCGGTGGCGTCGGCCGCGCCGGCCAGCTCGGCTCCGACCCGGCCATCGTGCGCCCGATCCGCCCCTCGAACCCCGCGTACGGCGCGGTCGACTCGTCCCCCACGGCGGGGAATCTACTGCCCGATCCGATCCGCTTCTCTGTTCACCCACGTCCCCCAACCCGATCTCAGCTCAGCCCCGGACCGGAGACGTCCGGGGGTGAGCAGAGATCGGGTCGGGGGTGGGGGTGCGGCGGTGAGCAGAGATCCGGTTGTGGCAGTATGTGACGAGTCGTCAGATTCGTTGTGGGGGACGGGATGATCACGATTCCAGTGGGTCGCCGCGTCTTCGGGATGCAGCTGCCGATCCAGGCGCAGAGCACGTACTTCGTCGCGGAGTGGGAGCGCTCCGCCGGACCGGAGGAGATGGCGCGCATCGCCCGCACCGCCGACGAGCACGGCTGCTTCTACCTCGGCGTGTGCGACCACGTGAGCCTGCCCGAAGCCGTCGCGGGGTCGATGGGGACGCACTGGGTCGATCCGGTCGCGACGCTGGCCTGGCTCGGCGCGGTGACCGAGCGCGTCGGGCTGCTGACGCACGTCTACGTGCTGCCCTATCGGCATCCGCTGATCGCGGCGAAGCAGTTCGCGACGATCGACCACCTCTCCGGCGGGCGGATGATCTGCGGGATCGGATCCGGCCACGTGGAAGCGGAGTTCGAGCACCTCGGGGTGGACTTCCACCACCGCGGTCGCGCGGTGGACGAGTCGATACCGGTCGTCGCGTCAGCCCTCGAGCACGAGTTCGTCGACGGGTTCGGAGCCCGGCCACGCCCGGTGCAGTCACCCCGACCGCCGATCTGGGTCGCCGGCTCGTCGCCCGCAGCGATCCGACGCGCCGGTCGTCTCGGTGACGGCTGGTTGCCGCAGGGACCGTCGAACGCGGCGATGGTCGGGACCCTCCGAGCGGCCCGGGAGGAGGCGGGCCGTGCCGACCTGGCGATGGCGATCGGCCACATCACGCCGTTCCTCCACATCGGCTCGCCTTCGTGGGACGTCGGGAACGAGACGATCAGTGGCGCGCCGCAGGAGGTCGCGGAGCGCATCCTCGCCGGCACGGCCGAGGGCGTGAACCAGCTCCAGGTGCGCTTCAGAGCGCGGAGCTGTGACGAGCTGTGCGAGCAGATCGTTGCATTTGCAACCACCGTCATGCCGCTCGTCGAGGAGATCGGCTGACCTGATGCTCTCGAACCTGGACGACTTCCCGATCCACCAGATCGCCGAGCCGATGCGTCACGCCGGCAGCAGCGACCGGAACTTCTACGATCGCTACTACTTCAACGGGTTCTCGCTCGACGGCAGCTGCATGTTCGTCGCCGGCCTCGGCGTGTACCCGAACCTCGGCGTGATGGACGCGTTCCTGCTCGTGATGTTCGAAGGGCAGCACCGCGTCGTGCGCGCGAGCCGCGCCCTCGACGGCGCCGACCGCCTCCGGCCGAGCGTCGGCCCGTTGCGCGTCGAGGTCGTGGAGCCGCTGCAGCAGATCCGCCTCGTCTGCGACGACAACGAGTGGGGCATCTCGATCGATGCCGTGTGGAACGGTGCCGTCCCGGCCCTCGAGGAGCCGCGGCACTACATCCGCGAGCACGGCCGGGTCATCTTCGACACCGTGCGCTTCGCCCAGACCGGTGACTGGACGGGTCGGCTGACGGTGCGGGGGTCCTCGTTCGAGCTGACCCCGCAGCACTGGTGGGGCACCCGCGACCGCTCGTGGGGCATCCGCCCGGTCGGTGAGTCGGAGCCACCCGGCATCCGCGCCGAGGAACCCTTCAGCTGGTTCTGGGTCTACACGCCGATCCGGTTTACGGACCACACGATCCTCGTCATGATCCAGGAGCGGCGGGACGGCAGCCGGGTGCTCGAGGAGGCGATCCGGGTGTGGCCGGCATCGGCAGGCAGGCAGAACGACTGGCTAGGGCGGCCGTCGCACGATCTCACGTTCGCGCCGGGCACGCGCCGAGCGACCGGCGGCGAGCTCCATCTCACCGAGCCCGATGGCGCGCCGTTCACGATCACCGTCGAGCCGTTGCTGCCCGTGCACGTCGGCATCGGCACGGGCTACGGCTACGACACCGACTGGCGTCACGGCATGTGGCAGGGGTCGTCGAAGGTGGAGGGCTTCGAGCTCGACACGACGAAACCAGAGGGGGCCGGGCGCCTGTTCGGGATCGTCGACGCCTCGGCCCGGTTCAGCTACTGCGGCAACGTCGGCTACGGCCTGTTCGAGACGATGGTGATCGGTCCGCACGACCAGTACGGGTTCACGGACCTGCTCGACGGCTACGTCGGAGCTGCTCGATGACGGCTCGCCACTTCCAGCTCGCGGACCTGTTCGAGATCGTCGCCGACGCGATCCCCGACAAGCCGGCGTTGATCACGGACGCAGCCGAGTTGACGTACGCGGAGCTCGACGAACGAGCGACACGGCTCGCACACCACCTCTCGAACGTCGGCATCGGCAAGGACGATCACGTCGCCGTGCACGCGACGAACTGCCCCGAATGGGTCGAGGCGTTCCTGGCGTGCTGCAAGATCAGCGCCGTCCCGATCAACGTCAACTACCGCTACGTGGAAGCCGAGCTGCGCTACCTCTACGACAACGCAGACTGCGTCGCCGTGATCGTCGCCCCCGAGTACGTGGGCGCTGTGGACGCGGTCCGTGACGCGCTGCCGGGCCTTCGCCACACCTTGGTCCTCGGCGACGAGTACGAAGCGGCGCTCGCCGCGGCATCGCCGGTGCGCGACTTCGGGGAGCGCTCCGGCGACGACCACTACATCCTCTACACGGGCGGCACGACCGGGATGCCGAAGGGTGTCATCTGGCGACACGAGGACATCTTCTTCGGCGCGATGAACTCCGGCCGCGGCGGCCGGCCGTGCGACCGCCCGGAGCAGCTCGGTGAGGAGGCGGCCGCCGCGCCCGGTCAGGCCCGGCTCGCCGCGCTCGGCCCGATGATGCACGGCGCAGGGCAGTGGCTGATGGGCAACGCGTTCTTCATGGGTGGCGCGCTCGTGCTGCACTGCGGGCAACGGTTCGACCCGCACGCGATCCTCCGGCTGCTCGAGCGGACGAAGGCGAACTCGGTGGGCACGATCGGGGATGCGATGGCGCGGCCGCTCGCCGAAGCGCTCCTCGATCCGGCGTGCCCGCCCTACGACCTGTCGAACCTGTTCGCCATCGGCAACGGTGGTGCGCCACTGTCGGCCGGCGTCCGTGACCAGCTGAAGGCAGCGTTGCCGAACGTCGCCATCCTCGACAGCTTCGGCGCCTCCGAGACCGGTGCGACCGGGTCCATGGTGGATGGCGGGGAGCGCCTCGCCTCGCCGCGGTTCCGGGTCGGCGCGGACACCACGGTTCTCGATGACGACGGCAACGTGTGCGCCGTCGGCGAGGTCGGCCGGCTCGCGCGGAGCGGCCGGATCCCGCTCGGGTACTACAAGGACGAGCAGAAGACCGCGGCGACCTTCCCGACCTGGGGCGGCATGCGATGGGTGATCCCCGGTGACTTCGCCCGCATCGAGGACGACGGCACGATCAGCCTGCTCGGCCGCGGCTCGGTCTGCATCAACTCCGGCGGCGAGAAGATCTACCCGGAAGAGGTCGAGGCTGCGCTGAAGCAGCATCCTGCCGTGTTCGACGTCGTCGTGATCGGGACGCCGAACGAGCGCTGGGGCGAGCAGGTGACGGCGATCGTGCAGCTGCGCGACGACGTCGCGGTGCCCAGCACGGCTGAGCTGGCGGCGCACGCGCGCACGTTGGTCGCCGACTACAAGGTGCCGAAGACGGTGCTCGTGGTCGAGTCCGTGCAGCGCACGCCGGTCGGCAAGGCCGACTACCAGTGGGCGAAGCGGACGGCGCTCGACCTGCTGGCGATCACGTCGTGACCGAGCCGCCTGCGTTCGAGCGCTGCGGCTCCACACCCTCGCTGATGTCGGACGTCGCCGCGCGACCCGCGGTGCGAGCGATCTCCTCGACGATCTCGTCCCAACGGGGGAGCGGGAGGTCGTGGCCCATGTCCGGGTACATCACGAGCCGGGCGCCGGGCACTGCTCGCGCCGTGGCGATGCCTCCCGACGGTGTCACGAGCGGGTCGACGAGACCGTGGATGACCAGGGTCGGGACCCTGACCGAGCCGAGGCCGCGCGTGCGGTCCGGGCTCGCGTTGATCGCCATCGTCTGGCGCGCCGTACCGGCGGCGTCGTAGCTCCGCTGAAACGCTGCTGACAGGAGCTCGCGGGTAGCGGCGGGGTCGAAGTGCGGACCGGAGATCAGTTCGGCGACCTTGATGCCGTTGTCGATTGCCTCGTCCGGCTCGCGGGAGAGCAGCCGGGGCATCTTGCGCATGAGCGACATGCTGATCTTGCCGTGGCGGCGATCACCCGTGTTCGACATGATCGAGGTGAGGCTTGCGACTCGGTGGGGGTGGCGGATCGCCACGCTCTGGCTGATCATCCCGCCCATCGAGACGCCGACGACGTGCGCCCGGCGGATCTCGAGATGTTCGAGCAGGGAGGCTGCGTCGTCGGCCATGTCGTCGAGCGTGTACGCGGCCTTCGCGAAGCGGCGGGAGACGACGCTGAGGACGACCTGCCGGCGAGACGGCGTGGGCGCGTCGATCTTCGTCGAGAGCCCGACGTCGCGGTTGTCGAAGCGGATCACACGGAAGCCGCGCTGCACGAGGAGCTCGACGAACGCGAGCGGCCACGCGGTGAGCTGTCCACCGAGCCCCATGACGAGCAGCAGGGGCTCGGCATCGGCATCGCCGTGGACCTCGTATTCGAGCGTGACGCCGTTGACGTTGGCTGCGGTCATGGTGTGCACCCTACGTACCCGCGCGTGCAAAGGTCGCCCGATGACCACCGAACCGTCACCCTCGATCGGGCGCGACATCTCGGCGATCGGCCGATGCGCCCTGGTCGGTGCAGGCCGCCTCGGCAGCGCGCTCGCGGCGGCGCTCCCCGGTGTCGAGGGGCCGTTCGGGCGTGGCTTCGACGGCGCCGGTTACGACGTCCTCTTGCTGACCGTTTCCGACTCGGAGATCGCGGCCGCCGCAGCGGCGATCGCACCGGGACGGCTCGTCGGTCACTGCGCCGGCGCCATCGGCCTTGCGGTGCTCGCGCCCCACGAGGCGTTCGGGCTCCATCCACTCATGACCGTCACTCGGGACGGTGCCGTCTTCGCCGGTGCCGGCGCAGCGGTCGCTGGGAGCACGCCGCGCGCCCTCGAGGTCGCGCGTGCGCTCGCTCGTCTGCTCGAGATGCAGGCGGTCGAGATCCGGGACGACGACCGTGCTGCCTACCATGCCGCCGCGTCGATCGCGTCCAACTTCCTCGTCACGCTCGAGGATGCCGCCGAGGTGCTGCTGCGGACCACGGGGGCGCCGCGGGCGATCCTCGTTCCACTCGTGCGTGCCACGCTCGAGAACTGGGCGAAGCTCGGCGGCCGCGACGCCCTGACCGGACCGATCGCACGCGGGGACGAGGCGACGGTGCGCCGCCAGCGAGCCGCTGTCGCCGATCGCACGCCCGACCTGCTCGACCTGTTCGACGCGCTGGCCGAACGGACCCGAGCGTTGGCCGCTCGCTGAGATCGGTGGGTCAGACGCTCGTGGCGCAGAAGGTGTCGCCCTGGGGGAGCGACGCCTCGGTGTTCGGCTCGGTCTCGCCATAGAGCGCGGTGAGCATGCCCTTGACCATGCCGCGATCCACTGCGCAGATCACCGGGTGCTCGATCGCGACATCGCCGAACGGGCAGTGGTTGTTCACGATCCGCAGCTGGTTGTTGCGGCTCTCGGTGTGCGCCGCGAACCCATGTGCCGTGAGCGCGTCGGCGACGGCGTGCAGCGCGGTGCGCAACGATCGCTGGCTCGCGGCGACATCGGGACTGCCGAGACCCGCTGCCATCGCCCGGCCGTACTCGACGCCGACCTGCTCGGCCATCGCCTCGGCGACAGGAGTGGGGAGCGCAGCGAGCGCCTTGCCGAGCAGCGCCAGCACGAGGTCGTCGGTGCGCACGCCGACGTCGAGTTGAACCTGCTCCGCGACGGCGCGGTAGTGCTTCGACGGGCGACCGGCTCCGGCGCCCTCGGAGCGTTCGACCGCGACTTCGAGGTAGCCGCCGGCGGCGAGCTTGTCGAGGTGGTGCCGGGCGACGTTCGGGTGCAGCCCGAACCGTTCGGCGACCTGCCCGGCGGTGATGCCCTGCGTGCTGTCGTGGGCGAGGTGGTCGTGGGCGAACAGGTAGATCTGGCGCCGGGTCGGATCTCCGAACGCGGACGTGATCGCCGAGACCGTGGCCGAGAACGCGCCGGGCGTCAGCACCGACGGCTGGCTGGGTGAGGTCGCGGGCACGCCGGTATTCTACCTATGTACGTAGTGGTAATTCACTCCCCGCCAGTCGCAGAGGACCGCCCCATGCCCGTGTCATCCGATCAGGTCATCGAAGCACTGCGTCCGGTCGAGGATCCCGAGCTCCGACGGTCCATCGTCGACCTCGGGATGGTGCGCAACGTCGACATCAGTGCCGACGGTGACGTGCGCGTGCTCATCGCCCTGACGGTGGCGGGGTGTCCGTTGCGGAACGAGATCCAGAGCCGGGTGACCGGCGCCGTCGGGCCGCTCGCCGGCGTGCGCACGGTGAACCTCGACTTCACGGTGATGACCGGCGAGGAGCTCGAAGCGCTGCGCACCCGTCTGCACGGTGATCCCGGGGCGAGCGCCGGCACGGCGCAGGCGCACGGCCATGCGGAGGGCCGCAAGATCCCGTTCGCCGAGACCGGCTCGAAGACCCGCCCGTTGCTCATCTCGTCGGGCAAGGGCGGCGTCGGCAAGTCGAGCGTCACGACGAACCTCGCGGTGGCGCTCGCGCAGCTCGGCTACTCCGTCGGCGTCGTCGACGCCGACATCTACGGCTACTCCATCCCCCGCATGCTCGGCACGGACCGCGAGCCGGTCGTGCTCGACGGCATGCTGCTGCCGCCCGAGATGTGGGGTGTCCGCTGCATCTCGATCGGCTACTTCGTGCCAGAGGGCCAGGCCGTCATCTGGCGTGGTCCGATGCTGCACAAGGCGCTCGAGCAGTTCCTGACCGACGTGTTCTGGGACGAGCCCGACTTCCTCCTCGTCGACATGCCGCCCGGCACCGGTGACATCGCGCTGAGCCTCAGCCAGTACCTGCCCCGTGGCGAGGTGTACGTCGTCACGACGCCGCAGCCGGCCGCGCAGAAGGTGGCCCGCCTGTCCGCGGCCATGGCCGAGAAGGTGCACCTCCCGGTCAAGGGCATCATCGAGAACATGTCCTGGTTCACCGGCGACGACGGGAAGCGCTACGAGCTGTTCGGCGCCGGCGGCGGCCAGGAGCTGGCCGACGAGCTCGACGTGCCGCTGCTCGCGCAGCTGCCACTCGTCCCCGCGCTACGCGAAGGCGGCGACGACGGCCGGCCGATCACTGCGGTCGACTCCGACTCCGAGACCGCCGTCGCCTTCCGCCGCATCGCCGAACGGATCGCCGTCGAGCTCAAGCCGCGCAAGGTCTTCAACCCGCAGCTGAAGATCATCTGACTGCGTCTCCCTCGTTCGCTCGCTGCGCTCGCTCCACTCGGTCGAATCGCTTTCGAGCGGCCTGCGGCCGCGCCCAATCGCTGGTGGGCTCGCGGCAAGCCGCTCGCCCACGGCGGGCGAGAGATCGCGGAGCGCCCCCCTCGCACTCCCCCCACCACGGCGGGCGAGGGATCGCGGAGCGCCCCCCTCGCACTCCCCCCACCACGGCGGGCGAGGGATCGCGGAGCGCCCCCCTCACACTCCCCCCACCACGGCGGGCGGGCATCGCGGAGCGGCCCCCACACTGCCCCCAGGGCAGGCGGATCGCGGAGCGGCCCCCTCGCACTCGCCCCTCGGCCCGTAGAGTGGGTCACGCCCGCCAGAGAGCCAGCGCAGGAGATCGACACGTGGACGTTCGTATCGGAGTGACCCAGGCCCCTCGGGAGCTGAGCGTCGAAGTGCCTGACGACGAGCGCGACGAGATCACGTCGCAGATCGATGCTGCGCTCGCCGGCAAGGTCGACGTGCTGTGGGTCGTCGACAAGAAGGGCCGGCGAGTGGGCGTCCCCGCGTCGAAGATCGCGTACGTCGAGGTCGGCACGCCCGACGGCGATCGTCGCATCGGCTTCGGTGGCTGAACGCAGCCGATGAGCGTCCCGCGGTCGCTGCTCGACCGGCGGCTGCTCTTCGTCACCGGCAAGGGCGGTGTCGGGAAGACCACGATCGCGGCGTCATTGGCGCGCCTCGCCGCCCGCGACGGGCGGCGCGTGCTCGTCTGCGAGATGGACGCCAAGGGTTCGCTCGCCGCCGCCTACGAGGCCGGAGCGTTCGCGTTCAAGCCGCGCGAGGTCGAGCCCGGGCTGTTCGGCATGTCGATGAACACCGAGGACTCACTGCGCGAGTACCTGCGCCTGTTCGTCAAGATCCCGCTGGTGTCCCGCATCGGTCCCCTGGCGCGCATGTTCGACTTCGTCGCCGACGCCGCACCGGGCGTCAAGGAGATCCTCGCGATCGGCAAGCTCTGCTACGAGGTCCGCGAGCGGCACTACGACCTCGTCGTCGTCGATGCCGAGGCGAGCGGGCACATCGTGGGCCAGATCAACGCCCCGAGCGCGATCAACGAGCTCGTCCACGTCGGCTTGGTACGTGAGCAGACGGGATGGATGCTCGACCTCCTGCAGGACCCGGCGACGACCGGGCTCGTCGTCGTCACCACGCCCGAGGAGATGCCGGTCACGGAGACGATCGAGCTCATCGGGCGGGTGCAGAGCGAGACCGAGGTCGATGTCGCCGCGGTGATCGCCAATCGCGTCCTCCCCGAGCCGTTCGGTCACGGCGAGGAGGAGGTCTTCGAGCGCATCGACGAGCTCGGTCGCGCCCTGCTCGTCGAGCGCATCGGCGCCGGTGTCGCGACCGTGCTCGACTCGGCTCGCCTCGCGGTGCGGCTCCGCCGGACCGGGGCCGACCATCTGGCGCGGTTGCGGGAGGGTTTGCCAGAGGACCTGCCCGTCCTGTACCTGCCCGAGCTGTTCGCCCGATCCGGCGGGCGGCGGGCCGTGGAGCTGATGGCGACCGCACTGGCCGAGGAGCTGAGCTGATGGCCGGCCGGCGCGCGGCACCCGTGGAACCAGGGCTCGAAGAGCTCCTCGCGGCGAAGGAGATGATCATCGTCTGCGGGACCGGGGGCGTCGGCAAGACGACCACCGCGGCAGCGCTCGGTGCGTTGGCCGCGGCCCGCCTCGGCGGTCGGGTGCTCGTCCTCACCGTCGACCCGGCTCGCCGGCTTGCCTCGGCGATGGGCATCGAAGCGCTCTCGCACGAGGTGGTGCAGGTCCCGCTCGACGTGTTCTCGGACGCCGGCGTTCGGCCGCGGGGTGAGCTGTGGGCGGCGATGCTCGACACGAAGTCGAGCTGGGACGACCTGATCCGACGGCACGCCCCGGACGCGAAGGTGCGCGAGACCGTGCTCGCCAACCCGCTGTACCAGAACATCACCGGCCGGTTCGTCCACAGTCACGACTACATCGCGATGGAGAAGCTCCACGAGCTCCACGCATCGGGGCGCTACGACCTCGTGATCATCGACACCCCGCCGTCGCGCAACGCGCTCGACTTCCTCGACGCACCGGCGCGGATGGCCGACTTCTTCGGCAGCCGCCTGCTGCGCTGGCTCACCGTGCCGTACCGCTCGCGCTTCTTCGCGGCCGCCTCGAAACCCTTCTACCAGGTCGCCGATCGGGTGCTCGGTTCCCGATTCCTGCAGGACATCGCCGAGTTCTTCCTGCTCTTCCAGTCGATGGAGGCCGGGTTCGTGACCCGCGCTCGGGAGGTCGAGTCGCTGCTCACCGATCCCCGGACGAGCTTCTGCGTCGTCACGACGCTCGAGGCGTCGCCGCTCGTCGAGACGAGGTTCTTCGCCGACGCGCTGCACGAGCGCTCGCTGCACCTCGGCGCCGTGATCGTGAACAAGGTGCTGCCGGCCGGTCTGCGCGAGCCCAGAGCGGCGAAGGCGGCCGGCAAGCTGCGACGTGAGGCGTCCGCGCGGGCCGCCGAGCTCGAACCGGTGGTCGGCCGCGACCGCATCGCCATCGAGGGCGTGCTCGTCGAGGTCGCGAACCGCTTCGACGACGTGGCGGTCGTGGCCAAGCGCGAAGCCGAGCGCCTCACCGAGCTCGCCGGGCTGGCGCCGACGATGGCGATCGTCCCCGCGCTCGACTCGGACATCCACGACCTCGAAGGGCTGCTCAGGCTCGGTAGCTACCTCTGGCGACGCACATGATCGGGCAGACTGGGCGGCGGAGGAGAACACATGGCAACCCTTGTTGAGCTGGCGCGGCAACGAACCACGCTCAGTCGCGACCAGATCAACCACTTGCAACGGCTCATCGGTGACTGGGGGATGCTCGCCGATCTCTGCTTCGCCGATCTCCTGCTCTACACGCTCGACCGTGACGGGCGTTGGTTGGTTGTCGCGCAGGTGCGCCCGGTCACCGGCCAGACGCTCTACTTCTCCGACTGGGTCGGCTCGCACGCGAACGACGAGGAGGTGGCGCTGATCGCCGAGGCGTACGAGCGTCGCAGCATCGTCGAGGGTGAGGCGTCGGTCGAGTCGTTGCCAGAACCGACGCGGATGATGGCGATCCCCGTGATCCACGAGAACCAGGCGATCGGCGTGCTCACGCGCGAGTGGTCGGATCGGGCCGGCCGACAGCGGGGCGAGCTCGAGCGGACCTACCTCTCGCTGTTCGAGCGATTCGCAGCGATGATCTCGTCGGGGACGTTCCCGTTCGAGGCCCGACGGGGCTCGACGAGCATCGCGCCGCGCGTCGGCGACGGCGTGATCGTCCTCGACGAAGACGCCCGCGTCCGGTACGCGTCGCCGAACGCGGTCTCGGCGCTCCACCGGGTCGGCATCACCGTCAACGTGACCGGGCTGCGCCTCGCCGAGCTCGGCTTCAACGACGGCCCGGTCAGGTCGGCCTACGAGCGGCGTGAGCCGGTGATCGAGGAGTTCGAACAGACGGCCGACGTCACGCTGCTCACGTACTCGATCCCGATCCTCGCCGGTGAGCAGGTGAGCGGTGGCGTGATGCTGCTGCGTGACGTGTCGGAGCTGCGCCGTCGTGACCGGCTGCTGCTCTCGAAGGACGCGACGATCCGCGAGATCCACCACCGCGTGAAGAACAACCTGCAGACGATCTCGTCGCTGCTGCGCCTCCAGGCGCGCCGTCTGACTGCGCCCGACGCGAAGGCAGCCGTGAACGAGTCGGTTCGTCGGATCCGCACGATCGCGCTCGTGCACGAGACCCTGTCGCGCGAAGCCGGTGATGACGTGGCGTTCACCGAGATCGTCCGTCCGCTGCTGCGTCTGGCCGAGGAGGGCCTGCAGTCACCGGACCGCCCGGTGCACTTCTCCGTGCGCGGCGACGGCGGCAAGCTGCCGGCGATCATCGCGACGCCGCTCTCGGTCGTGCTCACGGAGCTGCTGCAGAACAGCGTCGATCACGGGTTCCCCGAGGGGAGCGGGGGTGGAGCGGTCGTCGTCATGCTCGACAACGACGGCGCGGAGCTCCGGCTGCGGGTCGTCGACAACGGGCTCGGCCTCCCGGCCGGGTTCAGCATCGACAGCGCGACGGGTCTCGGCCTCGTGATCGTCCGCACGCTCGTGACGACCGAGCTCGCGGGGACGATCTCGATGCGCGCGGCAACTTCGGAGGACTTCGCCTCGGCGGGCCTCGCGGCGCCGGTGCGGGGCACGGGCAGCGTCATCGACCTGACCGTGCCGGTCGATCCCGACGCCCGGTGAGCGCGACGCACGCCGGACGCGACGGCGGCCCCGGTCGAGCGGGGCCGCTGGTCGAGATCTCGGTTGTGTCGGGTTCAGACCGCTGCGGCCTTCTGGCGAGCGACGGCTTCGCGGCGGATCTTCCGTCGCTCCTCTTCGCTCGTGCCACCCCAGATGCCCGAGTCCTGGTTGGTCTCGAGCGCGAACTCGAGGCAGTCGACCTTGACCGGACACTGGTCGCAGACCTCGCGTGCCCGGTCGATCTGGACCAGAGCGTGACCGGTGGTGCCGACCGGGAAGAAGAGATCCGGGTCGGTGTCACGACAGATGGCGTCTTGACGCCATCCGTACTCGGCGTGGGCGAGGGCAAGGCTGGACGCGAGGATCGACACGAACGGTACTTCTCCTTGTGACGGCGTTCACGAGCAAAGGCCGACGTCGTAGAGGCCTACGCAGCGGGGGGACGGCGCAACGCTAAACCGGGGGTTACCGTTTGACAAGGGTCTTGTTTCGAGTTCGTGCACAAATTCGGACGGAGAGTGACGAGTGACACAGGTGATGGCGCACCGCGGGGCCTCCCGCGCCGAGCCGGAGAACACCGTCGCTGCCTACCGTCGAGCGGGATCGATGGGTGCCCATGCCGTCGAGCTCGACGTGCGCCGCAGCCTCGAGGGTGATCTGGTCGTGCACCACGACCCCCACCTGCCCGACGGCCGGTTGATCAGGGGCACGCCCCGGGCGGAGCTCCCGGCGTCCGTGCCCTCGCTCGGCGAGGCGCTCGGCGCCTGCGCCGGGATGTGGGTCAACATCGAGATCAAGAACGACCGCAAAGAGCCCGACTTCGACTCGTCGGAGTCGATCGCCGACGCGACGATCGACGTGCTCCGCCAGCGGGCGGAGGACGAGCGGTGGCTGATCTCCTCGTTCCGGATGGAGACGATCGACCGCTGCCGTTCGCTGGCCCCGACGATCGCGACGGCGTGGCTCACGATCAGTGTGCCGCGCACGGTGACCGACCTGCTCAACGCGCACGGCCATGTCGCGCTGCACCCGTGGGTCGGCATGGTGAAGCCGAAGCTCATCGAACGCTGCCACGCGGCGGGCATCAGGGTGAACACGTGGACGTGCGACGACCCGGATCGGATGCGCGAGCTGATCGCTGCCGGCATCGACGGCATCTGCACGAACGTCCCCGACGTCGCGCTGCGCGTGCTCGCCGAGTCGTGACGGGCGCGGCGATCGTTGCTGCCTCGCCTCAGCTGGACCGGTGCGCAGGCGAGGGCACGACGAGCCGCATCGCTTCCGGCACGTGGTGGAACTCGAGCCGGTTCGTCTCGCCCAGGTAGTCGCCGTCCAACTGGTACGGGAACGGCGTGTCGTGCTCGACGATGAGGTGCGTCACATCGACGTGCTCGTCGAGGTGGCGACTCGTCTTCACGCCACCGCCACGGAGCGCGGCGCCGAGCGAACCGATGATCGCCAGCGCCTTCATGGTGCGGAACGTGACGGCAACGAGTCCGCGGTCGAGCGTCGCCGCTGCCGACAGGTCGAGCGGACGGTTGCCCAGGTAGGTGTAGGGGTTCGTGTTGAGCACGATCGTGAAGTACCCGTCCGGCACGACCGTGCCGTCGCCGAAGCGCAGTGAGAAGTGCGGTGCCGAGCGGTCGTAGTTGAGCAGCCACGTCTTGAGCGCGGCATAGATGAAGAGCGGGTGGCCCGCCCAGCGCTTGATCGCTGCCCGGCGCTCGACCGCCTTGACCACGGCAGCGTCGTAGCCGATGCCCGTGTGGAAGCAGAAGTACCGCCCGTTCACCTTGCCGAGTCCGATCGGGCGCGTGCAGCCGGGGTCGTCGAGTGCGCTGGACAGCATCTTCACCGCCTGCACCGGGTCGTTCGGCAGGCCGATCGTGCGGGCGAAGACGTTCGTCGAGCCGCCCGGGAGGACCCCGAGCGCGGTGTCCGATCCGGCGATGCCCGTGGCGACCTCGTTGAGCGTTCCGTCGCCACCGAAACCGATCACGACGTCCACACCGCGGGTCGCAGCATCCTGTGCGAAGCGGGTCGCGTGGCCGCGACGGTTCGTCTCGACGAGCGCCACCTCGTGGTGGCGGGAGAGCTCCTGGTGGATCACCACGGTGTTGCGCGCGGTGACCGATGACGCGAAGGAGTTGACGACGAGCAGCAATCGCAAGGGATGCGACGGTAGCAGCGCGTGTGCAATGTCACCGTCGTGCGGAACGACGCGGTTGGGAGGCTTCGGTACCGATCAGTAACAATGACGGCCATGAACGTGATCGTGTGTGTGAAGCAGATCCCCGACCCGGCCTTGCCGGGCGCGCTGGATCCGGCCACCAACACGCTGAAGCGGGACGGCAAGCTCATCCTCGATGAGTCCGACAGCTATGGCGTGGAGATGGCGCTGCAGTTGGTCGACGCCGCCGGCGGAGGCGAGGTGAGCCTGGTCTCGATGGCTCCGAACGGCGAGGTGTCGGGCATGCGCACCGCGCTGGCCATGGGTGCCGCCAAGGGCGTGCTCGTGTCCGATCCGGCGCTCCAGGGCTCCGACGCGCTGACGACCGCGAAGGTGCTCGCTGCTGCGGTGCAGCGGCTCGGCGGCGCCGACCTCGTGATCGCGGCGACCGAGTCGAGCGACGGGTACACGGGCACGGTGCCCGAGCAGATGGCCGAGGTGCTCGGCCTGCCCTCGGTGACCTTCGCCAAGCGGGTCGTCGTCGATGGCAGCTCGCTGAAGGTGGATCGGCAGACCGAGGAGGGCTACGACGAGATCACCTGCCCGCTGCCCGCCCTGATCAGCGTGACGGCCGGTGTCGTCGAGCCCCGGTACCCCTCGTTCAAGGGGATCATGGCTGCGAAGTCGAAGCCGGTCGAGACCGTGACGGCCGCCGATCTCGGCGTCACCCCGGTCGGCTGGAGCGGCGCCGGCCAGGAGATCACGAACGTTGCCGCCGCCGAGGCGCGGCAGGCCGGAGAAGTGATCGAGGACGACGGCGAGACCTACCTGAAGGTCGTCGCCTACCTCGAGAACCTGAAAGTCATCTGAGGGAGCGACGGACATGGCAGTCAACAACATCTGGGTGTTCGCACAGGGCTCTGGCGAGACACTGACCTCGAGCACGCTCGAGCTGCTGACGAAGGCGCGCTCGCTCGGTGGCACCGTCACCGCGTTCCTCGGCGGCGATGCAGCATCGCTCGCCGGCGCGCTCGGCGCCGCCGGCGCGGCGAAGGCGTACGCAACGGGCGACCTCGGCGGCAAGCTCCACGGGCCGGCGGTGGCCGGCGCGATGAAAGCAGTGATCGACGGGGGCGACGTCCCCGACGTGATCCTGTTCCCGCAGAACTACGAGGGTCGTGACGTGATGAGTCGCCTCTCGGTGAAGCTCGACCGCACGGTGCTCACGAACAACACCGACATCTCGGTGTCGGGCGATGCCGTCACCGTCACGACGCCCGTGTTCGGCGGCAACACGCTCGTCTCGACCACGTTCACGGGCGAAGTGCCGTACCTCGCCGCGTTCCGGCCGAAGTCCTTCGCTGTCGAAGAGGCCGGCGGGGGTGCAGCCGAGATCGTGGCTGCGCCGGTGCCCGACCTCGGGGCGACCGGCACCGCCATCGTCGCCGCCGTGCACGTCGAGGAGTCGACCGGCCCGAAGCTCGACGAGGCGAACATCGTCGTCTCGGGCGGTCGGGGGCTCGGCGAGGCCGCGAAGTACGAGATGGTCGAGCAGCTCGCGAAGCTCCTGAAGGGGGCGGCGGGCGCCTCGCGCGCCATCGTCGACGCCGGCTGGGTGCCCTACAGCTACCAGGTCGGCCAGACCGGCAAGGTCGTGAAGCCGACCGTGTACATCGCCGTCGGCATCTCCGGCGCGACGCAGCACATGGTCGGCATGAAGGGCTCGAAGCACATCATCGCGATCAACAAGGACAAGGAAGCGCCGATCTTCGGCATCGCCGACCTCGGCATCGTCGGTGACGTCCACAAGGTCATGCCGAAGCTGATCGAGGCGATCCAGTCCCGCAGCTGACCCACGCACACCACGACGCACGACGGCCGGGGTGATCCCCGGCCGTTCGTCGTTCCCCGACTGCTCGTGCCCTGACCGTTTGTGCCCCGGTCAGACGACGACGCGCCGTCGCCCGGCGAGGACCCGGGAGACCAGCCCGAGTGCCACCATCGCTGCTGCGGCGAGCAGGACCGGCCGCTTCCAATCGCTGTCGCCGGGCGCGTCGATCACGGCCGCGACGGTCGTGGGTGGCGGGATCGTCGTCGCCGGCACAGCGTCCGCGGGTGGTCTGGCGGCGCCGAGCTCGGGTGTCAACGGCTGGTCCGCGGCGACGAGTCCCGTCGGGCCGCACGCACTCGTGTAGAACACGCCGTTCTCCGGTGGGAACTGGACCGCGAACACGACCCACCGCCCGAGTGGTGGTGCCGTGCCGAAGCCGCACTCGTCGACGTTCGAGAACGTCGCCACACGGAACGACGTGGGAACGTCACCCTTGTAGACCCCGTCGACCTGGAAGCCCATGATCGTGAGCGGCGGCGCACCTTCGACCGAGAGCAACTCGCCCGTGAACACGACCGTCGCTTCCGTCAATGCCGCAGGCACGGCCAGTTTCGTGCAGTCGCACACCGCTGCCGCGGGGCGGGCGGGGCCGAACGTCACGACGAGTGCCGCGAACAGCATCGGCACGACGATGCGAACGCGGGCGACCGACTGCACGGGACGACTTTGACAGATGGCGCTGTCGCGATGCGCGCACCACGCGGTGAGCGGCACCCTCAGGTCACACGAGCGGCCAGGGGTACCGACGGCCCGTCGTGTCGATCGGGAAGATCGGCCGCTCGACGACGTGGCGGGCGCGCTCGGAGATCGCTTCGACCTCGTCGTCCTCGAGCAGCGTGGCGACCCCGAGCGGCACGGCGTGCACGAGCGGTTCGATCGCGCAGACGAGCTCCGGCCCGAGCGGCTCACCGCCGAACTCCCAGATCACCGTGCGGAGCTTGAAGTCGACCGAGAAGCACAGTCCGTTGTCGATCGCCCAGACGCGTCCGTCCGGCGTGAGGAGACAGTGGCCCGACTTGCGGTCCGTGTTGTTCGCGACGAGATCGAACGCGGCGATCGAGCGCAGCTGCTCGTGCGTTTCCGGGAGCTGCTCGTGCATCGTGAAGTAGTGCTGCTGGAAGTCGGCCTCGACGAACCATTGCACGGAGCCGATCCCGAGCGGACCATCGGTGCGCAGGACGGTCGGTGGCACGACGTGCACGCCCATCGCCTCGGACAACCGGTATGCCGCGACCTCGCGCTGGTAGAGCCCCGACGGGAAGTCCCACAGCGGGCGCTCGCCGCGATGGGGCTTGTAGATCGCCCGGGCCTCGTCGCTGCCCTGGCGCACGGAGACGAGGAACGTGGCGTTGCTGCTCCACGGCATGCGGCCGATGATCTCGATCTCGCCGCTCGTCAGCATCTCGATCGGGTCGACGTGCGGCCCGGCCGGCTGGGTCAGTTCATCCGAGGACACGGATGCCCGTCCGGATCCATCGGCTGCCCACAGAACATGCACGTCGGCCGGCCGGCGGACACGACCTCGTCGGCGTGGTCGCAGAACGCGATCGCCTGGCCGCGCGTCAGGCGGAACCGCAGGCGCCCCTGATCCTCGATCGACTCCGGGAGCGGCTCTCCTTCGTCGTCGGTCTCGACGGCCTCCTCGAGCATGAGCACGAAGCGATCGAGCTCCTGGTCGTAGGCGAGGCCGATCGGCCCGACGATGAAGTCGGCATCGCCCGGCATGGCGAGCTCGAGTGCTTGTGGCAGCGGCCGGTCGTCGGGGCCGGGCAGATCGCTGAGGAGCCGGCGGACGTACTGCGCGATCGCGGCGACCTGTTGCTTCTCGCACTTCACGTTCACCTGCTGGCCGGCGAAGCGGACCTGGAGGAAGAACGTCCGATGTCCGGGCTCCCCGATCGCGCCGGTGGTGAACGTGTCGATGTCGTCGAAGTCGAAGAACCCAGGCATGCGTGGCCCGTCAGGATTGACGCAGCTCGGCGAGCGAGCTGCCGGTGGAGTTGACGGTCAGGACGACGGGGCTGGCGTCACCGTACGCGATCGCGGTGATCGAGCACGTCGAGACGACGATCCGCTGGAAGAGGTCGAGGTGCGTGCCCATCGCGTGCGCGACGGCGGCCTTGATCGGGTCGGCATGGGAGACGGCGACCACGACACCACCAGGGTGGGCCGCGCGCAGGCGGTCGATCGCGGACACGATGCGGGTCTGCATCTCGGTGAAGCTCTCACCGCCGGGGAAGCGGAAGCCGCTCGGATAGCGCTGCACGGTCTTCCACTCGGGGAGCTTCATCAAAGCCTTCAGCTCGCTGCCGGTCCACTCGCCGAAGTCGCATTCGAGCAGGCCCTTGTCGACTCGTGTCTTCAGCTGCACGGCGGCGGAGATCGGTGCTGCGGTCTCACGGGCGCGCTCGAGGGGCGACGCGTAGACCGCGTCGACCTGCAGCTCGGCGATGCGCGCTGCGGCTCGCTCGGCCTGGGCGCGGCCGGTGTCGGCGAGGTGGAGACCGGGCGCGCGGCCCGGCAGCAGCGTGCCCGTCGTTGCCGTCTGGCCGTGCCGGACGAGGAGCACGAGCGTGCTCTTCGGAGGGGAGGTCTTCATGCGCGCCATGAGTGATCGCCAACCTACTGTCGACTTCATGGACTCGCTCCTCGACGTGCACCGCGATGTGGTCGGGTGCCGCGCCTGTCCGCGCCTCGTCGAGTGGCGTGAGCAGGTCGCACGGGACAAGCGCGCCGCGTACCGGGATTGGGACTACTGGGGTCGGCCGGTGCCGGGGTTCGGCGACCCGGCGGCTCGGATCCTGGTGCTCGGTCTCGCGCCCGCCGCGCACGGTGGCAATCGCACGGGGCGGGTGTTCACCGGCGACCGGTCAGGGGACTGGTTGTACCGGGCGATGTTCCGCGCCGGCTTGGCCAACCAGTCGACGTCCGTGTCGATCGACGACGGCCTCGCGCTGTCCGGGGCCTGGGTGACGGCGGCGGTGAAGTGCGCGCCGCCGGCCAACAAGCCGACGCCGGCAGAGCGCGACACGTGCCGGCCGTTCCTGCAGCGAGAGCTCGCGCTCCTGACGAACCTTCGCGTCATCGTGTGCCTCGGATCGTTCGGCTACGAGGCCGCGTGCAGCGAGCTCGGCGTGCGACCGCGGCCCCGTTTCGGCCACGGCGTCGAGGTGCCGGGCGTCGGCCCGGCCGGCCGCTGCACGCTCGTGTGCTCGTTCCACCCGAGCCAGCAGAACACGTTCACCGGGCGGCTCACGGAGCCGATGCTCGACGCCGTGTTCACGAGGGCGGTCGTGCTGAGCGGCTGACGCGGGAAGGCCCACGGAGGGTGTCGAAGTGGGCCAAATGGTTCAGGGATGCTGACGATGTCTCGCTTCTAGTGTTCGTCTGACCACGGTGGATGGAGGACGAGATGATGAAGAAGGTTGCGGGAGCACTGCTGGGGTTCGGGCTGGTCCTCGGTGTCGCGAGCTGCGGCGTCGACAAGGAGGGCACCGCCGAGAACCTGATCGCGTCGCTCGAGGAGTCCAACGGGACCGACCTGACCGACGAGCAGAAGGACTGCCTCACCGACGTCGTGAAGGACTACTCCGACGAAGACCTGCGGGCGCTCGACGACAGCTCGGCGAGTGCCGAGCTGATCGAGGAGTTCACCGGCCTCGCGTTCGACTGCCTCGTCACGCTCGGCAGCTGAGCGCGTCGCCCTTCGGCGCAGACGAACTGCGGCAGCGGCGCACGCAGGGCTACGGTCCTTGCATGCGCCGCTGCGTCGCGTCCGGGCCGACCGCGGTGCTCCGGCCCGGCGCCTCGGTCCGGCACGCCGCCGTCGGCGGGCTCGTCGGGCTGCTGCTGCTCACCGGGTGCGGCGATCGCCGGCTCTCCAGAGCGCAGCTCGAACGCCGGTACGTCGACGAGATCGTCGATGCCGGCATCGCTCGCTCCGTCGCTGAATGCGTGATCGATCGACTCTTCTCGGACATGAGCGACGACGAGCTGCGTGAGTTCAACACGACCGGTACGGAGCTGACTCCCGAGCAGGCGGAACGAGTCGGCGAGCTCGCCGGCGCCTGCGGTTCCTAGTCCGCGCGCCCCGAGCTCGTGCCCTGACAGTCCAGCTCGGGCAGCCCGGACCCGGCGTCGAATCAGTCGTGCAGGATGATGGCGCGCTCGGGGCAGGCGGTGACGGCGCGGCGGGCGGCGTCGACGTGGTCGGGCCCGACGGTTCCGTCGCCGATGACCCGGCCGTAGCCGGATTCGTCGTCGACGAACAGCGACGGCTCGAGCGAGTAGCAGCGGCCGTGACCGGTGCATCGGTCGTAGTCGATCTCTACCCTCATGATGAAGCTCCAGCGGTGGGGAAGACGAGCGGCAGCGCGGAGAGATGGAACGTACCGGAGGGCCAGACGAGCGTCGGTCGGGTGCCGGGGGCGAGCTCGTACTCCGGGATGATCTTGTGCCACTCCTCGACGAGGAGGCGCAGCTCGCGGCGGGCGAGGTGCGACCCGAGACAGCGATGGATGCCGCCACCGAAGGCGAGGTGTCCCCGGTCGCCCTGCGAGAGGTCGATCGTGTTGGCGGTGGCGAACCGCTCGGGGTCACGGTTGACCGACCCCAGGCAGAGGTTCACGCGCGATCCGGCCGGGATCGTCACCCCGCACACCTCGACGTCGGCCGTGGTGACGCGCGGGGTGATCGGTGCGGGCGGCTCCAGCCGGAGGACCTCCTCGATGACCGCCGGGATGACCGAGGGGTCCTCGATGATGCGACGTCGAACGTCCGGGTTCTGCGCGAGGTGCAGCAACATGAAGCCGATGCTCGCGGTCACCGTGTCGAGCCCGGCCAGGACGAAGAGGAAGCACATGCCGAGCACCTCGTCGCCCGACATCGCGTCGTCGCCTTCTGCGGCAAGGACCTGGCTGAGCATGTCGTCGCCCGGATGCTGGCGCTTCTCGTCGACGTAGCGCTGGAGGTACGAGAACAGCGCCATCGCTGCCTCGATGGTCTTCTCGGACGGTTCGGCCGTGGTCGCTCCCGTCGAGTTCTCGATCACCGTCTCCGCCCAGTGGATGAACTTGTCCCGGTCCTCGAGCGGCAGCCCGAAGAGCGTCAGGAACACCTGGGTCGGGTACAGACGACCGAGCTGGGCGACAACGTCACAGTGGCCGTCTCCGGCGAAGGCGCCGATGAGCTCGCGAACCTGCGCTCGGAGTCCGTCCTCCATGCGGTTGACGACCCGCGGTGCGAGCATCGGGTCGAGGAGCTTGCGGAACCGCTGATGGTCGGGTTGGTCCATGGCGATCGGGACGAGTGGCACCGGGCTGGCCAGCGAGTCGAAGGCACGGGCGGACGAGAAGATCTCCGGATGCCGGTGGGCGTACTGGACCGCCTCGGGACTCGTCAGGTACCACGTACCCTCGGCCTCGAAGACGTCGCCCTGTTCGCGCACGTACTGCCAACCGTCCGTGCGGTCGTAGACCATCGGCGCATCGTGCAGACGGAACGCCCCAGGCACCGTGTCGGTCATCGTCGCTTCCCCCTCGTTCGCTGACCAGCTGACAATAGGGTCGAACTTGACAGTGTTGTCCAGTTCGGCGGAATCGTCGGAGGACGCACCCCGGGGGTTCGTGCCGGCGGCTGCGCGTCAGTGCGCCGCTGCAGGCGCGCTCGCTGCCTTCTTCTTCGGCGGCGGGACGCCGATCGCCGGCGCCCGATCGGCGAACTCCGGCCAGCGACGGCGGCTCACGATCGACAGCAACCGCAGCAGCCGCATCGCCTCCTTGTCCTCCTGGGCGGGACGGGCGATGATCGACCCGTCGGCGATCATCCGCGAGATGACCTCCTCACCGAGCTCGGTGCGCACGATCGTCAGCGTCCAGTCGTTGTCCTCGCCGATGCCGCCGGTCGCGACGTCCGCGTGCTCGGCGGCGAAGTCAGGGCAGCTCTTGCAGCCCTGGCGCGTCCAGGCGTGGCACTCCTTCAGGTCGATCTCGTGGTACGAGCCGTCCTTCATCCAGATCTGGAAGACGCCCTTGATGTTCATCTTCGCCATCTCGGACTTCTTCAGTCCGTACTTCGCCTCGAAGAGCTCGGGGAAGATCGCGTCGTCGAACGTCTTCGAGCACAGCAGGCCGATGTTGAACAGGAACGGCCGCGAGACCTTGCCGGCCTTCCGGTCCCACATGATCGGCGGTGACGACGTCTGGCAGCCCATGCCGACGAGGGCGAGGCGGTTGTGGCTCTGCTCCTTCGCGTCGCGCAACGCCAGCGGGTTCGCGCAGTAGGTGTACCGACTTCCGGCGGTGGCGAGGATCTCCTCCTTCGTGCTCACCACGGCAGGCTTCGCCTTCCATGCGTCGTCCGCTTCGACGCCGCTGACCAGTGCGGCGTCGATGTAGTCGTGCTCGCGCAACCAGATGAGCATCGCCGAGACGAGCCCACCGTCCTGGCCCATCTGGTGGACCATGTCGTCACTCGCACGCGTGAGGTAGAGCTGCCGCCAGATGCCGGACATCTCGTCGGGCTCGCGCACCCGACCGAACAGGTGCATGTCGGCCGCCGGCTCCCATGCCCGGAACCGCGGGCAGGCGCGGGTGCAGGTGGTGCAGCCCTTCTCGCCGTGGATGCAGTTGTCGAGGCCCAGCTCCTCTTCGAGATGGAACGGGATGTACTTGCCCTCTTCGTGCTCGTAGCCGATCACGTCGTGCGGGCAGGTGACGACGCACCCGGCGCATCCCGTGCAGAGGCCGGTCGTGATCACCTCGGCGTACAGCTCCTTCCACTGAGCTGTCCAGCGCTGCGGCTTCGCCGGTTCGGCGGAACCGTCCCCCGTGGTCGTCATGGCGGCCATGGTAGGGGAGGGGTGCATCGCAGCGCCCGTTCGACGCGTGCTCGCGCGTCGGATGCACCATGCCAGGTCACGCGCCGCACGCACTGCTCGCGACCGGCTCCGGCGCTCGTAGGCTCGGCGCGGGACATCGGGGCTGGGGAGGCTGCATGGCAATCATCGGGGAACGCATCGTCCGGCGCGAGGACCCGGCGCTGCTGATGGGTGACGGCACGTTCATCGACAACCTCGTGCTCGACGGCCTCTCGGTCGTGACCTACGCGCGATCGCAGGTCGCGCACGCCCGGATCACGGCGGTCGACGTCACCGAAGCGACAGCAGCACCGGGCGTGCTGGGCGTCTTCACGGCGTCCGACCTCGACCTCGGCGCTGTCCCTGTCGACCTGCCGATGCTCACCGCGCCGATGCCCCGCCCGTTCCTCGCCGACGGGATCGTGCGTTACGTGGGCGAGCCGATCGTCGCGATCGTCGCCGAGACACGCGCGCAGGCCGAGGACGCCGCCGAGCTCGTCGTGATCGACTACGACCCGCTCCCCGTCGTGATCGATCCGGAGGCCGCGCTCGTCGGCGAGGTGCTGCTGTTCCCGGAGGCGGGCACGAACGTCTGCTTCCAGCTGCCGTCGGGTGGCGAGGAGCTGTTCGGCGAGTGCGAGGTCGTCGTGCGGCGGAGGATCACGAACCAGAAGGTCGCTCCGTGCCCACTCGAACCGCGCGTCGCGGCGAGCCGGTGGGAGCCGGACGGCAGGCTCACGCACTGGCAGGCGGGTCAGGGCGCGCACCCGATCCGCGACCGGCTCGCCGAGGTGTACGGCATGGCGACCGACGAGATCCGCTGCATCAGTCCGGACGTGGGCGGCGGCTTCGGGGCGAAGGCGTTCAGCTATCCCGAGGACCTGTTGCTGCCCTGGCTCGCTCGTCGCGTGGGGCGCCCCGTCAGGTACAGCGACAACCGCACCGACAGCATGATCGGGCTCGGTCACGGCCGCGGTCAGGTGCAGCAGATCGAGATCGGTGGCACGCGTGATGGGCGGGTGCTCGCCTACCGTCTCACCGTGCTGCAGGACACCGGCGCGTACCCGCGGATGGCGGCGTTCCTGCCGTACATGACGAGGTTGATGCTCACCGGCACGTACGACATCCCCTCGGCAGAGTGCGTTGCGACGAGCGTGGTCACGAACACCGTGCCGATGGTCGCGTACCGCGGGGCCGGACGGCCGGAGGCCGCGGCGGCGATCGAGCGGGCGATGGACCTGTTCGCGCGCGAGCTCGGACTCGACCCGATCGACGTCAGGCGGCGCAACGTGGTCGCACCCGACCGGTTCCCGTTCGTCACTGCAACGGGGACGACGTACGACAGCGGCCGCTACGAAGCTGCACTCGACGCCGTGCTCGCTGCCGCGGACTACGACTCGCTGCGGGCAGAGCAACGCCGCCGCCGAGATGCGGGCGAGCGCGTGCAGCTCGGCATCGGCGTCTCCGTGTACGTCGAGATCACCGCGCTCTCCGGCGGCGGCGAGTACGGCCACGTCGAGGTCCTGCCGACGGGCAAGGTGCGCGTGCTCACCGGCACGTCGCCGTACGGTCAGGGGCATCACACGTCGTGGGCGATGCTCGTCGCCGACAAGCTCGGTGTGCCGATGGACGACATCGAGGTGATCCACGGCGACACCGACATCGTCCCGGCCGGCAGCATCACGGGCGGCTCGCGCAGTGTCCAGCTCGGTGGCACGAACGTCTGGCGCGCGGCCGGCATCGTGGTCGATCAGGCGCGCGACCTCGCCGCTCGCCTGCTCGAGGCGGACCCTGCCGACATCGTGCTCGAGGAGGGCCGGTTCCATGTCGCGGGTACCCCCGCACTCGCCAAGTCGTGGGCCGAGCTGTCCACCGCGAAGCTCGACCTCGACGGCGGCCCGCTCGCCGGTCTCGGTGACTTCTCGCAGCAGGGAGGCACGTTCCCCTCCGGCGCGCACGTCGCCGTCGTCGACGTCGACACGGAGACGGGAAAGGTCGTGGTGCGACGCATCATCGCCGTCGACGACGCGGGCCGCATCCTCAACCCGTTGCTCGCCGAGGGGCAGGTGCACGGCGGCCTCGCGCAAGGCGTCGCCCAGGCGCTGCTCGAAGAGGTGGTCTACGACGCCGACGGCAACCCGCTCACGACGAACTTCGCCGACTACGCCGTCATCTCGGCGGCGGAGCTCCCCTCGTTCGAGACCGTTCACCTCGAGACGCCGTCGCCGATGAACGATCTCGGGGCGAAGGGCATCGGTGAGAGCGGCACGATCGGGTCCACGCCAGCGGTGCTGAGCGCCGTCGTCGACGCGCTGTCACATCTCGGCGTCGACCACCTCGACATGCCCTGCACGCCTGAGCGGGTGTGGCGGGCGATCAACGCAGCGCACTGAGGTCGGGACGCGAATCGGGCCGGCGTCGCCGCCGGCCCGATGCGTCTGCCCAACTCTGTCAGCGAATCAGACGCTGGTCATCTCGTCGGAGTAGCCCGGAGCACCGTGCTCGTGGACGTCGAGGCCCTCGCGCTCCTCGACCTCGTCGACCCGCAGGCCGACGGTGGCCTTGATCGCGCTGAAGAGGACGAACGCGGCCACCAGCACGAACGCCGCGACCGACACGACACCGATCAACTGGCTGACGAGCTGTGACGCACCGCCGCCGTAGAACAGACCCTCCACGCCGAGATCCGGCTCGTTGGCGAAGAACCCGACCATCAGCGTGCCGAACGCTCCGCAGACGCCGTGGACGGAGATCGCGCCGACCGGGTCGTCGATGCGGATGCGGTCGAAGAACTGCACGGCGACGACGACCAGCGCGCCGGCCAGCGCACCGATGATCAGCGCACCGATCGTCGACACGACGGCACAACCGGCGGTGATGCCGACGAGGCCCGCCAGCAGGCCGTTGCCGGTCATGGCGACGTCCGGCTTGCCGCCCTTGAACCACGTGAAGAACATCGCCACGCAGGCACCGGCGACGCCGGCGATCGTCGTGGTCATGGCGATGCGCCCGATGATCGGATCGGCGCCGAGCTGCGAGCCCGGGTTGAAGCCGTACCAGCCGACCAGGAGGATGAAGCAGCCGATGATCGCGAACGGGATCGAGTGGCCGAGGATCGCTCGTGGCTTGCCGTCGGGGCCGTACTTGCCGATCCGCGGGCCGAGCATCCACGCACCGACCAGTGCGGCCCACCCACCGACGCTGTGGACGATCGTCGAGCCGGCGAAGTCGTGGAACGGCGTGTCGAGCTGGAAGAGCCAGCCACCGCCCCACTGCCAGCGCACGACGATCGGGTAGATGAGCGCCGAGATCGCGGCGCTGTAGATCACGTAGGCCTTGAACTTGGTCCGCTCGGCCATCGCGCCGGACACGATCGTCGCCGCCGTCGCTGCGAACGCGACCTGGAAGATGAAGAACGTGAACGGCGTGAGGTTCCCGTACGTGAAGGCGCCGTCACCGAGGAACCAACCACCGCCGCCGAGGAACTTGCCGAAGTCGTCGAAGCCGCCGCCGTAGGCGATGGCGAAGCCGATGGCGAAGAACACCACGGCGCCGATGCAGAAGTCGACGAGGTTCTTCATCATGATGTTGGCGACGTTCTTGGCCCGAGTGAGACCCGCTTCCACCATTGCGAAGCCGGCCTGCATGAAGATGACGAGCACGGCCGACACCAGGATGTAGACGTTGTCGAGCGTCCCCTGCAATGCCGCCGTCGTCGGACCCTCGTCCTGCGCGAAGGCCGCGACGGGGCTGGCCAAGACGGTGGCTGCGGTGACGAGCAGCCCGACGCCGCCGAATTTGAGCGCTCTGTTGCGCACGAGATCCTCCTGAGCGGATGGATGAATGGAACGGTGACTCGTCTGCACCGTTGCATCGAGCCGTTGTGAACGTATGCAGGTCACGTTTCGACCTTGTCTTGTGGTTGTTTCGGCTGAGTGGCGTGTTTGTGCGATGTGTTACGACCGTGTCCGGAGACGCGAACGGCGGGTCGGCTGCACCAGCCGACCCGCCGTTCGTCGCATCACCGTCTCGACCGTCGATCGTTCACAGCGCGTCGTGTCCCTCCTCGCCCGTGCGAACACGCACGAGACGGCTGACGTCGCTGACCCAGATCTTCCCGTCGCCGATCTTGCCCGTCGCGGCCGCACCACGGATCGCATCGACGACGCCATCGGCGGCGCTGTCGTCGACCACGATCTCGATTCGAGTCTTGGGTACGAACTCGATCGTGTACTCGGCACCCCGGTACGTCTCGGAGTGGCCGCCCTGGCGGCCGAAGCCCCTGGCCTCGTGGACGGTGAGTCCTTGGACGCCGACGGCCTTGAGGGCGTCCTTGACCTCGTCGAGCTTGTGAGGCTTGACGATCGCAGTGATGAGCTTCAAGGGCATGTCCTTCCTGGATGGCACACGGCAGGTTGCCGCTGCACGCTGTACGAGGGTTGAACCCGGGTCGTCGCGCTCGCGCCCGGCGTCGAGGTGCGCCGTTGCACCCAGGCAGCCGGAACGTAGAGCAGCCACGTTTCGCACCGGTCTTGCGGCTGTTTCCTGCGGGTTGCGTCTTGGCGCGGTTGTTGCAGGACGGTGCGGCTCTGCTCAGAGCGCCTGCGGCGCTGAACCGGACTCCAGCTGCGACGCGCGGTCGACGACGAGCTGGTGCAGCTCGTCGAGTCGCTCGCGCTGCCATCCCTGCGGCTCGTCGAGCACGATGCTCAACACGTAGAGGACCCGTGCCCGCTCCATCGATCCGATCTGGGAGCACAGCGCCTGCAGCTGTTCGTCGCCGAACGCGTCCGGATCGTCGACGGCGCCGCTCAGCAGCTCGGCATCGCGGACGAGCGCGGCCACCTCTTGCTGCGCCGCGTCGGGCAGCGCAAGCCTCGTCACGATGGAGCGCGCCACCGGCTCGGCGCCGTCGGGGTCGCCGCCGACGTCCAGCGCGAGCGCAGCGAGCACGAGGCGGTCCGGGTGCTCGAGTCGAGCGATCTCCGCGGCGATGTGATCGTCACGACCGATGCCATCGGCGTGCTCGCCGGCGAGCTCGTGGAGCCGGTCGACGAGCCGCCACCGCAACGCGTGCAGCGGGTCGACCTCGCCCGGGTCGTCGTGGCGCGCCGCGAGCGCTGCTGCGAGCTCGGGCATCGTCCGTTCGAGGACGCCGGTGCGATCGAGGAGCCGCCAGGAGCGGGCGTTGCCGTGACGCAGCAGTGCGAGGAACTCGGCCGTCGCCTCGTCGTCCCAGGCAAGGGGCGCGGTCTTCGTCGCCGTGAACCAGTCGAGCAACGTGTCACCCGGTCGCGCGCCGACAGCGAGTCGCGCCGCCCGGAGCGCGACGGCGAGCGCATCGCTCGGTGGCGGCATACCGAGCAGTTCGATCCGGTGATCGTGCTCGACCACCCAGCCGTCGGGTGGCCGGGGCAACGTGGCGTCGATCGGAGCGACCGATCGGGCGGCGAGCTGGTTCGATCGCATCCGCAGCAGCGGCGGCGTGATCACCGTGGTGACGAGCACGACGAGCACGAGTGCGGCGTAGAGGTCATCGTCGAGCACGCCGTTGCGCAGGCCGATCGTGGCGAAGATCAGGCCGACCTCCCCGCGGGGGATCATGCCGAAGCCGATCGTCCAGCGGTCCGCCAGCGTGCCGGCGGCACCGACCGCAGCGACGAGCTTGCCGATCACCGCGACCACGGTCAGGACGCCGGCGATCCCGAGGACGCTCGGCTTCAGCACGGCGCCGATGTCGGTGTCGATGCCGATCTGGAGGAAGAAGATCGGGATGAAGAGGTGCCCGACCGGGGTCAGCTCGCGCTCCACGCGATGTGCCTGCTTGGTGCGACCGATCGCGAGCCCGGCCATGAACGCACCGATGATCGGGGCGAGCTTTGCGACGTCGGCGAGCGTCGCGAACGCGAGCGTGAACGCGAATGCGATCGCGGTGAGCGTCCCGGTCGAGCGGCTGAGGCGGTGCACGCCGCCGAAGATGGCGGGTGCGGCCCACAGTCCGACGATGCCGGTGAGCAGGAGGAAGCCGATCGCGAGGCCGATCGTCGAGAGGATCGTGCCGGCGGAGACCGAGCCGTCGACGACGACCCTCGCAACGACCGTCAGGATGACGAGCCCGAGCACGTCGTCGGCCACGGCGGCGCCGAGCACGATGCGTGATTCCGTCGATGCGAGCGCCTTCAGGTCGCCGAACACGCGCGCGGTGATCCCCACGCTCGTCGCGGTCAACGCCGCGCCGAGGAAGATCGCGCTCTTCGCGTCCTGACCGAGTGCGAGGCCGGCCACCGCGCCCGTAGCGAACGGCGCGGCGACGCCGGTGACCGCGACGAGCATCGACGCCCGGCCGACCTTGCCGAGCTCGGCGAGGTCCATCTCCATGCCGACCTGGAGCAGCAGGAGGATGACGCCGAGCTCGCCGAGCATGAAGAGGACGTCGCTCTGTTCGACCACGCCGAGCAACGACGGGCCGATGGCGATGCCGGCGAGGATCTCGCCGAGGACGGCGGGGACGCCGATGCGTTCGGCGACCTCGGCCGCGAGCTTTGCGGCGAGCAGCACGACGAGGATGTCGCGGAGCAGCCGCCCGATCTCGAGGCCATCCGCCGCAGCGAGGAGCATGGAACTGGCGGCTACCGGAGGAGCGCGAGGGCGGGCTCGACGTGCGAGCGTTCGAGCATCCAGCCGCGGCTGCGAACCGTGCGGATGCTGCCGGGCCCGAGCGCCCGCCTGAGGACGACCAGGATGGCGTCGCAACGCCGTTCGCTCTGATCGGTGAGCCCCGCCCTGCGGGCGAGCTCGGTGCGACTGATGACCCGGCCCGCGACCTCGACGAGCACGCGGAGTACGGCCGCCTCCGCTGCGCCCAGGCGGACGAGGGGGGTTCGCCCCGAGGACGGGGCCGGGTCATTGACGGCTTGGGAAGGGGGTGCCCCTCGCGTCGTCATGACCGTGACGGTAGGAAGTCGCCGTTTCGTGGTCGTTCGGCGCGTGTGAACGGCGTGTGACGGATCGACGCGGGGCCCGGGTCGGCCGCCACCGAGGGGGGATCTCCCGCCGGTCTCGACAAGGACTTGACCGACGGGTCAAGATTCTCCCATGGATCTCACCTATCCCCCCGATGCCGAGGCGTTCCGAGCCGAGATCAGTTCTTGGTTGGAGGAGAATCTCCCCGCAGGCTGGAGCGATCCGGGCTTCGAGATGAGCCCCGAGGAGCGCAAGCGCTTCAACGACGAATGGCCGTCGAAGCTGTTCTCGGGCGGCTGGATCTGCGCGACGTGGCCGGTCGAGTACGGCGGCAAGGGGCTCACCACGATGCAGGGTGTCGTCTTGGCCGAGGAGTTCGCCCGGGTGAAGGCGCCGCTGCGGGCCGACTTCTTCGGCGACACGCTCGTCGGCCCGACGATCCTGCAATGGGGGACCGAGGAGCAGAAGCAGGAGTTCCTGCCGAAGATCCTGAAGGGTGAGACGCGCTGGTGCCAGGGCTTCAGCGAGCCGAACTCCGGCTCCGACCTCGCCTCCCTGAAGACGAGCGCCGAGCTCGACGGCGACGAGTGGGTCATCAACGGGCAGAAGGTGTGGACCACACAGGGCCACTACGCGGACTACTGCTTCCTCCTGACCCGCACCGACCCGGAGGCGCCGAAGCACAAGGGGATCTCGTACCTGCTCGTGCCGATGAAGCAGCCGGGCGTCGAGGTGCGCGGCATCACGCAGCCGGACGGCACGGCGGAGTTCTGCGAGGTGTTCTTCACGGACGCGCGCTGCCCGAAGGACAACGTCGTCGGTGGCGTGAACAACGGCTGGAAGGTCGCGAACTCGACGCTCGCGTTCGAGCGCGGCATGTCCGCCACGACCGGGTACCGGCGCTTCGAGGAGGAGTACCGGCTGATGCTCGAAGCCGCGCAGCGGAACGGCAGCGTCTCCGACCCGCTCGTTCGCCAGCGGTTGATGGAGTACTACACGAAGATCCAGATCCTCCGCGTCAACGGCCTCCGCAGCCTGTCGGCGACCTTGAACAAGACGAAGGATCCCGGTGTCGCCGCGCTCGGTGCGTCGAACAAGATGTTCTGGTCGGAGATGCACCAGGACGCGATGGAGCTCGCGCTCGACATCTACGGCGCCGACTCGATGATCGTGTCGTCGGGCCCGGAGGCGGGTTCGTGGCCGGGCGCTGCCCGCGACAAGCGGCGGCCGACGTACCCCGTCAGCCCGATGATGTCGGCGTTCTTCTTCAGCCGCTCCGAGACGATCTGGGGTGGCACGAGCCAGATCCAGCGCAACATCGTCGGCGAGCGCGTGCTCGGGCTGCCGAAGGAGCCGGCACCGGCCTGACGCGCACGCGTCGACCTCGGTTCGCTCACGTGCGTCGGCGGCGGGCGAGGTAGGCGCGGCTCGCGGCGCGCGACTCCTCGTCGGCCATCGCTGCGCTCAGGATGTCGGCGTCGCTCGTGTTGCGACGCGTCGATCCGATCTCCTCCATCACGGCGTTCACCTGCTGCTTCGTGACGCGCAACGCGAACGCGGGCTTCCCCGCGAGCTCTGCTGCGAGCTCGCCCACCACCGCGTCCAGCTCGTCTGCCGGCACGACGCGGTTCAGGAAGCGCAGCGCGAGTGCTTCGTTCGCGCCGAACGGCCGGCACGTGAGGACGAGCTCCTTCGTGATCGCCGGCCCGAGCTCGCGAACGAGCCGGGGGATGCCACCCCAGGCCAGCGGGATGCCGAGGTCCACCTCGGGGATCGAGAACGTCGCATCAGCCGACGCGATGCGCAGATCGCAGGCGGCGGCGAGCACGAGCCCACCGCCGACGCAGTGGCCGTGCACCGACGCGATGGTGAGCGCCCGCACATCGGTCAAGGCCTCGGTCGCGATCCGGCCCAGGTCGGCCGTGTCGCGCGGCGTCGCACCAGGCTCGGGTGCGCTGAAGTCGGCGAGGTCGAAGCCGGCCGAGAACGCGCGACCGGCGCCGCGAACGACGGCTATCCTGAGGTCCTGCTGCTCGTCGAGCCAACGGCAGACCGTCACGAGCTCGCGCAGCAGGGTGCGCGAGAGCGCGTTCAGCTGCTCCGGGCGGTTGAACGTGATCGTCGCGGTCGCACCCGCGAGGTCGACGGAGATGCAGCTGAGCTCGGGCAAGGCCATGGCCGCAGGGTAGGCGGGTGTGCGTCGTCGGTCGGGCGCCTCGGCCCGGGGGTGATGTCCGATATCCGCTCATCATCGACTGTTCGCCGCGGCATGATTGCGTCATGGTCGAGGACGAGGAGCGCTGCTACCGGGCGGTCCAGAGCCGCGACGCACGTTTCGACGGCTGGTTCTTCACCGCGGTCGTGACGACGCGGATCTACTGCCGGCCGAGCTGTCCCGCGATCACGCCCCGGCGGCAGAACGTCCGGTTCTACCCGACGGCTGCCGCGGCGCAGCAGAACGGCTTCCGTGCCTGCAAGCGCTGCCGGCCCGACGCCTCGCCGGGCTCGCCGCAGTGGAACCAGCGAGCGGATCTCGTCGGTCGCGCGATGCGGCTCATCGCCGACGGCGTCGTCGACCGGGAAGGGGTGCCTGGGTTGGCGAGCCGGCTCAGCTACAGCTCACGGCACCTGAACCGCCAGCTCACCGCGGAACTCGGGGCCGGGCCGCTCGCGCTCGCACGAGCCCAGCGCGCCCACACCGCGCGGTTGCTCATCGAGACCACCGAGCTCACGTTCACGCAGGTCGCGTTCGCGTCCGGGTTCGCGAGCGTGCGCCAGTTCAACGAGACGGTGCGCGAGGTCTTCTGCAGCTCGCCGCGCGAACTGCGGACGTCGAAGGCGCGGCCGACCGCAAGCGCTGGCGGTGTGCCCGGTGTGCCCGGTGCGCCCGGTGCGATCACACTGCGACTGCCGTACCGCGAGCCGTTCGACCCGACCGCGATGATCGAGTTCCTCGGTGTGCGGGCGGTGCCCGGCGTCGAGGCGTGGGATGGCGCGACGTACCGGCGTGTGCTCGATCTCCCGCGCGGCACGGCAACGGTTGCGCTCACGCCCGCGGCGGGCCACGTACGCTGCGAGCTCCAGATCACGGACTGGCGGGACGTCGGCGTCGCTGTGCAGCGCTGCCGACGCCTGCTCGACCTCGACGCCGACCCCGTCGCGGTCGCAGAGCAGCTCGGCTCCGACCCACTGATCGGTTCGCTCGTGAGATCGTCGCCCGGCCGTCGTTCACCCGGTCACGTCGACGGGAACGAGCTCGCCGTGCGGGCCGTGCTCGGTCAGCAGGTCTCCGTCGCCGGCGCGCGCACGCTCGCCGGCCGGCTCGCGGTCGCGTACGGCGAGCCGCTCGCGGCCCCGTCGAACGGACTGACGCACGCGTTCCCGCGCGCCGAGGTGCTGGCGGCGATGGACTCCGCCGAGCTCGCGATGCCGGCGGCGCGCAAGCGAGCGCTGCTCGGGTTGTGCGCCGCGCTCGCCGACGGTTCGGTCGTGATCGATCCCGGTGTCGAACGGCAGGACCTCGTCGACAGGCTCGTCCGCCTTCCCGGCGTCGGACCGTGGACCGCCGGCTACATCGCGATGCGAGCGCTCGGCGATCCTGACGTCTTCCTCCCGACCGACCTCGGCGTCCGCCGCGCCGTCGAGCGGCTCGGCGCGGACGGCGCACCGCGGGCGCTCGCCGCACTCGCCGAGCGCTGGCGGCCATGGCGTTCATACGCGTTGCACCACCTCTGGGCCAGCCTCTCCGGCCCCCCGCTCGTGAAGGAGCTCTCGACATGACGTTCGTGCGGACCACCATCGAGACGCCCGTCGGCGACCTCACGCTGGTCGCCTCCGACGCAGGCCTCCGCGCCGTGCTCTGGCAGCTGGACGGCGAGGCGGGCGTCCCCGAGACCGGCGATGCCGTCGACGACCCCGGGCATCCCGTGCTCCGGGCGACGGCCGCGCAGCTCGGCGAGTACTTCGCGGGCACCCGGACGGACTTCGATCTCCCGCTCGACCCGCACGGCACGCCGTTCCAGCAGAAGGCGTGGGAAGCGCTGCGGGCGATCCCGTACGGCGAGACGATCAGCTACGGCGAGCAGGCGAGGCGGCTCGGAGCGCCCACCGCGATGCGAGCCGTCGGCGCGGCCAACGGGCGCAACCCGATCCCGATCATCGTCCCGTGCCACCGCGTCATCGGGAGCAACGGCTCGCTCACCGGCTTTGCGGCGGGCATCGAGACGAAGGCGTGGTTGCTGCGCCACGAGAGCCGTGAGGCGACGCTGCCAGGCCTCTGACATCGCGCGCGGCGACACCCGGTCGATTCGGGCCGCCGGGTCGCCGCCGGCCGGCCGTGGCAAGATCTGTCGCATGCCGATGGGTACCGTCGTGCTGCTCGTGATGACGGCCGTGATCGTGGCCGTGGTCGTCGCCGTGGCGCTCGCTCGCAGACCGGACCCGGCGGTGGAGGGAACGGCCGGGGCGGCCGCGCTCGACGCGCTCGGTGGGCGGGCGCGGGTGTCGGGCATGCCCGTCGTCTCGCTCGACCGACGCTCGGACGAGCACCTGCTCGTCATGCTCGGCGACGGCACCGCCCTCGACGTGTTCCTCTTCTGGCCTCGCCCCACGGACCCGGCGCGCCTGCTGGACGTCCGCTGGTGGGACCCCGTCGGCTGGGCGCTGGAGTTCGAGCTCGTCTCGGGCGAGAGCCAGCCGTTCTACGCCTGGCGCTGCCGGATCAGCGAGCCGACGCCGACCAGCGCAGCCTGACCAGCCGTCAGCGGTCAGCGGTCAGCCGTCAGCCGTCAGCGGTCAGCCGTCAGCCGCCAGCCGTCAACGGCCGCTACGACGGGCGCGGGCCGCCTGCTCGCGCCGCGCGGCCTGCTCGGCCTGCTTCTGACGCCGCTCTTCCTTGCGCCGCTCCTTGATCCGCTCCCGTTCGGCTGCTTCCTCGGCGCTCAGCGTCTTCACGAGCGCTGGGGTCGCGGCCGGCGCCGCGGCCGGGAGCGCGAGCGTCTCGTCGTGCTTCAGGATCCTGATGATCGCCGGCGACGCGGGCGCTTCACCGGCGACGGCAGCGGCGAGCATGACACGCACGATCGCGACGCCATGGCGTTCGACGAGACCGGGTGCGACCTCGAGCAGGTCCTCCTCGGAGGGCATGTCGGCGCGGTCGCCGAGCTGCTCGATGCAGTCCGTGAGGCACGGTTCGCTGACGACGCCGGCGAGCCGCTCGAGGTTCCCGTTCATGCGGCCCTTGATCCCGACGGATCGGATCGCCTCGACGAGCTCCGTGCCGGCCAGCTCCTCGCCCTCGGCCGCCCCGACGATGCGTTGCAGCGCGGCTCGGTGGTCCTCGGGCAGCGTCGTGGTGAGCGTCTCGAGCTCGTCGTCGGGGAGGTGGCCGAACGCCCTGTCGAGCAGGGCGATGCCGGCGAGGCGGGCTTTCGCAGCGTTCACGGGGCCATACCCTACGGAGCGGCGTCCGCTGCGACCACGTTCCTCGACCTGCCTTCGATGCCGTCGAGCAATCGGTCGAGTGCGTACCGGAAGCGGTCCTCGGCCGTACCGACGTACAAGTGGGGAGCAGTGGCGACGGACTCCGGGTGCGAGCGCTCGTCGAGCGACGAGTAGGCCCGCCGCCAGCCCGCGTACCGCTCGGCGCGCCCCTCGGGAGCGAGCGCGGCCATGGGCGCGTCGAGCGCAGCAGACCCGACCGTCAACTCGATGAGCGCGTGGTAGGCGAGCGCAGCCGTCGTCGTATCGAGGCCGGCGATGCGCAGCTGGCGGAGCAGCACCTCGGTCACGGCGAACTCGTTCTCGTGCATCGGCGGGCCGCTGCGCACGAGTGCGGCGAGATGCGGTTGTGCGACGTGGGCGGCGCGCAGGCGCACGCAGACCTCGGCGACGACTGCTCGCCAGCCGGCGGGCTCGTCCGGGAGCCCCACGGTGATCTCGGCGATGATCCGGTCCCCGACGGCACGCAGCAGCTCGTCCTTGTCCTTGAAGTGGCGGTAGATCGCCGTCGGGTCGGCACCGAGCGCCTCGCCGAGCCGGCGCAGCGTGAACCGGTCGGGGCCGTCCTGCTCGATCAGGCGGATCGATGTCGTGATGATCGAGTCCTCGTTCAGCGCGACACGGGTCACGACGCATCCTCGAACAGCCGGGCGCGGCCCAACCGTTCGATGCACACCTCGGCGCTCCACGGCAGCATCGTCGAGCCGAGCCGGGCATCGCGGTACATGCGCTCGAGCGGCAGCGTCTTCAACATCGACTGGCCACCACACACGCGGATCGCGGTCGACGCGATCTCTGCCGCGTGCTCCATCACCGTCACCGCAGCGGCCCATCCGGTGACGAGCTGCGCCTCGGTCGGGTCGAGCACGGCCTCGTCGACGGCGCGGTAGAGGAGTGCCCGCGCCTGCTCGTGGCGCAACTGCATCTGCGCCCAGCCGTACTGCTTGACCGGGTGGTCGCGGCGGGCACCGGATGTCTGGCCCGGCAGCTCGCCGCGGAGGTACGCCGCCGTCGTGTCGAGGATGCCGCCGGTCAGCCCCAGGTAGCTCGGGCAGAGTGACAGGAAGAGCCAGGGGTAGCGCAGCGCAGCCTGGTTGTAGGCGCCGGGCGGCATCCACTCGTTCGACTCGGGCACGAACGCGTCGCGCATCAGCAGCGTGCGCGAGACGGTGCCGCGCATGCCGAGCGGATCCCAGTCGTCCACGATCGAGACGCCGTCGGCGTGCGCGGGAACGCCGAGCAAGCGGATCTCGTCCTCGCCCGGCACCTGGCAGGTGACGTTGTAGAAGTCCGCCGCACCCGAGAGCGAGGCGAAGATCTTGCGGCCGGTGACGAGCCAGCCGCCCTCGACCGGGACCGCCTTCGTGGCGACCCCCGTCGTCGCGCCCGGTGCTAGTCCCTCCGAGAACGGCTGGCTGTGCACGAGGCCGTCCTCGACGACGCCGCGGTACATCTCAGTGCGGATCCGCTCGTGGCGCTCACGGTGCGCGGGAGAGAGGTCGAGCAGGTCGGCGACCTCGCCGCACCACAGCATCGTGGCGTTGTGCATGTTGAACGTCAGCGCAGTCGCGCCGCAGTGGCGGCCGACCTCCTCGCTGACGCGCACGTAGTCCGCGTACGACGCGCCGAGGCCGCCGAAGCGGGCCGGCACGGACACCGCGAGCAGCCCGACGGCGCGGAAGTCGGCGAAGTTCTCGAACGGGAACGTCGCGTCCCGGTCGTACACGACAGCCCGCTCGGCGATCACCGGGCCGAGCGCCCTGACCCGCGCCACGAGCTCCTCCCGGGGGGTAGCCGGTCGCTCGTCGGTTCCCACGTCGGTCATGGGTCGGCATGATGACCGCCCCGACATACGAAGTCAACACCGTTGTCATCACTGTTGACGCCCGTGCTACGGTGGCCTGATGTCGCCGAGCGTCGACGTCCGGGGGGAGCGGTTCGCGTGGCGTGAGGCCGGTCGCGGAGACGGCCTGCCGATCGTGCTGCTCCATGGTCTCGGTGGCAGCCGCATCTCGTGGGAGCCGCAGTTGGCCGGCCTCTCCGAGCGGCGCCGTGTCGCGGCGTGGGACCTTCCCGGCTACGGCGAATCCCCGGCGGACGACGGCCCGCTGACGTTCGTCCGCCTGGCCGACGACGTGGCTGCATTCGCGGACGAGCTCGGTGCCGAGCGCTTTCATCTCGTCGGCATCTCGTTCGGCGGCATGATCGCCCAGTACGCCGCGGTCGCGCACCGCGAGCGCGTCGACACGCTGACGCTGCTCTCGACGAGCCCCTGCTTCGGCCTCGACGGCACGTCGCCGGACGCGTGGCGTGCGGCGCGACTGGCACCGCTCGATGCGGGTCGTGAACCGGCCGATTTCGCCGAGGCGGTGCTGGCGGGCATCGCCGGTCCCGGCATCTCGCCCGTCGCGCTCGCCGGCCAGCGGGCAGCGATGGCCAGGATCACCGGCGCGGCCCTGCGGCGGGCGATCGACTGCATCGTCGCCCACGACAGTCGGGCCGTGCTCGGGTCGGTCGCCGCGCCCACGCTGTGCCTTGCCGGCGAGCTCGACACCGAGACACCGGCCGCGTACGCCGAGGTGCTCGCCGAGCTGATCCCGGGTGCGCGGGTGGAGGTGTTGCCCGGAGCGGGCCATCTGCTCAACGTCGAAGCACCCGAGGCCGTGAACGCGTTGATCGAAGAGCACATCGAGCGAGTGGAGCGGGGATGACCGAGTGGCGCTACATCGAGTCGTTCGCGGCGCACTTCGTGCGCTGTGATCTGCGCGCCGGAGAGGTCGTCGTGATCCTGAGCGAGACGCAGAGCCGGTCCGTCCTCGTCGACACCGCCCGCCTCGCCGCCCAGTCCCTCGGCGCGGCCGTGTTCGACGTCGTCGTGCCGACGCCGCCGAGCAGCGCTCCGGTCCCGATCCGTTCGACGGGAGCGTCGCAGGCGATCGCCGGCAACCGGAGCGTCATTGCGGCGCTGGCGTCGGCCGGCCTCGTGATCGACTGCACGGTGGAAGGGCTGCTGCACTCACCCGAGCTCGGCGAGATCCTCGCCGGCGGCGCGAGGGTGCTCATGGTCTCGAACGAGCACCCCGACACGTTCGACCGACTCGTGTGGGACCCCGACCTCCCGCGGCGCGTCGAGCTCGGTCACTCCTGGCTGCGTGCCGCCGACACGATGACCGTCACGAGCGCCGCGGGCACGGACCTCACCGTGCGTCTCGCCGGCGCCGTGACGGCGGGGTCGACCGGATTGACGTCAGGCCCCGGGTCGATCGCCCACTGGCCGGGCGGTCTGGTGCTCGCGTTTCCAGCGGCGGGCACCGTGTCCGGCACGATCGTGCTCGCGCCGGGCGACATCAACCTCACGTTCAACCGGTACCTCGAGTCGCCGGTGATGTTGATGCTCGAGGACGACCACATCGTGGAGATCGCCGGCGACGGTCTCGACGCCGCGCTGTTCAGCTCGTACCTCGGTGCGTTCGACGACCGTGCGAGCTATGCCACGAGCCACGTCGGCTGGGGCATGAACCCTGCCGCCCGCTGGGACTACCTCGAGCTGTACGACCGCCGCGAGACCTGGGGGACCGAGGCGCGCGCCTTCGCTGGCAACTTCCTCTACTCGACGGGCGCGAACGAGAACGCGGGCCGGTTCACGGCCGGCCACTTCGACCTGCCGATGCGCGGCTGCACCGTCCGACTCGACGACCGCGTCGTCGTCGACGGCGGCGAGCTCGTCGCCGAGCTCCGATCCTGACCGATCAGATCCGGCCCGCGGCGCGGGCGGCAGCTTCGGCCGCGTCCAGTTGGCCCTCGACGATCGCCAGGCCTGCGTCCCAGAAGCCCGGATCGGTGAGGTCGAAGCCGACGATTGCGGCGAGCTCCTCCGGCGGTTGCGAGCCACCGGCACGCAGCAGCTCGAGGTAGCTGGGAACGAACGCGTCCCCCTCCGCCTGGTACCGGGCGTAGACCGACAGCGCGAGCAGCTGGCCGTACGAGTAGGCGTAGACGTATCCGGGCGTCGCGATGAAGTGCGGGATGTAGCTCCACCAGCTGCGGTAATCGTCGGTCACCTCGACCGCGTCGCCGAGCATCGCCGTCTGGCTCTCTGCCCACAGCTCGCCGAACCGATCGACGGAGAGCTCACCCTCGGTGCGCCGCGCCGTGTGGCAGGCATGTTCGAAGCGGTTCATCGCGACCTGTCGGAACACCGTCGCGATCGAGTCCTCGAGCGTCGAGGCGAGCAGCGCGAACCGCTCGCCGGGGTCGTCGAGCATCGACAGCAGCCGGTTGTTCGTGACGGTCTCGCCGAACACCGACGCAGTCTCGGCGAGCGTGAGCGGCGTCGACTGGTGGAAGATCCCCTGCTCTCGCGCGAGGTAGCCGTGGACTCCGTGGCCGAGCTCGTGGGCGAGCGTCAGCACGTCGCGGTGCCGGCTCGTCCAGTTGAGGAGCACGTACGGGTGCAGGTCGGGAACGGCGTAGGCACAGAACGCGCCGCCGCGCTTGCCGGGTCGGAGCGGCGCATCGATCCACTGCTCGTCGATGAAGCGACCGACGACCCCGGCGAGCTCCGGCGAGAACGACGCGTACGCGTCGCGGACGATCCCGGTCGCCTCGGCCCAGCCGATCGTCGACTCGCTCGCCGCGACCGAGGCCATGCGGTCGTGGTCGACGAGGCGATCGACGCCGAGCACCTGTGCCTTCAGCGCGTACCAGCGCTGCGGGATGTCGTAGCGGGCAACGACCGCCCGGACCAGCGCGTCGACCGACTCGTCCGACGCTTCGTTCGCCAGGTTCCGCGCGGACACCCAGCTCGGGTAGGCCCGCAACCGGTCGTCGACGCTGCGGTCGAGGAGGAGCGTGTTGTAGATGAACGCCCGTGTCCGCAAGCCGGGCCCGAGCGCAGCCGTGACTGCCCCAGCCGCGGTGGCGCGGACGTCGTGCTCGGGATGCTGCAGCAGCGACAGCGCCTGCATCAACGGGACCGCTCCGCCCAGGTCGTCGGGCAACGTCACCTCGATCGCCGAGGTCTGCTCCTCGAACAGCCGTACCCACGCAGCCGAGCCGACGACGGACGTCTCGCTGAGCACTGTCTCCTCCGGCTCGGAGAGCAGGTGCGGTCGGGTCCGGCGCAGCGTCACGAGATGGTGCTTCGCGAACGCCAGGCGCTCGTCGGCGAGCACGGTCGCCGCGTGGTCGTCGTCGACCACCGCCCACTCGAGGTCGACGAACAACGAGCGGGTCGTGATCGTCGTGGTGCGCTCGCGCACGGCCTGCATCGCCGCACCTCGCTGTGGATCCGCGGTGTTCTCGCTGAAGCGGAGCGACGTGTAGTGGCCCGCCCGGCTGAGCAGTTCGGCGATCTTCGCGACCATGCCCATCATCGCGGCGAGCTCGCCGGCGTCGAGCGAACCGACGCGTCCCTTGTACTGCTGGAGGTCAGCGGTGATCGCGTCGGCCTCGTCGAGGAGACGCTCGGGCGAACCGGCGTGACCGAGCAGGGGCTCCAGCTCCCACGCAACGTCGGCGGCGGTGAGGTCGGCGTTCTCGTCAGCGGTGACTGTCATGCCGTCAAGGATGCCATCCGCGAGCGTGGGAAGATCAGGGAATGGGGGCGGGGGCTCATCGGACGGAGATGCCGACCGTCGTCGACGCGGCCCGATCGATCCGGTCGGGGGAGTCGTCCGCGCTGCGGCTGATGGAGGCCTGCCTCGCCGCGATCGACCGGCTCGACCCGGGGCTCAACGCGTTCGTCCACCTCGACCGCGACGGGGCGCTCGCGGCGGCGAGCGCTGTCGATGACGACGTGCGAGCTGGTCGTGGTGACGCGCTCGGCCCGCTCGCCGGCGTCCCGTTCGGCGTGAAGGACCTCGAGCACTGCGCCGGCATGCCGACCACGCGAGGGTCGCGCTGGTACGCCGACGGCCCGCCGGCCGCACACGACGAGATCCACGTCGCGCGCCTGCGCGCCGCCGGCGCGATCCCCGTCGGCAAGACCGCGACGCCAGAGTTCGGCGTGTGGGCGTACACCGCCAGCCCGCTCCTCGGTGTGACCCGCAACCCCTGGGACGACACGCGCACGCCGGGCGGGTCGAGTGGCGGGTCGAGCGCCGCGGTGTCCGCCGGGATGGTGCCGTTCTGCACCGCGAGCGACGGTGGTGGTTCGATCCGCACGCCGGCGAGCTTCACCGGTCTCGTCGGGCTGAAGCCGTCGTACGGGCGCATCCCGACACTCGGCGTCACGCACCTCGCCCAGAACGCAGTGCACGGGTGTCTGGCTACGACGGTGGCCGACACCGCGCTGCTGCTCGACGTGATGGCCGGCCCGGACCTCCGAGATCGGACGTGCCTGCCGTCGCCGGTGGGCAGCTACCGGAGCGCGATCGAACGGCTCGACACCGCCGGACTGCGGATCGCGTGGTCGAGCGATCTGGGCTTCGCCGTCGTCGATCCGGCTGTGAGCGCGCTGTGCGAGCGCGCCGCGCGGGTGCTCGTCGAGGCGCTCGGCGCAACGCTCATCGACCGCGCAGTCGAGCTGGACGACTACATCGCCGTCTACGCGCATGTCGAAGGTGCCGACCGGTTCGTCGGCGTCGAGCCGACGCTCTGGCAGGATCGGCTCGGGGAGCTCGACCCGCTGGCCGCGCCCGGGTGGGCCTCGGCGAGCCGCGCCACGCTGCCGAAGCTCGCCGCCGTCGAAGAGACGCGTCGCCGTCTCGCGACGGATGTGGCCGCAGTGTTCGACGACGTCGATCTGCTCGTGACGCCGATGTCGGCGTGCGCCGCCTTCGCGGCGGAAGGCCCGATGCCGACCGAGATCGCGGGCGTGGCGGTACATGGCGGCATGGCGGTGATCCACGCGATGTTGGCGAACCTCGTCAACCTTCCTGCGATCAGCGTTCCGGCCGGGCTGACGATCGAGGGATTGCCTGTCGGGCTGCAGGTGATCGGGCCCCGCCACCGCGAGGACCTGCTGCTCGCGGTCGCGCACCGCTACGAGGCAACGAACCCGTGGCCGCGCCACAGTCCTCGTCGCTGACGCTTCGCTGCAGCGCAGTCGTCGCGCACGAATCGGCCATCGTGCGTTTCGTCGAGTGCACGCCGGGGTAAGTCGGCAGCTGCGGCGCGCACGAACGGCGCGCTCATCACGGGAGGAGCGACTTCGTGAACGACCCCACGACGCTGTTGAAGCAGGATCATCGCAAGGTGAAGAAGATGCTCACCGAGCTCGGTGAGATGGACGAGGGGCCCGAGCGTCAACGACTGCTGCGCGACGTGGAGCGCGAGCTCCGCCTGCACATGGAGATCGAGGAGAAGATCCTCTATCCGTTGATCCCGAAGACGATGGACGATCCCGAAGCACTCGAAGAGGCGAACGTCGAGCACCAGCTCGCGCGTGAGGGTCTCGCGAAGCTCGACGAGCTCGTGTCGGCGCCGGGCTTCGGCGCCGCCGTCGAGATGCTCCTCGGCGGCATCAGCCATCACGTCGAGGAAGAGGAGAGCGAGATCCTGCCTTCGATGAAGTCGGACCTCGGTCGCGAGAAGTGGATGGAGCTCGGCGACCGGATCGTCGACGCGAAGATCCGAGCGGGCATGTCGCCGCAGCCGACGTCGTCGGGACGCGCCAAGTCCGCAACCGGGCGGAGCACGGCAGCCGCCAAGCGCGCAGCACCGTCGAAGAAGGCAGCGGCGAAGCGCACCGCGAAGCCGAAGTCGGCGGCGAAGCCGAAGTCGGCAGCCAAGTCGAGATCGGCCGCGACGGCGACGAAGCGCACGACGAAGCGCACCAGCCGGACGGGCTGAGCGTCGCAGCCGACTGCCGGTTGGAACGCCGCGGAGAGCGGAGATCAATGAGCGAAGCCGAGTTCGACCGCACCGCGGCGTCGATCGCTGCCGAGCTCGACGGCGCAGCCCTCGATCAACGTGTGGCGGCGGCGTGCCGGGGTTCTGGTAACCCCGCCGCGCTGGCGTGGCTTGCGGAGGGGCTCGGCCTGAACGAGCACAGCCGCGCGATCGACCTCGGTGCCGGGCTCGGCGGTCCGGCGGCGTGGATCTCGCGTCGGTACGGATGCACGGTGATCGCGCTCGAGCCCGCCGGCGGTGCGGCTACCGGGGCGGACGCGCTGTTCGACCTCTGCGTCGTGCGGGGCGAGGCGGCGCACGCTCCGTTCCGAGACGATTCGTTCGAGGTCGCCCTGCTCCTCGGCGTGATCTCGGTCGTGGACGACGCTGCCGCCGTGCTGCGCGAAGCGCGTCGCGTCGGGGCACGACTCGGCCTGCTGGACTACTGCTCCACGAACACGGCCCCGGTTCGCGCCGGGGGGAGCGAGTTCCGGTCGTCGGCCGCGCTGGAGGCGATCGTCGAATCGGCCGGCTGGGTCGTCGAGCAGGCGGTCGATCTCACGCTCCCGGCGCCTGCGTCATGGGACGAGGCTGCCGATGCGATCGATCCCGACATCGACGCCGAAGCATCGGCATCAGAGGCCGAGGTGGTGGCTGCGATCGAAGCCGGCATCATCGCACCGCGGATGCTCATCGCCGCCCGCGGCGACAGAGCGCGGCATCTCACCGCAGTATCCTCGAGTTCGAGGTGATGCACGAACCTCACTCCCTCGGCCACGGCGCAGGGTCGAACGTCGAGGCATGTCCCAAGTCGATGCACCACGGTCCGTGCGGTGGTGTCCATCAGGACGGGGGCTGCGAGGTCGACGACCGCACCTGTCCGTTCCTGCGGGAGGCGCGGATGATGCCGACACCGCGCCGGCCGTCGGTCCCGCTCGAGCTCGCTCCACCGGTGGTGCTCGTCGACGTGCGTGTGCCGCTCGCATGGACGGGGGACACGTCCGAGTTCTGGTCCAGGACCGCGGCGTCGCTGTCGGGCTGCTGGGTGCTCATCGGCGAGCACGTCGACAACCGGTCCCACACGGACGATGCCGGCGTGGCGGACCCCAGCGCCGTCGTCGAGACGTTCGCCGAGGCAGGCGTGCCGGCGATCGTGACCGTCACAGGTCGCGACCGCGACCTCGCGGAAGCCCGGTCCGAGATCCGGCGGCTCCGAGATGCGGGTGCGACCGCCATCCACTGCGTCACGGGCGACCACCCCGCGGCCGTCGGCCTCGATCGGCCGGCGAAGTTCGGGGCGGAGTCGATGACGCTCTCATCTGTCGTCGCCGAGGAGGCGATGCCGGCAACCGTCGCCGAGTCGCCGGCGAGCCCGGGCCACCGCGTCGAGCGACTCGTCGCGAAGGCGGCCGCAGGCGCGTCTGCGTGCATCCTCAACCACAGCGGCGCGGCGGAGACGCTGATCGCGTTCGGCGACGAGTGTCTTGCCGCCGGGCTGACGTTGCCGTTGATCGCGCCGCTGCCGATGGTCGGCGACGCCCGAGCCGCCGCGGCCCTTGCCGCACTGCCCGGGCTACGGCTGCCTGCCGGCATGCTGGCGTCGATCGGAGCAGCAACGGACCCGTTCGCCGAAGGGTTGGCCTGGGCGACGGAGCTCGGCGCGCAACTCGCTGCCAGCGGCCGCTTCGTCGGCTGCAACCTCTCCGGCGCCGCCGCAGGTACGGACCCGTGGTCACGCTTGGCCGCGACCGTGCAGTTCGCGGACGCCATCCGCACCACCTGGGAGTCCGCCTCCCCGACACCCCGCTGACGCCACACCCGAGGCGGCTGCGGGTCCGGCGCGCGACCCAGTCCCGCTCTCCCCAGGTTCTCTGCTCGCCGACGTCCCCCGACCGGTTCTCCGCTCCCATCCGGACATCCAACGACCTCGCCCGATCAGAGATTGGGGGTGATGACGCGGATGAGCAGAGAAACGTCGTGGCTGGGTCTCGTCGTGCGATGACGACGTCGCACCAGCACACTCCGGCACTCCAGCGTCACCAACCGTTACGCGCAACGACCGATCTCATCTCACCCCAGGTGCCCGGGTGCCGGTTCCCGGATGGTCAGGCGCCACGGAGGCGAGAACTGGTCAGGCTGGGCGGCGGCCGGGCGCGAGCTGATCGGGCGCGAGCTGGCCGAGCGCTCCGCCCGCCATCGCCACGAGGAGATCGATCATCCGAGCCCGCGGCAACGTGCTGCTGAACGGTGTGGAGTTGATCAACCCGAGTGTTGCGTGGACAGCCGCACGCGCAGTGCGGGCGTCGAGACCGCTGTACCGAGTGCTGACGGCATCGACCCAGATCGCTGCATAGCGCGCCTGGAGTCGCCGGACCCGATACTGGTCCGCGGCCGTGGCATGGATGAGATCGCGGAAGTGCACCGTGATCAGTGATCGGTTGTCGACGGCGAACTGGCTGTGGAACAGGATGAGGCGCTCGGGGAGGTCCGCCGGCGCCTCGGCTGCGAGCCGCGCGCCGCCGGCGAGGAGCTGTTCGCTGATCCCGATCAGCATCTCGCCGAGCAGTGCGTCCTTGCCCGCGAAGTGGTGGTAGAGCGCCGGCCCGGAGACACCCGCCGCGTCGCCGAGCTCGTCGACCGTCACGTTCGGGAAGCCACGCGTCGCGAAGAGATCGGCGGCGATCGTCAACAGCTCCTCACGCCGCGTGCGTGGGCGGATCTCGGCCGCGCTCACGAGGTTTCGAAGGCGGGGAGCGGTCCGGCTGCCGAGGTGCGGCTCGGCACGACGTGACCGACGAGCGAGGGCAGCGAACGGGCGATCGCCAGCACGGCATCGAGGTCGATGCCGGTGTGGACGCCGAGGTCGTCGAGCACGAGGACCAAGTCCTCTGTCGCGAGGTTGCCACCGGCGCCAGGTGCGAACGGTGATCCACCGAGGCCACCGGTCGCCGTGTCGAAGCGGGTGATGCCGTGTTCGAGCGCCCAGAGCGCGTTCGCGAGCGCCGTGCCTCGCGTGTCGTGGAGGTGCAGGCCGAGGTCCGCGCTTGCGGAGTCGGGGAGGGCGTCGAGCACGGCGGCGATTCGGCGCGGCGTCGCCGTGCCGGTGGTATCGGCGAGCGTGATCCGGCAGCCGGGCATCGCGCTCAGCGCGCCGTCGACGACGCCGACCACCGGTTCGGGGTTCCCCACGTCGCCGAAGGGCGAACCGAACGCGCAGGACACTACGACGTCGACCGTCGTTCCTGCGGGTCCGGTGAGGGCGGCGATGTCGCGCAGGCCGGCGATCGCGTCGATGACGCTGCGTCCCACGTTCTTCTCGCTGTAGCCGGCCGACGCCGAGACCGTGACCGTGATGCTCGCCACGCCGGTGGCCAGCGCGAGCTCGGCACCGCGGGCGTTCGGGACGAGCACCCACCACGTCGTGACCCCGACCGGCAGTCGGTCGACGACCTCGTCGCCGCCGACCATGGAGGGCACGGCCTTCGGCGACACGAAGGACGCCGCTTCGACGTGAGCGAGGCCCGCCTCGGCGAGCGCAATCGCGAGCTCTGCCCGGGCGGCTGCGGGGACGGGCGGTTCGGCCTGCAGTCCGTCGCGAGGCGTCACGTCGCGGATCGTCACCGTCGCTCCGCGGTCCGTCATCGCGCTCCTCCATCTGTGGGTTCGGCTGTCGCCGTTCGACCGTCACCTTAGTCTGCGTTAAGGTGGCGGGAGATGCCTGAGCAGACCGATGTGAGATGGCCGGTGCTGAGGACGACCGGTGACCCGGCATCCGCCGCGTTCCGTGCCAATGCCGAGGTCATGGACGGGCTCGTCGCCGAACTGCGCACCGCGAGAGCGACTGCCGCGCTCGGCGGCCCGGCATCGTCGCGCGAGCGTCACGTGTCGCGCGGCAAGCTGCTGCCGCGCGACCGCGTCGAGATGCTGCTCGACCCCGGATCACCGTTCCTCGAGCTGTCGCCGCTGGCTGCGCACGGGATGTACGGCGGCGATGCACCCGCGGCGGGGATCGTGACCGGTATCGGTCGGGTGTCGGGGCGGTTGTGCGTGATCGTCGCCAACGACGCCACCGTGAAGGGCGGTACCTACTACCCGGTCACGGTGAAGAAGCACCTGCGCGCCCAAGAGGTGGCACAGCAGAACCGGCTGCCGTGCATCTACCTCGTCGACTCCGGCGGTGCGTTCCTCCCCGCCCAGGATGAGGTCTTCCCCGACCGCGAGCACTTCGGCCGGATCTTCTACAACCAGGCCCGGATGTCGTCGATGCGCATCCCGCAGATCGCCGCCGTGCTCGGCTCGTGCACTGCCGGCGGGGCGTACGTGCCGGCGATGAGCGACGAAGCGGTGATCGTGCGCGACCAGGGGACGATCTTCCTCGGTGGGCCGCCGCTCGTGAAGGCCGCGACTGGTGAGGTGGTATCGGCAGAGGACCTCGGGGGCGGATACGTCCACGCCCACATCTCGGGTGTGGTCGACCACCTGGCCGACGACGATGCTCACGCGCTGCGGATCGTGCGTGACATCGTCGCCACGCTGCCGCACCCGCCGGGCGCGCCGTGGGACGTGGTCGAGCCGGTCGATCCGATCGTCGACCCGAACGGGCTCGGCGGGATCGTGCCGGCCGACGCTCGCTCACCGTACGACGTTCGTGAGGTGATCGCCCGGATCGTCGACGGCAGCCGGTTCTCGGAGTTCAAGCGCGAGTACGGCTCGACCCTCGTGACCGGCTTTGCCCGCATCTGGGGCCACCCGGTGGGTGTCGTCGCGAACAACGGTGTGCTGTTCTCGGAGTCGGCATTGAAGGGCGCGCACTTCATCGAGCTCTGCGACCAGCGCGAGATCCCCCTGCTGTTCCTGCAGAACATCACCGGGTTCATGGTCGGTCGCGACTACGAGGCCGGCGGCATCGCGAAGCACGGCGCCAAGATGGTGACGGCAGTGGCGTGTGCGCGTGTCCCGAAGCTGACCGTGGTGATCGGCGGCTCCTTCGGGGCAGGCAACTACTCGATGTGTGGCCGGGCGTACTCGCCCCGGCTCCTCTGGATGTGGCCGAACGCCCGCATCTCCGTCATGGGTGGCGAGCAGGCCGCGAGCGTGCTGTCGACGGTCCGTCGCGACCAGATCGAGGCGGGCGGCGGTACGTGGCCGGCCGCCGAGGAGGAGACGTTCAAGGCGCCGATCCGCGAGCAGTACGAGGCCCAGGGCAGTCCCTACTACTCGACTGCCAGGTTGTGGGACGACGGCATCATCGAGCCCGGCGACACCCGTACTGCGCTCGGGCTCGCGCTCGGCATGGTGGCCTGCGCCCCGCTCGAACCCGTTGCCTACGGCGTGTTCCGGATGTGACCGAGTGACGACATCCCCACCCCGAACGTTCTCACGCGTCCTCGTGGCGAACCGTGGCGAGATCGCCGTCCGCGTGATCCGGACGCTCCATGCGCTCGGCATCGAATCGGTCGCGGTGTACAGCGACGCCGATGCCGCGGCACGCCACGTCGCCGATGCTGACGTCGCCGTGCGGCTCGGACCTGCACCGGCGAGCGAGAGCTACCTCGACGTCGATCGGATCATCGCCGCCGCGCTCGCCACCGGAGCGGACGCGATCCACCCCGGGTACGGGTTCTTGTCGGAGAACCCGGCACTCGCCCGCGCCTGCGAAGCGCACGGGATCGTGTTCGTCGGTCCGCCCGTGTCCGCGATCGAGGCGATGGGCGACAAGATCTCCGCGAAGCGCACCGTGAGCGCCGCCGGTGTTCGCGTGGTGCCGGGGCGCGACGAGGCCGGCCTCGACGACGACGCGCTCGTCGCTGCCGCGCTCGAGATCGGGCTGCCGGTGCTGCTCAAGCCGTCGGCGGGCGGCGGCGGCAAGGGCATGCGACTGGTCCGCGACGAGGCCGAGCTGCGATCGCAGATCGAGTCGGCGCGGCGGGAGGCGCGCAACGCGTTCGGCGACGACACGATTCTCGTCGAGCGATACGTCGTCAACCCGCGCCACGTCGAGATCCAGATCCTCGCCGACACCCTCGGCAACGTCGTGCACCTCGGAGAGCGCGAGTGCAGCCTCCAGCGGCGCCACCAGAAGATCGTGGAGGAGACGCCTTCGCCGTTCGTGACACCCGACGTGCGGGCGGCGATGGGGGCGCAGGCGATCGAAGCGGCGCGCGCCTGCGGCTATGCCGGCGCAGGCACGGTCGAGTTCATCATGTCGGGCGACCGGCCCGACGAGTTCTTCTTCATGGAGATGAACACGCGCCTCCAGGTGGAGCACCCCGTCACGGAGATGACCCACGGGGTCGATCTCGTCGAGATGCAGCTCAGAATCGCCGCCGGCGAGCCGCTGCCGTTCACGCAGGACGAGCTGACGTCGTCCGGTCATGCCGTCGAGGCGCGGATCTACGCCGAGGATCCGTCGCGGAGCTTCCTCCCGACCGGCGGGACGATCCTCCAGGTCGTCGAACCGACCGGCCCCGGCGTGCGCGTCGACTCCGGCATGATGAACGGCACGGTCGTCGGGTCGGAGTACGACCCGATGCTCGCCAAGGTGATCGCCCACGGCGCGGACCGCAACGAGGCGCTGCGCCGGTTGGACGCAGCGTTGTCGTCCACCGTGGTGCTCGGTGTGACCACCAACATCGGCTTCTTGCGACGGCTGCTCGCGGATGACGACGTGCGCGCCGGCAGGCTCGACACCGGGCTCGTCGAACGGCGCCGCGACACGCTCGTTGCGAGCGACGTGCCCGACGCGGCGCTCGCCGCAGCGGCGCTGCTACCGCTGCTCGCCGACACGACGGCCCGCGACCCGTGGCGCGCCGAGGTCGGGTGGCGCCACGGAGGCCCGTCGTGGGTGCGTCGGCGGCTGGACGCGCCCGAACGGAGCACGGTGTCGGTGTCGTTTCGCCGTGGTCCCGGCGACGTGTGGGACGCCGCCATCGACGACGCCGCGCCGTGCCGGGTCTCGGTCGTCGCCGATCCGGGCGCGGGCATGGTGCGGATCACGCTCGGCGGCGTCACGACGCCGCTCGTCGTGCATCGTCACGGTGACACGACCTGGTTGGGCGACGGTGGGTCGGCCTGGCCGGTCCGCGATCACGATCCGGGCGCCGACCGCCTCCGCCCCGACGCGGGCGCAGCCGGCCTCGGCCCGATCCGCAGCCCGATGCCCGGCACGGTGATCGCGGTGCTCGTCGCGGTGGGTGACGTGATCACTGCGGGCCAGACGGTGGCGATCGTCGAGGCGATGAAGATGGAGCACACGCTCGTCGCATCGGCCGACGGCGTCGTGGCAACGGTGCACGCCGGTCAGGGGCAGTCGGTCGGCCTCGACGAAGCGGTGGTCACGATCGCCGCGGCGCCCCACGCGGACGAGCACGACGCCGCGACGCACGACGAATCCGAGGAGGATCGATGAGCAGTTGGGAGCTGAGCGACGAGCACGAGATGTTCCGCAAGGTGGTGCGCGAGTTCGCCGAGGCCGAGATCGGGCCGCACGCCGCACAGTGGGATCTCGACCATCACTTCCCGGTCGACGTCGTGCGTGCGATGGGCGACCTGGGGTTGTTCGGCCTCGTCTTCCCCGAGCGATGGGGTGGTGGCGGCGGTGACTTCGCGTCGCTGTGCGTTGCCATCGAGGAGCTCGGCCGGGTCGACCAATCGATGGGGATCACGCTCTCTGCGGGAGTCGGTCTCGGCGCCAACCCGATCCACCAGTTCGGTTCCGACGAGCAGCGGGATCGGTGGTTGCCCGATCTCGTCGCCGGCCGTGCGCTGGGTGCGTTCGGGTTGACCGAGCCGGACGGTGGCAGCGACGCCGGTGCCACCCGCACCCGTGCCCGCCTCGACGGTGACGAGTGGGTGATCGACGGCAGCAAGGCGTTCATCACCAACTGCGGCACCTCGATCACCTCGGTCGTCACGGTGACCGCTCGTACGGACGAAGGGATCTCGGCGTTCGTCGTGCCGGCGGGCACGCCCGGGCTCATCGTGGAACCGGCGTACCACAAGCTCGGCTGGCACGCGAGCGACACCCACGGTCTCACGCTGGACGACTGTCGGGTACCCGTCGGCAACCTGCTCGGTGAGCCCGGGCGGGGGTTGCGGAACTTCCTCACGATCCTCGACGACGGCCGGATCGCCATCTCCGCACTCGCGCTGGGCTGTGCCCGGGCGTGCCTCGAGCACTCGGTGGAGTACGCCAAGCAGCGCAACGCGTTCGGTGGTCCGATCGGTCGGTTCCAAGGGCTCGCGTTCCAGCTCTCGGACCTCGCCGTTGCCGTGGAGAACGCGCACAACCTCACGTACAAGGCCGCATGGCTGAAAGACCAGGGCCGTCCGATCCGCCAGGCGGCGGCGATGGCCAAGTTGTACTCGACGGAGGCCGCGGTCAGCGCGACCCGCCTCGCGACCCAGGTGCTCGGCGGCATCGGGTTCATCGAGGAGACGCCGATCGCTCGCTTCTACCGGGATGCCAAGATCCTCGAGATCGGTGAGGGCACCAGCGAGATCCAGCGCCTCGTGCTCGCCCGCGGCCTCGGCCTGCCGATGGGCTGACGGCGGTCCATGCGCTGACGGCCCGACGGGTTGGCCGTCGGCGCGGTGGCGATCATCCCGAGGTGGGCAGAGTTCTGCACGCCGAGCGTGCAGAACTCTGCCCACGTCCGGGCTCACCGCTCACGGCTCACGGCTCACCGCTCACGGCTCACGGCTCACGGCACGCGGCTGGAGGCGCTGGAGGACGACGGCCTCAGCGTCCGGAGAGACGGGCCGTGATGTGCTCGAGGATCGCGATGTGCTTGTTGGTGTCGTGCAGCATGAGATCGACGAGCAGCGGGTGCAGCGACGACTTCGGGCTGTGCTTGATCGCCTTGCGCAGCTGCCGGAGCTCCTTGGCGTCCTCCTTCTCGAACGCGAGGAGGCGGCGCGTCTCCTCGAGCAGCTCGGGATCCGGTCGGGGTGACATCGCCGGTACGCGGGGCTCGACATCCACCTCCCACACGAACGACTTCAGCTCGTTCGCCATCTCGTCGAACACGCGGTGGTGTCGCTCCTCGTCCTCGAGGATCAGGCGCACGAGGTAGCGGACGCCCGGGCCGGCGGAGGACTTCTCCGCCACTCGCTTGTACGACGTGAGGGCGATGCCTTCGCGCGCGCCGTGCGTCTCGAGCATCTCCAGGATCCGGTGCTCGAAATCGCGATCCGGCTCGCGTGAGGCCGGTGGCTCGTGGCGATCGCGTCGCGGTGCGTCGAGATACGGGTCCTGCATCGTCATGACGTGCTCCCTTCGGTGGCGCTCACGTCCATACCATCACGACAAGACCATCCGTGCGCATCCGAGCGACAGTGCCGAAGGTCCCGCGTGGGGCCCTTGCGGGTGTCTGCTCGTCACGGCGGGTGCCGTCGTGAGGCGGTCTCGGTCCACTTCGAGCCGCCCTGACCAGCCGTACGTGCGCCGGTCAGGGCCGCTTCGAGGGTGGCGCCCTCGGTAGGATTCGAACCTACGCATCCGGCTCCGGAGGCCGACGCTCTATCCCCTGAGCTACGAGGGCGGACTCAGCGAGGATAGCGGCATCGGGCCCGCCACCGCGTGCCCGTCGCCAGGCAAACCGAGCATCTCGCTGGGGATCCGCCTCGCCGCCGCGCCACAATGGCCAGCGCATGGCCGATCCGCTCATCCTCGCATCCGACCGCCTGGCCCCGGCGTTCGCCGTCGTCGCCGGCCCCGATGCCGGCGATGTCGACCCGGTCGTACGCCCCTCCGAGCGTGCCGACGCGCAGGCGAACGGCGCCCTCGGCTTGGCGAAGCAGCTCGGCCGCCCGCCCCGCGAGGTGGCCGAGGCCGTCGTCGCCGCTGCCGGCGACCTCAGCGATCTCGGCTCCGTCGAGATCGCCGGTCCGGGCTTCATCAACGTCACGTTCGCGGACGCCTTCCTCGGCAGGGAGCTGGGCACGGTCAGCGTGGACGATCACCTCGGTGTCCGGCCGGCATCGCGTCCCGAGACCGTCGTCATCGACTACTCCGCGCCGAACGTCGCCAAGGAGATGCACGTCGGTCATCTGCGCACGACGGTGATCGGCGATGCGCTCGTGCGGCTGATGACCTTCCTCGGCCACCGGGTCGTGCGGGAGAACCACATCGGCGACTGGGGGACGCCGTTCGGGATGCTCATCGAGCACCTCGTCGACCTCGGCGCCTCGTCGGAGATGGAGCTGAAGGACCTCGACGGCTTCTACCGGGAGGCTCGCGCCAAGTTCGATGCGAGCGACGAGTTCAAGGAGCGGGCGCGCAACCGCGTGGTGCTGCTCCAGAGCGACGATCCCGACACGATGGAGCTCTGGCGGATCCTCGTCAAGCAGAGCACGAAGCACTTCAACGAGGTGTACGACAAGCTCGGCGTGCTCCTCGACGACGACGACCTCGCGGCGGAGAGCATGTACCACCCGCTCCTGCCGGACGTGATCGACCGCCTCGATGCCGCGGGCCTGCTCGAGCAGAGCGACGGTGCCGATGTCGTCTTCCCGCCCGGGTACACGAACCGCGAGGGCGAGCCCTTGCCGCTCATCGTCCGCAAGCGCGATGGTGGCTTCAACTACGCGACGAGCGACCTCGCCTGCGTGTTCGACCGCGTCGAGCGGGTGGGCGCGACGCTCATGCTGTACGTCGTCGGCGCCCCGCAGTCGCTCCACCTGCAGATGGTGTGGAAGGTCGCCGAGATGGCCGGCTGGCTCGTGCCGCCCGTGCGCGCCGTCCACGTCTCGTTCGGCAACGTGCTCGGTGCCGACAAGAAGATGCTGAAGAGCCGCAGTGGCGACACGATGAAGTTCGTCGAACTGCTCGACGAGGCGGTCGAGCGCGCCGCCGCAGCAGTGGCCGCCAAGAACCCGAACTTGTCGGAGGCGGAGCGCGCCGAGGTCGCGGAGATGATCGGCATCGGCGCGGTGAAGTACGCCGACCTCTCGACCGACCGCATCAAGGACTACGTCTTCGACTGGGACCGGATGCTCTCGTTCGACGGCAACACGGCGCCGTACCTGCAGTACGCGCATGCGCGCATCTGCTCGATCTTCCGGCGGGCGGGGATCGAGCGCTCCGCCGTCCGTTGCGTCGTGCCGACGATCGGCGAACCGCAGGAGCACGCGCTCGCGCTGCGCATCCTCGCGTTCGACGCGGCGGTGTGGTCGACCGCCGACACCTACTCACCACACAAGCTCTGCGGCTACCTCTTCGACCTCGCCCAGGACTTCACCGCCTTCTACGAGGCATGCCCGGTGCTGAAGGCGGACGACGCAGCGACGCGTTCGAGCCGGCTCGCGCTCTGCGACCTCACGGCACGGGTGCTCGAGCGCGGGCTCGATCTGCTCGGCATCGGCGCTCCGGAGCGGATGTGAGCGGCCCGCTCCCGCTGTCGCTCCTGCCCGACACGGCCGAGGTCGCCGCTGACGGCTCACTCGTCATCGGCGGCTGTCGGGTGCTCGACCTCGCAGCGGAGCACGGCACGCCGTTGTTCGTCTACGACGAGCAGCACCTGCGGAACCGTTGTCGAGAGGCTGTTGCCGCGTTCGGCGCCGATCGGGTCGTGTACGCCACGAAGGCGTTCCTGTGCCGAGCAATGGCGCGGCTCGCGTCCGAGGAGGGGCTGCTGCTCGACGTCGCCAGCGGGGGCGAGCTCCACGTCGCGCTCGCCGCGGGTGTCCCCGCGGAGCGCTGCGTGCTCCACGGCAACAACAAGAGCATGGACGAGTTGCGCTTCGCCCTTCGTGCCGGCGTACGCCACATCAACATCGACAGCTTCGAGGAGATGGGCCGCATCGAGGCGCTCGTCGCTGAAGGGTTCGCGCCGCCGCGCGTGCACCTGCGGATCACGCCAGGTGTCCATGCCCACACGCACGAGTACATCGCGACGGGTCAGAACGACTCGAAGTTCGGCTTCAACCTCGGCAACGGCGATGCCGAGACTGCCGTCCGTCAGGCCAAGGATTCCCGGGCGATGCACCTCACCGGTCTGCACTGTCACATCGGGTCGAACGTGTTCTCGGCGGAGAGCTTCGGCAAGGCCGCGGAGGTGATGGCGAACTTCGCTCGCCCGTTCGGGCTGCCGGAGCTGACGCTCGGCGGTGGTCTCGGCGTGCCGTACGTCGGTGGTGAGGTCGCACCGCCGTTCGCGGAGTGGGGCAAGACGGTGCTCGACGCGGTCGCCTCGGCCGGGCTCGACGCCGAGGTCCACGTCGAACCGGGACGGGCGATCGTCGCCGCAGCCGCGGTGACGCTGTACACGGTCGGCGTCGTGAAGCGGATCCCGAACGTGCGCACCTACGTCGCGGTCGACGGCGGGATGAGCGACAACCCCCGGCCGGTCCTCTACGGCAGTGGGTACGAGGCGTTCCTCGCCCGCGCCGTCGAAGCCGAGCGGCCGCGGCGGGCGAGGCTCGTCGGCAAGCACTGCGAGAGCGGCGACGTGCTGATCTTCGATGCTGCGATCCCCAAGGACCTCGCCGTCGGCGACATCCTCGCCACACCGGTCACGGGTGCGTACGGTCGGTCGATGGCGTCGAACTACAACATGATCACGAGGCCGCCCGTGGTCTTCGTGCGTGACGGTGCGGCCCGCCTCGTGATGCGCCGCGAGACGTACGAGGACCTCCTCGCGTGCGATCTGGGCTGAGCCGCGCCGTCGGCGCGCTGAAAGACCTGCTGGCTCCGGCGCGCCGAGCGCCTCGCCGAACGTCGGCACGGACATCGGGTCGGACATCGGAACGGACGTCGGGTCCGACGTCGCTCGGCGACGCCGATCTCGACCAGGTCGGCATCTCGTACGAGCCGTGCCTCGACGGCGATCCCGATCCCGGCGAGGTCGTCTGGACGTGGGTGGCCTACGAGGACGACCCGACGCAAGGAAAGGACCGACCCGTCGTCGTGATCGGCCGTGACGGCGCGCTCGTCGCGGCCGTCGCCTTGACGAGCAAGCGCGGTCGTCGCGGCGACACCGTCGAGGTCGGCCGTGGTCGCTGGGACACCGAAGGCCGTGCGAGCTACGCCAAGCTCGACCGGATCCTGCGCGTCGCCCCCGCGGCGATGCGTCGTGAGGGCGCGGTCCTCGATCGCGACCGGTTCGAGCGCCTCACCAACGCGCTCCGTCGCCATCACGGCGTCACCGCCGCCCGCCCCCGCTGACACCCCCGGCGGACCACCCCGGCGGACCAAACCCCCGGATCGCGCCCTTGTGGCGACGGGCGAGCGATTCCGGCGACGCCTGGACCCTTTGTGGCGACTTCCGTGGTTGCGCGTAACGGCTGGGGACGCTGGAGCGCCAGCGGGTGCTGGTGCGAAGCCGTCGTCCGGCCGACGAGACCCAGCGATGCCGCTTCTCTGCTCGTCCGCGTCACCAGCCCCGGTCTCTGCTCGGGCGAGGTCATTGGATGTCGTTGAGTTCTAGGGATCGTTGCAACGGTTGGGCCGAGTTGGGAGGGTTCGTCTCGACTGGGAGGTTGTTGTGGGCAACGCGAATAGTGGTCGT
>JBFWRK010000023.1:0-64371 GCA_050248955.1 Acidimicrobiia bacterium
ATGATCGGAACCGACTTGGCGTCGTTCACGATCACCGCCCGAGGCGGCCACCTCGCGGATCTACCTACTCACCACCGCGAGGACTTTTCCTGGCCACCAGCGAGGACTTTGACATGGCCATGGACACTCGTGCGCGATCGCGACGCCCAGTCTTGCGAGCAGGGCGATCGGTTGCCGGATAACGCCCGGCGCTCTTGCGAAGCCGAGCGGGCGCGCCGGCCGCTGTTGTGCTCGCCCGCCATGCACGAAGCGTAGTAGGCGACGACCTCCTGGTTTCCCGGTTGCGTGACGACGAGGACCTTGGTCGTGCCCATCGCGTTCGCTTGACGCGCGTAGTCCTGCAGCCATCGGGTCTGCTCTTCCGAACTGCATTCGAACTGCTCGAGGCGGTCCGTCGGTTCGAACAGTCGCGGCGCTCGTAGCGGTTGGTCACTCGGAGAAGGGCGTAGGACGTGCCATCAGCTCGCGCACCGTGGAGGGTGCGCGCAGGCTGTACACGGCGAGTCACCGCTCCGAGGTCAGGCGGGCGCTGCGCCTGCGTTCTCGCCTCCCACCTCATCGGTGCTCGCCGTCGACACGGCGGATCCGCCGGCCGCCTCGATCGCGGCGACGAGGCTCGCCGACGGTGGGCCGGCATCGATCGCACCCGCGACGGCGCTGCTGATCTCGCCGCCCTCGGTGGGTGCCGGTCCGGCGTCGCTCGGACCGGGCTGAGCTGACTCGGAACCCGTCGACCGGTCGGCCTGACCGACGGGCGTGCGGACCCCGTCCTCGTCGAACTCGAACGTCACGCGCATCGTGCTGCTCCGCTCAGTTGAGCACCGCGTAGCGGCCCTCGAAGTTGACGGTGCTCGCCGTGAGGTTCTTCACGGTGAGCCAGTACGTCACATAGGCGGCAGTGGCGCGCTCGACCTGGACGTCCCATTCGAGCTCCGGCCCACCTGGTATCGGGGTCGTCGGCATCATGTACCAGACCACGTGCCACTGCTGGGGCCAGTTGAACGTGAACCACCGCTTCGTCTGGTTGGGTGAGAGCGACCCTGTGAACTGCACTGCGACTCGCATCTTCTCGTCGGTCTCCTTGTGTCGTGGGCTTTCCCGGGTGTCGTCACCAGCCGAGGACGGCGTAGCGGGCTTCGATCTCGACCGCTGCACCGGTCAGGTTCGTGATGCAGATCCAGTAGGTGGCGTAGGTGTCGCTCGCCCGCTCGATGCGCACCCGCCAGCTGATCTGCGGCGCGCCCGGTACCGGGGTCGTCGGCACCACCGTCCAGACGACGTGCCAGTGGGCCGGCCAGCGGAAGGTGAACCAGCACTGCGTCTGACGTGCCGCAACCGAGCCACGGAACTGGACTCCCGTCCACGGGGTCACCTGTGGTGTCGCGGCCGCGATCAAGGAGCGGAGGTTCGGGCGGTTGCCGATGCGTTGCGACGCCGGTCGACCAGCGGTGTCCTGCTGCGGCGAGCCGCTCGCTCGGAGGAGCTCTCTCGCTCTCGACGGGCTCAGCGGGATCCGGCCCCGGGCGCGCAGGACACCCTGCACGCAGGCGATCGCACCGACGACGATCGGCGAGGCGCTCGACGTGCCGCTGAACGTGTCCGTGTACCAGAGGTCGGAGTCGGTCCCGCCCTGCAGGTTCCCGTAGCCCGTCGTCACGACCTCGCGACCCCACCCCTGGGCGTCGACCCTCGCGCCGTAGTTGGAGTAGTCGAGCCGTGAGCGATCGGTGCCCCAGTTCCCCGACGGAGGCGCACCTGCACCGACCACGACCGCGCCACTCGACGGGTTGTTCGGGTTGAACGGGTTCGTCCACGACGTCGGGAAGCCTGCCGGTCGCACGCCGTAGATCGCGTCGTCGAGGTTCTGGAACCCGTTGCCTGCCGCCTCGACCACGATGATCCCCTTGTTGACCGCATAGCGGATGGCGGCGAAGTCATCCGGCCACCACTCGATCGCGATGTAGCCCATCTGCCCCTGTGGCGGGCTCGGCGTGTTCGGGCCGCCGCGGTGGATCTCGAGCAGGATGATGTCGCCCGGTCCCAGGCGGTCGGCGGCGGAGCGAATCGCCGTGGCCGACGCGACCGAGAACGCCGACGCGCTGATCACGGCGTCGGGCGCGATGCCGGTCACGCCGAGCGTGTTCCGATCGCCGCTGATCTCACCGAGCACCGCGGTGCCGTGGTTGGTGTCGGTTGATCCGGTTCCAGCAACGACGCCACCCTGGTTCTGGCGCAGGTCCTCGTGCGTGAACCGCCATCCCCACTCGCAGTCGATGATCCGCACACCGGCCCCGCCGCCACCGGAGAGCGTCCAGGCGTACCGAGCATCGATGCCGCCCGGCGCGGCATCGAGGTAGCCCTGCCGGTTCGTGAAGTCGGGCGTGGCCGGCGGCGCGTCGCCCGCCAGTGGCGTCATGTCGTTGAGCGCCGCCGCCTGCTCGTCGACGATTACGGGCGGCTCGCTCGGCGGCTTGACGTAGGCGCCGTCCACGATCTCCTGGGCGTTCAGTCTGCTCGCGAGCGCATCGAGGCGATCGTCCGGCGCGTCGACGGCGTAGAACGCCCACAGCGGCGGGCCTTCCGCCACGCCGGGGCTCATCGATGCGGCGACCTCCGCACGCACCCGCTCCTCGGGCCCGAACAGCGGCGTCATCACGACGCCCTCGTCGCGGAGCAGCTGGTCGAGTGACGTGACGTCGAAGCCCGCCGCCGAGGAGACGCCGGCCGCGCCGGAGCGGAGCTCGGCATCCGGCCTCGTGACGACGATCAGCTCCCGCGGGCTCGACGGGCCCGTCGACGGATCGGACGGCCCGCTCGGAGCCGCTCGCGGTCGCCGCTGGGGGGACCTCGATCGTGTGGCCATGTCGGCCTCGCTCTCGTTCGGAGTATCAGGCGAGATCTACGGAGCCTCGCCAAGGGGTTTGGCATACGCAGCTTCGACACCTGGCCACGACCGGATGCGGGCAGCAAGACGTTCGGCGTCCTGGCCAGACGATGAGGCCACGGTGAAGTAGCACCGGAGGGAGGAATCGTCGGTATCGGGATGGAGCGGCTCGAGCCGGAGTCCGGCGATGCGGAGCAACTCGATCAGCTCCTCGGTCTCGGGTCGACGCGCTCCACCTGCAGCAACGCTCATGGCTGTCGGAGCGTCGAGCACGACGATGACTTCGTCGGAACGAGCGGAGGAAGTAGCGCACATCAGTGCAATCGCCCACCTTCCTTTCTCTGCAACCCCACTGTCGCCGACCGTCATTCGACAGCCGGCACGAAGCCCCAGTGCTGTTCATACAACTGATCGCGCGCGATGTCCAGATCCCGGATTCGTCCCGCACCTACCACAAGTTCGAGGCCTGCTCGGCGTGCCCCGAACGATGCCGTCACGAGACGTTGTTCGCCCGCTGACCGCGATCCCGCCGGCGGCGCGGCATCCTGACGTGCATGACGCGCGTGGATGGTGCCGAGACCCCTCGGAACGACGAATGGCGGGCGGTGTCGGCGCACCTCGAGGCGAAGATCGTCGACGAAGCGGACATCGCGCTGGCGATCGGCGTCGCCAGCGACTACGAGCGCCACGCGGAGCAACTCGTCGTCGCGCTCGACGGCGCGCCACTCGCGGTGCACGAGGTGGCCGCGCCACACCATGGCCGATTGCACATCGTGAAGGCGGTCCCGACCGGTCGCCTCGTCGTCGACTACCGCTGCACCGTCTCCGGAACGGCGGCACCGCCCGTGCTGTCCGAGCTCGAGTGGTTCCAGTACCTCCGTCCCAGTCGGTACTGCGAGTCCGACCGCCTCGGCCCCTTCGCCCGGGCGCAGTTCGCCGGGCTCGCCGGCGGCGACCTCCTGGCGAGCATCTCGAGCTGGGTCGGCGTCAACGTCGGCTACGTCCCGGGCTCCTCCCGGCCGATCGACGGTGCCGTTGCGACGCTGCTCGGCCGCGAGGGGGTGTGTCGTGACTTCGCCCATCTTGCGGTCGCGCTCCTGCGAGCGAACGGCATCCCGGCCCGGGTCGTCTCGGTGTACGCGCCCGGACTCGTGCCGATGGACTTCCATGCCGTCATCGAGGCGTGCATCGACGACCAGTGGCGCGTCCTCGATCCCACGTGCCTGGCGCCGCGTGGGTCCATGGTTCGCATCGCGACGGGAGCCGACGCTGCCGACACCGCCTTCCTCACGAACCTCCGCGGCGGGCTCGAGCTCACCGGGATGGAAGTCACGGCAGTCGTGTCACCGGCGCTGCCGCTCGACGACATCGGCGACCTCGTCCACCTCGGCTGATCGTGGCGGTGCGGGAGCGGTGCGGTAGAGATCGCCGTTCAGGTACTTGAGACCCGAGTCGGGTTGGACCGTGACGACCCGGTGGCCGGCGCCGAGGCGGCGGGCGATCCGCAGTGCGGCGACGAGGTTCGCCCCGCCGGACGGACCGGTCCAGATCCCCTCGGTCAGCGCCGCGGTGCGCGCCATCGCGAACGCCTCCGCGCTGCTCACCGTCTCGATGCCGTCCCAGGTCGTCTCGGCGAGCAGTGGCGGGATGAACCCCACGCCGCCACCCTCGATCCGGTGGGTGCCGGCGGGTCGACCGGAGATCACCGCCGACTCCTCCGGCTCGACGACCACGCACTGGATGTCCGGCATCGCCGCCCGCAACGCACCGGTCGTCCCGGCGAAGCAGCCGCCGACCCCCACGTAGATGCAGCACGCGTCGATCCGCCCGATGCCCTGGCGGAGGATCTCCTCGCCGATCTGCCGGTAGCCGTCGAGCGCATCGCGGTTGTTGAACTGATCGGTCGCGAAGCCCTGCACCTCGGCGACGATCTCGTTCGCCCGCTCCCGCATCCGTGGGATCAGCGTCGGCGTGATCCCCTCCGGGCTGTCGATCAGGTCGAGTCGAGCGCCGAACGCAGCCATGGTGGCGAGCTTCTCGGCTGCGAAGGCGGTCGACGAAACGATCCGCAACGGGTAGCCCTTCACGGAGCACACGAGCGCGAGCGAGCTGCCGGTCGAGCCACCGGTGTACTCGACGACCGTCTGCCCCGGTTGCAGCCGCCCGTCGCGCTCCGCACCCTCGATCATCGCGAGGGCCATGCGGTCCTTGTACGAGCCCGTCGGGTTCGCAGCCTCGAGCTTGACCCACACCTCGGCGTCGTCAAAGCCGGTCAGGGTGGAGAGGCGAACCAGCGGCGTGCCGCCGATGCCCGCGAGCACACCGGGACGATCGATCACCCACGGCACGGTAGTGCCAGCCGTGACATGGCCTCGACTGGTCTCCGCGGTCCGGCTGCCACAGGTCCACGGCCATGTCGCGTCTCCTACGCTCAGACTGTGGCAGCGCGATCGGTGACGTTCGGACGGATCGCCGAGCGGTACGAGGAGGCGCGCGGCGGGATCCGCCGTGGTGAGCAGTTGGCAGCCGCGATCGTGCCGTGGCTCTCGCCCGGCGGTCGCGTGCTCGACGTCGGCGCCGGAACGGGCGTCGTGAGTGCCGCGCTCGCTGCCGCCGGCCACCAGGTGACGCCGGTCGACCTGACACCGGAGATGCTCCGCAAGGCAGAGCGGCGGTTCCCGGGCGGCTGCGTGCTCGCCGACGCGGCACGGTTGCCCGTCGCGTCGGCGTCGGTCGACGCGGTCACCTTCGTCTGGGTCCTCCACCACGTCGGCGATCCTGTCGCCGCGCTCGACGAGGCGCGCCGCGTGCTCCGTCTCGCCGGTCGCGTCATCCACGTGTCCGGTCTCGCCGCCGAGGCATCCGACGATCCGATCCATGACGTGCACCGGCGGCTCAACCAAGCGCTACGTCCGGAGCTCGTCGCGGCGAGCATCGACGTAGAGGCGCTCGGCGAGCGCGCTGGTCTACGCGTCGTCGGCCGGAGCTCGTCGACGATGACCTTCGACACCTCGCCTGCCGACGCTGCCAAGCATCTGGAGGACCGCATGTACGCGCATCTCTGGGACCTCGACGACGTGACCTGGGCGACGATCGTGCAGCCGGCGATCGACGAGCTCCGGTCGTTGCCCGATCCGCAGCAGGTCCGGCGTCGGATCGCTCACCATCCCGTGGTCGTGATGGAGCCGATCATCGCGCCGGCGGCAGCTCCCCGGAGCTGACGAGGTCCGAGTACCACAGCGCACTCCGCTTCGGGATCCGCTCCAGCGTCGCGGGGTCGACCTCGACGATGCCGAACCGGTATCGGTAGCCATGCGCCCATTCGAAGTTGTCGAGGAGCGACCACACGAAGTAGCCGTCGACCGGCACGCCGTCGGCGATGGCGTCGTGCACCTGCGCGAGGTGGTCGTGGAGGTACTCGATCCGATCCAGGTCGTCGATCCGGCCGTCGCGGCGGATGCCGTCCGGCATCGCCGCCCCGTTCTCGCTGATGACGTAGCGCGGGAAGTGGTAGCGCTCGTGCAAGGTGCGCAGCAGTGAGCCGAACGACGCCGGATCGATCTCCCAGCCCATCGCGGTGCTCGGCGGAGCGGGCAGCTGCCGTTCGCCTTCGAATGCGCCGACACGCCGGCACGTGTAGAAGTTCACGCCGAGCAGATCGACCGGACGGGCGATGAGCTCGAGGTCGCCGTCGAGCACTTCGGACCGGTCCCATCCGAGGCGCTCCGCGGTCGAGGAGGGATACCCGAGGCCGGCGAGCGGCTCGACGTACCAGCGGTTCTCGATGTCGTCGATGATGCGCTGCCGGTCGATGGCCGCGGGGGAGTCACCGATCCGCTCGGACGGTGTGAAGTTCAGGACGATCCCGACCTTCGCGCCGGGAGCGACGGCGCGCACTCGCTCCATCGCCATGCCGTGGCCGACGAGCAGATGATGGCTCGCGGCGAGCGAGTCCCGGAGCGAGCTGCGCCCGGGCGCGTGCTCGCCCGTGAGGTAGCCGTGGTTCGCGACGACGAACGGCTCGTTGATCGTCGTCCAGTGCTCGACCCGATCGCCGAGCCGGCCCGCCACGATCTCCGCGAAGTCGGCGAACGCCTCGGGCACCTGACGGGTCGGCCATCCGCCCGCATCCTCGAGCGCCTGCGGCAGGTCCCAGTGGTAGAGCGTCGGGTAGGGCGTGATGTCCGCGGCGAGCAACTCGTCGACGAGCCGGTCGTAGAAGTCGAGCCCGCGCCCGTTCACCGCGCCGCACCCCGCCGGCAGCACGCGCGGCCAGGAGATCGAGAAACGGTAGGCGCCGAGACCGAGCTCGCGCATCAGCTCGACATCGCCGCGCCACCGACCGACGTGGTCGCATGCCGTGGTGCCGTCGGAGCCGTCGGCGATCGTGCCCGGCGTCGCGCAGAAGCGGTCCCAGATGCTCTCGCCGCGTTCGCCGTCGCCGGCGCCGCCTTCGATCTGGAACGCCGACGTCGCCGAGCCCCACACGAAGCCGGCAGGGAAGCGCCTGCCGGCGTGCGTGATGGAAGCGCTTGCAGCAATGGGTGTGTCGCGCACCGGCGGATCCCTTCATCGTTGACCGTCCGCGAAGTTTCTTCTATCATGAAAGCGCTTGCAGATCAACGGAGGCCCGCCGTGGCAAAGCAGGTCACGCTCGACGATGTCGCCCGATTGAGCGGCGTCTCCACGGCGACTGCCTCGCGGGCGATCAACGGTCGACCAGGCGTGCGCGACGACGTGCGCGAGCGCGTCAGGCTGATCGCCGATTCGCTCGGGTTCCGCCCGAACCGCGCCGCACAGCACCTCGCCGGCGGCCGCTCGGGCGTGATCGGCCTCGTGATCCCGACCGCAGACCTGCGGATCGATCCGTACGGTGCGTCGGTCACCCACGCTGTCGGTCGCGCAGCGAACGCTGCAGACCAGGGGCTGATGCTGCACCTGGCAGCAGACGAGCCGGGTGGGCACGTGCAACGGATCCTGCGCGACGGGCTCATCGACGGCGCCCTCGTCAGCGCGATCGGGATCGGCACGGCGTGGATCGACGAGCTGCTCGCTTCGGATCTGCCGACGCTGCTGATCGGCACGCATCCCTCTCGGCGCGACGTCGACGCTGTGGACGTGGAGAACTTCGAGTCGAGCGTCGTCGCCGTCGAGCACCTCTTCGAGCAGGGTTGCGCGCGTGTCGGCTTCATCGCCGGGTTGCTCGGGCGCGCCGATGCCCGGGAGCGGCTGCGTGGCTACCGGACCGCGCACGAGCGCCACGGTCGCCTGATCGACGAGCGGCTGATCGCGGCGGGCGACTTCCGCCGTGGCTCGGGCAGCAGGTGCGCCCGCGAGCTGATCGAGGTCGGTGTCGACGGCATCTTCGCCTCGAACGACGACATGGCCCTCGGCGCGCTGTGGGCGATGGCGCACCTCGGCGTGCGCGTGCCGGATGACGTCGCGGTCGTCGGTTTCGACGGCACGTCGGCCGACGAGTTCCTCGAAATCTCGCTGACGAGCGTGGTGCAGCCGTTCGATGCCATCGCCGACGCTGCCGTGCACCAGCTGCTGACCCGAGTCGCCGACGGCCCGCGAGCGGGGCTCGTGCTGCTCCCGCCCGAGCTGCGCATCGGCGGATCGTCCCGGCGCCGGGCCGCGTAGCCGCGATCTCGACCCTGTCCGCCACCGCCTGCGAAGGCGCGAGCCGAGCGACTGCGTCTCCTAAGGTTTCGCGTTGTCACGAGACCGATCGGAGCCCACAGATGGACAGCACGCAACGGATCGAACAGCTGGAGGCACGAGTCGCCGAGCTCACCGCGCTGGTCGGTCGGATGAGCGGCGCGAGCCGCCCTGCAGCGGCTGCCGAAGGGGCTGCCGAAGGGACTGACGAAAGGGCTGACGAAGCACGGGTCTCGTCGCGCCGGGGCATGTTGAAGCTCGCCGGTGCCGCTGCGGCCGGCGCGGCCGTGAGCATCGTCACGAAGCCCGGTGTCGCGGCTGCCGCGGACGGCGATCCCATGGTCGTCGCCCAGACGAACGCCACGACGAACACCGAGCGCGACACCACCGCGCTCGTCTACACCAACTCCCTGCCGCCCGAGGTCGACGGCACGTTCCCCGGCACGAAGGCGGCGGCGAACATCTTCGTCGCCCGTGACACGTCGGCGGGCTTCGCCGTCGACGTGCAGAGCTCGTCCAACTTCCCGGCCGCCGTCGCTGGGTACTCGTTCCGCACGGTCGCGAACGGCATGTACGGCTTCACCGCGAACACGGGCTACGGCGTCGTCGGCGCCGGTGGCGGCACGACCTCGATCGGCGGCTTGTTCAAGGGGTTGAAGTCGAACGTCGAGCTCCTCGCTGAGGGAGCGGCCGGCCCCGCCCGCAGCGACGCGCACACCAAGGGTGAGCTGATCTGTGATGCCAACGGCGACCTCTGGTACTGCACGGCCACCGGCACGCCTGGTGTGTGGCGCAAGCTGAGCGGGCCGGCGAGCTCGGGCGCGTTCCACGCCATCACCCCGGCCCGCGTCTACGACTCGCGAGCTGCCGCACCGACACCCGGACCGCTCGCCAACGGGGCGAACCGGCTGATCTCCGTTGCCGACCAGCGCAACCTCTCCACCGGAGCGGTCGTCACCAGCGACATCGTGCCGCCCCGCGCCACCGCGGTCGCCTGCAACCTCACGGTCGTGAACACCGTCGGGTCCGGGTTCCTCCTGTTGAACCCGGGCGGAGACACGACGATCGGCGCTGCGATGGTCAACTGGTGGGCGGCCGGACAGATCCTCAACAACGGTGTCGTGGCGACGTTGAACGCGACCCGCCAGCTGACCGTGATCTGTGGCGGCGGCGGCACGACGGACTTCGTCCTGGACGTCACCGGCTACTTCCTCTGACGCACCGGGAACGTGAAGTCGCCCGGATCGCGGGGCGAGGGTGACATGATGAGCGCACACGACTGATGGAGGTACGCCCGATGGGTTTTCTCGACAAGGTCAAGGGTCTGATCGGCAAGGACAAGAAGAAGGCAGCTGTCGCCGTCGACAAGGCGAAGGGCGCTGTCGACAAGGTCGCTGACGTCGTGGAGAAGAAGGTCGGCCCAGAGCACGCCGACAAGGTGGAGGCAGCAGCCGAGAAGGCAAAGGACGCGATCGACAAGATCGACGACTGACTCGGTACGCCCGCTCGCGGGCGATCGCCGCTGAGCGCGGCAGAATCATCGCCATGACCGAGCCCTCCGACGGCTTCGCCGCCCTCCTCGAGGGCGTGCGGCTCCCGTTCGACCCGTCGCTGAAGATCCCCGAGCTCCACCGTGTGCTCCTGAGCGCGGCGGAGACGACGACGGTCGACGACGTCGGCACCGCGGTCGAGCGCGCCGTCACCGAACGGTTCACCGGCGCCGCCGTCGGCGCGACCGTCGCGGTGGGCGCCGGCAGCAGAGGGCTGACGGGACGGGTCGAGATGCTCGCCGGCGCGATCCGCGGCCTGCGCGCCGTCGGCGCGGAGCCGTTCGTCGTGCCGGCGATGGGCAGCCATGGTGGCGCCGTCGCCGAGGGGCAGCTCGAGGTGCTGCGCGACTACGGCATCACCGAGGACACGGTGGGCGCCGAGATCCGGGCGACGATGGAGACCGTCGAGATCGCAAGTACGGCCGCGGGGATGCGGCTCTTCCTCGACACGCATGCCGCTGCCGCCGATTTCATCTTCCCGGTCAACCGGGTCAAGCCGCACACGTGCTTCCAGGGGCCGATCGAGAGCGGCCTGACCAAGATGTCCGTCGTCGGCTTCGGCAAGCAGCCCGGCGCCGCGCAGATCCACTCGTGCGGGCCGGTGGCGATGCGTGACCGGCTGCTCGACGGCATCGCCGCGCTGCGCGGGACCGGCCGGCTGCTCGGTGGCGTCGCCACGATCGAGAACGCCGGCGGCGCGGTGGTGAAGGTGGCCGCGCTCGACGGCTCCGAGATCGGCGCTGCGGCCGAGCTCGAGCTGACCGAGCTCGCCAAGTCGCTCGTGCCACGGCTCCCGTTCGACGAGATCGACGTGCTGATCGTCGAGCGGATGGGCAAGGACATCAGCGGTGTCGGGTTCGACCCGAACGTCACCGGGCGCTACTGGGTGCACGGGCTCGAGGGTGACGCGGCCGTGGCGACGATCGTCGTCCTCGGACTGACCGACGCCAGCCACGGGAACGCGCTCGGCATCGGGCTCGCCGACTTCACGACGGTCGCCGTCGCCCGGCAGATCGACTGGCAGAAGACGTACGTCAACTGCTTCACCGCCGGACCCGCCGGCGTGCGCCGGTCGCGGATGCCGATGGTGCTGCCCTCCGACGAGGACGCGGTGAAGGCGGCCCTGTCGATGTGCGGGCGGGCGATCGACGAGCCGAAGCGGGTCGTGCGGATCCGTTCGACGTTGCACCTCGACGAGCTGTGGGTCAGCGCCGTGTTGCTCGATCGGCTCCCGGCGGGTGTCACGCCGGCTCCGCGGTGAGCAGCGGATCGAGCCCGGCACGCCGCGCCGGGCTCGGTTGAGGGCTAGTTGTTCTGCGCGTGCCGCTCGCGTCGGCGGGCGAGCGTCTTGGCAAGACGGCCGATGCGCTCGATCCGCTCGATCAACTTGTCGCGGGCGACGTTCGCCTCGGCCGACAACCCCTCGAGCTGCGCTACCCGCCAGTGGTTCATGACCACCGGGACGAGGATCTGCTCGTAATGGAGCGCGGCATCGTAGATGCCCGCCTTCGCGATCAGCGTGCTGTGGCGGTCGAAGCCGGGGATGCCCGTACCCGGCATGGCGAACGTGCGCACGACCTCTTCGATCGCGATCACGGTCGCCGACGGGTCGAGCTCGAGCGCCTTGCTCGTGAGGTCGCGGTAGAAGAGGTAGTGCAGGTTCTCGTCGGCGGCGACGCGGGCCATGATCTCGTAGCCGGCGCGGTCGCCGAGCATCTTGCCGGTGTTGCGGTGGCTGATGCGGGTGGCGAGCTCTTGCAGCGACACGTAGACCATGCCGATCAGCGGCGACGACGGCTGCGGCGCCTCGCCGCCCGACACCTGTGCCATGCGGCCGCGTTCGAGCGCGATCGGGTCGATCGCCCGGGTGGCGATCAGGTAGTCACGGATCGCGATCGAATGGCGACCCTCCTCGGCCGTCCAGCGCCGCACCCACGTGCCGAACGCGCCGTCGGTGCCGAACATCCGCTCGATGTCGCGGAAGTAGTACGGCAGGTTGTCCTCGGTGAGCAGGTTGACGAAGAGCGCGCTGCGGACGGCATCGGGGAGCTCTGCCCCGCCGAGGTCGGAATCGGACGTCGACCATTCCTCGCCCGGTTCGAAGTCGCGTCCCCGGCTGTAGGGGACCATCTCGTGCGGGAACCACTCCTTCGCTGTCGCGAGGTGACGCTGGAGGAGGGCGTCAGCGCATGGCTCGAGCTCGGCGAGCAGGGCGGAGGTGTGCATCGTGAAAGCCTACCTACTGGTAGGTAGGGACGCACGCCCCCGCGTCGCGGCGCCGTCATTCACGTCGCAACGTGGCCTCGAGATGATGCGTCAGCGGTTGCCCGACAGCGGCCATCCGCAGGGTGTAGAAGAGCTCGTCGCCGTCGACCAGCACGCTGCGTTCGACCTCGGTGACCTGCTTCGCCGTGGTCGTCGAGGCGATCGCGCGGGACCGGAGCTCGAACCGGCCGCCGTGGGCGGCGATCTCGAAGGTCCCCTCCTGCACCTCGACGATGCCGGAGGGCTGGGCGATGACGAGCTCGACGACCCCCGGGCTCGGGTGCCGCAGGTAGCCCGCCTCGGCGTGCAGCGGGAGACCGCTCGTCGCGTCGACCGTTCGCTGCGTGTACGCGAAGTTCGGCTTGCCGGCGTGTCCGAACGTCACGGTCTCGAGGTAGTCGAACGGCTCGATCGTCGGGTACTCGCCGTGGCCGGGCCCGCTCCACGTGCCGAGCAGGAACGCGAGATCGATCAGGGACTCGTGCAGCTGCGGCGGGTCGGCACTCATTCCGCCACCGTAGAGGCCGCCGCGGGGGCCGACTGACCGATCGCTGCTGCTGCCGCGAGCACGAGCCCACCGATGTCGACGTACGACGAGCGGGGCAGCCGCTCGCGCGGGCCGACCACCAGCACCGAACCGATGACCTGCGAGCGCGCATCGAACAGCGGCGAACCGACAGCGACCGCGTGCGGGTACATGCCGTCGATCACGAAGTAGCCCGCCCGTCGTGTCGCAGCGATGCTGCGAGCCGAGACGGGGAGCGGGCCCACCGGCAGCGACGCCCGTTCGTCGGCGTCGAGGAAGGCGTCGAGCCCGCCCGTGCGGGTCAGCGGCACCTCGGTCCCGATCGGCACCGTCATCCTGATGAGGTGCGCGCTGTCGACCCCGTCGAGCACGACGAGACGCCCGCCGACGCGCTCGAAGAGCAGGACGGTCTCACCGCTGCGGGCGGCGAGGGTCTCGAGGTGCGGCCGCGCCCGTTCACGTAGCGAAGGCAGGGCGCGGTCGCCGAGCCGCTGCGCCTTCGCGGTGAGCTCCCACGGCCCGCCAGGGCGGAGTTGGCGGGCCCAGTCCCGGTCCTGCAGCGTGACCAGGACGCGCTGCACCGCCATCTTGTCGAGGCCGCTCGACCGTGCCAGCGCGGTGACGCCGGCGGGTTGATCGCGGGACAGCTGCTCGAGCACGAGCAGTGCGTTGTCGACCGCCTGGATCGTCTTGACAGCCATCGCGCCTCCGTGGACAATGTATCACTCAGGGGGACGAGTGTATCGCTGTGCGATACGCACGAGCAGTCGAGGTGTTGCCGTGGATCCGAACGATCGCTATCTGGTGATCTCGGCCGACTGCCATGCCGGTGGTGAGCTCCTCGGCTACCGCCCGTACCTGGAGCGACGTCTGCACGCCGAGTTCGACGAGTGGGCCGCCGGCTACGAACTGCCCTACGAGGACCTCAAGGGCCCGGATGGGCCGCGCAACTGGGACTCGGCGCGCCGCCTCCACGAGCTCGACGAGGACGGCATCGTCGCCGAGGTGATCTTCCCGAACACCGTCCCGCCGTTCTTCCCGAAGGCCTCGCTCACGCTGCAACCACCGGCGCTCGATGCCGGCGATCTCGACCGTCGCTGGGCCGGGCTCAAGGCGCACAACCGCTGGCTCGCCGACTTCTGCGCCGAGACGCCCGGCCGACGCGCCGGCATCTGCCAGATCCTGCTCCACGACATCGACGCCGCGGTCGCCGAGGTCCGCTGGGCACGCGACGCGGGACTCACCGGCGGCGTCCTGCTCCCGGGCGTCCCGCCGGGCGCCGGACTGCCGCAGCTGTTCGACGGCGACTACTACGACCCGCTGTTCGCGGTCTGCGCCGAGCTCGGCATGCCGGTGAACCACCACGGTGGCAGCGCGAGTCCGCCGATGGGTGACACGCCCGAGGATCCGGTCGTCTTCCTGCTCGAGGTGACGTGGTGGTCGCATCGGGCGTTCACCCACCTCATCGTCTCCGGCGCGCTCGAACGGCATCCGGATCTGCAGGTCGTGTTCACCGAGCAGGGAACGGCATGGATCCCGGACGAGCTCGCCCGGCTCGACTACTTCTTCACCAGGATGCGCACTGCCGTCGGCTCGCAGGAGCACGTGTGGGGCATGCCCGTGATGGAGAAGCTCCCGCTCCAGCCGAGCGAGTACTTCGCCCGCCAGTGCCATGTCGGAGCGAGCTTCATCCGCCCGGCGGAGGTGCCCCTGCGGGCGGCTGTGGGCGTCGACAAGATCATGTGGGGGAGCGACTACCCGCACAAGGAGGCGAGCTTCCCGTACACGCTCGAAGCGTTGCGGGCCGCGTTCGCCGGCGTCGACCACGGCGAGGTCGCGGCGATGCTCGGTGGCAACGCGGCGAGGACCTACGGGTTCGATCTCGCCGCGCTGGCGCCGATTGCTGCCCGCGTCGGCCCTCGTGTGGGCGATGTGGACGTGCCGTTGCGGCGCGGCGACGTGCCGATGGTGGCAGAGAAGTGCCCGGCACTCGCCGGGTTCGGAGCAGCTGCGGGCTGACTCGCGGCGCGGGGCCGGCATGCCGGCAAGGGGAAGGGGACCGATGGGACGGATCAGGTACGGGGGACGCTCCGAGGAGCAGCTGAGGAACCGCGAGCTCGAAGCGACATCGGTCGAGACGTGGGCCACCACGCTCACCGCCGTCTACGAGACGGATCCCGAGGCGATCGCCGCCGTCCTGCCTCGGCCGCTCGTGCCGTCGGCCGAGCCGCTCGTACGCGTGACGTTCGCGACGGTGGACATCGGACGCGGCCGGCCGCCGTTCGGTGCCGGCACGTTCGCCGTCGAGGCGGTCCACGACGGAATGGTCGGCGGGTACCCGCTCGTGATGCCGATGACGACCGAACAGGCGGTGGTCGGTGGTCGGGAGACGTTCGGCGAGCCGAAGAAGCTCGCCGACGTGTCGCTCGTGCGCGACGGCGACCACGTACGCGGCGCGTTCACCCGCATGGGGGTCACGTTCGTCGAGGTCGACGGCACGGTCGTCGAGGAGCTGCCGCCCACGCCCGACCGTCGCCGCACCGACTTCTACTTCAAGTTCCTCCTCGATCCCGCGGGCACCGGCTTCGACAGCGATCCCTGGCTCGTGTACTGCCACCGTGACGAGAAGACCCGTTCGGCGTGGCGCGTCGACGGCACGGTGACCTTGCGCGAGTCGCGGTTCGATCCCGTGGTCGACCTGCCCGTGCGCTCGCTGCGCTTCGTGGAACTGGCGGAGCGTTCGAGCTCGCAACGTGGTGTGCTGCACGAGACCGTTCCGGGCGAGTACGTCCGCCCCTTCGTGCACCAGCGCTACGACGACCTCTCCGTCGTCGGTGCCGACTGATGGAACGACTCGACGGACGCGTCGCCGTCGTCACCGGGGGAGCGGGAGGGCTCGGACGGGCGATGGGCGAGCGGTTCGCACAGGAGGGCATGCGGGTCGTCCTCGCCGATGTCCAACCCGACCTGCTCGAGACTGCCGAACGCGAGCTGCGCGCCGCCGGGCTCGACGTGCGCGGCGTCGTCACCGACGTCAGCGACTACGCATCGGTCGAGGCCTTGCGTGACCGGACGTTGGAGCTCTTCGGCGTCGTGCACGTCGTGTGCAACAACGCCGGCATCGGCGCCGGCGCAGAAGGGCGGATGTGGGAGCACGAGTTGAACGACTGGAGCTGGGCGCTCGCCGTCAACGTGATGGGCGTCGTGCACGGGATCAACGCGTTCGTACCGGTGATGCTCGCCCAGGACGACGAGGGGCACGTCGTGAACACGTCGTCAGGCAACGGCGGTGTCGCGCCGCTTCCGAGCACGCCGCAGTACTCGGCGACGAAAGCCGCGGTCGTGACGCTCACCGAGTGCCTCTACGGGCAGCTCCAGGAGATCGGCGCGAAGGTCGGTGCGTCCGTGCTGTTCCCCGGTCCGCACATGCTCCGCACCGGGTTGTTCGAGTCGTGGCGGACCCGCCCCGAGCGCTTCGCGAAGCGGCGCCAGCGGGTGACGCCGTACACGACGGTCGAGGCGCTCGAAGCACAGATGTCCGCGGCCGGCGTGCAGATCGCGTACACGCCGGTCGAGGAGGTCGCCGGCCGCGTCGTCGACGCGTTGCGGAGCGGTGACTTCTGGATCCAGCCGCCGAGCGAGCGGACCGACCAGCAGATCCGAGCGCGAGCTGCGTCGATGCTCGCCCGCACGAACCCCACCTACCTCCGGGCCGTGCCCGGCTGACGACAAGGACCGCCATGGACCCGTACCTGATCGTCTCCGCCGACAGCCACGCCGGGTTGCCGACGGAGGACTACCGCGCCTACCTCGACGCGCGGTTCCATCCGCAGTTCCACGACTTCCTCCGTGAGCGCCACCTCCAGCTCGAGGCGATGACGAAGCTCGGCGTGCGCAACGAAAGCTTCGCCAAGAGCTGGTTCGAGGAGCACGAGGAGGCGCTGCGCGGCGGCTGGGACGGGCTGCGGCGCGACCAGGAGCTCGACGGAGATGGCGTTGCCGGCGAGGTGATCTTCCCCGATGCCGACGCGGTCGAGAGCCGCACGTGCGTCCCGTTCGGTGCGGGGCTCGGCATGTCGGGCGACATGGATCCCGCGCTCGGGCTGGCCGGCGCGATCGCGCACAACCGCTGGCTCGCCGAGCTCTGCGCGCACAGCCCGGAGCGGCGGCGAGGGGTGGCGCTCGTGCCGATCACTGCCGAGCTCGATCAGGTGCTCGCCGAGATCCGCCGTGCGAAGGAGAGCGGCCTCGCGGCGGTGATGATCCCGGCGATGTGGGTCGACCAGGCGCCGTACCACGACCGCCGCTACGAGCCGGTGTGGGCGCTGTGCGAGGACCTCGAGATGCCGATCGCGACGCACTCGGGTCCGGCCGCGCGCAGCGAGTACGGCGACCACCTCGGCATCTACGTGACGGAGGTGACGTGGTGGCCGGCGCGGCCGATGTGGTTCATGCTCTGGTCCGGGGTCTTCGAACGCCACCCGGGACTCATGTTCGGCGTCACCGAGGCGGGGTGCTGGTGGCTGCCCGCACTGCTGTGGTTCTGGGACCGGCTGTTCCTCGGCCAGAAGGGCACCGAGAAGCTCGGCGCGAACCCGTTCGGCGGTGCCGTGTCGATGCTCCCGTCGGAGTACGTCGACCGGAACTGCTTCATCGGCGCCTCGAACACGAAGCGGCGCGAGCTCGGCATGCGCTACGAGATCGGCGTCGACAACATCCTGTGGGGCAACGACTTCCCGCACCCCGAGGGCACGTGGCCGAACACCCGCGAGTGGTTGCGCAAGACGTTCCACGACATCCCGATCGACGAGACCCGTCGGATGGTCGGCCTGGCCGCTGCCGAGGTCTACGGCTTCGACGTGGCGGCGCTACAGCACCACGCCGACAAGATCGGCCCGACGCCGGAGGACTTCGGTCAGGTGACGGCTGACGATCCGACCGGGGCCCGGCTCGTCGAGCGCTGGCAGCCGACGAAGGACGTCGGCCGCCACTGGCTCACCGACCACGACTTCCCGCTGATCAGCTGACCACCCACAGGCCCATGCCCGCCGGTTCCGGTCAGGGGCGTTGGAAGCGGGTGCTGATCTCGCGGTGCGTCGCGAGCATCTCGTCGACCTTCGTGCTCGTGAGCTCCCCGTCCTCGACGATCACCCGGCCGGCGACGACCGTGTGATGGGCGCCGATCGGTCCGCACCGCAACCACGCCTCGATCGGGTCGCTGATCGCGCCGGCGAACGCGGGTCCGGTGAGCTTCCACGCCACGAGATCACCCACGCGGCCGACGCTGAGCTCGCCGAGCTCACCCTCGCGACCGAGGCAGCCGGCGCTGCCGACCGTGGCGCAGTCGAGCGCCATGCGCGCCGAGCCACCGCCGGCGCCGTTGCGGAGCTTCGCGAGCAGCATCGCCTGGCGCGACTCGAGCCACATCGATGCCGAATCGGCCGACGACGACCCGTCGACGCCGATACCGACCTTGACCCCGGCAGCGCGCAGGTCGACGACCGGCGCGATGCCCGAGGCGAGGATCAGGTTCGAGCTCGGGCAGTGCGCGACACCCACCCGGGCAGCGCCGAGCCGGCGGATCTCGTCCGGGTCCGGCATCACGCAGTGCGCGACCCAGGTGCGATCCGTGCACCACCCGACCTGCTCGAAGTACTCGACCGGTCGGCACCCGAACGTGGCCAACGAGAACTCGTCGTCCTCGGCGTTCTCTGCGAGATGGGTGTGCAACCGGACGTCGAGGCGCTCGGCGAGCTCGGCGCTGCGCTCCATCAGTCCTCTCGTGACGCTGAACGGCGAGCACGGCGCGAGCGCGATGCGCGTCATCGCGCCGTGGGCGCGGTCGTGGTGGCGGTGCACCTGCAGCTCGCTCTCGGCGAGGATCTCGTCGTCGTCCTGCACCACGTCGTCCGGTGGCAGCCCGCCGTCCTTCTCGGACAACGACATCGAACCACGCGTCGGATGGAAGCGGATGCCGAGGTCGCTCGCCGCGGCGATCTCCGCCGACAGCAGGTCCCCGCCGCCCCGCGGGTGGACGTACAGATGATCGCTCGACGTCGTGCATCCCGATAGCGCGAGCTCGGCGAGTCCGACCCACGCCGACACGTAAGCCGCCTCCTCGTCGAGCGCCCGCCAGCGTGGGTAGAGCGCCTGCAGCCAACCGAAGAGCGGCACCGACGTCATCGGCGGGAACGCCCGGGTGAGGTTCTGGAACAGGTGGTGATGGGCGTTGACGAGGCCGGGGGTGACGAGGCAGCCGTCGGCCCGCAGGGTGCGTGCCGCGGCCGGGGGCGAATCCGCCGAGGCACCGATCGCCGAGACGAGTCCGTCCGTGATCGCGACCCAGCCGCCGCGCAGCTCGCGTCGCTCGCCGTCCATCGTCGCCACCAGCTCCGCCCCGGTGACGACGAGATCGGCGCGGGTCCGTTCGGAACCGGCCGGGACTGCGGAGGTCATGCGCCGCCGGCCGCGGCCCACTCCGGTCCGGAGAACGCGTCGATCATCGCCCGCGCGTCGCCGAGCGGATAGAGGATCGGGCACGTGCTGCCGTCGCGCACGTACTCCGCCACCTTCGCCCGGGCATCGGCCGGGGTTCCGGACGCCGTCAGCATCTGCACGATCTCGTCGGGCACGAGCTTCGACGCGGCGACGACCTGTTCGTGCGTGGCCGGCCAGGTGAGCACCTCGCCGACCTGGTCGAGCAGCGACTGCGGCACGCCCGAGGCCTTCATGATGTGCGGCTGCTGGCCGAGGTACTGCGTCACCATCAGGCGCGCCATGTCGAGCGCCGTCTCGCGGTCCTCGTGCACGGAGCACACGACGAGCTGTGGTCGGTCGACGTCGGCGAGGCTGCGCCCGCTCCGGTCGAGGCCGGCCTGGAGGTGCTCCATGGCGCGCCGGTTGTAGTCGGGCGACACGAGGTAGTTCAGGACCACGCCGTCGGCGATCTCGCCGGCGAGCTCCATCATCTTCATCCCGGTGGCGCCGATGTAGATCGGCACGTCCTTCGGCCGGCGCTCCTGGTACACGTAGTCGAGCTCGACGCCGTCCAGGTGGACGTAGTCGCCGCTGAACGTCACGGTCTCGTTGTGGAGCAACGCCCGTACCGCGCTGACGACTTCGCGCATCACCGTCAGCGGGTGGCTCCGAGTGATGCCGACCTTCTGCGCGAGCGGATCCCACCAGGCACCGATGCCGAGGAGGATCCGACCGGGGGCCAGGTCGTCGAGCGTCGAGAACGTCGACGCGAGGCGGGCCGGGTTGCGGGTCCAGCAGTCGATGACCCCGCTGCCGATCCTGATCCGATCGGTGACCGACGCGAAGGCTGCCATCGGCACGACCGCGTCGCGCACGAGCCGCGAATCCGCCTGCCAGACGGCGTCGAACCCGCGCTCCTCGGCGTACTTCGCGAGCTCCATCCCTTCGCGTATCGGATGGGCATCCTGGAGGTAGAGCGCAGCGCGGGCGGCCATGTGGCGAGGTTAGACGGCAGTCGGGTCCCGACCGTCAGAGCAGTGCGAAGAGGCGGCGCGCCTGCTCGGCCGCTCTGCCAGAGACCTCGTCGACGTCGACGCGCGTCGGCAGACCGTCGCGCAGCAGCACCTCGCCGTCGCCGCGCGTGACCTCGAGGGCACGCATCCCGGGCGTGAACGCGACGTGCCACGGCGAGTCGGCGTGGTCGTAGTTCCACACGACCACGTCGTCGCGCGCCTCGGGTACGAACGCGTAGCCCTGCTCGAGCCAGCTCCACGCCGTCTCGGGTGAGGCCGTCACGTCGTCGGCACGGTGCGCGACGTAGGCGAGCCGGAACTCCTCCAGCATGTCCGCGCCGATGCCGTCCGTGCCGAGCACGATCTTGTTCGGCCGTGCTGCAGGTCGGGCGTACCCGACGGCGTTGTTCATGTTGCTGCGTGGGTTGTGGGCGATCGTGCCCGGGAGCGCGCGATCGAGGTGCACGCAGTGGACGAGCAACCAGTCGTCGACGGCAAGTGCCGCGAGCCGCGCCCCGGCCTGCGCATCGACGCTGCCCTCGGCGACGTGCACGTGCACGCCGACGCCGAGGTCGCGGGCGAGCCCGGCGGCAGCCGCGAGCGTGTCGTCGCTGCACGTGAACGCGGCATGGACGCCGACCATGCCGCGCCCGCCGGAGCGGACGAAGCGCTCGTTCTCGGCGAGCCCACGCAGCGCGCCGTCGGCACCGTGGCGGTCCGTCACGCCGTAGGCGCACACGACGCGGACCCCGACCTCCTCACACGCATCAGCGATGACCGACAGGCTGCCCTCGATGGCATTCGGGCTCTCGTGGTGATCGATGATCGCGGTGGTGCCGCAGCGCAGCGCCTCGACGGCGCCGAGCATCGCCGACCAGCGCAGCATCTCGAGGTCGAGCGCGGCGTCGAGCCGCCACCACACCTGTTCGAGGATGGACACGAAGTCGGTCGGGCGCACGGGCGGTGCCGGCATCCCCCGGGCGAGTGCCGAGTAGAGATGGTGGTGCCCGCAGACGAGCCCCGGTGTCCGGCCCGCCATCATTCGGCCCCGGCGCGGCGCATCGGCAAGGTCGTCCGCCACTCGCCGTCGAGGTCGTGCAGCGCGGCAGCGACGGCGCCGGCGGTCGGCACCAACCCGATCTCGCCGACGCCCTTGATCCCGTACGGCGAGTTCGGCTGTGGCGACTCGACGAGCACGACGTCGATCGGTGGCATGTCCTTCGGCCGGATGATCCCGAGCTGGCGCAGCGTCGAGGGGACCGGGAACCCGGTCGCCGGATCGTGTGGGAACGACTCGGTGAGCGCGTAGCCGAGTCCCATGTGCACGGACCCCTCGACCTGGCCCTCGCAGAGCATCGGGTTGACGGCGCGGCCGACGTCGTGCACGGCGACGACCCGCTCGATGTCGCCCGATTCACGGTCGACGATCACGAGTTGCGCGGCGTACGAGAACGTCGAGTGGATGATCGGGTGCTCGATGCCGGGCGTGCCGAGCTTGGTGGTCCAGTCGACCCGGTACTCGCCCTCGTAGTCGACGTCGACCTGGCAGCCACCGGCGCGCGCCGCGTCGGACGCGGCCCTCACCGCGCCGGCGCTCATGAGCGTGCCGCGCGAACCGGTCGTCTGCCCGAGGCCGAGCTCGCGCGTCGTGTCGACGAGGACCATGATCCGCGCCGGGTCGATCGCGAGCTCCTCGACCGCGACCTGCAGCGCGACCGTGTGCACGCCCTGGCCCATCTCGGTCCAGCCGTGGCGGACCTCGACGAGACCGTCGCTGCGGAACCGGACGACGGCCTTCGTGATCTCCTTGAACCCGTTGCCGAGACCGGAGTTCTTGAGCCCGAGCCCGAGGCCGACGGCCTTGCCGGCCCCGACCGCTTGGTCGTAGCGCGGCTTGATCTCGTCGAGGCAGCGCTCGGCGCCGAGACAACCGTCGTCCATGACCTGACCTGGGCCCCACACGTCGCCTGGGCGGATCACGTTGCGCTTGCGGATCTCCCAGCCGGAGATGCCGGTCTGCTCCGCGAGCCGGTCGAGCGCACCCTCCATCGCGAACTGTGCCTGGTTGGCACCGAAGCCGCGGAACGCGCCGCACACCGGGTTGTTCGTCCGCACGGCGACGGCGTGCACGTCGAGGGCGTGCCAGCGGTACGGCCCGCTCGCGTGGCCGGCGGCGCGCTCGAGCACCTTCATCCCGACGCTCGCATACGCGCCGGAGTCGCCGATCGCGCGCACCCGCAGCGCCGTGAGCATCCCGTCGGCATCGCACCCGGCCGTGTACTCCAGGCGGATGGGGTGCCGCTTCGCGTGGATCCGGAAGCTCTCCTCGCGGCTCAGCGTGCACTTGACCGGGCGTTGCAGCAGCCACGCCGCGAGCGCGGTCTGGCCCTGGTTGCTCATGTCCTCCTTGCCCCCGAACGCGCCCCCGTTCGAGACGAGCTCGACGGTGACGCGGTCGTGCGGGACGGCGAGGATCGCGGCGATGTCGTTGCGGTCGTCCCAGATGCCCTGACCGCCGGAGTACACGTGGAGACGGCCGTCCTCGCCGGGCACCGCCAGCGTCGATTCCGGCTCGAGGAACGCGTGCTCGACTCGCTGCGTCTGGAAGACCTCGTGAACGACGTGCGCGCTCGACGCGAGCGCTGCGTCGGCGTCGCCGCGCCGGTACTCGCTCACGCTGAGCACGTTCGTGTCGGTGCCCCACACCGCCGGTTCCGGATCGTCGATGGCCGCGACCGGATCCGTGATCGGCCGGTGCACGACGTACTCGACGTCGACGAGCTCGGCCGCGGCGCGGGCCTGCTGCTTCGTCTCCGCGCAGACGATCGCGAGCACGTCACCGGCGTACGACGTGCGGCCGCCCTCGGGGATGAAGATCGGCCAGTCCTTGTAGATGATCCCGGCTCTCAATTCGCCGGGGACGTCGGCCGCGGTGTGGACCGAGACCACGCCGGGTGCAGCCGCTGCCCGCGTGGTGTCGATGCGGACGATGTCGGCTCGGGCATGGTCGGTCAGGCGCAGTGCGCCGTGGACCATGCCGGGGACGCGGAGGTCGTCGATGTACCCGCGGTCGCCGAGCGCGAGCTCGGCCGCCTCGTACTTCGCACCGCTCGTCCCGATGCCGCCGGGCGCGGCCGGCACGAGCTCCTTCCCGAGCGCCACCGCTTCGATCGCGTCGAGCACCTTGACGTAGCCCGTGCACCGGCAGAGGTGGGCGCCGAGGTGGCGGGCCATGTCCTCGCGCTGCAGCTCGGCGCCCTTCTTGTCGACCTGCGCCTTCGCGCGCATGACGATGCCGGGGATGCAGAACCCGCACTGCAGCCCACCGCACGCCGCGAACGCGTCGGCGTAGCGCCTGCGTTCGTCCTCGTCGACACCCTCCAGCGTGACGACCTCGCGCCCGGCGACCTTCGCCGTGTCGTACGTGCACGAGATCTGCACCTTGCCGTCGATCATCACGGTGCAGCAGCCGCACTGGCCGGACGGCGAGCACCCGTCCTTCGGCGACGTGACGCCGAGCTCCTCGCGCAACGCGGCGAGCAGGTGCGGGTGGTCGGCGCGCACGCTGACGGGGGTGCCGTTCAACGTGAAGCCGACCTCGGTCGTCCCTGCGCGCTGGCCGATGTCGATGTCCGTGGTCATCAGGTGGGAACCTCCGCACCGCGTTGGCTGGTGATCCGCCCGTAGACCTCAGGGCGGCGGTACCGGTCGAAGTCGAACAACGTGTCCTTGTAGCGCTGGCACCAGTCGAGGTCGCAGCGCGCGACCAGCAGCTCGTCGTCCGTCGTCAGGGCCTGCGCCACGACCTGGCCGGACGGGGCGATGATGCAGCTCTGGCCGAGCGAATCCACGCCCTCCTCGACGCCGCCCTTGGCGACGCCGACGACCCACGTGCCGTTCTGGTACGCACCCGACTGCATGACGAGTGCGTTGTGGAACCCCTGCAGGATGTCCTGGCTCGGGTCGGGGACGTAGTGGATCGGCGTGTTGTAGCCGCAGAGGATGAGCTCGACGCCCTGCAGTCCCATCACTCGGTAGCTCTCCGGCCAGCGCCGGTCGTTGCAGATCATCATCCCGACGAGCCCGCCGAACGCCCGCCACACGCCGAAGCCGTCAGGTGAGGGCTCGAAGTAGTAGCGCTCCGCGTGCTGGAACGGGCGGTCGGGTTCGTGGTGCTCGTGCCCGGGGATGTGGACCTTGCGGTACGTGGCGACGTGGGAGCCGTCGCGCTCGACGAGCATCTGCACGTTGTAGCGATGACCGTCGTCCGTGAGCTGGGCGTAGCCGAGACAGAACCCGATGCGGAGCCGCCGCGCCTCGTCGAACAGTGGTTGCGTGTCGGCGTTCGGCATCGACCGCTCGTACCAGTGGTCCGCCTCGCTGATGTCGTCGACGAACCACCGGGGGAAGAACGTCGTGAGCGCGAGCTCGGGGTAGACGACGAGGTCAACGCCGTGGTCGCCGGCCTGGTGCAGCAGGTCGATCAGGCGCTCGACGACCTCCTTGCGGCCATGGTCGCGCTGGATCGGACCGAGCTGTGCGGCACCGACCGTCACGATGCGGCTCATTGCTCCTCCTTCCGGCGCGACCTGTCCATGATCCCATGTTCCGGTCGAGCTTTACAGTTCGTAAAGCGATGCCGGCGCGCCCGGATGGATCGTGGTCTGCGTCAGGTGAGGAGCCCGACGTGGGCGAGCGCCATCCGCACGAGGCGGTCCTGACCGCTGCTCATCTCCCTCCGGATGTCCTCGCGGAGGCTCTCCTCAGGCGTGAGCCAGACGAGGTCGAGCGCGTCCTGGGACGGTCGGCAGTCCCCGGCCACCGGCACGACGAAGGCGAGGCTGACGGCGTGCTGGCGGGGGTCGTGGAAGCCCGTGATGTCGGGGTCGGGGAAGTACTCGACGACCGTGAACGGCGTGGGCGAGGGCGGGATGTGGGGGAGTGCGACCGGTCCGAGGTCCTTCTCGAGGTGGCGCACGAGCGCGTCGCGCACCCGCTCGCCGTAGAGCACGCGTCCGGAGACGACGGCCCGGCTGATCGAGCCGTCGGGCTGCATGCCGAGCAGCGTGCCGACGCGCGTCACCGTGCCGTTCGCGTCGACCCGCACCGGCACGGCGTCGACGTACACCACAGGCATCCTCGCCCGATGGGTCGCGATGTCCTCTTTGGACAGCCAGCTGCTACGGGTGTCGGTGCTCTGGGACACGGTCCTCCTTCGACGAGCGCCGAGCTCGCGGTGCGCACGATCATCGCACTCCGGGAGACGGCCGGCCGAACCTCCGCCTGCTCGACGCGCGCCGTCAGGACTCCGGCCAGCTGAGCTGCATGCCCCCGGACCAGGACGTCGTGCGTTCGATCTGGTGGATCGTCGCTCGCATCGACGCCGCCGGGACCGGCGGGCTCATCAGGAAGCCTTGCGCCTGACGGCAGCCGAGCGACGTGAGCACTCGCAGCTGCGCCATGCTCTCGACGCCCTCGGCGACCACGTCGAGGCCGAGCGCGTCGGCCATCGCGACGATCGTGTGCACGAGCGAGCGTGCGCTGTCGTCGTCGGCGACGCCGGAGACGAAGGCACGGTCGATCTTGATCCGCTGCAGCGGGAACCGGCGCATCATGCTCAGCGAGCTGTAGCCGGTGCCGAAGTCGTCGATCGCGAGCCGTGCACCGAGCGCTCTGATGCGGCGCATCGTCGTCAGCGCCTGCTCCGGCTCGCTGATCATCACGCCCTCGGTGACCTCGAGCCACAGCTGCGACGCGGGGATCGTCGAACGCAGGAGCGCTTCGCTGACCGCCGAGAGCAGGTTGGGGTCGCGCAGCTGGCGTGGGGAGAGGTTCACGGACATCGAGCTGTCGGGGCGGCAGACCCCGTCCTCGATCCAGGTCTGCAGCTGCATCAGGGCCTCGAGCAGCGCCCAGGCGCCGATCGGTACGATCAGTCCGGTCTCTTCGGCGATCGGGATGAACTCGGCAGGTGAGACCACCCGGCCGTCGGCCATGTGCCAGCGCATCAAGGCCTCGAACCCGGTCACCTCGCCGGTCATCAGGTCGACGATCGGCTGGTAGTACAGCGCGAGCTCGCGTCGGTCGAGTGCACGGTGGAGCGCGGACTCGGTCTGCAGCCGCTGCGTCACCCGCTCGTGCATCGAATCGTCGAAGAGGGCGACGCAGTTCCGACCGGCGTCCTTCGCGCGGTACATCGCGGTGTCGGCGTTGCGGTGCAGCTCCTCGGCGCTCACCGCGCCGTTCGCCTTCGCCACCGCGACACCGATGCTGGCGGTGATGTACATGTCGCCGGCGCCGACATGGATGGGCTCGTGGAACACCGACAGGACGCGATCGGCGAACGCGAGCGCTTCACCCATCGTGCGCACGGTCGCATCGAGCGCCATGAACTCGTCGCCCGAGATCCGGCCGATGCGGACGTGCGGGGGCAGCGCGGCTCGAAGGCGGCGTCCGAGCATCCGCAGCACCTGGTCGCCGACTGCATGACCGAGGCTGTCGTTGATGTTCTTGAACCGGTCGACGTCGATGAAGAGCACCGTCGGCCGGATGTCCTCGCGCCACGCGTCGTGCAGCGCCTCGGTGATCTGCTCGCCGAGCAGGGCCCGGTTCGGCAGGCCCGTGAGCGAATCGTGCTGGGCGGTCAGCAGCAGTGCCCGCTGCGCCCGCTCGTTGGCGCTGATCGCATTGGCGACACGCAGCGTGACAGCCAGGCACAGCGCCAGGGCCGACACGAGCCGCACGACGCGATCGAGGTCGGAGGTCGCGTCGGTCACGGCGAGCACCGCGACGGGCAGCATCAGCGATGCCGTGGTGAGCAGCATCCGGTTCGTCTGCGGCCGGAGGTGACCCACGGGGATCGCCTCGGTGAGCGAGCGAACGCTCGGATGGAGGAACATCGCCCCTGCGCTGACGTAGGCCATGATGTAGCCCGAGTCGGCGACGATCAGCCAGTCGGCGTCGATGTGACCAGCCGCTTCGAGCGCGTAGCCGAGGTCGCCGAGCAGCGCACCGAGGATCGCGGTCGAGAGGAACCACATCGAGATCGGCCGGAACGTCTCGGCGAACACGACCACGGCGAGCATGAACACCACGGCCACGCCGATCGGCTGGTACAGGCCCTGGATGTACGTGTTCAACGCCGGTTGGGTCGAGCGGGCGAGCGTCGGGTCGATGAGCGTCACGTAGCAGACGATCCAGGCGCCGCACGCCACGATCGTGGCGTCGGCGACCATGGTGCTCACGTTGCGGCCGCGCCGCACGCGGACGATCGCCACCAGCACGCCGACGTACAGCAGCTCGCCCATCGTGCGGGCCAGGTCCTCGAACAGGCCGGCACCGATCATCGCCCGATCCGGGCTGCGGAACGACGCCGCGATCTCGGTGATCAGGAAGCAGACCGCCATCGCGGCGGCGAACATCCACACCGCACGGCTGGCGCGGTTGCGTCGGGCGCCGATCACCGCCGCCGGCACCAGGGTGACGATCACCGACAAGTAGGCGACCGTGCGGAACGTGGCGCTCGGCACGACGATCGAGAGGACCGCCACGAGCGATCCCGCGGCGAAGTACCACCACGCGAGTGGTGACGGAAGCCCCGGTCGGGGCGATGCAGGTTCCGGCTGCGTGGTGTGTTCGCCCATTGCGGTGATCAGTCCGGTCCTTTCTGTGGTCGGAAGGCTACGCCGCGCAGTTCCTGAGAACTTGTCACGCGACGCACGTTCTGCACCATGGCAAGTGGTTCACTAGGGGTGACGAAGAAAACACCGAGGTATGACGCAGATGTATGTGACACGACACACACGGGCCGGATTCGCGCTGCTCGACGAGCTCTGGGCGCTGTACGAGCGGGCATACGTTCGCACAGCTGAGCAGGCGGTGACCCGCGAGCAGCTGTACCGGACCGAGTTCGAGGCCGCCGTCTCGGACGTCTCCAACCGCGTCTGGGTGGTCTGGGCGGACGAGCAGCCCGTGGCGATGGCGCTGATCGCCACCGACGTGGCAGCGACCCGGTACCTCAGCCGGGCGTACCTCGAGCGCAACTTCCCCGAGCGGCTCGCCCGGGGTGAGGTCCACTACATCCTGTGGACCGTCGTCGATCGCAACTACGCGGCGAAGGGCGCGATCCTCCGCCTCGCCCGTGGCGCGCTGGCGCTCGAGGCGCAGGACGAGGCGTTGCTGATCTTCGACGCGCCGGAGTCGAACCAACCGAACGAGACCGGCGGCATCGCCGAGCTCGCGCTGCGGTTGGGGCGGATGGTCGGCACGGCCGAACTGCGGCCGCTCGAGGTGCAGCGCTACTACGCGCTGGACTTCGCCGGTTCGATCGCCGACGAGGAGCCGTCCGAGGAAGTCGGGCAGATGGCCGACCTCGCGGCCGCGAGCCTGTTCGGTGGGAGCGCGGAGCGCCGCGGCTGACCGGCGCGAGGGCCACGCCCGGCCGCCCGCTACGGTGAGCAGCAGTACCGCGGCGTTGCCGCCCTCTCGAGCGAGTTGCATGACCCAGACAAGAACAGATGTGACCGTCATCGTCCCGACGAATCAGTTGATGGCCTCGCTCCTCGGCCAGCGCGACGAGCACCTGCGGCAGATCGAAGCGTCGTTCCCCGGCACGGACATCAGGGTGCGGGGCAACGAGGTCGTGATCGAGGGCGCAGAGGCGGCACGCGTCGGCCGGCTCTTCGAAGAACTGGTCGCGGTGCTCCAGCAGGGCCAGCACCTCGAGGGTGCCAGCCTCGCCCGCTCGATCGACATGGTGCGTGCCGACGAGCGCCCGAGCGAGGTGCTGACGGACCAGGTGCTGCGCGGCGCGAAGGGCCGTTCCGTGCGGCCGAAGACCGCCGGTCAGAAGCGCTACATCGACGCGATCCGCGAGAACGTCATCACCTTCGGTCTCGGGCCTGCCGGCACCGGCAAGAGCTGGCTCGCCGTCGCGATGGCGGTCCAGGCACTGCAGTCCAAGCAGGTGCAGCGGATCATCCTCACCCGCCCGGCGGTGGAGGCCGGTGAGCGGCTGGGCTTCCTGCCCGGCGATCTCATGGCGAAGATCGACCCGTACCTGCGGCCGCTCTACGATGCGCTGTACGACATGGTCGACCTCGAAGGGGCACAGAAGCTGATCGAACGTCAGACCGTCGAGGTCGCCCCGCTGGCGTTCATGCGCGGCCGTACGCTCAACGCCAGCTTCATCATCCTCGACGAGGCGCAGAACACGACGCCCGAGCAGATGAAGATGTTCCTCACCCGGATCGGCTTCGGTTCCAAGGTGGTGGTCACCGGCGACACGACGCAGGTCGACGTACCGGGTGGTCGCAGTGGTCTCGTCGGTCTCGAGCGGATCCTGAGCGACATCGAGGGCCTCTCGTTCGTCCACCTGAACCAGAGCGATGTCGTTCGCCACCAGATCGTCGGCGACATCGTCGCCGCCTACGAGCGGTTCGGTGGGAGCCCGGAGGCCGACCAACGAGGTCTCGATGAGTGACCACCATGCTCGCCCGCGCCTCGGACGACGGCGCAAGGTCGGTGGCGACGGCGAGCCGGAGGTGTTCTGCGCCGACGAGCTCGGCGAGGGTTCGATCGACATCGGACGCTGGTCCCAGCTCGCCACCGCTGTCCTCCACTCCGAAGGCGTGCGCGGCCTGGCCGAGCTCTCGGTCCTCTACGTCGGTGAGGACGCGATCGCCGAGCTGAACCAGCTCTACATGGGCAAGGCTGGGCCCACCGACGTGCTCGCGTTCCCGATCGACGCCGGCGAGGTCGAGGTCATCGCCGGCCCCGGCGGGATGAGTCGCGGGCCTGATCGCGCACCGGTCGACGTCGGTGATCTCCCGCTGCTGCTCGGCGACGTCGTGATCTGCCCGCCCGTGGCGGCAAGTCAGGCGGCAGACCACGCCGGCACGCTCGACGACGAGCTCGCGCTCCTGCTCGTGCACGGCGTGCTCCACGTCCTCGGCTACGACCATGCCGAACCCGACGAGCAGGCGATCATGCAGCGACGCGAGCGCGAGCTGCTCGAGGAGCACCACTGGCACGGGCCGGCGCCCGCCGGCTTCCGCCAGGACCACGTCGACGAGCCGGACGCTCTCGGCGCGAACGACAGCGCGGATCGATGATCGCAGCCACGTTCTCCGGGGCGGACTACGCGATGATCGTCGTGATCGTCCTCCTGCTCTTCGTGCTGATCTTCCTCGCGGTGGCCGAGATGGGTCTGTCGAGGATGACGAAGCCCAAGGCATCGTCGCTCGCCGACCAGGGTCACAAGTCGGGCAAGGCGTTGCTGCGCCTCGTCAAGGGACCGGAGCGCTGGGTCAACCCGGTGCTCCTCTCCGTCAACCTCTGCCAGACCGTGCAGGCCACGCTCACCGGGATCGTGGCCAGCAACTTCGGCGTGATCGGTGTCCTCGTCGGCGTCATCCTCAACGTCGTCGTCTTCTTCGTGCTCGCCGAGGCCGTGCCGAAGACGTACGCCGTCCTGCACCCCGAGCGGGCCGCGCTGATCACCGCCCGGCCGATCTCGGCGCTGACGGCGTTCCCACCGCTGCGAATGATCTCGCAGGGCCTGATCTCGTTGACGAACGTGATCATCCCAGGGCGGGGTCTGGTGAAGGGGCCGTTCGTGTCCGAACAGGAGCTGCTGAGCATCGTCGAGACCGCTGCTGACGACGACGTGATCGAGCACGAGGAACGTCAGCTCATCGAATCGATCATCGAGTTCGGCGACACCGTCGCTCGCGAGGTGATGGTGCCGCGGCCCGACATCGTCACCGTCGACGACGTGAGCACCGTGACCGAAGCGCTCGACATCGCGATCGCGCACGGCTACAGCCGCCTGCCCGTGCTCGGTGGTGAGGACAACGACGACGTCGTCGGCCTCGCCTACATGAAGGACCTCATCAAGGCCGAGCGCGAGGGACGAGGCGGACAGCGGTTGAACGGCATCGTCCGCCCCGTGCGGATCGTCCCCGAGAACAAGCCCGTGGCGCGGTTGATGCGCGAGATGCAGGCCGACAAGTTCCACCTCGCGGTGGTGGCCGACGAGTACGGCGGGATCGCCGGCATCATCACGCTCGAGGACTGCCTCGAGGAGCTGGTCGGCGAGATCGTCGACGAGTACGACATCGAGCCGAACGAGGTCGTGCAGCTCCCGAGCGGCGACTACGTGATCGACGGTGGCATGAGCATCGGTGATCTCAACGATCTGCTCGAGATCGACGTGCCCGACGAGGACTGGGACACGGTGGCCGGGTTCGTGTTCGGGACGCTCGGCCACGTGCCAGTGCCCGGCGAGTCGGTGGAGTTCGACGGGTGGCTGTTCACCGCAGCGCAGGTCGACGGCCGCCGCATCCGCCAGGTGCGGATCTCCGCGCAGATGAACCACGACCGCCCGGCAGCTGAGGACGGGCGCGATCGCACCTCGCAGCGCGACGGCACCGGGCGATCGTGACGGAGTCGCCGCCCAAGGAGCCGATCCGGAGATCGGGGTTCGTGACGCTCGCTGGTCGCCCGAACGTCGGGAAGTCGACGTTGCTGAACGCGCTGTGCGGACGGAAGCTGAGCATCGTCTCCGACAAGCCGCAAACGACCCGCTTCGCGATCCGCGGCGTCGTCAACCGTGGCGAGGTGCAGATCGTGTTCGTCGACACGCCCGGTCTGCACAAGCCGGTCACCGAGCTCGGCAAGAGCGTGAACCGGGCCGCGATCGAGTCGCTCGACGGTGTGGACGTCGCCTGCCTGATCATCGACGCGACGGCCCCCTTCGGTCGAGGCGATCGGTGGGTCGCCGAGAAGCTGCCGAAGGACCTCGTCGTCGTCGTGAACAAGGTCGACCTGGCGACGCCCGCGCAGATCGGCCAGCAGCTCACCGCGGTGGCCGCGCTCGACGCGTCGGCCTACTTCGCCGTGTCGGCCCGAACGGGCGACGGCGTCACCGATCTCCTCGATCACCTGGCCTCCCGCATGCCAGAGGGCCCGATGTACTTCCCGCTCGACGTGCCGACCGACCTCGCTGACGACACCTGGGTGGCCGAGCTCGTACGCGAGCAGCTGCTCGCCGTCACGCGGGACGAGTTGCCGTACTCGATCGCCACCAGGGTGACCGAGTGGGAGGGCAGCCGCATACGCGTCGAGATCATCGTCGAGCGCGAGAGCCAGAAGGGCATGGTCATCGGCAAGCAGGGCGAGATCCTCAAGCAGGTCGGTCAGTCGGCACGCGCCCAGCTCCCCCCGGGCACCTACCTCGAGCTCTTCGTGCGCGTCGACAAGAACTGGCAGCAGAGCGCATCGCGGGTGGAGCGGCTCGGCTACTGACGTGGAACGGCTTGTCAAGAGTCGGAGATCTCGTTCCCCGCCATCCCGCCACGCATGTCGGGGATCGAGTCAGGGTTTTCGATCGCCGGCGATCGTAGATGCTGCCGGAGATCGACCCAATCAGGAGGCGAGCGAGCGGTAGTCGTCGAACGTGACGGTCTCGCCGGCGGTCGTGATCGAGCCGTCGCCCTTCGGCACGGCGATGTCCGTCCCGGCGATCCGGAAGCGCACCGCGCCGATGCCGCGGAGCTCGAGCGTGAGCACCATCTGGCCGAACGCGAGCGGGAGCTGGTCGGCCGGGATGAGCTGCACGCTGGCGTCCAGCAACTCGACCGTCGCGACACCTCGGCTCTCGTCGACGGACACCACGAGGTCGGCGTAGAGGGCGGTCCGGAGCCCGAGGCCGATGCTGTCGGTCGGGGGCCCGTTGAGCAGCACGCTCAGGGCTTGCGCCGCGCTCACCGGTCGCGGCAGCGGCTGCACGACCGGAGTGAGACGGTTACCGGCGATGAAGTACAGCGCGACCGGCTCGAGCGCGACCGTGGTGGTCGTCTCGAACACGGTGGTCGCGGTCGTCTCGGGCGGGCTCGTCGTCGAGACGATCGTCGTGGTCGTCGTCGTGGTCGTCGTGGTCGTCGTGTCGAGCAGGCCGGAGCGGGCGAGGTCGTCCGGGTTGATCTCCTGGAAGTCGCTCGGTCCCGACACACCGCAACTCGCGGCGAGGACGATCGCGATCACCGAGCCGGCGGCGATCGCGAGGACGCGCTGCCTCATCGTTCGCTCACCGGGAAGCACACGACGAAGCGCGACCCGCCACCCGGTCGGTCCTCGACCCAGGCCCGGCCGCCGTGCGACTGCGCGTGCTCGGCGACCAGCGCGAGGCCGAGCCCCGTGCCGATGCGGTGGCGCGCCGCGGTGCCGCGGGCGAAGCGCTCGAAGATCCGGTTCCGCTCGCTCATCGCGACGCCAGGACCGCCGTCCTCGACAGCCAGCTCGATCATCGGCCGGTCGTTCTCGTAAGAGCTCGACAGCGTCATCCGCAGCGGCCCGCCTCCGTGCTGACGGGCGTTGTCGAGCAGGTTGGCGACGATCCGCTCGAGCCGTCGCTTGTCGACGCTGATCGGCCGGTCGGCACCGGGACCGATCTCGATCGGCACGTCCCCGAACCCGTAGCGAGCGGCGATTCGGCGGGCGAGATCGGGCAGCGCGACCTCTTCGACGTGCAGGTCGGGGGCGCCGGCGTCGAGCCGGGAGAGCTCGAGCAGGTCGAGCACGAGCTGGTCGAACCGGCGTACCTGGCTCACGACGACGTCGAGCGCCTGCTGGCTGCGATCGCTCAGGTCCGCCCGTCGGGCGTCGAGCACCTCGACGGCGGCCGTGAGCGCGGTGATCGGCGAGCGCAGCTCGTGGCTCACGTCCGAAGCGAACTGCGCCTCGCGGTGGATGCGGGCCTGCATCGCATCGGCCATGTCGTTGAACGAGCGAGCCACGCGGTCGAGGTCCGGGTCGTCCTCGGGTGGCAGTCGGGTGTCGAGCCCGCCCGACGCGAGCTTCGTCGCGACGTCGGCGACGCGGGAGAGCGGGCGCAGCAGCCGCCGGCTGGCCCACCACCCGATGCCGGCTGCCGTGAGCGTGCTGATCGCGGCGCCGATCGCGACGGACGTGGCGATGAACCGCAGCGTGCGCTCGACGTCGTCGAGCGGGAAGCCCTCGTAGTACTGCGCCTCGGACTCGCGGATCGTCACGCCGACGACGAGGTACGGCTCGCCGTCGAGGTCGAGGTTCTGGATGCCGCTGCGTCCTGCCTCGACGTTCGCCCGCAGCGCCTCCGGCATGTCGGTCTGGTTCACGCCGAGGCCGGTGGTCGTGAACGTCTTGTCCTCGGGATCGAGGTGGAGGATCGCGAAGCCGCGGCTGCCCTCGGTCGGCACGGCCTGCACGACGAGGTTGGCCTGGTCGCGGCGGCTGCGCAGCTCGCCGCGCACGAAGGTCGCGTTCACGAGCGTCTGCGCCTGGGCTGCGCTCTTGCGCTGGTCGAGCAGGTAGTTGCGGGCGACCGCGAACGTCACCGATGCGAGCGCGACCGCGGACAGCAGCCCGGCGAGGGAGAAGAAGAGCGTCGCTCGTGCCCGCAAGCCGATGGACCGGCGAGACGGGACGGACGGACGGCGCAGCACGCCTCCAGTGTGGTCGATCGGGTCGCGCGAACCGCGGTCATGGTTGCCGTTCAACCGGTGGTCGAACGGTCGAACCGGGGACCCGTCGTCGGACTGCACCGGTGTCGAGGAGCGGCGCGGAACGGTCGAACTCGGCGACGACGAGGCGGGCACGGATCTCCACTCGATACATTCAGGGCCGACGATGCCCGTCGAGCGATCTCGCTGTCCGGTGAGGTACCAGGGGGAGGGAGGCACCTCACCGGGGCAGCGTGAACACCTGTCACACTGCTGGTCGTTTGTTACGGCCGAACGCGAGGATTGTGCGCTTTCGGTAACAAACGGCGACCGATCGGAATCGAGCCCACTGTGCACTCCCTGCTGTTCATCGAGGACGACGACCAGATCCGCCTCGCCCTGCGATTGGCGCTGGAGGACGAAGGCTACGACGTGCGCGAGGCCGCCACGGGCCGTGAGGGGCTGCAGATGTTCGAGGACGCCGAGCCCGATCTCGTCCTGCTCGATCTCCGGCTGCCCGACATGTCGGGCTTCGAGGTCTGCCGCCAGCTGCGCTCGAACAGCATCGTGCCGATCATCATCGTGACGGCCCAGACCGACACGTACGACATGGTCGCCGGACTCGAGGCCGGCGCTGACGACTACGTGACGAAGCCGGTCGTCCCGAAGGAGCTCGCCGCCCGCATCCGCGCTCATCTCCGCCGGGTGCAGCTCCACGAGACCAGCCCGGCCTCGTCGATCGGCCACGTGGCGACGTTCGGTGACGTCGAGGTGCGCCGCGAGCAGGGCATCGTGCTGAAGGACGGCAAGGAGGTGAGCCTCACGAAGACCGAGTTCCACCTCCTGTGCGAGTTCGCCGACCACGCCGGCCTCGTCCTCTCGCGGGACCAGCTGCTCGAGCGGGTCTGGGGTTACGAGTACCTCGGCGACAGCCGCCTCGTCGACGCCCACGTGCGCCGCCTCCGGGTGAAGATCGAGGACCAGCCCGACGAGCCACGACTCATCGTCACCGTCCGGGGCATCGGTTATCGGTTGCAGACATGACCGTGCGCGGGTCGGCCAGGAGCAGGTTCACGGAGTCGTCACAGAGCGAACACGGACGCGACACGATCGCTGACGAAGGTCTCCGACCGTGATGACTGTCGACGATCTCCTCCTCCGCCACCCCTGGGACGAGCTGCTGGAGGCCGACGGCACGCCGCGCCCGGCAGCCCGACCGCTCATCGAGCAGCTCGACGCTCTGGGGCTGTCCGAGCTCCAGGCGCGGCAGGATCTCGCCGATCTCGACATCGTCACGTCCGGTGTGACGTTCACCGTCTACGACGACGGGCGCGGCATCGACCGCGCCTGGCCGTTCGACCTGATCCCGCGGATCATCGAGGCGGAGGAGTGGCGGCGCATCGAGCGCGGGCTGTGCCAGCGCCTGCGGGCGCTGAACATGTTCATCGACGATCTCTACAACGAACAGCGCGTGCTCCACGAGGGGGTCTTCCCGGCCGAGCTGCTCGCCGGCTCGGTCAACTTCCGCCCCGAGTGCCGCGGCGTGCGCCCCAAGTTCGGCGTCTGGGCGCACATCAGCGGTTCCGACCTCGTGCGCGACGCCGACGGCGCCGTCTACGTGCTGGAGGACAACCTGCGGGTGCCGTCCGGCGTCAGCTACGTGCTGCAGAACCGCGCGATCTCGAAACGGGTCTTCGCCGAGCTGTTCGAGCGGCATAGCATCCTGCCGGTCGACGGGTACACCGACCGGTTGTACGAGCTGCTCGTGTCGCTCGCGCCGGAGCACAGGAACACCCCGAACGTCGTCGTGCTCACGCCGGGGCAGTACAACTCGGCGTACTTCGAGCACTCGTACCTCGCGCGCTGCATGGGGGTGCCGCTGGTCGAGGGCCGCGATCTCATGGTCGGTGAGGACGACGTCGTGTACATGCGCACCGTCGCAGGAGCGCAGCGGGTCGACGTCATCTACCGGCGGGTCGACGACGTGTTCCTCGACCCGGAGGTCTTCCGGCCGGATTCCGCACTCGGTGTCGCCGGGCTCATGCGTGCGTGGCGGGCCGGCAACGTCGGCATCGCCAACGCGCCCGGCGCGGGTGTCGCGGACGACAAGGTCGTCTACGCGTGGGTGCCCGACCTCATCCGGTTCTACCTCGGCGAGGAGCCGCTGCTCCCGAACGTGCCGACGTGGCGGTGCCTGTACGAGGACGAGCGGACGTACGTGCTCGAGCACCTGACCGAGCTCGTGGTCAAGCCGGCGAACGAGAGCGGCGGCTACGGCATCGTGATGGGCGACCGATCGACGGAGGACGAGCTGCGGGCGTGCGCCGATGCGATCCGTGCCGACCCGCGGAACTGGGTGGCGCAGCCGATCCTCTCGCTCTCGACCGCACCGACGTTGTGCGACGGCGAGATCGTGTCGCGCCACGTGGACCTGCGGCCGTTCATCCTCACCGGCGAGTCGAGCTACGCGACCGCCGGCGGTCTGACGCGCGTCGCGTTGCGGGCGGGCTCGTTGATCGTGAACTCCTCGCAGGGCGGCGGCAGCAAGGACACCTGGATCGTCGAGATGGGAGCGCCTGCGCCGTGACGCCGGCCGAGGCGCGGATCCCCCTCCTGTCGCGGGTCGCGGAGCATCTCTACTGGGGTGCCCGCTACCTCGAGCGAGCGGTGGGCGCGGCGAGGATCCTGCGGGCGTACAGCGAGACGATCGTCGACCTGCCGACGTCCGTCGTCGCGAGCTGGGAGCCGCTGCTCGCCGTCGCCGGCAGCCGCGAAGCCTTCGACCGTGCCCACGAGACGCCCGACGAGACGTCGATCATGGAGTTCCTCGTCGCCGACGAGGGCAACCAGGGTTCGGTCGTCGCCAGCGTGGTGCAGGCCCGGGCGAACTTCAGGACGGTGCGCGAGGTCATCCCGGAGACGATGTGGCGCGTCGTCAACGACCTGCACCTGTACGTCACGAGCGACCGTTCGGATGGCGTGCGCCGCCGCAGCCGGCATCGCTTCTTCGATCGGATCGTCGCCGACTGCGAGCGGCTCGACGGCGTACGGACTTCGACGATGCTGCGCGACGAGGCGTACGAGTTCGTCCGCCTCGGCCAGGCGATCGAGCGTGCGGACATGACCACACGGGTTCTCGGTGTCCGGGCGGCCGACCTCTTGACGGGAAACCGGCCGCGCGCCACGTACGACGACGTGCAGTGGATGGGGGTGTTGCGGTCGCTGGCGGCGTTCCAGGCGTTCCAGCGCTCGACGCGATCACCCATCGCGCCCGACGCTGTCGTCTCCTTCGTGCTGCACGACCAGACGTTCCCCCGCTCGGTCGCGGCGAACCTGCGACGCATCACGCAGGCCGCGCAGTCGCTCCCCGCGGCGCCGGCCGTCCTCGCCGAAGCGGAGCGTGCCGAGGTAGGCCTCGCCGCGTTGTCCCTCGACTCCCTCGACGGCATCAGCCTCGACAAGGCCATGGATCGGGCGCAGCTCGCGCTCGCATCGATCCACGGCCAGATCGCAGCCGCCTACTTTCTCGATGGTGAGTGAGCCCCTGCCGTTCCGCTACCGGCCCATGGTGGATCGCTTCGACGAGGCGGTCACACCTGCTGGTGAGCTCGCGGACGCATGGCGAACGGTCGCTTCGGGATTCGCGGGGATCGGCGACGACCGGCTGCTGAGGTTGCGCGAGGACGCGGCCCGGCTGCTCGATGCGCAGGCGTCGACCCACCTCGTGCACGATGACACCGCAGCCGCGAGCCGGCCGTGGGAGCTCGACCCGGTTCCGATCGCGATCGGCGCGGACGAGTGGCACAGCATCTCGCAGGGGATCGCGCAGCGGGTGCTGCTCCTGGAGGCGGTGCTCGGCGACCTCTACGGCGACCGCCGGTTGCTCGCGGAGGGCGTCGTGCCGGTCGAGGCCGTCGCCGGTCAGGCCGCGTACCGCTTGCCGCTCATCGGCGCCAGACCGCCGGCCGGGCCGCGGATCGTCGTCTACGGCATCGATCTCGTCCGCACCGCGGACGGCGTCTGGCGGGTGCTGCGCGATGCCACCGACGCTCCTGCCGGCCTCGGCTACGCGATGCTCAACCGGGCCGTGCTGTCGCGGCTGCTGCCCGAGCCGTTCCGTGCGGGCGGTGTCGCCCGGCTGCTGCCGTTCGAGGCGGTGCTCAGGGCCGCGCTCGCCGCCGCCACGCCCTCGCAGCGGGAACGCTCGCGCGTCGTCGTGCTGACGGGTGGGGTCGATCACGATTCGTACGTCGAGCACGCACTGCTCGCGTCGACCCTCGGCTACCACCTCGCCGAGCCGCAGGACCTCGTCGTCCGCGAGGGGCGGGTGTGGCTCCACTCGATCGAGGGGCTCGAGCCGGTCGACGTCGTGTACCGGCGGCTCGACGATGCGTCGGCCGACCCGTTGGAGCTCGGCGTCGTCGGCGGCGTGCCCGGGCTGACCCTCGCGGCCAGGTCTGGTCGGGTCGGGATGGCGAACCACCTCGGCTCCGCGCTGGCGGGATCACTCGGGCTCCAACCGTTCCTCGATGCCTGCTCGCGGCACCTGCTGGGTGAGGAGCTGCGACTGGCTCCGATCCCGGCGATCTGGTGCGGCGACGCCCAGGCCCGTGCCGAGGTCGAGGCGGACATCGGGCGGTTCGTGCTCCACGACACGACGCCCCGCCGGGAGGTTGCCGCTGGGGCTCGAGCCGTGTTCGGTGACCGGCTCGACGGCGTCGAGGAGACGCGGTGGAGGGCGCTGCTGCGCGACGCGCCCGAGCGCGTCGTCGCCCAGGAGCACGTGCGCTTCGCGAGCTCGCCGGTGCTCGGAGCGAACGGCCCGGAGCCCGGTGAGGTCACCGTTCGCCTGATCGCGGTCCACGGGCCGGACGGCGTCGAGGTGCTCCCGGGCGGGGTGGCCCGGGTCGTCGACGAGTCGATCCCCGTCGTCGCCCAGCCGCGCGGCGCTGCGCGAGGCGTCGTCAAGGACGTCTGGGTCGTCGGCGTTCCCGGCCGGCCGTCCGGGCGGGTCGCCGCCCGGATGGCGCTCGACTCGGTCGATCTGCGCGACTCACTGCCGACGCGCGCAGCGGAGGCGCTGACCTGGGTCGGGCGGTACCTCGAGCGAGCCGATGCGACCACGCGGCTGGCGAAGGTCGTCGCTGCGCGGGCGGGGGAGGACCCTTCCCTGCCGACTGCGGGCGACGGTGCCTGGCTGCGGGTCGTGGCCGCCGGCCTCCGTTCCGGCGTCGGTCGTCCGGCACCCGCCGACACCGTGCCCGATCCACCGCTCGGCGAGATCCTCGGCCAGGCGCTGCAGGGCGAGCGTGGCCTTGCCGGCTCGCTGCTCTCGCTCGGCCGGAGCGCGGGCGCTGTCCGCCAGTACCTCTCGCGCTCGACATCGGGGGTGCTGCGCGATCTCGCAGCCCTCGCCGAGGTGATCCGCGCCGATGCCGCCAGCCTCCCGTCTCCCGGGTCCGTGGAGGCGCAGCTCGACCGGGTGATCGTCGACCTTGCCGCGCTCGCGGGCCTGATCGCCGAGAGCATGGTCCGCGGGCCGGCCTGGCGGTTCCTCGACATGGGGCGCCGCGTCGAGCGGGTACTGATCACGGCAGGGTCCTTCGAGGCGATGCTGTCCGCACCTGTCCTGCCCGCGCTGCAGGGGATCGTGCTCGACTCCGTGCTCGCCGCCCACGAGAGCCTCGTTGCCTACCGTCGCCGCTACCGGACCGACCCCGAGCTCGACAACGTGCTCGACCTGCTCGCTGCCGACGACACGAACCCGAGGTCGTTGCAGTTCCAGCTCGACCGGCTGCGCGAGCTCGTGCTCGCCCTCCCGGCCCGCCCGTCACGTCAGCGGCTGGCCGACCTCGTGGAGACTGCCGCGAGCGGCGTCGCCGCGTCGCCGTGGCTGGACGACGCGGTCGTCAAGGGCCGTCGGATGGGCGTCGAACGACTCGTGCTCGACGTGCGCGGTCCGATGCTCGCGTTCGCCGCCGAGCTCGCCGACGGGTGGTTCGCCGAGCTGCCGCTCCATCGGATGGGACGCCACGGATGACCGACGCCGCCAGCGCGTCGGCTCGGGAGCCCGCCGACGAGGTCGTGTACGAGGTCTCCCACCGCACGACCTACCGCTACGGGGTGCGGATGAGCACCGGCGCGACGCTCGCCCACCTGACGCCCCGGGCGACGCCGCTGCAGCGTGTGCTCGCGAGCGACCTCTCGATCGAGCCGACGGCCGACGAGCGGACCGACTGGGACGACCCGTTCGGCAACCGGGTCACCTACGTGTCGGTCAACCGGCCGCACGACTCGCTCGAGCTCGTCGCCACGAGCACCGTGGCGATCGTGCCCTCCGCCTTCGACCCGACCGGTCCGCGGCCGTTCGAGGCATGGGATGCCGTCGCCGCCGCGCTCGACGACGATCGCTCGCCGCTCGGGCTCGATGCCCGTTCGTACCGCGTCGGCTCACGACTCGGCCCGACATCGGCAGCTGCCCGCGAGTACGCCGCGGCGTCGTTCCCCGCCGGTCGCGATCTGGTCGATGCGATGGCCGACCTGTGCCACCGGATCTACTCGGAGTTCGAGTTCGACTCCGCGTTCTCGGACACGACCACCCCGGTCAGCGACGTGCTGGAGCACCGGCGCGGCGTCTGCCAGGACTTCGCCCACCTGGCGCTCTCCTGCCTGCGATCGCTGCGGTTGCCCGGCCGCTACGTCAGCGGCTACATCGAGACCGAGCCGCCGCCGGGCCAGGAGAAGCTGGTCGGTTCCGACGCGTCGCACGCCTGGGTCGCGTTCTACGTGCCGGCGCTCGGTTGGATCGACGTCGACCCGACCAACGATCAGCTGCCGACCCGGCGCCACATCACCGTCGGATGGGGCCGTGACTACGCGGATGTCGCACCGGTCCAGGGCGTGGTGTTCGGCCCGAACGCGAGCCAGGTGCTCGAAGTCGCGGTCGACGTCAGGCAGCGGGTTCCGTGCTGAGCACGAGGAGCACCTGGCCGGCATCGACCTGCTGACCGGCGGCGACCATCAGCTCGGTCACGACACCCGCCGCTGGTGCGACGATGTCGTGTTCCATCTTCATCGCCTCGATGACCATGACGAGCTGCCCCGGCACGACGGATGCGCCCACCCCGGCGGCGATGCGCACGATCGAGCCGGGCATCGGGGCGACGAGCGAACCGGCGAGCCCCGCTTCGTCGGGCAACGGGAAGCGGGGCAGGACGGGCAACGACCAGCTGCCCTCGAGGCTGTCGACGTGCACGAAGTCGCCGGTGTTCACGGTCGAGTAGCTGCGCCGGACCCCGGCGACGCGCAGCGTCACGCGATGCGGTGTGCAGTCGACGACCGCCGCGTCGAGGGTCTCGCCGTCGACGGTGAGCTCTGCGAGCGTACGCCCGTCGCGATCGAGCCGGTAGCCGACCTCGTGGCCCCCGAGCGTCGTCGTCTGCGGCGCCGACGGCAGGTTCCGCCAGCCGGAAGGCGCGTGCGGCAGCACCGCCGCCGCGTCCCGCTCCGCGGCCTGGAGCGCGAGCGCCGCGGCGGCCAGCGCGCCAGCGCTCGGTGCGGCGCGCGCCGAGCACGGGTGCCGATCGAGGAACTGTGTGTCGATCCGGCCGGCCAGGAACTCCGGGTGGCGGAGGACCGAGACGAGCTGCTCCCGGTTCGTCTCGAGGCCGTGGATCCGGGCGCCGGCGAGCGCCGCGGTCAGCGTGCGGACGGCGTCGTCGCGCGTGTGGCCCCAGGCGATCACCTTCGCCAGCATCGGGTCGTAGAACGGCGACACGACGGACCCCGCGACGACCCCGCTGTCGACTCGCACGTTCGGTCCGCTCGGCACCTCGAACGTGTCGAGGCGGCCGGTGTGCGGCCGGTGGCCGAGCGCGGGATCCTCGGCGTAGAGCCGTGCCTCGACGGCATGGCCGCGCAACCACGGCTGGAGTGCCTCCGGCGGCAGCGGCCTTCCCTCGGCGACCGCGAGCTGGAGGGCGACGAGGTCGAGTCCGGTGACCAGCTCGGTCACGGGATGCTCGACCTGCAGCCGTGTGTTCATCTCGAGGAACGCGAACTCGCCCTCGTCGTCGAGCAGGAACTCGACCGTGCCCGCGCCGGAGTACCCGACGGCCCGAGCGGCGGCGACCGCGGCGTCGCCCATCGCGGCACGCAGCGCGCGGGAGACGGCGGGCGAAGGTGACTCCTCGATGATCTTCTGGTGCCGGCGCTGGATCGAGCACTCGCGCTCGAACAAGGACACGCAGTTCCCCTGGGTGTCGGCGAAGACCTGGATCTCGACGTGCCGGCCGCCATCGACGTAGCGCTCGAGGAACAACGTGCCATCGCCGAACGCAGCCTCCGCCTCACGGCTCGCGCTGAGCACGGCGTCCTCGAGATCGTCGACGTGGCGCACGACGCGCATGCCCCGACCGCCGCCGCCCGCCGATGCCTTGACGAGGAGCGGGAACCCGACCCGCTCTCCGGCGGCGAGGAGCTCCGCCCGGTCGAGACCGCTGACGAGCGCATCGCGCAGCACCGGCACGTTCGCCGCACGCATGCGATCCTTCGCGACGATCTTGGAACCCATCGACTCGATGGCGGCCGGCGGCGGCCCGACCCAGACGAGGCCGGCGTCGATCACGGCGCGGGCGAAGGTCGCCGACTCCGAGAGGAAGCCGTAACCGGGGTGCACCGCGTCGCAGCCGGTCCACTTCGCGGCGTCGACCAGGAAGTCGATCCGCAGGTAGGTGTCGGCGGGTGCGTTGCCCGGGAGGCGGACGGCGAGGTCGGCCTCGGCGACGAACGGCATGTCGGCGTCGGCGTCGCTGTGGACCGCCACCGTCTCGATGCCGAGCGAACGGCACGTGCGGATGATGCGGCGGGCGATCTCGCCACGGTTGGCGATGAGCAGTCGGCTGATCACGTCGTCACATCCTGAACACGCCGAAGCCGCTGCCGTGGCGACCTTCGACGGCGTTGCCGTGGATCGCCGAGAGGCACATGCCGAGCACGGTGCGGGTGTCGCGGGGGTCGATGATGCCGTCGTCGTAGAGCTTGCCGGTCATGAACAAGGCGGTCGACTCGCTGTCGATCTGCTGCTCGACCATCGAACGCATCGCCGCGTCGGCGTCCTCGTCGAACGGCTTGCCCATCGACACCGCCGACTGCCGGGCGACGATCGAGAGCACGCCGGCGAGCTGCTGCGGCCCCATCACGGCAGAGCGGGCGTTGGGCCAGGCGAACAGGAAGCGGGGGCCGTACGCCCGCCCGCACATGCCGTAGTTCCCAGCGCCGTACGACGCGCCCATGTTGACCGTGAGGTGGGGCACGGAGGAGTTCGTGACGGCGTTGATCATCTTCGCGCCGTCCTTGACGATGCCCCGCTGCTCGTAGTCCTTACCCACCATGTAGCCGGTCGTATTCTGCAGGAACACGAGCGACGTGTCGGTCTGGTTGGCGAGCTGGATGAACTGCGCGGCCTTCTCGCTCTCTTCGTTGAAGAGCACGCCTCGGTGATTCGCGAGCACACCGACGGGGTAACCGTGGATCTCAGCGAAGCCGGTCACGAGTGACGGACCGTAGAGCGGCTTGAACTCGTCGAACTCTGAATCGTCGACGACGCGGGCGAGCACGTCGCGCGGGTCGAACGGGATGCGCTGGTCGGCGGACGGGATGCCGAGGAGCTGCTCGACGTCGGAGCGCGGCGCCCGCCCGGCGCCACGCGGCGCCGGACCGTGCTTGACCCAGTTGAGGCGGCGCAGGATCTGACGACCGAGGCGGATCGCGTCGAGCTCGTCGAGGGCCATGTAGTCGGCGAGGCCCGAGATGCGAGCGTGCATCTCCGCACCTCCGAGGCTCTCGTCGTCGCTCTCCTCGCCCGTCGCCATCTTGACGAGCGGCGGTCCGCCGAGGAACACCTTCGCCCGCTCCTTGACCATGACGACGTAGTCGCACATCCCGGGGACGTACGCCCCGCCCGCTGTCGAGTTGCCGAAGACGAGCGCGACGGTCGGGATGCCGCGGGCGGAGAGGTCGGTCAGGTCGCGGAAGCCGCGGCCGCCCGGGATGAAGATCTCGGACTGGGTGGGCAGGTCGGCGCCGCCCGACTCGACGAGGTAGATCGTGGGCAGCCGGTTCTCACGCGCGATCTCCATTGCCCGCAGCGACTTGCGCAACGTGAACGGGTTCGACGCTCCGCCCCGCACGGTGGGGTCGTTCGCGACGATGAGGCACTCGACGCCCTCGACGACGCCGACACCGGTGACGATCGACGCGCCGACGGTGTAGGCCGACCCCCATCCGGCGAGCGGCGAGAGCTCGAGGAAGGGCGAGTCGCGATCGAGCAACGCCTCGATCCGCTCGCGGGCGAGGAGCTTGCCGCGGGCGCGGTGGCGCTCGACGTACTGCGGCCCGCCGCCCCCGCTCGCGAGGGCGTGCTGGCGCTCGAGCTCGTCGAGCAGCTCGAGCATCGACGCTCGATTGGCGCGGAAGCCTTCGCTCGTGTCGTCGACGCGGTCGGGGAGGACGGGCATCAGGTCTCGGGACTCCGGGGGTCTACGTGCCACCTGGGGCGGCGCTTCTCGAGGAAGGCTGCCATGCCTTCGGCCGCATCGTCCCCTTGGAACAGCGCCTCCGACAGCATCCGCATCCGCTCGAACGCCTCGTCCCGGTCGAGCTCGGGCACGGTGCGCATCAGCCGCTTCGTCTCGGCGACCGCGCGTGGCGCGCCCGCGAGGACGCCGGCGCAGAGGTCGGCGACGATTCGGTCCACGTCGTCGACGTCACTACCGACGTGCGTGACGAGCCCCATCGACCGCGCCCGCTCGGCGTCGAAGCGCTCCCCGGTGAGGAACGGCGCGCGCAGCAGCGACGCGTTCGCCCGCCGGAGGATGGGGACGGAGATGATCGCCGGCGCGACGCCGATGCGCACCTCCGTGAACGCGAAGTCGACCGCCGCGGCGACCACCACGAGGTCGCACGACGCCATCAGCCCGATCCCGCCCGCTCGCACCGCACCCTTCACGGAGGCGATCGTGGGCGCGTCAGCGTCCATCAGCCGCCGCATCGCGTCCACCATCGGCGACGAGTCCGGCGCGCTCGACGAGCGCTCCTTCAGGTCGGCTCCGGCGCAGAACGTGGGAGCGGTGTGGGTCAGGACGATCACCCGCACGTCGGGCTGGGTCGCGCGGTCGAGTGCGGTCGACAGGTCGGCGAGGAGCGCTCTGCCGAGCGCGTTGCGGTTCGCCGGCGAGTCGAGCGTGATGGTCGCGACACCGGCGTCGACCTCGACGTGAACCACGAGAACTCCCACGAGGCGGGGAGCGTAGCGAAGTAGCGTCCCGCGCCCATGGGCGTGTACGTGGCGGTCGCCAGGCAGAGCTTCCGCCGCCAGAGCACGTACCGGGCTGCGATGGTCGCCGGCATCTTCACGAACGCCGTGTTCGGTGTGATCCTCGCCTCCGTGCTGCTCGCCGCGTTCGAGGGGCGGCGTGAGATCAACGGCCTCGACGCGGTGGCGGCAGTGATGATCACCTTCATCACCCAGGGCCTGCTGCTCGTGACCGCATCGTTCGGTTGGACGGAGCTGTCGGACCGCGTGCGCACCGGCGACATCGCGACTGATCTCCAGCGACCGGTCGACGTATCGCTGTACTGGATGGCGATGTTCCTCGGCGCGAGCGCGTTCCCGATGGAGAGGAGCTGACGACGTCAGCAGAGCTGCTCCGCGTCAGCGAACCAGTAGGGAGACACGTGTTTGCTGACATGTACCAGGAATCCTGACAGGGAGCACGATCGCCGACACGAGCGACGGTGGGTGACGGGTGTTGGGTGACCATGCCGCTGACCAGGCGATGTCACCCCCAAACGAGCCGCTCTCGACCGAACTTCACCCACCGAATCAGACACCGCACCGGCCGTCGCTGCGCGGTGGATGGGAAGTACGTGCTCCCACCGCCTCGGTTTCGGCCAGCCCGGGATCAGCGCTGCGTGACGGGGAACGCCGCCACGAGCCGCTCCAGGCTGAGGCCGCTCGTCATGAGTCGCTCCTTGCGACTCTGGAGCAGGTCCTGCGCCCATGCCACGAGACCGCCGTCGCCGACTTCGATCTCCTCGCCTGCCGTCGTGGCATACAGCTTGAAGCAGACGTTCGGGTAGTACCCGCGCGCAGCCGTGCGATCCGGCCACAGGGGTGCTGCGACGCCGTCGCGCTCGAGCTCGGCAACGACCCGGTCGATCACCGGACCATGCGTACCGCTGAAGTCCGTCAGCTTCACGGTGACCGCCGACGCCGCGACCCTCCGCACCACCGAAGCGAGCGCTCGTACATGCTCCAGCACCGCTGCGGATTCGAAGGCGAAGCTCCCGACATCCCGCCCTGCGGTCACGGCGCCGAGCAGGCTGAAGTGGGCGAACGAGCGCGGGCCGACGAACCGCTGCGCACGCACGACGCGCTGGATCGCGGCGAGGCGCACCGGTGTGCTCGATCTCCGATCATGGTCGAGGAGGTGCCTGCGCCGAACGGCCGCTTCCAGCGCGAGAGCGGCGGTCGGATCGGCAGCGACCTCGGAGGCGCGGATCGTCGTGATCACGTTGTTCTGGTGGTGCACACCGGCCATGACCGAATGCGTGCCGAGAGGCACCACGGGTGAGGGAATCACGTGCGTGAACCGTGGAGCCGTCTCCTCGACGGCGATGTCCTCGATCGATCGGAGGTGACCGAGTTCGATGGCGGCGGGCGCCACGAACCGGTCGCGCTGGTACTGGCCGAGCACGTCGCTCGGCTGCAACCGGCCGGCACGGCGTCGGACGATCTCCATGAGCAGTGCCGTCAGGTCTGCGCCCGAGATCTGCTCACCGAGCACCGACAGGACCTCGCTCAGCTGAGGATCATCGACGAGTCGCGCCACTGCGGGGTGGAGCAGGTCACGTGCCATCGGCCGACGCTACGGCTCGCCCCACCAGGCGGCGCTGGCATTTTCAGGCGACGCGCGTGCCGGCCTTCCAGACCTGCTCGACCCGCGTGCCGATGTGATCGAGCTCGGCGATGCTGCCGTTGATCACGACGAGATCGGCGAGCTTGCCCGGCTCCACGGTACCGAGCGACTCGTCGACGCCGAGGAGCCGGGCAGCCTCGAGGGTGGTGGAGCGCATGACGGCGGACGGGCTCATGCCGGCCCTTGCCATCAGGCCGAGCTCGCGCAGGTTGTCACCGTGCGGTCCGACGCCGGCGTCGGTACCCATCGCGATCTTCACGCCGGCGGCGACGGCGCGGCGCACCGCGTCGGCATGGATCTCGACGACCTCTCGTGCCTTGCGCAGCGATGCGTCGGAGATCTGCGCGCCGGCGTCGACCGACTCGATCACCCAGAGCGGGGCGCTCAGCGTCGGCACGAGCCACGTGCCGCGGTCGATCATCAGCTCGATCGCGTGGTCGTCGAGGAAGATCCCGTGCTCGATCGAACGGACACCGGCGCGCACCGCGTTCTTGATGCCGTCGGTCGCCTGCGCGTGCGCCATCACGTGGCGGCCCGCCGCGGTGGCCTCCTCGACGAGCACCGCGAGCTCGGCCGGACGGAAGTGGGCGCGGCGCGGGTCGCTGCCGACGCTGAGAACGCCACCACTCGTCGCGACCTTCAGCACGTCGGCACCGGCACGGATCAGCTCGCGCACCTTGCGGCGCATCTCGTCCGGTCCGTCGACGATGCACGTCGGCTTGCCGGGATAGGGCGCACTGAGCAGCGGGACGTCGAAGCCGCACGGGAAGCACTCGTCGCCGTGCCCGCCGGTCTGGCTGAGCATGTCGATCGAGATCTGCATCCGCGGCCCGGCGATCAGGCCACGCTCGACCGCCAGGCGCACGCCGGCGTCGGCGCCGGCGGCATCGCGCACGTTCGTGATGCCGGCCTTGAGCGTCTTGCCGAGGTTCTCCGCGGCCACGAAGAAGCGGTACGAGAACGGCGTCTGCAGGTCCTTCAGGATGTCGACCCCGGAGAACATCACGTGGACGTGGCAGTCGAACAACCCCGGTGTGAGGGTGCGCCCGGACAGATCGACGGCATGGTCGCCGTCACCGGTGCCGGGCGCGCCGACCTCGACGATCCTGCTCGCGTCGATCACCACATCCGCTGGACGGGGCTCGCTCCCGGTCCCGTCGAAGAGCACACCGCCGTGGAACAACGTCCGGATCACGGGCTCACCGTACCGGTCAGCCCGCACCCGCCGCCCGCCCGCTTCTCTGTTCATTCGCGCGCCTCCACGCGTTCCCTGATCTCCGGCGGACACGTGGCGTCCTCGGATGAGCAGAGATCGGTGCTGGGGACCTTGCTGAGCAGAGATCGGTGCTGGTGGGGAGGTTGCTGAGCAGAGATCGGGTGGTGGGGACGTCGCTCAGGAGGCGGTGATCTCGCGCAGGAAGGCCTCGGCCTCGGCGCGGTGGCGGGTGCGGCGCATCGGCGGGAGCGCGCGGACGATGTCCCATCGGTACCCGGCCTTGCCGAGCCGGGGGTCGAGCACGGCGACGACGCCGCGATCCGTCGTGGAACGGATCAGCCGCCCGGACGCCTGTGCGAGGAGCATCGCCGCGCGCGGCAGGTCGATCAGCCGGAAGGCGTCAGCGCCGAGCTGCTCGCGGCGCGCGGACAGGAGCGGGTCGTCCGGCCTCGGGAACGGGATGCGGTCGATCGTCACGAGCGAGAGCGTCCGCCCCGGGATGTCGACGCCCTGGAAGAAGCCCGCGGTGGCGAACAGGCACGCCGACTCGTCCGCCATGAACGCCTTGATCAACGCCTGCTTCGGGAGATCACGCTGGGTGAGGAGGGTGAACGGCAGCTTCGGCCGGAGTGCATCCGCTGCGGCCTCCATCGCCCGCCAGCTCGTGAACAAGGCGAGCGTGCGCCCGCCGGCGGCACCGATCAGGCCCTCGAGCTCGTCGTGCGTCGCCGGCCCGAACGCGGGGGAGCGCGGATCGGGCAGGTGCATCGCGCAGTAGATGAGGCCGTGGTGCTCGTAGTCGAACGGGCTCTCGACGGCCAGCGTGTCCACGGACCCGGCGGGGAGCCCGACTCGCTCGGCCAGGGACAGCGGGATCGTCGCGCTGGTGAGGATCGCCGTGCGCTGCGTCCAGACGCCGGCGTTGAGGACCGGGCCGACGTCGAGCGGTGCGATCTCCAGCCGCGGCGCGTCGGGCGTGCCGGCGACGAAGGCGACGTAGCGCTCGCCGTACGCGAGCGCCGCGTCGATGTGCTCCACGAGCCGCCCGGCCAGCGTCGCCGCGCGGAGGACGCGCTGCTTCGCGTCTTCGGCGTTCGTGTCGATGCGACGGAGTGCGCCGAGCGCCTCGTCGAGCCGGCGACGTCCGTCGGTCAGTGCTTCGAACACCACGGGAGGCAACGGTCGCGCCAGCCGTTCGCCGAGGAGCGGCGAGAGGGCGTCGCGCACGAGGATGCCGGCGTCGGCGATCGCTCCGACGAGCGCGGGGTCCTCGACGATCCGCCGCACGGCCGCCGCCGCCCGGGAGAAGCGGCCACCACCGATCGAGACGCCGACGGTGTCGGACATGACGTCCTCGAGCTGGTGGGCCTCGTCGATGATCACGACGTCGTGGTCCGGCAGCAGGACGCCACCGGCAGCGACGTTCAACCCGTACAGGTGGGTGTTGACGACGATCACGTCGGCCGCCGCCGCTCGGTTGCGAGCCGCCTCGGCGAAGCACGAGCCGCCCATCGGGCAGCGCTGCGCACCGGGACACTCCTCGGAGCCGACGCTCACGGACTGCCACGCCCGGTCGGTCGGCGCCCAGTCGAGCTCGCCCATGTCGCCGGTCTTGGTCGTCCCTGCCCATGTCGCGAGCCGCTTGATCTCGAGTTTCGTGGTGGGCGCGAGGTCCTCGAGCTCGAGCTGGCCGCTGTCGGTCGACTGCACCTCGCGCAGGCGTTGGAGGCAGAGGTAGTTCGACCGCCCCTTCAGCACGGCGAACTCCATCTCCCGCCCGATGTGCTCGGCGAGGAACGGCAGGTCCTTCTGGGCGAGCTGGTCCTGGAGCGCCTTCGTCGCCGTCGTGACGACCACCTTCGCGCCTGACAGGACCGCTGGGACGAGGTAGCCGAGCGACTTGCCGACACCGGTCGGCGCCTCGACCACGAGATGCCGGCGGGCCGCGATCGCCTCGGCGACGGCGGTGACCATCGCCCGCTGTCCTGGACGGTCCTCTGCATTCGGGAGCGCGGCGGTGACGCGCTCGATGACCCGCGCAGCCTCGTCGGGAGCCATGGGGATGCGACGCTACCGGCGCGGGTCACGAGCGGCGCGGACCTCGTTCGCACGCTGGCGTTCCGGCCCGCCGAGCACTCCACGTCTAGCGGCACCGGTAGCGGTACTGTCGATCCTCTGTGAGCGCCACCCCTCCTTCCGCCTGGCGTGCCGGCGTCGATCCGTCCCGAATCCCTGCGCACGTCGGCTGCGTGATGGACGGGAACGGGCGGTGGGCGCAGCGTCGCGGGCTGCGCCGGACCCAGGGTCACGCTGCCGGCGAGGAGGCGCTGTGGGACGTCGTCGACGGCGCGCTCGAGCTCGGCGTGCGCTGGCTGACGGTGTACGCGTTCTCCACCGAGAACTGGAAGCGTCCGGTCGACGAGGTGCGCTTCCTCATGAACTTCAACCGCGACATCCTCACCCGCCGCCGGGACGGGCTGAACGAGCAGGGCGTGCGGATCAGGTTCGCCGGGCGGCGCGACTGGCGGGTGCCGCGCAAGCTCATCCGCGAGCAGGACGAGTCGATGGCGCTCACCGTCGGCAACCGCCGGCTCACGCTGACGTTCGCCTTCAACTACGGCGGGCGGGCCGAGATCATCGATGCCGTCAAGGCGATGATGGACGACGGGGTGAAGTCCGGCGACGTCTCCGAGAAGGTCCTGCGCCGCTACCTCTACGAACCCGACATGCCCGATCCCGACCTCGTGATCCGCACGAGCGGCGAGTTCCGGATCTCGAACTTCCTCCTCTGGGAGCTGGCCTACAGCGAGCTCGTCTTCACGCCGGTTCTGTGGCCGGACTTCCGCAAGGAGCACCTCGCCGACGCGATCCGTGAGTACCAGGAGCGCGACCGCCGCTTCGGTGGCGTCGAAGCATGAGCGCGCGTCGGCGACCACGATGAGCCTCTACCGCGACACCGGCGTCATCCTGCGCACCTACAAGCTGGGCGAGGCGGATCGGATCGTCGTGGTGATGACCGCGGGGCACGGCAAGGTGCGCGCCGTCGCGAAGGGCGTGCGAAAGACGAAGAGCAAGTTCGGCGGCCGCCTCGAACCGCTGAACCACGTGAGCCTGCTGCTGTACGAAGGTCGTGAGCTCGACATCGTCAGCCAGGTGGAGACGATCGACTCGCTCGGCCCGTTGCTCGACGACCTCGACCGGCTCACGCAGGGCCTGGCGCTCGTCGAGGCGATCGACCAACTGGCACAGGAGCGCGACCCGGCACCGCACCTGTACCGGATGCTCGTGGGCGCGCTGCGGACGCTCGAGGGTCGGCCGTCGCCGCTCGTCGTGCCGGCGTTCTACTGGAAGTTGCTCGCGGTCGAGGGTCTGCGACCGGAGCTGGACGTCTGCGCCCGGTGTGGCGAGGCGGAGGGGATCGTCGCGTTCGACATGCACGAGGGCGGCGTCCTGTGCCGTGCCTGCCGACGGGGGACCGCGATCTCGCCAGAGGCATTGCGACTCACCCGCATGATCCTGGGCGGAGAGATGAACGAGGCGCTGACCGAGGTGCCCTCCGGCGCGACCTCCGAGGTGGCACACCTGGCGACTGCCGCCCTTGAGAGCCTGTTGGAACGTCGCCTCCGCTCGGTGGCGATGTTCGAGCACCACTGACCCGCCTTGGTGGCATCCGGGGAGCCGCCGGGGGTGGATGTGGGGGCAATGGAGGGTGGCTCGGCTCGACGGCATGCGTACCCTGTGCGGACTATGCCGGCGACCGACCTCGACCAGATCGTCAACCTCAGCAAGCGTCGCGGGTTCGTCTACCCGTCCGCCGAGATCTACGGCGGGTTCCGGTCGAGCTACGACTACGGCCCGCTCGGCGCACTGATGCTGCGCAACGTGAAGGACGCCTGGATCAGGACGAACGTGCAGCAGCGGGATGACGTGGTGCTGATCGACGCGTCGATCCTCGCCCCGCCGGCGGTGTGGGAGGCGAGCGGCCACCTCGAGAACTTCACCGACCCACTCGTCGACTGCACGAGCTGCAAGCAGCGCTTCCGTGAGGACCACATCGAGGATCCTGACGTCTGCCCGAGCTGCGGCGCGAAGAACAGCTTCACCGCCGCGAGGGCGTTCAACCTGATGTTCAAGACCCAGGCCGGCCCGGTCGAGGCCTCTGGCGCCGACGTCTACCTCCGCCCCGAGACCGCGCAGGGCATGTTCGTCAACTTCGCGAACGTGTTGCAGACGAGCCGGAAGAAGCCGCCGTTCGGCATCGCCCAGGTCGGCAAGAGCTTCCGCAACGAGATCACGCCCGGCAACTTCATCTTCCGCACTCGTGAGTTCGAGCAGATGGAGCTCGAGTTCTTCGTCCCGCCTGCTGACGGCCCGAGTTGGTACGAGTACTGGTGCAACGCCCGCCTCGAGTGGTACGTGGACCTCGGGATCCCGCGCGACGTGCTCCGGCTCCGGGCGCACGCAGCCGACGAGCTCTCGCACTACTCCACCGGCACGTCCGACATCGAGTTCCTCTTCCCGTGGGGCTGGGGTGAGCTCGAGGGCGTCGCCCAACGCACCGACTACGACCTCAAGCAGCACTCGGAGCACTCCGGCGAGAAGCTCGACTACTTCGACCAGGCGAAGAACGAGCGCTACGTCCCGTACGTCATCGAGCCTGCGGCCGGCGCCACCCGCGCGATGGCGGCGTTCATGCTCGCCGCGTACGACGAGGACGAGGTCGGCGGCGAGGCCCGCACGATCCTCCGGTTGCATCCCCGCCTCGCCCCGTACAAGGTCGCCGTGCTCCCGCTGTCGAAGAAGGACACGCTCATACCGTTGTCCCGCCAGCTCTTCCGCACGCTCGCCGAGCGCTACATGTGCGACTACGACGACACGCAGTCGATCGGGCGCCGCTACCGGCGGCAGGACGAGATCGGCACGCCGTTGTGCGTCACGGTCGACTTCGACTCGCTCGAGGACGACGCCGTCACGATCCGCGAGCGCGACTCGACCCAGCAGGTGCGAGTGCCGATCAAGGACCTCGTCGCCGAGGTGTCCGCCCGACTCGGTTGCTAGTCAGCGTCGCCCATTCGTGTCAGCGATTCGGCGATCCAGCCGGCTTGTCCTGACAAGGATCAGAAACGCTGACACGAACACTCCGGGCTGCTGCCTGCCGCCGTCGCTGCCCGCCGCCGTCGCTGCCCGCCGCGTCGCTGCCCGCCGCCGTCGCTGCCCGCCGCGTCGCTGCCCGCCGCCGTCGCTGCCCGCCGCCGTCGCTGCCCGCCGCGTCGCTGCCCGCCGCCGTCGCTGCCCGCCGCCGTCGCTGCCCGCCGCGTCGCTGCCCCCATCTGTCTCACCCTGCTACCGAGCTCAGCCGCCGGTGAGCGTCCGGCGCAGCGTCGCTGCCGCCGGCGCACTGCGCACCGCCGCGAAGTCCTCGTGGTACTCGAGCTCCTCGACGACGAGGAACGGGTCGTCGGTCGCGTAGCCGGCGGCCTGCAACCACGCCATCGCGGTCGGGATCTCGCCGGCGCGTGCCGCGCACCGTGCGACGAGCAGCGCCACCTCGGCCGTGCGTTCCTGCTCGAACAGCTGGGCGCCGAACTCGGCGGCGCGCTGGGTGTCGCCTGACTCCAGCAGCTGCTCGACGATCGCGTGGCCCGGGCTGCGCATGATGGACGGCCTCGGCGGGCGCAGCTCGGAACGCAGTTGCATGACCTGCGCGACGAGCAGCGCGCCGGCGAACAGGGCGAGCAGGCGGTACCGCGGTGAGAACAGGACGGCGACGATGATCGCGATCGTCACGACGATGCTGGTGACGAGCATGATCCGTCGCCCTCGCCCCGGCGCGACGCGGTCGAGCGCGGTGGCGACGATCATCCCGCCGTCGAGTGGCAGCAGCGGCACGAGGTTGAACAGTCCGAGCACCGGACCCGCCCACCAGATCGCCCACCGTGCATCCGTGGCCGTGACGCTGTCGTACGACAGTGGATTCGCACCGAGCACGGCGAGCGCGACGAGCCCTGGCACGATCTCGGCCATCGGGCCGGCGAGGACGATCGCCGCCCGCTCTCGGGTGCGCATCGGTCGCGTCGGGATGAACGACGTGTAGCCGGCCATGAGGTCGAGCGAGATCTCGGCGTCAGCGCCGAACGCCCTCGCAGCGGCCGCGTGACCGAGCTCGTGGGTGAGCGTCAACACCGCCAGTGCGCCCGCCAGCCAGAACCCCAGCGCGCCGGGACTGGTCACGATGGCGAGGAGGAGCAGACCGAGGAAGCCCGGGCGGATCGAGACCGGGAAGCCCCAGATCATCCACGCGCCGCGTGCGCTCCGGCGGTGGTGCAGGATCGGGCGCATCCTGGGGAATCGTACGCCGGGCGCACTAGCATCGCAGGCCGTGCCGTACGTCTACAGCTTCGATCACAAGCATCGCCGCCCGCCCATGGAGATGAAGGATCTCCTCGGTGGAAAGGGTGCGAACCTCGCAGAGATGACGAGTGTGCTGGGGCTTCCCGTGCCGCCCGGGTTCACCATCTCCTCCGATGCCTGCCGGGCGTACATGGAGGGCGGCTGGCCGGCAGGGCTCAGCGAGGAGATCGACAAGCAGATCGTCGGCCTCGAGAAGAAGATGAAGCGCTCCCTCGGCGACCCGACGGACCCGCTGCTCGTCAGTGTCCGGTCCGGCGCCAAGTTCTCGATGCCGGGCATGATGGACACGGTCCTCAACCTCGGCCTGAACGACAAGAGCGTGAAGGGCCTGGCGAGGGCCACGAAGGACGAGCGCTTCGCGTACGACAGCTACCGCCGCTTCATCTCGATGTACGGCCGGATCGTGCTCGGCGTCGAGGCCGCGCTCTTCGACGACCCGCTCGACGCCGCGAAGGAGCGAATCGGGGCGAAGTCCGACGCCGACCTCCCCCCGCAGGCGCTGAAGGACCTGTGCGCCCAGTACAAGGCGATCGTCAAGTCGGAGACCGGCAGGCCGTTCCCGCAGGATCCATCCAGGCAGCTCCGTGGCGCGGTCGAGGCCGTGTTCAAGAGCTGGAACGGCGCTCGGGCGATCGCCTACCGGGTCCGTGAGCGCATCGGCCACGACCTCGGCACCGCGGTGAACGTCCAGGCCATGGTGTTCGGCAACAGGGACGAGGACTCCGGCACGGGCGTCGGGTTCACCCGCAACGCGGCGACCGGCGAGAACAAACCCTACGGCGACTACTTGATCAACGCCCAGGGCGAAGATGTCGTCGCCGGCATCCGCAACACCGAAGACCTCGACGGGCTGAAGGCCCACTTCCCGGCCATCCACGCCGAGCTGCTCGCCATCTTCGACCGGCTCGAGCGCCACTACCAGGACATGTGCGACACGGAGTTCACCATCGAGCAGGGCAAGCTGTGGATGCTCCAGACGCGCGTCGGCAAGCGCACGGGCGCGGCTGCCCTGCGCATGGCCGTGGACATGGCCGCAGGGTCCGGCAAGGGCGCCGCGAAGTGGAAGATCTCCCGCGAGGAGGCGCTCATGCGCCTCGGCGCCGAGCACCTCGACCAGGTGCTGCACCCGCAGTTCGCCGGTAAGGGCAAGGTGATCGCCAAGGGCCTCGCGGCATCGCCGGGCGCCGCTGTCGGCAAGGTCTACTTCACCGCCGACGACGCGGCCGACGCGGCCGAGCGCGGCGAGAAGGTCATCCTCGTCCGCAGCGAGACGAGCCCGGAAGACGTCCACGGCATGATGGTCTCCGAGGGCATCCTGACCGCCCGCGGCGGGCTGGTCAGCCACGCAGCCGTCGTCGCTCGCGGCTGGGGCACGCCGGCAGTCGTCGGCGCCGAGTCCGTGAAGATCTCGGGCAAGCAGTTCGTGGTCGGAGCCGTCACGGTCAACGAGGGCGACGTGATCTCGCTCGACGGCACGAGCGGTGAGATCGTGCTCGGCGAGTTGAAGCTCGCTGCAGCAGAGCCGCCGCCGGAGTTCAACATCGTCCTCGACTGGGCCGATCAGATCCGGAAGGGCAAGCTCGCCGTCCGGGCCAACGCCGACACCGGCGCGGATGCGAAGAACGCCCGCCAGTTCGGGGCGGAAGGCATCGGCCTGTGCCGCACGGAGCACATGTTCCTCGGCGAGGACCGCCTCCCGGTCGTGCGACGGATGATCCTCGCGTCGAGCAAGGAGGACGAGGCGGCGGCGCTCGAAGAGCTGCGCAAGGTCCAGAAGGCCGACTTCATCGAGATCCTCGATGCGATGGACGGCCTGCCCGTCACGGTCCGCCTGCTCGACCCGCCGCTGCACGAGTTCCTGCCACGCATCGACGAGCTCGAGGTCAAGGCGGCCACGGTCGGCCTGTCGGGCGAGGAGCAGGAGATGCTCAAAGCCGCCCGCACGTGGGCCGAGGCCAACCCGATGCTCGGCACCCGCGGTGTCCGCCTCGGCGTCGTCAAGCCCGGCCTCTATGCGATGCAGGTGCGCGCCCTCGTCGAAGCGGCAGCGGTCCTGCGCGAAAAGGGGCGCAACCCGATCGTCGAGGTGATGATCCCACTGACGGTCACACGTGAGGAGCTGGCGCTCGCCCGGTCGTGGGTGGTCGATGCGATCACCGAGGCGACGAAGGGCATGCGGAAGAAGCCCGACATCACGATCGGCACGATGATCGAGACGCCTCGCGCCGCGATCCGAGCCGACGAGCTCGCCGAGGAGTCCGACTTCTTCAGCTTCGGCACCAACGACCTGACGCAGATGGTGTTCGGGTTCAGCCGGGACGACGTCGAGAGCCGGATGATGCCCGCCTACCTGGAAGCCGGTCTGCTCAAGCGCAACCCGTTCGAGACGATCGACGTGTCCGGTGTGGGCGAGCTCGTCCGCATGGGCGCGCAGCGCGGCCGAGCCACCCGCAAGAACCTGAAGCTCGGGGTGTGCGGTGAGCACGGTGGCGATCCCGAGTCGATCGCGCTGTTCTACGACGCCGGGCTCGACTACGTCAGCTGCTCGCCGTTCCGTGTCCCGATCGCCCGCCTCGCGGCGGCCCAGGCGGTCATCGCGGCGAAGAGCGGCAAGAAGACCAGTTCCACGAAGTGACGACCTGACCGGGCCGCCGCCTGCCACGCTGCTGGCAGACGGCGGCCCGTCGTCGTCATCGGGCACACCAACGGAGGTACGTGAGATGGACATCGCAACCCGACAGGGACCCGCCTACGGCGTGGCTCGCCTCGGACTCGGCGCCGGCGAGCCGGTGCGGGTCGAGGCCGGGGCGATGATGGCGATGTCGGCCGGCGTCACCCTCGAGTCGAAGATGGAAGGCGGCCTGTTCAAGTCGATGAAGCGGGCGGCGCTCGGCGGCGAGAGCTTCTTCGTCACGACGTACACGGCGCCCGCCCAGGGCGGTTTCGTCGACGTCGCAGCTCGCCTCCCGGGCGACGTGATCTCCTACGACCTCGTGCCCGGTCGCTCGCTGTTCATCCAGAAGGGCTCATGGCTCGCTTCTGCCTCCACCGTGGCGATCGACGCCAAGTGGGGCGGGTTCAAGAACATGTTCGGCTCCGAGGGCGGGTTCATCATCCGGGCGGAGGGGAGCGGACCGGTCGTGTTCGCGTGCTACGGCGCGCTCGAGACGTGGAACCTGGCGGAAGGCCAGACGATCACGGTCGACACCGGCCACATGGTCGCCTACGAGGACACCGTCAACATGTCGTTGCGCAAGGTGACGGGCGGCCTCGTGCAGTCGTTCAAGAGCGGCGAGGGCATCGTGTTCGACTTCAGCGGACCGGGCAAGGTGATGACGCAGACCAGGAACCCGAACGAGCTCCTCGGATGGATCTCGGCGGCGATCGGTACCGGTAACAGCAGTCCTGCGGGCGGTCTGGGTGGGCTCTTCGGCCGTGACTGACCTCGCCGCCGCGACCATCGGGGCGCTGCCGTGCTGAGCTCCGCACTCGTCGCCGCCGGCGATTCCTCGGACACCAACTTCGCCGACATCAGCGTCGAGCCGTGGATGTGGGCTGCGCTGCTCGGCCTGATCCTGCTGCTCCTGCTCGTCGATCTGCTGGTGTTCCACCGCGAGGCCCACGACATCGGCACGAAGGAAGCGGCGATCGAGTCGAGCGTGTGGATCGCGATCGGGCTCAGCTTCACCTTCGTGATCTGGTGGGGCTTCGGCGGCACCGCCGCAGGCGAGTACGTGTCGGGCTACCTCATCGAGAAGAGCCTGAGCATCGACAACGTCTTCGTCTGGGCGCTGATCCTCAGCTACTTCGCGGTGCCACGGAAGTACCAGCACCGGGTCTTGTTCTGGGGGATCTTCGGCGCCCTCGTCCTCAGGGCGATCTTCATCTTCGCCGGCGTCGCGCTCATCGAGCGCTTCGACTGGGTGCTCTACATCTTCGGTGGGTTCCTGCTCTACACCGCGGTGAAGTTGCTCGTCTCGAGCGACGATGAAGTCGATCCGTCGAAGAGCCGGTTCCTGAAGGTGATCCGCAGGGTCGTGCCCTCGTCGCACGACTTCGACGGTCAGCGGCTCTTCACGCGCGAGAACGGCAAGCGACTCGCGACGCCGCTGTTCGCGGTGCTCCTCCTGATCGAGGGGACCGACGTGGTCTTCGCGGTGGACTCGGTGCCCGCCGTGCTCGCGGTGAGCCGGGAGCAGTTCATCGTGTTCTCGTCGAACGCGTTCGCGATCCTCGGACTGCGAGCGCTGTACTTCCTGCTCGCCGACCTGCACGCGCGGTTCAGCTACCTGCAAGAGGGCCTGGCGATCATCCTCGCCTTCGTCGGCATCAAGATGATCATCGCCGAGCTCCCCGGCGTCAGGTACCACATCCCGACACCGGTCTCGTTGCTCGTGATCGCACTCGTGCTCACGGCCGCGATCGTGTTCTCGCTGAAGCGGCCGCCCGTGGTCGACACACCGCAGTTCCCGGACGACGAGCCGCGCCCCGACGAGCCGCATCCGCCGGTCCACGAGCGCTGAACGTCCCGCTCCTGCAACGGAGCGGCACCGGTAGCCTCCGCCTTGTGGCGATCGTGGAGGAGGACATCGAGCGGGTCCGTACGACGCTCGCCATCGCCGAGGTGATCCAGCCGTATGTGGCGCTGCGCCGGGTCGGCCGGAACTGGGTCGGGTTGTGCCCGTTCCACGCCGAGAAGACCGGTTCGTTCAACGTCCGCGACGAGACCGGCCGCTACCGCTGCTTCGGCTGCGGCAAGGCGGGTGACATGTTCACGTTCGTCCAGGAGATCGAGCACGTCGACTTCGTCGCCTCGGTCGAGCGGCTCGCTGCCAAGGCAGGGGTGCAGCTGCGCTACACGACGGGCGGCGAGGGCAAGGACCGCCAGCGGCGCAAGCGCCTGATCGAGGCGATGGACCAGGCGGTCGAGTGGTACCACCAGCGGCTGCTCACCGCCGCCGATGCACGAGAGGCGCGTGACTACCTGCGCAGTCGCGGCCTCAGCGGTGACATCGCCCGCCAGTTCCGCATCGGGTGGGCGCCTGACGACTGGGATGCGTTGTCGCGCGGACTCGGGTTGCCGGCCGACGTCCTGAAGGACACCGGGCTCGCGTTCATGAACCGCCGCAACAAGCTGCAGGACGCGTTCCGTGCGCGAGTGCTCTTCCCGATCTTCAGCGCCGACGGCGACGCGGTCGCACTCGGCGGCCGGGTCCTGCCGGGGTCGAGCGATCCTGCGAAGTACAAGAACTCGCCGGAAACGGCGATCTACGCGAAGTCGAAGACGTTCTACGGGCTGAACTGGGCGAAGGGCGCGATCGTGGCCACGAACCAGGTCGTCGTCTGCGAGGGCTACACCGACGTGATCGGGTTCCACCGGGCCGGCATCGAGCGCGTGGTCGCGACCTGTGGCACGGCGCTGACCGAGGACCACGTGCGGCTTCTGAAGCGGTACGCGAGCCGGGTCGTGCTCGCGTTCGACGCCGACAAGGCCGGCCAGGGCGCGGCCGAGCGGTTCTACGAGTGGGAGCAGAAGTACCAGGTCGAGGTGAGCGTCGCCCGCTTTCCCGAAGGCCAGGATCCTGGCGATCTCGCGTCGTCGAACCCCGGGCTGCTCCGTGAGGCGGTCGACGGCGCCACGCCGTTCCTCGGGTTCCGGCTCCGGCGGGTGCTGGCGAGCCGCCGGCCGGACTCGCCGGAGCACCGCAGCCGTCTGGCGAACGAGGCGATGGCGGTGGTGAACGAGCACCCCGACGAGAACGTGCGCAAGCTCTACGCGGGCGAGGTGGCGACGCACACCGGCCTGCCCGTCGCCGACCTCGTCAAGGTGGCCGCCGAACGTCGCGGCCGGGTCGCGGTCGCCGAGGTGGTGCCGCGGCGCGCGCTCAACGAGAACGCCGAGTTCGGCGCGGTGGCGCTGCTGCTCCAGCGGTGGGACGAGATCGCGCCGTGGCTGGTCGAGGCGCTGTTCGCCGACGATGTCGTGCGGCGTGCGTTCCTCGCGCTCGCCGAGACCGCAGGCCACCTCGAGTCGGCGCTCGAGGCAGCCGATCCGGAGGCGCGCGAGGTGCTCGAGCGGGCGGCAGTGGCCGATCTCGACCTCGATCCCGAGGTCGAGGCACGCAACCTGATCAGAGCCGCCGTACGTCGTGAACTGGGTCGGCGGACGAGGGTCGAGGATCCCGCGGCGATCAGGGAGGACATCGAGGCACGGCAGTGGGTCGAGGGGTTCGACTCACCGCAACCAGACCCGGAGCTCGCGGAGCGGTTGCTACAGTGGCTCGACCGACGGAGCGAGGAGCGCGGTTGACGTCCGAGCGCACATTCCATCCGCCGTTCGACGGCGTCGATCCCGCTGAGTGGGAGCTGCTCCTGACTCGCGGCGACGCTGCCGGAACGCTGCATGCCGACTCGATCGCGCACGTGTTCCGGAACGTCGAACTGTCGGGTGACGTGCTCACGGTGATCCGTGACGAGCTGACGACGCGCAACATCTCGATCGACGAGCGGGTCGAGGACATCGCCGAGGAGCCGACGCCGTCGCACGGTGCCGCCGTCCCCACCGAGGAGCACGTCGAGGTCGAGGACACGGCTGCCGGGGTCTTCGCGTCGCGTCGTCGGCGCCGCGCGCTGCGGATGTCCGAGAAGCACGAGACCACGTCCACGTCGGACACGGTGCGGATGTACCTGAAGGAGATCGGCCGGGTCAGCCTGCTGAGCGGCGAGGACGAGCGGCGACTGGCGAAGATCATCGAGGACGGCAACCTCGCTGCGGCCCAGCTCGACATGGATGGCGCCACCCTGACCGGTGACGAGACGAAGAAGTTGATGCGCACGATCCAGGCGGGGCAGCGGGCGAAGTCGGACCTGATCCAGGCGAACCTGCGCCTGGTCGTGTCGATCGCCAAGCGCTACGCGGGTCGGGGCATGCTCTTCCTCGACCTCATCCAGGAGGGCAACCTCGGCCTGATGCGGGCGGTCGACAAGTTCGACCACACGAAGGGCTTCAAGTTCTCGACGTACGCCACGTGGTGGATCCGCCAGGCGATCACGCGGGCGATCGCCGATCAGGCGCGAACGATCCGGATCCCGGTCCACATGGTCGAGAGCATGAACCGGGTGCTGCGCGTCCAGCGTCAGATGCACCAGGAGCTCGAGCGCGAGCCGACGCTCGACGAGCTCGCCGAACGGTGTGCGCTGCCGCCCGACCGGGTGCGCGAGATCCTGCGGATCTCCCAGGATCCGCTGTCGCTCGACTCGCCGGTGGGGGAGGAGGACGACTCGAACCTCGCCGACTTCATCGAGGACGCCTCCGCCGAGGCGCCCGCCGACGCGGCGACGCGGCGGATGCTCGTGCACGCGGTGGAAGAGGCGCTGGCCGAGCTGTCCGACCGGGAGCAGGAGGTGGTCAAGATGCGCTTCGGGCTCATCGACGGCCAGGCCAAGACGCTCGAAGAGGTCGGTCGGGAGTTCGGCGTGACCAGGGAGCGGATCCGCCAGATCGAGGCGAAGACGCTCGCCAAGCTGCGCCATCCGCAGCGCAGCCAGAAGCTCAAGGAGTTCCTCGAAGAGGAGTGAGCCGCTCACGGGCGACGAGGGAGTTCGGGACCTCGCTGCTAGTCTCGTCGTGCTTTCCGAGATAGCTCAGTTGGCAGAGCAGCTGACTGTTAATCAGCGGGTCGCAGGTTCGAGCCCTGCTCTCGGAGCTCGCGACAGGGTCCCCGGTGTGGGACCCTGTTGTCGTTTTCGGGGCGGTAGCTCAGTGGTCAGAGCAGGGGACTCATAATCCCTGGGTCGTGGGTTCGATCCCCACCCGCCCCACCGCAATCGTCCATCGTGGGGATGTGACGTCACGGATCTCTACCCGGATCCGTGGAGAGCCGACCACCCGAGTGCCGACGGGTGCGTTCGTAGGCTGAGCGTGTGCCGCGCATCAGCGAGTTCTACGGGATCGTGATCTACATGTACTTCCAGGATCACAACCCGCCGCACTTCCACGCGATCTACGCCGAGCACGAAGCCCTGATCCGAATCGACACCGGCGAGGTCATCCGCGGGAGGCTGCCCAAGACGGCCGGCAGTCTCGTCGAGGAGTGGCGAGAGCTTCACGTCAACGATCTCAACGCAAACTGGGAGAGGGCACGAGAACCCGCTGCGCTGTCGAGCATCGAGCCGCTCCAGTAGCCTGAACGTCGATGGATGCCGCACGCGTGACCGATGTCGAACACCTCGGGGGTCGGGTGCTTCGTATCGTGTTCGCCGACGGGCTCGTCCGCGAGCTCGATTTCGCTGGTGCACTGCCCGGCGTGCTGTCGGCGATCGACAACGATGACGTCTTCCCGACCGTGACGGTGGACTCGGTCGCCCGCACGATCTCATGGCCGGCGGGCGTCGACTTCGATCCCGACGTCCTGCATGGCGATCAGCCTCCGGCCTCGGGTACCGGACCGAAGGTGTTGCGCGAGTACCACAGCGAGCCAGCGCGCTGACGACGGCTGCGTCAGGCCCGATCCGTGGGACGCGGTGGGACGAAACCTGGCAACACCCGACACACCGGCCGTGTCGACAGTTGCCTGACCTGGGTGATGTGTCGCGTGTTGCCCAGAACCGGCCCTGACGTCGTCTCATAATCCCTGGGTCGTGGGTTCGATACCCACCCGCCCCACACATCTGGCTCGGATGATGTCGGCTTCGCCGTGAGCATCAAGTCGAAGATCCAAGGAGTCCAAGACAAGTCCAAGATCGTGGCGTGCGTTGCCTCATGGCGGCGCTGCGAAGTGTGTGTCCATGGCCATGTCAAAGTCCTCGCTGGTGGCCAGGAAAAGTCCTCGCGGTGGTGAGTAGGTAGATCCGCGAGGTGGCCGCCTCGGGCGGTGATCGTGAACGACGCCAAGTCGGTTCCGATCAT
>JBFWRK010000024.1:0-50356 GCA_050248955.1 Acidimicrobiia bacterium
ACGACGGGCACAAGTTCTTCACCCGCGTGAACCTGAAGCGTGCCGCGACACCCCTGTTCGCTGCGTTGGTGGTCGTCGAGGTCACCGACGTGATCTTCGCCCTCGACTCCGTGCCGGCGGTGCTGGCTGTCTCCAACGAGCCGTTCATCGTCTTCGCCGCCAATGCCTTCGCCATCCTCGGCCTCCGGGCGATGTACTTCCTGCTGGCCAACGCGCGGCAGCGGTTCCACTACCTGTCCCACGCGCTCGGCGGCATCCTGGTGTTCGTCGGCATCAAGATGGCGCTCAGCCACTGGTTCCACGTGAACACCTACCTGTCGCTCGGGGTCATCCTCGCGATGCTGGTGCTCGCAGTGATCTTCAGCGAGCGCAAGGCCCGACAGCTCGGCATCAGCGGCAGGGAGCTCTCCGAGGAACATCCGCACTGACAATCGCCGCGGTCGACCGCCGCGGTCAGTCGCCGCCGTGGACGGCGAGTGGCGGCGCGTCGGCACCGCAGTGGAAACACGGCGGTCGGTCCTGAACCGGCGTCGCGTCGTCCGCGGTCCCGGCCTCCAGCACCGTCGAGCGGATCCCGCTCCACGAGCCCACCGCGCCGATCGCCACGAGACCTGCGGCGACGAGCAGCACGGTGTGGAACCCGTCGACGAGGGTTGCCGGGGAGACGTCCGCTCCCGGACTGAAGCCGGCGACCAGGGGTACGGACGCAACGGCGAGGAGCGCGCCGACGCGTGCGACCGCGTTGTTCACGCCCGACGCGACGCCGGAGTGCTCGGGATCAACGGCTGCCAGGACGGTGGCGGTGAGCGGGGCGACTGTGAGCGCGAGACCACTGGCGAAGACGAGCAGGCCGGGTAGGACGCCGGATGCGTAGGAGCGGCCGGGCTCGATGCGTGTCAGCACCACCAGACCGGTCGCGATCGCCGCCGGTCCGGCGGTCATCGGGATGCGCGCACCGATGCGCTGCGCGAGCGCACCCGCCCGCGCCGAGAACGTCAGCATGATCAACGTGATCGGGAACGTCGCCACGCCGGCCTCGAGCGGCGAGTAACCGAGTGATTCCTGCAGCACGAGGCCGATCAGGAAGAGCACGGCGCCGAGGCCGCCATAGATGAACAGGGTGACGACGTTGGCCGTCGTGAACTGTCGCGACCGAAAGATCGCGAGGGGCAGCATCGGATGCCGGGCGTGGTGCTCGCTCACGACGAATGCGACGAGTCCGGCGATGCCGACCGCACCGAGTGGCCACGACCGCTCGATGAGCCCCCAGGTCGCCCCGGCGAGCCCGAGCACGCCGAGCAGTGCGCCCAGCAGGTCGTTCCGGCCCTCGACAGCCGTGGCTCGCGTCTCGGGGATGTGGTGCACGGCGATCCACACGACGAGCCCGGCCAGAGGCAGGTTGAGGAGGAAGATCCAGCGCCACGAGGCAGCGTCGACGAGCCAGCCACCGGCGAGCGGGCCGATCGCCGTCGTGACGCCGCCGAACCCCGACCAGGCGCCGATGGCGCGAGCCCGGTCGTCCGGGTGGAACGACGCCTGGATGATCGCCAGGCTGCCGGGAGTGAGCAGCGCGCCGCCCGCGCCCTGCAGCATCCGGGCGGCGACGAGCGTGCCGATGCCCGGCGCGATGCCGCAGAGGAGGGAGGCGACGGCGAACCAGACGACGCCGACGGTGAAGACACGTCGGCGACCCAGGCGATCGCCGAGCGAGCCACCCACGAGGATCAGCGACGCGAGCGTGAGTGTGTAGCCAGTGATGACCCACTGGAGGCCCGCGAAGCTGGCGTCCAGGTCGTCGCTGAGCCGTGGCAGCGCGATGTTGACGACGGTCGCGTCGAGCGAGACCATCCCTGAGCCGAGCACGGTGCCGAGCAGCACCCACCGTCCCCTGGGCGTCCCGAACCGGACCGGCTCCCCCTCTCGCTGTCGTTCCCGCGACTCCCCCACGCTCGTCACCCGCCAAGCCTGTCAGCGTTCTGCACGCCCCCGGTGCAGAACTCTGATCACTTCGGGCAGGTCCAGCTCGGACGAGGCGGGTGGCGGGAGATGGCAGGGCGGCGGGAGATGACGGGATGACGCGAGATGAAAGGAGGGCGGGAGATGACAGGAGGGCGGGAGATGAAAGGAGGGCGGGAGATGACAGGGCGGCGCGAGATGACAGGGCGGCGCGAGATGACAGGATGACGAGATGATCGATCACCTGGGGATCCAGTGCGCCGACCTCGCCAAGAGCGCGCAGTTCTACGACGCCGTGCTGGCTCCGGTCGGTGGCCGGCGGCTGATGGACTTCGCTGAGGCGATGGGGTACGGGGTCGAGTTCCCGCACTTCTGGCTCAGCCGGCTCACGACGGGTGAGCCGAACCGCGAGGTGCACATCGCGTTCACGGCGCCGGACCGCGACGCGGTGCGGGCGTTCGTCGCGGTGGCCGTCGAACAGGGCGCCGAGATCCTGCACGAGCCGCGAGAGTGGCCCGAGTACCACCCGAACTACTACGGCGGCTTCGTTCGCGACCCGGACGGCAACAACGTCGAGGCCGTCTGCCACTCGCCGGGTTAGGCGCTCGCTTCGCGACCGGCTGGGGTGACCATGAGCACCATCATCGCGATGTCGTCGTGCCGCTCCTCGAGCGACAGGATCTGCGCGAGAGCGTCGTGAACGCGATCGGCGACCTCCTCGGCCGAGCTCGCTGCCTTGCTCGCGCGGCGCACGAGCTCCACGAACTCGACGGTGCTCAGATCATGGGGTGGTCGAACGTCGGTGACGCCGTCGGTGTAGGCGACGACGATGTCGCCGTCGCTCAGCACGTGCGACGTCGTGACCGAGCGAGATTCCGGGAGCGCGCCGAGCAGGGTGCCGGGGCGGCCGAGGATCTCTGCGGTGCCGCTCGCGGTGACGAGCACCGGCAGCGGGTGGCCGCCGGACGTGACGCTGAGCCGATACCCCTCCGACGCCGGGAGGAGCGTGCAGTAGAGCGCCGTGCAGAACGTGTCGTGCCCCGACCCGTTCACGGCCAGGTTCAGGTGGCGGAGCACCTCTGGCGGGTCGTCGCCGTGGCGGGCGGCGGCTCGGATCGTGTGGCGAGCGAGTCCGGTCACGGACGCCGCGACGGGTCCCGTACCGCACACGTCACCGATCACGATCGCCCAGTGGTCCTCGACGGCGAACACGTCGTAGAAGTCGCCGCCGACCTCGGCGCCTTCGCCCGTCGGCCAGTAGCGGACGGCGACCTCGACGCCGGGGATTTCCGGCAGGCTGTCGGGCAGCAGGCTCGCCTGGAGCGTCGATGCGATCATGCGCTGCTGGGCGGAGAGACGGAGGTTCTCGAGCGTCGACGCGATCCGGTTCGCAGCTGCTTCCGCCAGCGCGACGTCGTCCTGTGAGTAGTCCCGGCTCGTCGCCGAGGTGACGAACTGCATCGCTCCGATGACACGTCCGCGCTTGACCAGCGGCACTGCGATCGAGCTGCGAAGACGCAGCGCGCGCACGACCTCGCGCACGGCCTCGTCGGGCGCCGCCGCTTCGATGAGTGCTTCGTCGATGACCGGATGGAACTCCGTCGTACGCGTCCGGATCACGTTGGCGATGCCCGTGGGCGCGTCCGGGTCGTAGGGGAAGCGATCCATGAGCTCGTGGACGTAGGCGACCATCTCGGGATCGGTGTGCGCGACCTCGATGTCGGGGATCAGTCCGCCCTCGGGCAGCACGAAGATCGAGCACCAGTCGCCGAGCCGAGGCACGGCGGCGCGCGTGACCGCGCGCATCACTTCGCTGCGATCCCTCGCCGCCGCCAGGGCATCGTTCACCCGCCCGAGGAACTCGAGGCGTTCCCTGCTCAGTCGCTCTTGTTCGACGCCACGCCTCGTCACCTCTATGAGCTGCTCGCGCTCTTGCGCCGCGAGCACCTGGTCGGTGATGTCGGCGGTGCACCCGATCGTGCCGGTGACGTCGCCGTCATCGTCGAGCGTGACGTGTCCCTTGCCCTGCAGCCAGCGAACCGTGCCGTCGGGCCAGAGGACTCGGTGCTCGACGACGTACGGACCTTTCGTGGCGACCGCCTCCCCCAGCGTGTCGAGCGTGCGCTGCCGGTCCTCCGGGTGGAGCAACGAGACCCAGGTCTCGTAGGTGCCGTCGAACTCTCCGGGCTGCAGGCCGAAGAGCTCCGCGAGCTTGGCGTCCCACGTCGTCACGCCGCTCGCGAGGTCCCAGTGCCACGTGCCGAGACCACCGGCGTCGAGCGCAAGTCGCAGGTGCTCGGCAAGCTCGGTTGCCCGTCGTCTGAGGGACTCGTTGCTCGTGATGTCATCGGCGATCCCGACGACGCCGACGACGTTCCCGGTCTCGTCGAAGATCGGATGGTCGCTCACCGCGATCTCGATCGGTCCGTCAGCACCGTGAGCGGTGATCACCCCGCGCCATTCCTCTCCCGCAGCCACCCGTTCCATGAGCCTGCGAGCCGCGGCGCGCCCTTCCTCGGGGACGACGATGTCGACCACCTCTCGCCCGATTGCGTCCTCGCGCTTCACGCCATAGAGCGTGCTCGCGGCGTGGTTCCACTGAACGACCACACCGCCGACATCGGTCACGATCACGGCTTGTTGGAGCGCATCGAGCACTGCCGTCGACGCGACGAACACCTGGGGCGCCGCGGCGTGACCAGCATTCGCAGCTGCGGCTTCCTCGGGCATCGTCCGTACGCTACGGGACTCCCGGTGCCCCACCACGCGTCTGGCCATACCGGCGATTTCGACCATCCGCCAAGCGAATGGCTCAGACGTTCCGGCGGTACCGCCCGCCGACCTCGAACAACGTCTCCGTGATCTCGCCGAGGGAGCACGAGCGAACGGTCTCCATGAGCACCGCGAAGAGGTTCTCGCCGGCCAGCGCAGCCTCCCGGAGCCGGCCGAGCGCCGCCTGTCGCTCGAGCGAGTGGCGCGTCTGGAAGTCCCGCAGCCGCTCGATCTGGTCGCGCTTCTCGGCGTCGTCGGAACGGGCGAGCTCGATCGTCGCCGGTGAGCCGTAGCCGGCGGGATCGAGGAACGTGTTGACGCCGATGATCGGGAGTGACCCGTCGTGCTTGCGCTGTTCGTAGAGCATCGACTCGTCCTGGATCCGACCCCGCTGATAGCCGGTCTCCATCGCGCCGAGCACGCCGCCACGGTCGGAGATGCGATCGAGCTCGGCGAGGACGGCCGACTCCACCAGATCGGTGAGCTCCTCGACGATGAAGCTGCCCTGCAACGGGTTCTCGTTCATCGCCAGCCCCCACTCGCGGTTGATGACGAGTTGGATCGCCAGCGCGCGGCGGACCGACTCTGCGGTCGGCGTGGTGACCGCCTCGTCGTACGCGTTCGTGTGCAGGCTGTTCGCGTTGTCGTAGATCGCGCACAGGGCTTGGAGCGTGGTGCGGATGTCGTTGAACGCCATCTCCTGCGCGTGCAGCGACCGACCGCTCGTCTGCACGTGGTACTTCAGCTTCTGCGAGCGCTCGTTGGCGCCGTAGCGATCGCGCATCGCGATCGCCCAGATCCGCCGGGCGACGCGTCCGAGCACCGTGTACTCGGGGTCCATGCCGTTCGAGAAGAAGAAGCTGAGGTTCGGTGCGAAGTCGTCGACGTGCATGCCACGGGCGAGGTACGCCTCCACGTAGGTGAACCCGTTGGCGAGCGTGAACGCGAGCTGCGAGATGGGGTTCGCGCCGGCTTCGGCGATGTGGTAGCCGGAGATCGACACGGAGTAGAAGTTGCGCACCTGGTGGTCAACGAACCATTCGGCGATGTCGGCCATCACGCCGAGCGAGAACTCGGTCGAGAAGATGCAAGTGTTCTGCCCCTGGTCCTCCTTCAGGATGTCGGCCTGCACCGTGCCCCGCACCGTCGAGAGCGTGCGCTCCCGGATGTCGCCTGCTTCCTCCTCCGTCGGCGCCCGCCCTTCGATCGCAGCGAACTGCTCGAGCTGCTGGTCGATCGCCGTGTTCAGGAACATCGCCAGCAGCGTCGGCGCCGGCCCGTTGATCGTCATCGAGACCGACGTCGCCGGATCGCAGAGGTCGAAGCCGTCGTAGAGCGCCTTCATGTCGTCGAGCGTCGCGATCGACACGCCGGAGTTGCCGACCTTCCCGTAGATGTCGGGGCGCTCTGCGGGGTCGTAGCCGTACAGCGTCACGGAGTCGAACGCCGTCGACAGGCGCGTCGCCGGCTGGCCCTCCGAGAGCATCTTGAACCGGCGGTTCGTGCGTGTCGGTCCGCCCTCACCGGCGAACATCCGCGCCGGATCCTCGCCCTCGCGCTTGAACGGGAAGACGCCGGCTGTGAACGGGAAGTGTCCCGGGAGGTGCTCGCTGCGGAGCCACCGGACGAGCTCGCCGTGGTCCTCGAAGTGCGGCGCCGACAGCTTCGGGATGAGCGTGCCGGACAGCGAGGCCCGCACGGGACGGTGCTCGCCACTGACCGCAGACTTCTGCGCCGGCCATGCTTCGAGCAGCGCGGCCACCGGACGGTCGAGCTGCTCGGCGGTGGCCCGCTCGAGCGCGACCACGTCGCCGGCCCCCTTGCCCGCGGCGGTGAGCAGCTCAGCGGCGGCCGCCAGCTGCTGGCGGCGGCGGGCGATGACCGCTTGGGCGCGTGTCTGGTCGTGATAGGCGTGGACCGCCTCACTGATCTCGGCGAGGTAGCGTTGCCTCGCCGGCGGGACGATGACACCGATGCCCGTCGACGTCTTCGATGGCGCGACGGCCAAGCTGCCGTCGTGGACCACGAGTCCGTGGCCGGCGAGCACGCCGCGCAGGTGCTGGTAGAGCGCAGTCACGCCGTCGTCGTTGAATCGGGCTGCGACCGTGCCGAACACGGGCAGCTCGGTCGGGTCGATGTGGAACTGCTCGCGGTTGCGGGCGAGCTGGCGGCGGACGTCGCGCAGCGCGTCCTCGGCGCCGCGACGCTCGAACTTGTTGATCGCCACGACCTCCGCGAAGTCGAGCATGTCGATCTTCTCGAGCTGCGAGGGGGCTCCGAACTCAGGCGTCATCACGTAGACCGGCACGTTGACGTACGGCACGATCGCGGCGTCGCCCTGCCCGATCCCCGGCGTCTCGACGACGACGAGGTCGGCGCCCCAGGCCTTCGCAGCGAGGATCACCAGATCGAGCACCACTGGCACTTCGCTGCCGGCGGCGCGCGTGGCGAGCGAGCGGAAGAAGATCTGCGGGCTGTCGATCGCGTTCATCCGGATCCGGTCGCCGAGCAGCGCGCCACCGCCGCGGCGGCGGGTCGGGTCGACGGCGATCACGGCGATGCGGAGCTTGTCGCCCTGGTCGAGTCGGAACCGCCGGAGCAGCTCGTCGGTCAAGGACGACTTGCCTGATCCACCGGTGCCCGTGATGCCGAGCACCGGCACGTCCCGAGCGACGGCACCGTCCCTGAGACCCGCGACGAGCGCCTCGTCGGCGACGCCCGCTTCGAGGAGCGTGATAGTCCGGGCGAGCTGACGCATGGAACCACCCAGCAACCCGAGCACGTCGAGTGCATGATCGCCGTGCAGCGGGCGGTCGCACTCCTTGATCATCGAGTTGACCATCCTGGCAAGGCCCATCCGCTGACCGTCGTGCGGCGAGAAGATCCGCGCCACACCCCGCGCCTGCAGCTCCTCGATCTCGCTCGGGACGATCACACCACCGCCACCGCCGTAGACACGGACGTCGCCGGCACCTTCCTCGCGCAGGCGGTCGAGGAGGTACGTGAAGTACTCGACGTGGCCGCCCTGGTACGAGCTCACGGCGACGCCTTGGACGTCCTCCTGCACCGCAGCGTTCACCACGTCGTCGACGGAGCGGTTGTGGCCCAGGTGGATCACTTCGGCACCCTGCGCCTGCAGGATGCGACGCATGATGTTGATCGAGGCGTCGTGGCCGTCGAACAGGCTGGCCGCGGTGACGAATCGCACCGGGTGCGCCGGCCGGTAGAGCTCGCCGTCGATGGTCGCAAAGTCGTTCGGACCGTCCGGTTGTGGAGACGTCATGGGTCGATAGTACTTTGACCTCCAACTAGTTGGAAGTTGGAAGTCGAACTTTCTTCCTTTCGCCCGCCGCGGTGAGCTGTCTCGGTAAGCTCACCCCGTGGCCGCCAGGCGGATGCTCCCGTTCGATCCGATCGCCGAGGCGCATCGCAACTGGTCGGCCGCCGGATGGGCCGAAGCGGCCGACGGGATGGCGTTCGTGACGTCGATCATGCGCGTGCAGCAGATCTGCATGGCGTGGATCGACGAGGTGCTCGCACCCTTCGGTCTCACGTTCGCCCGGTTCGAGGCGCTCCGGCTGCTCGCCTTCACCCGCCAGGGGCGGCTCCCGCTCGGCAAGATCGGCGAGCGACTGCAGGTGCACCCGGCGAGCGTCACGAACGTCGTCGACCGGCTCGAGCGGGACATGCTCGTCCGCCGGCTCCCCCACGCGACCGATGGTCGCACCACGCTCGCCGCGATCACCCCGAAGGGCCGTCGACTCGTCGCGACCGCCACGGACGCGCTCAACACAAAGGTCTTCCAGCAGACCGGCCTGAGCGACCCGCAGCTGCGCGATCTCGTGGCGACGCTCGCCGAGCTGCGCCAGTCCGCCGGCGACTTCGACGACCCGACTGACGACGATTGACGCCGGCGCTCAGAACGCTGCCGCGAGGTCCCGGCGAGCGATGCCCGTCGCCGCGTAGGCGGACGTGCCTGACTCCAGCAGCTCGCGTGCGCCGACCATCAACGCACCATAGGCGGCGCGCGCGAGCGCGCCGCCGGTCGACACCCTGCGGACGCCCGCCGATCCCAGCTCTGCAACGGAAGGGCCGCCCGGGAGCGCGAGCACGTTGACCGGCACGCCCACCGCGTCGACGAGGGCGCGAATCTGCGCCAGGTCGGCGAGACCGGGCGCATAGACCGCATCAGCGCCCGCGTCCCGGTACGCGATCAGCCGGGCGATGGTGTCGTCGAGATCGGTGCCGCCGTAGAGGTGGCTCTCCGCGCGAGCCGTCAGCACCATCGGCGACGCCTGGTCGTGAGCAGCCTCGGCCGCAGCCGCCACGCGTTCGGTCGCGAGCCCGATGGCATCGATCGCCTTGGTGGCCGGGTCGTAGTCCTCGATGGAGCATCCGGCGGCGCCAGCGTCCGCGAGCAGCTGCACGGTCTCGGCGATGCCGCGTGCGTCCTCGGCGAAGCAGCGCTCGCTGTCGACGTTCAACGGCAGGTCGGTCGCCGCCGCCATCGCCGCTACGTGGTGGACGAGCTCGTCACGCGTGACCTCCTGATCGTGCTTGCCCAGCGACCACGCCAACCCGGCACTCGTGGTCGCGAGCGCTTCGAAGCCGACGGATGCGAGGAGGCGCGCCGATCCGATGTCCCACGGGTTCGGCATCACGAAGATCTGCTCGCGCTCGTGCAGCGCGTGGAACCGGGCACAGCGGTCTGATGTCATCGGGGCTCCCTCGGTGCGAGTCGGTGCGGTGCATCATGCTCCCCGCCGGGCACCCCGCGCGCCAGCACGAATCGGACACGGACAGCTCGGACGGCCGCCACTGCGGCCGAGTACGTTCGGCAGACGTGGCCACTCGGAAGATCCTGATCGACACGGACCCGGGCATCGACGATGCGATGGCGATCTTCTACGCGTTGGAGGCGCCGGAGCTCGACATCGTCGGTCTCACGACCGTGTTCGGGAACGTCGACACCTCGCTGTGCACGGAGAACGCGTTGCGGCTGCTGGAGATCGCAGAGCGGCCGGACATCCCGGTCGCGGCGGGCGCCACCCGCCCATTAGCGATGCCGTACCGGGGACCGGCCGACTTCGTGCACGGCAAGGACGGCCAAGGCAACACATCCCTGACTCCGCCGACCACCCGGCCAGCACCGGTCGATGCGGCGCGCTTCATCATCGACACGGTCATGTCGTCGCCCGGCGAGATCACGCTCGTGCCAATCGGGCCGCTGACGAACGTCGCGCTGGCGATGCTCATCGAGCCGCGCATGACCGCGAACCTCGCCGGCATCGTGCTCATGGGCGGCAACGCGTTCTGCAGCGGCAACGCCTCGCCAGCAGCGGAGGCGAACATCATCAACGATCCCGAGGCGGCCGACATCGTGTTCGGCGCGGACTGCCCGATCGTGATGTGCGGCCTCGACGTGACCGAGCAGACGTTCCTGTCGAACGCCGAGATCGCCGAGATCGCCGCGGTCGACAACCCGCGGGCACAGCACCTCGCCCGGATCCTGCCCTGCTACCAGGCGTTCTACCTCGACCGGCTCGGCATCGAAGGCATCTTCGTGCACGACTCGACCACGATCACGTACCTGCTCGCACCGCAGTTCTACGGCTCGGTCTCGCATCCCATCCGTGTCGACTGTGGAGCCAGCTTCGCTCGCGGCAAGACCGTACCGGCCAAACGCGTGTCCGATCACGAGTCCCCGTGGGCCGGCCGGCAACCAGTGACCATCCTCACCGACGTCGACGCACCCGCCGCGATCCGACTCGAGCTCGACCTCCTCGGCGTCCCCCAGGTGAGATGACTCACGCCCCAGTCGCGATGGCCGAGTGATCCAAGGACGGCTTCGTCGACGAAGTGGTGGCCGAAGGAGGAGGAGTCACCATGGCATTCATCACACACGTCGTTCTCGAGGGAGTGACCCGCGAGCAGTACGACAAGGTCCGAGCCGCGTGCGGCTGGCTCGACGACACGCCCGTCGGCGGCCACGCCCACCTCGCCTGGTGGGAGGGCGACGACAACCACAACATCGACGTCTGGGACAGCGAGGACGCGTTCGGCGCGTTCGGGCGCGATCGCCTCGGTCCGGCGATGGCAAAGGTCGGCGTGACGGTCGAACCGAAGGCGACGTTCTACCCGGCGCATGAGGTGTTCCTCCCGAACGCGCTGACGCTGAAGGTCTCCTGACCCGCACGCAAGTCAGGTCATGGCGCCTGGCGCGAGGCCGGCGGTTTCGCCACCATCGGCGACGAACTCCGACCCCGTCGAGAAGCTCGACTCGTCGCTGGCGAGGAACACCACGAGATGCGACAGCTCCACCGACGTGCCGAGACGGTGCATCGCGACGTGCTTCTGCGGCGTGTCGAGGCCTGCGGTCATCGGGGTGGCGACGGCGCCGGGGTGCACCGAGTTGCAACGGACGTTGTCGGCGGCGAGATCGAGCGCGACGGACTTCGTCAGACCACGGACGCCGAACTTCGACGCGTTGTAGCCCGGCAGCGCCGAATATCCCTGCAGGCCGGCGGTCGACGACACGTTGATGATCGAGCTCGGCGCTCCGGCCTTGAGCGCGCCCACCGCGGCGTGGATCCCGTTGAACACACCGGTGAGGTTGATCGCGATGACGGTGTCCCACTGCTCGGGCGTGTACTCGCCGATCTGGCCGAAGTTGGCGATGCCGGCGTTGTTGACGAGCACGTTCAGGGTGCCGTAGCGCTCGACCGTCGTCGACACCGCGGCCGCCCAATCGGCGCGGCTGGTGACATCGAGATGGACGTAGGTGGCGACGTCACCGAGCTCGGCGGCGAGTGCTTCGCCGTCCTCGTCGAGGATGTCCCCGAGGACGACCTTGGCACCCTGGGCGACCATCGCCCGGGCGTGGCTCTCCCCCATGCCCCTCGCGCCACCCGAGATGAGCGCAACCTTCCCATCGAGCCGATGCCCCTTCGGATACGCAGACGTCATCGCGGCCGTTCCCTTCATCGAGGATGTGGCCAGATCATGCCTCGCCGATCATGCCTCGCCGACAACGGTCACCTCTCACAGAGATGGATGACGGCAGCAACGCGAAGGGCGGGGCCGCGAACGGCCCCGCCCCACGAATGGGTTGTCAGGTTGTCAGCAAGCTCAAGCGGCCCTCAGCCCACCCCTTCGCGCCCGCGCCGGCCTTGCAGCCGCGGCCTTCGCCATCGGAGCCTTCGCCGTGGAAGCCTTCGTCTCCAGCTTCACCAAGGCGGGATGCATTGCCTTCATCATCTTGCGGACGAAGGCAGCCTGCTCATCGACGACCCGCTTGCGGAACTTCAGCTGGTTGTCGACGAGCTCCGTCATCGTGGGCACCTGATCCAAGAACGCCCAAGCAGGACGCTCTGGGACGTACTCGGCCACAGCCTCGACGGCTCGGCCGGTGTACCGCACGACGGGCTCTTCGACACGAGCCACGAACGTCATGTACTCGTCTTGCCACTTCTTCATGGTGGTCATTGCGGCGGTCATTCTCGCCACCTCCTCCGGGTTCCCCGGGGGACCTTCTGGGACTCTCGGGACCCACATTCATTGTGCGCTCATGCGCTAACTATTGCAAGCATCCAGGCTTGTGACAGTTTGCACTCGTCGCTCAAAGTGCTCATCGAGCATCAGCGAGAACGGTAGACGTCGCCACGATGCTGGACCCGTAGCACGATCACCGTGCATGCGTCCTCGTCGATCTCGTACACGACACGAAAGTCTCCGCGACGAGCCGACCACAGCCCTTCCAGTTCGCCGACCAGCGGCTTGCCAACGCGACGAGGATTGTCGGACAGACTCCCTGACATCAACGCAATCGCCGCGTCGCGGACTGTCTCGGGAAGCCGATTCAGGTGTCGATGGGCCTCGGGCGTGAGCTCGATCCCGTACGCCACGCGCCGCTACTCGGCGAGAACGTCGGCGAGTGGAATCCGCTTGCCTGCCTTCGCCTGTGCCCGTGACTTCGCGATCGACCTACTCGGTCCCTACACGCAACCTTGGCTCCAGTTCGCCACGACCGGAGGGCAACCTCCCCGCTGACCCCGCGGCGTCGGCGTTGCCCACAGAAGTCCGCTGACTGTGCCCTTGCCGACGCGCAAGGTCGGCCGTACAATGGCCGTACAGGAGGAACCCGTGACGACCGCAACTCGCCGTACCCGCAGCGAACGAATCGAAGTCCGCGCCACGGCCGAGGACCGCGCCCTCATCGATCGCGCCGTCGCCGCATCTGATGCCGATCTCACCGAGTTCGTGGTCTCCAACCTCCGCGTGGCCGCCCAACGGATCCTCGCCGACCGCACCGAGTTCACCCTCACCGCCGACGCCCAACACGCCTGGGACGCGGTCAACCGCCGTCCGGCCCGCACCCTCGCTGGGCTACGCGAACTGATGAATCGGCCCTCACCGTTCGCCGAGTGAGCAATCGATACCTCGCTCCCCGATTGCTCAAGCCAAGCGATCGGCTCGAGAACTTCGAGTGCCGCTCCCCCGAGCAAACCCACTGGCTACGCGACCATGCTCGCCAGGCCGAAGCGACCGGAACCACCAGGGCCCTCGTCGTCACCCAACCCGACTCCGACGACGTCGTCGCCTACTACGCATGGTGCATGGCCAGCGTCCGCGTCGAGGACGCACCAGCCAGACTCCGCAAAGGCGGCGGCCGCTACCCACAACCTGTCGCCCTCCTCGCTCGACTCGGCGTCTCGATCCAGCACGAAGGCCACGGGCTCGGCGCCGGACTGCTCGTCGACGTCATCTCCCGCACCGCCGAACTCGCCACCGACATCGGCTGCCGCGGCCTTCTCATCCACGCCGAGACATCCGCCGCCCGAGACTTCTACCTCCACCTCATTCCCGAGTTCGAGCAATCCCCGACGGACGCGCTCCACCTCTTGTTGCTGATGGAGGACATCCGCCGGACACTCAGCCGATAGGGCCGAAAGCCGGACAACCCGAGGCCCGGTTGGCGCCTCCGGCAGGACTTGAACCTGCGACCGTCGGTTTAGAAGACCGCTGCTCTATCCGGCTGAGCTACGGAGGCGAGGCCCGTGAGCTTACGAGGCGTCAGCCCAACGGCACGGTTGCCAGGGTGCGATAGGAAGCTGGGCCGCTGCCGTGCACGCTGTCCACGAGCGACACCTCGTTCGCCTGCCACCGAGCGTCGAGCTCGGCGCCGATCAGGCCGCAGGCGGGCGCACCCTTCAGGCGGGCCAGCGTGAGGTGTCCGAGGAACCTCGATCCGCGGCCATCGACGACGGCGACCACCTCGGCTGTGGCGTCGAGCACCGCCGCCGCGAGCGAGTCCAAACCCGTCACGGGGACCATGAGGACCGAACGCCCGAGCCGTCCGATCCGCCCGCTGAGCGCAGCCTCGACCGGCGGATGGCGCAACGTGCTCAGCGCCCGCGCCGCCGCATCGAGCTCGGCGCCCCCCAGGAAGCGCAGCGTCACGTGCCACTGCTCCCTCGTCGTCCAGCGCACGCCCGCTCGCTCCACGCGTGGGAGCGCCTCGAGCTGATCGAGCACGTCGTCCGGCGGCCAGAGAGCGATGAAGAGCCGGCTCACGCCTGCCCGAGGAGATGACGACGCAGGAGATCGACCGCCGAGATCACGGAGAACTGGCGCATCTGCTGACGCTGGCCGGGCAGCCGGAAGGCGCCGACGACCGGTTCGGGGGTCAGCCCCGCGAGGCCGACGAACAGCGTGCCGACCGGCATCCCGTCCTGCTCCGCCGGTCCGGCCACGCCGGTGAGCGACAAACCGATGTCGGCGTCCAGCACCCGGCGGGCTCCCGTCGCCATCGCCGCGGCGGCGCGCTCGCTCACGACCGGCCCCTCGGGCACGTCGAGGAGGTCGAACTTGACCTCGCTCGCGTAGGACACGATCGAGCCGCGGAAGACGTCGCTCGCTCCGGCGACGTCCGTCAGCCGTGCGGCGACGAGCCCGCCGGTCACCGATTCCGCCAGCCCGAGCGTGAGCCCCCGGTCGCGAAGCAGGTCGATCACGACGGACTCCATCGTGTCGTGATCGGTGCCGAACACGAGCGGACCGACGAGGTCGCGGACCTCGGCCTCCCAGGTGGCAATCAACGCGGACGCCGCCTCCTGCGTCGGTGCCTTCGCGGTGAGCCGGACCTTCAGGCCTTCCCAGCCGCTCGCCAGGAACGCGAGCGTCGGGTTGCCGAGCTCGTCGAGGCGGGCGATGACCTCGTCGAGCCGCTCGTTGAGCCCGCTCTCGCTCTCACCCCACGTCCGCAGCGTCCGGCTGGCGATCACGCTGGCGTCGCCAGCGCGCGCCCGCAGGTCGGGCAGGATCACTCGCTCCATCATGTCCTGCATCTCGTGCGGCACGCCTGGCACGGCGTAGACGACCTTGTCCCCGACCGGGCAGATCAGCCCCGGCGCGGTGCCGCGCGTCTGGGCGATGATCGTCGCACCTTCGGGGACGAGTGCCTGGCGCAGGTTGTTGTCCGCCATGCGCCGCCCCCGCGCCGCGAACATCTCCCGGATCACCGCAGCAACGCCCTCGTCGGGATGGAGCTCGACGCCCATCACCTCGGCCAGCGCCTCGCGGGTGATGTCGTCGTGTGTCGGCCCGAGCCCGCCACAGACGATGACCGCGTCGGCATCCGCGAGGACGCTGCGGATCGCGGACGTGATCCGACCGAGGTTGTCGCCGACCTTGACCTGCAGCAACGAGTCGATGCCGCTCGCCGCGAGCTGCTCGCCCATCCACGACGAGTTCGTGTCGACGATCTGCCCGAGCAGCAGCTCGGTACCGACGGCTACGACGTCACACCGCACCGGCGACACCCGTTCGAGTGCGTGCCTTCCACAAGTACTGGAGGCCACTGATGACCGTGAGGACCACGGCCGACCACAGCAGTGTGAGCCAGATCCATCGTCCGTCGACGGCCGTGAGCGGCGCGAGCGCGAACGCCACCGCGAACTGCTGGCAGACCGTCTTCAGCTTCGCCAAGCGGCTCGCCGGGACGCTCACCCCGCGGGCACCGGCGAAGACCCGGTAGATGCTGATCGCGAACTCGCGAGCGGCGATGATCAGCACCGGCACGATCCCGAACACGCCGCGGCTGACGAGCGTGAACATCGCTCCGAGGACGAGGACCTTGTCGGCGAGCGGGTCGAGGAACGCGCCCGAGTAGGTGGCGCCGTGGCGGCGAGCGAGGAAGCCGTCGATCCCGTCGCTCGCGCAGAGGATGAACCACAGCCCGAAGGCGAACCAGGAGCCGCCCTTGTCGTCCGGGATGATGGCGAACAGGAGCGGCGAGACCAGCACCCGACCGACCGTCACCGCATTGGCCCACGTGGCGATGGCGTTCGGATCGACGGGCATCAGACCGCCTCGGCGACCAGATCCGGACCCAGCGCGTCGATGACGCGGACCTTGACGAAGCTGCCGACGGCGAGGCGTTCCGGTACCTGCACGATGCCGTCGATCTCGGGCGCCTCGCGATGGGTCCGACCGACACCCGGCTCGTCGACGAGCACCGTCTGCATGGTGTCGATCAGCTCGTCGCGCCGGCGGGCGGTGATGCCGTCCTGCAGCTCGCGCAGCTCGGCGAGCCGCTGGTGCATCACCCGCGGGTCGACAGCACCGTCGAGTCCGGCCGCGTACGTGCCGTCTTCGGCGGAGTACGAGAAGAACCCGCACCAGTCGAGCTCGGCGGATTCGACGAACGCGAGCAGCTCGTCGTGGTCTGCCTCGGTCTCCCCGGGATAGCCGACGATGAAGTTGCTGCGGAACGCGGCATCGGCGTCGCGCTCGCGGATGTCGGCGATGCGGCGGAGGAAGCGCTCGCCATCCCCCCAGCGTCGCATCCGACGCAGCAGCCGCTTGGAGACGTGCTGGAGCGACAGATCGAAGTAGGGGACCCCGGAGCCGACGATCGCGTCGATCAGATCGTCGGAGAGGTCGGACGGGTAGAGGTAGAGCAGACGGACCCGGTCGACCATCTCGGCGACCCGCTGCACGAGCGACACGATCGACCCGGTGCCGAGTTCCGACGGACGGTCCTTGCCGTAGCTCGCGAGGTCTTGCGCGACGAGGACGATCTCCTTCGCGCCGAGCTGGTCGACCTCGGCGAGGATCGAGGCGACGTCCCGGCTCCGCTGCGGACCCCGGAACGACGGGATCGCGCAGAAGCCGCACGACCGGTCGCAGCCCTCGGCGATCTTGACGTACGCCCAGGGTGACGACGACTTGGGCCGGGGCAGGTTCAGCAGATCGAGCTTCGGCAGGGTCGCGGCCTCACCCGTGAGGGTCAAGCCGGCGGGCTTCGTGCCGAGCACGACGGGCACGCCGAAGCCGGCGACCTGGTCGACCTCGGGCAGCGCCTCGGCGAGCTCCTCGCCGTACCGCTCTGCCATGCAGCCCGTGACGACCAGCCGCGCACCGTCGCGGCGCTGCTCGTCGAGGGCGAGGATCGTGTCGATCGACTCCTTGCGTGCGTCTTCGATGAACGCGCACGTGTTGACGACGACCAGGTCCGCTGCGCCCGGATCCTCAGTCGCCTCCATGCCGTCAGCGAGCAGGGTGCCGATCAGCTTGTCCGAGTCCACCTGGTTCTTCGGGCAGCCCAAGGTCTCGACGTAGAAGCGCTGCGACACGATCGACCAGGCTACCTCCGGCAATGGACGGAGCCGCCGGAGGGGATCAGGCCGAGCAGGCGAGCTCCAGGCCGGGATACGGCCATGGCATCGACAGGAGCTTGCCCGTCCCCGACGCCGTGATGAACGCGGTTCCGTGCTGCTCACCGCCGAAGCAGATGTTCGTCGTCATCAGGTCGCCGGTCGGGATGTGCTGGAGCACCTCGCCGGTCGGCGCGATCACCGTGATGCCGCCGTTGACGAGCGTCGCCACGCAGACGTTGCCGGCGCCGTCGACAGCGAGCGAGTCGAACAGCTGGAAACCCGGCAACCCACAGAGCACCACCGACGGATCGAGCGGCATCACTGGGACGAGCTCCCCCGGGGACGAGATCGACCGCTGGAACACACGGCCGGAGAACGTCTCGGCCCAGTACAGCTTCGTGCCGTCGGGTGAAAGGCCGATGCCGTTCGGCGCTTCGACCGGGAACACCCTCTCGGTGATCGACGACCCGTCGGCCTTGGCGTAGTAGATGCCGGTCAGATCGCTCGTGCGGGCGACGGGATCGCGGATGCCGTGATCGGTGAACCAGAACCCGCCGTGGGCATCGAACACGATGTCGTTCGGCGCCCGCAGCGGCCGGCCGTCGCACTCGGTGTACAGGTCGGTCACCTCGCCGGTACCGAGATCGACGCGCTGGATCCGGCCACCGATGTAGCGCTCCGGATCGAACGGACCGGGGAACTGGAGACCTGCCAGCTCGATCGGCGTGAAGCAACCGCCGTTGTTGCACAGGTAGAGCGCGCCGTCGGGGCCGATGGCCGCGCCGTTGGGACCCCCGGCGATCTCCGCGACCGTCTCCTTCGATCCGTCCGGCCGCACTCTCGTGATCCGCGGTCCGAAGATCTCGACGAGCACCACGGTGCCATCGCTCATCGCGATCGGACCTTCCGGGAAGCGCAATCCAGACGTGATCTCGGTCAGTGCGGTCATGGCGATCCCCTCGTCGAAGCGGCCCCCGGCCGATCGCCGCGATCCTGTCACGGTCCACCGTTACCCTGACGAGTCGTGACAGAGGCCGAGCGGATCCACTCGTTGCGGCGGATGAAGGTCGTGGCGACGAGCCTGCTGCTCGTCGCCACGCTCGTCTTCCTCGTCAGCCGGGCCACGCAGGACGGGCGCCCGTGGGTCGAGTACGTCCGAGCGTTCGCCGAGGCCGCGATGGTCGGCGCGTTGGCGGACTGGTTCGCTGTGACCGCGCTGTTCCGCCACCCGCTCGGCATCCCGATCCCCCACACGGCGATCATCCCGAACCGCAAGGACCAGATCGGGCGCAGCCTCGGCGAGTTCGTGCAGGGTGAGTTCCTCAACCGTGATGTGATCGTCGAGCGGCTCGAAGGCCTCGACGTGTCGCATCGCCTGGGCAGCTGGCTGACCGACCCGGTGAACGCCCGGCGCGCCGGCGACGGCGTGGCCGACGCGCTGCGCGGCACGCTCGAGGTCCTCGACGACGACGACGTCCAGGAAGCGCTCGAGCACCTCGTCGAGCGGCGGGTCCGCGCGACGCCCGTCGCGCCGCTCATCGGGCGGGCGGTCGATCTCGCGGTCGAAGGTGGGCACCACCAACGGATGCTGGACTCGGTGCTGATCGCGGTACGCAACTTCCTCGACGACAACCGCTCGGTTCTGCGCAAGAAGCTCGATCGTGAGTCGCCGTGGTGGGTGCCGGAGCCGATCGACGACCGGATCTTCTCGAAGATCTACGACGGCGTGCACTCCTTCCTCGGCGAGGTCGCCGGACATCCGGAGCACGAGGTCCGCCACGCCCTCGATGCCCGCATCCTGGACTTCGCCGAGCGCCTGCGGCACGACCCGACGCTCGTCGCCAAGGGTGAGGAGCTGAAGGAGGAGCTGCTCGCGCACCCGGACATCCGGGCGTGGCTGGCGACGCTCTGGTCGGAGATCAAGCGCACGTTGATCACCGCGTCGAGTGACTCCACGAGTGAGCTGCGCACCCGGCTCGACGCCGGCCTCGTGCAGCTCGGCAACCGTCTCTGCACCGATCCCGAGCTGCAGCACAAGGTGGACAGCTGGGTCGAGCGGGCCGTCGCCCACGTCGTCGACACCTACCGCAACGAGGTGTCGGAGCTGATCGGATCGACCGTCGAGCGCTGGGACGCCGACGCGACGAGTCGCAAGATGGAGCTGCAGGTCGGCCGCGACCTCCAGTTCATCCGGATCAACGGCACCCTCGTCGGCGGCCTCGCCGGTCTCGTGATCCACATCGTCGGCGAGCTCTTCTTCTGATCTGATACCCGTCTCTGCTCGTCCCCGGACGCACGGCGTCCGGAGAGGATCAGAGAACCGGGGGGAACGCGCCGATGAGCAGAGAACCGGGGGGGAACGGCGGGGGTGCGTGAGGGGCGGGTCGGGATCGCTACGGTCGGCGAGATGCGTGCTGTCGTCTGCAACTCGTTCGGACCGCTCGACCAGCTGACGATCGAGGAACGCGAGACGCCGACGTGCGGCCCCGACGCGCTGCGCATCGAGGTGTCGGCTGCGGGCGTCAACTTCGTCGACGCCTTGCTCGCCCAAGGCCTCTACCAGGTCAAGCCGCCACTGCCCTTCGTGCCCGGCAGCGAGGTGGCGGGAACGGTCGTCGAGCTCGGTGCCGGGGTCGACTCCGTGGCGCTCGGCGATCGCGTCCTGGCGACCGGAGGGCTCGCTGGTGGGTTCGCCGAGCAGATGATCGCTCGCGCGAACCAGGTCATGCCGGCTCCGACGACGCTCAGCGACGGCCAGGTCGCCACGTTCTTCCAGAGCTACATGACGGCGTGGTTCGCGCTGCGCGAACGCGCCCGTGCCGAAGCCGGACAGACGGTTCTGGTGCTCGGCGCGGGGAGTGGCATCGGCCTCGCTGCGGTCGACGTCGCCCGCGCGCTCGGACTGACCGTCATCGCCGCAGCCTCGTCCGCCGAGAAGCGCGACCTCGCCCGGGCGCTCGGCGCGGCCGAGGTCATCGACACGTCCAGCGAGAACGTGAAGGAACGAGCCAAGGCGCTCTCCGGCGGCGGTGTCGAGCTCGTGTACGACCCCGTCGGCGGTGACCTCGCCGAGCAAGGGCTCCGGGCACTCGCCGACGACGGACAGCTGCTCGTACTCGGCTTCGCGTCAGGGACGATTCCACGACTCCCGGCCAACCAGGTGCTGCTCCGCAACCGACGAGTGACGGGGGTCGACTGGGGCGGCTGGATCGGCAAGCACCAGGAACGCAACGCAGAGCTGATCGACGAGGTGCTGGCGATGATCGAAGCCGGCGACCTTCGTCCCGTGGAGCCGACGACCTACCCGCTCGACGACGTCGTCGCAGCCCTGAGCGACCTCGCCAACCGGCGCGTCACGGGCAAGATCGCCCTGATCCCCTGAGTCAGGTCTCCCCCTGGATGAGCTCGAGCTCTTCGACGGTCATCAGCACGGCGCGGGCCTTCGATCCTTCGGAGGGGCCGACGACGCCGCGTTGCTCGAGCAGGTCCATCAACCGCCCGGCGCGGGCGAAGCCGACCTTGAGCTTGCGCTGGAGCATCGACGTGGAACCGAGCTGGCTGCGCACGACGAGGTCCATCGCCTGACGCATCAGCACCTCGTCCTCGTCGTCGTCACCTGACGAGCTGCCGTAGTTGCCGGCTCCGCCGGAGCTCGCGTGCTCGTCGCCCTCGACGCCCGACACATAGGTCACCTCGGGCGCCTGTCGCCGCCAGAAGGCGGTGACCTTGCGCACCTCCTCCTCGGAGACGAACGAGCCCTGGATGCGTTGCGAGACGCTCGAGTTGCCCGGGAGCAGGAGCATGTCGCCCTTGCCGACGAGCTTCTCGGCGCCAGGCTGGTCGAGGATCACGCGGCTGTCGGTGAGGCTGGAGACGGCGAACGCCATGCGGGCGGGCACGTTCGCCTTGATCACACCGGTGATCACGTTCACGCTCGGCCGCTGCGTGGCGACGATGAGGTGCACGCCGACGGCGCGGGCCTTCTGCGCGATCCGGGTGATCGACTCCTCGACGTCGCGCGCGGCGACCATCATCAGGTCGTTGAGCTCGTCGACCACGACCACGATGTACGGCAGCCGCTCGAACACCGCGTCGGCGCCCGGCTCTCGGACGAGCTCGCCGCGGTCGAACGCCGCGTTGTAGCCACCGATGTCGCGGAAGCCGACCTCGAACAGCAGGTCGTAGCGGCGCTCCATCTCCTTGACCGCCCACGCCAGTGCGTTCGCGGCCTTCTTCGGGTTCGTGACGGGCTGCGTGAGCAGGTGCGGGAGACGGTTGTACTGGCCCATCTCGACCTGCTTGGGGTCGATCAGGATGAGGCGCACCTGGTCGGGTGTGGTGCGCATGAGCAGCGACGTGATGATGCAGTTGATGCCGCTCGACTTGCCGGCGCCGGTAGCGCCGGCGATCAAGAGGTGCGGCGTGGTGGCCAGGTTGAGGAACACGGCGCGCCCTGCGATGTCCTTGCCGATCGCCACGTCGAGGGGGTGCGTGGCCGACTTCGCCTCGGGGCCGCTCAGGATGTCGCCGAGCGACACCAGCTGACGGGTGTGGTTCGGGACCTCGACGCCGATCGCCGAGCGGCCGGGGATCGGCGCGAGGATGCGGACGTCGATCGCCGCCATGGCGTAGGCGATGTCTCGCTGGAGCGACGTGACCCGGGCGACCTTGACGCCGGAGCCGAGCTCGAGCTCGTAGCGGGTCACGGTCGGCCCGACCGTCATGCCGACCAGCTTCGTCTCGACCCCGTGGGAGGCGAGCGACTCCTCGAGGGTGCGGCCGCGGGCTTCGACCTCGGCCCGGTCGATCGCCTGCACTCCGGTGCGGATGAGGTAGTTGGCCGGCGGCAGCTTCCAGGCCCCTCGCTGGGCGCCGGGGCCGAGGTCGAGCTCCGCCTGCTCGGCAGTGACGGCGGCATCGGCGAGCGTCGGCGGCGGCAGCGGCTTGGACTTCTTCTTCGTCGCGCCCCTCGACAACGCGGCCGGCCCCGGCGGATCGAGCTCTTCCGCGTCGACGTCGTAGAACGGCGGGCGCACGGGCGTGCTGTCACGCTCGCTCGAGAGCGTCGAGATCTCGCCCATCGCCCGGCGGGCGGCGCGCCCCATTGGCAGCGCAACGTGCCGCGAGCCCCGTCGGAGCCCGGAGAACACCGCGCCCACCGACATGCGGGAGATGATCAGGAAGCTGCCGAACAGCACGATCGCGAGCAGCACGCTCGCGCCGACCGACGACAGGAGCGATTCCAACGGGGCACCGATCAGCGCGCCGAGCCAACCGCCTGCGTCCTCGAGCGAGCTGAGCGACGTGGAGATCCGCTCCGGGCCGCGGGCGACGTGGAGCAGCGCGAGCAGCGAGCCGGTGGCGACGCCGATGCCGAGGGTCAACCGGTGACGTCGGCGGATCTGGCCGGGGCGGAACAGCGCGACGCCGACCGCGATGAGCGCGATGGGCACGACGAACCGGCCGAGGCCGGTGAGCCAGCCGAGCACGTTGGAGACCGCCCGCCCGACGATGCCGGCGAGCTTGGCGTACACGGCGAGGCCGACGAGCACGCCGAGCGCGATGAGACCGAGACCGGCGAACTCGTGCTCCTGGCCTTCGATCGCCTCGCGGACGTCGAGCCGGCGATTGCTGCCCGTGTCCTCGGCGTCGAACGGCGCGGCACCCGGCGCGACCTGGCGCGACCGTGGCTTCGCCGGCCGGCGTGTTGCACCGAACACCCGCTCAGCCGGCTTGGCCTTGGTGCGCGACAACTGAGCCGGCTGGCCCGGCGGGGTTGCGCGAGAGCTCGACGTGCGAGACGGGGGCCGCTTGGCCATGGGCTCACCGTAGCAAGGGGGCGCGCGAACGTTCGTGAACCCGGCCCGATTCTTCGGCCTGGCACGACGCCGGGGATCGCGCCGGGTTGTTACGCCTCCATCACCACGGGGACGATCATCGGGCGGCGCTTCGTCCGTTCGCTCACGAACTTGCCGGCGGCCCGACGCACGTCGCGCTCGAGCTGGTCGACGTCGCGTACGCCCTTGGCCAGTGCTGACTCGACTGCCGCCGACACTGCGTCGCAGGCCTCGTCGAGCAGGTCCTCGGCCTCCGGCGCGTAGACCCAGCCGCGGGTGATGATCTCCGGCCCAGTCAGCACCCGTCCTGCCGCCACGTCGACGGTCACGACGACCACGACGACACCCTCTTCGGCGAGCACCTTGCGATCGCGCAGGACGCCTTGGCCGACGTCGCCGACGATGCCGTCGACGTAGAGGAAGCCCGCCGGGACGCGGCCGACGAGCTCCAGGCCGCCGTCGGACAGCTCGAGCGTGTCGCCGTCCTCACAGAGGATCACGTGGTCGCGGGGCACACCCATCTGCTCGGCGAGCTTGGCGTGAGCGACGAGGTGTCGGTACTCGCCGTGGATCGGCACGAACCAGTCCGGCTGGGCGATCGAGTGGTACGTCCGCAACTCGTCGGCCTGGGCATGGCCGGTCGCATGGACATCGGCGACCCCGGAGTGGATGACCTCCGTGCCCGCCCGCAGCAGCCCGTCGATCACCCGGTTGACGTTGAACTCGTTGCCGGGGATGGCGTGGCTCGACAGGATGACGGTGTCGCGCTCGCCAGTCTTCAACCACTTGCTGTCGCCACGCGCGAGCAGCGACAGCGCCGACATCGGCTCGCCCTGCGAACCGGTCGAGATGATGCACACCTTCTCCGGTGGGTAGCGGTCGATCTCCTCGATGTCGATGAGCGAGGTGTCCGAGACGCGAAGGATGCCGAGCTCGCGGGCGAGGCGCACGTTCTTCTTGATCGAGAGCCCGAGCGTCGCGACGACGCGTCCCTCGCCGACCGCGGCATCGATGATCTGCTGCAGCCGGTGGATGTGGCTGGCGAAGCTGGCTGTGATGATCCGCCGGTCGCGATGGCTCGCGAACAGCGCGCGGAGGACACCGCCGACCTCTGTCTCGCTCGGCGAATGGCCGTGCTCCTCGGAGTTGGTGGAGTCGCCCATCAACAGCCGGACGCCCTCGGTCTTGGCGATCTCGCCGATGCGGGCGAGATCGGTGCGCCGCCCGTCGACCGGCGTGAGATCGAGCTTGAAGTCGCCGGAGTGGAGGATGACGCCCTGCGGCGTGTGGAGCGCGATCGCGTGGGCATGCGGTACGGAGTGCGTGACGGGGATGAACTCGACGTCGAACGGGCCGATCTTGCGACGCTCGCCGTCGTGGACGACGACGAGATCGGTCTTGCCGAGCAGACCCGCTTCCTCGATCCGGTTGCGAGCAAGTCCCAACGTCAGCGCCGAGCCGTAGATCGGGAACGAGAGCTCGCGCAGCAGGAAGTGGAGGCCGCCGACGTGGTCCTCGTGGCCGTGGGTCGCGACGCAACCGACGATGCGATCGCCGTTCTCGCGCAGGTAGGTGAAGTCGGGCAGGACGAGGTCGATGCCATGCATGTCGGCGTCGGGGAACATCAACCCGAAGTCGATGAGCAGGAGCTTCGACTCCTGCTCGATCACCATGCAGTTGCGACCGATCTCTCCGAGCCCACCGAGGAACGAGATGCGTACGGAAGTGGCCATTGAGCACCGACTCTACGTGCCGATCCGACGGAGTGCGCGGTCGTTGTCTGCCGCCCGCCCTCGGTCAGGGCCGGTCCGGGAAGGCTGCTCGCCACCGTTCGAGGTTGGCGAGGACCTCAGGAACCCGCTCGTCGACGGAGGCAGGCGCAGGACCCATCGGTAGCCGAGCCTGGCCGACCGCGAGCCCGAGGTGGCGGAGGACCGCCTTCGTCGGCAAGGGGTTCGGCGCGTCGTCGCCGGTCTCGAACGCGAAGCTCTCGAGCAGACGCGAGTTCACGAGACGGGCACCGTCGATGTCGCCCTTCGACCAGAGGTCGAACATCAGCTGGTGGTCCTCGCTCGTCCAGTGCGTCGCCACGCCGATCACACCGACGGCGCCGCTCGCCAGCAGCGGCAGCGTCATCGAGTCGTCGCCGCTGTAGACCTCGAAGCCCGATGGTGCGGAGGAGACGACCGCCGCGGTCTCACCCGGGTTGCCGGCGGCGTCCTTCAAACCGAGCACGTTCGGCACGTCGCGGGCGAGGCGGAGCAGCGTCGCCGTGGCGATCTTGCGTCCCGTCCTGACCGGGATGTCGTAGATGACGACCGGTAGCTCGGTGGCCGCTGCGATCGCTCGCATGTGCGCCTCGATCCCGGCCTGCGACGGGCGGTTGTAGTACGGGCCGACGGCGAGGATGCCGGCCACACCGAGCTTCGACGCCTCGCTCGTGAGCCGAACAGAGTGCGCCGTGTCGTTCGAACCCGACCCGGCGATGACGGGGATGGTGACCGCTTCCGCCACCGCTGCCCAGAGCGCGAGCTTCTCGTCGTCGTCGAGCGTCGACGCCTCGCCGGTCGTGCCGGCTACCACGAGACCGTCGTTGCCCCGCGCCTGCAACCACCGAGCCAGAGTGCGGGCCATCTCGAGATCGAGGCGTCCCTCGCTGTCGAACGGGGTGACCATCGCGGTGAGCACGCGACCGAAGCGAGCCATCAGAACGAACCCTCCCGTGCACGGTCGATCTGCTGGGTCAGGATCAGGTCCTCGTGCAGCTCCATCCACACATCGTGGTACGAACCACACATCACCCCCGTGAACATATTCGTTTCACCGGCCAGCACCCGACGGCACGTCTGCTCCAGGCGCGGCTCGTAGTGCCCGAAGCGGGCCACGATCCCACCCATGTCGCTCACGATCGGGCGCGCCGCGGCGTCGAGCTCGACGAGCCGGTCGAGCACCGCTCGGTCGTAGTCGGCGTCGCTGTGGTCGTTCGGGCCGCCGTCGCGCAACTGCCAGTCACCGCAGAGGATCTTGAAGGCCTCGTTCTGACCGAGGAACTCCTGGTAGTGGTCGCGCAGCGCAACAGCGGGGTCGAGCCCGTCGACGTCGGCGGCGAGCGCCACCGCATGTGCTTCCCGTCCGGCCGGCGTCAGCTGCCAGAGCGCCCGCGCCTCGCGGAACATGGCCAGTTCGCGCTGCTGCAGATCGGTGAGGTGCACCTCGACATCGGTCACCGGCAGCGCCGCGAGCTCTGCGAGCGTCTCCGCCTTCGCGAACCCCTTGATCCGCAGCGCGTGCAGGGTCAAGAACGGTGGCGCCGACTGATGAGCCATGGAGCCGGATCGTAGTGAAGGTGCTCCCGGCGACGTACGACCCTCCTCAACGTCGTCACGACGGCAGGCGACCCCACATCAGGATCCGCTTGAACGCGTAGAAGTACGGCGACCGGTCGCCGAGGTCGGCGAGGAGCCGGGTGCGGTACTCGGTGACGAACGCGTCGTACCGCCCGGGCGGCAGCACGCGCCGGAAGCGAGTGAGCGACGTGCCGGTCATCCAGTCGACCACGGATGCCGTGGACGGCAGCACGTGCCCGTAGACCTGCAGCCGCACGTGCTGGCGGTCGAAGCCGAGGTCGTGCAGCGTGTCGGCGTAGCGCTCCGGGCGGAGCACGTTCGCCGCCACCGGGTCCGCCGGCGGGCCGTCGGGGAAGTCGCACGCGAAGCGCTCGTCGGCGGCGACCTCGGCCGCGAGTCGGTGGCTCGGATGGTCGGCGTTCGTCGGTACCTGCACGGCGAGCTGACCGCCGGGAGCCAGCGCCGCGGTCCACCGCGCGAGCACCTCGGCGTGATCGGGGACCCACTGCAGCGCGGCGTTCGCGAGGACCAGGTCGACGACCGGAGCGGACGTCCACCCCGCGAGGTCCCCGAGCTCGAAGGCGACTCCGGCACGGGCCCTCGGCGCGGCGTCGGCCAGCATCGCCGGCGAGTTGTCGATGCCGAGCATCGCTTCGGGGCGGAGGCGATCCGCGGCGAGCAGCGTCAGCTCACCCGTGCCACACCCGAGATCGACCGCCTGGAGGAGCCGTGCGGGCTCCACCAGGTCGATCAGATCGAGGAACGGCTGCGTCCGCTCGGCCTTGAAGCGGTCGTACGTCGCGGGATCCCAGGCATCGCTCACGACTTGTATTCTACTTGTATGTCAAGGGCATGGCGCGGGGGTTCAGCCCTCGGCGTGTCAGCCCTCGGCGTGTCAGCTCGGCATCGGTGCCTCGGCGCCGATCTCGAACTTGAGGTACTCCTCGCCGGTGTCCTCCCAGCTCTCGAACTGGATGACACCCATCTCCTCGAACCGCCGGCGCAGCCACGATTCGTTGCGATCCAGCAGACCGAGCTTCTTGCAGTTCGGCACGATCTTCGAGAAGAGCATCGACTGGAACAGCTTGCGGGTCGGGTCGGCGAGCATGAGCGGCACGACGTCGCGCACGTTGACGCCCATCCGCTCCCACACCTCTTGCTGCATGAAGCGATCCCGCATCCGCACGGCGGCCTCGAACGCGAACTCCTGGCGGTCCTTCATCTCGGCGTCGGTCATGCCGTCGTAGACCTCCTTCAGCGAGAGCACGCCGAACGCGACGTGGCGAGCCTCGTCGCTCATCACGTACCGGAGGAGCTGCTTGAGCAGCGGCTCGGAGGTGGTCTGGTGCAGGAAGCCGAAGGCCGCGAGCGCAAGGCCCTCGACCATCACCTGCATGCCGAGGTAGGTCATGTCCCAGCGGCTGTCGTTCACGATGTCGTCGAGCAGCATCCGCAGGTGCGTGTTGATCTGGAACTCGCCACCGAGCTTCTCGTCGAGGTAGCGGGCGAACACCTCGACGTGACGGGCCTCGTCGACGACCTGCGTGCTCGCGTACAGCTTGGCGTCGTACCACGGCACGGTCTCGACGATCTTCGCCGTGCAGATGAGGGCGCCCTGCTCACCGTGCATGAACTGGCTGAGGCTCCAGTTGCGACCCTCGATGCCGAACTCGAGCCACTCCTTGTCGCCCCACTTCTCGACCGGGGTGCCGATGTAGACCGACGCGTCGATGCCGGTGCCGAGCAGCGCCTGGTCGGCGGCGACGGTCTTCTCGACGTCCACGTCCGTGTCCCACGGCAGGTCCGTCGTGGCGTTCCACTGGCCGGTCTTGGCCTTTTCGTACAACTTCCGCAGCGCAGGACGGGCGAGCGCGTAGTCCCACGAGAAGATCGTGTCGGCGTTGTTCTTGACGATGTGCTCGATCTCGTTCGGATCACCCGTCGGGATGTCGAGGATCGCGTCGATGTCGTCGATCTCCGACCGACCGATCATGTCTTCCAGGGAGCTCATGTGAATACCTCGTTGTGGTCGATGTCGGGAGTTGCGAAGGCCGGCAGGAAGATCGTGCGGATGAAGCGCCGCGACGCTTCGGGATCGGCGAGATCGATGCGCTCGGAGGGGGCGAGGAAGTAGGAGATGACGAGGCGCACGAGGAGCTCGACGATCTCGCCGGCGGCGGCTCGGCCGAGGTACGGCTCGACGAGCGGCGTGAGGAAGACGGTGGCGACGCGGATGATCCGGGGCAGACCCTCGACCGTCAGGTGGCTGACCGTCTCGCCGGGCGCTGACGCCATCATCGCCGCGAGGTGCTCGTCGGCGCGGAGGTCGTTGATCGAGAACACGACCGCCTGGACGAGGAGGTCCTCCAGCGTGTCGGCGCCGTCGACGGCCTGCAGCAGCCGGGTGAAGAAGTCCTCGAGCTCGCGGACCCGCATCGCTTCGAAGAGCACGTCCTTGCCACCGGGGAACAGCCGGTAGAGCGTGGCGCGGGAGACCCTCGCCTCGGCGGCGATGTCGTCGATCGTCACCTTCGCCATCCCCCACTTCGCGCAGCACGACTTCGCGGCCTCGAGGACCCGCCCCTCCACGGTCAGCAACAGCTGGTCCCCCGACGCATGAGTTGAGACAATAAGACAGAAACCGTCTCACCGTCAAGCCACTCTCGCTGACAGCAGCTGCGGCGAGGCGCGATGCCGAGTCCCACCATCCTCGGGTTCTCTGCTCGCCGACGACTCCCGACCGGTTCTCCGCTCCCATCCGGACATCCACCGTCCTCGCCCGATCAGAGACCGGGGCTGGTGACGCGGATGAGCAGAGAAACGGGGCTGGGGGTCTCGTCGGCCCGACAGCAGATGCCACGAGGGCAGATCGTGCGGTCCTGCTGGGCGGTCGGCGGGTGGGTCCGGATTGAAACCCGACTAGAACAGTCGGATTTCGGCGCGCGCTGCTAGCCTCGCCGGACCGGCGTGAACAGCCAAGGAGCACCACCAACATGAAGAGACTCGTCTCGACCACGTCCCTCGTGATCGGCATCGCCCTGCTCGCTGCGGCCTGCGGTGGCGATGACGACACCAGCGAACCGGCGGCCACCGACGTCGCCGAGACCACCGTCGCCGGCGGGTCGGGCGGGGAGACCGGCGATGCCGCCTCGTGCGCCGAGGGCAAGACCCTCGAGGACGGCACGCTCACGATCGCCACCGCGAACCCCGCCTTCCCTCCCTACGTCCTCGACGACGCCCCGGAGTCAGGAGAGGGCTTCGAGTCCGCCGTCGCGCTCGCGGTCGCCCGTGAGCTCGGATTCGAAGGCGACACCGTCACGTGGGTCCGGACCGGCTTCGACGAAGCGATCCAGCCCGGCGCGAAGAACTTCGACTTCAACCTGCAGCAGTTCTCGATCACCGACGAGCGCAAGCAGACGGTCGACTTCAGCGATCCGTACTACATCTCGAACCAGGCGATCGTCGGCTTCGCCGACTCCGCCGCGGTCGGCGCGACGACCGTCGCCGACCTCCAGGGCCTGAAGTTCGGTGCCCAGGCCGGCACGACCAGCCTCGAGTTCATCACCGACGTGATCAAGCCCGACGCGGAGCCGTTCGCCTACGACGACAACGTCGGTGCGAAGGCAGCGCTCGAGGCGAACCAGATCGATGCGATCGTCGTCGACCTGCCGACGGCGTTCTACATCACCGCGGTCGAGATCGAGGGCACACAGGTCATCGGGCAGTTCCCGGCCGAGGCGGGCGGCACGACCGACGAGTTCGGCCTGCTGTTCGACAAGGGCAACCCGCTCGTCGAGTGCGCCAACCTCGCGCTCGCCACCCTGAAGGACAGCGGCGAGCTCGACACGATCGAGCAGACCTGGATGTCCGACAACGCCGGCGCTCCGGTGATCAGCGTCGGCTGATCCGCGTCGGCTGATCACCATCCCGTGACCGTGCACGACGGGGCCGACGCGACAGCGTCAGCGTCGGCCCCGCTGCGCACCGGACCGAGCCGGCGGGAGCTCCACGAGCGGCGTCTCCGGCGGCGGAGCATCACGATCGCCGCCGTCAGCACGACCATCGTCGTGGCTGCGCTCGTGATCCTGATCCCGCTCACCCCCGGGTGGGAGCGCGTGAAGCGGCTGTTCTTCGACGGCACCCGGCTCCGCGACGACCTCCCGGCGCTGCTCAGGGCGTTCTGGCTGGACGTCAAGATCTTCCTCTGGTGCGCGCCGAGCATCCTGGCGCTCGGGATGCTGCTCGCCATCGCCCGCAGCATCCGCAGCCCCGCGCTGTTCCCGTTGCGGCTCTTCGCCACGATCTACACCGACGTGTTCCGGGGCATCCCGATCATCCTCACGATCACGCTGATCGGCTTCGGCGTGCCCGGCCTCGGACTCGACCGGCCGTGGAACAGCCCGCTCCTCTGGGGTTCGGTGGCGCTGATCCTCGCCTACTCGGCATACGTCGCCGAGGTCTTCCGCGCCGGCATCGAGAGCGTCCACGAGAGCCAGCGCGCCGCAGCCCGGTCGATCGGCCTGAGCAACGCGATGACGCTCCGCCACATCGTGCTGCCCCAGGCAGTCCGCCGCGTCGTGCCACCGCTGATGAACGACCTCGTGAGCCTGCAGAAGGACGTCGCGCTCGTCAGCATCCTCGGCCCGATCGAGATCCTCCGGCGCGCCGGCATCCAGAAGGCGAAGTACGCGAACTTCACCCCCTACGTCGGTGCCGCGTTGATCTTCCTCTGCGTCACGATCCCGTTGACCCGCCTGACGGACCACATGCTCCAGCGCCAGCGCAGCCGGACCAGCGGCACGGCGGTGCGATGAAGCTCGCGATCGAAGACGTCTGGAAGCGGTTCGGCGATCGCGAGGTGCTGCGCGGGATCTCGCTCGACGTGCGCGAGTCGGAGGTGATCTCGCTGATCGGTGCATCGGGATCCGGAAAGTCGACGCTGCTCCGCTGCATCAACCTGCTCGAGCCGGTCGACGACGGGCGGATCCTGCTCGACGGCGTCGACATCAGCGAGCCGGGCCGCGATGCCGATCCGATCCGCCGCCGGATCGGGATCGTGTTCCAGAGCTTCAACCTGTTCCCGCACATGAGCGTGCTGAAGAACGTGACCCTCGGACCGCGCAAGATCCTCCGCCGCTCGCGACGCGACGCCGACGATGCGGCACGGGCGATGCTCGATCGGTTCGGGCTCGCCGACAAGGCGGACGACTACCCGGACCGCTTGTCCGGCGGGCAGCAGCAGCGCGTCGCGATCGTGCGCGCACTGATGATGGAGCCCGAGCTCATGCTGCTCGACGAGATCACGTCCGCGCTCGATCCCGAGCTCGTCGGCGAGGTGCTCGACGTCGTGCGCGAGCTGAAGGCCCGCGGCATGACGATGCTGCTCGCGACGCACGAGATGGGCTTCGCCCGCGAGATCAGCGATCGGGTGTGCTTCCTCGATGCCGGTCGGATCCTCGAGCAGGGTGCGCCGGAGCAGCTCTTCACGGCGCCGACGAACGAGCGCACGCAGCACTTCCTCCAGCGCGTGATCGACGCCGGCCGGATGTAGGCGACGCGACCCGACCACGAGGAGCGCTCAGGTCTCCAGCACGTGATCGGCGAAGCGGTCGCGCAACGTCTTCTTCGAGAACTTGCCGACGCTGGTCTTCGGCACCTCGTCGATGAACACGACGTCGTCGGGCAGCTGCCACTTCGCGACGCGCGGCGCGAGGAAGTCGAGCACGTCCTGCTTCGACAACGTCGCGCCGCTCTCGAGCACGACGCACGCGAGTGGTCGCTCCGACCACCGCGGATGCGGCACGCCGATCACCGCCGCCTCGCGGATGGACGGGTGTGCCATCAGCTCGTTCTCGAGCTCCACCGAGCTGATCCACTCGCCACCGGACTTGATCAGGTCCTTCGTCCGGTCGACGAGGCGAATGCGCCCGACCGGGTCCATCGTCGCCACGTCGCCGGTGCGCAGCCAGCCGTCCTCGGTGAACGAGTCACCGGCGCGGGGATCGTTGTAGTACGTCGCCGCGATCCACGGGCCACGCACCTGCAGCTCGCCGCTCGACTCACCGTCCCACGGCAGCGGGTCGATCGACCCGGGCTCGACGACACGGCAGTCGACGCCGACGAGCGTCCGACCGACCGTGGTGCGGAGCTCGGCCTGCTCCTCGGCAGGCAGCGCGAGGTCGGCCCCCCGGAGCTGGCACACCGCGGCGATCGGGCTCGTCTCGGTCATCCCCCACGCCTGGAGGATCGGCAGGCCGAGCTGCTCGCGGTAGGCCTCGGACAACGCCTTCGGCACGGCCGACCCACCGCACGGGATCGCCCTGAGCGACGACGTGTCGCGGCCCTTGAGCTCGGGGAGGACCGCCATCCAGATCGTCGGCACCCCGGCCGCGACCGTGACCTTCTCGTCGACGATCAGGTTCGCGATCGCCGGCCCGGACAGATCCGGGCCGGGCATCACGAGCGCCGCACCGGATGCAACCGCGGCATGGGCGAGCCCCCATGCATTCGCGTGGAACATCGGCACGACCGGGAGGATCACGTCGGTCTCGCAGGCACCCAGCGAGTCGGCCAACATCGCCGCCATCGTGTGCAGGTACGTGGATCGGTGGCTGTAGACGACGCCTTTGGGGTTGCCCGTCGTGCCGCTCGTGTAGCACATCGACGCCGCGGTGTTCTCGTCTCGCACGTCGAACACGGCCGGCTCGGCGGCTGCCAGGAGCGCCTCGTAGTCGTGCAGCGGCAGGCCGTTGAGGTCGTCCGGGATGTCACCCTTGCCGTCGTCCATGAGCACGAGGTGCTTCACGGTCTCGAACGTCTTCAGCAGTGGCGCGAGCAACGCGAGGAGGGACCGGTCGACGAAGATCACCTCGTCCTCGGCGTGGTTCGCGATGTACGTCAGCTGCTCGGGGAAGAGGCGGATGTTGAGCGTGTGCAGGACCCGACCGGTGCACGGCGCGGCGAAGTAGAGCTCGAGGTGACGAGCGGTGTTCCAGGCGAACGTGCCGACTCGGCCGTCCGGACTGATGCCCAACTGGTCGAGCACCGAGCCGAGCCGGCGGGTGCGGTCGGCCCACGCGCCATACGTCGTGCGCTCCTTGCCCGATCCGGTCGCGGTGACGATGGTCTTGTCACGGTGGTAGCGCTCCGCCCGTTCGAACAGGTGAACGATCGTGAGCGGCGTGTTCTGCATCAGGCCCTGCATCTGGATGACTCCCCTGTCCACGACACGGCCACTGGCCGCCGGCCGAACCCCCCGGCCTGTCGACCAGACGATACTGTCGACCGTTCGTGGATGACGCCGACGCCGATCGACAACCGAGAGATCGCCGCCTGGCCTTCCTGGTGGCGTGCTTCGGCGTCCTCGTCACCGCCACGCAGGTCGGCTCGATCATGGCGCCGACGATCGTCAAGGGCAGCCCCGAGCTGCTGCTCGCGCTGTCCTCGCGGATCCGCCACCTGCTGTTCGCCGTCCCGGCCGGGATCAACCCGGTCAGCTACAGCCTCATCGGGTTCGGCCGCCTGTTCGCTGCCGGCGCGCTCTGCTTCGCACTGGGACACGGCTACGGCGTGCGGGGCATGGCCTGGGTCGAGCGGCAGTTCGCCGATCAGACACCGGCGACGTTCCGCTGGATGCAGCGCGCCGCCGACCGGGCCGGTCCGCTGCTCGTCGTCGTGATGCCGGGCAGCAACATCGTCTGCGCGCTCGTCGGCTACCGCCGCATGCGCACCTCGGTGTTCGCCACCTGCCTGGCTGCCGGCATCGCGTTCCGGCTGACCTGGGTCTGGCTCGCGGCGAAGCAGTTCGAGGACCAGCTCACCAGCGCCCTCGACTGGATCGACCGGTACCAGTGGTGGCTCGTGGTCGGGTTCTTCGCGATCACCTTCCTGCAGTCGTGGCGGAGGGCAGCCAGCTCGTCGGGTCCCCCGTCGCCCCCTGATCGGGCCTCTTGACGGACGCGATAGCGTTCATGCATGGGACGAGTTGCCGCCCTGCGGGCGGCTCTCAACACGGGCACCTCCGCGACGGGAGCGGTGAGTGACTGGCCAGCTCGGCCCATCTGCGTGAATCGCGCACGGCCGCGGGCCGGCGCTGCACCACCCTGACCCCTCCAGGAGGCTCCTCCATGCCCAACCAGCAGCCCGTGTTCACCGGCGTCGCCGTCGCCCTCGTCACGTTCTTCGACGAGCACGGCCAAGTCGACGCCGCAGCCACCGCGAAGCATGCCCTCCACCTCGCAGAACGCGGCGTGAGAGCGGTCGTCGTGGCCGGCTCCACGGGTGAGGCGTCGCACCTCTCGATGAAGGAGCGCCTCCAGCTGTTCGACGCCGTTCGCGCCGTCCTGCCGGCGGAGCTACCGGTCCTCCTCGGCACGGGTGACCTCGCCCCTGGCGTCAGCGTCCCCGACCTCACGAGGCGGGCCGCGCAACACGGCGCGGCGGCCGCGCTCGTGCTCTCGCCATACAAGGGTGACGTCCGCGAGTTCTACGGCGAGGTCGTCTCTGCCGCCGGCTCGATGCCCGTGCTCGCCTACCACTGGCCGAAGGTCTCGCCCCCGGGCATCTCGCTCGAGGACCTGAAGGCACTGAAGGTCGCCGGCCTCAAGGACTCGACCGGCGACACCGAGCGGATGCTCGAGGTGCTCGCCTTCTACAAGAACCCGTTCTACGCGGGGAACTCCTCGGTCGTCGCCTACGCAGGCATGCTCGGCTGCACCGGTTGCATCCTCGCCGCCGCGAACCTCGAGCCGGAACGTTGCATCGACGCGTTCGCCGGCGACATCCCCGCGCAGAAGGCACTGTTGCCTGCGCACCGAATCGTCAGCACGTACGGCGTCAAGGGCATCAAGGAGGAGCTCGCGCGACGACACGGCACTTCGACGGTCTGCCGCTGAGCGTGCTAGGCACCCGTCATGGCTGAAACCAAGCTCGGGGGCAACCCCGTCCAGACTGTCGGCGAGCTCCCCGCAGTCGGCTCGCCCGCGCCGTCCTTCTCACTCACCAAGGGGGACCTGGCGCAGGTCGGCAACAGCGACTACGACGGGAAGCGTGTCGTCCTGAACATCTTCCCGAGCATCGACACCGCCGTCTGCGCGAGCAGCGTGCGGAAGTTCAACGAGCTGGCCTCGGGGCTCGACAACACCGTCGTGCTGAACGTCTCTGCCGACCTGCCGTTCGCGCAGTCACGGTTCTGCGGCGCCGAAGGGATCGCCAACGTGGAGAACGCCTCGACGTTCCGCAGCGACTTCGGCCAGGCATACGGCGTGACGCTCGCCGACGGACGGCTCGCCGGGCTGATGGCCCGCGCGGTGATCGTGATCGACGAGCACGGCACCGTCACCTACACCCAGCTCGTGCCGGAGATCGCCCAGGAGCCCGACTACGACGCCGCGGTGAGTGCGCTCGGCTGACGCCGACGCCGACGACGCGATGCGCCAGGACGCGGGGACCTGATGCGTACCTGGGTCACAGACCCAGGTACGCATCCAGCCCGAGCGTCACCCCGGGGTGCTCGCCCACCCGCCGGCAGGCGAGCACGACGCCGGGCATGAAGCTCGTGCGGTCGTAGCTGTCGTGGCGGATGGTGAGCGTCTGCCCGGTCGTGCCGAGGATCACCTCCTGATGCGCGACCATCCCCCTGAGGCGCAGCGAGTGCACGTGGATCCCAGCAGGGCCGACGCCACCGCGGGCGCCCGCTACGACCTCGTGCGTCGTCGGGTCGGGCGCCCAGTCTGCTGACGCGGCGGCCATCCGCACCGCCGTTGCCGTCGCCGTGCCGGACGGCGCATCGGTCTTCGCATCGTGGTGCAGCTCGACGATCTCGGCCGTCTCGAAGAACGGCGCGGCGAGCTCGCAGAAGCGCATCATGAGCACCGCACCGATCGCGAAGTTCGGCGCGATCAGGCAGTTCGAGCGGGTGAACGACGCTCGGGCGGCGGCGATGTCCTCGTCCGTGAACCCGGTGGTGCCGACGACGGCGTGGATGCCGTGCTCCGCCAGCCAGGGCAGGGTCTCGCGGGCGGCTGCTGCGACGGTGAAGTCGACGACGACCTCCGCTCCCGCGGCGACGAGCGCATCACGGGAGGCGTCGATCGTCACGCCGGATCGTTTGCCGCCGGCGGCGTGCGGGTCGACCGCGGCGACGAGCTCGAGCTGCGGGTCCTCGGCGACGGCGCCGCACACGGTCGAGCCCATCCGGCCACCTGCTCCGACGACACCCACACGAATGGCCATGCCGTGGAACGTAGCCGTGCTGTTCGGCCCACCGTGCCCGGCGTCGCCCCGGTCACGCCTGCCGGGAGCGGAGACCCTACGATCCGGCAGTGCGCGTCGACCTGATGACGTTCCCCCGTCCGCTGAACGACATGGCGGCGTTCGCCCGCGATGCGCAAGCTGCTGGCTTCGGCGGGTTGCTGTTCACCGAAGCCGGGCGCACCGCGTACCTGTCGGCCGGGGTCAGCGCCGTCGCCGCGCCCGGTCTCGATCTGTCGACCGGCGTCGCAGTAGCGTTCCCGCGCAGCCCGATGGTGACGGCGCAGATCGCGTGGGAGCTGCAGGAGGCCACTGCGGGCCGCTTCCGGCTCGGCCTCGGCACCCAGGTGCGGACGCACGCCGTGCGCCGGTACGCGGCCCCGTTCGCGCCACCCGGCCCTCGCATGCGCGACTACATCCTCGCCGTCAAGGCCTCGTTCGCGGCGTTCCGTGGCGAACCGCTCGATCACCACGGTCCGTTCTACGAGCTCACGTTCCTCACCCCGCAGTGGTCACCCGGCCCGATCGCCGCGCCCGATCCTGCGGTCGACGTCGCCGCCGTCAACCCGTGGATGCTGCGGATGGCGGGAGAGGTCGCCGATGGCGTGCACATCCACCCGATCGGCCACCCGGGCTACCTCTCCGGCACGGCGCTGCCGAACATCAGTGCCGGGGCGAGGAACGCCGGACGGGATCCCTCGGAGATCGCGCTCATCGTGCCGGTGATGACGATCGTCGGCGACGACGAGCAGGAACGGGCGCAGGACCGGGCGCACCTGCGGGCGATGCTCAGCTTCTACGGCTCGACGCCGAACTACGCGTTCGTGTGGGACGAAGCCGGGTTCGAAGGGACGACGTCACGCATCCGCGAGCGTCAGAAGGCCGGCGATCTGGCCGGCATGGCGGCGCAGATCACCGACGACCATCTCGCCGTCTTCACCACCGAGTCGACGTGGGACGGCCTCGCCGACGCGCTCGTGCAGCGTTACGGCGACCTTGCCAGCCGCATCGTGCTGTACAACGCAGCCGGATCGCACGATGACGATCCGGAGCGCTTCCGCCGCTACGGCGAGATCGCCCGCACGATCCAGCAGCTGCCCACCTGACGCACCGTCCCGGGCCGGGCAAGCCCGAGGCCCGTCCGCCTGGGCAAGCCTGCCGGACCCAACCGCTGCACGGCACCCCGACGCCTTTGTGGCACCACCCCAGCGTCACGGTTTGTGACGCTGGAGCGCCAGCGTGTGCTGGTGCGACATCGTCATCGGACGACGAGACCCCAGCCATGCCGTTTCTCTGCTCAGCCGCGTCACCAGCCCCGGTCTCTGATCGGGCGCGGTCGTTGGCTGTCCGGATGCGAGCGGAGAACCGGTCTCGAGTCGTCGGCGAGCAGAGAACCCGGCGAGAACGGGATGGGGCCGCGCGCCAGGCGCGCAGCCGCCCTCGGGCAAAGACGAGCTCCCTGGCTGCGCGACACCGCTGGTGACGTTGCAGTAGCGGACCCCGGTCCGGCGGCCAGTGAGGGACGAATCGGACCGAGCGGCCGGATCCCCATGTCATCCCTGCCCGGTGGCCACCCCGGCCATCACGACGTTGTGGCGAATTCGTGCGGGCTGTGACGGGCGGACGCGGCGAGGGCCCGGCGTGCGCCCGCTGCGGGCGGCAGGCCGGGTCACGCAGTCAGTCGGGGCTGGGGAAGCCGCCACCCTCGGTCGGGGAGGCGGTCGGAGCGTCGGTCGGCGAGGAGGGAGGTGGGAACGTGGATCCACCCGTCGATGTCGCCGAGTCCTTCACCGCGAGCACGGGCGTCCCGTCCGCTTCGAGCGCCTGGAGCTCGCTGACGAGCGACGCGAGCGTGGCGTCGTCGCCCGCCTCGCCGCGTTCGGTCCGCTGGCGGAAGACGATGCGACCGAGATCCTCGAGCAGTTCGTCAGCCTTGCGCTTGTCCTTCAGGTCGTCGACCTTCTCCTTGGCCTGCTCGGCCAGCTGGGTCGCCTTCTCCTTCGCCTTGTCGAGGAAGCCCATCGCATCGGTCCTTTCAGGTGGGGGTCGGAATCGAGGACTGTTCTAGTCCAATCGCCCTAGGGGAAGAGACCGGCCAGCGCGTCGACGCCCGGTCCGAGCGCCACGGTCACCCCTTGATCGTCGAAGACACGAGCGCTCACGCGGCTCACATCGTCCAGGTCGACAGCGTGCCAGCGGGCCACCTGCTCCTCGACGGGACGGATCTCGCCGAGTGTCGTGAGCTGCCCGGCGATGCGCCCCATCCGAGCACCAGTGTCCTCGAGTCCGAGCACGTACGACCCGGCGAGGAATCCACGGGCGACATCGAGCTCCTCGTCGCTGACACCGTCGGAACGGAACTCGGCGACGCACGACGTGACGAGTCGAGCGACCTCCGGAGCGTGCTCGGGCTGCGTACCGGCGTAGATCGACAGCGACCCGCCGTCGTCGTACGACGTCACCCCCGAGTAGACGGAGTACGCGAGGCCGCGCCGCTCGCGGATCTCCTCGAACAGCCGGCTCGAGACGCCACCGCCGAGGATGTGGTTGGCGACGTCGAGTGCGTCACGGTCGGGGTCGGTGCGCTCGACACCGCGCAGCCCGATGCAGAGGTGGACCTGCTCGGTGTCGTCGAGCTCGGCGTGGAACCCCGGGCGCGTGCCGTTCGGTCGCTCGCGAACCGGCGGCGTGCCACCCGACGTCAGTCGCGCGAAGCACTCCTCGACATCGGCGAGCACCTCGTCGTGCTCGACCGGCCCCACGACTGCGAGCACCATGTTCGCGGCGCGGTACCACTGGTCGTGGAAGTGGCGGATCTGGTCGGGTGTGATCGCCTCGACCGTGGCACGGTCGCCCGCAGTCGAACGGCCGAGCGGGTGATCGACGAAGAGGCGGGCGGCGAGGAGCCGGAACGCCACGTCGTCGGGGCTGTCGTCGTCCATCGCCAGCTCCTCGAGGATCACCTGGCGTTCGCTCTCGACGTCGTCGGCGCGCAGCGCCGGCATCGTCAGCACGTCGCCGAGGATCTCGAGCCCGAGGCGCATCTGGGTCGCGGGCAGCCGGCTGTAGTACGCCGTGTACTCCTTCGTGGTGAAGGCGTTCATGTCGCCGCCGACACGGTCGACGGCGCGAGCGATGTCCTGCGCGCTGCGCTCGGCGGTGCCCTTGAAGAGCAGGTGCTCGAGGAAGTGCGAGACCCCGGAGAGCTCCTCGGGCTCGTCACGGGCGCCGACACCGACCCAGACACCGGTGGCCACCGAGAGCGCCGACGTGACGCGCTCGGTGGCCACACGGAGGCCACTGGGCAGGGTGGTGAGCTGGATGGTCACCGGGATCGAGGCGTCGTCAGCGGTGACGACGACGCCCATCTCGAGCGCCGCGCTCGCTGCGCTCCCCACGGTCGGCTCGGTCGCCGCGATCGCCCCGGTCGTCGCCGCCGGTCGGACCGAGGTCGCCGAAGGTCTCGCGGGCCTCGGCCTCGAAGGAGTCCTCGAAGCTCACGGCGCGCACTGCGCCGCCGCTGCTCTCTGACGAGCTGCGTTCGGACGAGGCGCGCTCGGGAGCGCCGGCGGTCTCCAGCACCTCCGGTCCGTCACCGACGGGAGACAGGCTGACCTTGCCCTTCTCGTCGATCTCGTCGACCCGGACCTCGATCTCGTCGCCGAGATCGACCACGTCCTCGACCCGGTTGATGCGCTTGCCGCGCCCGAGCTTCGAGATGTGGATCAGGCCGTCGCGGCCGGGGAGGATGTTGACGAAGGCGCCGAACTTCGTGATGTTGACGACGCGACCCGTGTAGACCGCACCGACGTCCGCCTTCGGCGGGTCGATGATCAGCTGGATGCGGTTCTTCGCGTCCTCGACCTTGCGACCGTCGACCGAACCGATGGTCACCGTGCCGACGACACCGTCGTCGTCGATGTTCACGTCGGCGCCGGTCTCCTGCTGGATCGTGTTGATGACCTTGCCCTTCGGGCCGATCACCTCACCGATCCGGTCGAGCGGGATCTGGAAGCTGACGATCTTCGGGGCCGTGTCACGGACCTCGCTGCGCGGCTCCGCGATCGCGGCGTTCATCACCTCGAGGATCTGGAGACGGGCCACCTTGGCCTGCTCCAGCGCCTGGGTGAGGACCTCGGCGGGGATGCCCTCGATCTTCGTGTCGAGCTGCAGCGCGGTGACCGCATCGGCGGTGCCGGCGACCTTGAAGTCCATGTCGCCGAATGCGTCCTCGGCACCGAGGATGTCGGTCAGCGTCGTGTACTTGCCGTCGTCGTAGATGAGACCCATGGCGATGCCGGCGACGGGTGCCTTGGTCGGCACACCGGCGTCCATCAGCGACAGGCTGGAGGCGCAGACCGACGCCATCGAGGTGGAGCCGTTCGACGACATGACCTCGGAGACGAGGCGCAGCGAGTACGCGAACTCCTCCTGCGGCGGCACGACCGGGAGCAGCGCCCGCTCGGCGAGCGCTCCGTGGCCGATCTCACGCCGCTTCGGCGAACCGACCCGGCCGGTCTCACCGTTCGCCCATGGCGCCATGTTGTAGTGGTGCATGTAGCGCTTCGTCGTCTCCGGCGACAGCGTGTCGAGCAGCTGGTTCATGCGCGGCATCGCCAGCGTGGTCACGCTGAGCACCTGGGTCTCACCCCGCTGGAACAGCCCGGAGCCGTGCGCCGTAGCCAGCACGCCGATCTCGGCCGAGACGGGGCGGAGATCCTTCGGACCACGCCCGTCGATGCGGACGCCCTCGTCGACGACGCGCTTGCGGACGAGCTTCTTCGTGAGGCTGCGAACCGCTTCCTTGATCTCCTTCGTCCGTCCGGCGAACTGACCCGGCGCGTCGGCAGTGCCGGCGAGCTCGGCGATCGTGTCGGCCACGACGGCATCCGTCGCGGCGTTGCGGTCGGCCTTCAGCGAGATCGTGATCGCCTCGGCGAGCTTCGGGGTGGCCACGCGCTGCACGGCCTCCCAGACGTCGTCGCCGTAGTCAAGGACCTTGGTGTAGGAGAGCTGCTTGATCGGGCCGTGTGCGGCGACCTGCTGGGCGACGAGGTCGCGCTGCAGGGCGATCGAGTCCTTGATGTACTGCTTCGAGGCCTCGAGGCCACTCGCCAGCACGGCCTCGTCGACCTTCGGGGCGCCGTCGGCGTAGTACGTGAAGCTCTTCTCGGTGCCACCCGCCTCGACCATCATGACGGCGACGTCGCCGCTCGCGAGCTCACGCCCGGCGACGACGAGCTCGAACGTGCCCTCGCTGCCTTCGGTGTAGGTCGGGTGTGCGATCCACGAGCCGTCCTGGGTGTACGCCAGGCGGACGGCGCCGATCGGGCCGTCGAACGGGATGCCGCTCAACATGAACGCGGCGGACGCAGCGTTGATCGAGAGCACGTCGTGCGGGTTCTCCTGGTCGGCACCGAGCACGGTGATCACGACCTGGGTCTCGTTGCGGTACCCGTCGGCGAAGGCGGGCCGCAGCGGGCGGTCCGTCAGCCGACAGGTGAGGATCGCGCCCTCGGAGGGGCGGCCCTCCCGCCGGAAGAAGGCGCCGGGGATCTTGCCGGCGGCGTACGCCCGCTCCTCGACGTCGACGGTCAACGGGAAGAAGTCCATACCTTCGCGCACGTCCTTCGCCGCGTTCGCCGTGGCGAGCACGGTGGAGCGGCCGATGGAGGCGACAACGGCCCCCTGGGACTGGAGCGCGAGCTTGCCGGTTTCGAACGACAGGGTCTTGTCGGTCCCGCCAATCGGGCCCGACACCCGGATGGGATCAGCCATCGTGGGTTCCTTTCTCGGTGTCCGACCCCTCGGCCGGCCCACCATTTCTCGGAGCGGTGGCCGGTTCCCAGTCGGTGGTCTCCCCGAGGAAGTGCGTTCGCACCTCGGGAAATCAGCGACTGACAACCGACGCAGGTCCGCTCGGACTGTGTTTGGTTGTGGAACGAGCGGCCGAGTGGCCGCCCGCTCACCGTTTCGTCAGTTGGATCAGCGCCTGAGGCCGAGTTTGGCCAAGATGGCCCGGTAGCGCTCGACGTCGATGTTCTTGACGTAGTCGAGCATTCGGCGGCGGCGACCGACGAGCATCAGCAGCCCCCGGCGGCTGTGATGGTCCTTCTTGTGCATCTTGAGATGCTCGGTGAGGTGGTTGATCCGAGCCGTCAGGAGTGCGATCTGCACTTCCGGGGAGCCGGTGTCGGTCTCGTGGAGCTTGTGTTCTGCGATGGTGTCCTGTTTGACGGGCACGTCTCGTTGGCCTTCCTGAGCGGGAGAGGACGCCTCCCGGCAGACTGCCGGAGGGCATCACGCCGCAGAACGAGAGCTGGGCTCCCACCGCGACGGACCCCGGAATGTTACCAGCGGCACACCTGGAAGGCACGCTGACCACGGACCGCGAGACTCGGCGACGACCTCGGTAGCGTCCGTCATCGTGTTCACGGGCATCGTCGAGGAGCTGGGCCACGTCGCCGCTGTCACCGAACGCGACGACGGCCGCCGTTTGCGGATCGCGGCGACCACGGTGCTGGCCGACGCCACGGTGGGATCGTCGATCGCGGTCAACGGTTGCTGCCTCACGGTGGTCGAGCTCGGCGACGACGGAGCGACGCAGTGGTGGGAGACCGACATCAGCGGCGAGACCATGCTCCGTACCGACATCGGTCGTCTGCAACCGGGCGACCCGGTGAACCTCGAGCGTCCCGTGCGGCTCGCGGACCGGCTCGGTGGGCACATCGTCCTCGGTCACGTCGACGCCGTCGGTACGATCGTTGCGCCGGCGCCGAACCTCGTGGTGCGCATCCCCCGCGAGCAGATGCGCTACGTGGTGGAGAAGGGCTCGATCACCGTCGACGGCATCAGCCTGACCGCGTTCGACCTCGGTGACGACACGTTCGGGGTCGCGGTGATCCCTCACACCGCCGCAGTGACCACGCTCGGCAGCAAGGGATCGGGGGATGTGGTGAACATCGAGGTCGACGTGCTCGCGAAGCACGTCGAGCGGCTCCTCGAGCCGCACCGGACCTGACCCCGGTGGCAGCGCGACTCGAGCTCGTCGGGGTTTCGAAGCGCTTCGGCAGCACCGATGCGATCGAGGCGGTCGACCTGTCGGTGGGGGCGGGCGAGGTCGTGACGCTGCTCGGGCCGTCCGGCAGCGGCAAGACGACGCTGCTCCGCATCGCCGGTGGCCTCGAGCACCCGAGCACCGGCACCGTCACGATCGACGGCCTTCCTCCGGGCAGCGCGCGCGGCGCGAAGCGGATCGGACTCGTGCCGCAGAGCCCGGCACTGCTCCCCTGGCGGACGGTCAGGGCCAACGCCAGGCTGCTGCTCGACGTCAACCGGCGGGCGAACCCCTCGACGGGGCCCGACCCCGTCCAGCTGCTCGAGCACGTCGGCCTCGGTGAGTTCCTCGATGCCCGTCCACACGAGCTCTCCGGCGGCATGCAGCAGCGAGTCGCGCTCGTGCGGGCGTTCGCGCTCGGCGCGCCGATGCTCCTCATGGACGAGCCGTTCGCCGCGCTCGACGAGATCACCCGCGCCGACATGCGCCACCTGCTGGGCGAGCTGTGCGAGGCGACCAGCGCGAGCGTGCTGTTCGTGACCCACTCGCTCGCCGAGGCGGTGTTCCTCTCCGATCGGGTGGCTGTCCTGTCGGCACGGCCGGGCCGTGTCGTGGACACCGTCACGATCGACCTGCCGCGGCCCCGGCACGCCGCGCTCGAGGACGATCCCCGCTTCTTCGCCCACGAGACGGAGCTCCGCAGGCTCCTGCGGGACGGAGCAGGCCGGTGAGCAAGGCACGCATCCCCGGCCGCGCGCTCGCGGCACCGCTCGTCGGGCTCGTCGTGTTCCTGGCCGCCTGGGAAGCACTCGTGAGGATCACGAACACCAAGCCGTTCGTCCTCCGCAGCCCGTCCAAGATCCTCGCCGAGCTCGCTGATTCCCCGGGCGCGTACTTCAGGGCCTCGCTCGTCACCGGACGGGAGGCAGCAGTAGGGCTGCTGTTCGCGCTCGCCATCGCCCTCGTCGTCGGCGCCGTGCTCTCGTCCTCCCGCTTCCTCGAAGAGGCCGCACAACCGGTGCTGACGTTGATCCTCGTCACGCCGTGGGTCGCGTACATCTCGTCGGTCGTGCTCTGGCTCGGCCGTGGCACCCGGCCGATCCTGTTCGTCACGACGCTCGTGTGCATCCCCGCCTTCGTCTTCGCGACGGTCATCGGCCTGAGATCCGCCGACCCGCTCGCGCGCGAGCTCCTCCGCTCCGTCGATGCCGGCCGCATCGAGATCCTCTGGCGGCTGCGGCTCCCCTCCGCATTGCCCTCGATCTTCGCTGCGGCCCGCTTCAACGCCGGTCTGGCGCTCGCCGCGGCGTACTTCACCGAGGGTGGTGCCCTCGTGAACCGCGGGCTCGGTGCGATCGGCCGCAAGGCGGCGAGCTTCAACGAGGGCGACCCCCTGTGGGCGGCGATCTTCTGCACCGCGGCGCTCGGCATGGTCGGTCTCGGCCTGATCGGCGCGCTCGAACGGCTGCTGCTGAGCTGGCACAGCTCGCAGCGTTCGGCCCCCGACACGCGAACGGACCGCCCGGGTCGGGGCAGCTTCGGGTACCGTCCGCGCCGATGACCGATCTGTCCGATCTCAGGGCACGCATCGACGAGTTGGATCACGAGCTGATCCGGGTCGTCTCCGAGCGACTCGCCGTGTGTGAGGAAGTGGCCCGTTTCAAGGAGGGCAGCGACACTCCTGTCATCCAGCCCGCCCGGGTGCGCGAGGTCGTGACGACACGTCGCCAGTGGGCGATCGACGCCGGCGTCGACCCCGACTTCGCCGAGCAGTTCGTCCGGGTGCTGCTCGCCGAGACCCATCGCATCGAGGTGGCGAAGCGCCGGCCGGACACCGCGCCAGGCAAGTCCGCCGCACCGGACAGCGAACGTTCGGGCCTCGACACGGTCGCGGCGCGCATCGACCACGTCGTCGTCGCAGTGCAGGACCTGACCGAGACGATGTCGTTCGTCCACCGTCTCGGCTTCCACCGTCAGCCGATGGTCGGGTCGGACGAGCCGGGCATCGCCGTGATGTCGGCCGGCGGTGTCACGGTCGTGCTCGTCGGCCGCGAGGCGGGCGAGAGCGTCGCCCGCTACATCGACCACCACGGTACGGGCGTGCAGCACATCGCCATCGAGGTGCTGAACGCCGGGTTCGCACGCGCCGGTCTGGCCGCGCGAGAGGTCCCGCTCCTCACCGACGTGGTCGTCGACGAGCACGGCATGGAGCAGTTCTTCACCGTGCAGGACGAGGCCAGTGGCGTGCAACTGGGGTTCGTCTCGCGCACGGGACACCGCGTCGGCTTCAGCGGCGCCAACGTGCGTGCCCTGTTCGACGCGATCGCCGACCGCTGAGACGACGATTCGCTCCGGCCGTCCTGCGCGCCAGACAGATCGCGCGGCAGTGCGTCAGCTCCTATGTCGTTGCTTCCAGCTGGGCGAGGTCGCGCAGCGCGTAGCGGTTGTGCCAGAACTCCTCCTCGAAGACGGTGTAGATGCACTCCTGGACGGGATTCGTGCCGTTCTCGAGCACTTCGACCGGTCGCGTCAGATCTGCCGTCGCAACCGATGCGAGATGGTCACGAAAGCGCGTCGCCCGATCCGTCCGCACGGCGAGCGCTTCCGCAGCGGACGGCGTCAGGTCGTGGTCGAGGCCGGGCCACGGGAAGTCGATGGAGCCGGTGTTCGGTAGCCCGATCGGGTGGAAGGTCTCGCCGAGGATCGGCACCGTGAACCACTTGTCCATCGCGAAGACGAGATGGCGCAGCGTCTGGACGAAGGTCCACTCGTCGTTGACCGATTCGTGCAGCGCGGCCTCGGGGAGCGCTCGTGCCCGGGCGATCGTCTTGGCCCATTCGTCGTCGAGCGCCGCCCACGTTGCTCGCATGCCCTGCGGGTTCGAAGGACGGAGCATCGCCCGCAACGGGTACCACGGGTCGCGCTCGTTCACGTACGCCGTGACGTCCACGCCGTTGATGACGACGGTGTCGACCAAGGCGTCGATGTCGACGTTGACGAGCCAGGCGTGACTGATCGTGACGTCGGTGAGATTGACGTCGCGGAAACGGGCACCGCTGAGATCGGCACCCCAGAACACCGCACCAGCAAGATCCCCCTCGAACTCCTCCGGCATCGTGCCCTCCGATCGCATGACTGGGCTCCGAGCGCCCACCTCGTCAACAAGTCTGCATGAGTGCCGCGACGCTGTCGTCCTGTGCGACGAAGCAACTCCCACGCAACGCAGCCTGCCCATTCTGGAGCGGACGCGATACTGGGATGCCCCGGGTCGGATGATCGGCGTGCCGATGTCCGGCGGCCCGCTCTCAGCAGGTCTGCTCTGCTTGTCGCGCGGGCGGCTACTGGCCGATGCGTCCGTCGATCCGCTCGCGCAACAGGTCGGCGTGACCCATGTGGCGGGCGTACTCCTCGATCATTCCGACCAGCACCTCGCGCAGCGACATCGACCCTCCACCGCTGCCATGCTGATTCAAGGGATCGTTTCCGGTGATGTCGAGACTGGGCGCCTCGGCCACGAACCGCGTGGCGAAGTCCACCTCCGTTCGCCATGCGTCCCACGCCTCCGCAACCACCTGGGGGTCGGGAAGAGCACCATCGAAATCACCGTCACGGTCGATGTCGGAGCAGAACAGCCGGGGCACGTTCTGTCCTGCCATCATCACCCGGAACGTCGCACGCTCCCCCTCGGCCAGGTGTCGCACCAGCCCCAGGAGCGACATCGTCGACGGCTCTACGGAACGCCGCGCCATCGCCTCCGCATCAAGACCCGAGCATTTCATCTCCAACGTGAGGCGTTGACAGCGCAGCGCTTCGACCAGCGTGGTGCGCTCGTCGCCCAACGTTGGACCATGCTCACGGGGGTCGTCGTCTGACGGCTTGCCGTCCGCGGTGAACATGTCGGCTCGTCTGGTCGTGGCCATGGCCGCAATCATCGGCGATGCTCATGACGTCGGGCGAGGGAGTAACCACGCCTGCACTCATGACTGCCATGGCGCGTCCGTCGCTGATCCTGGCGGAACACGCCGCCGACCTCTCCGCCAACGCTGCACTTCGACCCCAAGCGGTGCGCTCGGGAACGCACCCCGCGGGTGTTGGCGAACTGGCCGGCGAAGTCCTGCGGCCTGACGTCCGCATCGCGCCGGTACGCGAGTGGCCGGTTGCTCGAGATGAGGCGGGAAAGTGCGGCGCGTATCTGTACATGTCGCTTTAGTTCGTTGTGTACACTTCCTGCATGGATGTCGCAGTCACCGAACTCAGAGCTCACCTCGGCCGGTGGATCGACGCGGCACGTCACGGCAACGACATCGTGATCACCGATCGAGGAACTCCGGTTGCCCGAATCGTCGCCCTCGACTCGACACCGGCTATCGACCGCCTGACCGCCCAGGGCGTCATCAGTCGCCCAACGCACTCAACCCGGCCGGTCGCCGGTGACCGGCAACGCCCGACGCCGAAACGACCGGTTGCGGACATCGTCAGCCAGCAGCGTCGCTGAACGTGGCCCTCGTCTATTTCGACTCGAGCGCGCTCGTCAAACTCGTGCTCGACGAAGTCGGGTCAGACATCGCCGCGGCCTTGTGGAACGCGTGCGATGTAGCGCTGTCGAGTCGACTGGCCTATCCCGAGGTCTGCGCGGCACTCGCAGCCGCGGAGCGCAACCACGACCTGACCGCGTCGGAGGCGTCGGCAGCTGCGTCTGACTGGGAGCTGTTCTGGGCATCGATGCGTCCGGTCGAATTGTCCGCCGACGTCGAGCGAGCTGCAGGTTCACTCGCGGCAACTCATCAGCTCCGCGGGGCTGACGCGGTCCATCTCGCCAGTGCGCTCGCACTCGGCTCGATTGATCTCACAGTCGCGGTGTGGGACACGCGCCTTCACGCCGGCGCCGCTGCGGTCGGCCTCGCTGTCGCTCCAGCCACCCTCGCGTGACATCCCGATCCTCAAACTGAGCGATACCGAGTCCTCAGTGCACACACTTCGCCGGAAGTCGCACGGTCGTCGTTGACCTCGGCACCGCTGATATCGAGTGCTCTCGACCCGGCGTCGCGACGAGACGGGCGACGTTGACCGTCAGCGGGCGCTTCGCTGCAGCCAATCGGCTCGGCAAGCGCGACAGCCTGACACTGAGCCGACCTGGGATGCCCATGTGACCTTGGTACCTCAGCCTCGTGAGATCCACGGGTGCCGATGTTCCTTATGAGGTCGCACCTCGGCTCGTTATGAGCGAACCGTGCGTTGATCGCCGCTCACCGGGACATCATCAGGCGGAGCGTCTGTTCCGCTGACAATCGCTGTAGCGCTCTCCATGACGTCGTCGTCACCGACGTCGACGAAGTCCACGATCCTGAGCCACGACGCGACTTGCTCAACATCGGCGGCTCCAAGAGCCAGCCCGGCCATGCGCGCCCGGCCCAGCACGTTGGAGAGGAAGGCGTGCGCGATCTGTTGGGCGTCCGGGGGCGGATCGGAGTTCAAGGGCGCCCCGCCGTAGCTCGAGCCCCGAACGACGTACCCGAGCGCAGCTCGGCCGACATCGACCCCATCGCCTGCGAGCGTGTCTCGTGACCACTTGGTCGACTCGGTCAGGTTGAACGTGTGCGTCGCTGCGTACATCGCCAAGGTGTCGAAGACCTTCTCCCACGTGCCCTGGTCGAGACGTGGCAGATCGGCGACAGTGCAGCATCGCCCGACGGCCTCGGGCAGCACGATCGACCCGTCAACCGGGCGTCCGAGCGACGCCACCGCGGGCGGAGCATGCCGAGACGAGTCCCACATGTGGTGTTGGGAGAACATCAGGTTTTCGAGTTCGAGGCTGCTCACTGCCCTGGAGAACGAGGACGCCCCGAACCAGTTCGTGCGCTCCACCACGTCGCCGAGCGCGCCGCGCACCTGCGCCGAAAGCCGAGCCAGGTTGATGGGATCGGTCGCGTTCTCGTACGCACCGACGACGAGCTCCCGGAAACGGTCCATCTCCGGTCCGCCCGTAGCCGCGCCGCGGGCTCCTTCGGGATGCGCCACGGTCGCCCGCTCGTCCATGCTGACACGGAGCTCCGTTAGGACGGCTTCGGACTCAATCGATTCCGGCTGCAGGAGGTCGAAGACATCTTGCTCGTCGAGATGCTGGTCGGCCATCGCCTCGTAGGCAATCGCGATCCCCTGGGTCGACATCACAGTCGATCGACGGTCAGCTGCGCGCAGCCGCTGGAGCAGCGGCGTGAAGTCGGCATCGCTTGACGCGATGACGAACTCGTCATAGCGAGTAGCTGCGTTGAGCGCATCAACCACGTCCAACGCGATGCGAATGTCAGCGGCGTTCTTGTGGCGATTGGTCAGCGATGGACAGTCGATCAGATAGAGCCCCGTGGCGTGGTGGGGATTGGTAGGTCCACCAGCCGGTGAGCCATCGGCGTGATCCTTGGTGTGTTCCGCAAGAACCCACCTGAAGGAGAACACACCGATGGCTCTGTCTGAGTCTGC
>JBFWRK010000025.1:0-49871 GCA_050248955.1 Acidimicrobiia bacterium
ACCGGCCTCGGCGAGGCGCTCGGCGATCGCGGCACCGATGCCGCGGCTGGCACCCGTGACGATCGCGACCTTGCCGTCGCACTCCCGGTTCTCTGCAGCAGACATCCGGCCGACGTTAGCGAACCCGGGGCTCGATTCAGTTCATTGAACTATCTCTTTGCTCGGCAACCTTCTAGCCTCCTGTCCGTGACAAGGACGAGATGCTGTCGAACGAACTGATCGAGTTCCAGCGGACGATCGCCGAGCGCGCCGTGGCCACCGACCCGCCTGAGTCGCGTACGCCGGATCAGCCGACCCCGAGCAACGCCATGGCGTTGTCGCGCATCACGTACCTGCGCTGCTCGGGGGTGAGGAACGACAGGTGGTCGACGAGCTGGGTGGGGAACGCCAGTCCCTCGGAGTGCGGGAAGTCCGAACCGCCGATGACGACGTCCATCCCGGCCTGGTCGAAGACGGGTTCGAGCTTGTCCTCCCAGTACGGGACGACACGGAAGTGACGCTTGAAGATCGCGCTCGGACGCTCTGCCAACTGGCCGCCGATCCACGGGCCGTTGCGGCCCATGCCGCGCATCTTGTCCATCCGGACGAGGAAGTTCGGGATCCACTCGGCGCCATGCTCGGCTGAGAGAATCTTGAGCCCGGGGAAGCGGCCGAACACGTTGTCGTAGATCAGGGCGGAGAACGTCTCCATCGCCGGCACCTCGCCGTAGGCCCACAACCACTGCCACGCCGACTGCTCGTAGAACGTCGGGTGCTGGTTCTGACCCCACAGCGCTGATCGGCCGGACTTGTACCCCGGCATGCCTTCGTTGATGTGGTAGCAGACGACAGCGCCGGCGGCCTCGATCCGCGCCCACATCGGGTCGAAGTGCGGGTCGCCCGGCGAGCGGCCGTAGGCGGGGCCGGGGCAGATCGACACGGTGCGGCACCCACGCTCGAACAACCAGTCGAGCTGCTCGCACACCTTCTGCACGTCACGCATCGAGATCACCGGCGACATGAAGATCCGGTTGTCACGGGCGAAGCCCCAGGTCTCCTCCATCCACCGCAGGTACGCCCACGATGACTCCCAGTACAGCTCGTCGTCGGTGAGGAAGTGCTCGGCGAACAACCCCATCGAACCGCAGAACATCACGGCGCCGTCCACGTGCTGCATGTCCATCTGTGCGATCCGCAGTGCTGGGTCCAGGAACGCCGGGTCGATCGGCATCCACTGGTACCCGCCCGCACCGTCGGGCCCGGCCTTGATCGACCTGAGCATCTCGGCGAGCGACCCCGGCCGGTAGCACTCGTCGATCCTGCTGTCGAGCGGGAGTCGACGGTCCATGGCGAACACCGCTGTCGCACCGTCGACGATCTCGGGTCGGATCGTCCGATCCCGGTACTTCGCCGGGATGTAGTCGACGTAGCAGTTGACCGGTTCGTAGATGTGCTGATCGCAGTCGAACACCCTGTAGTCCGTGAACGTCTCGAAGTCGTTGTACTCGCTCATGTGCTCCCTGCTCGCTGTCGTTCGGCTGCCACCTGCCCGTCGACGTCGGACCGCTCGACCACACAGGTCGGCACCCGCAGTCAATGGGGACGATCAGTGTACCGATTCGTGGAGCCGCTGTTCGATCGTGCTCACATGCCGGAACATCGTTCCGTCAGCTCGGTGTTCAGTAGCCGCGCGATCACGTACAGTTAGCTGAATGAGCGATATGAAGATCTGGACTCATTCGGGTGACTCGCACTTCCTGGAGCCGGACGATCTCTGGCACCAGATCCTGCCGCAAGCCCTGGCCGATCGCATGCCGCGGACGCGCATGATCAGCGACGACGAAGAGATCGTCGAGGTCGACGGGACGTCGTTCACCCGCAAGGTGCCGCGGGTGATGACTGCGAAGAACCGAGAGACGGGCGAGACCATCGGCGAGATGTCGCACCGCCCGCCCGGCTCGCGCGACATCAAGCTCCGCCTGCACGACCTCGATCAGGAGGGCGTGTGGGGCGAGGTGATGTACCAGTCGATCGGCATGTGGTGCTCGCTCATCGAGGACCCGGCGTTGATGGCCGCTGCGGCACGGGCCGAGAACGACTGGATCGTGACCGAGATCCAGTCGGTCGCACCCGATCGTCTGGTGCCCGCGGCGCTGATGCCGATGCTCGACGTCGACGCCGCGATCGCCGAGGTCCGACACGCCGCCGAGATCGGCCTGCACATCATCAGCCTGCCGTCCGGCCAGGTTCCCGGGCGCCAGTACTGGAACCACAAGGAGTGGGATCCACTGTGGGCCGCCACCGAGGAGGCCGGGCTCGTGATCGGCTTCCACATCGGCACGAACGGCGATCCGGTGAAGTACGGCGGCCGCGGCGGCGCTGTCATCAACTACGTCGAGTCGGGCCGTGACGGCATCTACGCGTCGATGTCGCTCGTGGCGGCGGGCGTGTTCGAACGGCATCCCGACCTGAAGGTGCTCGTGTCCGAGGGTGGCGCCACGTGGGTGCCCTACATCGGCGACCGGATGAACGAGGCGTACCGCCAGCACAGCATGTGGGTGAACCCACCCCTCGCCAAGCTGCCGAAGGAGTACCTGTACAGCAACGTGTACGCGAGCTTCCAGCACGACGAGACGGCGCCGGCGGCGATGTCGTCGATGGGATATCGCAACGTCATGTTCGGCAGCGACTACCCGCACCTCGAGGGCACCTACGGCCACACCCAGAAGACGCTCCACGAGCTGTTCGACGACGTCACCCCCGAAGTGCGGCACCGGATCACCCGGGGCGCGTTCGAGGAGCTCTTCCCGCACGTGTCGACCCCGCCCGCCTGAGCCCGGGCCCGACGACCACCGACGGCGCGGAGGATCGCGAGTGGACCTGACCGGCAAGTGTGCCGTTGTCACCGGTGGCGGTCACGGGATCGGCCGCGCGCTCGCCGAGCGGCTGGCGGCCGAGGGCGCCAAGGTGGTGGTCGCCGACCTCCATGCCGAACGCGCAGCCAAGATCGCCGAGCGCATCGGCGGCCTGGCCGTCGTCTGCGATGTCGGCGACCCCGCCGCGGTGGCCGACCTCGTCACCAGCGCCGAGGCAGCGTTCGGACCCGTGCACGTGTTCTGCTCGAACGCCGGCATCGGCGACCAGGGACCCGACCTCGGCTCGACGATCGACCAGGTTCGACAGATCGTCGACGTGAACCTGCTGTCGCACGTGTGGGCCGCGCAGCTCGTGGTGCCGGGCATGGTCGAGCGCGGCGGTGGCCACCTCGTGCAGACCATCTCGTCGGCCTCGCTCATCACCGGCCCGTCCGGGATGGGCTACACGCTCACCAAGCACGGGGCACTCGGCTTCGCCGAATGGGTCGCTCTCAACTACGCCCATCTCGGCGTCGTGGTCACGTGCCTCTGCCCCAACGCCGTGAACACGGGCATGCTCGGCCGCAACGAGGACGACGACGCCACGCCGATCGACGACGAGACACGCGCGATGCTCGGTGACGTCGTCGAACCCGAGCTGTGTGCCGAGATGACGCTCGACGCGATGCGCGACGGCCGCTTCCTCGTGCTCCCCCACCCGCGCGTCGGTGAGTCGTTCGCCCGCAAGGCGAACGACTACGACGGTTGGCTGGCGGGTACGAACCGCCGGCTGCGCCGGATGCGCGGCGAGGCGATCTGAGGGGTAGCGGACGCCGGCTGGCGCTGGTCAACCGCCGCGCTGATGCGCGAACAACGCAACGGCGATCGTGTCGCCCACTGCGTCAACGATCTGCGAGCGACTCGCCACGACGTCGCCACCCTCGGTCAGCACCTCGGCGCCGAATACGAACGGAGCGTGCCGACCGGCCTTGAGGATCCGAGCGCTCATCGACCGCAGTGCGAGCGAGCGATCGCCTGCTGCGTCGATTGCAGCCTGCTCCAGCCCTACGAGTACCGGACCGTGATGGAGCGTGTCGGCACCCACCCTCGGCGACAGCTCCGGCAGCACGAACCCGCCCGACGGCATCGGCTCCAACTCGTAGGCGGTCGTGATCGCCGGCACTCCAGGACCCTCCTCGAAACCCGGCCCCGGATCCGTGTACTCGAAGCCCGGCTGCGTGGGCGCGACCACCGTCCAATTCGCGGCGCCGGCACCGATCACGTGGCCGGGACGATCGGCGTCCTCGAAACGGCACTCGGTGAACACCTGTGTCCTGGCCTCGCGGACGACCGAGCCGATCGTGCAATAGCGCTGCACGTCGAGACCGGGTTCGTACAGCTGGACGTCGATCTGCGTGAGCGCGAGCAGGTAGATCGGGTCGACGTTGATGCCGGCGGTGTCGAGCATCGAGATCGCCAACACCGATCCGAGCACCGATCCCTCCGAGCAGAGGTGCGACCGCACCGTCGTCCATCCCCGGGCGTGCGCGCGATCGGTCATCACCGACTGACAGCCCACGTACCGATAGGAGACCAGCTCGGCGAGCGAGCCGTGCCACACCCCGTAGACACCGTCCATCACATCCCCGATCCGTCGGCCGAGCCTAGCTCGAATCAGTGTGATGATTGAGTGGTACCGTCCGCCGATGATCATGCAGCAGCCGTCGGCCGGCGACGCGGCCGACATCATTGCGATCCACCACCTGGCGGCGGCGTACGCCGAGGCAATCTGCCGTGGCGAGATCGACGAGGCGGTCCTCGTGTACGCCAATGACGGCGTGCTCCGCTCGCCGACCACCGCCGACGCCGTCGGGCGGGCTGCGATCGCCGACGTGATCCGCACCGCCACTGCCGGCATGGACTTCGTCTTCCAGACCGTCCACCAGGGTCTCGTGCGGATCGACGGCGACCGAGCGTTCGCCCGGTTCCCCATCACCGAGTGGGGGCGCCGTGGTGAGAGCTCCGTCCAGTTCCTCGGCTGCTACGACGACGAGGCGGTCCGCACCGATGCCGGGTGGCGCTTCGCGTCGCGGTACCTGGCGCCCCGCACACTCGGCCGGCCGACGGGCTTCACCGGCCGCGTGATCGACCTGGGTGGCGCGCTGCAGGATTCCCCGCTGTTCGGGTGAGCGCCGGCTCCGGTGCGTCGCGCCGTTCGCCTCTTGTATAACGTTCAAGAGCGTCGAGCCGACCGGCCCGGCGTCCGAGGGGGTACGCATGGGCGGTACCGAGGACGAGGCGCAGGACGACATCCAAGACGAGCTCGCGTCGTTCCGTGCCGAGGCGCTGCGTTTCCTCGAGACCCACGCTCGGCGGCGTCGGGACGCGACGGGCTCGGGGTGGGGTGTCGGGTCCGACGCGATCGGTCTGCTCGACGGTCACGACGACCGCGCGGAGGAGGCGGCCGCACTCGAACGCTCCCGGGCGTGGCGACGGCTGGTGTTCGACAGCGGGTTCGGGTGGCTCGGCGGTCCGGTCGAGCTGGGCGGTGGTGGCCGGAGCACAGTGCTCGACGAGGAGTACCGGCTGCTCGAGCGATCGTTCGACGTGCCCGATCAGCAGCCCTTCGCCACCGGGACGCGGCTGGTCGCACCCGCCGTGCTCGCGCACGGCAGTGCCGATCTGCAGCGCCGGTACCTCCCTGGCATCTTCCGCGGCGACCTATTGGTGTGCCAGCTCCTCAGCGAGCCCGAGGCGGGGTCGGACCTCGCCGCGCTGCGCACGCGCGCTGTCCGTGACGGCGACGAGTGGGTGGTGACGGGCCAGAAGGTCTGGTCGTCGCAGGCCCACCTCTCGCAGGTCGGCCAGCTGCTCGCCCGCACCGATCCCGACGTGCCCAAGCACGCGGGGCTCACCATGTTCCTGCTCGACATGGACCTGCCGGGCATCACGGTGCGTCCGCTCCGGCAGATGACCGGCGAGGAGCACTTCAACGAGGTGTTCTTCGACGAGGTGCGCATCCCCGACGCCAATCGGATCGGGGAGCTCGGCACGGGCTGGAAGGCCGTGATCGCGACGTTGATGGCCGAGCGGGCCTCGGTCGGGTCGGGCGCCAACAACTCGGCGGTCGATGCGATCGGCCGGCTCGTCGACCTCGCCCGGCACCAGGGCCGGCTGGGCGACCCGATCGTCCGGCAGCGACTCGCCTCGCTGCACACCGTCGCAGAGCTCCGCCACTACCTCATGCTCCGCCACGAGGCCAGGGTCGCGGCAGGCCACCCTTCGGGGCCCGAAGGTTCGATCCTGAAGCTGCTGTTCGGGGAGGAGTCGCGCAGGTCCGCCGATCTCGCCGGCGAGCTGCTCGGCGCGACGGTCCTCGCCGACACCGGCGAGTGGGGCACGTTCGCGTGGACCCGGTGGATCACGGGCACGCCGATGATGTCGATCGCCGGCGGCACCGACGAGATCCAGCGCAACACCCTCGCCGAGCGCGTGCTCGGCCTGCCGAAGGAGCCCAGCTGATGATGACCGGTGACGACTACCTCGCGTCCCTCCGAGACGGACGCCGCGTGTTCCTCGACGGCGAACAGGTCCCCGACGTCACCACCGATCCGGGCCTCGGCCACTCAGCGCGCATCGTGGCCAGCGGGTACGACGCGCTGCACAAGCCCGGCGCAGACGCCCGCAATCCGGCCTTCACCATCCCCCGGAGCATCGACGACCTCCGCGAGCGCTGCGAGCTGCTCACCCACCACGACGTCACCCTGAGCCTCTCGGCGGTCGCGATGGCGCTGCTCACCTCGGCGCCGGCGCTGAGCGAGGCGGATCCCGCCGCCGGCGACCGCATCCGGCACTGGTTCGACGACTGCGCGACTCGCGATGTGCGGTTCGCCGAGCTCATCACCGATGCCAAGGGCGACCGCACCCTGTCGCCGTCGAAGCAGGACGACCCTGACCTGTACGTCCGCGTGGTCGATCGCGATCGCACCGGCGTGGTGATCCGAGGGGCGAAGTTCCACATCACCGCCGGGCCGATCGTCCACGAGCTCGTGGTGATGCCGACCAAGCGCATGCGGGAGGGCGAGGAGGCCTACGCGATCGCGTGTGCGGTGCCCGCCGACGCGCCCGGCGTCACGCAGATCACCAGCAGCCACCACCCGCGTCACGGCCACGAGCGCGACCGTCCCGTGTCGGCCCAGCTCGCGATCCCCGACTCGATGGTCGTGTTCGACGACGTGCACGTGCCCTACGAGCGGGTGTTCCTCGACGGCGACGTCGCCCGCTCCGCGGTGGTCGCCCACTCGCTCGGGCTGTGGGAGCGGCTGAGCGGCGTCGCCCACATGGCCCACCTGGGCGACCAGCTCGCCGGCTTCGCCCAGCTGATCGCCGAGGCGAACGGCACGGCCGGTATCAGCCACATCAAGGACAAGATCACCGACATCGTGCTCTACGCCACGATCACGCGAGCCTGCCTGGAGGCCGCGCTCGGCAACGTCGAGGTCAACGCCGACGGCATGCTCATCCCCAGCGAGCTGTACACGAACGCTGGGAAGCTGCTCGCCGCCACCGACTACGCCGTGATGGTGCGCCACCTGCTCGACATCGCAGGCGGCACCGTGGCAACCGCACCGAGCTTCGCCGACCTCGACAACCCCGAGACGGGTGCGTTCGTCGCGAAGTACCTGCGGGGCGCCGCCGGTGTCTCCGCCGAGGATCGCATGGCGCTCTTCCATGCGATCCGCAACATGACGGCCGACGACTGGGGCGGCCGCGAGGCGGTCTCGTGGTTGCAGTCCGGCGGCGGCCTGTTCGCCCAGCGCACCGTTACCCGGAACCACTACGACATGGAGCACGCCAAGCAGCTCGCCCGCTCGCTGATGGGGTCCGACCGATGAGCGCGAGCCGCGTCGCCGTCATCAGCGGCGGCACGCGTGGCATCGGGAGGGCGATCACCGAGTGCCTGCTCGCCGACGGCTGGTCGGTGCTCGCCACCTGCCTGTCCGACACCGACGGCGCCGAGGCGTTCGCTGCGGCCCACACCGGCCTCGCAGTGCTCCGCTCCGACGCCGGCTCGAGCGCCGACTGCCGACGCGCGGTCGACACCGCAGTCGAGCGCTTCGGCCAGCTCGACCACGTCGTGGCAGCGGCCGGCATCACCCGCAACGGCCCGTTGGCCACGCTCTCCGACGACGACTGGGACGCGGTGCTCGCCACCAACCTGTCCGGGCCGTTCCGCCTGGCGCGGGCTGCGATCCCCCACATCACGACTCGACCGCACGGCCGGATCGTGATCATCAGCTCGGTCGCGGCGACGATGGGCAACGCCGACCAAGGGGCGTACGCGGCGAGCAAGGCGGGCCTGCTCGGCTTCGCGAAGACGCTCGCCCGCGAGCTGGCCACCACCGGCACCACGGTCAACCTCGTGATCCCCGGACCCACCGCCGACACCGGCATCACCGCCGAGACCGATCCGGCGTTCGTCGCCGCCATCACCCGCAAGATCCCGGTGCACCGACTCGCCCAGCCCTCCGACACCGCCTTCGCGGTGCGCACGCTCCTCGACGATCGCGCCGGCTACATCACGGGCACCAGCCTCGTCGTCGACGGCGGATTGAGCATGTAGCGATGCCAGCCCACCGCGACCCACCGCTCACGGTCGACGAGATCGTCGAGACCGCACTCACCCTCACGGCCGAACACGGCCTCGGCGCACTGACCATGAGGGCTGTCGCCGGCGCGGTCGGGGTGACCCAGATGTCGCTGTACCACCACCTCGGCGACAAAGGCGCGCTCCTCGACCTCGTCGCGGACGCGGTCGTTGCCGGGGTACCGACGCCGGCCGCGGACCTCCCATGGGACCGTTGGCTGGTCGAGTACCACGACGCGCTGTGGAAGCGACTCGACGGCTACCCCGGGCTGGCTCGCCATCTCCTCGATCACCCCGACACGCCGGCCGGCGCGGCGATCCGACGCGCGACGGTCGACCTGCTCGTCGACCGCGGCTTCGGTGAACGCGACGCCCTGCTGGCGTCGTCCACGTTCCACACCCACCTGCTCGGGCGTCTGGCGATCGAGGCGATCCCGGCCACCGCCGCCGGCGGCCACGGCGAGCCGTCGTGGCGGTCACACGGCCTGTCGGCCGCGGACTACACCGCTCACGGCGTGCGGACCGTCATCGAGGGTCTGCGCGCACTGCACGGGTGAGTCCGGAGACGCGCTCTGGGGCTCAAAGTGGTGCGGGCACGAGCGCGTCGAGCAGCGCGAGGCGTGGACCAGGATCGACCTGTGGACCTCGGGACGACCGAGGGGTCCGGAGCAGGGCGGCGAGTCGGAGCCCGTTGACGAGCGCGTGCAGCTCTGCCGCTACCTGGCCGGGATCGAGCTCGGCGCGGATCGAGCCGTCGCGCTGGCCGGCCTCGACGAGTTCGGCCCATCTGGCGATCCACGCCGCAATCGCCCGGTCGAGGGCACGAGCGGTCGGCGGATGGACGCTGGCCCGGTTCATGAACGCGAGCCACACACGCGATTCGGCTCGGTCGCCGACGAGGATCTCGTGACAGGCCGCCGTGATCGCGGCGCGCCCATCCGGCGCACTGCTGGCGCGCTCGAAGCGCTGCCGGTTGATGCGTTCGACCTCTCGTAGCGCCTCGTGGAGCAGTTGGTCCTTGTCGGAGAAGTAGTACTTGAGCACTCCGGTCGACCAGCCCGACTCGAGTGCGAGGGCGCGGGTGCTGGCCGAGTCCATGCCCTCACGGCCGATCAGCCGCAGCGCCGCCTGCGCCAGCTCGCGCCGGCGTACGCCATGGTCGACGATCTTCGGCACGTTCTCCCCCTCGGCTCCGCTTCGACGTTTTATCCCGTCTGGGATATTATCGGCTGAATGAGCCGGTGGCCGTTGACCATGATGAAGCCGAGCGGGTGGTTCCAGATCGGCTGGTCCACCGACTTCGCGATCGGCGAGGTCGTCCCGAAGCACTACTTCGGCGAGGAGCTCGCGATCTTCCGCACCGAGACAGGGGCCCTGCGCGCCCTCGACGCATACTGCGCCCACATGGGTGGCCACCTCGCCCACGGTGGCACGATCTGCGGCGAGATCATCACCTGTCCCTTCCATGGGTGGGAGTGGGACGGCGAGGGTCAGAACGTGCGCATCCCGTACCAGGACCGGCCGAACCGGGCGGTGAGGATGCGGTCGTGGCCGGTGATGGAGCGCAACGACATCGTCTACCTCTGGCACGACCGCGGCGGTGGCGGGCCGATGTGGGCTCCGCCCGACGTGTTCGACGCGCTCGGTGACGACGTCGCCGCCGCGGTGTACCACCCGGCCCATCCCGATGGCGAGATCCGGTTCGGCGCCCGCCGGCTCAACCCGTTCCTGGTGCTCGACAACGCTGCCGACCCGGCTCACTTCTGCACGGTGCACGACAGCCCGTCGATCCCTCTGGTGGTGTCGAGCGAGCCCGATGGCCATCTCTTCCGTGTGAAGCTCGGCTTCGGCAAGAGCTGGGTCACCGACCCCGACACCACCACCGCCGACGCGCTCGACATCCTCGAGGTCGGCGTCGGCATGTCCTTCACCGCGCTCGGCAGCACGACCCACCCGTTCGTCGTGATCGTGCTGTCGACCACACCGATCGATGACGAAACGTCCGAGATGTTCCAGACCGTCTGGCTCCAGCGCGCCGACGGCGACGAGCGCCCCGAACGACTCGCGGAGCGCTTCCACCGTGCTACGCACCAGCTCCCCCGCGACATCCAGATCTGGGAGCACCAGCGCTACGTCGATCGCCCGGCATGGGCCGTCAACGAGGTCAGGGGTTTCACCGCCCTCCGCAGATGGGCGTCAGCGTTCTACGCGCCCGACCAGACACCCCCGCGCGCTGAACTGACGAGATGCACGTCTGCCGATCGGCGCCGATGACGTCACCACCACCTCCCGGCCGACAATCCGAGAAGTGGAGCTGAGGGGAATCGAACCCCTGACCTCTTCCATGCCATGGATGCGCGATACGTTCACCGGCGACCGAGCTCGACCGCCCACCGCTGCCACGCTGGTCATTCACTCCTACTCACCTTCGCCGAACGCCGTGGAGCTACGCTGCGGATGGCTCCCCATTTGGCTCCCACGCCGCGGATGGATTGGAGTCAGGAGGGGTTCACGATGGCTGGCCGACGAGGGCACGGTGAGGGCTCGATCTTCGCCGACAAGGAGCGCGGTGGGTTCGTGGTCCTTGTCCGCCACGACGGAGGCCGTCGCAAAGCGCGCGCCAAGACGATCACCGAGGCGCGGGCGAAGCTGAAAGCGATCCAAGCTGAGATCGACGCCACCGGCGGGCCTGGCGATGGGAACCTCACTGTGCACGAGCTCGCCGACCAGTGGAGCTCGAAGGTGCTCGGCGCCCGCGATCACTCGCCGGCAACGATCGAGTCCTACCGGTGGGCGCTGCAGGTGATCGACTCCACGCTGGGTACGCGCCGGGTTCGGTCACTCACCCCGGAGGCCGTCGAGAAGGAGCTCGCCAAGCTCGCGGTGAGCGGGTGGGGTGTCAAACCTCGGCCGATGGCGCGTGCATCGCTCGTCAAGGTTCGATCCGTTCTCGGCCAGGTGCTTGCGTTCGGCGAACGACGCGGCGCGGTGGTGCGCAACGTCGCCCGGGTGAGTGAGCTACCCGCCGCCGCCCGCCGATCACCGGACGGGCGGGCGCTCACCGTCGACCAAGCGCGCCAACTGCTCGAGGTGACCGACGCCGACCGGCTCGCCGCCATGTGGGCCACGATGCTCATGCTCGGCCTGCGCCCCGGCGAGGTGTCGGGATTGTTGTGGGATGACGTCGACCACCAGCGCGCCCGGCTGCACGTCCGCCGATCCTTGAAACACCGCGGGCCCGATGGTCCGGTGATCGATGAGGCCCTGAAGACCAGTCGGTCCCGCCGCACGCTCGACATTCCGCCGCCGCTGCTCGAGCGGCTGGCGCGCCACCGCCGCAACCAGGCGGCCGAACGATTGAAGGCGGGCCCGCTCTGGTCGACAGACTGGCCCCAGCTTGTGTTCACGTCGACCGCCGGCACCCCGCTGAACCCGTCGAACACCCGTCGGAGCTTCGCCACACTCACCATCGCCGCCGGGCTCGGCCGATGGCACCCCCATGAGCTCCGCCATAGCGCGGCGTCGATCCTCTCCGCTGCTGGTGTGCCGCTCGAGCGCATCGCCGACGTGCTCGGCCACGACGGCACCCGTATGACGGCCCTCGTCTATCGGCACGCCGTCGCGCCAAGCATCGACGCTGCCACCGACGTCATGACCGGCCTGTTCCAGTAGTCGAAACACGCTGAACTTCGCCGAGGTTCAATCAGGTAGTTGCGAACACCCGCGCGCCGTGGTATCAAGGTGGCCGCCAGGTTGAATCTGACACTCACCCCGGCAGCTTGACCGCGGCGGCGCGATGCCCCGGGTGGAGCTGCTTCTCAGGGGAGCGGACCGCGATGGACCCCGAGGTTGGGCGCAACCGAACGACAGAGGTGGGCGCGATGCCCGGCAACGTCGAGCAACCCCGCTATCCACCGCGGGCGCTCCGTACCGAACGCCCCCCGAGACCCCCGAAAGGTCTCTCGTGTCTCACTCCGTCACCGCCCTGTCCGAGCTCGACCCCATCGCCGTCAACCCGCAAGGAGCCGCCCGGCTCGTCGGGATGAGCGCGACGATGATCTTCGCCGCTCTGAAAGATGGCTCGCTGCCGTCAATCAAGATCGGCCGCGCTCGCCGGATTCTGATCCGCGACCTCGAAGCGTGGCTGGAATCCCATCGGGCGACCTGATGGTTGCCCATGACGCGAGAGAGGCCGACCCGGAAAGGCCGACCCTCTGCGAACCACCGACCGCTGCATACGGACCCCTGCAGGATATTGAGCCCGCGCAACTAACGACGAGTACCGCGGGCGATGACCCGATGGGCGCGCCGGCCGAGCTCGGCCCCTGCCACCGGTGTGGGCAACCCGGCTGGAAGACGCTCGCCGCCGAGGTGCTCTGCCACACCGACTACGTGAACAAGACCAGTCGGCTGCCCAAGCGCGAGGTCCCCGACCCGGACCTCACCGCCGACACACACGACGGCTACCGCTTCACCGACGCCGGCAACGCTCGCCGTCTCGTTGACCTCCATGGCGCCGAGCTCCGCCACGTCTCCGAGTGGGGAAGGTGGCTCGCGTGGGACGGCCGGCGATGGGTCCTCGACCACGGCAACGCGCAGGTCACCGAATCCGCCAAAGGTGTCCCCCGGCTCATCCTTACGGGCCTGACCACCGCCACCCGGTCGCAACGAGAGGCGGTGCTGCGCTGGGCCACGCGCTCCGAGATGGTTGCCGGGATTCGGGGGATGATCGAGCTCGCCGCGACCCGCCCGGACGTGCGCGTCAGCCATACCGAGCTCGACGCCGACCCGATGCTACTGAACGTCGCTAACGGCACCGTCGACCTGGTGCTCGGCCTGCTCGAGAAACACGACCCGCCCAAGCTCATAACCAAATACGTCGACGTCCGATTCCACAAGGCCGCCGCCTGCCCGACGTGGCACGCGTTCCTCGAGCGCGTTCTCCCCGACCCCGAGGTGCGCGAGTTCCTGCAGCGCATGGTCGGCTACTCCCTCACCGGCAGTGTGGACGAGCAGGTGATGGTGTTCCTCATCGGCACCGGCGCGAACGGCAAGAGCGTGTTCCTGAACGTGCTCCGCCGACTGCTCGGCGACTACGCCGTCGCGGCACCGCGCGACCTCCTGATAGCGCAGAAACACGAACCTCACCCGACCTCGACCGCCCGACTCCACGGCGCCCGGGTAGCCGTCGCGAGTGAGACAGAGGCCGGCGCGAAGCTCGCCGAGGCGAAGGTAAAAGACCTCACCGGAGGCGACCAGCTCACGGCGCGGCGGATGCGCGAGGACTTCTGGCAATTCACCCCGACGCACAAACTGTGGCTCGCCTCGAACCACCGCCCACAGATCGCCGGCGCCGATGAGGGGATATGGCGACGGCTGCGCGTGATCCCTTTTGACGTGACCATTCCACCGGCCGAGCGCGACCCCGGTCTTATCACCCGGCTCGAGCGGGAGCTCCCCGGGATCCTCGCCTGGGCCGTCGAAGGCTGCGTCCAGTGGCAAACCTACGGGCTCGGCCTACCCGCGGCCGTGGACGTCGCGACGAGCGAATACCGCGCCGAGCAGGACGTCGTAGGCCAGTTCCTCACCGCGAACGGCTACACGCTCCACCCGGGCGGTGCCGTGCCCGCCGGCGACCTCCGCCGCCGTTACGACGCCTGGGCCGAAGCCGAAGGGCTGCACGCGCTCGGCCCCGTCGCGTGGGCAAACGCGCTTCGCTCCCGCGGGCTCCAAGATGTTCGCCGCCACGCCGGCCGGGTCTGGCAGGGTGTCGCCGCGACCACGACGCGGGAAGCGACTTGATGCCCACCGCCTCGCCTTCCGGGTGCCGTGACCTGTCACGCGGCGTCACGCTCACCCCCTCCGAGCTGGTGCGTGACGTTGCGTGTCGCCATTTCCGCTTCCCCCGCGGATGTGCACAAATGGAAGCCAAGCGGAAACCGTGTCACGCGGCGTCACGCCGTCACCGACCGCCGCCTGCCTCGCCGGAAGCGAGATGCTTGTGATGCACCGGCCTGATGCTCTGGACGCTGCAACGATGGCGGTGGACCGGTGGCACGACCTCGACGCTGACGAGCTCGTCGGCGCGCTGATCGCTTCCCCGGCCGAGCTCGAGTGCGCGCTCGCCGCCGTCACCGGCTACCCCGCCGGCGAACGTCCGACCGTCACCGAGCTGCTCGCCGCCGTCGACCACCGGGCCCACCTCGAGCGCGCCGGCGGCCCCGCATGGGCGCGCCTGATCCTCTCCGAGCAGACGTCGACCGCCGGCGCTGCGCCCCCCGCTCCGCCCCCGTCACACCACCCGGACGGGTCACCCGACCGTGTGGGCCCACCAGACGCCGATGGCGTCGAAATCTCGTCGGGTGGTGGCGGTCCTCCTGCCGCGAGTCCCCCTGCGCCGCGCCCGATGGCTCGGCGTCAACCCGGAGAACAGTCGCCGGGAAGGGCGGAACGCCACCCGGCGAACTACTCCCCCACAACCAGAAAGGGCACACCATGAACACCGCAGAGCATCCGCTCACCGGCCTCTATGACGCCATCGCGTCGGCCGGCCGGGCAACCGACGCTGAGATCGAGGAAACCGTCGCCCGGTGCGCCGGTAGCACGATCGAACCCGGCGAAATCCCGGCCGATGAGCTCCGCCGGCAAGTCCGCGCCACGGCCCGCCGGATCATCGCCGCCGCGAAGGACGGCAACGCCGGCGAGGCCCGCAACATCGGGCGCGAACACGTCGCCGCCGTCGCGGAACGTCTCCCCGAGCCCGCACCCATCGACCGGAACGCCGGCAAGACCACCGCCGAAATCATCGCTTCAATCCCAAGAAGGGCATTCTGACCATGACCTCCACCTCGACCACCCTGACCACCGATGTTCGCTCGGCCGGTCGGCCGCCACGCCTCGGTCGCTCCCATCTCGTGGAGCTCGCCGACCGTCTCACCGCCGCCGAGCTCTACAACGTCGCCGACGAAATCCGCACCCGCGTCGATCGCATGGGCACGATCAACGCGTCGATCGTCGGACACGTCGCCGACGTCGACCAGACCCGCACCCGGGTGGTGCTCGCCATCGCCGCCGGCGACCTCACCCCCGCCGACGCCGCGCTCGAGCTCGACGACGTCGTGCGACAGAACGCGGTCGGGCCCCTGTCGTCCCAGCTCGCCGAACAAGCGGTCGCGCAACTGTGCCACTTCGTCGCCGCGTACCTGCACGCCGCCGGCGATGGGATGATCCGCTCACTGGACGAGCTCGTCCAAGAATCCGCCGCGAAGATCACCACCGCGGTGAAGATCACCGACGCCGCCGGGATCACCGATGACACCGCCGCCGTGCGCGCCACCCCCGAGGCCGCCGCCGCCTGGTCCCTCATGGTTGCGGAAACCGAGCGGGTCGAAGCCTGCTGGAACGCGGCCAGTCTGCTCCGCCAGCGCCAGCTCGTCCCCACGCTGCGCCGTGACCCGTCGACGCGAGGCGCGTTCTTCGAGTGGAGAAATCAAGATGCGCTCGCCGACGTGCAACCACCTCGCCGGCCCGCCGTCGACCACCCGGCGCACAAGATGGCCCGCCGCATCCTCGCGGGCGCCCAACCGGCCGTGCTCACCGCTATCGAAGCCGCCGGGCTGTACCTGCGATGACCGCACCGTCACCGGCCCGGGTGTGCGCGCCATCGCGCTCGCCGCGGTCCCCGCTCGCCGGCTTACTCGGCCAATGGGCATCCGTGCGTCACGCTACTGCGGCTGCTGGACTTGACGCGTGGGCGAATCAGGCAGCGATCAACCTGGGGACGTGAAAGCTGTCTCGGCGACCGGTACCCATTGGAACCTGCGTTTGTTCGACGAACTGGTGGCACCGGGCATGTCGGCGTTTACGTCCGCGGAGATTCCCGAAATCGCCTCCCGTCATCCCGAAGCCGAGCACTGGCTCGCGAACTACACCTTGAACGCCCTGCTGCGCGGACGATTCCGACGGCCCACCGATCAGTATGCGCTCAACGCCCTCCGACGCATTTCAACTGCCTATGAGGAGTACGCCATCGCCTCCCGTCGAACGGACGAGTACCTCGCCCTGCGCAGCGACACCAATCCGGCGGTCCGGGTATATCTGTCAGCCCTCCAACACTGGGAGAACGTGCTTGCCGCCGCCGGGCAGGCGCTCAGCACGTTCCACCTGTGGACGGGACAGCGTCCACACGAGCGCGACGACGGCACCGCCGAACAGCGAGTCAACGCCCTGCACAACGCGTCCAAGCACGCCGAGGGGCTGATTCGGGGAGGGCAGATGCCCAAGTCGGGCCCGCTCGCCGTGTGGTTGACCAACGATGGACTGCGCAGCAAGGGTCAGCGCCTGAGCTGGAAAGAGCTGGCCGAGTTACTCGATGAGCTGGGTTCGCTCGCTGATTTGGTGCAGGATCCGAGGGGAGTGACGAACCCGAGCGTCAATTCAGGTCCTGACGAGACGGGGAGCTAGGTCGAGCCGCGGCGGAGGCGCCCACCGGGCGACCTCCGTTGCCGAACCGCTCGACGAGTCCAACGCGATGACGTCGCGCTCGGCCTTGGTGACTCGCTGGCGCCCGCGCTGAGGTGTGGCCGAGCGCGAACCCACCACGGCGGGGGCCCCGAGTTCTGGCAAGGGGTGGGGAGTGACCCCCCCTCGACCCCCGACCCTCACCGGTCGGCTTAGCACCTTCCGTCATGCGTGCGGCCGTCTGTGTTTTTCGCGAAGACGCCTGATCAGGGATGCAGCAACCGCGCACGACCGGCCGGACCCATGCACGCTCTCGGCTTCTCTGAAGCACCCCTTGTATACGTTTCGCGCATGAGCTGTACATCCGTCGTTCGACCGATAGGGCACGGGCGATGGCGGTGCGGACGCCAGCGGCGATCTACATTTGTCGAAGTGCGGCCCATCAACGACGAACGCATCATCACGGAGTACGTTAGAGTCCATCGGCTGTTCGACGGGGTTGATCTCTTCGAGTCTCAGATTGCACCATTCGGCGAGGACGTTGCCGATCGACTTCGTCAAGGCGTAAATCTTGCAGGTCGATGGTGGAACCGAGAATGGCTGCTCGGCAACGTTGAAGCTCGCCTTGACGCTGATCGCGAAATCGCAGTGGTTTCAGGCCAGTTCGGCTGGTACAGCGAAGCACCAACGCAGGACGCGCCTCCTCCATACGACCGGACCGCTCATAGGTGGTCGACGGAACCCACCAAACGCAGGAATGGCGTGTTGGCGCTATTTGCCCTCGACGTCAACTCTCAGATCGCGGCGGTGACGAGTCTTGCGGGCGACGTGTCAGTTCCCGGCTTCTCCAAGGCGCTCACCGATCTCTTGAACCGAGCTGAACGTGACGCTGCAGCTACCGAAGCGGGTCGCTCGACTCGCGAGTGGTTGGTTGAACCAGTCGATGAACGGGGAACGTTCGAGGCATGGGTTGATTCGGTCGCTCGGGTGACTCGGGTGACTGCCCGATTTCATCTTCCGAATCCGCGATCGAACGATGACCTTGATCCAGTTGTCAACTACCTCAACGAGCTTGGTGCAAGCAAAGGAAGTATCGCGGCGAGCAATGAGAATGGACTTGACCCGTATGGCCATCCGATGATGAAGAGCGCCATTGCGATGCAGGAGAATGACTACGGCACGGTACGCGCGAAGGGCTATCGGTCTTCCGGGGAGGAGAGCCTGTTTGCGTCGCGCGATCATCCAGTTCGAGACATCATTAACTTCGACCCAAGAGACTCGATACTAAGCATGGCGGGCGTGGCTGTCTTGATACTTCGTCGTCTAGCCGATCGTCTTGAAAGGGGTCTCAGATGACATTGTCCTCAAAGGAGTTTGGCTTCTGGCGTTCCCTCGGAAGCCTCCGGATCGCCCAGGTTTTGTTGGCTTGGGACTTTCTCACTGCTCTTCTCATGTCAAGTGCGGGCACCGTCTTGCTCGTACGCCACGTTCCTTCCGTTGAAGCGCACACCGAGCTCGCCGGCGACCTACTAGTTGTCAACTCAGCACTCTTTGGCGTGGTTCTTGCGGGCTTCGCCATCGTTGCCGCGCTCCTCGGTGACAAGTACGCACGTCTGCTCAGCGCATCGGGCGGGTCAGCCATACAGATGCTGCGTCATTTCCTAATCGTCGCTGGCGTGCTCGTCACCTCGATCGTGGCGGCGATTGCTTTCCGGGCGGCGGGCGAGGCGATCGCGGCGTGGAAAGCGATTGGTGAGCAGTGGGCCCTGGGATTCACGATCTTCGTTTTTCTGTGGGGCCTGTTCAGCACGCTGGAGCTGATGAAACTGATCCTCGGGGTTGCCGTCACGAATACCGCATTTCGTGCCATCAACGGAGAAGGTCAATCAGGTGACGATTCATTGCGCAGCGCCCGGTAAGGAGAGGCAGCCGCGGTTCCACGAGACAGGTCGTCGAACCAACGGAGAGTCGTCGCCGGCACGTCAGCGGGCGCGACGGTCGCCTGGGCCGCCCACGTATGGCGTATATGAGGGCGCTGGCAGACAGCATTCAGCTCGCTTCGCCGGCGGGCTCACGTGATCAAGATCGTGTGGCCAATTCTCGGCACCATCCGCCGGTACTAGCCCCCGGGGTGCCGTGCCGCCGCCCGCTCGGCGGGCTGCCCGCACCCGTCCTCGTTGGAAGCGCTCGCCATGATTGGCTCCCCACTTGGCTCCCGGGTGCCGCCGCTCGTTGGTAGTTCGACACGGCCCGGGGCCCTTGACCTGGGAATTTATCGTGGAGCTGTGGGGAATCGAACCCCAGACCTCTTCCATGCCATGGAAGCGCTCTGCCAACTGAGCTACAGCCCCGGTGCGACTGCGGAACGCTACCAATCGGCGTGGAGCGTTCCAAACGACGGAGGACCTATTCTCACCCCAGGCGGCGGCGCTTGCGCAGCGCGCCACGCATCGGGCCGACGCCGAGGCGCATGACGACGGTGACCAGCGTCATCGACAGCAGCGTGCGGACCTCGAGCGGCAGACCGAGCAGCATCGGGCCGACGACGAGCGAGGCACTCAGCACGACTGGGAACGCCCACGCCACGTCGGTCGCCACGTGCGCGGCGACGGGACGCTTCGGCTCCGCCCGCGACGACAACTCGAACCAGGTGTCGACCCCGACCGTCCGCTGCACGCGCGTCTCGAGCACCAGCGCGTCGATCTTCGCCATCAACTCGGCCCGCTCGGCGGACCGCTCCCACGCCCGCAGGCTGAGCGCGTCGTTGAACCGGACGACGATCTGGTGCTCACCACCATCGTGACCCGGCTTCAGCAGGCCGGCGCCGAGGCAGCCGGTGAAGTGCGAGACGAGCACGACGAGCTCCGCGGCGAGCCCCTCGAACTCGGCCTCGCGGCCCGGGACGAGCAGGCGCGACACCGTGACCGTGATCGGTTCCGGTGCGAGCCGGGGCAGCTCGCTTGTGTCGAACGCGCCGCTGAGCGTGGTCATGGACATAGCCGGTCCAGCAAACAGCACGCGGGCGCCACCGAGCCCGCGACCCCGACTGGTCGGCGGTCACACGTGACGACAATCACGGACCGTGCTTTGTGCCGCGCTCTCCGTTGCAGGCGCCGGCCGGACCGGTTTCCCCGTTCTGTTCGGTGCTCGCCAACGTCTCTCACCCGGATCTCTGCTCATTGGCGGACACGTCGTGGTCGAATCGCGTCGCAGAAGGTCGGGGTGCGCGTTCCCGAACAGACAATCGGCGGTGAGGCCGGGGAAGCACAACGGCGACCACGTGGCACCCGCCGGGTCAGTCGGACGTGGCGACCCGACGGGGTCAGTCGGACGGAGCCGAACTGAAGGTGATCAGTCGGTCGGAGCCGGCGTCCACTCGATCCGGGGGGCATCGCGGTACAGCCGCTCGATCTCGTAGAACCGGCGGGTCTCGTCGGCGAACACGTGCACGACGACGTCGCCGTAGTCGAGCAGCACCCACTGGAGATCTGCGAGACCTTCGGTCCGCAAGGGCGCCCGGTCGAGCAGGATCTTCACCTCTTCCTCGACGGCATCAGCGATCGTGCGCACCTGACGACGGTTGCTGGCGCTCGTCACCACGAACGCTTCGGTGATCGCGAGCACGTTCCCCACGTCGAGGATCACCGTGTCGAGACCCTTCTTGCCGTCGGCGGCCTGCGCTGCAACACGGGCGAGCTCGTGGGCGGCGGCGGTGGCCGGTCCGATCGGTGTGGTCATCCTTCGCTCCCTGACACGGTGGTCGGTGTCGTCGACACGGTTGTCGGTGTCGTCGTGGCGGTCGCTCCGGCGCCCTCGAGCAGGGCCCGGTAGCTCTCGCCGAGGGTCAGGATGGCGTCGACTCCCTCGATTCGCACCTGCGGCTCCACCTCGTCGTACGTGCCGAACGGCGTCACGAACCGGCGCGCGTCCGGGAGATCGGCCTCGTCGACGACTTCGAGCGTCGAGTTCGGAGGGATCGCGATCGTCGAATCCTCCTTCACGAGGACGACGTTGGCGCCGGCGAAGATGAGCATCGCCACCGCCTCGAGCGTGAGCTCCGGATCGCCGAGTGGGCTGCGTACGAAGAACGTGATCGATGCGAAGGACGGGGAGATCGCGCCCGGCAGCACCGTCGCCATCACGAAGTTCACCTCGGCGAGGTTGACCCGGGTGCGCTCCGGGCCGGTGGTCGCGCCAGAGGCTGGTTCGGCGCCCAACCGGTACGACCCCACAGGGCCGGACAGGAACGCGTCGACGAAGCTCTCGGGGTCTGCGGCAGGATCGATCGCCGGCGCCGTGGCCGGAGTGCCAGCGGTGTCGTCGGTGTCCGCTGTGGTCGACGGCTCGGCGGTCGCGCCGGCGGTCGTCGTCGACTCGAGCACCGTGGTGGGCGAGGGCGAACCGTCGGCGGCGAGACCGTCGCCGACGCGGGCGGCGAGCGCGGTCCAGACGGCCGCAGCCCTGGCATAGAGATCCGCGGCGGCGTCGTCCGCCGTGCGAGCGAGCAGGAGCGCCGCCAGATCGTTGGCATCGAGCTCGACCGGGCCGGCAGGGAACAATGTCAGGTCCTTGCCGACGGCGGTCGTGTCGTGCACGTCCGCAGGAAGCTCGAGCTGCAGGGGCGTCGCACGGGCGAGCAGCCTGGCGATCGTCGGCTCGTCCGCTGCGATCGTGGCCGACAGCGTGACTCCGAGCAGCCCTTCCGTCACGGCTTGCAGCTCCTCGACGCCCCCGGCCGTGTATGCGTCGGCGACGTTCACGGTCTCCCCCGTGGACAAGCTCGCCTCGGCGGTGATCGGCACGCTGATCGCAGTGCCACCACGAGCCGGGTTGCCGCCAACCGGCGGCGCCAGCGCGAGCACCGTGAGCGTGGTGACCTCCTCGAGGTCGTCGATCGTGGCGAACAGCACGCCCGGCGTCGCCGGGATCTCGGTCGTCGGCAGCCCGTCTTCGATCGCGTTCTGCCCTTCCTTGCTGTTGCGGAGGGCGTCGACGGCGATGAACCCGAGCACGGGCACCGCGCCGAGCGAGAGGAGTCCGGCGGCGAAGGCGCCGAGCGTGCGGCGCCGTCTCGAGCGGCGCAGTGCGGTCACGCGGCCTCAGAGTAGAGGCGGCGCGCCTCGATCAGGTCGAGGACGGGCTCGGTCACGAGGAACTGGAGTGGCCGCCCGTCCTGGAACCTCGCCCGGAGATCGGTGCTCGACACCTCCAGCCGGGGGACCTCGACGCGGATCCAGTCGATGCCACCCGGGAGCTCCACCGGGATCCCAGGGCGGTCGACGACGACGATCCGCGATCGGTCGAGGACCTCCTCGAAGCGCTCCCAGGTCGGCAACCCGGCTGCGGCGTCGTCGCCGACGACCGTGAAGAAGTCGGCGCCGGGGAACCGCTCGCCCAGCTCAGCGAGGGTGTCGGCGGTGTAGCTGTCGCCACCGCGAGCGATCTCGAGGTCGCTCGCCTCGATCCCGTCGACGCCCTCGACGGCGGCCGCGACCATCGCGAAGCGGTCGGCCGAGCTCGTGATCCGCCGGCTGTTCTGCTTCTGCCAGGGATGGTGGGCAACGACGAGCAGCATCACGTCGAGTGCGAGCGCGTGACGCACGTTGACCGCCGTGACCAGGTGCCCGACGTGCGGTGGATCGAACGTGCCCCCGAACAGACCTATACGTCGCGGGGGCTCACTCGGCACGGCGCAGGAGTGTAGGCCGCACGACCCAGAACCCAGCGGCGCGCGTCACGAGATCAAAACGGGACTTCTGGTGACAGATGTGTTACTCTTTTCCTTCCCCCACCACTCCGGCGTCCCTCCGCGGCTGGACCCTCGTTGGTCCGTCACTGGCATTCAGGTCTGGACGCCTCGTTTCTCGTTCGTCGTGCCTGCTCAGCCCCTATGAGTGTGCCAGGCGCCACGTGACCAATCCGGAATGCCACGCACCCACGAAGAGTTGATACCACTGACATGAACGATTCCATTGGTCTGTACCTGAACGATATCGGCAAGGTGTCGCTGCTCACTGCCCAGGAGGAGCGAGATCTTTCCCGCGTCATCGAGCTCGGCCGCGAAGGCGCGGCCCGCCTCGAGGCCGGCGAGAACAAGCGAGAGCATCGCAAGGCGGTCCAGGCCGCTGCAACGGCGAAGGATCGCTTCATCCGGGCCAACCTCCGCCTGGTGGTGAGCATCGCCCGGCGGTACCCCCTGCCGCAGGGCATGGATCTCCTCGATCTCATCCAAGAGGGCAACCTCGGCCTCGAGCACGCCGTCGACAAGTTCGACTGGCGGCGTGGCTTCAAGTTCTCGACGTACGCCACGTTCTGGATCCGCCAGGCGATCGGCCGTGCGCTCGACCAGAAGGCGAGCCTCATCCGCATCCCGGGCGATCGTTCGGCCAGCCTCCGTGCTGCGCTACGCCAGGCATCCGGTGACGGCGAGACGCTCGACGTCGGCAATGCCGAGCTGCACCGGCTCACCACGCCGATCTCGCTCGACAAGACGATCGGTGACGACGGCGACGCCACCCTCGGTGACCTGATGGACAACGGTCAGGGCACCCCCGAGGACGCCGTGATGGCGTTGGTCGACACCGAGCTGCTCGACGAACTGCTCGGCACGCTCGACAACCGGGCGCGCTACGCGGTCGAAGCCCGCTTCGGCCTGCTCGACGGTGAGCGCAAGAGCTTCCGTGAGGTCGGCGAGAACCTCGGCGTGACCGCCGAAGCCGCGCGCCGTCTCGTGAGCCGTGCGGTCGCCGGTCTCCGTGAGGACGCCGAGCGCATCCTCGCCGCCTGAGCCCTTCGTCCGGTCCGCCGGACCGCGTTCGACACCCCTGCCGGCTCGCCTGGCGGGGGTGTTCCGCGTCCCGGGGTCGGCCGGCATCACGAGCGCGGCGACAGATCTCGGGAATCACGTTGCCTTCGCGGTGCCGAACGGCCAGGCTTTTGCACGATGGCACGATCCTGGAGCCCCAGCAGCTGGCACGCGCACTCCGCGGCGCAGCAGCCCGACTGGCCCGACGAGGCCGCCCTCGACCAAGCGCTCAAACAGGTCGCCAGCTATCCGCCGCTCGTCTTCGCCGGTGAGGCCCGCAGTCTGCAGACGTCGCTCGGTCACGTTGCTGCAGGCAACGCGTTCCTCCTCCAGGCCGGCGATTGCGCCGAGAGCTTCGAGGAGTTCTCGGCCGTCAACATCCGGGAGAAGCTGCGCGTCATCCTCCAGATGGCCGTCATCCTCACGTACTCGCTCGGCGTGCCGGTCACGAAGGTCGGCCGCATCGCCGGCCAGTTCGCGAAGCCACGGTCGTCCTCGTACGAGACGATCGGCGACCAGGTGCTGCCGAGCTTCCGTGGCCACATCGTCAACGATCCGACGCCGACGGTTGCGGCGCGCACGCCCAATCCCGAGCGGCTCGTCCAGGCCTACCACCAGTCAGCTTCGACGTTGAACCTCGTGCGCGCGTTCACCAAGGGCGGTTTTGCCGACCTCTCCCGGGTGCACGCGTGGACGCAGGAGTTCGTCGGCTCGAGCAACGAGGGCCGGCGCTACGAGCAGCTCGCCAACGAGATCGACCGCGCGCTGCGGTTCATGCGCGCCTGCGGCATCGACACCGAGCACACGTCGGCGCTGCACGAGGTCGACGTGTACACGAGCCACGAGGCACTGCTGCTCGGCTACGAGGAAGCGCTCACCCGGCAGGACTCGCTCACCGGCGGCTGGTACGACTGCTCGGCGCACATGCTCTGGATCGGTGACCGGACCCGCCAGCTCGACGGTGCGCACGTCGAGTTCCTCCGGGGCGTCGGCAACCCGATCGGCTGCAAGATCGGCCCGGACGCCTCTCCTGACTTCGTGCTCGAGCTGTGCGAGGTGCTCAACCCGGCACGGGTTGCCGGGCGCCTCACCCTGATCACGCGGATGGGTCCGAAGCGGATCGAGTCGGCGCTGCGGCCGATCCTCGCCGCGGTGCGCGACGCCGGTCACCCCGTCGTGTGGGCCTGCGATCCGATGCACGCGAACACCTTCACCGCGCCGAACGGCCGCAAGACCCGGGACTTCGAGGACATCTGCGACGAGTTCGCCGGCTTCGTTTCCGCCCACCGTGCCGAACGGACGTGGCCGGGCGGCATCCACATCGAGCTCACCGGTGAGAACGTCACGGAGTGCCTGGGCGGCGCCGAGGAGATCCTCGACACGCAGCTCGACGACCGCTACGAGACGGTCTGCGACCCGCGGCTCAACGCCCGCCAGTCGCTCGATCTCGCGTTCCGCGTGGCCGAGCTGATGACCGAGGCGGGACTCGCCTGACGAGCGAGCGTCCTCGATGACCGCGCTGGCTGCGATCGATTCGTGGCCGGTGCGGACGGCCAGCGTCGCGGTCATCGGTCCGGCAGGCGTGGTCGCCCGCCGCGGCGCGACCGACCGAGTGCTGCCCATCGCATCCGTCTCGAAGTTGCTCACAGCCTGGGGGGTGCTGATCGCGGTGGAAGAAGGCGTGCTCGCACTCGACGAGCCGGCGGGGCCGCCGGGCGCGACGGTCCGCCATCTGCTCGCCCACGCCGCGGGGTACGCGTTCGACGGTCCCGACCCCGTCGGCCGCCCGGGGGTGAAGCGGATCTACTCGAACACCGGCTACGAGGTGCTCGGCGGACACCTCGCCCGGGCGAGCGGGCTCGACGTCGCCACCTACGTCCGCGAGGCCGTGCTCGTACCGCTCGCGATGGCCGACACCGATGCGAGCGGATCGCCGGCGCACGGCTTTCGCAGCACGGTGGACGACCTCGCGCGGTTCGCGGGCGAGATGCTCCGGCCGACGTTGCTGGCACCGGTGACGGTCGCGGAGGCGACGCGCGTGCAGTTCGCCGATCTCGGCGGCATCCTTCCCGGTGTGGGGCGCTTCTCTCCCAACGCCTGGGGCCTGGGGCCGGAGATCCGGGATGCGAAGCAACCGCACTGGACCGGCACGACGAACTCGCCGGCGACGTACGGGCACTTCGGCGGATCGGGCACGTTCCTGTGGGTCGACCCGGCAATCGATCTCGCCTGCGTGATGCTCGCCGATCGTCCGTTCGACGAGTGGGGCCTCGCGCACTGGCCGGCACTGAGCGACGCCGTCGTCGCGGAGCACGGGGGCGCCGGATGACCGCGTTCCAGCCCGGCGACCGCATCCGGGTGACGCAGCTCGGCGACGACGGGTTGCCGCGGGTGCGCTACGGATGGGTCGGCGGGATGATCGGACCGACCGGGCCGGTGGTGGTGATGCTCGACGGTGAGCTGACCCGCGACATCGTCGACCTCGAACGCGTCGAGCTCGTCACGGTCACATCGCTCGAGCTCGTGCTCTCCGGCCACGACCTGCTCGACGAGCCGGCGTTGCGTCGCGGCCTCGTCCGCATGTGGCGGGCCGAAGCCGAGGAGGCCGGCCTCGCCTTCGACATGATGCAGCCCTACGGCGACGGCATCAGAGACGCCGCCGGCTACGCCCTCGGTGAGGTGGTGGCGGGCGGCACGGCCTACGTCCTGCACGCATGGGCGGTGCCGAACGACACGAACGTCGTCCGTGTCCGCGCCCGCCGCCCCGGCCCGCTCAGCTGAGCCGCTCGACGATCATCGCCATGCCCTGACCGCCGCCGACGCACATCGACTCGAGACCGAACGTCTTGTCCTCGGTCTGCAGCCCGTTGATGAGCGTCGTCATGATGCGGGCGCCGGTCATGCCGAACGGGTGCCCCAGCGCGATCGCGCCGCCGTGGACGTTCAGCTTGTCCATGTCGATGCCGAGGTGCTTCGCCGAGGGGATGACCTGCGCGGCGAACGCCTCGTTGATCTCGACGAGATCGATCTGGTCGATCGTCATGCCGGCGAGTGCGAGCGCCCGGCGACACGCTTCGATCGGCCCTAGGCCCATGATCTCGGGGTTGAGGCCGGACACACCGGACGACACGATGCGGGCGAGCGGGGTCAGCCCGAGCGACTTCGCCTTCGCATCGCTCATCACGAGCACGGCCGCGGCACCGTCGTTCAGCGGGCAGGCGTTGCCGGCGGTGATCGTGCCGTCCGGCCGGAAGACCGGCTTCAGCTGGCTGACCGCCTCGTACGTGGTGCCCGGACGTGGGCCGTCGTCCTTCGCGACCACCGTGCCATCCGGCAAGGTCAGCGGCGAGATCTCACGCTCGAAGAACCCGTTCTCGATCGACGCGCACGCGAGGTTCTGCGAGCGGACGCCGAAGCGGTCCATCTCCTCGCGGGTCACGCCCTCGACCTCGACCACGTTCTCCGCCGTCTGCCCCATCGCGATGTAGACGTCCGGCAGGCCCGCCGGCGGGGTCCAGGTGCCCTGCCCACCCTGTGAGCGCTCCTTGGTCCGATTGCCGGCCTCCTTGAAGATCGGGTTCGGCGCCGTGTCCGACGCGCCCGCCGCGTAGCGGCTCACCGCCTCCACGCCGGCCGCGATGAAGCAGTCGCCCTCACCGGCCTTGATCGCGTGGAACGCCATGCGGATCGTCTGCAGGCTGGACGAGCAGTACCGGTTCACGGTGACGCCCGGGACGTCGTCGAGCCCGGCGAGGAGCGCTGCGACGCGGGCGATGTTGAAACCGGCCTCGCCAGCGGGCTGGCCACAGCCCATCATGAGGTCGTTGATCTCGGAGCCGTTGACCTGCGGCACCTTGTCGAGCAGCGCCCGCACGATCTGCGCGCTCATGTCGTCAGGGCGCAACGTGGTGAGCGAACCCTTGTTGGCGCGACCAATCGGGCTGCGGGCAGTGGCGACGATGACGGCTTCGGGCATGGGTCCCCCTCGGGTTCGGATGTCGTGCGACACGCGATCGTAGGTTCGACAGCGCCCGACTCCCCAGCCCGGCCCGAGTGGCCGAGAGCGGAAGCGATGAGACTCGACATCGGTAAGGTGGCGGGTCGAACCGAGGTGTGCCGGGAAGTCTGGTCGGCGAGGAGCTCACTTGCCGTCCGCGCCCCGTCGCCGTCATCCCGTCGTTCGCCTGCTCTCGCCGCTGCGCGACTTCCTGCACACCGAGGCGGCCGGCGGCGTCCTGCTCGTCATCGCCGCCGCCGTCGCGCTCGTGTGGGCGAACTCCCCCTGGAACGAGTCCTACGCACGCCTGTGGGAGAGCACCGCGTCGATCACCGCCGGTGGGCACACCCTGTCGCTCGATCTCCGGCACTGGGTCAACGACGCGGCGATGACGGTGTTCTTCCTCGTCGTCGGCCTCGAGATCAAGCGTGAGCTGACGAGCGGCCACCTCGCGGGCCGCCAGGCCGCGGCTCTGCCGGTGGCCGCGGCGCTCGGTGGGATGGTGGTTCCGGCGCTGATCTACCTCGCGATCGCGGGCGGCACCGATGCACGGGGTTGGGGTGTCCCGATGGCGACCGACATCGCGCTCGCGGTCGGCGTGCTGGCGCTGCTCGGCAGTCGAGTGTCGCCGCCGATGCGAGCGTTCCTGCTCGGCCTCGCGATCGTCGACGACATCGGCGCGATCGTGATCATCGCCGCGGTGTACTCGACCGGCGTCTCCTGGGGTTGGCTCGCCGCGGCGGCGGCCGGCGTGGCCACCGTGGTGGTGATCCGCTGGCTCGGCGTGCACCACCTGCTCGCGTACGTCGCCGTGGGCGCCGTCGTGTGGTTCGCGCTCCACGAAGCGGGCGTGCACCCGACCCTCGGCGGCGTCGCGATGGGCCTGCTGGCGCCGTCCACGCCACGCGTGCAACCAGAGCTCATCGACACCGACGAGCTGCGCGACATCAGCACCCCGGAGCAAGCACGCCTCACGAGCGACCTCGCGCGCTCGTCGGTGTCCGTCGTCGAGTACCTGCAGCACGTGCTGCACCCCTGGACCAGCTACCTGATCGTGCCGATCTTCGCGCTCGCCAACTCGGGCATCGAGATCTCCGGTGAATCGATCCGCGACGCGGCAGGTTCGGCCGTCGCCTGGGGCGTCTTCGCCGGCTTGGTCGTCGGCAAGCCGCTCGGTGTCGTGCTCGCCGCGTCCGCCGCGGCGCGGACGTCGCTGGCCGAGCTCCCGAGCGGCACCCCTCAACGGCAGCTGCTGGGCGTCGGCGCCTCGGCCGGCATCGGCTTCACCGTCGCGATCTTCATCTCCGAGCTCGCGTTCACCGACCCGACCCGTCAGGCCGAGGCGAAGCTCGCGATCCTCGTCGCCTCGCTGGTCAGCGCGCTCCTCGCTGCCGCGGTCCTCTCGCTGGGGCAGACTGGCCGACGTGTCCGACACCGGGGGTGACCCGGCCTGCTGGCTCCAGCTGGTCTGCGACCGCTGCGGCGCGATGACGACGGGGGATGATCACATCTGCAGGGCGGCGGTGGGCGACGACCCGCGTTCCGAGGATGCCCCTGCGGACGTCAGCGCTCGGCACCGTCCGTCGGTGTGAGGTCGAGCGCGAGGCTGTTCATGCAGTAGCGCAGGCCGGTCGGAGCCGGGCCGTCGTCGAAGAGGTGCCCGAGATGCGAACCGCAGCGCCGGCACCGCGCTTCGGTGCGGATCATGCCGTGCGAGCGGTCCTCGACGAGCTCGATCGCGTCGGCGGCCCTCGCCTCGTAGAAGCTCGGCCACCCGCAATGGGAGTCGAACTTCGTCCCCGAATCGAACAGCTCCGCGCCGCAGGCCGCGCAACGGTAGGTGCCCTCGGTGTGCTCGTCGACGTAGGCACCGCTCCACGGGCGTTCGGTCGCGCCGCGGCGGAGCACGTCGAACTGCTCCGGCGTCAGCACCTCACGCCACTCGTCGTCGGTCCGCTCGATCTCCGGCATGGCATCGCCTCCTGCTGCGTCGCGGACGGTACTCGTCAGGGTTCGACCTCGCGGCCCTCGTCCTCCGCGTGCTCCTTCAGCTCCTCGATCTGCTCCGGCGCGAGCGGCGAGCGGGCGTCGATCTCGGCCGCCTCCTCGTCGATCGGATCGACGTCGGGATCCGGAGTTTCGATCGACTCGGGAGAGTCGGTCGAGCCGGTCCTGGCGGTCGGGTCGGTCGGATCGGTCGGATCGGTCGTGGATGTCATGCGGCTCCCCACTCCCCGTCGCCACGTCGGCTGGACGGACACCATCGCCGTTCCCGCCGCCACAGGCTGCGAAACGTCGGGCGCACCGCATCACGCCGTGTCGATCACCTGGAACGCCTCGGCGTACCGGCCATCGGGAAGCCCGAAGCTGGCCGCGTTCGCCGCCAGCCAGCCGCGGACCATCTTCTCCATCCGCTCCGGATCGGGGTGTTGGCTCTCGTGGCACAGGAGCGCCGCGATCTTGCGTTCGATCTGCCCGGTGACGTCGACCGGCGTCGTCGGGTTCGGCCCGCCCATCATCCACACCTCTGGCACCGACCACGCCTCGAGCCCTTCGACCTCGAGAAGATCGGTGAACGTGAATGGATTGCGGGCGTCGGGGTAGACGGCGCACAGCGCAGCTTCGCCGGCGGCGAGGTGGTCGGGATGGCTGGCGTAGACGCGGGCGAAGTTGCGTTCCGGGCACTGCAGCACGACCCGTTGCGGGCGGACCTGGCGGATCACCCTGCTGATCGCCTTGCGCAGCTCCAGGGTCGCGACCAGCTGACCGTCCGGGTAGCCCAGGAACACGAGGTCGCGCACGCCGACCTCCTTCGCCGCTGCGGTCTGCTCCTGACGGCGGATTCCGGCGATCGCGGTGCGGGGCACGGCCGGGTCGAAGCCGCCTGCGTCGCCGTCGGTCACGATGCAGTACGTGACCTCGATCCCCCGGTCGGTCCAGGCCGCGACGCTGCCGGCGGCGCCGAAGTCCACGTCGTCGGGATGCGCCGTGACGACGAGCACCCGTTCGATCTGGTCATCCTCGAGCATGTGACCGAGGCTACGACGATCCCGAGCGAGCGCCTCGGTTCTCTGCTCGATGGCGCGTCGATCCCGAGCGAGCGCCTCGGTTCTCTGCTCGATGGCGCGTCGATCCGGCAGCTCTGCTCAGCGCCGGACGCCAGCCGTCCGGCGTTGAGCAGAGATTCGGGAGGGCGCGCTGGAATGGAGACCGAGGCGGCGCCTGCAGCAGACTCGGACCATGGCGACCATGGGTACGACCCCCGAATTGCTGCCGCTCGCAGAGATCAACATCTCCGATCCCGAGTTCTGGCTCGCCGATCGCGACTACCGCGAAGCCGCGTTCCGCACGCTGCGCGAGCTCGCCCCGGTGACGTTCTTCGAGGAGGCCGAGATCCCGAGCTTCCCGAAGGGTCCCGGTTACTGGGCGCTCACGCGCTTCGACGACGTCTGGCACGCGAGCCGCAACCCGCAGCTGTTCTGCTCCAGCAAGGGCACGAACATCCCGGATCTGCCGACCGAGATCAACGAGTTCATGGGCTCGATGATCAACATGGACGACCCGAAGCACTACCGCCTCCGCTCGATCGTGTCGAAGGGCTTCACGCCGAAGGAAGTCGCCAAGATCGAGGAGTACGTGAAGACCAAGGCGCGCACGATCGTCGACGGCGTGATCGAGCGCTTCCCCGAGCGCCAGTGCGACTTCGTCGAGGAGATCGCGGCGAAGCTCCCGCTCGAGGTCATCTGCGAGATGATGGGGATCCCCAAGGAGGACGAGCAGCAGGTCTTCCACTGGACGAACGTGATCCTCGGCGCCGGCGACCCGGACTACGGCGGCACGTTCGAGAACCTGATGACGCAGGTGCTGGCGATGTTCCAGTACGCGCAGGCACTCGGCGAGGACCGTCTCGCCACACCGCGCGACGACATCACGAGCGTGATGATGCACGCCGTCGTCGACGGTGAGCGGCTGACGGCGAGCGAGTTCGGTTCGTTCTTCATCCTGCTCGTGGTCGCCGGCAACGAGACGACCCGCAACGCGATCTCCCACGGCATGCAGCTGCTCACCCTCCACGACGACCAGCGGTCGCTCCTGTGGGATGACTTCGACGGTCACGTGAAGACCGCCGTCGAGGAGATCGTCCGCTACGCGACACCCGTGATCCACTTCCGTCGTACGGCCACCGAGGACGCCGTCGTCAACGGCGTTCAGATCGCCGCCGGCGACAAGGTGGTGCTCTGGTACAACTCGGCGAACCGCGACGAAGCGAAGTTCGTCGACCCGTACCGCTTCGACATCACCCGTGACCCGAACCCCCACGTGGGTTACGGAGCGGGCGGCCCGCACTTCTGCCTCGGTGCCAACCTCGCCCGCCGGGAGATCTCGGTGATGCTCGGGGAGATCCGCAACCGGCTGCCCGAGCTGCGGATCACCGGCGAACCGGCGTACCTGCAGAGCGCGTTCATCAACGGCATCAAGCGGCTGCCCTGCGCCTGGTGAGCCGGACGGCGCGGCGCACCGTGGGTCCCGTGCCGGCAACCCGCCCGACAGCTGGCGGCAGGGCGGCGTTCACGACCGGGCCGTAGCCTGGCTGTCATGCGCATCCTGCTCACGAACGACGACGGCATCGATTCCGTCGGCCTCCACATCCTCGCGCGCGCGATGCAGCCCTTCGGCGAGGTCGTCGTCATCGCCCCGGACAGCGAGTACTCCGGGGCGAGCGCGGCGATCGGCGCGCTGCACCTGATGCGGCCCGAACTGCACCGCGTGCAGCTCGACGGCCTCGGCGAAGCGTGGACCGTGAGCGGGCCTCCTGCATTGTGCGTGATGTTCGCCCGGATGGGTGCCTTCGGTCCGCCGTTCGATCTCGTCGTGTCCGGCATCAACCCCGGCGCCAACGTCGGCCGGTCGGTGTACCACTCCGGCACCGTCGGCGCTGCCCTCACCGCCCGCTCCGGTGGCATCACCGGCATCGCCGTGAGCCAGGACGTCTCGGTCGGCAGCATCGAGGGTCAGGCGTGGGACGAGATGCTGAGCAACCAGCTGTGGGACACGGCTGCGGCGGTCGCGGCGCAGGTCGTCGAGTCGGTCGTCGCGACGCCGCTCCTCGAGCCGGCGGTGCTCAACATCAACGTGCCGAACCTCCCGGTCGACCAGATCCGCGGGTGGAAGCGCACGACGCTGGCGACGATGCCGATCCGCTCGATGAAGCTCCTCGAGCTCGAGCCGAAGATCGGCCACGAGGACGCGTACCACGTGAAGCTCTCGTGGGGTGAGGCGATGCCGCTCCCGCTCGAGACCGATGGCGGCGCGGTGAGCGCCGGCTACGTGTCGCTCACCTGGCTGAGCCGGATCCACGAGCTCGACCCGCACGTGGACGACATCTCGATCGCCGAGACCCCGCTCGACGTCATGCTCCACCCCTGACATCCGCCAGGTCTGCGACGTCAGATTCAGGTGGCGCAGACGCCGGCGAGGCTCGCCAACGCCGTGGTCCGACGAGCTTCTCGGATGGCGTGCTCGTCGATGCCGTTCGTGCAGTAGCCGAAGCTCAGACCCGAGGCGGGATCGCCCCAGGCGATCTGCCCGCCGGCGCCGTTGTGTCCGACGGTCAGCGGCGAGACGGTGCGACCGAAGCCACGGATGTTGCTCGCGCCGTCCGAACCCGCCTGGACGAGTCCGAGCGTGCGGTTCGCGGGGATCCCGGTCATCACGTCGGGCAGCCGGTTGCGGACGTTGCCGGTCGCATCGGCGAGCACCGCCGGCTGCCACATCTCCCCCGGGTTGTGGAGCACTGCCTGGTAGTAGCGGGCGAGGTCGGCAGCGCGCATCACGCCTCCGCCGCCCGGCATCCCGACCCGCTGCACGGTCGGATCGTTGAACGCCAGGAGCGCCTCGGTGGTCACCTCGCCGACATCCAGCTCGCGCACGCCGAACGCGGCCTCGAGCTCGTCCGGTGAGGCGGGCTCGCCGACCGCGATCAGCTCCGCGGCGCGATGAGGCACGTCACCGAGCACGCGAGGCAGCCCAGCCGGATCGGTCACCCGCTCCTGGAGGACGCCGCGGAAGTCGCGACCGGTGACGCGCTCGATGATCTCCGCCAGCACCCAGTGCGCCGACGACGGGTGGTACTGGTACTTGGTGCCGGGCTCCCAGTTGAGCCGCCAGCTGCTGAACGCGGCGCACCGGCCCGCGCTCGTGTCGCCGCCGACGACCGAGAGCGGCGCCGTTGGGAAGCCCCCCGTGTGCAGCATGACCTGCTCGACGGTGACGATCTCCTTGCCGTTCGTACCGAACTCCGGCACGTAGTCGACGACCCGCTTCGACACGTCGACGAGCCCATCGCCGATCAGCGCCCACATCGCTCCGGCGACGAACGCCTTCGTCGCCGAGAACACGACGTAGCAGGTGTCGTCCGTCGCATCGCCGATCGTCTCGCAGGCGATCAGCTCACCCCCATAGCCGAGCGCCAGCTGCGCGGACGGCAGCAGCCCGGCGTCGACCTCGCGGTGCGCCCGTTCGATCAAACGCTTCACCGCGTCACGGTCGATCCCCACGTCGGTGCTCCTCCTCGATGCCATGGTGCCCGGCGCGGACACTATGCGCAGGCCTCGCGCGCGAACTCAGTCGGCGGGCTCGAGCTCGCCGCGGACGTAGTGCCGGCGACAGAGGAGCTCGTAGCGCACGAGGTCGCCGAACAGCGGCTGGTCGACATCGACGTCGGTGTCACCGACGACCACCGTCTCGCCCTCGTAGACGATCTTGCCGTTCACGAGGCGGGCGTTGTGCGTCGCTCGTGCACCGCACCAGCAACGGGCCTCGACCTGCAACGGCACCCGCTCGTCGGCGATCTCCAGCAGGCGCTTCGTCCCTTCGAACAACAGGCCGCGGAAGTCCGTGATCAGGCCGAACGCGTACACGTCGACGGCGAGCTCGTCGACCACGCGAGCGAGCTGCTCGCACTGCTCCAGCGTGTAGAACTGCGCTTCGTCGCAGACGAGGTAGTGCAGCGGCCACTGCTCCAGCGTGAGCGCGTAGATGTCGAGATCGGCGGTGACCTCGACGGCCGGGGCTGCCACACCGAGCCGGCTCGTGACCTGCGCTCCGTCCCGGTCGAGCTTCGTGAGCAGGAGGCCCCTGAGACCGCGGTCGTTCATGTTGTGGTGGATCTGGAGGGCAACCGTGCTCTTTCCCGAGCCCATCGTGCCGAAGGAGAACCGCAGCGTCGCCATGAGGGCACCCGTTGTATCGCATCCGCGCGCAACCCGTCAGACCCCTGGGTCGGACAGCCCTGCACGCCACTGCACCCTCGAGCACGGGGTGTCCAGGTACGCTCGGTACATGAACGTCGTCCTCGCCCGTCCGAGCTGGCGAGGCTGGCTGCACGCCACGGCGTTCGCCGTCGCGATCCCAGCGGGTGTGCTGCTGATCCTTGCCGCGAGCGGCGCGGCCGCTCGTACGGCAGCGTCGATCTACGTCGCCGGCGTCCTGCTGGGTTTCGGCACCTCCGCGGCCTATCACCGCCTCGCCCGCAGCGAGGGCGCCCGCCGCGTCATGCAGCGCATGGACCACTCGATGATCTTCGTGCTCATCGCCGCCACCTACACCCCGATCTGCCTGCTCGGGCTCCCGAGCGCGTGGGGCATCCCCGTGCTCGTCGCGGTCTGGACCGCTGCTGCCGGTGGCGTGGTCATCAAGCTCACCGCGTTCGAGCGGATGCCCCGGCTCGGCTACGCGATGTACCCGATCCTCGGCTGGGCAGCGGTCATCGCGATGCCCGTCATGGTCACCCACCTGACGGTCGCGCAGCTCGCGCTCGTCGTCGGCGGCGGCCTGATGTACACGCTCGGGTTGCCGGTGCTCATCACGAGGCGACCGAACCCGTGGCCGAAGACGTTCGGCTACCACGAGGTCTGGCACGCGTTCACCGTCGTCGCCGGGGTGTGCCACTTCGCCGCGATCGGGCTCCTGGTCCGTTAGGCCTCGCGGCGAGTCGCCCGGCCGCCGGGCAGCATCGCCTGCACCGTCTCGATGACGTCGGCGGAGTCGGGTGCCTTGTCCGGGCGATAGCCCTTCACCCTCGCGAACCGCAGCGCGACCCCGCCCGGGTAGCGGCGCGACACCTGGACGCCGTCGAGCGCGATCTCGACGACCAGATCCGGCCGCACGTGCACGACGTGACCGTCGCTGCGCACCTCCCGCGCCTGCAGCTCGTCGGTCTGCCACTGCAGCAGCGAATCGGTGAGCCCCTTGAACGTCTTGCCGACCATCACGAACCCGCCGTTCGGGTCGCGCGCTCCGAGGTGCAGGTTCGACAGCCAACCGGTGCGCCGCCCGTGACCCCACTCGGCGGCGAGCACGACGAGGTCGAGCGTCCGCACCGGCTTCACCTTCCGCCACGCCGCTCCCCGGCGACCGGCGTCATAGGTGGAGTCGAGCGCTTTCACCATCACGCCTTCGTGCCCCGCGTCGATCGCCTCGTCGAGGAAGACCGCCGCCCGATCGGCGTCCGGATCGAGGAGCTTCGGGATCCGCCACGGTCCGGCAACGGCGTCGAGCACGTCGATGCGCTCGCGCAGCGTCGCATCGATGAGATCCTTGCCATCGAGGCGCAGCACGTCGAAGAAGTACGGCTGCAGATGTCCGCCGGGGTGGGCGACCTCTTCGGTGCCGAAGCGGCTCATCGTGTCCTGGAAGATGCGCGGCCGCCCGTCGTCGTCGAGCCCGAGCGCTTCGCCGTCGAGCACGATCTCGGTGACGTCGAGCGATCGGACGGCGGCGGCCACGAGCGGCAACCGGTCGGTCACGTCGTTCAGGTTGCGGGTGTAGATGCGAACCTCGTCGCCCTTGCGATGCACCTGGATGCGGGCGCCGTCGAGCTTCCACTCCACAGATGCCGGTCCCGTCAGCGCGAGTGCCTCGGCCACGCCGGTCGCCGAGGCAGCGAGCATCGGTTGGACAGGGTGCAGCACGGTGAGCCCGATCGAAGCGAGACCGTCGGTGCCCTGCTCGAGCGCGACCCGGGCGGCACGCCCCAGGTCGCCTCCGAGCATCGCCGCCCGCCGCACCTCGGCGACCGGCACGCCCGCCGCCGAAGCGACCGCATCGGCCATCACACCGGCGAGCGCGCCCTGGCGGAGCTCGCCCGTCAACAGCCGCCACATGAACGACCGCTCCGCCGCGGTGGCTCGGCCGAACAACGCTTCGAGCTGCGCTTGCCGCGAGGAGACGGAGCCGGATCCGCTCGTCGCGGACAGCATCGAGATCGCGTCGTCGAGCTCCATGACCTCGATGGAGGCCTCGCCGGGTACGTCGGCGCCTTCCCGCGCCGACGCGATGGACCCGACCGTGGCCCAGCCGACGCCGATCCGTCCCTGGCGGGGCGTGCCGGTGAGGAACCCGACGACCGGCTCGATCTCCTCGGGTGCGAGCCGGCGCAACAGGCCGGCCAGCGCGCGTCGCTTCTCCAGGCGCTTCGAGGTCGCCGCCACCTCGTCAGACACCTCGACGACCGATGCGAGCAGCATCGCACCAGTGTGCCCCGGCGAGTGCTGCAGGGATGCCGCCGAGTACGGTCGCACCGAAGGGACGACACCGAGGGGGTTGGTGTGACGGAGATCCACGGAACGTGTGACGAGCGGTTCGCGCCGGTGCGAGCAGCGTTCGAACGCAACTTCGAGAAGGGGTTGGATGTCGGCGCGTCGGCCGCGGTCACGATCGATGGCGAGTTCGTCGTCGACATCTGGGCCGGGCACACCGACGAGGACCGCACGCAGCCCTGGGAGCGCGACACGATCATCAACGTCTGGTCGACCACCAAGACGATGACCGCACTGTGCGCACTCGTCCTCGCCGATCGGGGCGAGCTCGACTTCCATTCGCCCGTGGCGCGCTACTGGCCGGAGTTCGCCGCGGCGGGCAAGGCCGGCGTCCAGGTGCGCCACCTCATGAGCCACAGCGCGGGGTTGTCGGGCTGGAACCAGCCGGTGACCGAAGCGGACATCTACGACTGGGAGAAGTCGACCTCGATGCTCGCCGCCCAGGAGCCGTGGTGGGAGCCGGGCACGGCCTCGGGCTACCACGCGATCACGCAAGGGCACCTGGTCGGCGAGGTGGTGCGCCGGATCACGGGCCAGACGCTCGGCCAGTTCTTCGCCGCCGAGATCGCCGGACCGCTCGGCGCCGACTTCCACATCGGTCTCCCGGCCGAGCACGACCACCGCACGGCACGGGTGTTCCCGCCGCCGGCGTTGCCGATCGATCTGCTGCCGACGGACTCCATACCGTTCAAGACCTTCACCGGTCCACCGCTGCGCGCCGAAGCCTCGTGGGAGGACGCATGGCGGCGGGCAGAGATCCCGGCCGCGAACGGCCAGGGGAACGCGCGATCAGTGGCAGCCGTGCAGTCCCTCGTCGCTTGCGGTGGCTCGCTCGGCGGTGTGACGCTGCTGTCGCCTCAGGGCTGCGACCGCATCTTCGAGGTGCAGTCCGTCGGCACCGATCTCGTGCTCGGCGTCCCCGTTCGCTACGGCATGGGCTACGGGATCATCGGCGAGGAGATGCCGCTCGGCCCGAGCACCAAGGCGTGCTTCTGGGGCGGCTGGGGCGGCTCGATCGTGATCGTCGATCTCGAGAACCGCATGTGCGTCACGTACGTGATGAACCGCATGGGTGAGGGCACGCTCGGCGACGAGCGCGGTGCCGGCATCGTGGTCGGGGCGTACGAGGCGATCGCCGGCGTCAGCCGCTGAGCACGGTGCGCATCACACGGCGCGGGCCGCTTCGTGGGTGCCCACGATCCGGTCCGCGATCGTCGAGGTGATGCCCAACCAGCGCCGCTCGTCGCGATGGTGGTGGCGGCGGTGGTTCGTGCGCAACCTGCGGAACCACGCACTCCGTGGTCGGTATCCCGTGTGGAACAGCAGGTGCGCCCACTCGTACCAGAGCAGGCCGGCGCAGCCCGCGGCCGCCGCCGACGTCACGCCGCCGACCGGGTAGCCACCGATCAGGGGGGCGAAACCGAGGCCGACGGCACAGATGGCGACGATGATCGCGAACGAATCGCCGATCGCGTACGGAGTGCCGAGCAGCGCACCGGCGACATCGTCCGGCACTCGGTGGTGCCCCCGGTGCGACGCCCCTGGATCGATCATCGTTCCGGCGATCGTCCACGCCGGCCTGTGGAGCACGAAGCGGTGCAACCCCCACTCGATGAACGGCTGGGCGACGACGACCGCAGCCAGCGCGCCGATGTCCTGCAACCCGGCGGTACCGCCGATCGATCGCCGAAGCGCGACGCACGCGGCGATCGCCGACACGAGGACGTACGGCGACCCGTGGTGCAGCAGCTCACGCGCCACCGCACGCTTGGTGCGCAGGCTCTGGGCGCTGACTCGCCGAGGCATCACCCCGAACCCTACGGACGATCCCTGCGACGCTGCCAGCTAGACCTTCCCGTTCTTCTTCAGGTCGTAGCCGAACAGGATCGGCTTGCCCATCTGGCCGGTCTCGGTCTGAACCTGGTAGGCGACCTCCACCTTCATGTAGGACAGCGAGAACTGCTCCACCGGGACGTCGCCCTCGCCGTCGCTGTGGTCGACGCGGCCGACCATGACCTCGGTGAGCAGATAGGTGAGGAACGGCGTCGTGGACTTGGCACCGGCGCGGACACCGCTCAGCAGCGCGGTCGTGATGTGCGCGCCGGACGCGCAGGCGAGCAGCAGCTTCGGCGACGCCGAGCTGATACGGGTCACGAACTGGAAGTCCTGAAACGTTGGCTTGCCCGTACGACCGCCGCCTCCTCCCCCACCGGCCTGTGACTGGGACACACCCCAGGACCACGACAGCACGTCGATCTCGCCCTGATGCTGCACGTGCGTCGACTCGCCTTGGATGCCGTCGATCTTCAGGAACCACAGCTCTGCCATGTCGGAGCACATTGCTCGCACACCGCGAGGAGCGCAACCCCACCCGGAGCCACGCGCCCTCACGGCGCTCGATGGACCGAGTCGCGTTCGGGACGTTCGGCACTTGCGACCGGCCGGGCGAGACCTGACGCTGGAGGCGCACGCGAGGCAAGGGGTGTTGCCATGGTCGAGCTCTTCGAAGACCGCATGAACCAGTCCGACACGACGCTGTGGCGGATCGAGCGCGACCCGGAGCTGCGAACCACGATCCTCGGGATGTCGTTGTTCGACCGAACTCCTGACTGGACGCAGTTGCGGGAGCGCATCGAGGCGGTCACGTGGGAGATCCCACGCCTGCGACAGAAGGTCGCTGCGGCACCGTTCGGGATCGGTCCTCCCCGCTGGGTACCCGATCCGGCGTTCGATCTCGACTACCACCTGCGCCGGATCGTGGCGCCGGAGCCGGGTGATCTGCAGACGCTCCTCGCGCTGGGCGGGCCGATCGTGATGGCCGCCTTCGACCGTGACCGTCCGCTGTGGGAGTTCACCTTCGTGGAAGGACTCGCCGACGGGAAGTCGGCGCTCCTGCAGAAGATCCACCACTGCGCCACCGACGGCGTCGGAGCGATCCGCATGGCACAGCTGCTGTTCGACGAGCACGAGCAGGAGCACGCACCCGGCGACGCTGCCGCGCAGCAGGGAGCGCCTCGTGAGCGGCCCCGGTCGAGCACCGTGCAGGTCGTCGCCGACAACCTCGCCGACCAGGCTCGGGACGCTGCCCGGCTCGCCGGTTGGTCGATGACCGCCGTGCCCAAGGCCGCCAGCGCAGCCATGCTGCACCCGGCTCGAGCTGCGTCGGACGCGGCGCGCACGGCCCGATCGATCATCAAGCTCGTCCGGCCCGCCCGCACACCGCTGTCGTCGGTCATGAACGGCCGGGGCCTCTCCCGCCGCCTCGCCGCGATGGAGATCTCACTCGACGAGCTGAGAGCAGCCGGGCACGCCGGTGGCGGCACGATGAACGACGCGTTCCTCGCAGCGCTGACAGGAGGGATGCGCCACTACCACGTGCTGCACGGAGTCGAGCCGGACCACGTGCGGGTGACGATGCCGATCAACCTTCGGAAGAGCGACCACGACACCATCGGCAACAACCGCTTCACACCGGCGCGCTTCGCGCTTCCGATCGATGTGACCGATCCCCTGCTGCGGATGAAGCAGCTCGGCGCGCTCGCTCGTTCGTGGCAGCACGAGCCGGGCCTCAAGTACACCGACATCGTGGCGGGTGTGCTCAACGCGCTGCCCGAACCGATGACCGCGGCTGCGCTCGGCTCGATGCTCAAGGCGATCGACTTCGTCGCCACCAACGTCCCCGGCCTCGTCGGGCCGGCACATCTCGCGGGCGCAGCCATCGAGCGGCAGTTCGCGTTTGCGCCGACGTCCGGCTCGGCGTTCAGCGTCGCACTCCTCTCGCACCTCGACGTGTGCACCGTCGGGATGTTGATCGACATCTCCGCCGTCCGCGACCCGGATGTCCTCGCCTCGTGCATGGCCGACGGGTTCGAGGAGGTCCTCGCCGTCGGCCGGCCCGTGCGCTCACGCCGTCGGTAGCCCACCCCGATCTCTGATCATCCCCGGACCCCGGGCGTCCGTCTGCGAGCACAGATCCGGGGCGAGGACGTCAGCGAGCAGAGATCCGGGGACGCTCCGAACTCAAGCGCCGGCGAGCTCGTCGAGCGTGGCCTGCGGGACGCCGCAGGCGAGCGCTGCGGCAGCGATCAGGTCGTTGACCGCCTCCGGCCGCGGCGAGCTGGCGATGCCCATGGCGAGCAGGTCCGCCTCGGGTGTCGTGCCCACGAGCGTGTCCGCCGCGCAGCGGGCGACGCCAGGATCGACGCCGGCGCCGGTGAGCGTGTCGTAGAACGTGCCGGCGACGAGGCCGGTCGGCTTCTCGGGCGGCCCGGGAGGCAGCGTCTCGCCGGTCACGACGAGCGTCACGGTGGTGGCTGCGCCCGCCGGCGGCGCGGTCGTGGGTGGTGGCAACGTCGCCGGCACCTCGGTTCCCGGCACCGTCATCGCGGTGACCGCCTCCGCGGTTTCGGTCCGGACGCTGTCGGCGATCAGGAACACGGCAATCGCCCCGAGGACGACGCCGCCGGCCGCGGCGACGAGCCGGCGCCGGCTGAGATCGAGGCGGTGCGGCGTCGCGACCGCGGCCGGGAACCAGCCTCGCTCGTCAGCCCACTTCGCCAGTGGCGGCACGACGACGAGCGCGCTCAGGACCGCGACCGACACGTTCAACGTGACGACCGCACCGAAGTTCCGCAGCAGCGGCAACGCGGCGAACATCAGCACCGCGAAACCGCCGATCGTCGTGAGCGCCGATGCGATGAACGCCCGACCGGTGCGCTCCGACGCGAGCGCCGTCGCCTCGCTCGGCGTGAGGCCGGCGCGACGTCCCTCGACGTACCGACCGGTCAGCAGCGCGGAGAACTCCGCGCAGGTGGCGATCACGAGTGGCCCGCCCACGGTCGTCAACGGGCTGAGCGTGATCCCGAGCAGCGAGACGAGCGTCGCCGATCCACCGACTGCCAGGAGGACGGGGACCATCGTCAACGCGGCGCGTGCCAGATCGCCGTAGCGGAAGACCAGCCATCCAGCGACGAGCAGCAGCGCGACGATCGTCAGCTGCACCCGGTTGGCGGTGAGGTTGTTCAACAAGCCGACACCGACGATCGCGAGGCCGGCCGGCGTCGCGGCCGCGTTGCTCGGCAGCGCGGCATCCTCCGTCCCCGGCTGCGCGATCGAAACCTCGAGGCGTTCGACGAGGCCGGCGCGCTCCTCCAGCGACGACGGACCGACCTGGAAGAGGACCTGCGCGGCGTTGCCGTCGCTGCCGACGAGCAACCGCTGGATGTCGGGCGGCGCAACGGTGTACGCCTCGAGCACGTCCGTGCCGGTCGGCGGCAACGACGACGTGCCGGGCACCTCGATGAGGTACGACACCGTCGACACGAGGCTCGACGCCTGCACCAGCGTGCCACCTTCGGCCGTGAGCTCGCGCTCCACGAAGTCGTGGACGAACGCCGCCAACTGATCGGTGAAGATGCCGTTCGCTTCCGTGCCGCTCGTCTCGATGAAGATGCCGAGCGTCGTCGCGAAGTCGACGTCGTGCTCGAGCTGCCGAGCGTTGCGGATCGTGTCGGTCGACTGGTCGGCCCAGTTGATCGGATCGCTCTCGATCTCGCTGTCACGCTCGAGGACGAGCCCGGCGATGGGGATCACGACCGCGATCGCGACGAGCGGCACGACTGCTGCTGAGGGCAGGGACCCGAGCCAGTGGAGGATCCGCTCGGTGACGCCGCTACGGACACTGGTCGTCGGGCGCTTGCGCTCGCGGGCGCCGAGCACGGCGAGCGGGACGACGATCCCCGTGATGAGGAGCATGACGATGCCGACTGCGAGCAGCACGCCGAAGTCCTGGATCATCGGGACACGTGAGATCCGCATCACGAGGAACGAGATCACGGCGGAGATCGTCGCGACCGTCATCGGTGGTCCGAGCTGGCGCGCCGTCTCACCGAACGGATTCGTCTCGCGGTCGAGCACGCACTCCTCTTCGACGCGGTTGTGGATCTGGATGGCGAACTCGACACCGACGCCGATCAGGATCGGCAGACCTGCGATCGTGACGAGCGACAGGTCGATGCCGAGGTAGCCGAACACCCCGAAGCCCCACGCGATGCCGACGAGGACTGCCAGCAAGGGCAGCAGTCGCCAGCGCACCCGGAAGACGATGGCGAGCACGACCAGCATCACGCCGACAGCGATGAGGCCGAGCGTCAGCATCCCCTTCTGCAGGTAGTCGTTGATGTCGGTGAGGAACGTGGGCGTGCCGGTGACGATCACCTCAGCACCCTCGAACGCCTGTGCGGCAACGGCGTCCTTCACGGAGTCGGAGCCGGTGGCGAGCTCGTCGAGCGACGCATTGCCCTTGACGATCGCGATCGCGAGCGCGTGGGTCGTGTCCGGGAAGAAGGTGAGGAGCGGCTTGCGAATCGAGAGCTCGGCGTCGGCGGGGGGCACCACCTGGCCGTTCTCGCCCTGCGAGAACCCCGTGTTGTCGAAGAGCAGGAACCGCAACCACGCGGGGTTCGCGAACGATTGCTCACCCGCGGCCGCGAGCCGGGCCAACGTCAGGCCTGCGTCATCCTGACGGAGCGCGGCCGCCGCAGGGTCGGGCTCTCGCGCGATGGCGCCCGTGAGGATGCGCGTCGCCGCGCCGGACGTGATGAGGTCTTGGGTCCAGCGCAGAGCCGTGACCGGCGTGATGACCGCTTCGAGGCCCTTGTCCGGTTCGTGCAGCGTCGCATCGAGCTGCTCGAAGCGGGCGAGGTTCTCCTCGGTGAACAGGTCGACCACCGTGCCGCCCTCCGGCACCGTGAACAACACCACCATGCTCTCGCCACCGAACAGGTTCTGGTAGCGCTCGTTGTCCTTCGCCTCGGTCGAGTTCTTGTCGATGTAGCTGTCCTGCCCCGTCGCGAAGTCGAGGCGGGCGAGCCCACCGGCGAGCACTGCGGTGATCACGACGACGAGCACGAGCACCAGCACCGTGCGCTTGGCGACCACCTGCCCGATGCGTGTCCAGATCCGGTCCATCTCGCTCCTCTCAGGACAGGAGCCGCCGCCGTCGGCCGTCGCTCATGATCGTATGACGAGCGCTCAGGGAGAAGGGCCGTTGGTCCCTCGGCGATCGGCGAGCTCAGGCCGGCAGTTCGACCCTCGGGACGCGACAGCTCGTGCCCGGCTTCACCCGCTGGACGACGCCGTCGAGCTCGATCGGGACTCCCTCGTCGTCGCCGTCGAGCACGCTCACCGTGCAGCCGTCGTGGTCGAGATCGACGACCATGCGCGACCCGTGCCGCTGGATCCGGAACGTGATGCCTTCCCACTCGTTCGGGAGGCGAGGCGCGAACTGCAGCGTCGTGCCGGAGTCGTACATGCCGGCGAACCCGTAGACGATCGTTCCCCAGACACCCCCGGCGGACGCGATGTGCGCCCCGTCCGAGGTGTTGCCGTGCGTGTCGGCGAGGTCGACGTAGAGCGCCTGACGGAAGTAGTGCACGGCCGCGTCGTCGTAGCCGATCTGCGCGGCGGCAACTGCTTGCACGCAGGCCGACAACGACGAGTCGCCGGTCGTGATCGGGTCGTAGTAGTCGAAGTTGCGACGCTTCTGCTCGAGCGTGAACTGGTCGCCGCGGAGGAACATCGCGAGCACCACATCGGCCTGCTTCAGCACCTGGAACCGGTAGATCACGAGCGGATGGAAGTTCAGCAGCAACGGGAACTTCTCAGCGGGCGTGCCCTTGAGGTCCCACACCTCGTGCTGCAGGAACGAATCGTCCTGCGGGTGGATGCCGAGCTCCTCGTCGTACGGCAGGTACATCGCCTCGGCGGCCTCGATCCACCGGTCGACCTCCGCCGGGTCGAGATGGAGGCGACGCAGCAGGTTCTCGTAGGCCTCGACGTTCGTCTCGGCGAGGAGCTCGACGACCCTCGACGCGTACCGGAGGTTGAAGCGGGCCATCACGTTCGTGTACAGGTTGTCGTTGACGACGGTCGTGTACTCGTCAGGTCCGGTCACACCATGGATGTGGAAGGCGCGCTCGCCGTCCGTCGCGTAGAAGCCGAGGTCCTCCCACAGGCGCGCCGTCTCGACGAGGATCTCCGCGCCCTCGCCGACGAGGAACTCGACGTCGCCGCTCGCATCGAGGTAGCGCTTCAGCGCGACCGCGACCGCGGCGTTGATGTGGTACTGCGCGGTGCCTGCCGCATAGTACGCGGATGCCTCTTCGCCGTTGATCGTCCGCCACGGGTAGAGCGCGCCGACCTGGCTGAGCTCGGTCGCCCTCGCGCGGGCGAGTGGCAGCATGTGCCAGCGGAAGCGCAGCAAGCGGCGCGCCGTGGTCGGGTTCGTGTAGGCGAGGAACGGGACGACGTAGATCTCCGTGTCCCAGAAGTAGTGACCCTCGTAGCCGGAGCCGGTCACGCCCTTCGCGGCGATGCCCTGCTCCTGCGTGCACGCGCTCGCCTGCGCGAGCTGGAAGAGGTTCCATCGCAACGCCTGCTGCGCGTTCTTGTCGCCACGCAGCTCGACGTCGCTCGACTTCCAGAACTCGTCGAGCCATTCGCGCTGCTCGACGAGCAGCTGCTGCGGTCCGTTGTTCCGAGCACGCGCCAGGGTGCGCGAACAGCGGTCGGCCAGTTCCTCGGGAGGCACACCTGTGGAGGAGTGGTACGACACGAGCTTCACGACGCGGATCGTCTCACCGGGGGTGGCCTTCACCGTGATGACGGTCTTCGCGAGATCAGCGGTCGCGGTCGTCTCGACGTCATGTGCGCACGCCGTGTCCACGATGTGCTGATACCCGCATGCCAGCGTCATGCCGCTGTTCGCACAGCGATACCCGAGCATCGCCTCGCCGAGGCGTTCGCGATGCACCCGAGGCATCAGCACGCGGTGGTTGAACTGCCGCGTCCGTCGAGGATCGAGGCCCTCCCCCAAAGCGGCGGCGCTGACGTGGTACTCGTCCTCGCCGTCCTGCCGGTTGAGCAGTTGCGACGAGATCACCACCGGCGCCGTCGAATCGAGCAGGGTCACCTCCATCGTCACCATCGCCAGATGGCGATGGACGAGGCTCACCAGGCGGGTGGAGCGCACGTGCACCTGCTTGCCGGCGGGCGTGCGCCACAAGAGCTCGCGTGTCAGCGTGCCGTCGCGGAAGTCGAGCACGCGCTCGTACTGGGGCAGATCGGCAATGCTCAGCAGCAATGGCTCGTCGTCGACGAACAGCTTCATCAGCTTCGCGTCGGGCACGTTGACGATCGTCTGACCGGTCTGCGCGAACCCGAACGCCTCCTCGGCGTGCAGGATCTGCCAGGTCTCGTGGAAGCCGTTCAGGAACGTGCCGTGCGAGTGCGCGACGCGCCCTTCTTCGGGATTGGCGCGCATGCCGATGTAGCCGTTGCCGACGGCGAACAGCGTCTCGGTGAGACCCAAGTCGTTCGCCGAGTACTCGCGCTCGACGAGCCGCCACGGGTCGACCGGGAAGCGGTACTGCGGCATGCCGTTGGGTGTCACGTCCTTCTTCACGCCGAGTCGCCTCCGGGCATCGTCTCGATGAGGTCACCGACCACGAGGTCGGCGCCGTGGTGCAACAACGCTTCCCGCCCGGCACCGCGGTCGACGCCGAGCACGAGCGCGAAGCCGCCGGCGCGTCCCGCCGCGACGCCGGACACAGCGTCCTCCACCACGACCGTACGGCCGGGTTCGACGTGCAGCTCGCGAGCTGCCTCGAGGAACATGTCGGGTGCCGGCTTGCCGGCGAGACCGAGACGAGCGGCGACGTTGCCGTCGACGACGACCACGAACCGCTCGGTCAGGCGCGCAGCTTCGAGGACGTCCGGAGCGTTGCGCGACGACGAGACGACCGCGACCGCGACCTGCATCGCGTCGAGCCGATCGAGCACCGCAACGGAACCGGGGAACGCGTCGATGCCCTCGGAGGCCAGCGACTCACCGAACAACTGGTTCTTGCGGTTGCCGAGCGCGCAGACGGTCGAGTCGCCCGGAGGGTCACTCGGGTCACCCTCGGGCAGGACGATGTCCCGGGATTGGAGGAACGACCTCACACCGTCGAAGCGGGGCTTGCCGTCGACGTACGCGTGGTAGTCGTCGACGGTGAACGGACGCTGCACGGGGTCGGTGACGCCGGCGAGGAACTCGTCGAACATCCGCGTCCATGCTCGGAGGTGCACCTCGGCCGTCGGAGTGAGCACGCCGTCGAGGTCGAACAGCACGGCGTCGTACTCGTCCCAGCGGACCACGTGGGGGGCGGACGGGCGCTGCGGATCGTGGGCCATACGTGAATCCAGAACCTACTCCTGGCCGCGGCGCGTCGGCACGCGAGCGATGCGCAGCGCCTGTCGACGAGTGGGGTACGGTCACCGCACATCGGTTGCGCGTTGCGCGATGGTCACCCAGGAGGGCACCGTGAAGCGAAGGACCTTTGACCTGATCCTGATCGTCGGTGGTACCGCGATCGCCATACTGCTCGTCGTACTCGGGGCGGTGATGAAGGACAACGCGTCGTTCGCGAAGTCATACGTCCGCAACCAGCTCTCGGCGCAGAAGATCACCTTCACACCCGAGGCTTCGCTCAACGACGCCGAGCGCTCCGCCAACTGCCTCGTGAAGTACGCGGGGACACCGCTCGACAGCGGGAAGAAGGCCGAGTGCTACGCGAACGAGTACATCGCGCTCCACATGCGCGAGAGCGCCGAAGAAGCCGGCTACGACGGAGCCACCTACGCGACGCTCGGCGCCGCGCAACGCGAAGCCAGGGAGGCCCTGGCCGCGGCAGAGGAGGCCGGCGATCCGACCGAACCCCTGCAGGCTCGGCTGGACGACGTGAACTCGCTGCGGGACACGATGTTCAGAGGCGAGTCGCTCCGTGGTCTGCTGCTGACCTCGTACGGGTTCAGCGTGTTCGGCGAGAAGGGCGACCTCGCGGCGACCGTGTGCTTCCTCGCCGCCGCGGTGCTCGCACTCGCAGTGCTCGCCGGGCTTCTCCACTTCTTCCGCACCCCTGCGGACCGGACGCTGGACGGCGCCGACCGGACCCACGACGAGGTCGCCGTCACGTGAGGTGACGGCTCACCAGGAGTGACGTCCGCTACGCGGGACAAGCCGCGGCGCGCTCGTGGATCTCGTCCCACGCAACGGCTGGGATCAACAACCGGACGGCCGGGAAGACATCGTACTCCTCGCGGACGATGTGGGTGTGGAGTCGCGCCAGCAGCGACGGCGCTCCGGCCGCCATCCCGTCATCGTCGGCGTCGGCGAGCGTGATGAGCGCGTGGTCGATGGCCTCGTGGTCGTCGAGCAGGCTGCGGACATCGCTGCCATCGGATGCTGCGGCGAGCGCCAGGAACAGCGCCGTCTCCTCGATCTGCGTGTGCCGTGCGAGGAGCGCGGCGAGCCGGTCGAAGACGTTGCGGGCACTGCCCAGATCGCCGGCACCGATCGCTGCGAGCAGCTCGCCGCCAAGCCGCTCGAGGTGCTCGTGGTCGTGACCCAGCGCGTCGATGAGCGGGATCGACCGGCAATCGCAGTAGTCACACATGCCGCCACGGTACGGGCGGCCGGGCTGGAACTCCGGGGACCTTCGTCCCTACCTCAGGACCTCCGGCCCTGACCGTCACCGGCCGATCGTGATTGGGTCGATGGACGTGCTCCGGCCGATCCGCTCGCTGCACCGCGACGTCGGTGAACGCCCGTACATCGTGATCTGGGAGGTCACCCGCGCTTGCGGGCTCGTGTGCACGCACTGCCGGGCCGATGCAGTGCGCGATCGCAACCCGTTCGAGCTCGACGGGGACGAGGGGCGTGCCCTGCTCGACGACATCGCGAGCTTCGGCGCTCCCCGGCCGATCGTGGTGCTGACCGGCGGCGATCCGTTCGAGCGTCCCAACCTCGCCGAGCTCGTCGCCCACGGTTCGGCTTCCGGGCTCAGCATGGCGCTGTCGCCCTCGGTCACGCCCCGAATCAATCCTGCCGTCCTCGCCGAGATGCGCGCCGCCGGTGCCAAGGCCGTGTCGCTGATGGCGGCGCGCGCCTGAGGCGGCCACGGCACGTCGTCCTGCCGCGAACAAGGGACCATCGGCCCTGGCCCGGGGGGAGGGTGCTGCGTTTGATGCCCCCATGTCTGGACATCATTCGGCCGTCTGGCAAGGCGCTTGGACAGCAGGTTGCCCCGACGACGGCGCCGTCGCAGAGCAGCGACCGTCCCATTCGCGGGCGCTGGTGATGCGGGAGGTGCCGCTGCTGTTCGTCGTCGGCATGGCAGCAGCCGCGACCTTCGCGCTCGCGGACGGCGCGCTGCGGGTGACGATGGCTGTGGTGTCCTTGATCGCGCCGCTGATCGCCCATCAAGTGCTGCAGGCAAGCTCGATGACACATCGGGACGAGATGGCGACCTCGACAGCCCCGCCGCAGAGCTGGCCCCCGCCGCAGCACCGCTGACCGAGCGTGTTCGGGGATACTGGGCCCCGTGAGCGAACGTCTCCCGCACACAGACGAGCTGCGCATCGATCGCCGCGCCGGCGTGCGTCGGATCGAGCTCACCGCCAACGCGTGGGTGGACCTTGTCGAGCAGTT
>JBFWRK010000026.1:0-41929 GCA_050248955.1 Acidimicrobiia bacterium
GTTGGAAGCATCAGATCGCTGCCTGGCACCAGGCGCATCTGACCAACGGGCCGACCGAGGCGGCGAACAACCTGATCAAGCGGATCAAGCGCGTCGGGTTCGGGTTCACCCGGTTCCGCAACTACCGCATCCGCGTCCTGCTCTACGCCGGCCGACCCAACTGGGAACTCCTCCCCACGATCACTCCCCGCTGAAATCCGAAGAGCCCGATTAGGTGCTCGACCCCGGTCAGATCCCGAGCATTGCGGGTGTAGAGCCGAGCCGAGTGGGCGTGTGCTGTCGCTGCGATGAGCAGATCCATGACTCGAGATCGGGGCTGCCGGCCGGAGTCAGCGACCGCGGCTGCGAGCTGGCCGTAACTGGTCGCCACGTCGTCGTCGACGGGAAGGGCGTCGAACTTCCGTTGCAGCTCCGAAAGCCGCCGCAGCCGTTCGGCGCGAATGCGCGCGTCAGCCGTGACCAGCACCCCGAAGTGCAGCTCGGCGAGCGAGACGGTGCTGATCGCAAGCTCCCCTTCCAACGCTGGCACGTCGACGGCGATCAACACGCTGGTGTCAAGAACCGCCTTCAAACCCGACGCTCCCACGGGTTCCCCACGGACTGATCGATCAGCTCCCGGTCGCGCGCCCAGTCCGGGTCGGGTCGGCCAACAAACAGCTCCGCGATGTCATCCCACCGCTGCCATCGTCGCGGCGCGGCAGGAACCATGCGGGCAGCGAGCCGACCGGCAACCGTGATCTCGATCTCCTCGCCATTCTCCACCCGCCGCACGAGCTCAGACGCGTCCTGACGGAGTTCTCGCAATCCCACGCTCGTCATGCATGCGAATATAGCACAAGTGCTACCGGTCGACTCGTTGAGCCCGACTACGAGGCCGCGAGGCGATGCTTCTATGTGTTGTCAAGGTGGATTTCGGGGTGTTCGAGGATGCGCCAGACTCGTCGGGCGATGAAGCGTTTCAGGCAGCGTGTGGCTTCTCTTTCGGTCTTGCCCTCGCTGGTCCGGCGGGCGATGTAGTCCTGGGTGGTCGGACAGCATCGTTGTCGGGTGACCGCGACGAAGTAGAGGGCCCGGTTGAGTTGGCGGTCGCCGCCGCGGCAGAGCCGATGCCGGTCCTGGTTCTGGCCGGAGGTGACTTCGATCGGTGCGGTTCCGCCGAGTCGGGCGTAGGCGGCTTCGCTGTGGCAACGGCCGGGATGTGACCAGGCCAGGTAGAACGCGGCGGCGGTGACGTAGCCGACGCCGCGTTCGGCGATCAGCTGCGGGGCAGCCTCATCGATGAGTTGCTTGAGAATCGCGTCGTGGTCGGCGATCTCGGCTTCGAGGTGCTGGACCCGACGGGAAAGGGCGCGCATCGCGTTGCGGGTGCATCGCTCATCGATCGGCCGGGCGGCGCTGTCTCGGAACCGCGAGCAACGTGTGACCAGCATGGCGGTTACGCAACGTGCGCAGTTCAGCGCGGAGCTGTTCGTCGGCGGTGACAACGAGGGCTTTGAGCTCGTTCACGGCTGCGGTGCGGGCTCTGACCGCGGCGGCTCGAGCGACGGTGTGGACACGGATGGCTTCGCGGATGCCGTCGTGGGCCCGGGGCTGGTTGAGCTTGTCGCGACCCAGTGCTTCGCGTGCGGCGCGGATCGCGTCGAGCGCGTCGGACTTGGCGCCGTCCTTGGTTGCTTTGCGGGTCGGCCGATCGAACTCGACCACGAACTCGGCGTTGCGCTGCAACGCCATCGTCAGCCCACGCCCGTAGCTGGCGGTGCCTTCGATCACCCACGCTCGTTCGGACTCGATCGTGTAGGCGTCGGCCCACACCACTGCGTCGCGGTAGCCGTCACGGTTCGCGGGGAATCGGTCGGTCGCGATCACCCCCGATGTTCGCGAGTCCAGAGCGGCGACGGTGATCCAGTCCCGGTCGGGGTCGACGCCGATGACATGGTCGACAAGTTCTGCCAGCATGATGATGAAACCTCCAGTGTGAGTGTTTCGGTCGGTGCCGGCCTGGAGGGAACCGCTATGCCAGGACTGTGATGGGTCACACCCGAACCGGGGTGGACAGGCTTCTGATCAGGACAACAGCAGGCCAGGCCGGCATCGGCGACCACGATGGACACATCGCTTGAAGTGCACCCCACCTCACGGCGAGGGCAAGCCCGATAAGGGGTCACATCGCGGTCACCGACACCAACCCTGCACGATCCAGCTGACCGGCACCTACACACTCACAGCCCGATATCCACCGTTCCGGTGGATCCGACATGGTCGACTCCGGCCGCCCGGAACTGCGCCCCGAGGTGACCGGACCTGGTATGCCGATGCCGGACAATGCCCCGCCGACGCGGCGTTCTGGGCACTCGGGGAGCCAGCGCAACCAGGCAGTTCTGGCACCCCGGACGCGCCGTGCGATGGAGAACGTTGTCCGCTACCGGGCCTCGGCTGACCTCGCGCCGGCTCGTCGTCCGCTTCGCATCCTCCTCGCGCCGCTTGCGCCCCGTCGCTGGCGCTTCCCTCGGCGCCCTCGGCGCTGTGCTGGACCGCGGGGCTCAGGCTTGGGGCTCGTCGAGGGCGGCTCGGAGGCGCTTGATGACCGTCGGGTGGCGCCAGTAGTTGCTCGCCGCGTGGCGCATGATGCGGTCCTCCCGTTCGCCCGAGTGCACCTCGATGTCAGCCGGGCTGCTGCCGTCCGACAGCTGGAACACCGGCGCCGCGAGGTAGCCCCACGGGTCGAGCGGCAGCCAGAAGTTCGTCCACAGTCCGATCGTCGGCGGGAGCGACGAGGCGACCCCCGGGGTGTGCGGCGTGATCGTGTTCGGAGAGCAGCCGATGACGTGGAAGTAGGGCACGGTGCAGGCGCAGGTGAGCAGGTGATCGACGTGCAGCCGAGGGGTTCCCGCCACCGCGGCATCGAACGCGACGGAGCCGCCGAGGCTGTGCGTGACGACCGTGATCGGGCGCTCCTGGAGGCCGTAGCCGGGCGCCTCGCGCATGATCGTCTCCCACACCCGCGACTGGATTTCCCGATGACGGCGCTGGTAGAGGATGATGTCGCCGGCGAAGTGCGCAGAGGCGGTGAGGTACTGCGCTCGCACCGCTCGGTAGACGGACGAGATCAGCCGGCGCCGCGCTGCCGCTGACTGCCTGCGCCAGTTCGCCGCGACGCGATCGATCAGTCGCTCGACATCGCCTTGGGCGAGGATCCGCCGTCGCCGGCGCGTCGGAGCTCCGTCGCTCTCGTCGCCGGCCGGCACCGCGGACAACACGAGCGCTTCGAGCTCCGACGCCACCGCGCCGAGCTTCGACGCGTCGTCCGGCGGGTTCAGCCAGGTGAGGTAGGGGAGCACCTCGTCGATCGACTCCGCCGGGCGGGCCAGATCGCCCCAGAACACCGGCACGAACCGTCGGGTGCTGCCGACCGCCTCCGCGAGGCGGGCGACCTCGAGCTCGAACGCATCACGATCGCGCACCGCGGCGCCGTGGATGACGAGGACCGGCGCGTCGGTGATCTCCGCCGGTACCTCGACCGCGGCGGCTCCGATGCTCACGTCGCCAGCTCCGGACGCTCGCGGAACTGTTCGAGCGCCTCCGGGTTGGCCATCGCCTCCGTGTTGCGCACCACCCGGCCGTTGACGACATCGCCGACGGCGAGCTCGGTGATCTTGCCGCTCCGTGTCCGCGGGAGGTCGGTCACTGCCGCGATCACCGCGGGGACGTGCCGCGGGCTGCATTGCGTGCGCAGCGTGCGACGCACCAGCGCCTGCACCTCGTCGGTGAGCTCGTGACCCTCGGCCATCCGGACGAAGAGCACGATGCGAGTGTCACCGTCGTGCTCCTGGCCGACGGCGATCGCCTCAACGATCTCGGGCAGGTTCTCGACGGCGCGGTAGATCTCGGCGGTGCCGATCCGCACGCCGGCGGAGTTCAGCGTGGCGTCGCTGCGCCCGTGGATCACCATCCCCCCGTGTGGCGTCCAGGAGGCGAAGTCGCCGTGCGCCCACACGCCCGGGAAGCGCTCGAAGTACGCCGCCCGGTAGCGGCTGCCGTCGGCGTCGCCCCAGAAGCCGAGCGGCATCGACGGGAACGGGGCCGTGCAGACGAGCTCGCCACGGCCGGTCGCGAGCGGGCGGCCTGCTTCGTCGAAGACGTCCACTGCCATGCCGAGCACGGGACCCTGGATCTCGCCGGCCCAGACCGGTCGCGTCGGATCGCCGGCGACGAAGCAGCCACACAGATCCGTGCCACCCGAGATCGACGCGAGGTGCACGTCGGCCTTCACGTCGCCGTAGACGTAGGTGAAGCCCTCCGGCGAGAGCGGTGAACCCGTGGAGCAGATCGTCCTCATCGTCCCGAGATCGTGCGACTCCCGCGGCCGGAGGCCCGCCTTGCGCAGGCTGTCGATGTACTTGGCCGACACACCGAAGAGCGTGACGCCGTACCGGTCGGCGAGGTCGAGCAGCACCTCCGGGCCGGGATGGAACGGGTTGCCCTCGTACAGCACGATCGTCGCGCCGGCGGCGAGCGCGCTGGTCAACCAGTTCCACATCATCCACCCGCAAGTCGTGAAGTAGAACACCGTGTCCCCGGGGCGGATGTCGCAGTGCAGCACCTGCTCGACCCGGTGCTTCAGCAGGATGCCGCCGGTGCGGTGGACGATGCACTTCGGCGTGCCGGTCGTACCGGACGAGTAGAGCACGAAGCCCGGTTGGTCGAACTCGAACGCGGTCGACGGTACGGCAGCGCCGCGATGCGGCTCGAGCCACGCCGGGTACGCGACCGCACCGGTCACTCCGGTGATCTCCGGATCCTGCTCGAGGTGGCCGACCACGACGACCGTGCTGACCGTGGGGAGTCGGGCGACGATCTCGGCGAGGCGCACCAGGCAGTCGAGGCGCTTGCCGCCGTAGAGGTAGCCGTCCGCGGCGACGACGACCTTCGGCCCGACCTGGCCGAAGCGATCCACGACGCCGGCCGTGCCGAAGTCGGCGGACGACGAGGTGAAGACGGCGCCGAGGGAGAGCGTGGCGAGCATCACGACGACGGTCTCGGGGACGTTCGGCATCCATGCCGCGACACGGTCGCCGGTCCCGACGCCGGCTGCCTGCAGCGCTGCTGCGGCCGCGCCGACCTCGGAGCGCAGCTCGTGCCACGAGCACGCTCGGCGGGCACCGTCCTCGCGCTCCCAGATGATCGCCGCGCGGTCGTCGCCGCCGTAGCCCCGCAGCATGTTCTCGGTGAACGACAGTCGCCCCTGGGGGAAGAACCTCGTCTCCGGCATCGTCGTCCCCGGCTCGATCGTGACCGCACCGGGATCGCCCAGCAGGTCGAGCTCGCCCCACGCGGCGCGCCAGAACCCGTCCGGGTCTTCGACGCTCCAGCGGTGCAATGCCTCGGTGTCGGGGAGGTCGAGGTGCGTGGAGCCGGCGACCGCCTGCCGGAAGCGGTCCATCGCCGACGACGCGATCCGCTCAGGATCCGGTTCCCAGAGCGCGGTGTCCATGGACCGATCCTCGCGTAGCCTTCAGCGTCCGAACGCAATCCGTACTCGTTGGAGCCCCCCGACATGCGTACCTCGTTGTCCGAACTGCTCGCGTCCCGCGACATCGTGCTCGCCGACGGCGCGACCGGCACGAACTACTTCGCGATGGGGCTCTCCTCCGGTGAGCCGCCGGAGCTCTGGAATGTCGATCGGCCGGAGCGCGTCGCTGCCCTGCACCAGCAGTTCGTCGATGCCGGTGCCGACATCATCCTCACGAACTCCTTCGGTGGCACCCGCCAGCGCCTGAAGCTGCACAAGGCCGAGGATCGGGTGTTCGAGCTCGCGAAGAGGGCCGCGGAGATCGCTCGCGGGGTTGCCGATGCCACTGCGAGGGCGGTCGTCGTCGCCGGCTCGGTCGGGCCGACGGGCGAGCTGTTCGAGCCGCTGGGCGCGCTGACCGAGGACGCAGCGATCGCTTCGTTCACCGAGCAGATCGAAGGGCTCGTGGCCGGGGGCGCCGATGTCGTCTGGATCGAGACGATGTCAGCGGTGGAGGAGATCCGCGCTGCAGCGCTGGCCGCGATCGCCGTCGGTGTTCCCTACGTGGCGACGTGCTCGTTCGACACGGCCGGTCGCACGATGATGGGGCTGATGCCCGACGCGCTTGCCGCTGTCTTCGAAGGGCTCGCCGTGCCGCCCGTCGCCTTGGGCGCGAACTGCGGCGTCGGTGCCTCGGACATCCTCGTCACCGTCCTGTCGATGGGAACGATCGAGCACCCGGCGGCTGTCGTTTCGAAGGGCAATTGCGGCATCCCGCAGTTCAAGGGCAGCGAGATCGTCTACTCGGGCACGCCCGAGCTCATGGGCGCCTACGCGACCCTTGCTGCTGATGCGGGCGCACGCATCGTCGGCGGCTGCTGTGGCACGTCACCCGAGCACCTCGCCGCGATGCGCCGCTCGCTCGACGAACGGGTCCCGGGCGTCGCGCCGACGGTGGCTGACATCGTCGACAGGATCGGACCGTTGACGAACGCCGTTCCCACCGCGTCGGTACCGTCCGAGGGCCGCAACCGGCGCAACCGCCGCGCCAGCGCCTGACGGCTGTCAGCCGCTGAACGCGACCGGTGGCGCACCGACGACGCTCGTTCGATACATCTCCCTGCGCACGCCGCGGTAGTCGTTCAGCGCGTTGTGCTGCGTGCAGCGGTTGTCCCAGATCGCCAAGGTGTGCTTGCGCCAACGCAACCGGCACGTGAAGTTCTCGCTCACCGAGTGCCGGTAGAGGTGGCCCAGCAGCGCCTGCGACTCGACAGGTGACCAGCCGTCGAGCCGGGTCGTGTACACCGGGTTGACGTACAGCGCCGGCCGGCCTGTTCGAGGATGCCGCGTGACGACGGGATGGATCTGGTGGCGGTACGCATCCGGCGACGGCTCGATCGCCATCGACGTCTTGTCCTGGACGGACTCGAGGTAGCCGCCGGTGCCGTAGGCCATGCCGGCGGAGTGGACGGCGCGCAACGACATGAGCGTCTCGCGCAGGCCGCGCGAGAGCGTCTGGAACGCGGCGTGCTGGTTCGCCCAGACGGTGTCGCCGCCGTACTCCGGCACGTCCCAGGCGTGCAGCAGCGTGTATGCCGGGGGAGCGGGAAGGTAGGAGAGGTCCGTGTGCCACGCGTTGGCGAAGTTGAGCTCGTCCTCCGGCTCCTTGATCACACGGATCACGAACGGGCGGTCGTCGAGCGGGCGGACGAACGGCGTCGCGTCGCGCCCGCCGAGGTCGTCGGTGAGCCGTTCGAGATCATCGAGCGTCATCGCCTGATCAGGGAGGAAGACGACGAGGTGCTCGTCGATCGCAGCCAGCAGCGCCGCGATCTCGTCCGGTGCGAGCGGCTGGGTCAGGTCGAGACCGGTCACGACCGCGCCGAGCGATCCGGCTGTCTGCTCGATGCTGAGGAGGGTGCTCGTGGTGCCCACGCCGACATCGTCGCGCGCCGCACCCTGTGCTGCAGTCAGAGCTTCGCCCAGTAGGTGCCGGCGATCATGTCGGCGACGGTCTGGTGGTGGAGGAACGCGTGGTCGGGATCCTCCGGCATGACCGCCTCGCCGAAGCGGATCTGGCGTCGCGTGATCCGGAACATCACGATCGCATGGCGGATCGCGGCGTAGAAGATGTGCCAGTGCAGGTCGCGCGGCGTGTGCCCGGTGAGCGCCTCGTAGGCGGCGGCGACCTCGGCCGTGCGCATGAACGCCGGCATCCCCGGCATCCCGTACTGCTCGGTCAGGTCCTGGAAGAAGCGGTGGATGAAGATCATCCAGCCGAGGTCGACCTCGCGAGGACCGTGGCCCGCCATCTCCCAGTCGAGCACGGCGACCGGGACGAAGTCGCGGTAGATGATGTTCCCGATGCGGGCATCACCCCAGCTGACGACGCTGTCGCCCTCGTCGGCCGGCCAGTGCTCCTCGAGCCACTCGAAGCCGCGCTCGATCAGCGGGGAGCGGACGCCGTCGGCGGCGACCCATTCGTAGAACGACCGCTGGTCGTTGACGTGACGGCGCAGACAGGTGTCGCCGGGCGCAGCGATGCCGAGGAACGCGGCGTCGGCGTCGTCGGCCGGGATCGAGTGGATCTTCGCGAGGACGTCGATCGACGCCTGCTGCAGCCGGGCCTGGTCGTCAGGATCGGCATCGAAGAACCAGTTGTCGCCGAACGGGTACGGCATCACGTCAGGCGGCACGAGGCCGTCGACACGCTGCATCACGAAGAACGGCGCGCCGAGCGGGGTCGGGTCCGGCTCGAGCCAGACCGTTGCGGGCACGGCGACGTCGGTGCGTGCCCCGACGAGCCGCATCGCGTGGAACTGGCGGGGCATGTCGTAGTCGCGGAACACGGGCTCTGCGGACGGATCGGGCGGGAGCCGGATGACGTACCGCTCGGTGCGCCGGGCGCCGTCGTCGTCCCACTCGGCGTCGAAGAGGATCGTCTCGCTCGACATGCCGTTCGTGGCGGGGACGACGAAGTCGGAGATCGTCGGGGACGGGAGCCGCGCCGCGAGCCACTCGGTCAATCGGGCGCGCAGCCGCGCGTGGTCCCTCGTCGAGGTGCGCGGGCGTTCGTCACTCATGCTCGACCATGCTCGTCCTCCGGCGGCGGCGACGGTCCGGCTCCCCACGGCCGGCTCGGACGTGCCGCGCGATGGCGATCGTACCGCCGCCGCGACCACGATCTGACGCGTCGTCAGATCGTGGTCGGCCGGATGGCGGCTCAGTCGTCGTTCGCGGGCGGTGCCGCCGTTGGTGCGGCCGGCGGCGCGTCCTCGGCGAGCATCAGGTACAGCTCGCGACGTGCGTGGTCGACGAGCGCCCTGGCGCGATCGATCTGGTCGCGGCGCCCGGTCATGCCGACCTGCTTGAGCGCCGCGGCGAGTGCGAACCCCGACTCGGCCAACTTGCCGATGCCGCTCTCGTCCGAGTGCGGCGTCCACGGGTCGGGTCCTTCGTAACCCTCGGCGAGCGCACGGCCGGCGTCGGTGAGGGTGATGGTCTTGCGACCGTCCTCCGTCGACACCGAGACGAGACCCTCGTCCTCGAGCTGCGAGATGGTCGGGTAGATCGATCCCGGACTGGGCGTCCAGTGGCCGCCGGAGCGTTCGGCGATCTCCTGCATCAGCTGGTAGCCGTGCTTCGGACCGCTGCGCAGCAGCTGGAGGACCGCGGTGCGGATGTCGCCGCGCCGTCGCCGGCCGCGTCCGCGAGGGCCACCGCCGAAGCCGGGGCCACAGCCGAAGCCGGGAGCGCCGCGGAAGCCGGGCCCGCCGAAGGCGCGGTCGCGCATGAACATCGCTGCCGCCATGCGGCGCCGGCCACGGCCGCTGCCGCTGCGCTGATCGTGATCGGTGACGAGCGGCTCGGCGCCGGCCATCGCGAGGTGGGGCAGGGAGGAGAAGGGGGAGTGGTGCATCGTCTGAGCTCCTGTTGTGTCGGTGTTGTGTGAGTAACGATATATCGAAACACATCACAACGCAACGCAATAGTCGTGCCGACGCTCAGCGGCTGGTCACGCTGCGGCCGGCGGGCGCGAGCGGCGCATCAAATGGCCAGCGGCCGATGCCGCCCTCCTCGAGGAGCATCCCGGTCATCGTCCGGTCGGCGTGCTGCTGGCGCCACACGAGCATCTCCTGCGCGAGGGCGAGCACCAGGGCCGGATCCGTGATCTGGGTGTTCCAGGTGGGGTCGGCGAGGTCGAAGCACCGCCACGACCCGTCGCCGAACTGCACGTACGCGGCGTCGCTGGTCCGCAGCGTGGCGACGTTCTGACGCTCCAGCCGGCGATCCCACGGCCAGTCGTGGGGTCCATCGTGGATGAAGACGTCCCGCCAGTCGTACTCCCAGTGCGCCGCGGTCCGCCACCACGACGGCCGCTCGCCGCGGAGGAACGGCGTGAGCGGCACCCCGTCGCACTGTGCCGGCACGGTGAGGCCGAGCGCGTCGCAGACGGTCGGGAACAGGTCGACGTTCTCGGTGAAGTCGGCGACGACCGAACCGTGGGCGGCGGGGTGACGCGGATCGCGCACGATGCCGACGACGTGGTAGCTCGACTCGAAGTACCCCAGCTTCTGGATCAGCCCCTGGTCGCAGAGCTGCTCGCCGTGGTCGGCGGTCACGACGACGAGCGTGTCCTCCCACTGACCGAGCCGTCGCAGCGCGGCCCACAACCGGCCGACCTGGTCGTCGACCTCGCTGACCATGCCGAAGTACTGCGCCCGCAGGCGGCGGATCCCGCCCTCGTCGGTGGGTGCACCAGCCTCGGGCACTCGGAGTGCGCGGCGGTGGAACGGATGCAGGTCGTCGGGGAGCGGGTGTGGGAGCGGGACGTCCGCAGGGTCGTACTCGCGCGACCACCGTCCGGCGGCCGCATAGGGCGGGTGCGGTCGGAGGTAGCTCGCATGCGCGAACCACGGACCGTCCTGGCGCTCGAGCCATTCGAGCAAGCGATCGGTGAGGAACGCCGAGTGGCTGTGCTCTTCGGGTCGATCCGGCTCGGTCCGCAGGGCCGCCACCCCGTCGTCGCCGGCGTCGTGACCGAGCTCGTCCAGCCACGTCAACCACGGGACCAGGTCGTCGAAGCCGAGGCCGACGTCGAAGCCCGGCAGCACGCCTTCGTACGTCGACAGACGCGGGTCGTCGGGGTCGGTGACGATCCGCGGATCGACGCCCTGATCGGTGTAGCCGAACAACGTCGGCGCGAAGCCGGCTCGCCGGGCGGCGTGGGCGATGTTGTCGAAGCGCTCGTCGAGCGGCGTGCCGTTCGCGACGACACGGTTGTTCATCTGGTAGGTGCCCGTGTAGAGCGCCGCCCGTCCAGGCGAGCACGGTGCCGCCTGGCTGTAGTGGCGAGCGAGCCGGACGCCCCGCGCAGCGAGCTCGTCGAGGTGCGGTGTGCGCACGAGTGGGTGCCCGGCCGACGACAGGCAGTCGCCGCGGAACTGGTCGAGCGTGATGAACAGGACGTTCACGAAGGCCTCCGTCTGGCGGGGTGACGCGCCGGTGACCGCACGGTACTCAGGTCGCTTCGATCGATGCCGGACTGTCACCGCCCTTGACAGACCGGCCGGCATGGTCGATGGTGCCGCGCTCACGAGGTCGCGCAGCGGCCTGTCCGATCGGGAGGAGCACGATGAGGGTCACCGTGGACGACGCGCGTTGCACCGGCCATCAGATGTGCTCGATCGCCGCTCCCGAGGTGTTCGGCAGCGACGCCTACGGCAACGCCGTCGTGCTCATCCCCGGCGAGCTCCCGCCCGAGCACGAAGCGAGGGCTCGCCGCGCCGAGGGCAACTGCCCTGAACGCGCCATCATCATCCACGAGTGAACCATCATCCACGAGTGAACCATCAGAGGCAGCTGCGATGACCGAGACCCAGCCCGTGGACGAGTGGGCGACCGACTACGACATCTTCGACAGCGAGTTCGTGCGCGATCCGTACCCGACGCTGGCGGCGCTGCGCGAGTCGGCGTGCCCGGTGGCGCACACGAACCGATGGGGTGGCTCGTGGCTGCCGACGCGCTACGACGACATCGTGGCGATCGCGCAGGAGCACGAGACCTTCACGTCGCGTCAGATCCTCGTCACGGCGCCACCGCCGCAGCAGTACGAGGGTGCCTACGCCGGGATCGCTGCGCCGCCGATCAGTTCCGACCCGCCCGAGCACCACTGGCATCGCCGATTGATCCTGCCGACCTTCTCTCCGCAGTCGGTGGCCAAGTACGAACAGGGCACCCGGGACCTCTGCAACCGGTTGATCGACGGGTTCATCGAGGCAGGGGAGGCCGATGCCGCAGGCGAGTACGCGCAGCAGATCCCTGTGCGCGTGATCGCCACGATGCTCGGCGTGCCGCTGGAGATGGCCGACGAGTTCACCGGCTGGGTCCGCGGCGTGCTCGAGGTCGGGCTCACCGATCCCGTCGTCCGGTTGGCGAGCCGGAACAAGATCGTCGAGTACTTCGCCGACCAGCTCGCCGATCGCCGCGCGCATCCCCGCGAACACGACCTGATCACGGAGCTCCTCGCCGCTGAGGTGGACGGAGCGCCGGTGCCCGACTCGTACGTGATCGGCGTCTGCAACCTGATGCTCGTCGCCGGGGTCGACACGACGTGGTCCGCGATCGGGTCGTCGTTGTGGCACCTCGCGCAGCACCCCGAGCACCGGCGCCAGCTGCGCGAGCAGGCCGATCTCTGGCCGACCGCGGTCGAGGAGTTGCTGCGCGCGTACTCGCCGGTCACGATGGCGCGCATCGTCGACCACGACACCGAGTTCCAGGGCTGCCCGATGCATGCCGGCGATCGCGTGCTGCTGGCGTTCCCCGCCGCCAATCGCGATCCACGGATGTTCGAGCGACCCGACGATGTGATCCTCGACCGCGAGCACAACCGTCATGTCGCGTTCGGCTCCGGCATCCACCGTTGCGCGGGATCGAACCTCGCCCGCCTGGAGCTGCGCGTCGCGCTGCAGACCTGGTTGGCCCGCATCCCCGAGTTCGAGCTCGTCGATCCCGACGCGGTGACCTGGGCGGGCGGTCAGGTCCGCGGTCCCCGCCAGTGCCTCGTGCGCTTCGCGGCCTGACGATGGCGCCGCCGCCGCTGCAGCTGACCTTCGTCATGTCCGCGACACGGGTGACCGACCTGCCCGACTCGCCGGCGGAGGTCGCGTTCGCCGGCCGGTCGAACGTCGGCAAGTCGTCGCTCATCAACGCGCTGGCGAACCGCAAGGGCCTCGCGCACGTCAGCAAGAGCCCCGGCCGCACGCAGTTGCTCAACCTGTTCGTGCTCCCGTCGGGCGCGACGGTCATGGACCTCCCCGGCTACGGCTACGCCGCAGTGCCCGGCCGGGTGCGGTCGGGCTGGCAGCAGATGATCGAGGGGTACCTCCTCGAGCGCGAAGCGCTGACGATGCTGATGCTCCTCGTCGACGGTGAGATCGGACCGACGAAGCTCGATCTGCAGATGCTCGACTGGGTTCGCGCGAACGAGATCCCGCACACGATCGTGGCGACGAAGCTCGACAAGATCCGTCCGACCAAGTCGCCGGGCCGGCGCAGCGAGCTCGCGAAGGCGTGCATGCTCGATCCCGGAGACGTCGTCTGGGTGAGCGCGGCGAAGAACACTGGCATACCGGAACTGCGGGCGCTCGTGCTCGCCCACCTCGCCGGCTGACGTGTCGATGGAAGGGCGGCGCGACGAGACGTTCGAGGCGACGGTCCACGCGCTCGAGGCAGCGATGGCCGATTGCTCCGCGCGCGACGATCGAGCCGGCTACTTCGCGGCGATGTACCTCGCGGTCACACGGACCGTGCAGGCGCGTGCGGCGGCCGGACGGTTCGACGATCCCGCGCGGATGGAGCGGTTCGTCGCCCACTTCGCCGGCCGGTACCTCGACGCGTACGACGGATGGCGTGCCGGTCGTCCGATCGCTGCGTCGTGGACGATCGCGTTCCGGACTTCTCGCCGTTGGCGGCCGATCGCGTTGCAGCACCTGCTCCTCGGGATGAACGCGCACATCAACCTCGATCTCGGCGTCACCGCGGCCGAGTTCGCCGGCGTCGACGGATTGGCGACGGTCAGGCGCGACTTCGACGCGATCAACCATGTGCTCGCCGACCTCGTCGACGCCTGCCAGTCAGCGGTCGGGACCGTGTCACCGTGGATCGACCTGGCCGATCGGGTCAGCGGTCCCGGCGACGAGGCGATCGTCCGGTTCAGCCTCGTCGCTGCCAGGCGCCAGGCCTGGCGAGCCGCCGAGCGGTTGGCCGAGCTCCAGGGTGCCGACCGCGACCGCGCGGCGACCGAGATCGACGAGGCGGCGGCGCGGATCGGCCGCTGCGTCTGCAACCCTGGTCTGCGCGGGAACCTCGTGCTGTTGATCGTGCGGATGCGGGAACGGGCCCGGCCCCGCGAGGTGATCCGGATCCTGAACGAGGTGCGCGTCTGAGCGAAGGGGAGGTGCGCTCGTCAGACCTTGCGCGCACGGCTCGGCGCCACCCGTGGCGGCTCGCCTTCCATCTTCGGGTAGACGGGGGGCCACGGCGCATCCTGGAGCCCGGCCGCCTGGTCGCGGGCGACGAGATCGAGCAGTGGCTCGAGTGACTGCGCCGCGTCCGTCATGTGCTCCCACGGATCGCCGCGCTCCTCGACCCGGCCGGGTACCGAGGCGATCGTCAGGTCATCGGGACGGATGGTGGCGAGGTCGTCCCACTCGATCGGGCACGACACCGTCGCCAGATCCCGCGCCCGCACGGACCACGGCGCGAACACCGTCTTGTGCGGTGCGTTCTGGTTGAAGTCGATGAAGATGCGCGTGCCGCGCTCTTCCTTCCACCACGCGGCCGTGATGAGGTCGGGCCGGCGCCGTTCGAGCTCGCGGGCGATCGCGACGGCACCGGCGCGCACCGCGATCGAGTCCCAGCGGGGGAGGAGCGGCACGTAGACGTGCAACCCGCGCGAGCCGCTCGTCTTGATGAAGCCGACCATCCCGAGGTCGTCGAGGAGCTGGCGGACGCAGCCGGCCGTCTCCCGCACCATCTCGAAGTTCGTGCCCGGTTGCGGATCGAGGTCGATGCGCAGCTCGTCGGGATGCTCCTCGTCGGACGTGCGCACCGGCCACGAGTGGAACCCCAGGCAGCCGAGGTTCACCGCCCATAGGAGGTGGGCAAGGTCTTCGATCACGAGTGCGCGCGAGGAGGTCCCGTTCGGCGTGCTCACGATCGTCGTCGTCAGCCACTCCGGCGCGTTGTCCGGCACCCGCTTCTGGAAGAAGGAGCTCCCACCGGCCCCGTTCGGGAAGCGCTGCAGCAGCACCGGGCGGTCCTGCATCGTGCGCATCAAGGGCTCGCCGACGGCGAGGTAGTAGTTGACGAGATCGAGCTTCGTCTCACCGCGTGCCTTGAAGAAGACCTTGTCGGGGTTCGTGATCTGCACGGACCGGCCGCTCACCTCGAGGACCACTGGTGTCGGAGCCATGATCACGAGTCTTGCGCGCTCAGGACCGATAGGGTGGCGCACAGCGGCGGTAGTTCCTCTACCCCGCGGTCGAGTGCAGCGCTCTCAGCGCACGGTGTCGCTTCCGAGCGGACGGCCATGCATCAACGGCCACCGAAACCGGAAGGAACCCATGTCACCCACCATCCCCTCGTCCAGCGCGCCGCGCCGGAACGGACGCCGCCGCCGCACGACCCCCGTCGCGCCGGCTCGCACCGAGCAACGCAACGAGAGCGGGCCCGGGCGGATCGATCTGTCGCCGTCCACCGCTCCCGTCGTGGATGCCGCCGACTTCGCCGAGCTCGGCGTGGCGCCGTCCCTCGTCGCACAGCTCACCGCGCTCGGCGTGACGAAGCCGTTCCCGATCCAGTCCGCCACCTTGCCGGACGCGCTTGCCGGCCGTGATGTCATCGGGCGCGGGAAGACCGGCAGCGGCAAGACCATCGCGTTCGCCATCCCGACCGTGACCGCGCTGTCCAGCTCCGGTCGTCGCCGCCAGCCGAAGTCGCCCCGCGCGCTCATCCTCGTGCCGACGCGCGAGCTCGCCAACCAGGTCGCCGAGACCTTCGCCCCGCTCGCGCAGGCCATGTCGCTGAAGGTCGCCACCGTCTACGGCGGCGTCGGCCAGACCCCGCAGGTGAACGCGCTGCGCTCGGGCATCGACGTGCTCGTCGCCTGCCCCGGCCGGCTGGAAGACCTCATCGCGCAACGGCACTGCCGGCTCGACCAGGTCGAGGTGACGGTGCTCGACGAGGCCGATCACATGGCTGACCTCGGGTTCCTGCCGGGCGTGAAGCGGCTGCTCGATCAGACGCCCACCAGCGCGCAGCGACTGCTGTTCTCGGCGACGCTCGACAACGGCATCGACGTCCTCGTGCGTCGCTACCTCGTCGACCCGGTCGTGCATTCCGTCGATCCGGTCGTCGCCCCTGTCGAGACGATGACGCACCACGTGCTGTCGACGTCGCTCACCGACAAGCCGTCGATCGTGCGCGAGCTCGCTGCCGGCGTCGATCGGTCGCTGCTCTTCACCCGCACGAAGCACGGCGCCAAGAAGCTCGCCAAGCAGCTCACTGCGTCGGGCATCCCGACGGTCGAGCTGCACGGCAACCTGTCGCAGAACGCTCGCGAGCGGAACCTCGAGTCCTTCTCGGCGGGCACGAGCCGTGTGCTCGTCGCGACGGACATCGCTGCTCGTGGCATCCACGTCGACGACATCGCACTCGTCGTGCACGTCGATCCGCCGGCCGAGCACAAGGCGTACCTGCACCGTTCCGGTCGCACGGCACGCGCCGGCGCCGAGGGGCTCGTCGTGACCGTCATGACACCGGACCAGGCGAGCGATGTGCGCGCCCTGGCGCGGGCGGCGGGCATCAGCCCGATCATCACGCAGGTCGCGCCGGGCCACCCGCTCCTGAGCGAGCTCGTCGGGCCCAGCGCTCCGCACGTCGCACCGCCGGTCGTCACGAACGCCCCGCCGGCTCATCGGCCCGCGCGCCGGCCGGCCGGTTCGGGTGGTGGCGCCGGTTCGGCAACGCGACCCTCGGCTCCGCGCTCGTCTGCACCGCGCTCGTCGGCCGGACGTCGGCGCAACACCGGCCGCCGCGGCTGACCAACGCGGTTCTCAGGGCCTGCCGATCGCGCTCCAGACAGCGAGCGCGTCGCAGGTGCCGCGCACGTCGTGGACCCGGAGGATCCGGGCGCCACGTTCGGCCGCGACGAGCGCGCCGGCGATGCTGCCGGCATCGCGCTCTGCGATCGCGCGTCCGGTGATCGTGCCGATGAGCCCTTTGCGCGAGAGGCCGACCATCACCGGGCGTCCGAGGTCGGTCAGCGCGTCGAGGTTCCGGATCAGCGCGAGGTTGTGGGCGAAGGTCTTGCCGAAGCCGATGCCGGGATCGATGGCGATGCGCTCGCGGGCGACGCCGGCCGACACCACCGCCGAGATGCGCTCGGTCAGGAACGTGGTCACCTCGCCGACGACGTCGTGGTAGGACGGCGCGTCCTGCATCGTCTTCGGCTCGCCCTGCATGTGCATCACGACGACTCCACAACCGGAGCCGCTCACCGCCTCGACGGCGCCGCGGGCGCGTAGCCCGTTCACGTCGTTGACGATCGATGCGCCGGCATCGATCGCGGCGACCATCACCTCCGGTTTCACCGTGTCGATCGAGACCGGGACGCCGATGTCCGACAGCGCGGCGATGACCGGAACGGCTCTGGCCAGCTCGAGCTCCGTCGGCACGGGATCAGCACCGGGACGGGTCGACTCCCCGCCGACGTCGATGATGTCCGCACCGTCGGCGACCAGCCGGTAGGCGTGTTCCACCGCCGCGTCGACCGACTCGTGCACCCCGCCGTCGGAGAAGGAGTCCGGGGTCACGTTCACGATGCCCATCACGCGCGGACCGTCGAACGAGAGCGAGAACTCCCCGCACTGCCAGATCATGTGACGGCCCGGCTCAGTCCTGGTACTCGTGCTCCGCTGCGGGATAGGCGCCGGAGTCGACCTCGGCGCGATATGCGAGCGCCGCGTCGTGCAGGGTCTGGCCGATGTTCGCGTACTGCTTGACGAACTTCGGGATCCGACCGGTCGTGAAGCCTGCCCAGTCGGTCCACACCATCAGCTGTCCGTCGCAGTGCGGGCCGGCGCCGACGCTGATGGTCGGGATCTCCAGCTCGCGCGTGACCTGGGCTGCTGCCTGTGACGGCACCATCTCGAGGACGACCGCGAACGCGCCGGCATCCTCCACCGCATGGGCGTCCTCGAGCAGTTGCGCCGCGCCTTCGCCTCGTCCCTGGATCAGGTGGCCACCGAGGCCGTGCTCGCTCTGCGGCGTGAAGCCGATGTGCGCCATGACGGGGATGCCGGCGCGGACGATGCGCTTGATCTGCTTCGCGCTGCGCTGCCCACCTTCCAGCTTCACCGCGTGCGCCTCGGTCTCCTTCATGAACCGGATCGCCGTGTGCAGCGCATCGTCCGGACCGGCCTCGTACGAACCGAACGGCATGTCCGCGATCACCAGGGCGCGCTTGGCAGCGCGCACCACGGCCCGACAGAGCGGGATGAGCTCCTCCATCGTCACCGGCAGCGTCGTGTCGTAGCCGAACACCGCGTTGCCCGCGGAGTCACCGACGAGGAGGAAGTCGATGCCCGCGCGGTCGAAGATGCTGGCTGACAGGTAGTCGTAGCTCGTCAGGCCGGTGATCTTGATGCCCTGTTCCTTGGCTCGCTGGAAGTGTCGGGTCCGGACGCGCTTCAACGCTGCATCGGGAGTGCCGCCGTAGGGCGCTTGTTCGTCGGTCACGCATCCAACGTAGACCTCGGGAGCCCCGAAGCCCTCTATCTCCGATGCCGACGGCAGCGCGGCACGGGAGCACGCGGGCAGACCGTGGAGCGTGCGTGATCGACGGCACAGCCGGAGGCGGTCGGGATGCGGTGACAACCCGGCTATGTTGAGAGCGATTCTTACTATTGATCGAGCTCGGCACGGTTCCGTTGCCGAGGAGGGCAGGCGACGGATGTCGAGACGGTCTCCAGCACCAGGTCGCGATGCCGTCAGAGCGCTGGGTGCTGTCGTGCTCGCGACCGGCCTGCTGGCGACCGCGTGCGGTGGGGAGTCGTCCGGTGGCGACTCGGACCGGCCGTCGGTCGTCGTGACGTACTCCGTGCTGGGCGCCGTCGTTCGCGACGTCGTCGGGGATGCGGCCGACGTGTCCGTGCTGATGCCGGACGGGATCGACCCGCACGACTGGGAGCCGTCCGCGAAGGACATCGAGGCGGTGTCCGGCGCCGACCTCGTCGTCGCCAACGGCCTCCACCTCGAGCCGTCGCTCGAGGACGCGCTGGAGGAAGCCGCTGCCGACGGTGTGCCGGTCTTCTTCGCGGGCGACCACATCGACGGGCGGATGATCGGGGACGATGGCGCCGAGGACCCACACCTGTGGATGGATCCACTGGCGATGCGCGATGTGGTGGCTGCGCTGGCGCCGGAGCTGCGCGCCGCTGGGATCGACGTCGGGGACCGCGCCATGGTGGTCGAGGCCGACCTCGAGCGTTTGAGCGCGGAGCTCGATGCGATCCTCGGATCCGTCAGTCCGGATCGGCGCGAGCTCGTGACGGGCCACGAGTCGCTCGGCTACTTCGCCGACCGCTACGGGTTCAAGCTCGTCGGCGCCGTCGTGCCGTCGGCCTCGTCGCAGGCCGAGGCCTCGGCCGGAGAGCTCGCTGCACTGAGGGAGACGATCGAGGCGACCGGCGTCGACGTGATCTTCACCGAGATCGGCGCGCCGCCCGACGTCGTCGACGCGATCGCGTCGGAGACCGGCGCTCGGGTGGTCGAGTTGGGAACCCACAACCTGCCCGAGGACGGGACGTACCGTACGTTCATGCTGGACATCGCGAACCTGGTCGCGTCGGCGCTCGCCGGATGATCGCCCCCTTCCTCGACAACGAGTTCATGCAGCGCGCGCTGCTCGCCGGAGTGCTCGTCTCCATCGCGTGTGCAGTCGTCGGCACGTACGTCGTGCTGCGCGGGCTCGCATTCATCGGCGACGCGCTCGCCCACGGTGTGCTGCCCGGCGTCGCCGGTGCGCTCCTCCTGGGCCTGCCCGGGATGGTCGGCGCCGCAGTGGGTGCGGCAGCGATGATCGGCGGCGTCGGGTTGATCACGAGCCGCTCCCGGCTGTCGTCCGACACGGCGATCGGGCTGCTGTTCGTCGGATTGCTCGCGCTCGGCGTCGTCATGGTCTCGCGCTCCGATTCGTTCACGGGCGATCTCGTGAAGATCCTCTTCGGTGAGCTGCTCGGCATCAGCACCGCTGATCTCGTGATCCAGGCGATCGCCTCGGTCCTGGTCGTCGTCGTCGGATTGCTGCTCGCGCGGCCGTTCCTCCTGCTCTGCTTCGACCCCGATCTCGCGCAGGTGATGGGCTACCCGGCGCGCCGCTATCACAACGTGATGCTGGCGCTCATCGCAGCGACCGTGATCGTCTCGTTCCAGACCGTCGGGACGCTCCTCGTGTTCGGCATGCTCCTGGCGCCCGCCGGCGTCGGGGCGCTCGCCTCGCGCCGCGTCGGGGCGATGATGCTGATCGCCGGAGTGACCGGCGTCGTGGCGACCTATCTCGGGCTGCTCGCGTCGTACCACTTCAGATACGCGGCGGGTGCCTCGGTCGTGCTGTGCGCGGTCGCGATCTTCTTCGTCACCTTCGCCGTGACCGCGGTGCGCGACGCCCTGTCGGCCTCGGCGCCGGAGGAGCAGCCCGCCGGAGCAGCTCCGTGACCGATTCCGCTGCGAGCGCACCCGACCGGCGGCCCGTGCTGGTGGCTCGGAGCATGTCGGTCGGCTACCACGGACGCGCCGTGCTGACCGGGGTCGACGCGTTCCTCGTTCCTGGTGCGTCGGTCGCGCTCGTGGGATCGAATGGTTCCGGCAAGTCCACGCTGCTGCGCACCATCGCCGGCCTGATCCCGCCCGTCGCCGGAGCGCTCGAGGTGCTGGGCGGCGAGCCGGGGAGCGCGCCGAGGGCGGTCGCCTACCTCAACCAGTTCCATGCGAGCGGGTTCGTGCTGCCGCTGCGCGCGATCGACGTCGTGCGGATGGCGCGCTTCGATCACCGCGGCCGGTTCCGACGGGAGACGGCTGAGGATCACGCGCTCGTGGACGACGCGATGCGGCGGATGCAGATCTCGCACCTCGCCGCCCATCCGTTGCGCAGCCTGTCCGGTGGGCAGCAGCAGCGGGTCTATCTCGCACAGGTGCTCGCCCGACGGGCTCGCCTCTTGCTGCTCGACGAACCGACCGCGGGACTCGACGCCGCCGGGCGCGAGGCCTACCTCGAGGCGATGCGGGTGGAGCGCGAGCGCGGCGCCGCGCTCGTCACCTCCACCCACGACATCGGCGAGGCGGTCGGGTGCGACCGGGTGATGCTCCTCGCTCGGCGGGTGATCGCCGAGGGTCCACCGGCGCGGGTGCTCACGCCCGAGCACCTGCTCGAGACGTTCGGCATCTCGTTCACGCGGATCGGCGACCGGCTGATCGTGAGCGAGGCCCACCACCTCCACGACGACCCGACCGCCCCGGGCCTCCCTCCCCACCAACACTGACCCGTCCCGCCCCGCCCCCCCGGCCCGCCCGAACGTGCCTGGGGTGAAATGAGTTCGGTGGTTGCGCGTCACGGTTGGTGACGCTGGGGCCGCCGGAGTGTGCTCGTGCGACGTCGTCATCGGACGACGAGACCCGAGCCACGCCGTTTCTCTGCTCATCGGCGTCACCAGCCCCGGTCTCTGATCGGGCGAGGTCGTTGGATGTCCGGATGGGAGCGGAGAACCGGTCGGGAGTCGTCGGCGAGCAGAGAACCCGGGGACCGTCGGTAGTGACTCGCACGCGCCTTTGTGGCGAGAATCTGCGGAACACACCATCCGGTCCTGACGACCGCAGGAGGCTCTCGCGATGCCGATGAACTGCAAGCCCATCCCGACGCTCGACGACCGCATCAACGACATCCGGATGCGCACCGCCGAGATCGTGAACGAGGACATCCTGCCGAACGAGGGCCGGCTGTGGGCCTCCCGCCGGGAGGGCGAGTCGTGGACCGACCGGACCGAGACGCTCCAGCTCCGCGCTGACATCAAGGAGAAGGTGAAGCAGGCAGGCCTCTGGGCGCCACACCTCCCGACCGAGTACGGCGGCATGGGGCTCGACTTCCTCACCCACGCGTACATGAACGAGGTCCTCGCGTACGCGATCGGCGCGGCGTCGCTGTTCGGCGTCGTGGCGCCCAACTCGGGTAACCAGTCGATCCTCGTGAAGTACGGCACCGAGGAGCAGAAGCAGCAGTGGCTGATGCCGTTGATCGAGGGAACCATGGAGTCCGGGTTCTCGATGACCGAGCCACACAACGCCGGGTCCGACCCCCGGTCGCTCGACACGGCCGCGGTGCGCGACGGCGATCACTGGGTGATCAACGGGCACAAGTGGTTCACGTCGAACGGCATCGACGCCGACTTCTTCATCGTGATGTGCCGCGTCGTCGAACCGGGTGGCGACCGCAAGGTCGGACCGATGGTGCAGATCATCGTCCCCGCGAACGCGAAGGGCGTGAACATCGTGCGCGGCGTCGGCATCTGGGGCCGGGCGGAGAGCGACCACTGCGAGATCAAGTACGAAGACGCCCGCGTGCCGGTGGAGAACGCGCTCGGCCGCGTCGGCGAAGGTCACCAGGCAGCGCAGGACCGACTCGGCGCTGGGCGGGTCTTCCATTGCATGAACTCCGTCGGGCAGATGTGGCGGGCGTTCGACCTGATGGTCGAGCGCGCCCGGACCCGCGAGGTGCACGGCGGCATGCTCGAGGACAAGCAGTTCGTGCAGGGCTTCATCGCCGACAGCTACATCGACATCCAAGCGGCGCGGCTCATGACGCTGCACGCTGCGGAGAAGGTCGACCAGGGGCTGCAGGGCGCACGTACGGACATCTCGGCGATCAAGGTCTTCGTTCCCGCGGCATACACCCGCGTCGTGGACCGCGCGATACAAGTGTGGGGCGCCGCCGGCGTCTCGAACGACCTGCCTCTCGCCGGCATGTACCAGGGCGCACGCACCCTGCGCATCGCCGACGGGCCGGACGAGGTGCACAAGATCCTGATCGCGAAGAACGTCCTCGGTCGCTACGCCGCCGGCGAGTCGTGGGACTTCGGCAACTGACGACGGGCTGGTTTGCTCCGCAGCCCGGATGGGAACCGACCCACCATGTTCAAGTTCGTACGTCGCCTGGCCAGCCCATTCACACGCACGGCCATCATGATGTGGTCGTGGAACCATCGTCACGAGATCCAGCGCTGGGGTCGGTCGATCTGGACCGAGCTGCGCGCGCCAGGGTCGATCTCGCCGGCGCGCCTGAAGACGCTCGGCTCGATCCTGTGGCGAGTGAGCCGCGACCCGCAGCTCACGAACGCACCGCAGCTGCGCAGCGTCGCGCTCGTCGGCGACGTTGTCGAGCTCGACGTCGATCCGACGTGGAAGCACGCGCCGCACCTGATGAACGAGCTGCGCGGCGTCGCGGGGGTCACCGAGGTGAGCGTCCGCAGCGCCTGACGACAGCGTCCGACCGCGCTGACGACAGCGTCCGACCGCGCTGACGACGGCTCTGCCGTGCGGCGCGCCGAGCGCGGATCTTGGTCGACGACATCAGTGCGACGGCCTACCGTCGTCCCCCATGAACCGGCTGCATCTCGAGCACCTCGTGACGGACGAATGGCGCAGCACGCTCGGAGACCGCGTGTTGCCCTTCGCGTTCGGAACGCGAACAGCCGCCGACCTCGGCGCCGATGTCCTCGAGGTCGGGCCCGGCCCCGGGCTCACGACTGATCTCCTCCGCCCTCAGCTCCCCGCGCTGACTGCCGTCGAGCTCGACCCCGATCTCGCGGCCGCCCTCGCCGATCGCCTCGCCGGCACCAACGTCGACGTCGTCCAGGCCGACGCCACGGTGATGCCCTTCGACGACGGCCGGTTCACCGGCGCCGTGACGTTCACGATGTTCCACCACGTGCCGACGTCCGACATGCAGAACCGACTGTTCGCCGAGGTGCTGCGCGTACTGCGGCCCGGCGGCCTGCTGATCGCCAACGACAGCGTGGCGAGCGACGAGCTCGCCGAGTACCACGTCGACGACGTCTACAACCCGGTGGATCCGGCAACCCTCGGCGATCGGCTCCGTTCGATCGGCTACGTCGACGTCGAGGTCCGTGCCAACCCGTACGCGTGGGCATGCCACGCCCGCTGTCCCGCGTGACTTCGGCGTCACGCCGATCGCGCGAGGCTGCGGGCATGGGAACCCCTGTGGTCTTCATCCACGGCCTGTGGATCGCAGCTGGAGCATGGGAGCCGTGGATCGCGCTGTTCGAAGAAGCCAGCTACGACGCCGTCGCGCCCACCTGGCCGGGCGAGCCGGACAACATCGCCGAGGCCCGCCGCTCCCCGGAACGCCAAGCGGGCATCGGCATCGACGCGATCGTCGATCACTACGCGAACATCATCGGCAAGCTCGACGAGCGACCGATCGTCATCGGGCACTCGTTCGGCGGTCTCTTCGCCCAGAAGCTGCTCGCGCAGGATCTGGCCGCGGCGGCTGTCGCCATCGATCCAGCGCCGATGAAGGGCATCCTTCGATTGCCGATCGCGCAGTTGCGGTCGGCGTTCCCGGTGCTCGGCAACCCGGTCAACAAGAACAAGGCGAAGGGGCTGACCGCGAAGCAGTTCCGGTACGCGTTCGGCAACGCCCTGAGCGAAGCGGAATCGGACGCGCTGCACGCCGCTTGGGCGATCCCTGGGCCGGCGTTGCCGTTGTTCGAGGCCGCATTCGCGAACTTCCGCCGCCGTTCTCCGGCCGCCGTCGACACGGCGAACAGCCGGCGCGGACCGCTGCTGTTGATCTCCGGCACCGCCGATCACACCGTGCCCGATGTCGTCACCCGCGCCGCGTTCAAGCGCTACGGGTCGTCGACGGCCGTCACCGAGCTGCAGCAGTTCGACGGCCGAGGGCACTCCCTGACGATCGACAGCGGGTGGCGCGACGTCGCCGACGCCGTCCTCGAGTGGGTGCGAGCGCTCCCCGGCACGACCGCCTGACATGGCGACCCGCAAGGACCCGATCGCCGGCACCACCAGCGCCCTCCTCGCCGGGATCGGCGTGCTGCACGTCCTCTGGGGTCTGCGCGCACCGATCCCCGGCGTCGACGCGGCTCGGGTCGCCGACGCCGTTGTCGGCTCGGAGGACCTGCCGTCCCCCAGGGCCTGCTTCACCGTGGCCGCGGCGCTCGCCGTGGCAGCCGGGCTCGTTGCCGGCGCTCCCTCCCGCTGGCCTCGCCTGCGACGGATCGGGCAGACGGGCGTTGCCGTCGTGCTCGGCGGTCGCGCCCTGCTCGGCGCGACCGGGCGCACCGACCTCGTGGCACCAGGGCCCACGTCGGAGCGCTTCGAGAAGTGGGACCGCGCGCTCTACACGCCACTCTGCTTCGCGCTGTCTGCCGGAGCTGCTCGTGCCGCCTGCAGGGCCGGCGGGTGAGACTGATCGGGTGAGCGCGACCTACTCGGACGTCGATGGCTCGGACGATCCTGCCACGGCGATCGACTGGCAGGACCGTGTCGACGGTTGGCCGCAGATCCGTGCCTACAAGGCGCGCGTCCTGCAGTTGCTCGGGGACGCCGCGCGCGTGCTCGACGTCGGATGTGGACCGGGAGGGGACGTCGTCGCCGTCGGCGTCGATCGATGCGTCGGCGTGGACCGCTCGCAGGCGATGTGCCGTGCCGCCGGCGCGCGCGGCGCCACCGCGGGTCTCGCAGATGCCCACGAGCTGCCGTTCGGCGACGCCAGCTTCGGCGGCGTGTTCGCCGATCGGGTCCTCCAGCACGTCGAGCGGCCCGTCCGCGCGCTCGCCGAGATGAGTCGGGTCCTGCGGCGCGGCGGGCGTCTCGTGATCGCGGATCCAGACCAGGAGTCACTCGTGATCCACGTACCGGGGGTGCGCCGAGAGCTCGTGGATCGCGTCAAGGCGGTTCGCCGCGATGTCGGCTACCGGAACGGACGGCTCGTGTCGTCGCTGCCGTCGGTGTTCGCAACGATGCAGCTCGCCGACGTGACGGTGGAGCCGTTCGCGCTCTCGCTGACCGACCCGTCGGACGCCTTCGGGTTGCCGGGATGGCCGGCGTCGTGGGGGACAGCGCACGGCTTCTCGGCCGAGGACGTCGTGGAGTGGCAGCAGGGCATCGAGCGAGCGGGGAACGAGGGTTTCCTCTACTCGCTCATCTACTTCGTCGTGTCCGGCGTGCGGACGTAGCGCAACCCGCCAACGCTTGATCGATCAGGCTCGGTCCCAGAACAGCGAGAGGCTGATGCCGTCGGGATCCTTGAAGTTCAAGATCGCGCCGGGTGGGATGTCGATCGCACCCGAGTGGGCGACTCCAGCGTCGCTGAGTCGGGACGACCACTGCTCGAGCTCCTGGAATGAGCCGACCGTGAACGCCACATGATCGAGCCCCCGGTGGCGAGGATCGAACGCCTCGCCGTCGGCGGGTAGGTGCTCGACGACACCGACGCTGTACGCACCACCGGGGAAGCGCATCACACAGGCCCGTCGCTCGTCGCTCTCCTCACGGAACAACTCTTCGAACCCGAGGACGGCCGAGTACCACGCGGCACTGGCGTCGCGATCGCTCACGGACAGGGCGACATGGTGGAAGCCGAGCAGCTGCGTCATCCCTTCAAGCATGCCGCATCGTTCCTGTTGGAGCCGTGGACCACTTCACCGGCGAGCTACGTGCCGCCGGTGGGTCGAGATGCGCTCGTTGAGGATGCGGCGACCGGCGCCGGCCCGGTGGACGATGATGTCCTCATGGGTGATCTTCGAGACCTGCTCGTCTCCACCGCGGTCCGTGTCGCCGAGCATCGCGAGGGCGTCGCCGACCGTCCGGTCTTCCCGAACGGCGTGGACACCGCTGCCGTGCGAGCGGCTCTCGGCCCGCTGCCCGACGGACCGACGCCCGCGTCCGAGGTGATCGAGGAGCTGGCTCGTGTCGTCGATCCGTTGCTCGTCGCGACCACCGGTCCGCGCTTCTTCGGGTTCGTCGTCGGTGGCGCACTCGACTCGGCGACCGCGGCAGACGTACTGACGACCGGCTGGGACCAGCCCGCGTTCAACGCGGTCACGTCGCCCGCGGCTGCCGTCATCGAAGACGTGACAGGTGCTTGGCTCGAGGAGCTGCTCGGCCTGCCGGCCACGGCGTCGTTCGGCTTCGCAACTGGCGCACAAGGTGCCAATACGATCTCGCTCGCGGCGGCTCGCCACCACGTGCTGAGGAACGCGGGGTGGGACGTCGAACAGCACGGTCTGCTCGGCGGTCCGCGGGTGCGCGTCGTGGCCAACGGCGAACGGCACGCGACGATCGATCGCACGTTGCGCCTGCTGGGCCTGGGAGCAGGCGCGCTCGAACCGGTGGTCACGGACGACCAGGGCGCGATCGATGTCGCCGACCTGGCGCGCGTCCTCGGAAGCGCGCCGTCGGGACCGACGATCGTGTGTCTCCAGGCGGGGAATGTGAACAGTGGTGCATTCGACGATCTGTTGGCGGGGACGTCAGTCGCGCACGACCATGGCGCGTGGGTCCACGTGGACGGTGCGTTCGGGCTGTGGGCGGCAGCCAGTCCGGCGACGCGCCACCTGGTGACCGGGATCGAGACGGCGGACTCGTGGGCGACGGACGGCCACAAGTGGCTCAACGTGCCTTACGACAGCGGCTACGCCTTCTGCGCCCATCCCGACGCACACGCGGCAGCGATGTCGTACACCGCGGCCTACCTGACTGGGCAGGGGCAGGGCGGCCTGCGCGCGCCGAGCGACTACGTGCTCGAGTCGTCGCGCCGCGCTCGGGGGTTCGCCACGTGGGCTGCGCTGCGTGAGCTCGGGCGCACGGGCGTCGCGGAGCTCGTCGAGCGGTGCTGCACGCTCGCCAGGCGGTTCGCCGAGCAGCTCGACGCGACAGACGGCGTCCGCGTCGTGAACGACGTGTTGCTGAACCAGGTGCTCGTCCGTTTCGGCGACGACGATGCCGAGACGGATCGGGTCGTCGACGCGGTGCAGCGTTCCGGCGAGTGCTGGATGGGCGCCACGACGTGGCACGGCATGCGGCTCATGCGGATCTCGGTCTCGAACTGGTCCACGACCGAGACCGATGTCGATCGCGCCGTGATGGCAATCCGGTCCGCCGCCCGCGGAGGCTGAGTCCCGGCTGGAACCAACGCGACGCGTGCGTATGGTGGCGGCCGTGTTCGACCTCTCACAGCTCCGCATCTTCACCGAGCCCCAGCAGGGCGCGACCTACGACGAGCTGCTCGCCGTCGCCCGCGCCGCCGAACGCCTCGGGTTCGGCGCGTTCTTCCGCAGCGACCACTACCTCGCCATGGGCGGGGCTCGGGAGGCAGGCGGGCTCCCCGGACCGACCGACGCGTGGATCACCTTGGCCGGGTTGGCGCGGGACACGTCGACGATCCGTCTCGGCACGCTCGTCACATCGGCGACGTTCAGGCTGCCCGGACCGCTGGCGATCTCGGTCGCGCAGGTCGACCAGATGTCGGGTGGCCGCGTCGAGCTCGGCCTCGGGGCGGGCTGGTACGGCGACGAGCACAGCGCATACGCGATCCCGTTCCCGGATCTCGGTGAGCGCTTCGACCGCTTGGAGGAGCAGTTCGCGATCATCACCGGGCTGTGGGGCACCCCCGAAGGTGAGCGGTTCTCGTTCACCGGGCGTCACTACTCCGTCGTCGACTCACCTGCGCTTCCCAAGCCCGTGCAGTCGGGCGGGATCCCCGTGATCGTCGGCGGCGGTGGACCGAAGCGAACCCCGGCACTCGCCGCCCGTTACGGGTCGGAGTTCAACATCCCGTTCGTCGGCGTCGATCGGTTCGTCGAGCAGCGAGCTCGTGTCGTCGATGCCTGCCGGGCGGCCGGCCGCGACCCCGACGAACTCGTGTACTCGGTCGCCGCTGTGCTCTGCCTCGGTGCCGACGAGGCGGAGTACGAGCGGCGGGCGGCAGCGATCGGGCGCGAGCCCGCCGAGCTGCGCGAGAACGGTGTCGCCGGGACGCCCGACGACGTGCTCGCCGCACTGCGGCGCTGGCAGGAGGCCGGCGCCGGCAGGGTCTACCTGCAGGTCCTCGACCTGTCCGACCTCGACCACCTCGACGCCATCGCCGCGGTCGTCACCGGCTGACCCGCCGAAGGCGAGACCGGCGGGTCGTCGCGCACGTCGAACGGCCCACGGCAGGACCATCGACCCTGGCGGAGAACCGGCCCCGGCGGCACGATGCCGAACGGGGACAAGAGGAGGGAACATGACCGAACCTGTTTCCGACAGCGCCGCACCCTGGACCGACCAGACTCCAGGCAGCTCGTCTCCCACGGGGAACGCGCTCGAATGTGCCGGCCTGACGAAGGTGTACCGCACGGGCGAGCGCGAGGTCGCCGCCGTTCGGGACGTGGATCTCGCGGTCGCGACCGGGTCCTGGCTGGCGATCATGGGGCCGAGCGGATCCGGCAAGTCGACGCTGCTGCAGCTCTTGGGCGGTCTCGACCGGCCCGACGCGGGCACGATCCTGATCGCCGGCCAGCCGATGGAGCAGCTGTCCGAGGCCGGCCGTGCCGTCCTCCGGCGGCGGCGGATCGGCTACGTGTTCCAGTTCTTCAACCTCGTGTCGAACCTGTCGGTGGCGGAGAACGTCGAACTGCCGATGCTGCTCGCCGGTGCGCCGCGCCGCGACGCTCGACACCGCCGAGGAGAGCTGCTGGAGTCGCTCGGCATCGCCGATCTCGCTGCATCGCCGCCGGCGAACCTCTCCGGGGGCCAGCAGCAGCGCGTCGCGATGGCGCGGGCGCTCGCAAACCGGCCGGACGTCCTCCTCGCCGACGAGCCGACCGGCAACCTCGACAGCGCGAACACCCGCGACGTCCTCGACCTGTTGCGCCGCGAACACGAGCGCGGTCAGACGATCGTGATGGTCACGCACGACCAGCGGGTGGCCGCCGCGGCGGATCGCGTCGTCGTCATGGAGGACGGCCGGATCGTCCAGGACCGCCCGACCGGTGCGGACGAGACGCGGGCCGGCGTCGGCGCGGCAGGCGCGCCGTGAGCTCGGGCGCGTTCGGACGGCTCGTCCGCCTCGGACTGCGCGGACGTCGCCTGCTCGGCACGCTGCTGTTCGTCGGGGTCGTCGCCCTCGCGTCCGCAGCGTTCGTCTCGGGGCTGGAGAGCCGGCAGGATGCCGGCCGTCTGTGGGACGACGCGTTCGATCGGGCCCTCGGGCCTCATGTGAGGCTGGGCGCGCCCGACGCCGAGACGTTGGTCGCCGCGAGCGCATACCCCTCGGTGATCGCACGCTCCGATCCCGTCACGGAGGTCGATGACGTCGTGCTCGTGCGCCCGGACGAGGTGCTCGACGTCGCGCTTCGCGGTGCGACGGCGTCGGTGCCTGCGGACGTCGGTGCGCCGTACGTGACGGAGGGCCGGCTCGCCGTGGAGGGATCGGAGGTCGCCGTCGAGAGCAGCTTCGCCGCCGACCTCGGCATCGAGATCGGTGACCGGCTCGAGCTCCGCCACGGGTCGACGACGGCGACGTTCGACGTGGTCGGCACGATCCTCGACTTCAACGACTGCTTCTATCCGCAGTGCGATCCGGGGGTGGTCTGGACGGTTCCGGCCGGGTTGGAGCGGGTCGGTCCTGGAGATCGTTGGCAGCAGGTCTACCTGCGCCTGGACGATCCTGCATCGGCACCCTCCTTCGTGGCCCAGGTGCTGCGCGACCACGGCGACTCGATCACCTCCAGTCAGGACTGGATCGACACGCGTGGCGACGCGCTCACGATCAACGAGTTCTTCGGCGCCTTCCTCGCCGGCTTCGGCGTCTTCGTCCTCATCGCAGCCGGCATCGTCGTCGCCGGGTCGGTCACGAACCGCGTGCTTGCCAGACGGCGTGACATCGGCCTCCTGAAAGCAGTGGGGGTGACTCCGGCGCAGGTGGTGGGCGCGATCACGGTCGAGCACCTCGTGCTGGCCGCCGCGGCGGTGCTGCTCGGCTGGTTGGCCGGGTCGGCGCTCGTTCCGGCGATGCGCATCGGCGTGACCGAGATCCTGGAGCCGGGCGGGATGTCGCTGACCGCCGGCTCGCTGATCGCCACGGCAGTCGTCGTGGCGGTGATCGTCCTGATCGCCACGGTGCTGCCGGCGAGCGGTGCGGCGCGCCGGAGCACTGCGGAGACGCTGCGGCCGGCGGGCAACGCCGGGCGACGCTCGTGGCCCGCGCGCCTCGCGACGGCCCTCGGCGGAGGGCCGGTCACCGTGGGCGGTGTGAAGGACATCGTGCAGCGCCCGCTGCGCACCGCGCTCGCCGTCCTGTCGGTGGTGCTCGCGATCGTTGCGCTCGTCATCGTGCTCGGGTTCGGCGCGACGGTCGACATGGCGACGGATCATCCGGCCGTGGTCGGTGATCCCTGGGACGTCGCGGTCGTGCCGCCCGAGGGCGTCGACCAGGAGCAGTTCGCGGACGCGATCGACGGCACGCCCGGCGTTGCCGGATGGTTCTGGGAGGCCGAGTCCCGCCGCGTGGTCGACGGCGACGTCGTCCTCGCCCGAGCCGTCGGCGGTGATCCGGAGGCGGCCCGCTACGTGATCAGGGAAGGGCGGAACATGGTGGCCGCCGGTGAGGGGATCGCCGGCTACGGCCTGCTCGAGCGGCTCGGCCGGTCCGTCGGCGACACCGTAACGGTCGAGATCGAGGGGGCCCGGCTCGAGGTGCAGATCGTGGGGCGCTACAGCGAGGTCGAGGACGCGGGCGACGTGCTGCAGTTCCGGTGGGAGTCGCTCGAGGGCGTCGTTGCAGGTGCGGAGCCGTCGATGTACCGGGTCGTTGCCGCACCGGACACGGACCGCGGTGAACTGGCCGCCGCGCTCCAGGCCACCCTCGGCCCCGACGTCACCGTCCAGCCGCTCGTGACCGAGACGGACGATCTCGACGCGTTCGGCGTCGCCTTCTGGCTCGTCGCCGGGCTCGTGCTCGTCGTCGCACTCGCGAACCTCGGTGCAACCGTGCTCCTCGGCGTCCGCGAACGAATGCGCGACCTCGGCGTCCTGCGCGCGATCGGTTTCACGCCGCACCAGCTCGTCGCGTCCGGCGCGGTCGGCACGCTCGTCATCGTCGCGATCGCGGCGGTGATCGGTGTGCCCCTCGGGTTGTGGCTGAACCGGTCGCTGCTGACGGGTGTCGGCCGGGCGATGGGCGCGGGGCCTGAGTTCCGCGCCGATCCCGCGCTCGTGCCGACCACCGTGGTCGTGCTGGCGGTCGTCGTCGTCGCCGTGGCGATCGGCGCGCTCACGTGCGTGCAGTCCTCCCGGAAGCCGGTGAGCGAGCTCGTCCGCTACGAGTGATCGACCCGGACGCCGAAGCCCCGGCCGCGCTCCCGCTCGCTGCTGATGCTGACCACGACATCTCCCGGCAACGTCTGGAGGAACGCCTGGTCGTCGAAGCCGAACCGGGTCCCATCGCGCACGAGCGCGATCGGGAGGCAGCCGTCCTGCAGCCTCGGGGGTCCGCCCAGCTCGGCCGTGGTCACGTCGCGCTCGGTCAGCTCCAGGCCGCGTCCCGCGACCAGCAGGTCCTCGAGCACCTCGACCGAGCGGGGACGGCTCGTCGCGAGACCGAGCAGACGTCCGGCAGCTTCTGCCGACACGATCACGGTCGTCGCCCCCGACTGGCTGAGCAGGTGTGCGTTCTCCGACTCGCGCACCGCGGCGACGATGGTCGCACCGGCGTTGAGCTCGCGCGCAGTGAGCGTGACGAGCGTCGCGGTGTCGTCACGCTGGCAGGTGACGACCACGGCGCGGGCTTCCTCCACCCGCCGGCGCGCGCCATGGTGCTCCGGCCACTGACGACCGAGTTCGCCGACCCCTCGCCGGCGCGACTTCGGGCGTTCATGTCGTTGACACGTTCCGGATCAGGCAAGCGCTAGGTTCTGCCCCAGCGCTCGAAGACGTAGTGCTACCAGTCAGGGGAGGACCAAATGCGCCAGACCAAACGGCGTCGTTACAGCATCGCCGCGCTCGCGGCGGTGGGTGCGCTCGTCATCGCCTCGTGCGGTGGCGACGACGACACGACCGACGACGCGGCCACGACCGAGGCAGATGCGGGAGGCACCGAAACCACGGCTGCTGCCGCGGAGACCACAGCCGCGGCGGCAGAGACCACTGAGGCAGCCGGTGCCGAGACCACGGCCGCTGCCGCTGGCGGCGACCTCGAGCAGCTCGCAGCCGACTGCACCGAGGAGGGCCAGGTCAACCTGATCGCCCTGCCCGACGAATGGGCGAACTACAAGGGCATCCTGGCGAGCTTCAAGGAGAAGTACCCGGGCGTCGACAACCCCGTCGCGACCCCTGATGCGTCGTCGAAAGAGGAGATGGAGGCTGTCCAGACGCTCGCCGGCCAGGACGACATGCCGGACAGCGTGGACGTGAGCCCTGCCATCGCACAGGCGATGGTCGACGAGGGACTCTTCGAGCCCTACGTGCCGACGGTGATCGACGATGTCCCCGAAGGGCTCATCGACGCCGACAACAACTGGACCGCCGCCTACTACGGCATCATGTCCTTCCTCACGAACACGACGATCGTCGACAACGCACCGGCGACCTTCGCCGACCTGAAGAAGCCTGAGTACGAAGGCCTCGTTGCGCTGAACGGCGACCCGCGTGAATCGGGAGCCGCGTTCGCCGCCGTGATGGCAGCGTCCTTCGCCAACGGAGGGAGCGCCGATGACATCATGCCCGGGATCGAGTTCTTCGCGGAGCTGAAGACGTCCGGGAACCTCGGTGCCAGCGATGTCACCTCGGCCTCGATGCTGTCGGGCGAGACGCCGATCGCGATCGACTGGAGCTACAACCTGCCCGGTCTGAAGGCCGAGCTGGAAGAAGCCGGTCTGACGGTCGAGACGGCGTTCCCGACCGACGGTGTCTACGGTGGCTTCTACGCCCAGGGTGTCGTCAAGGATTCACCGCACCAGGCCTGCGCCAAGCTCTGGGTTGAGCACATCCTCTCCGACGAAGGCGCCCTCGGGTACCTGGAGGGTGGTGCGATGCCGGCTCGCTACCAGGCGCTGGTCGACGCTGGCAAGGTCACGGACGACATGAAGTCGAACCTGCCGCCGGACGAGCTGATCTCCCAGATCGAGTTCCTCACCCCGGCGCAGATCGCGGCGGCGAACGCGGTGCTGACCGAGAACTGGGGTCCGATGGTCGCCGACGCCTGAGTCGTCACATGACCGATGCAGTGATCGCCGACGGGAGCCGCGTCATCGACGCGGCTCCCAAGGCAACCCGAGCACCTCGTTCCTGGGCGTGGCTCGGGCTCGTCCCGTTCTTCGCGTTCCTGTCGCTGTTCCTCGTGGTCCCCGCCATCAGCGTGTTCTCGAAGGCGTTCGTCGATGGCGAGGGGCAGTTCGGGTTCACCGCGTTCAGGAACGCCTTCCGGGGTCAGAACCTGCGGGCGTTCGAGTTCTCCGTGAAGCTCTCCGCGATCTCAGCAGCGGTCGGGGTCGTCATCGGCACGCTGCTCGCGTACGCCGCGACGTCGATCCGCCGTCCGAGATGGCTGCGCTCGCTCGTGGTTGCCTTCAGCGGTGTGGCGGCGAACCTCGGTGGCATCCCCCTCGCGTTCGCGTTCATCGCGCTGCTCGGCCGGCAGGGACTGGCCACCAAGATCCTCTCCGGCCTCGGGGTCGACCTCTACGGGAGCGGGTTCGAGCTGGACTCCACCTGGGGTCTCACCGCCGTGTACTCCTACTTCCAGATCCCATTGATGGTCCTCATCACGCTGCCGGCCATCGACGGGCTCAAGACGTCGTGGCGAGAGGCGGCCGCCAACCTCGGCGGCACGTCGTTCACCTACTGGCGGCGCGTCGGCATTCCCGTGCTCACGCCGTCACTGCTCGGCGGCTTCATCCTGCTGTTCGCCAACTCGTTCAGCGCCTACGCGACCGCGGATGCGATGACGACGAAGTCGCTCATCGTGCCCCTTCGCATCGGTTTCTACTTCCGCGGCGACATCAGCGCCGGTGAGGAGCAGCTCGGCTTCTCCCTCGCGGCGTGGATGATCGTCATCATGACGGTGTGCATGGGTCTCTACTGGATTCTGCGAAGGCGGGCGGAGCGATGGCAGAACTGACCACGACGAGTCCGGCGGCTCGCCGGCTCGGCAGCCTCGGCCCCGTCGGTGTCGTGCTGCTCTGCGCGCTGTTCTTCACGTTGCCCCTGGTGGCGATGGCGCGCTTCGCACTGCAGAACGTGCCGATGGTGCGCCTGGGCTGGTCGACGCTGTTCGATGCGTGGTCGTTCGAGGGCATCACCAAGGCGTTCGGCGAGCGCGAGTTCCGCGAGTCGTTGAGCCTCAGCCTGAAGCTGACGGTCGGCACGGTCGCGCTCACCCTGGTGCTGCTGCTGCCGACCACGCTGTGGGTCCACCTCAGGCTGCCGCGGGCTCGGTCGCTCGTCGAGTTCCTCACCGTGCTGCCCTACGTCATCCCGCCGATCGCGCTGGTCGCCGGCATCCTGCCCGTGAAGCCGCACGCCCGCTGGTTCCTCAACAGCCCGTACTCGCTCGTCCCGTTCTACGCAGTGCTGGCACTGCCCTTCACGTTCCGAGCGCTCGATGCGGGCATCCGTGCGCTGGATGTGAAGACGCTGGTCGACGCGTCGCGCAGCCTCGGTGCGGGCTGGGGTACGACGCTGCTCCGCGCGCTCATCCCCAACCTCCGTACGGCGATCATCTCGTCGTCGTTCCTCACCGCGGCAGTCGTCCTCGGCGAGTACACGATCTCGAGCGTGCTGCTCAAGCGCACCCTGCCGCAGTTCATGGCCGAGTACCGGGAGCGAGAACCCCAGGGTGGCATGGGCCTTGCGCTGGTCGTCCTGCTGGCCACTACCGCGCTGTTCGCCGCGCTGACGCTCGTCACGCGCAAACGAGGCGCGGCGAAGGCTGCCTCCATCTACTGACAGGAATCAGATCGTTCCGATGAGTGCACTCGCGTTCAGCTCCATCCGCAAGACATTCGGCCCCATCGTCGCGCTCGAGGGGCTGGACCTCGTGCTGCAGCCCGGCGAGCTCGTGAGCCTGCTCGGTCCGTCCGGTTGCGGGAAGACCACCGCGCTGCGCATCGCCGCCGGGTTCGAACGCCCGGATGCGGGTGCGGTGTCCATCTCGGGCCGGGAGATCACGCACGTGCCCGCCCACAAGCGGAACATGGGGATGGTGTTCCAGAGCTACAGCCTGTTCCCGAACCTCACGGTCGCGCTCAACATCGACTTCGGCCTGCGCACCCGCAAGCTCGCCAAGCCCGATCGAGAGAAGCGAGTGAAGGAGATGCTCGAGCTCGTGCAGCTCGAGCACCTCGCCGGGCGCTACCCGCACCAGCTCTCGGGCGGACAGCAGCAGCGCGTCGCCTTGGCGCGGGCGCTGGCGATCCAGCCCGAGGTGCTCCTCCTCGACGAGCCGCTCTCGGCGCTCGACGCGAAGGTCCGCTTGACGCTGCGCGACGAGATCCGCCGCATCCAGACCACGCTCGGCATCACGACGTTGTTCGTCACCCACGACCAGGAAGAGGCGCTCGGCATCTCCGATCGCGTGGGCGTCATGTCGTCCGGCTCGCTCGAGCAGCTCGCCTCGCCGAGCGAGGTCTACCGGCACCCGACGAGCGCGTTCGTCGCCCGGTTCGTCGGTTCGATGAACGAGCTCCCAGCGGTCGTCAAGGGGAACGACGTGGTCGAGGTCGCCGGATCGACGATCCCGACGCCGAGCGCGGCGATGCGGAACCTGGGGGAGCGGGTGCTCATGCTCGTGCGTCCGGAGGACGTGTCGGTCGGCGGCATCGACGGGCCAGGACTGCCCGCCACGGTCACGGCGCGCACCTTCCAAGGCGCGGCCACGATCATCCAGGTCCGCGTCGACAAGATCGACACGCTCGCCGCTGCCCACCTGACCGGCACCTCGGCCGCCGAGCTCGCCCCCGGCGACCGCGTCACGATCTCGATCAACGGCGCCCGGGCGCTCTGCGAGGCCGTCCCGGCCTAGACGCCCCCCAGTACCCCGCACCCCCCAGTACCCCGCACCCCCCAGTTCTCTGCTCGCCGCCGCGCCCCCACCGGTTCTCTGCCCAGGCCCGGCCCTGCGAGGGTCGGAAACGAACAGAGACGCGGGCAGAACGCGGCGGTGAACAGAGATCGCTCACGTCGGATCGGTCTCCCGTCGGATCGGTCGCCCGTCCGGGTCGGTCGCCCGTCCGGGTCGGTCGCCCGTCCGGGTCGGTCTCCCGTCGGGGTCGGTCTCCCGTCGGGGTCGGTCACCCGTAGGCGGCGAGGAGCTCCTCGACGGCCTTCAGCTGCCCGCCGCTCGTCGAGGACATCACGACGATCGGTTGCACGCCGATCTCCCACGAAGCGTCGATGGCGTCGCGCACCTGCGCGGCGGTACCCGACAGCGTGCAGTCGTCCAGCCACGCGTCGCTCATCAGCTCGGGGAGGCGCTCGCGCTCCTTGCGCGCGAGCGCGGCTTCGATCGTCTCCATCTCCTCCACGTAGCCGACCGCCTTCCAGTAGTTGCGGTAGTTCGGCAGCAGGAGGTAGGTCGCCATCGTGCGCCGCTGGACCTCCCGTGCCGCGGCGAGGTCGTCGCTGATCACGGTCGGGATCATGTTCGAGAGCGCGAACCCCTCGCGGCGGGCAGCGCTCACGCGATCGAGCTGCGCGGCCAGCGAGGAGCGCGCCGCGTTCGCCCACAGCGCGCCGTCCGCAATCTCCGTGGCGAGCCCGAGCATCTTGTCCCGCATCGCCGCGAGATGGATCGGCGGCAGCTGCCCGCCGTAGCGCTCCGCCTCGCGCAGCGCGGCGACGTAGTCGCGTGTGTCGGCGAGGGGGCGGTCCGACGGTGCCACGCCGAAGCGCTTCAGCATCGCGACGTGGCTGACCCCGAGGCCGAGCCGGAAGCGTCCGGCGGAGAGCTCGTGGAGGTGGCCGGCTGTCACGGCCAGCTCCCGCGGGCTCTGGACGTAGATCGGCTGGATCGACGTCCAGAACGGGATCGTCGAGGTCGTGTGGGCCAGCGATGCGGAGAGCGCGATTGCACCGCCGAGCGCTGGACACGCGATGCCGGCGAACCCGCGGCGCTCGAGCTCGCGCGCGGCTTCGATCACGGCGGCGCGCTTCGTGGGCGACGCGACGAGGGAGACGGCGGGCTTCGACATGCCGGGGAACGTACTGGCTCGACGCTACGGTGGCTCCATGCCGACACCGCTGCGTATCGGCCTCGTGTGCCCCTACTCACTGACGATCCCGGGCGGCGTGCAGGCCCAGGTGATGGGGCTCGCCCGGGTCCTGCGGCGGATGGGTCACGAAGCACGGGTGCTCGCGCCGTGTGACGGACCGCCTCCGGCCACGTACGTGACCCCGCTCGGGAACAGCGTGCCCACGGCGGCGAACGGTTCGATCGCGCCGCTCGCCCCGGATCCCTCGGCGTCGTTGCGGATCATGCGGGCACTGCACGACGAGGACTTCGATGTCCTCCACCTCCACGAACCGCTCGCCCCGGGACCGACGATGACGGCCTTGCTGCTCGACTCGGCGCCTTCCGTCGGGACCTTCCACGCTGCCGGCGACAGCGCGTCGTACCGCTACGGCAACCGCCCGCTGCGGTGGCTCGACAGCCACATCGACGCTCGCTGCGTCGTCTCGAAGGACGCGCTCGAGCTCGTCGAGCGGTACTTCGGGGTGACTGACTACGAGATGCTGTTCAACGGCGTCGAGCTCGATCGCTACCGCGCCATCGCACCGACGAAGACCGACCGGCCGACGATCTTCTTCTGCGGCCGTCACGAGCCGCGCAAGGGCTTGTCGGTGCTGCTCGCCGCGCTCGCACGGCTCCCCGCGGACGTGCGCTGCTGGGTCGCGTCCGACGGCCCGGAGACGGAGGAGCTCAAGGCGCGTCACGCCGGCGATGCCCGCATCGAGTGGCTCGGGAGGCTCTCGGAGGAGGAGAAGATCTCGCGCCTCGCCGGTGCGACGGTGTTCTGTGCGCCGTCCGTCCGCGGCGAGTCGTTCGGTGTCGTCCTGATCGAGGCGATGGCGGCGGGCACGCCGATCGTGTCCACGGATCTCCCCGGCTACCTGAACGTCGCCACCCCGGGGCACGACGCGTTGATGGTGCCGCCCGACGATCCGGACGCGCTCGCCGAAGGACTGCAGCGCGTCCTCGCCGACGACGAGCTCGCCGACGAGCTGCGGCGCAACGGCGCGGAGCGGGCCGAGGACTTCAGCATGGACACGCTGGCCCGTCGGTACATCGCGATCTACGAGCGCCTGGCGGGCATGACGCCGGCGCAGTGGCAGGGCGCGCGGTCGGGGCCGCCGGGGTCGTCCGTCCCGGAGCGCCTTCGCCGTATGCTGGACTCGACGTCGCCGCGGCGCCGGACCCATTGATCAGACTGCAGGAGCGTGCATGAAAGTCCTCGTCATCATCCTGATCATCGTGGCGGTGCTGGTCCTCGCCGGTGTCCTGCTCTACAACGGGCTCATCCGGCGGCGGAACCAGGTCGAGAACGCCTGGGCGCAGATCGACGTGCAGCTGAAGCGCCGCCTCGACCTGATCCCGAACCTCGTCGAGACGGTGAAGGCGTACGCGGCACACGAGCGGGAGACGCTCGATGCCGTCATCAACGCCCGGAACCAGGCCATGGCGGCACCGTCCACGCCCGCCGCGCAGGGGGCTGCGGACACACAGCTGACCGGTGCGCTGCGCCAGCTGTTCGCGTTGTCGGAGGCGTATCCAGACCTCAAGGCGAACCAGAACTTCCTCGCGCTCCAAGAGGAGCTGACCGCGACCGAGGGCCGGGTCGCCTATGCGCGGCAGTTCTACAACGACAGCGTCCTGACCTACAACACCAAGCTCGATCAGTTCCCGACGATGTTCTTCGCCCGGATGCTGCACTTCTCACGCCGGGAGTACTTCGAGGCCGACGAATCGGCCCGCCAGGCGCCGAAGCTCCAGTTCTGACGCCGACGTGCCCGCTGCTCACGTCGGCGCGCCCGTAGCCTGACGCCCGATGTACGATCTCATTGCCGCGAACAAACGCCGGACGGCGCTGTTGATCACCGCGTTCGTCGTGCTGGTCGTGGCGGTGGGCGCCGCGGTCGGCGTGCTCGTCGGCTACGGACTGGCGGGCACGCTCATCGCACTCGCGCTCGCCGGCACGATGGCGTTCGCGAGCTACTGGAAGGCCGACGTCGTCGCGCTCGCGATCAGCCGCGCCCACCCTGCCGACCCCGTCCAGTACAAGCGGTTGCACAACCTCGTCGAGGGGCTCTGCATCGCCAGCGGCCTGCCGAAGCCCGGCGTGTACATCATCGACGACCCGGCGCCGAACGCATTCGCGACCGGCCGGAACCCGCGGCACGCGGCGATCGCGGTCACCACGGGCCTGCTCGAGAAGATGAATCGTGTCGAGCTCGAAGGTGTGCTCGCACACGAGCTGTCCCACATCCGCAACTACGACATCCTCGTCTCGACGCTCGCCGTGACCATGGTGGGCGCCGTCGCGATCCTCGCCGACGTGACGATCCGGATGATGTGGTGGAACGGTGGCCGGCAGCGTCGCGAGGGTGACCACAACGACACGAACAACCCGCTCGCGTTGGTCGGATTCGCGCTGCTGATCCTCGCCCCGCTGTTCGCCAAGATCATGCAGGCGACGATCAGCCGGCGGCGGGAAGCGCTTGCTGACGTGTCGGCTTGCCAGATGACCCGGTACCCTCCAGGGCTGATCTCAGCCCTCGAGAAGCTGAAGGCGGACTCCACGGTCACGCACTCCGCTTCGCGGGCAACGGCGCACCTGTGGATCGAACAGCCGATGCCGGGTGTGCACGACGGCGGGCGCCTGGGCTGGGTCAACCGACTGTTCGATACGCATCCGCCCCTCGAGGACCGGATCGAAACACTGCGGGAGCTGTGAACCACCCATGAAGTTCAGACGTTCGACCGCGTTCCTCCTCGGCTCCGCGTTCGCCCTGACCATCGCCGCCTGCGGCGGGGGCGATGACGACAGCGCCGAGACGACCGCCTCCGAGCCCGTTCCGACGACGAACGCGGCCACGACGACCAAGGGGCCGCCGACCACCGATTCGGGCACGACGACGACGCCCGTGCCGGCGCCGACCGCGCCCCTGACCGGCCTACCCGTCGCGGACCCGGCGGTGCTGGCCCGTCCGGCACTCGCCGTGAAGATGGACAACCACAAGGACGCCAGGCCGCACGCCGGTCTCAACCAGGCGGACGTCGTCTACGAAGAGATCGTCGAGGGCATCACGCGCTTCTTCGTCATCTTCCACTCGACCGACGCGGCGCCGATCGGACCGGTCCGCTCCGCTCGCACGACCGACGTCGACCTGCTCAACCAGCTCAACCGGCCGTTGTTCGCGTGGTCGGGCGGCAACCGTGGGGTGGTCAACGCGATCGCGGGGGCGAATGCCGAGAGCCGGGCCCACGGACAGGTGGACGGGTACTACCGGGACCAGGAGCGCCGGAGCCGCGCGGCCACAGAGCACACCCTGATGAACGAGGGCACGGCGACGCTGTTCGCCACCGCCGTCCCCGGCCAGAACCCGCCGCCGGCGATGTTCGCGTTCCGCTCAGCCGGCGAGGCGTTCGGCGGTGAGCCCGCCGCCGGGATCTCCACCAAGATGACCAGCGTGCCGGTGACCTGGATCTGGGACGCCGCCCAGTCGTTGTGGATCCGCAGCGAGTACAACGCGCCCCACGTCGACATCTTGGGCACGCCGATCTCGGCGATGAACGTGATCTTCCAGTTCTGCGACTACCGCACCAGCCAGGCCGACCCCGGTTCGCCCGAGGCCGTCACGGTGGGCAGCGGCGACGCCTGGATCTTCTCCGACGGCCAGCTCGTGAAGGGCCACTGGGATCGTCCCGAGGCATCCGCTCCGGCCACGTTCACCGATGCCGACGGCAAGCCGGTGAAGCTGACGCCCGGGCGCACCTGGATCGAGCTCGCCGAAGCCGGCGACACCGAGGTCGGGGTGATCTGAACCGGCGTCCGTCGGGGACCGGTGCTGGTGGTACCGGTCCCCGACTAACGCCTGGGCCGGCCTCGCGCTTGCCCGGTACGCTTGAGCACATGAGCGAGCAATCGGCATCTGGGGCCCGGACGACCGGCACCTTCCCGGTGAAGCGGGGGTTGGCAGAGATGTTGAAGGGCGGCGTCATCATGGATGTCGTCACCCCTGACCAGGCCAAGATCGCCGAGGACTCCGGCGCCTGCGCCGTGATGGCAC
>JBFWRK010000027.1:0-36524 GCA_050248955.1 Acidimicrobiia bacterium
CGGCTGCGAGATCCCCGCCTGGCGCTGCGACGCCCACCACATCCACACCTGGACCGACGGCGGCGCTACCAATATGGCCAATCTCGTCCTGCTCTGCTCGTACCACCACCACCTCCTCCACAGGTCGGGCTGGGCGGCCAAGCTCCTCCCCGACAACACCTTCCACGTCACCCTCCCCAACGGCACCACCCTCACCAGCCGACCACCCCCATGACGAACGACGGCGTACGCGCGCGACCGGCGGCCGTTGTTCAGCATCGCCGCCCGAGATCGGATGTGACCGCGCCACCGTGCGAGCCGCTCTGCGACGGCACGGGATCGAGTAGCCGGCTGCCGACCGAGCGCCAGAGCCACCGGCTACGTTGCCGAACGTCGGCGGCGGCGGCATGGAGGCGGCAGTGAACGTAGGTCGGTTCGTGAAACGCGAGCGTCCGGTAGAGCTTCGCAACGTGTCGGACCGGAGTGACCTGCTCACGCCGCGACTCGAGCGTTGGCGCCGGCTGACGGATGGTCCGCTGCTCGTCCTCGCGATCGGATCGCTGCCGTTCCTGCTGTTGGAGGTTCGGCGCAGCGAGATTCCACGGACCGATGCGTTGCTGGTCGACATCGTGAACATCACGGTTCTCGTGGCGTTCGCTGTCGACTACGTGGTTGAGCTTGCCTTCGTCCACGATCGTCGCCGCTACGTCCGGTCGGAATGGTCGAGTCTGGCGATCGTGCTCGCGCAGGCGCTTGCGCTGGCACCATCGCTCGCGGGTTTCGGCTCGCTGCGAGTCTTTCGGGCGGCGCGGTTGTGGCGTGTTCTGGTCGTCGCTGTTCGCGTCGTCGCGCTGGGTCGGTCGGCAAGCCGCGAGGCCCGGGCGGTGATCCGTCGCAACGCGTTCCGGTTCGCGGTTTCCCTTGCCCTGTTCACCTGGGTTGCGGCTGGTGCGGCCGTGGTCGTCGCTGAGGGGATCACGCAGGACGGCTATGGGTCATACACGGACGAGCTGTGGTGGTCGGCGTCGACGATCACGACTGTCGGCTATGGCGACATCACGCCGCACACGTTCGCTGGTCGCGTCATCGGCGTCCTCACGATGGTCGTGGGCATCAGCACGTTCGCAATCGTGACCGCCAAGATCGCTGAGTTCCTGGTGCGACCGGAGCGTGGGGACGAACCGGTCCCAATGGTGGACGACGCCACCGGGTTTTGACTCCGTCAAGCTCAACTACGTTCTGTCGCCATGCGGGTCGTTCGGGTCGTGCTGGCAGCCATCATGCTCGGCGGTCTCACCGGTTCGACAGTGGCAACACCCGGAGCGGCGGCCGCCGTGGCCGGCTCGAAGTTCGTGGCGTTGACGCCGGAACGCATCCTCGACACCCGACCGGGTCTCGTCCCCGGCGACGGCATCGATGGTCCGATCGGACCCGCCAGCTCGGTGCTGCTCACCGTTGCCGGTCGTGCCGGGGTCCCGGCGACCGGCGTGACTGCGGCTGTGTTGAACGTGGCCGTGACCGAAGCGTCCGGCATCGGGTTCGTCCAGGTCGCGCCCTCGGATGCACCGCTCGGGAACACTGCGAACCTGAACATCACGGCTCCGGGTCAGACGATCGCCAACCAGGTGACGGTCCCGCTCGGCCCGGACGGCAAGGTGCGCATCTACATGCAATCCGGCGGGCACGTCATCGCCGACGTGTTCGGCTACTTCACCGAATCGGATGCCACTGCCGAGGGCCGCTACACCCCGCTGGCTGCCCCGAACCCACGTCGCGTGCTCGACACCCGCGACCCGATGCTCGTGCCCGTCGCCAACCCGGGCGACACGGTGAACTGCGGCGACTTCGCCACCTGGGATGCGGCGTGGCGCTACTTCTGGACCTACCGTCGATGGGGCGACCCGGCTGGACTCGACGGTGACGCAGTGCCGGACGGCATCCCCTGCCAGTCGTTGCCGGGTGGACCAAAGACGGCCGCCGCACCAGCGGACCTGTTCAAGCTCGCCGGCGCAACGACGCTGCGGCTGCCGATCACGACCGGCTCCGAGTTGCCCGGTGGTGTCGTGCCACCCGGCGAAGCGACCGCGGTGGTGCTCAACCTCGCCGTCACCGAAGCCACCGCCGCCGGGTACTGGCAGGTCGTACCGACCGGTGGCGGCACTGCCTTCGGCACGTCCGCCAATCTGAACGTCGAGCGGGTCGGTCAGACGATCAGCAACCAGGTGATCGTCCCGATCGGCGCCGACGGCACGATCACGATCTTCACCCAGAACGGCGGTCACGTCATCGCCGACATCGCAGGCGTGTTCACCGGACCAGGCAGCGCTGTCAGCACGAGCGGGCTGTTCTGGCCGATCACACCGAGCCGACTCGTCGACACGCGGGAGCCGACCAACACCCCGCAGCTCGGGGCGATCCCCGGCGGCGCCGCCATCACGATCCAGGGTTCCGGGCGATTCGGCATCCCCCAGCCGGTCTCGGCGCTCGCGTTGAACGTCACGATCGCCGACGCGCTCGCACCCGGCTACGTGCAGGTCTTCCCGCCCGGCGCCGGCACACCCGGTGCGAGCGCGACGATCAACGCCGAGTTCGCCGGTCAGGTCATCTCCAACGCCACCCTCGCGACCGTCAGCGCGCTCGGGGAGTTCTCGATCTTCACCCAGACCGGCGGTCAGCTCATCGCTGACGTTGCCGGCTACTTCACGCCGACGGAGACACCCGCCGCCGACCAGGTGATCCTCGCCGCCGGCGACATCGCGTCGTGCTCGTCTTCGGACGACGAAGCCACCGCCGCGGTCCTCGCCGGACAGTCGGGTACGGTCATCACGCTCGGCGACAACGTGTACGAGGACGGCGCCGCGACCGAGTTCGCCGACTGCTACGGCCCGTCGTGGGGCGCCCACAAGGCTCGTACTCGACCGTCACCCGGCAACCACGACTACCACACGTCCGGGGCCAGCGGCTACTTCGACTACTTCGGTGCCGCCGCCGGCGACCCGGAGAAGGGCTACTACAGCTACGACCTCGGCAACTGGCACGTCGTGAGTCTGAACTCGAACTGCTCGGACGTGCCGTGCTCCGCGAGCAGCGCTCAGGTGACGTGGTTGCGGGCCGACCTGGCGGCGAGCACGAAGCCGTGCACGCTCGCCTACTGGCACCGCCCCCGGTTCTCGTCGGGGAACCATGGCTCGTCGACGACCATGCAACCGTTGTACCAAGCCCTCTACGACAACAACGCCGACTTGATCCTGGTCGGCCACGACCACGACTACGAACGGTTCGCGCCGCTCACCCCGACCGGCGCGATCGACACCGCCCGGGGCATCCGCGAGATCGTCGTCGGCACCGGCGGCCGCAACCACACTGGCTTCGGGTCACCGATCACGGGGAGCGAGGTACGCAACGGCACCGCCTACGGAGTCCTGAAGGTCACGCTGAAGGCCAACAGCTATGACTGGCAGTTCCTCGCCGTCGCGGGTCAGACCTTCACCGATTCAGGCACGCAGACCTGTCACTGAGCGAACCACCGGGGTCGAGCAGACCGTGTCCGCATGGCGAGGCGAGGGGTGTCAGGACCACCGCGAACCACGTCGCGGCCCGCGTCCTCTGAGCTTCCGAGCTGCATGGATGGTCGTCACTTGTCCCTCCCTCCGCTGTTGGGTTCGTGCCGGTCGGCGGATTCGGGCGACTCCTCGCCGAGGTCTCGACCGCGATCCGGGGCGGTGGCGCTCGGAGAATCGCTGCTGTGTCCGGGAGCTGTCGCGCTCGGTGAGTCGTCGCTCCGGCCCGGCGCTGTGTCGCTCGGGCTCTGCGATCCATCGGATGTGGGCGTGTCGGCGGTACCGCTCGAATCGTCGGCCTCCGGCGCATCGGCGCAGAACTCCTCGACCGTCTGCCCGGCGGCAGCTGCCGCGTCGGCGAGCGCTCGCATCGCAACCGACTCGCCGTTCGGCTTGGTCGCGGCACCGGACGCGACGTAGGCCGTGCACAGCCCGTGCCGCGCCGGACCGTTGGGATCCGGCCCGACGGGAACGGCGGTAGCAGCGGCAGCCGCGGTAGGTGCGTCGTCGAGCGTGGTCGTCGTCGAGTCGGCGGCGACGTCGGCAGCAGGCGCCACCGCCTCGTCGACCGGGTCGGCGAGGGTCGTCGTCGTGGTGGTCGACTCCTCGTCCTGCTCGTCGTCGGCGAGCACATCGCCGGCGTCGTCGGGGTGAGGGATCTCGATCCCGACGTGCGAGAGCGCGTTCGAGATGCCGCTCTGCGCAGCGTCGGGCAACGATCCGGTGGCGGCCGCGGCCGTGCCGGCGGAGAGCACGACAGCAGCCGCGATCGCAGCAACGGCCTTGGCGCGCAGTCGGTGAGCGTGGGGTTGCATCGGCGTCCTCGTCGTGTCAGGTGATGTGGCCGTGCCTGCACGCACCCGGCCCGCGAACACCGTCGCCGCCCGCGCCGCGTCGGCGCGTTCGTCGGCGCTCACCGGTGCCCGGAGGGCGTCGAAGAGCTCGGCGACATCCGTGACTCGGTGCGGGACGTCGTCGCTCGCGATCGTGCCGTCGAGGAGCCGTTCGGCGAGCTCGGCGGACACGAGGTGATGCAGCACGTCGTCTGGATCGTCGTCGCCACCCACCGAATTACACCTTTCTCGAGCCGAGCCGATCGGCGAGTCGGCGCAGTGCGCGGTGCTGCGTCACGCGCACCCAGTTCTCCGTCCTGCCCATCACCGCGGCGACCTCGGCGACTTCGAGGTCGCCGAGCACGCGGAGGAGCACGACCTCGGCTTGGTCCTCCGGCAGCAGCCGGCTCACCATGGCGACCGCCCGGCTCGTCGCGTCGCGCTCGGCGACCTCCGCTTCTGGCTGGTCAACGGCTTCGAGCCCGTCGAACGCGACGTCGTCGTGCGGATCGGTGCGGCAACGCACTGCTCGGCGGGTGTGATCGATCGCCCGCCGGCGAGCGATCAGGAAGACCCAGGCCCGAAAGCCGCGCCAATCGCCCTCGAAGTCCTCCAGCCCGGCCGCCACGTGCTCCCAGACCTCGCCGACGAGATCTTCGGCAGCACGGACCTCACGGGCCCGGAAGAACCGGAGCAGACGGACGTGGAGCTGCTCGAACAGCACCTCGGCCGCCCACGGTTCGCCCGCGCGAACGCCGGCCAGCACGGACGCGAAGTACGCGTCGTCTTCCAGCAACCCGCCAGTCACAGCGGACGACCCTACGATCACGACGCAGCCCGTGCAGCGCGGGGCACCGAGATCCGGCCCGGCACGAGAGCCGCGCGGACGCTGTTCGCAGCCCGACCTGGCAGCCTCGGCTACCGTCCCGGGCCGTGTACACCTGGGATGTCGACTGGCTGTCGCAGCGGACCGAAGTGGTGGTCGAACCCGAGCTGAGGATCGTCGACCCGCATCACCACTTGTGGGAGCGGGAGGGGATGAGTCGGTACGTCCTCGAGGATCTCCACGCGGACACGGGGGCTGGGCACCGGGTCGAGCAGACCGTGTTCGTCGAGTGCGCCTGGGGCTATCGGACGGACGGTCCTGCGCCGCTCCGGCCGGTCGGTGAGACCGAGACGATCGCCGCGATCGCCGAGCAGAGCGTCGGGCATGGTGCAGAGATCGCCGGCATCGTCGGCTTCGCCGACATGACCCTCGGTGATGCCGTTGCCGAGGTGATCGAGGCGCACGAGGTTGCCGGGCGAGGACGGTTCCGAGGGATCCGCCATGCATCGGCGTTCGACGCCGATCGACGCATCCGGCGCGCACACTCGCGACCGACGGCGGGCTTGATGGCCGACGACTCGTTCCGGCGTGGCGTCGCTCGCCTGGCCTCGTACGGCCACAGCTTCGATGCCTGGCTGTACCACCCGCAGATCCGTGAGCTGACCGCTCTGGCGCGTGCCGTGCCCCAGTGCACGTTCATCCTCGATCACATGGGCGGCATGCTGGGCACCGGCCCGTACGCCGGACGCCGCGACGAGATCCTCGCGCAGTGGCGCGTCGACATCGCCGAGCTGGCGACGTGTCCGAACGTCACGATGAAGCTCGGCGGCATCGGCATGGTCGTGTTCGGACTCGGCTGGGAAGCACGGCCCGAGCCGCCGACGAGCGGGGAGCTCGCCGCGGCCTGGGCCGAGCCGATCACGTACGCGATCGAGCAGTTCGGCGTCGAACGGTGCATGTTCGAGTCGAACTTCCCGGTCGACAAGATGAGCTGCAGCTACGTGGTGCTCTGGAACGCGTTCAAGCGGATCGCGCGCGGATCGAGCACGGAGGAGAAGGCCGCGCTCTTCCACGGCACTGCCTCACGTACCTACCGCCTCTGACAACGGCACGCTTCGACGGCGGCGAGACCTTGGCTCTGCTACGACACGAGGCCGTAGTGCTGGCGGAGCTCGCGCTCGGATTCCGCCGTCGGCACGTGGTCACGGGGCGCCTTCGGCGCGTGCTTCACGATCTGGCGGGTGTACGGCACCACGATGTGGCCCTTCGTGCTCCGGTAGGACCCGGGCACGGGCACGTACCGGTCACCTTTCAACATGCCGACATCGACCACCAGCCACTGCGGCTGGAGCGTGCTGCTGTCGGACACCACGTCGGTGACCGTTCCCAGCTTGTTGCCTTCTTCGTCGATGACGTCCTGACCGTTGTAGGTCGTCGTCGGGACATCGTGTTCGTGCTCCTGCATCGGGGCGCCTCCTCAGCGTGCGGGCCCGCTGGATCCCGTATACCCCTTCCCCGTTCGTCACGAAACCGTCATCTTCCGCAACGCGCTGTGACTCGAGTCACAGGCTCGGCCCAGCTGCAGTCAGGGGCGCGGGCGGAGCTTCGGCGCCATCGCCGAGAGCATGCCGTTCACGAACCGGCCGGAATCGTCCGTCGAGAACCGCTTCGCCAGCTCGACCGCTTCGTCGAGGATCACCGCAGTCGGTACATCCGGGCGTTCGCGCAGTTCGAGCAGTGCCATCCGCAGCACGGCGCGGTCGAGCGCCGGCATGCGCGCCAGCGACCATCCCTTGGAGTGGCTGCTGATCAGCTCGTCGAGCTCTGGCTGGTGGTCCTCGACGCCCTCGACGATCAGTGTCGTGAGCTCGTCGACGTCGCTGATCTGCGCGAGGAGGACCTCCCGCGGCGGGATCCCCTTCGACTCGGCTTCGTACAGGAGGGCGAGGGCGCGCTCGCGCGCATCGGATCGTCGGTCTTCGACAGGGCGGTTGCGGCGGCGTGTCACAGAAGCGACGATCAGACCCGGGTGATGTAGTCGCCGGAGCGGGTGTCGACCTTGACCCGGTCGCCGATGTTGATGAACAGCGGCACCTGGATCACCTTGCCGGTCTCAAGCGTCGCCGGCTTGCGGGCGCCGGAGACTCGGTCGCCCTGCATCCCGGGCTCGGTGTCGGCGACGGCGAGCTCGACGGAGGCCGGGATCTCGACGGTGACGATGTCACCGTGGTACATCCCGAGCACTGCGGACATGTTCTCGACCATGTAGTCGGCAGCGTCGCCGAGCGCCGTCGGCGCCACGTTCATCTGCTCGTAGCTCTCCTGGTCCATGAAGACGTAGTCGTCCCCGTCCCGGTAGAGGAACTGCATGTCGCGCTTGTCGACGAGTGCCTGCTCGACCTTGACGCCGGCGTTGAAGGTGCGGTCGATCACGGCCCCGGTGCGCACGTTCCGGATCTTGGTGCGGACGAACGCGCTGCCTTTGCCCGGCTTGACGTGCTGGAACTCGACGACGTTGAACAGGACGTGGTCGAGCTCGAGCGTCATCCCGGTCTTGAAGTCGTTGGTGCTGATCGCAGGCATGAAAGGTCCTTCGGCGTGTGCGTGAGCGGCTGGCATCCGTCGGCGGTCACCACCACCGTGTCTTCGATCCGAATGCCGCCGAGGGCTCCACGATAGACGCCCGGCTCCACGGTCACCACGTCCCGCTCGGCGAGGACGTCCTGCGACGACGCCGTTGCCCATGGCGTCTCGTGGATCAGCAGACCGACACCGTGCCCCGTGCCGTGGGTGAACCACGCGCCCAGCCCGGCGTCGGTGAGCGACCGCCGGCACACGCGGTCGAGCTCCTCGCCGGGCAGACCGGGGCGCACAGCGGCGACACCGGCCGCCTGCGCGATCTCGACGGCGGCATAGGCCTCACGCAACCACGGGTCCACCTCACCGAGCAGTGCCGTCCGGGTCATGTCCGAGTGGTAGCCCTCGTAGAGCGCTCCGAAGTCACAGATGACCGAGTCGCTCTGGCAGATCCGCCGGTCGTCGGGCCGGTGGTGCGGGAGCGCCGCGTTCGGTCCGGCGGCGACGATCGTGTCGAAGCTCGGGCCCTCGGCACCGAGTGCACGCATCCGATCGTCGAGCGCGAGCGCGAACTCGCGCTCGGTCGGGCCGTCGTCGAGCAGCGGCAGCACGGCAACGAGCGCTTCGCCGGCGATCGCCGCGGCGTGCGCGATCCGGGCGAGCTCACCGTCGTCCTTCGTGCGCCGCTCCGCCTCGACGAGCCGCGTCGTGGCCGCGAGCTCCGGAGCCAGCGCGCCGGCGAGCCGATCCCGTTCTGCCCACGAGACGTGCTCTGCCTCGAGTCCCAGCCGGCCGATCGACGACACGTGGCCGGCGACGAGCTCCACGAGCTCGGGCTGCGTGCGACCGACGAGCACCGTCGCGTCGACGCCGTGAACCGCGAGCTGAGCAGCGGCCTGGTCGCCGTAGCGCCCGTCGACCACGAGCACGATGCGGTCCGGCAGTACGAGCGCTCGACCGGCCGATCCGGTGAACCCCGTGAGCCAGCGCACGTTCGTGAGATCCGTGACGAGCAGCGCCTCCACCTCGGCCGCAGCGAACCGCGAACGCACGCGTTCGGCCCGCGGCGCGACGTCGAGCGGTGGCAGCGTCGGGTGCTGTTCGAACATCACGACGCCGAACGCCCAAGCTTCGTTGCGATCGCCTGCACCGCCAGCCCGTAGCCGACGATGCCCAGCCCGACGATCGTGCCGGTCGCCACCGGCGACACGACGCTCGTGTGCCGCCACGGTTCGCGGGCGTTCGGGTTGGAGATGTGCACCTCGATGATCGGGCCGTCGAACGCCGCTAGCGCGTCGTGGATCGACCAGGCGTAGTGCGTGAACGCTCCCGGATTGATCAGGATCGCCGCGCAACGGTCGCGAGCGGCGTGGATCGCGTCGACGAGCTCGCCCTCGTGGTTCGACTGGAAGGTCTCGACCTCGATGCCGAACGGCTCCGCTGCTGCTCGCGTCTCGGACTCGTAGTCGGCGAGGGTCGCCGAACCGTAGATCTCCGGCTCGCGCCGGCCGAGCAGGTTGAGGTTCGGTCCGTGGAGCAGCAGCAGGATCGGCGCGGTCACGGCGCTGAACGGTACTGCCGCCACTCCTCCGCGGAGAGGCGATAGAGCACGTGGCGCTGCCCGTGCCAGCCCGGCGTGTTGGGATGGTCGAAATCGTCGGCGGGGTCGCGGTGCATGCCGAGCTTCTCCATCACCCGCCGCGACTTCGTGTTGCCGACCGTCGTCATCGAGACCACCTCGTCCAGTCCGGCCACGTCGAAGCCGTAGTCGAGCGCCGCCGCCGCGCCCTCGGGCGCGTAGCCCTGGCCCCAGTGCGCGACGGCGAACCGCCACCCGACCTCGACGGCCGGTGTGAAGTGGGCGGGGAACGTGGCCGGCCACAGCCCGACGAAGCCGGCGAACGCGACCTGACCCGGCACCTCGACGGCCCAGAGGCCGTAACCACGCTCGTCGAACGTCGCCTCGATGCGGTCGACGAACGCGTCGCTCTGCTCCACGCCGAGCGTGGACGGGAAGTGCTCCATGACGGCGGGATCGGCATTGAGCGCGGCGAACGCGATCCGGTCGACGTCGTTCCAGCGCCGCAACAACAGCCGCTCCGTGCGCAGCTCCGGGCCGCGTGGCCCCGTCACGTCGCGGCCATGCGGGTGAGCGCCTCCACGACGGCGGCAGGCTCGACGCGCTCGACGACCTCGACACCCAGCGGACCGTCGAGCACGAAGGTCAGACCGTCGAGCGCCTTCTTGTCGCGCGCCATCAAGCCGACGAGCTCCGCCGCGTCGAGACCGGGCGGCAGGTTCGAGTCGAGCCCGTAGGCGCGTCCGACGACGTCGTAGTGATCGAGGACGCGCGCGTCGTCGATGCGCTGCAAGGTGCGCGCGAGGTGGGCGGCGAAGACGAGGCCGATGCCGACGGCCTCGCCGTGCGCGATCGCGTGGTCGGTCGCGATCTCCAACGCGTGGGCGAGCGTGTGCCCGTAGTTGAGCAGCGCGCGACGGCCACCTTCGCGCTCGTCCGCGGCAACGACCTCCGCCTTGATCTCGACGCACCGGGCGATCCGGTGCTCGTCGTCCATCGCCAGCAGATCGTCGCCAGTGAGGAAGTGGTACTTCGCCATCTCGCCGCGCCCGCAGCGCAGCTCGCGCGCAGGGAGCGAGACCAGCGCGTCGAGGTCGCACACGACGGCACTCGGCTGCCAGAAGGCACCGACGAGGTTCTTGCCCTCTGGCAGGTTGACACCGGTCTTGCCGCCGATCGCCGCGTCGACCATGCCCAGCAGCGACGTCGCGACGTGGACGACGGGAACACCGCGGTGCCACGTCGCCGCGGCGAAGCCGGCCACGTCGGTCACCATGCCGCCGCCGACCCCGATCACGCAGTCGTTCCGTGTGAGGCCGAAGCGGGCGAAGCTCCGGCACAACGACTCGATCGTCGCCAGCGTCTTGCACTCCTCCCCCGAGCCGATCGTGACGACCTCGTGCGGCACACCCGGATCGACCACGAGCGGGATCGCCGCCTGGGTGACCACCACGGCACGGCGGGTCGTACCGGGCAACAGGCCGGCGAGCTCGTGGCGGGCGCCCGAGCCGACGAGCACGTCGTACGACCGCTCGCCGAGCGGCACGGTGACGCGGATCATCGCAGCACCGCGTCGACGACCTCGCCGACGGAACGACCGTCGACGCGCACGATCGCGTCCGCGACCTCGCGATAGAGCGCAGCGCGCTGCTCGTGCATCCGTTGCAGGGTTCCCTCGGGATCGTCGTCGAGGAGCGGTCGGTGCCCGCCGCTGCGAACGCGCTCGACGAGCAGCTCTGGCGCTGCGCTCAGCCAGACGACGCGCGCGTGCGCGTCCCGCAGCGCAGCCCGGTTCTCCGGCCGCAGGACGACACCACCCGCGGCGGCGATGACCAGCGGCTCGGCGTGCGCCAAGGCCTCCATCAACACCTCTGACTCGAGCGCGCGGAACGCGTCCTCGCCGTCGCTCGCGAAGATCTCGCGCACCGTCCGCCCGGTGCGCTCCTCGATCAGCGCGTCGCTGTCGTACAGCTGCCGGCCGAGCCGCTCTGCGACCAGTCGCCCGACCGTCGTCTTGCCCACGCCCATCATGCCGATGAGCACGAGGTGCTTCGGATCACCGGCCTTCACCTCGCCCGGCCAGTCAGGGCAACGTCGCCCGGAACGCGTCCGCATTGCGGACGAACTCGTCCACGGAGTCGCCACCGAACTTCCGCTGTGCCTCGGCGGCGAGGACGAGCGCGACCATCGTCTCCGCGACGACGCCCATCGCCGGCACGGCGGTCACGTCCGTCCGCTCCCGGAAGCTCACGGTCGCTTCCTTGGTGACCGTGTCGACGGTCTTCAGCGTCGGGCGGTTCAACGTGGCGAGCGGCTTCATCGCCGCCCGCACGACCACGACCTCGCCCGTCGTCATCCCGCCCTCCGTTCCGCCCGCCAGAGCGGACTCACGGCGGTACTCCCCCGCCGCGGCGTCCCACGTGATCGGGTCGTGGGCGTCGGAACCCCGCCGGCCGGCGACCTCGAAGCCGTCACCGATCTCGACGCCCTTCACCGCCTGGATGCTCATCACCGCCTGGGCGAGCAGCGCGTCGAGCTTGCGATCCCAGTGGACGTGGCTGCCGAGGCCGACCGGCACGCCGTACGCGAGCACCTCGACGATGCCGCCGAGCGAGTCGCCGTCGTGGGCTGCGGCCTTGATCTCCTCGATCATCTCATCCTCGGCGGCTGGATCGAAGCAGCGCACCGCTGACGCGTCGATCGCGGCGAGGTCGGTGGGGAGCGGGCGGGTGATCGACTTCGAACGAGCCGGACCCAGCTGGATCACGTGCGAGATGATCTCGATGCCGAGCGTGGCGAGCAGCTTCTTCGCGAGCGCGCCGGCAGCGACGCGGGCCGCGGTCTCGCGGGCGCTCGCCCGCTCGAGCACGTCGCGGGCGTCGGTGAAGCCGTACTTCTGCATGCCGGCGAGATCGGCGTGGCCGGGACGCACCTGCGTCAACGGGTCCTTCGTCGCTCCCGGCGCGGGCGACATCTCCTCGTGCCACTTGTCGGAGCGGAACCATTCGCTGTTCTTGATCTCGATCGCCACCGGTGACCCGAGCGTCCGGCCGTGGCGCACACCACCGACCAACGTCAGCTCGTCGGCCTCGAACCGTTGCCGTGGGCCCCGGCCGTAGCCCAGGCGACGGCGAGCGAGCTCGCTCGCGACCTCGTCCTCGGTGATCGGCAGCCCGGCCGGCAACCCCTCGACGATGACGACGAGAGCCTGGCCATGGGACTCGCCTGCGGTGAGGTACCGGAGCATCTGCGCAATGGTACCGGCGGGCTCCCGATCGGATCGGATCAGTTCGGGGAGCGTCGGGCGGCGATCTCGGCCACCGCGGCGTCGCGCATCACCGCCACCGGCGCGTCGACGCCGGTCCACAGCCGGAACGCGCGGGCGGCCTGATGGACGAGCATGCCGAGTCCGTCCACGGGGCGAGCCCCGGCCGCCCGCGCAGCACGAAGGAGGGCCGTGTCGAGCGGGTGGTACACGAGGTCGGCGACCACCTGGCCGCCGTGCAGCAGTGCTGGGTCGAGTGGCAGCTCCTCCGTCCCCATGCCGATCGACGTCGCGTTGACGACGAGGTCGGCGGTGGCGACGTCGGCCAGCGTGCCGGCGCGTCCGGCGGCACCGGCGAGCGCGGCCGCGGCGACGCCTCGGTCAGCAGAGCGGTTCACGACGACGACCTCGGCCGCGCCGGCGCGGGCGAGCGCGTCGACGACCGCTCGGGCGGCACCGCCGGCACCGAGCACGGCCACGCGCATGCCCGCCGGGTCGACACCGGCATCGAGCCGGAGCGAGTCGACGAAGCCGGCGCCGTCCGTCGTGTGCCCAGCCAGCCGTCCGTCGGGCAGCGGTACCACGGTGTTGACGGTTCGTAGTGCGGCGGCAGCAGCGTCCAGCACGTCGACCGCGTCGTGCACGGCTTCCTTGTGCGGCATCGTGACGCTCAGCCCGCCGATCCCGAGCGCGCGCATGCCGGCGATCGCCTCCGGCACCCGGCCGGCCTCGACCGCGAGCGCGACGTAGACCCAGTCGAGCCCGGTCGCGAGGAACGCCGCGTTGTGGATCGCCGGCGAGAGGCTGTGGCGGACCGGGGCGCCGATCACGGCGGCGAGCCGCGTCGACCCACTGATCACGGGATGATGCCGGCGGCCCGGGCGGCGGCGACGTTCGCCTCGTGCTGGGCGAGCGTCGCCGCGAACGCATGACCGCCGTTCTCGTCGGCGAGCACGTAGTAGATGTACTCGCACGGCTCTCCGGCCGGCAGGTCACGGCAGAGCGGGTCGGTCTGCAGCGGGTTCGGGGCCGGGTTCATCGCAGCCCTGATCGACGCCCGTCCGGGGTTGGCGATCGGCGTCGGCGGCAGGTTCGGGTAGAGGTAGGTGTTGTAGGGGCTGTCGATCGCACGCAGCTCGTCGAACGGCAGGTCGGGGTCCTGCCCGTAGTACAGCGTGGCGTCGATCTGCAGCGGCATGCCGCGGCTGAGCCGGTTGTAGATCACTCGGGCGATCTTCGCCCGGTCCTCGTCGACCGCAGCCTCGCGCTCGATCATCGAAGCGATGGTGAGCACCTCGTACGGCGTGCGCAGCAACCGGTTGGGAGCCTGGTCGACGCCCTCCTGGCGCCCGACGCGCTCCATCAGCTCGACGAGCCGCTTGATGACGTCGGGCTCGGTCTCGTTGCCCGCCACCTGATACGTGTCGGGGAACAGCAGCCCCTCCAGGCTCGGCTGGCCGGGCTGCGAGTACGCGGAGACGATCGAACCGTCCGTCGCGGCGGCGACGAAGGCCTGCTCGTTGAGCCGGGTGACGGTCTGCGACAACCGGCGGCCGATCTGGCGGATCGTGAAGCCCTCCGGGAAGGTGACCCTGGTGTAGGTCTGTGCCGGCGGTGTGCGGAGCACGGCGACGATGTTGCCCATCGTGTCCATCGGCCGGATCAAGTAGTAGCCGGCCACCGGCTCGAGGCCACCCTTGCGCTTCACGTACCAGTCGAACACCCCGGTGTTCGTGATGATCCCCTGCTCCTTCAACCGGTTCGTGATCGACTCGAGGTCGTCGGTTTCGGCGACCGTGAACGTCACCGGGTCGCCGGCATCGCCGGGCGGGTTGACCTGGCGGATCATCCACATCCCGATCGCGCCGCCGATCAGCAGCGCGGCGACGAGGAGCAGCGCGACGCCCGCCAGGATCCGACGTACCCATGGGCGCGAACGCACGGGCAGCTCCACGTCGTAGACGGGCACCAGGTCGGGGGCATCCCAGTCGTCCTCGTGCCAGTCGGCGTCGTGCCGGTCGGCCGGAGGCCGGTCGTCCGGAGGCCCAGGGCGAACGATCTGGTCGTCGACGGTCATGTGCGTGCGTCCGCAGCCGCGCGGGCCGATCGCGAGTCGAGCCAGGACTGGAGCATCACTGCCGCGGCGACCTTGTCGACGACCCGACGGCGGGCCTGGGCGCGCATCTTGAACTCCATCAGCACGCGGTCGGCGGTGACGGTGGTGAGACGCTCGTCGTAGGTCTCGACAGGCACGCCGACCACGGTAGCCAGCTGCTCCGCTTCGGCGATGGCACCCTTCGCAGCTGGTCCGATCTCACCCGAGAGCGACAGCGGCAGACCGACCACGACGCGCTCTGCCTCCTCCTCGACGACGAGCGCGGCGATGCGCCGGTGATCGTCGGCGTGACGGCCGGCCCGTTGCAGCACGAGCAGCGGCGTCGCGATCGTGCCGCTGCGGTCGGACACTGCGATGCCGATCCGCTTCGAACCCAGATCGATCCCCAGGGCGCGCACGATGGTCACCCGCGCGTCGCGGCGATCCTCGCGATCGAGAGGGCCTCGTCGAGTCCCCCGGGGTCCTTGCCGCCCGCCACCGCGACATCGCCCTTCCCGCCGCCACCGCCGCGAACGGCCTTCGCCGCGTCCTTGATGAGGTCCGCGGCCTGGCCGTTGCCGGGCGTGACGGCAGCGACCAGCGAGGCACCACCGGTGTCCGTCTCGCCGCCGAGCACGACGGTCGTGATCCCGGGCTGCTGCCGAACGGCGAGTGCGAGATCACGCAGGTCGCCGGGGGTGAGGCCGTCCACGCGGGCGACGACGACCCCGTCCTTCGCGTCGCTGGCGAGCTCGGCGGCGCGACCCGTTGCGAGCTTCCCGCGGAGCAGCTTCAGCTCGTCCTGCAGCGCCCTGATCTCGTCGAGCTTGCGCTGCACGCCGTCGAGCAGGTCGTCGGCCTTGCTGCCCACGAGGCGAGCCGCCTCGCCGAGCATGCGCTCGTCCCGCTGCAGCAGTGCGACGCTGGCCATGCCGGTGACCGCCTCGATGCGGCGGAGGTTGGAGCCGATCGATCCTTCGCTCACGATCTTGACCGTGCCGATGTCGCCCGTCGCGCGCACGTGCGTGCCGCCACAGAGCTCGAGGCTCTTCGAACCGGCCTCGAGCACGCGCACCATGTCGCCGTACTTGTCGCCGAAGAACGCGATCGCGCCCATCGCCGCCGCCTCGTCCTTGGTCGTCTCGTAGGCGCGCACCGGTTCGTTCGCCAGCACCTCGTCGTTGACGAGCTGCTCGATGCGCTCGATCTCCTCCGGGGTGACCGCCGCGTAGTGGCTGAAGTCGAACCGCAGCCGGCCCGGCGACACGAGTGACCCCGCCTGCTTCACGTGCTCCCCGAGCACGTTCCGCAGCGCCCAGTGCAGCAGGTGGGTCGCGGTGTGGTTGCGGCGCGTGGCGTCGCGGAGCTCGACGTCGATCGCGACCTGCGCGGTCTGGCCGACCAGCACCTGACCGGACTCGACGTGGGCGACGTGCCGTCGCAAGCCGGGGAGCGCGAACGTGCAGTCGACGACGCGCAACACGCCGGTCTCGGTGGTGATCGTGCCGGAGTCGCCGACCTGACCGCCGCTCTCCGCGTAGAATGGGGTGCGGTCGATGAACACCTCCAGCGCACCGTCGTCGGTCGGGAGCACGGCGAGCACGCGGGCCTCGACGGCGTCCTGCTGGTAGCCGACGAACTCACTGACGCCGAACTGCTCGACGATCTCCCGGTACTCGTCGACGCGCTCGTCGTCAGCGGTGCCACCGGCCTTGCGGGCGGCCTTGGCCCGCACGCGCTGCTCGGTCATCTCCGTGTTGAACCCGTCGATGTCGACGTCGACCCCACGCTCGGCAGTGATCTCGGTCGTCACCTCCAGCGGGAAGCCGTACGTGTCGTGGAGCATGAACGCCGCGCTGCCGCTGAGCGTCGAACCACCTTCGCCGAGCTCCCGGTCGAGGATCGTCAGGCCGGTCTTCAGCGTCTGACGGAAGCGCTCCTCTTCGCGTGTGATCACACCCATCACGAAGTCGCGATTCGCCGCCAGCTCGGGGTAGGCATCGCTCATCACGGTGATCGCCGTGTCGACGAGCGACGGCATCACGAGCTTCTCCGCGCCGAGCAGGTACGCGTGGCGGATGGCGCGACGCAGGATCCGCCGGAGCACGTAGCCGCGGTTCTCGTTCGAGGGGAAGACGCCGTCCGAGACGAGCATCGCGCCCGAGCGGGCATGCTCGGCGAGCACCCGCAGACTGAAGCTGTCACCGTCGTCGTAGTCGCCCGGGCGGTAGGTCTTGCCGGTCGCGCTGCAGGCCGATTCGATGATCGGCGCCATCAGGTCGGTCTCCCAGACCGCGTCGACGCCCTGGATGAGCGTCAGGATCCGCTCGAGGCCGGCACCGGTGTCGATCGACGGCCGCGGCAAGGGCGTGCGCGTGCCGTCCGGCGCCTGGTTGAACTGCATGAAGACGAGGTTCCAGAACTCCATGAAGCGGTCGCCCTGCGGATCACCGAGGGGTCCGCCTTCCGGGCCGAACGCCGGGCCGCGGTCGATGTGGATCTCGGAGCACGGCCCGCATGGCCCGGTCTCGCCCATCTGCCAGAAGTTGTCCTTGTCGCCGAGGCGCTGGATCCGGTCCATCGGGACGCCGACCTGCTCGTGCCAGCGCTGCTCGGCCTCGTCGTCGCTCTCGTGGACGGTGATCCAGAGCCGATCGCCGTCGAAGCCGAACACCTCGGTGACGAGCTCCCACGACCACGGGATCGCATCGGCCTTGAAGTAGTCGCCGAAGCTGAAGTTGCCGAGCATCTCGAAGAACACGAGGTGCCGCTTCGTCCGGCCGACGTCGTCGAGATCGTTGTGCTTGCCGCCGGCGCGGGCGCACTTCTGCACGCTCACGGCGCGGGGAAAGGGGGCCGCCTCGTCGCCGGTGAAGTAGGGCTTGAAGGGCACCATGCCTGCGACCGTGAACAGGACCGTCGGATCGTGCGGGATCAGGCTGGCCGACGGAACCAGCGTGTGCCCGCGCTCGGAGAAGAAGCTGCAGAATGCGTTGCGCAGCTCGTTGGCGGTCGTGGGGCGCTTCGACATGGTGCATCGAGCCTACTGGCCGGTCAGGCCGTGGACCGGGCGGTTCCGTCACCAGGTCAGGCCGAGAGCCAGGCGATCGGCCGGCCGGGACCGAGTGCCGTGCGGGCGGCCGGGTCGGCCGGACCGATGATCGCGACGCCCTCTGGCAGCGCCACCGCGAGCAGGCCGCTGCGATCGGCAGCGAGGACGAACTCGGAGGCGCCGTCGACGACGGCCGTCGAGGTGCCGCCCTCGACCCGGACGACCGACGTGCCGTCCGCTGCGCCGACGTAGGCCGCACCACCGATGTCGAGGACGCGGGTGCCCAGTCGGTCGTCCGTGAACGGGGTGACGTTGGTCGTTCCACCCAGGCCAGAGGCGACGACGAGGTCGAACCCCGCCGACGAGTCGAGGGCGAACGCCGCGACGTCACCGACGACATCGACGTACCTGCCGCCCTCCGCCTCGGGGAGCGGGAGCATCGAGTTGTCGGGCTGCAGCCAGAACCACTGGTTCGGGTTGACGCCCCCGGAGACCGACACCAGCTCCGGGTGCCCGGCCACCGGCATCGTGACGACCTGTCCGGGCTCCAGGTCGAGCAGCTCCGTGGTCGTGCCGTCGGCGTGGAGCTCGACGAGTGCTCCGGTGCCGTAGGCGACGATGCGATCGCCCCACCAGAGCGCGCACTTCGTCGCGCCGGCGAAGAGCGCTTGCTTCGCTGCGGGGTCCTCGACAGTTGCGAGGCTGACCGATCCGATCTCACCGCCGGTCTCGCTCACGAGCAGCCGGCCGGAGGCGTCGATCGAGACGCACCCGCTCAGCTCTGCCAGTGCCGAGGCCTGCGCAGGATCCGCGGTCGGGATCAGCGTCAGGTACGTGCCGGTGCTGGCGACGAAGCGCTCGTCGCTGCTGAACCGCCAGCCCTGGACGCGGCGGCCGATCGAGGTGATCGTCGTGAGCAACGTCGCGGTCGACGCGTCGAGGTCGACCAGGTATGGGTCGTCGCCGACCTGGGCGATGGTGAAGCGCTCGCCACCGCCGATCACGTCGCGGTTCAATCGCGCCCCGTCGGGGACGTCGATGGCCTCGACGACCTCTGCCGTGCCGGCGCTCCCGTCGAGCACCACGACGCTGCCCGCGTCGGTCACACCGAGCGCGCGGTTGCCGCCCAGCTCGAGCAACGGCTCGTCGCGCAGCACGATGTCGGCGCTGCCCACCTGCGAGCCGTCCGGCGCGTAGAAGACGAGTGCGGCGCCGTCGGCGACGAGCACGGAGCCGTTGGCCGGGAGCTCGACGATCGGGCGCGCCGCCGTGGTCGGAGGGCTGTTCGGTCCCGCTGTGACCGAACCGGGGTCGAGCGGCGACGTGACGACGGACGTCACGGCTGCCGTGTCGTCCGACCGGTCGTTGCTGCTCCCGGAACACCCCGCGAGGATCAGCGCTGCGAGCAGCGCGAGGCGCCCGCTCGAGGAGGTCCGCACGCGGTCAGCGCGCGGCGCGCCGGGCGTTCGCGTCGCGCACGTCCTCGAGCACGATCACCTGCCCGGGGCGCGGAGGTGCTCCGTCGCGGTCGTGACGGGTGCGGAGCTCGGCTTCCTTGGCCCGCATCGCCTCGCGACCGTCACGCACGGCCTCGGCGACGTCCCGACCCTTCGACTTCACCCGCCCGACCGCGCTTCGGGCGACGTTGCTCGGCTTCAGCGCGCGGGCGGTCTTCTTGACCTTCCTCGCCGCGTACGTGCTGCCTGCAGCCCCTGCCGCCATGCCGGCGGCGAACCATGTGACGCGCTTCATCATGCTGAACCTCGTTCCTTGCGACGGAGCCGGCGGGCGGTGCGGCTGGTGCCGGACGCCAGCGCGACGGTCTTGATCATGGGCGCGCTCAACGCTGCTCTCGCAACCCGGCTCGTGCCGGCCACGGCGCCGCTGATCGCCTCGGCCGAGCCGAGCACACGGTCGAAGCGGTCGAGGTCGTCACGGGCGTCGTCGACCGACGACCGGAGCTCTCGCAGGAGCGGTTGCGTCTCCGACCGCAGGTGCTCGACCTCGCTGCGCAGGGCGCGCAGGGTGTCGAGGACGCGCAGCAGCACGACGACGAGCGCGGCGAACCCGATCGCGCACAGCACCGTGCCCAGGACGATCGCGAGCTCGCCTGCTGTCATCCCTGGTCCTCCTCTGCTCCCTCGTGCCACTGCGCCATCCGGCGTGCGACCTCCTGCTCGAACCCGTGCCGGGAGGGTTCGTAGTAGCGGCGGTCGGCCAGCTCGCTCGGCCGGTACTGCTGCGCCACCCAGCCTCTCGGGTCGTCATGAGGGTAGTCGTACCCGGTGCCGTGTCCGATGGATCCCGCGCCGGCGTAGTGCGCGTCGCGAAGGTGGGCCGGCACCTCGCCGACCTTGCCCTCACGCACGTCGCTGCGGGCGTTCCAGATGCCGAGCGCGGCCCGATTGCTCTTCGGGGCCGTCGCGAGGTGGACGACCGCCTGGGCGAGGTTGAGCTGTGCCTCCGGCAGACCGACGTGCTCGACCGCGTGGGCGGCAGCGACGGCGACGAGGAGCGCCTGCGGGTCGGCCATGCCGACGTCCTCGCTGGCGAGGATGACGAGACGGCGGGCGACGAACCGGGCGTCCTCGCCCGCCTCGAGCATGCGCGCGAGCCAGTAGAGGCCGGCGTCGGGATCGCTCCCGCGGATGCTCTTGATGAACGCGCTGATGACGTCGTAGTGGTCGTCACGGCCGTAGCGCAGCGCGCTCGTGCCGAGTGCGGCCTCGACGTGCTCTGCGGTGACAGTGCCCGGCCGGGCGAGGGCGACGGCGACCTCGAGCGACGTGAGCACCTGGCGCCCGTCGCCGCCGGCCCGGTCGAGCAGGTGGGCGATCGCGTCCTCGTCGGCCGTCGCGGCTTCTGCATCGAGCCCGCGGCGCACGAGCGTCTCGATCGCGGCGCGATCCAGCGGCTCGAGGCGGAAGAGCGTCGACCTGCTGCGCAACGGCGGGTTGACTTCGAAGAACGGGTTCTCCGTCGTCGCGCCGATCAGCGTGAGCGTGCCGTCCTCGACCGCCGGCAGCAGGGCATCCTGCTGCGACTTCGAGAACCGGTGGATCTCGTCGAGGAAGAGGATCGTGCCCCGCCCGTGCTGGCCGAGCCGGTCGCGGGCGCGCTCGATCACCTCGCGCACGTCCTTCACGCCGGCGGAGACGGCGGAGAGCCGCTCGAAGGCCCGCTCGGTGGTCAGCGCGACCACCTCTGCCAGCGTCGTCTTCCCCGTTCCGGGCGGGCCCCAGAGGATCGCCGAGGTCAGCCGGTCCTGCTCGACGAGCCGGCGCATCGGCCGCCCGGGTCCGACGAGGTGCTCCTGGCCGACCACCTCGTCGAGGGTCCGTGGACGCAGGCGCGCCGCGAGCGGGGCCTGCGCCCGAAGTCGCTCCGAGGCTGCTGCACTGAAGAGATCGTCACCCACGCAGGACTCGACGGTACCCCTGGCGACGGAACTCGACGACGTGATCGACCAACCATGCCGGATCGACCCACTGCCAGGCGACGAACTCGCGGCCGTCCGGTGTCGGCGCCACGTCGGCCGAGCGAGTGCGGAACGTGAACCAGCGCTGCGCTTGACCCCGGCCGGTCTTGCCGGCGCGGAGCTCGGCCGGCAGCTCGTAGACGACCCACTCCGGGTGCTCGTCGACGAGCTCGACGTCGTCGGTGCCGAGCCCGGTCTCCTCCTGGAGCTCGCGCCACGCGGTCTCGATCGGCTCCTCACCGTCCTCGATCCCACCCTGGGGGAGCTGCCACGAGCCGGGGATGTCGGCTCGTTCGAACGCGAGCACCCGGTCGTCACCGTGGTGACGCACCACGAGCACCACCCCCGCCCGGAACCGCTGCACGCCCACCCCGGTCAGGAGGGCGGCGGGACGACGCGGATGCCGAGGTCGCCGAGCTGGCGGTTGTCGACGGCAGTCGGCGCGTTCGTCATCGGATCGGAGCCGGACTGCGTCTTCGGGAAGGCGATCACCTCGCGGATGTTCTCCTCGCCGGCGAGGATCGCCACCAGGCGGTCGATGCCGAAGGCGAAGCCGCCGTGCGGCGGAGCGCCGTACTTGAACGGCGCGAGGAAGAAGCCGAAGCGGCGGTCGGCTTCCTCGTCCGAGATGCCGAGCAGGTTGAAGATCCGCCGTTGCAGCGCCGGCTCGTGGATCCGGATCGAACCGGACCCGAGCTCCCAACCGTTCAGCACGAGGTCGTAGGCGAGCGACCGGACCTGGAGCGGGTCGGTCTCGAACAGCGCGATGTCGTCCGGGTGGGGATGACAGAAGGGGTGGTGACCAGGCTTCGGCCGGCCGGTCTCCTTGTCGACGCCGACGAACAGCGGGAACTCGGTCACCCACACGTAGCGATACGGGCCCTCGTGCACCGGCGGGCGCCCGAGGTCGTTGCGCAGCTGGCCGAGCACCTCGCACGCCGTCTCCCACTCGTCGGCGACGATCAGCAGCAGGTCGCCCGGCTCGGCGGCGAGCGTCGAGCAGATCGCGCGCTGCTCGGCCTCCGACAGGAATTTGACGACCGGCGCCTCGAGCGCACCATCGCGGCTGACCTTCATCCACACGAGGCCCTTCGCGCCGAGTTGCTTGGCCCGATCGGTCAGCCCGTCGAGCTTGCTGCGGCCGAACTCCTCTGCCCTGCCCTTCACGCGGATGCCCTTGATCGACGCCGCTCCGGCGAACGCCTTGAACTCGGTCGCCGCGAAGATCGGCGTGAGCTCGGTCAGCTCCATGCCGAAGCGGAGATCGGGCTTGTCGACGCCGAAGCGCTCCATCGCCTCACGCCACTTGATCTGCTCGATCGGCGGCGGCCGCTCCCCCGTCACTGCTTCGGCAGCGTCGAGCACTGCCTCACTGATCGCGGCGAGCACGTCGTCCTGCGTCGCGAAGCTCATCTCCGCGTCGAGCTGCATGAACTCGTACTGCCGGTCGGCCCGGAGGTCCTCGTCGCGAAGGCAGCGGGCGATCTGGTAGTAGCGATCGACGCCGGCGACCATCAGCAGCTGCTTGAACAGCTGCGGCGACTGCGGGAGCGCGTAGAACGAGCCCGGCGTCTGGCGCGAGGGCACGAGGAACTCCCGGGCACCCTCGGGCGTCGACGGGACGAGCATCGGCGTCTCGACCTCGACGAACCCCTGACGCTCCATCGCCCGCCGCGAAGCCGAGTTGACGACCGCGCGGATCCGGAGGTTGCGCTGCATCCGTTCCCGGCGGATGTCGAGGTAGCGGTACTGCAGCCGTGTCGTCTCGACGACATCGTCGGCGCGCGCGTCGATCGGGAACGGTGGCGTCTCCGCAGAGTTGAGCACTTCGACCACGCACTCGCCGACCTCGATCTCGCCGGTCGGCAGGTTCGCGTTGACCGTGCCCTCCGGGCGGTGCCGCACGACACCGGTCACCCGCACCACGTACTCGCTGCGGACGTCGACCGCGTTGTCGACGACGCACTGCACGAGCCCGGTGTGGTCGCGCACGTCGACGAAGGCGAGGTGCTCGCCGTGCTCCCGGCGGCGGGCGACCCAGCCGCACAAGCTGACGGTCTGGCCGATGTGCTCGGCGCGGAGCGAACCGCTGTAGTGGGTGCGCATGCTCATGGTTCGAGGTGCCTTCTGACGGTGTCGAGGACGGAGACGCGGGGGATGACGACCTGCTCGCCGCCGTCGCGGAGCGGCCGGACGACGAGGGTGTCACTGTCACGTTCGTTGCTGCCGACGATGATGGCGACGACGGCCTGCGACCGATCGGCCGCCTTCATCTGGCTCTTCATGCTGCGGTTCTCGAACGCGCGGTCGGCGCGGATGCCGGCGGCGCGCAGCTCGCTCGAGAGGATCAAGGCCTCGTGGCCACCGGTCGTGTCGACGACGAAGACCTGCGGTGCGAGCTCGGGGGCGGGAAACGCCTCTTCGAGGTCACAGGCGAGCAGCGTGCGATCGATTCCCAGCGCGAAGCCGATCCCCGGCGTCGACGGTCCACCGAGGTCCTCGGCGAGCCCGTCGTACCGGCCGCCGCCGCCCACGGCGTTCTGCGCGCCCTCGAGCACGTCGGCGATGAACTCGAACGTCGTCCGGCGGTAGTAGTCGAGCCCGCGGACGAGCCGGGGCGCGAGGACGTACGCCACCCCGAGGGCCTGCAGCCCGGTGCACACGGTCGCGAAGTGCGCGGCGGTCTCGTCGGAGTAGAAGTGCTCGATGTGCGGTGCCGCCTCGACGAGCGCTGCGTCCTGTTCACGCTTCGAGTCGAGCACGCGCAGCGGGTTCTTCTGCAGCGTGACCCGGGACTCGGGGCTCAGCGCGTCGAGGTTCGCGGCGAAGTGGGCGGTCAACGCCGCGACGTACCTCGCCCGCTCGTCGGGGTTCCCCAGGCTGTTCAGCAGCAACGTGACGCGACGGAGCCCGAGCCGTTCGTAGAACTGCGACGCAAGGCTGATGACCTCGACATCGAGGTAAGGATCGTCGACACCGAGCACCTCGACGCCGACCTGGTCGAACTGCCGGTAGCGCCCGAGCTGCGGCTTCTCGTAGCGGAAGTTCGGTCCCGCGTACCACACCTTCCACGGCATCTGCGGTGAGTGCTGCACGAACGCCCGCACGACACCGGCCGTCTGCTCGGGACGCAGCGCGATGTGCCGGCCACCCTTGTCGACGAAGTCGTACATCTCCTTGGTGACGACATCCGTCGCTTCGCCGAGCCGGTGGAAGACGCCGAGGTCCTCGAACATCGGTGTGATGATCTCGCCGTACCCTGCCGGTGCCACGACGCTCGCGAAGACGCCGACGAGCTCTCGGAACCTCGTCGAATCGGGCGGCAGGATGTCTCGCGTTCCTGGGCTGGTCTGGAACTCGGGCACGTCGGGCGAGGCTACCGGACCAGGTGACCTCCGCCTCGTCGATTGCGCTGACCGCTACCCGTGCTTGCCGGGGACGATGCGGTAGGCGTCGTAGACGGCGTCGATGGTCTTGATCGTGCGCATCACGGCTTCGAGGTGGCTGGGGTCGGCCATCTCGAATTCGAAGCGCATCTTCGCGATGCGGTCGTTGCCGGTGTGCGTCGAGCAGGCGACGATGTTCACGTGGTGGTCGGACAGCGCGTTCGCCACGTCCCGGAGGAGCTTGGAGCGATCGAGCGCGACCACCTCGACGCTCGCGCGGAAGATGGCGTCCGCTGACTCGTCGTCCCACTCGACGTCGATCAGCCGGGCGGTCTGGCCGACGGCCAGGGACACCGCGTTGGCGCAATCGGCGCGGTGCACGCTCACACCACGGCCACGGGTGACGAACCCGATGATCATGTCGCCCGGCACCGGCGTGCAGCACTTCGAGAGCCGGACGAGGACGTCGTCGAGCCCTTCCACGTGGACGCCGACGTTGCGCTTGCCACTCAGCGCCCGCGAGCTGCGCGGATGTTGCACGCTGGCGGGCAGTTGCTCGTCGTCGTCCTCACCGGCCCGGTAGGCGCGCGCGATCCGCTGCGCGATCGAGCGGGCGGAGATGCGGTGCTCCCCGATCGCCACGAGCAGCGCTTCGGTGTCGAGGTAGTTCGCCGCTGTGGCCTCGCTCGCGAGGTGGTCGGAGGTGAGGATCCGCTGCGCCGGCAGTCGTTCCCGACGCAGCTCCTTCGTCAGCTCCTCACGGCCTGCCTCGTACATGTCCTCGCGGCGCTCGCGCGAGAACCACTGGCGGATCTTGTTGCGCGCTCGCGGGGATGCGACGAACTGCAACCAGTCGCGCGTCGGCGCCGCACTCTCGACCTTCGAGGTGAAGACCTCGCACGAGTCGCCCGAGCGGAGCTGGTAGTTGAGCGGCACGAGCTGGCCGTTGACCTTCGCACCGATGCACGTGTGACCGATCTCGGTGTGGATCGCGTACGCGAAGTCGACCGGCGTGGAGCCGATCGGCAGTTCGATGACCTTCCCCTTCGGCGTGAACACGAAGACCTCGTCCTGCTCGAGGTCGGTCTTCAGGTTGTCCATGAACTGCGCGGGATCGGCGCTGTCCGCCTGCCAGTCGAGGATGCGGTTCAGCCAGTCGATGTCCTGCGCCGAGATCCCGTCCTTGTAGGCCCAGTGCGCGGCGACGCCCCACTCGGCGCGCTGGTGCATCTCGCGCGTGCGGATCTGGACCTCGACCGCCTTGCCGTTCGGACCGATGACCGTCGTGTGGAGCGACTGGTACAGGTTGAACTTCGGCATCGCGATGTAGTCCTTGAACCGCCCGACCACCGGACGCCACTGACCATGGATGCATCCGAGCGCGGCGTAGCAGTCCTTCACCGACTCGACGATGACGCGGATCGCCACGAGGTCGAAGATCTCGTCGAACTCTCGCCCCTTCACGACCATCTTCTCGTAGATGCTCCAGAGGTGCTTCCCGCGCCCGGTGATGTCGGCGTTCACGTTCAGGTCGCCGAGCCGCTGGCGAACCTCGGCGACGACGCGTGCGAGGTACACCTCGCGCTCGGGGCTGCGGGTCGACACGAGGTGGTCGAGCTCGGCGTAGCGCTTCGGGTACAACGCCGAGAACGCGAGATCCTCGAGCTGCTGCTTCAGCTCCTGCATCCCGAGGCGGTGCGCGAGCGGCGCGTAGATGTCGAGCGTCTCCTGTGCGATGCGGTACTGCTTGTCCGCTGGGACGCCGGCGATCGTCCGCATGTTGTGCAGCCGGTCGGCGAGCTTGATGATCAGGACGCGGATGTCGCGCGCCATCGCGACGAGCATCTTGCGCATCGTCGCGGCCTGCTGCGCCTCCTTCGAGTCGAAGTGGATGCGCTCGAGCTTCGTGACGCCGTCGACGATCGTCGCCACTTCGGCGCCGAACGAGGCCTCGACGTCGGCGACGGTCATCTCGGTGTCCTCGACCGCGTCGTGCAGGAGGGCAGCTGCGAGGCAGATCTCGTCGAGGCCGATCTCGGCGACGATCCGGGCCACGGAGATCGGGTGGTTGATGTACGCCTCGCCGCTCGAGCGCCGTTGCGTGCCATGAGCGCGCGCGGCGACCTCGTACGCGCGCGTCACCATCGACACGGGGGCGCGTGGGTGGCGTTGCTTGTACGTGGCCAGCAGCGGCGCGAGCTCTTCCGCCGGCGCAGGGGTGTGCCGTCGCCAAGGAAGAACTCGGTCGACGGTGCCCACGGTTGCTACCTCAGTACCGCACCAGGCTCTCGACCTGGCGCTCTCCCAACGTCGCGCGTCCACCGAGCGGCTCGAGCTCGATGACGAAGCCGAGGCCGGCGACGACGCCACTCAGTGCCTCGACGAGCCGGGCCGCGGCGCGGGCGGTACCACCGGTCGCGAGCACGTCGTCGATGATCAGCACCCGCTCACCCGGATGCAGTGCGTCGCGGTGGATCTCGAGCTTGTCCGTGCCGTACTCGAGCTCGTACTCCTCACGGGCGACGGCCCATGGCAGCTTTCCGGCCTTGCGCACCGGCACGAAGCCGGCGCCGATGCGGTACGCGACCGGCGCGGCGACGATGAAGCCGCGCGCCTCGATGCCGAGCACACGGTCGACCGGGACCTCGGAGAACCGCTCGACGAGCTCGTTGATCGAGCGCTCGAAACCTTCGGGATCACCGAGCAACGGCGTGATGTCGCGGAACGTCACACCGGGCTTGGGGTAGTCCGGGATGTCTCGGATGAGGTCGGTCAACCAGCTCGTCGTGGCCGTCATTCCGCCAGGATACGGCGACGCCGCCGCTCAGCGGCGACGCTTCTTGCGGGGCCTCGGCGGGTGTGTGAGCGCGGCGGCGGGATCGACCGGGCTGTGATCGCCCGGCTGCCGTGCGACCGGGTTGCGCGCCCCCGTCGTGGTCGGTGCCACGCGATGGCGGATCTGGCCGAGCTCCGCCGCGTTCGCCCGCCGCTGCTTGACCGCCCGGTACTTCGGCTCGCGCTCTTTCAGGATGGCGAGGATCGGGGTGGCGATGAAGATCGACGAGTACGACCCCGTGATCAGTCCGACGAGCAAGGCGAGGGCGAAGTCCTGCAACGCGAGCGCGCCCATGATCTCGGACCCGATGACCAGGACCGAGAGCACCGGCAGCACGGCAGCGATGCTGGTGTTGAGCGAGCGCATCAGCACCTGGTTCATCGACAGGTTCACGATGTCGCCGTACGGCACGCGCGTGCCCATCCGCTGCTCGTTCTCGTGCACCTTGTCGAACACGACGATGGTGTCGTAGAGCGAGAAGCCGAGGATCGTCAGGAACGCGATGACGGTGGCGGGCGTGACCTCGAAGCCGAACACGGAGTACACACCGACCGAGATCCCGATGTCGTGGACCACGGCCGCGAGCGCGGCGATGGCCATCTTCCACTCGAACCGCCACGAGATGTAGGCCGCGATGAGGAGGAAGAACACGACCAGCGCGGTGAGCGCCTTCTTCGTGATCTGCTCGCCCCACGTCGGACTCACGGTGGAGACGCTGACGTCCTCGGCCGGGACACCGGTGGCCTCGGCGAAGGCGTCGCGCACCGCGGTCTCGACCTCGGGCGGCTGGTCGCCGGTCTGGACGCGCAACCGGACACCGTCGGTGCCGGAGAGCTCCTGGATCTTCGCGTCGCGCTCGTCGATCCCGTTGTCGCCGAGGATCGACGACGCGTCGTCGGACGACAGCCCGTTGGCGCTGAACTCCCACGAGACACCACCCTCGAAGTCGATCCCGAGGTTCAACTGCCGGCCGAGGAGCGACCCGACCGTGACGAGCAGCAGCACGAGCGAGATGGCGAACCCGATCTTGCGCCGACCGACGAAGTCGAAACCCGTCTCGCCGTGGTAGAGCCGGTACCAGAGCGAGCGGCGCGGTTCGTGCGGTTCGCCGCCAGCAGCGGTCTCTGTGGAGTCGAGCGTGGTCATACCGCACCTCCGACGAGCTCGCGCTGCTCCGAGGAGACGCCGAGGATCCGGTGACCTTGGTAGCGCTTCGAACGGCTGAGCAGCAGCACGGCCGGCCGGGTGAAGGAGTAGGCCACGACCATGTCGAGGAGGGTCGAGAGGCCGAGGAAGAAGGCGAAGCCGCGGACGGCGCCGACGGACAGGTACCACAGGACGGCGGCGCCGATCAGGGAGACCGTGTTCGCGGCGAGGATCGTGTGCCACGCAGCTTTGAACCCGCGCTGCGCCGACGAGCGGAACGTCTTGCCGCTGTGCACCTCGTCCTTCAACCGTTCGAAGAACACGACGTACGAGTCCACCGTGACACCGATGGAGACGATGATGCCGGTGATGCCGGCGAGCGTGAGCGCGAGGCCGCTCGTCTTCGAGAGCAACCCGATGATGCTCCACATCAGCGCCGCCGTGATCACCAGGCCGGCGGCGCAGATCCAAGCGAGCGACCGGTAGTAGAAGACCATGAAGAGCAGGACGAGGCCGATGCCGATGAGCCCGGAGACGATGCCGGCGTGGAGCGAGCCCTTGCCGAGTGTCGCCGAGACGGTCTGCACCGCCTGTGCCTTCATCTCGACCGGTGTCGAGCCGTACTGCAGGATCTTCGAGAGGTCGTTCGCCTCGCGCTCGGAGAAGCCACCCACGCCGCCGCTGATCAGCACCTGCGGCGAGTCGAAGAAGCTGGTCTGCGGCACGGGAGCGGAGATGACCCGGTGGTCCAGGACGATCGCCATGCCGCCCGTCGCGCACTCGGCCGCACGGTTGAAGCAGCGATTCGCCCAGTCGTTCCAGGCGTCGAGGCCCTCCGCGCCACCCTTCAGCTCGAGCTCGACCTGCCACTCGCCGTTCACGAGGCGGGGCGACGACGAGGCGATGGCGCTCTCACCGAGCGCGAACGCCGGTCCCATCTCGAGGATCTCGGTGCCCTCGCGGTTCGGCAGCACGACCGTCGCCTCGGGCAGGTCCTCGGCGTTCGGTGTGATGATCGATGTCAGATCGGTCGGCGACGACGCGACGGTGGTCGCGGTGTCCCCGGCGACGGTGGTCGCGGTGTCCCCGGTGACCGTGGACGTGCTCTCGGCTGCGGTCGTCGCCGGCGTCGTAGTGGCACTGGCCGGCTGGCGGAATCCGGCCGACGGTGCACTCGTCGATGTCACGTCGCTCGTCGACGTCACGTCGGTCGTCGAGGTCGCTGCGTCAGTGGTGGCGGAGCCGGCGATCGTCGTGCTCGTCGCGGCGTCGTCGAGCACCGAGAGGTCGAGCGGCTGCTCGAACGGTCCGACCCGGTTGGTCACCGGGCGGAAGACCACCTTGCCGGTGACACCGATCAGCTCGATGGCGCGGTCCTTGTCCTTCACGCCAGGAAGGTTCACGACGATCGTGTCGCCCTGGCGAAGGATCTCCGGCTCCGCCACGCCGAGCGAGTCGATGCGCGAGCGATAGATGTCGGGCACCACGTCGAGCGCGGCGGACTCGTACTCACCGACCGGCTGCAACGTCACCGACGCACCACCCTGCAGGTCGAGTCCGAGCTGCGGGGAGTTGTCCGCGATCAACGTGGCAGCGAGCGATCCGAACGCGATGAACAGCGTGCCGAGCAGCGACACGAGGAGGGGCCGGCGGCGCATCGCTCAGTTCTCGTCGTCCGGCTCGTCAGCCTCGTCGTCGTCGGTCGGCTGACCACCTGCCGGCTCCTTCGCCGCATCGATCTTGCGCGAGATCGCAGAACGGTGCACGCGGATCTCGACGTTCTCGGCGATGTCGAGCCAGATCGTGTCACCGTCGATGGCGTTGATGAAGCCGTACATGCCGCCGGTGGTGATCACCTCGTCGCCGTCCGCCAAGGTCGACAGCAGCTGCTGGGCATCGCGCACCCGTCGCCGCTGTGGACGGATCAGCAGGAAGTACATCGCAAGGCCGATGATCAGGAAGAAGACAAGCTGGAACGCGGCACCGCCGCCACCACCGGAGTCGTCCTGGGCAAGGATCGCTGACGCGAGCATCAATCACCTATCGTCGTGGGAAACAGCAACGAGCGAGGTTAGCGACCCGCGGCGCCAACCCACTGCTCAGCCCCAGACGGCGACGACCTCGGCCCGCAGCTCGGCGAAGGCACCCTCTTCGATCGCCGACCGCATCCTGGTCATCAGATCGAGCGTCCAGCCAACGTTGTGCAGGCTGAGCAGGCGCGATGCGGACGGTTCGCCGACCTGGAACAGGTGCCGGAGGTACCCGCGGGTGTGGCGGGCGCACACCTCACACGGGCAGTGCTCATCGAGCGGTGCATCGCTCGTCGCGTGCACCGCGTTCTTGATGTGCAGCTTGCCCTGGCCCGTGAGGGCCGTCCCGTGGCGCCCGAGCCGGGTCTGCATCACGCAGTCGAACTGGTCGACACCGTGCGCCACCGCCTCGACGAGCGACGCCGGGTCACCCACGCCCATCAGGTAGCGCGGGCGGTCCTCGGGCAGATGAGCGGTCGCGGCGGCGATCGCCGGCACCATCTCGTCGCGCGTCTCGCCGACCGACAGCCCGCCGATGCCGTAGCCGTCGAAGTCGAGGTCGGCGGTGCGCTGCGCGCTCTCCTTCCGCAGCACCTCGTCGATGCCGCCCTGCACGATGCCGAACAGCGCCTGGTCCTCGCGCCGGTGCGCGGCTCGAGCGCGCGCTGCCCACGCGGCCGTGCGCTGCACGGCGAGGCGGATCAGCGCGTCGGGCGACGGGAGCGGCGGGCAGACGTCGAGCACCATCTGGATGTCGGCGCCGAGCAGCTCCTGCGTCTCGACCGCGATCTCGGGGGTGAAGCGGTGCATCGACCCGTCGTACGTCGAGCGGAACGTCACGCCGTCGTCATCGACCGCGGGCTCGAGCGAGAAGACCTGGAAGCCGCCGGAGTCGGTCAGCGTGAGCCCGTCCCAGCCGGCGAAGCGACCGAGCCCGCCGAGGTGCGCGACCGTCTCGGCACCGGGACGGAGCATCAAGTGGTACGTGTTGCCGAGCACGATCTCGGCGCCGAGGCGCTCGTAGTCGGCCGCGCTGAGGTACTTGATCGCGCCGCGCGTGCCGACCGGCATGAAGCACGGCGTGCGGTACGAGCCGCGGGCGGTGTGGGCGACGCCGGTGCGGGCATCGCCGTCGCGTGCGACGGTCTCGAAGCGAACCGGATGCATAGGACGAGCAGTCTGGCGTGGAGCGGCGCCAGTACCTCGGACCTCAGGCGTGGCGGTCGAGGAGCATCGCGTCGCCGAACGACAAGAACCGGTAGCCCGAGTCGAGCGCAATGCTGTAGTGGCGGCGCCAGCGGGCACCGACGAACGCATCGATCATCATCAGCAGCGTCGTGCGCGGCAGGTGGAAGTTCGTCATCAACGCGTCCACCACCTGCCAGTCGTACGGCCGGTGGATGAACAGCCGGGTGCGCCCTTCCGGCTCGCCGGATGCCGCCGCCGACTCGAGCGCCCGCACCGCTGTGGTGCCGACAGCGACGACGCGTCGCGCATCGCGGCACATCGCCGAGGTCTCGGACGGCACTCGATAGCGCTCGCTGTGCATCGGATGACGCGTCGGATCGTCCTCACTGATCGGCTGGAAGGTGTCGAGCCCGACGACCAGCTCCACGCGCGCGAGCGAGATGTTCCGCGCCGCGATCGCGTCGAGCACTCGATCGGTGAGGTGCAGCCCGGCAGTGGGCGCTGCTGCTGACCCGGGCTCGCGGGCGTACACCGTCTGGTACCGCTCGCGGTCCTCGAGCGGCTCCGTGATGTAGGGCGGGAGCGGCATCTCGCCGTGGCCGGCGAGGAGGTCGAGCGGGTCGCCCTCGCCGAGGATCTCGACGCTGAACGTGTCCCCGGCCTCGGTGCGCGTGCCGACCGCGACCAGCGCCACGCCGCTCGCGGTGTGCAGCAGCTCACCGCGGCGGAGCTTGCGCGCCGGACGCACCAGGGCCTCCCAGACGCGCCGTTCGGCGTGGAGCGGTTCCAGCAGCAGGACCTCCGCTGCTCCCCCGCTCGCGCGCTGCAGGCGGAGTCTGGCGGGGATCACGCGCGTGTCGTTGACCACGAGCACGTCACCGGGTTCCAGGAGGTCGGGCAGGTCGCGCACGTGTCGGTGCTCAGGCGCCGCGTCGTCGCCGCGATCCACGAGGAGGCGGGCTGCATCCCGCGGCTCGACGGGGTGCTGGGCGATCTGCTCCTCGGGGAGGTCGTAGTCGAAATCGCCGATCCGCACGGCCGGTCAGGCTACGGCCACCGGAACTCGACCATGATGGGGACCATGACATCGCAGCACACCGAATCGGTTGCCGTCGAGGGCGGCGAGTTCGACCTCCACGTCTGGACACCCGACGCCGGCAGCGGCCCATCGATCCTCCTCATCCAGGAGGTCTTCGGTGTCGGCCCGTACATCCGCGCGGTTGCCGAGCGGCTCGCGCAGGCCGGCTACGTGGTCGGTGCCCCGGACGTCTTCTGGCGGATCCATCCCAACTGGGAGGCCGACCACAGCGAAGCCGGGCTCGGGGCGTCGATCGAGAAGGTCCAGCAGCTCGACTTCCCGCAGGCGATCGGTGACTGCGTCGCCGCACTCGAGCACCTCGCGATGCTGCCCCGCGTCACCGGCCGGCCGGCCGTCCTCGGCTTCTGCCTCGGGGGCACGCTCGCCTGGGGTGTCGCCGCGATGGACAACCCGAGCTGCTGCGTGAGCTACTACGGCTCGGGCGTGCCGTCGATGCTCGCCATGATCCAGCAGGTCACGTGCCCGGTGCTCTTCCACTTCGGCAACCAGGACGACTACCTGCCGAGCGAGGGCGTCGAGGCGTTGAACGAGGCGATCGCCGGGCTCGCCGGGTTCGCGATCAACGTCGAGAACGCCGGCCACGCATTCGACAACCACGAAGCGGAGATGTTCTACGACGAGGCATCGTCGAAGTCGGCCTGGGCGAAGACGATGGGCTTCCTCGGGACGCACCTACCCGTCTGATCGTTCGCCGCAGCGATCCATCGCCGCGCGACGACATGCGATTCGCTCAGTCGAACAGCGCTGGTGGCGCCGGCAGGCCGAGTGACGGTGGCGTGGCGCCGATGTGCGACCAGGCGGCGGGCATCGCCACCCGGCCGCGAGGCGTGCGGGCGATCAGACCCTGCTGGATGAGGAACGGCTCGTACACGTCCTCGACGGTCTCGGTCTGCTCGCCCACGCTGATCGCCAGCGTCGACAACCCGACCGGTCCGCCACCGAACTGGACGCACAGCGCCTTCAGGATCGCGCGGTCGACCTTGTCGAGGCCGCGCTCGTCGACACCGAACACCCCGAGGCCCGCGCGTGCGGTGCGCTCGTCGACGCGGCCGTCGCCGCGAACCTCGGCGAAGTCGCGCACCCGGCGCAACAGCCGGTTGGCGATGCGCGGCGTCCCCCGCGACCGCCGCGCGATCTCCCAGGCGCCTTCCTCGGCGACCGGCACGTCGAGGATCGTCGCGGCGCGCTGGACGATCGCCTTCAGCTCCTCGTCGTCGTAGTAGTCGAGCCGGGCGACGAGCCCGAAGCGGTCCCGGAGCGGACCGGTGATCATGCCGGTCCTGGTGGTCGCGCCGACGAGCGTGAAGGGTGGCAGGGTGAGCCGGATCGAGGACGCTGCGGGCCCTTTGCCGACGACGATGTCGAGCTGGAAGTCCTCCATCGCCGGATAGAGGATCTCCTCCACGGCGCGGGACAGACGATGGATCTCGTCGATGAACAGCACGTCACCGTCCTCGAGCTTGGTGAGGATCGCCGCCAGGTCGCCTGCCCGCTCGAGCGCAGGGCCGGACGTGACGTGCAGGCGAACGCCCATCTCGGCGGCAACGATGCAGGCGAGCGTGGTCTTGCCGAGCCCCGGCGGTCCGGCGAGCAGCAGGTGGTCGGCCGGCTGTGCGCGCCGCCGGGCCGCCTCGAGCACGATCGAGAGGTGCTCCTTGAACTCACGCTGACCGACGAAGTCGGCGAGGCGACGGGGTCGCAGCCCGGCTTCCTCGACCTCCTCGTGGTCGCCGCTGATCCCCGGGTCGAGGAACTCCTCACGCACGCCGGGCCCCCAGCAGCCTGAGCGCCTCGCGCAGCATCGTCGGCGCGTCGGCACCCGGCAGGTCGCGAACCACCTCGCGGATCTCCTCGGGTGCGTAGCCGAGACCGCCGAGCGCGTCGCGCACGTCGGCCACCGCCGACCCGCCGCCCGCGCTGCCCGCGGTTGCGCTCACCGAGTCGAGCACCGGGATCGACAACCGGTTCTTCAGCTCGACGAGCAGCCGCTCCGCCGTCTTCTTGCCGACGCCCGGCACGAGCGTCAGCGCCCCGATGTCGGCGCTCGCCACGATGTCGACCAGCGCCGTGGGCGTGTGCGTCGCCAGGATCGCCATTGCCAACGCGGGTCCGACACCGTGCGTCGCCACCAGCACGTCGAACGTGCGGCGCTCGTCGCGAGCGAGGAAGCCGAACAGCGTCTGCGCGTCCTCGCGGATGTGATGGTGGATGTGGAGGAACGCGGTCGTCGTCGGCTCGAGCTCGCCCAGCGTGCGCGGCGTCACGTTGACCAGGTAGCCGATGCCGGCCACCTCGAGCAGGACGAGTCCGTCGCCCGAGCGCTCGAGCACCGTGCCTCGCAGGGATCCGATCACCGATGTCCTCCGTTCGTGTTGTCGGCGAGCGCGGCCGCGACCCGTGATCTGAGCGGTGCCATGGCCAGGTAGCAGAGCGCGAGCGCGGCCGCGTCGGCAGCATCCGCCGGGCGCGGCGCGACCGAGAGCCCGAGGCGCGCCTGCACCATCCGTTGGACCTGGAGCTTGTCGGCGCCGCCCCACCCGGCGATGGTCTCCTTGACCTGGTTCGGCGTGTACTGCACGACCTCGCATCCGGACGCCGCCGCTTCGGCCAGGGCAAGCCCGCTCGCCTGGCCGACGCTCATCGCAGTACGCACGTTGACCTGGAAGAAGACGTGCTCGACGACGACCACCGCCGGTCTGAACTCGGCGACCAGGGCGGCGAGCTCGCCGCGCAGCGCGGCGAGGCGTTGCGGCAACGGGTCGCTCGGCGGCGTGCGAACGACGCCCAGCGACAACGCTCGCCCGCTGCCGGCCGACGTCGATTCGATCGCGGCGTAGCCACACCTGGTCAGGCCCGGGTCGATCCCGAGCACGACGAACGGCGCACCGCCGGAGACGAACACGCGTACGACGCTACCCCGGGGCGCTGCGACGGTGGTGGATCAACGGACGTCGAGCCGGGGCCGACGATCGAGCACGGCGAGCTTCGTCGGGTTGACGATCACCTCGATCCGCTCGATGCAACCACCGCCGACGTGGATCGACTGGAGGAAGATCGGCTTCCCCCGGCGACGCACGACGATGCCGGGCGCGCCGTTCGCGCGCACCGCCTCGAACGTGCAGTCGGCCGGCAGCCGCTTCGCGATGTTGATCAGGAAGCGGCTCACGCGGGCGGACCCGACGACCGGCCGGCGGGCAGCGTGACGCTCCCTGCCGCCGTCGCTGACAAGTACGACGTCGGGCGCGAGCAGCCGCATCAGCGCGGGAACGTCTCCGTGCAGCGCAGCGACGGCGAACCCGTCCGCGAGGCGCCGGGCCTCCGCTCCCCCGCTCGGGACGTGGTCCGGCTCGGTCGAGCGGATCTTGCGCCTCGCCCGCACCGCGATCTGGCGACAGGCCGCCTCCGACTTGCCGGTCACCCCGGCGATCGCGGCAAACGGCTGGTCGAACACGTCGGCGAGCAGCACGACGAGGCGCTCGACCGGATCCAACTGCTCGAGCACGAGCAAGAACGCGGTGGTGAGGCTGTCGGAGAGCTCCATCGCGTGGGCCGGATCGGTGTCCTCCGCGGCGATCAGCGGCTCCGGCAACCAGGG
>JBFWRK010000028.1:0-34839 GCA_050248955.1 Acidimicrobiia bacterium
TCCGCCGCCCAGAGGCGATCGAACGCAGCGTCGGCCGCGTCGGTGAACCCGTGGCGGTTGCGGAAGTTGTACCGCCACCGCTGCTCGTGCACTGCGAGGCCGTGGCGCTCGAGCCGACCGACGCAGTACGTCTCCCACGCCGCGACGTGCGCCAACGTGAGCTCCTCGTCGGGCGGCGCCTCGCCGAACGTGCCGTCGAGCCGATCGCGCGCCCGCAGCAGGACGCGTCCGAGCGCCGTCGCCGTCGCGGCCTCGCTGAGGTGGCGGGGGTGCCTCGTGTCCTCGAACGCGCCGCTCTCGGCGCGCACCACGAGCGGGTCGCCGACCACGATCGAGACGCGGGCGATCGGCGTGGTCTCGTCGACCTCGATGCGCAGCTCCCGGTCCGACATGCCGAGTCGCTCGAGCAGCCCGACCGCCACATCGGCGATCTGACCCGCGTCGAAGTACACGTAGTGGAACTCCTGGGGGGTGACGGTGACGCCCACGGACACAGCCTCGATCACGCGCTGGTGGACGCGCCAGCGAATTGCTCCGCAACCGCCTCCCGCGCCGCTCGGATGCTCGCCTTGCGCTCGTTCAGCGCCTGCAACGAGACCTCGGCGATCTCGTCGACCTCCTCGTCGGAGAACCCGGCGAGCTCGCGGAACCGCCGCGCGAGACCGATCGGTGATTCGTGGGAGTCGCTCCGGGTCCCGCCGTAGCTGAACAGCTTGTCGACGATGCCCTGGAACTCGAGTGCCTTCGCCCGCCGCTCCGGGTCGCCGTCGGTGATCCGTCGCAACCAGTCGGAGCCCATCTTCACGTGGGTCACCTCGTCGGCGAGCATCCAGTCCTCGCAGAACTCGAGGTACGGGTCCTGGGCGAGCTCGCCGAACTCCTTCATCGTCGTGAACACGTCGATCGCGAGCCCTTCGAGTGCGCGGTTGACCCCGGCGAGGCGGAGCACCGGATCGTGGCTGCAGGCCGCTTCGAACAGCACCGTGTTCTCGGCGTACTGGCCGATCTCGGATCCCATCCAGTCGGACAGCTTCACGCTGATCTCGACGTGACGGGCCTCGTCCCAGCACTGCCGGGCCATGTCGAGCTTGAGCGCGAACGGCGCTTCGTCGCCCGTGGTGAAGTCCCAGCACGTGCGGCCGGCGCCTTCGAGCGCCTGGATCTCGCCGACGAAGATGCCGTGCATCAACGACCGAGCTCCGTCGCTCGCGTCCTTCCGGTCTGGAGTGAGCCGGTTCGACCGTTTCACCGCGTCGCTCGACACGGCCAGAACCGTGCGCGGGTCGCTCATGCGGTCGCGGTTCGTGATCTTGTTGAACCGCTCGTCCCTGGCCAGTTCCTCGACCGGGAAGTACTTCCTCATGCGACCGCCTCCTCGCCGCTGCCCGCCGCAGCAGCAGGGCCGCCGAAGCCGATCGAGCCCGGCCCGGCGATGCCGCCTGCTTCGAGCATCAGCTTCTCGAGCATCGCCTGGTGCGCGGCGGCACGGTCGACCTCGTCGGGCGTCTCGATCAGCGACTGGATCAACATCTCGCCGTCCCGCCAGTCGTCGAACTCGTCCTGCAGGATGAACGTCAGCGAGCGGATCGTCGGTGCGTCGGTGATCCGGCTCGTGTTGTTCATGTGGAACGTGTACGCAGAGACGAAGTGCGGGATGAACACGCGGTACACGCCGACGAGCTTCTCGATCGTCAGCTCGGGCGCCTCCGGCTCGGTCATCGCGTCGACGAAGCGCACCATGGCGTCGTTCGCCGGCTGCGTGAGCCGATCGGGGTTCATCTCGCGCAGCTCGGGCAGCCGCTTGTGCCACAGCTCGGCGTGCCACGCGTGCTTGTAGCAGTGCGTGCCGAGGCGCATCTTCACGTCGAGCTCGGGCACGGTGGCGACCCACCCGCCCAGCGCCTCGAAGAGCTTCATCTCGGCCCACTTGTAGTTACCGACGCGACGGGCCGACTCCTCGACATCGAAGGACCCGGGTAGCTCGCGCCGGTCCCACGGTGCGAACGGTGCCCTCGGCTTGTGCGGATCGGCCATCTACGTCCCCCAGACGTCGCCCGGATGTTCCGCTCGTCAATCTACCGAGTCGGTTGACCGCCGGGTCAAGGCGCGATCGTCCGCCGCAGCCGGCCGGGTCGGCACGGCAGGTGGAACATCAGCTCCACCTGCCACGCAGGCATGGGCGGCGCGACGAGGTACCCCTGCACGTGGTCGCAGCCGCTGTCGCGGAGCCATTGGTACGTGACCTCGTCCTCGACGCCCTCGGCGACGACCTCGAGGCCGAGGTCGTGCGCCATCGCGACGATCGAGCCGATGATCCCGCTCTGACCGCGCCGGAGGTCCTCGACGAAGCTGCGGTCGATCTTCAGCTCGTGCGCCGGGATCTGGCGCAGCGCCCACAGCGACGAGGATCCGGTGCCGAAGTCGTCGATCGACAGCCAGATGTCGGCGGCAGCGAGGCGCTCCAGCGACCGGAGCGTCGCCTCGGTGTCGAGCAGCAGGTGGCGCTCGGTGAGCTCGATGCCGAACGAGTGCCGTGGCAGCCGTGCTTCGCTGACGATGTCGACGATCTCGCCGATCAGCTCCGTGTCGGCGAGCGTGCGCCCGCCGATGTTGACGGACAGTCCCACCTCGGCACCGTTCCGCCGCCAGCGGCCGAGCGTCTCGAGCCCCTGCCGCACGACCGTGTGGACGACGCCGCGGTTCAGGTTGTTCAACTCGGTGAGCTCGATGAACTCGGCGGGATGGAGCAGGCCGAGCTCCGGGTGCTCCCACCGGATCAGGCCCTCAACCCTGCGGACCATGCCGGTGTCGATGTCGATGATCGGCTGGTAGTGCAACGTCAGCTCGCCATCGTCGATCGCCCGCCGGAGGTCGCCGAGCAACGTGACCCGTCGGGCCGAGGAGCGGTCCAGCTCCGGCGCGTAGACGGCGGCCCCGATGTTCTGCCGCTTCGCCATGTACATCGCCACGTCCGCGTGCTGCAGCAACGTCGCGGCGGAGTCGGCCTGTTCGGGGTAGGTCGCGAGACCGATGCTCGCGCTCGCCTGGAGGGTGAGGCCGCTGTCCAGGCGTAGTGGGCGCTCGAAGGCGCTGCGCAGCTGATCGCCGAGGCGCGCCGCGTCCTCCACGTCGAGCCGTGCGAGGACGGCGAACTCGTCGCCGCCGAGCCGGGCCACGATCGCGCCGGCCGGCGAGCAGCACCGCAGCGCGTTCGTCACGGCGATCAGCAGTTCGTCACCCAGTCGGTGGCCGAACGCGTCGTTGACCTCCTTGAACTGGTCGAGGTCAAGCACCGCCAGGGTGACGCCGTAGCCCTCCGCATCAGAGGCAGCGAGCATCTTGTCGAGCTCGTTGTGGAGCGCCGTCCGGTTCGGCAGTGCCGTCAGCGGGTCCCGGTACGCGAGCGACTCCAGCATCCGGCGAGCCTTGACGATCTCGCTGACGTCCTCGGAGAGCACGGCGACGTAGTTCCCGGCCAGGGGAGTGATCCACATCGAGACGTGCAGCTCGACGCCGTCGCGACGGATCACGTCGAGCGCCTCGATGAACGCCGGCTGCTGACGGCGCACTGCGTCGGCGACGATCTCGACGAGCCCGATGCCGTCGCCGTTGTGGCTCTGGAAGACGTCGGGTCGCGCGTCGATCAGGCGCTGGCCGATCGTGTCGGTCATGGGGGTGGGACTGAAGGGTTCGATCGCCGGGTTCGCGGCGCGGACCACGAACGACGTTGCGTCGGTCGGATCGACGAGCTCGAGAATCAGGACGCCGAGTGGGAGCGATTCGATGAACTGCACGTAGCGCTCGGCGAACTGGCTCGCGGCGACCGCGTCGGAGACGTCACGACAGAGTCCCCGGGTGTGGGTCACCTCTCCGCGGTCGTTCTTGGCGACGCTGACCGTGTCCTCGATCCAGCGGTAGTCGCCGCTCAGCGTCTGGATGCGGTAGCGGATCGTGTGGCCGGTACCCGCTGCGGTCGCCTGCTTCGCGTGGTCGACGACGTGGCGGTCGTCCAGATGGACGAGCTCCTCCCAGCTGCCCGGCTCCAGGTGCTTCTCGAGTGGCCAGCCGAGCATCCGCTCGATCGGTCCGTAGATCGACGTCGCATCCAGCGTGTCGCCCGAGGATTCCCAGACGACCGTGTCCACGCTCTCGAGCACGTCGCCCACCGCCTGGCGCATCGCGTTCGCAACCGAGGCTGCCTTGGAGCAGATCACGACCGCCGTCTGCAGGCCCGCAACGAACACGAGCAGTGTCGGTAGCCAGTCCGCCGGTCGATGGGCGACTGCTGAGGCGGCGAGCATGGACGCGCCGACGACAGCGACCAGGACGCCGATGCTCCGACCGAACGTCGAGGCGCTGTAGGCGGCGGTCGCGATGATCAGGCAACCGATGAGCGGGAGCAGACCAGGTTCGAGCAGCACGACCGCACCGAGCACCACGGCGTCGACGAGCGGGAAGATCGGCCGGAGCGCGTGGACGCGCCGCAGCGTCCAGAGCAGGACCGGGACCTGGAGCGCGGCGACGAGCAGCGCGACCCAGACGACTGCGGAGTGGACGAGGTCGATGGTGGCCACCGCGGCAGCGAGGGCGACCATCGTGGCGATCCGCACCGCAACGATGTCGCGCCACAGGTCCGCCTTGGTCGAGCGGTCGAACGGGGTCTGCTCTGGGCTGACGAGGCGGACGAGGGCGTGCTTCACCGAGAGGTAGGGACATCCGGATCATCGACCCATGACGCAGCAGCTCAGCGGCCGTGCTGCCGAGCGGCCGAGCGGCGGTGCTGCCCAATCGCCGTGCCGTCCCGCCGCCGCGCCGAACAGCGCGCCGAACAGTCAGCCGAACCGTCACCCGGCCCGGTCGATCGATTGCCCGCGCTCCGCCCACCAGCGCGCATCCGCGACGCCGAGCTCTGTCGCCGGCGGACCCCCGGCGCGGTACTCGAGGAGCATCGCTCGCCATGGCCGAGTGAGCGCCAGCTTGCCGAGGAGCGCGCTCACCCCCCACACGACACGGTCGAGGATCACGAAGCTCGGTGGCATGTTGAGCTTCTCGATGATGGCAGCGTGCGGACCCTTGATGTCGATGATCGCCCCCAGCGCGTCAGCGACGAAGCTCCGCGTGAAACCGAACTGCTCCGTCAGGTACGGCACGTACGGTGCGCTCACGTAGTCGAACACGGCCGCCGGGTCGAGGCCGTGGCCAGGCTCGAGGAAGCCGACCGCTTCCATCGCCGTCACGAGGCGGTCCGGGTCGCGCTCGTAGATGGCGTCGAGCGAAGGCGCGAGGCGCTCCCACTCGCCGGGGCTCCAGCGCTTCACCAACCCGAAGTCGAGGAACGTGACGGTGCCGTCGTCGTGGAAGCGGTAGTTGCCCGGGTGGGGGTCGCCGTTGAACGCGCCCATCCGGAAGATCGAGGCCTGCGCGAAGCGCCAGATGATCTCGCCGGCACGGTGCCGGGTGTGCTGGTCCGCGGACGCGACGAACGTCGCCCAGTCGTCGCCGTCCACCCACTCGGTCGTGAGCACGCGCTCGGTCGACAGTTCGGGAACGACCGCGGGGATGCGGACGAACGGATGACCCGCGTAGTGATCGACGAACTCCTGCTGGTTGCGCGCCTCGAGGCGGTAGTCGAGCTCCTCGATCATGCGCGACCGCAGCTCGTCGACGAGGGATCTCGTGTCGAGCCCCTTCAGCGCGAACGCGGCGAACATCCCGTACAGGATCTCGGCGTTGGCGAGGTCGGCCGTGATCGCGTCGCCGACGCCCGGGTACTGCACCTTCACCGCGACCGTGCGCCCGTCACGGGTGACCGCTCGGTGGACCTGTCCGATCGAGGCGGCAGCGACGGGCTCCGCCGACCAGTCGAGGAAGATCCGTTCGGGATCGCCGCCGAGCTCGTCGCGGACGACTTGGGCGGCAAGGCTCGGCGCCATCGGCGGGGCGTCCGCTTGCAGCGTCGCCAGTGCCGCCTGCGCCTCGTCCGGCAGCGCCTCGACGATGAAGCTGACCAGCTGGCCGGCCTTCATCAGGGCGCCCTTCATGTTGCCGAGCTCCCGGGCGACGTCCTCGGCCGTGCGGATCGTGGCCCGTGCTTCGAGCTCGGCCCGTCGTTCCTGTCCGGCCACCCGCCCGAGCGCCCGCGCGCCCACGATCCGCATGCCGTTGCGGACCGTCAACCGCACGACGGTCGCGCGCCGCTGGAGCCGGATCCGCTCCTGCGGTGACCGCCCGAGTCGGCGGGCGGCGGCGGCGAGCGTGCCGGCCGCCGCCGACGCCCCTGCCGCCGCAGCGATCGTGGTCCGCCGCTTCACAAGTACCCGAGGCGGCCGGCCTCTGCTGTGAGCTCGTCGCGGAACGACGGGTCAGCGATCGCGATCAGCGCCCGCACCCGCTGGGCGATCGTCCGCCCACGCAGCTCGGCGACGCCCCATTCGGTGACCACGTGGTCGACGGTGTTCTTCAGCGTCGTCACCACGGTGCCGGGCTGGAACCCGGGCACGATCCGCGAGACCGTGCCGCCCCGCGCGGTCGACTGCAGGACGATGAACCCCTTGCCGTGCTCGGACAGGAACGCGCCCTGGGCGAAGTCGGACTGGCCGCCGCTCGACGACCAGTACCGCCCGCCGATCATCTCCGACGCGCACTGGCCGAGCAGATCGACCTCCACGGTGGCGTTGATCGAGATGAAGTTCGGTTCGTCGGCGATCAGACGCGGGCTGTTGACGTAGTTGACCGGCCAGAGCTCGACCGCCGCGTTGTCGGCGAGGAACTCGTAGACCTTCGCGCTGCCGAGCGAGAACGTGCCGACGGCCTTCGTACGGTTGTTGCGCTTGCGCACCCCTGTCGCCACACCCGCCTCGATCAGGTCGACGATGCCGTCGGAGATCAGCTCCGTGTGGACGCCCAGGTCGCGGTGACCCATCAGGCTGCTCACGATGGCGTTCGGGATCGTGCCGATGCCGGTCTGGATGCAGGAGCCGTCGTCGATCCGCTCGGCGACGAACGCCGCGATCCGTCTGTCCACGTCCTGCGGCGCGGCGGGCTCGATCTCGATCAGCGCTCCGTCGTGGTAGTTCCAGCCGATCACCTGGCTGATGTGGATCTGGTTGCGCCCGAGCGTCCGCGGCATCTGCGGGTTCGCCTCGACGAAGAACCGGGCCCGCCCGATGAACGACGCGACGTAGTCGGCGTTCGTGCCGAGCGAGAAGTAGCCGTGGCGGTCCGGTGGTGAGACAGCGCAGATCACGAGCGGGTCGACGCACCTCCGCCGGAGCAGATCGGGTACCTGGCTGAAGTGGTTCGGGACGAGATCGATCGTGCCCTCGGCGAACCGCTCACGCGTGACCTGCGAGAGGAAGTACGACACGTGGTGCAGGCGGTCGCCGAAGTCGCCGTAGAGGTAGCGCCGGTCGCGCAGGGCGTGCATCTGGTGGACCCGCACGCCGGTCAGGGACGCCGCGTTGGCCTCGATCGCGTCGAGCAGCGCGACCGGTTCACCGTTGGCGAGCGGGACGATGATGTCGGCGCCCGGACCGATGTGCTCGAGCACCGAGTCGGCCGTGGTCGGATCGGGTCGCGGCAACATGGTTTCGCGCCGCCCTGCTCAGGCGCTGGCGTTGCGCCGGGCGGTCGGTCGGGCAGCGAGGAGCTCGTCGGAGAGCGCTTCGCCCGTGACCTCGTCGGTCCAGTACGTGCCGGCGTCGAGTCGAGCGAGGGCCACCTCGACGTCGGCGAGATCGCCGGCGATGGCGTCGAAGTCGACCGGAGCTGGTGCGCTGTCAGCCGCGGGGTCAGGGTCCATCCCGGCGACCCTACCGCCCAGCCCCCGACCGTTCGCCCGTACACCACCCCGACGACACCTGCCGTCGCCTACCCTCTCGCCCGTGGCAAGCGTTCGGCTCGTGGGAATCACCAAGCGCTTCGACGGCGTGACCGCCGTCGACGGCGTCTCGCTCGACATCGCGGACCGAGAGTTCATGGTGCTCCTCGGTCCCTCGGGTTGCGGCAAGTCGACGCTGCTGCGGATCATCGCCGGGTTGGAGGACCCGTCGGAGGGCCAGGTCTGGATCGGTGACCGGGAGGTGGAAGGCATCCCGCCGAAGGAGCGGGACGTCGCCATGGTGTTCCAGAGCTACGCGCTGTACCCGCACAAGTCCGTGCAGGCCAACATCGAGTTCCCGCTCAAGGTGCGGGGCGTCGACAAGACCGAGCGGGCCGCCGAGGCGAACAAGGCGGCGGCGATGCTCGGCCTCGAGCCGTACCTCGACCGCAAGCCTGGCGCCTTGTCCGGCGGGCAGCGCCAGCGGGTCGCACTTGCCAGGGCGATCGTGCGCAAGCCGGCCGTGTTCTGCATGGACGAGCCGCTCTCCAACCTGGACGCGAAGCTGCGCGGTGAGACGCGAGCCGAGCTGATCAGCCTCCACGACCGCCTCGCCTCGACGTTCGTGTACGTCACGCACGACCAGGTCGAGGCGATGACGATGGGCAGCCGGGTGGCGGTGATGTCGAACGGCGTGCTGCAGCAGGTCGGCACGCCCCAGGACGTCTACGACCGCCCTGCGACCACGTTCGTCGCCACGTTCCTCGGCACGCCCCCGATGAACCTCTTCCCCCCGGGCACGCTCGAGCCGGGCGGCTACCAGATCGGCGTGCGGCCCGAGCACCTCACCATCGGGCCGGAGGGCCGGCTCGCGGTGCGGGTCGTCCTGGTCGAGCACCTCGGTCACGAGGTCTTGATCACGTGCGCGATGCCCGACGGGATGAAGATCGTCGTGCGCACGGGTGCGAGCGAGGAGCTGCCTGCCGAGGGCGACGCGGTGTTCCTCGACGCATGGGCGCATCGCAGGCACCACTTCGATCCGAGCACCGGCCGCAGGATCGATCCGTGAAGCGACGCAACGACACCGCCATCGCCGCGGCGATGTTGCTGCCGTCCTTCGCCGTGCTCGCAACGTTCATCCTGTACCCGCTCGGCAAGGCCGTGTGGCTCGGCCACCAGCGCTGCGACTCGCAGGGGAACCGGTGCCGGTCGAACGGATGGGATCAGTACGTCGACGTGCTCCGCTCCGAGGAGTTCCAGCAGGCGCTGTGGGTGACGGTGAAGTTCGCGTTGCTGACGGTGCCGATCGGACTCGCGCTCGGGATCGGGCTCGCAGTGCTCGCCGACCGGCACCTCCGTGGCATCGGGTTCTTCCGCACGGTGTTCTCGTCGACCGTCGCGACATCGGTCGCGGTCGCATCCCTGATGTGGCTGTTCCTGTTGCAGCCGTCGATCGGCGTGCTCGCGAACGTCGGCTGGTTCGGCGACCTGTTCCCGGTGGCGAAGAACCCGGGGTTGCTCCGTGATCCCGGCACTGCCCTCAGTTCGATCGCGGTGTCGAGCATCTGGGCGAACCTCGGATTCACGTTCGTCATCGTCACCGCCGGGTTGCAGGGGATCCCGAAGGATCTGCACGAGAGCGCGTTCGTCGATGGCGCCGGTGGGTGGACGCGCTTCACGAACGTCACCCTCCCGATGCTCGCGCCGACCCTGCTGTTCACGACCGTGGTGCTCACGAGCCGCGCCTTCCAGGCGTACGGCGAGGTCGACCTGCTCACGCAGGGCGGGCCGCGGCCGCAGGACTCCACCACCACGCTCACCTACCTGATCTACGGCCAGGAGTCGTTGATCCGGAACAACGACGGTCTGCAGGCCGCTTCGGCGGTGCTGCTGTTCGTCGTGCTGCTCGTCCTGTCCGCCCTGCAGTTCCGCGGGCTCGAGCGGAGGGTCCACTATGGCTGACACGTCTGCGGTCGATCGGGTGGGCCGCGGCTGGCGCAAGGTCGGGCGCTACGCCCTGCTGCTCGGCGTCGCCTTCATCGTGCTGTTCCCGATCTACGCGACCGTCATCGCTTCGCTGAAGCCGGGCAACAAGGTGTTCGAGCGCCCACTCGTGCCGGACTCCTTCACGCTGGACGTGCTCCGCGACGCGTGGACGCAGGGCCGGCTCGGGCGCTACCTCTTCAACTCGACGGTCGTCGCCGCGATCGTGCTCGTCGTGCAGATGGTCACGTCGGTGCTGTCCGCCTACGCGTTCGCGTTCCTGCGCTTCCCGTTGAAGAGCATCGTGTTCGGCGTCTTCCTTGCGACGCTGCTCGTGCCGCTCGAAGTGACGCTCGTCGTCAACCGGCGCACGATCGACAGCCTCGGCTGGCTCAACACGTACCAGGGTCTGGCGGCGCCGTTCCTCGCCACCGCGTTCGGCACGTTCCTGCTGCGACAGGTGTTCCTGCAGATCCCGAAAGACCTGCGCGAGGCGGCGGAGATGGACGGGCTCGGCCACATGGGCTTCCTCCGCGAAGTCGCCGTGCCACTCGTGCGTCCGACGCTCGGCGCGCTCGGGTTGTTCTCCTTCCTCGCTACGTGGAACCAGTACCTGTGGCCGCGGCTGATCGTCGACGAGGAGCGGATGAACACCGTGCAGAGCGGGCTCAAGCTGCTCAACTCCACGGACCTCGACAAGCCGAACCTGGTCTATGCGGGCACGATCATCGCCGCCGTGCCGATCTTCCTCGTGCTGCTGTTCTTCCAGCGCCAGCTCGTGCGCGGCCTGACCGCCGGCGCGGTGAAGGGATGAGACGAGCGGCGCGCTTCGCTTTGGCCGTGCCGATGCTGGTGCTCGCCGCCTGCGGGTCGGGTGAGTCGATCCTCGACGCCGGGAACGATCCCAGTGGGGGCGGCGCTTCCGCGACGACCGGTGTCGGGTCGACCACACCGGCCGTGACACAGCCGGGTGAGACCACGACCACGGCCGCGCCGGTGACGACCGTCGCGACACCGCTCGACGATCTCCCCCCGTGCCCGGTCGACGCGCTCGCCGACGCGTCGGGCACGGTCGACGTGACGTTCTGGCACGGCATGACGGGCGTGCTCGAGGACGCCCTCGTCGCGTTGACCAACGAGTACAACGCGAGCCAGAGCAAGGTCCGTGTGACCATCCAGAACCAAGGTGGCTACGAGCAGACGCTCGACAAGTACATCCAGTCGGGCCAGTCGAACCGCCCCGACCTCGTGCAGCTGCCCGAGTACACGGTGCAGCTGATGGCGGACACCGATTCGGTCATTCCGATCGGTGCCTGCATCGAGGCGTCGTCGTTCGACACCGAGCCGTTCCTGCCTCGCGCGCTCGCGGCGTACGCGACCGAGGGCGTCCAGTGGTCGATGCCGTTCAACGTGAGCGACCCGGTCCTCTACTACAACAAGAGCATGTTCCGGGCGGCCGGGCTCGATCCCGAAGCGCCGCCGGTGTCACTGGAAGATCTGCGCGCCGCGTCGCAGCAGATCGTCGATTCGGGCGCCGCCTCGTACGGCATCGCCTTCGACACCGGGTTCGACTCGGGCGGCGGCTGGTTCGTCGAGCAGTGGTTCGCGAAGTTGCACGAGTTCTACGCCGACAACGAGAACGGCCGCTCTTCCCCGGCGACACGGGTGCTCTACGACGGACCGGCGGCGATCGATCTCTTCACCCAGGTGCAGAGCATGGTGCTCGACGGGATCGCGGTGAACGTCGGCGACAATGCCAGCGGCCAGGACAGCTTCCTCAAGATGGCCGATCGCACGTCGCCGGCGGCGATGACGATCGGCACCTCTGCCGCGCTGGGTACGGTCCTGAGCGTGGTCAACGGCGGTCTGATCCCCGGCATCACGGCCGAGGACATCGGTGTCGGCCCGATGCCCGGCCCGGGCGGCGCGCCCGGTGTGCTCGTCGGCGGCGCGTCGCTGTGGATCGTCGACGGTCGCCCTGCGGAGAGCTCTGCGGCGGCGTGGGACTACATCCAGTTCCTGGTGAGCGCCGCCGCGCAGTCGACGTGGGCATCAGCGACGGGCTACGTGCCGATCCGCGAGGACGCGGTGGAGCTCGAGCCGCTGGCCACGACGTACGCCACCGATCCCCGCTTCAAGGTCGCCTACGACCAGCTGACTGCCGAGGCCGACGATCCGTCGGCGAACGGCCCGATCCTCGGGCCACTGCGCGAGGTGCGCGTCGTGACGGCGCGCGCCGTCGCCGACATCATGAACGGCGCTGACGTGCAGACCTCGTTGAGCACCGCGGCGGCGCAGGCCAACGCATTGATCGCCGACTACACCGCCCGAAACCCTTGAGCCGGCGCTCGTAGCGCTCGCGGGTCAGCTGACGACGATCGTCCCGGTCATCGAGCTGTGGATGCTGCAGTGGAAGGGGTAGGTGCCGGGCGTCTCGACGGTGATCGACGCCGTGTCGCCGCCCTCGACGCGCACGTCGAACGCGCCATCATCGGCGGTGACCGTGTGCGCGAAGCCGTCCTCGTTCGTGACCTCGATGTCGCCGGCGGGCACGCTCAGCTCCTGCGGGCTGAACGCCGACCCTGCGATCGTCAGTGACGCACCGGCCGTCGCATCGGTCCCACCAGCAGCTGTCCCGCCAGTGTCGTCATCGTCACCCCCACAGGCGGTGAAGACCATCACCATCGACAGGGCGAGCAGGAGACGTCGGGTGCGCATGGCGGCCTCTTTTCTCTCGGCCGATAGCGTGCCACACCTATGGCTTCTCCCTTCCCCGCCTTTGATGGCTCGTCACCCGTCACGCGCCAGTTCGACGCTCCGCCGGAGATGGGCATCGACCCGTCGAAGCGCTACACGGCCACGATGGAGACCAGCCTCGGCACGCTCGTGATCGCCCTCGATGCGATCAAGGCACCCAAGACCGTCAACAACTTCGTCTTCCTCGCGCTGCACCACTACTTCGACGGCGTGATCTTCCACCGCGTCATCAACGGCTTCATGTGCCAAGGCGGCGACCCGACCGGCACCGGTCGCGGCGGACCCGGCTACCGCTTCGAGGACGAGCTCCCGAAGCCGGGCCAGTACGAGATCGGTTCCGTCGCGATGGCGAATGCCGGCCCGAACACGAACGGGTCGCAGTTCTTCATCGTGAGCGGTCGCAGCGGCGTCGGCCTGCCGCCGCAGTACTCCCTGTTCGGCAAGCTGGTGAAGGGCCTCGACGTGCTCGAGACCATGCAGAACGTCGCCACCGACCGCTCCGACCGGCCGAGCGATGACGTGGTCATCAACAGCGTCACGATCACCGTCGCCGACTGAACCCTCCCGCTCAGGTCCCGGCCGGCGCGGCGCGGCGTCCGGGAGCAGCGACCTGGCGGAGCGCCAGCACCGTGATCGTGCTCAGTCCGGCGATGCAGGCACCGGCGACGGACATCGCCGGGTAGCCCGCCGCGCTCAATCCGAAGCCGCCGAGCAGGGCGGCACCGGCGGAGGCGAGGAACGTCGCGGTGTCCGCGATCCCCTGGATGCGAGGCCGCTCGTGAGCGGCGACGGCGTCGGTGACGAGCGCGCTGCCGGCGACGAAGTTCGCGTTCCAACCGACACCGAGCAGCAGGAGCGCGGTGAACATCGCAAGGTGGTTCTCCGGTCGGGCCGTGGCCGCGAGCAGTGCGGCGAGCACCATCGCGAGGCTGCCACCGGCGATCACGAAGATCCGGCCGAACCGATCGCTCAGCCAGCCGGAGATCGGCGACGGCGCGTACATCCCGAACACGTGACCAGAGATGATCGTGCCGACGCCGCCGAGGTCGTAGCCGTGCCCGCGCAGGTGGACGGCGGTGATCGACATGATCGCGACCATGACCACCTGTCCGACGACGAGCGTCGAGATCGCCAGTCGCACGGCGGGGCGGCGGAGGCACGCGCGCACGTCGACCGGTGCCGTGGGCGCATCCTCGGGCCGCACGCGCAGCGCGTGCGAGATGACGAGCGGGTCGGGGCGCAGCACGAACCAGCACACGAGCGCGGCGAGCGAGAACACGGCGCCACCGATGACGTAGGCGCCGCCGAGCTCGGTGAACCCGAGACCCTCCGCGAGCCGGCCGGCCGGGCCGGAGAGCTTCGGGCCGAAGACCACGCCGATCGTCGTCGACCACACGACGAGCCCGACGCTCCGTGCGCGCCGGCGGTCGGAGACCACGTCCGCGGCGGCGAATCGAGCCTGGAGGTTCGCGGTGGTGGCGGCACCGAACAGCAGCAGCCCGAGCAGCACGACCGGGTAGGACGACCAACGCGCACCGAAGCCGACCACGACACCGCCGATCAGCCCGATGGCGTACCCAGCGGTCAGGCCGGGGCGCCGCCCATGACGGGCCATCGTGCGCGACAGCAGGAACGCACCGCCTGCCGTGCCGACCTGGCCGACGGCGTTGCCGGTGCCGATCCACGTCCGGCTGCCGAGCAGGTCCTCGATCAGCAGCCCGGTCACGGTGATGCCGATCAGCTGTCCGAGGCCACCGAGCACCGACGATGCCATCAGCCCACCGAGGATGCGGTTCGTGGCGGAATGGGTGTCCGCGCGCAGCTCGGGCCAGTACTGCGTGGCAGACGGCACGCCGTCGGGGGTCACGGCTGGGCACGCTATATCGTCGGCGCTCCATGGCCCGCCTGAGTACGTCTGCCCTCTCGCTCGCTGCCGTGCGGCGGATCGCGCTCGCCGCGCAGGGACTGGCGGACCCCAGACCGAGCGGCCGTGTCGACCGCCGCCACCTCCGCCGCGTCCTCGACCGCACCGGCCTGATCCAGATCGACTCGGTGAACGTGCTCGTGCGCAGCCAGGAGCTCCCGCTCTTCGCCCGGCTCGGCACCCATCCACGGACCCTCATCCCCGCCGCGGCTGCGGACGGCGAGCTGTTCGAGTACTGGGGCCACGAGGCGTCGCACATCCCCGTGGAGCACCACCACCTGTATCGCTGGAAGATGGAGGCCGCTCGGCGCGGGTCGGCGTGGACCGGGCTGACCCGCCTCGAACGCGAACGCCCGGGGTTCGTGCAGGAGATCCTCCGCCGGGTGGCGGACGAGGGCCCTGTCGTCGCCGGCGACGTCTCCCAGCGGGTCGGTCCGAAGGGCACGTGGTGGGACTGGGACGACGGGAAGCGGGCACTGGAGTACCTGTTCTGGACCGGCCGGCTCACCGCCCGCCGGCGATCGAACGACTTCGCCCGCGTCTACGACCTCCCGGAGCGGATGCTGCCCCGCCACGTCCTCGAACGGCCGACGCCGGCAGAGCCCGACGCGCGCAAGGGGCTGTTGCTCCAAGCGGCGAAGGCGATGGGGGTCGCGACCACCCGTGATCTCGCGCAGTACCACCGCCAGAAGACCCCGATCGTCAAGCCGCTCGTCGCCGAACTGGCCGAAGCCGGCGCGCTCCTACCGGTGCAGGTCGAGGGCTGGCGCGAGACCGCTTGGCTCCACCCGGACGCCGCGATGCCGAGGCGCGTGAACGCCGCCGCGTTGCTGTCGCCGTTCGACTCGCTGTGCTGGGAGCGCGACCGGGTCCACCGCATTTTCGGCTTCCACTACCGCATCGAGATCTACGTGCCACAGCCCAAGCGTCAGTACGGCTACTACGTGCTGCCATTCCTCCACGGCGATCAACTCGTGGCGCGCGTCGACCTCAAGGCAGACCGGGCGCGTCGAGCGCTGCTGGTGCCGGGCGTGTTCGGCGAACCCGGGATCCCGATCGGCGAGGTGTCGTCGACGCTCGCCCGCGAGCTGGGGCTGATGGCGGGCTGGCTCGGGTTGGAGCGCGTCGAAGTCGGGCGGCGGGGGGATCTCGCCGATCAGGTCCGCGCCGAGCTCAACGGTGCCGACGCGACCGTCGAGTCGGGTGTCGTCGAGCCTTGATCTGATCGAGCGGCGGCCCGACCAGTCGCCGGTGGTCGCCGAAGTCCTCGTCGAGCCCGTTGACGTCGATGTTCGGCGGGTCGCCGGACGATTCGACCTCGATGACGGTCTCTTCCACCGGCTTGCCGAACATCGCCTGCTGCATGCCGAGCATCGCCGCACCGAGGATGCTCCCGCCGCGAGACGTCCGCCTCGGGCCGGTCGGAGGTAGCGGAACGGGCGGGAGGTCGATCTCGTCGTAGTCGAGCTCCGGCTCGTCGTTGCTCATCGCTTTCCGCTCTCGGCCGTTCGGGCCAGCTCGCTGCGCTCGCTCATCGTCGTTCGCTCTCGGTCGCTGTGGCAGCCGGCTGTGCACGCACCCCTGCAGTGTGCCTGGTGAACCACAGGGTGCGCGCCGCGGGCGGGTCGTTAGCCTGCAGGGCGATGAAGCCTCTCGTTGCCATCGGCGGGCGGATCGGTGCTCCGGGCAAGGTGTCGCGCAACCCGGTGGCCTTCGCCGGCCGGCCGTACCTCGATGCCGTGATCCGCGCCGGTGCCGAGCCGGTCGTGCTCGCGCCGCAGGAGCTCGACCACCGCTCGGCGATGGCCCTGCTGCGGAGGTTCGACGGGCTCGTGCTGATGGGCGGATCAGACGTCGATCCGGAGCTCTTTGGTGAGCGTCCCCACCCGAAGACGTATGGCGTGAACCGCGAGAACGACGAGATCGAGATGGCGTTGGCGCGTGCCGCGATCGAGCTCGAACTGCCGACGCTCGCGATCTGCCGGGGCATGCAGGTCGCGAACGTCGCCCTCGGCGGCACGCTGCACCAGCACCTCGTCGACGCCGGCATCGACGGGCTGATCGAACACGGCCCGCCCGGCTTCCCAGCGCCGCCCGACGGCGTGCTCCACGAGATCCAGGCCGAGCCGGGCACGAAGCTGGCGAAGGCGCTCGAGCGCGAGTCGTTCGTCGGCGCGTCCTACCACCACCAGGCCGTGGCGGCACCCGCCGACGGCTTCCGGGTGACGGCGCTCGCCGCCGACGGCGTGATCGAGGCGATGGAGCACGAGCTGGGCTGGTTCGTCGGCGTGCAGTGGCATCCAGAGGACACCGCGCCGACGGACGCCGTCCAGCAACGCCTCTACGACGTGTTCGTCGAACAGGCCGGCGGCGGTTAGCGCCGGCGCCCACGATCGTCGTCAGCTCGCCGGGCGTTCCCGATCGGCAGTGAGCGACCAGCGCAGGGCGCGCATCGTGAGGTCGGCGGCGGGGGTGACGGCGACAGCCTCCAGCACGGGGAGGTTCGGGAGGCGCAACGGCCAGCGCGCCCAGCGGGGGAGCAGCGCGACCGCGGCCGCGCCGAGCGCCGCGTAGGGGGCACGGGCGGCGAGCGGAAGCGGCGGAGAGAGCAGCAGGTAGCGGACGGCTTCGCGTGCCTCGCGGGTGCCGCGCAGCTCGGGGCGGAACACGCGGAGCTGGTCCTTCAGGCCGCGCTCGCTCGTCGGCGGTGCCGGCACGCCGAGCTTCCTCGCGACCACGGCCATGTCTTCGACGTACCCGTCGCGTCCCGGCTGGTCGAGCGGGCGTGCGCCGAAGGCCTGGTGCGCGCGCAGGAAGCTGTCGACCTCGACGAGGTGCACCCAGCGCAGCAGATGAGGATCGCTCGCGGAGTACGGCCTGCCGTCGGGCGCCGTGCCGTGCACGCGGCGGTGCACGGCGCGCACATGTCGGACCGTTGCCTCGGCCGCCTCGCTCGTGCCGAACGTGGTCGCGGTGATGTAATCGGCGGTGCGCTGCAGACGGCCCCACGGATCGCTCCGGTAGTCCGAGTGCTCGGCAACGCCGGCCATCGCGAGCGGATGCAACGTCTGAAGGAGCAACGCCCGCAGACCGCCGATGAACATCGACGTGTCGGCGTGCACCGTGCGGATCGGTCGGTCGTCGGCGAACCACCGGGGACCGCTCTCCGTGACGAGCTCGAGGAAGCGACGACCGCCGTTCGGGCCACCGAGCCGCGAACGCACGGCGTGGGCGAGCGCATCTCGCACATTGCCGACCGACGGGACTGGGGCCATCCCGCCATGCTCGCTGATCACCGCCCCCACGTCCACGCGTGCCGGTACCATCGCGCCGATGGCCGATCTTCCGGGGGACTCCGCGCCGTCCGGTCGTTTCGATCAGGACAGCGGGCGCATGCCGCGTTGGGTGCCGCGGGCGATCGCCCTGTTCTGGCTGGGTCAGATCTTGACGCTGGTGCTGCGCTCGTCGTTCGCGCGGTTGTCCAACCTGCTGGTGCTGCTGCTGGTTGCGCTGTTCTTGTCGCTGGCGATGGAACCGGCGGCGAACAAGCTGGCGGCACGTGGCTGGAAGCGGGGAACGGCAACGATCGTCATCCTGCTCGGCGTGATCCTTGCGCTCGGTCTGTTCGTCGGCGCGATCGGCACGCTCGTCGGCGGGCAGATCGCGGATCTGCTGCAGAACACCGACAAGTACGTCACCCGGATCGTCACGTTCATCAACGACCTGTTCGGCACGAACCTCGACCCTCGTGAGGTCAACGAGCAGATCCAGGATCCCGAAGGCGGGTTCCAGGAGTTCATCGCGTCGCAGAGCGACGACGCGCTCCGGCTGTCGGTCACCGCGCTCGGGGGGCTGCTCCAGGCGTTCTCGGCGTTCCTGTTCGCGTTCTACCTGGTGGCCGATGGGCCACGGTTGCGCCGCGCGATCTGCAGCCGGATGCGTCAGGAGAACCAGGAACGGGTCCTGTCGGCCTGGGAGCTGGCGATCGCGAAGACCGGGAGCTACCTCTATTCGCGAGCGTTGCTCGCCGGGTTGTCGGCCCTCTTCCACTGGATCGCCTTCACCGCAGTGGGTGTGCCCGCACCAGCGGCACTCGCACTGTGGGTCGGCATCATCTCGCAGTTCATCCCCGTCGTCGGCACGTACATCGCCGGGGTGCTGCCGCTCGTCATCACGCTCGTCAACCCGGGGACCAGCCTGCTCCGCGCGCTCGCCGTGCTGATCTTCATCATCGTCTACCAGCAGGTCGAGAACTACTTCTTCGCGCCGCGCATCACCGCCCGCACCCTCGAGATCCACCCGGCGATCGCCTTCGGCGCGGCGCTCGGTGGGGCGGCGATGATGGGCGCGATCGGGGCGGTGCTCGCCCTCCCGGCGGCGGCGATGATGCAGGCCATCGCAGCCGAGTGGGGCGGTCGTCACGAAGTGGTCGAGAGCCCGTTGACGGAGATCATCGAACCTGCGGAGGTCAAACGCCGGTTGCGCCGCCGAAAGCTGGAGGGCAGTCGCCGGAAGCTGGAGGGCAGGTGACGGCACCGGGGGTCGAGCTCGTGGCGATCACCGACCGATCCGGACACGACGAGTCGTATCACTTCGGTGCAGTCGTCGCGTTGGAGCGCGACGGATCGATCGGGCTCGCCGTCGGCGATCCCGAGCTCCACCTGTACGGACGCTCCTCGAACAAGCCGATGCAGGCTGTCGGCATGGTGCGCGCCGGCCTCGATCTGCCGCTCGATCTGCTCGCGCTGGTCTGTGCGAGCCACTCGGGGACGCGCACCCATCTGGACGGTGTCTGCCAGATCCTGCACGGTGCAGACCTCGACGAGTCGAGCCTCGCGAACACGCCCGACTACCCGCTGGACGGAGCGTCGATGCGCGACATCGTCCGCGACGGGGGCACTCCCTCGCGGCTGCAGATGAACTGCTCCGGGAAGCACGCGGGCATGCTGGCGACGGCTCACCGACGCGGTTGGCCGACGGACGCGTCGTACCTCGAGCGGGAGCACCCCCTGCAGCAGGCGATCGACGACGCCATCGTCGAGCTGACCGGCGAGCCGTTCCGGCACGTCGGTGTCGATGGGTGTGGTGCACCGGCGCACGTCACGACGTTGCTCGCCCTGGCGCGGGCGTTCCGGTCGATCGCGACGGCCGCGGAACGCACGGCCGAGTACGACGTGTACCAGGCGATGTCGACCCACCCGTTCAACGTCGGTGGTCCGCGTCGCGTCGTCACGGAGTTCATGGAGCGGATCCCTGGGTTGATGGCGAAGGACGGCGCCGAGGGCGTCTTCGTCGCCGCGTTGCCCGATGGGCGCGCCGTTGCGCTGAAGATCGCCGACGGCGGCGACCGGGCCCGGCCGGTGGTCCTCGCCGCAGCGCTCGCATCGCTCGGGATCGACGTCGGGCCGGCTGCTGACACGTGGCGGGTCCCGACGTTGGGTCATGGCCACCCCGTCGGTCGCGTGCGTCCCGCAGGCGTGCTGGCCGCTCATCTGCCCTCCGCGTAGCGTCGGCGCATGGCCGCGACACCGATCCCGTTCGTCCCTCCGATCGAGGTCGCCTACGGCGACGTGGTCCAGCTGTCGCCGCTCGTGCGTCGCGTCGTCGCGAACAACCCCTCGAAGTACACCTACCTCGGCACCGGCACCTACATCGTCGGGCACGGTGAGGTAGCGGTGATCGATCCGGGGCCGGCGATCGAGTCACACCGCGAGGCGCTCGCTGCCGCGCTCGCCGGTGAGCAGGTCCGATCGATCCTCGTGACGCACTGCCATGCCGACCACTCGCCGTTGGCGGCGTGGCTGCGCGACGAGTCCGGTGCGCCGACGTACGCGTTCGGGCCACACGGCGAGGTGGAGACGTTGGACGACGAGATGAAGCCCGAAGAGGCGATCGACCTCGCGTTCGTGCCCGACATCGTGCTCGGCGACGGCTCGCTCGTCGAAGGCCCCGGCTGGACGTTCGAAGCCGTGCACACACCCGGACACACCTCGAACCACCTCTGCTTCGCGCTCGCCGAGGAGCGGACGCTCTTCAGCGGCGACCACGTCATGGGGTGGAGCACGACCGTGATCACGCCGCCCGACGGCGACATGCGGGCGTACTGCGGGTCACTGGAGAAGCTGCTCCGTCGGAACGGCGACGTCCTCTATCGCCCGACGCACGGCGGGCCGATCACCGATCCCCGTCCGTTCGTGGAGGCGTACCTCGCGCACCGGTTGGATCGCGAGGCACAGGTGCTCGCAGCCGTCGGATCGGGGCTGATCGAGATCCCGGCGATCGTCGCCGCGCTCTACGCCGATGTGCGCGAGGAGCTCCACAAGGCAGCCGGCCGGAGCGTGTTCGCCCACCTCGTGAAGCTCGTTGCCGACGAAGCGGTCGCGGTCGCCGGCGACGGGGCCCCACGCATCGACTCGACGTACCGCGCCGTGTGAGCGCCCGGGAAGGTCGGCAGAACACGGGACACGGGGGGCGGAGCGCGCCGGCACGGGTTTCGCCTCGCGAGCGTCATGGGTACGGGGTTGCCATGACGAAGAACCTGACGGCATACGTCAGCGACCTGCTCCCCGACCATGACGTCCTCGAGATGCGGGTCGCGCACCGTGGATTGAGCCACCGCACAGTCGTAGCGCGTTTCGACGATGTCGAAGAGGCGAGCCGTGCTGCTGCCTCGATGCTGGCCGAGGCACGGGAAGAAGACGTCGAGCTGGTGGCGATCGTGCCTCCCGACGCGGATCCTGCGGTCGGTCGGGGTGTGTCGGTCACGAGCGAGAGCACCGCCGGCGTGAGCCCGGGTCGAGTCACGACCTGGGGCATCGCCGCCGGGCTGCTCGGCGGTCTGGTCGGCCTGTTCGTCGGCCTCGCGATGGACGAAGGTGTGATCGTCGGCGTCCTGTCGGCAGCCGCCGGTTTCTCGATCGGTGCGATCGTGGGCTCCACGATCGGTGGGCTCGGTCGCTTCGGCGGTGAGCGCGCGTGGCAGGACGTACCGTCCTCGTCGATCCATGACGCAGTCGGTGGCGTGCTCGCCGTCCACGCGGCGGACGAAGACCGTGCGCGGAACATCACCCGCAAGGTGTCGAGCTGCGTCGGTGCCATGGACGTCCGTGTCCTCGACGAGGACGGCTTCTGGCACACGCCCGCCGTCGACGACTGACCGGGACTGGTCTCACCCGTTCGACGGTGCGTCCCGTTCGCGTGACGCTCGTGCGATCGCATCGGCGGCCGTGCGATGGCCGCGCTCCGTCGCCGCACTCGGCACGGCACCGCCCGCGAGCGCGAGCAGGAAGCCGGCGGCGAAGGCATCGCCGGCGCCCGTCGTGTCGGTGACATCGACGAGCGACCGCGCCCGCACCTCGACCGGTGCGGCACCGCGCTCGAGCACGACCGCGGGATCCGGACCTCGCTTCACGACGGTCACCGCGGCGTCGATCGTTCGCAGCGCGGCATCGCCGAGGCATGCCGCCTCGGCGCCGTTGCACAACAGGACGTCAGGCCGCAGGGAAGCGAGCAGACCGGCCAGCCGGTCGACGCCGTAGGTCTCGATCACCGACACCGACGAGGCGTCCACCGAGACGGCGATCGACCGTTCGTGGGCCTGCGCGACGAGCTCGATCGTCGTCGTTGCCAGCGGTGCTTCGGTGAGCGAGTACACGGGGACGTGCAACGTGGTGAGATCGTCGAGCCAGGCAGGGTCGGCGCCGTCCAGCTCGACGCATGTCGCGCGATCGCTCAGCATCGTGCGCTCGCCGCTCGCATCCACGAGCACGACGATCGTCCCGGAACGCCCACGTCGGCGGACCGCGACCTCGACGCCCTCGGACCGCAGCTCGTCGATCAGCATCGCTCCGAGTGGATCCTCACCGACCTGCCCGATGAAGCGCGATGCGCCGCCGGCCCGTCGCGCGGCAACGGCGGCGTTGGCCGCGCTGCCACCCCGGCGCCGGATCACGGTGGCGTCCGTGTCGGAGGCGACGTTGATCGGGCCGCGGAGGCGGACCACGACGTCTTCCACGAGGTCGCCGATCGTCCCGAGCACGCGGCGACCGTAGTCGACGCCCGATCGTGGCCTACGGGAGGTGGCACCGTCCGGGGCATCCGGCCCGTGCTGGCGAATCGGTCACGAGCCGAAGCCGTCGAGCCTCGCTAGCACCTGCAACATCACCTCGTCGGCACCACCGCCGATCGAGGTGAGGCGGTTGTCGCGCACGAACCTCGCCGGCCAGTTCTCCTCCACGTAGCCCATGCCGCCGTGGAACTGGAGGCACCAGTCGCCCACCTCACGGACCAGCCGCCCGGCCTTCAGCTTGGCGATGGTGGCCATCCGGGTGACGTCGTCGCCGGCCTGGTGGGCCTCCACGATGCTGCGGTGGTAGTGGCGCAGCACGTCCACCTCGGCGGCCAGCTCGGCGAGACGGAACGAGAGGTACTGGTGCCCGGTGAGCGGCTTGCCGAACACGTTGCGCTCGCGGCAGTAGTCACGTGTGCGCTCGAGAGCCCGGTCGCAGGCACCGACGACGGCGTACGAGCCCCACATGCGCTCCACCACGAACTGCGCCATCTGCTGCTGGAAGCCGCGGCCGATCGTGCCGATCGTGTTCGCCACCGGCACCCGACAGTCGTCGAACGTGAGCGTGCCGGTGTCGGAGGCCCTCATGCCGAGCTTGTCGGGGATCTTCGTCGCGTGGAACCCGGCCACGTTCGTGGGCACGATGATCTGGCTCATGCCCGCGTAGCCGGTCCTCGGCGGCTCACCGGCTTCGCCGGTGCGAGCGAGCACGCACAGCCAGTCGGCCTGGAGCGAGTTCGTGATCCACGTCTTCGTGCCGTTGATCACCCACTCGTCACCGTCGCGAACCGCTCGTGTGCGCAGCGCGGCGACGTCGGAGCCGGCGTCCGGCTCGCTCACCGCGATGGACGCGACGAGGCGACCGTCCATCGCCGGTGCGAGCCACTGCGCCTTCTGCTCCCGGGTGCCGTACCGGGCCAGCGACGGCGTGGCCATGGCAACTTGCACGCCGAGCGCCATGCCCAGCGATCCGTGATCGCAGCGGCCGAGCTCCTCGGCCAGGATCATCGTGAAGACGTGGTCCGCACCCTGCCCGCCGTCGCTGACCGGGTACTCCAGACCGAGCAGGCCGAGTCCGGCGAACCGGGTGAAGATCTCGTGCAGCGGCATCATCTCGGCCGCCTCCCACTCCGGCACCCGAGGGTTGATCTCCTCGGTGACCAGGCGCCGCACCATGTCCCGGAACGCGTCGTGCTCGTCAGTGAGCCGCATCGGACGTCTTCCGCGTCGAAGGCTGCAACGGCTACGCCGGTACGGACGACGCGAAGAACTGGCGCAGGGCGTCGCCCATCTCCGCCCTCGCCCCGGCGCCGGACAGGATCACGTCGACCATCGTCAGTGAGGTGTGGATGTGGCCTCGCGCCGAGAGTCGACGCACGGGGACGCCGGCTGCCTCCATGGCATCGGCGTAGGCGATCCCCTCGTCCCGGAGCGGGTCGAACTGGCAGGTCACGACGAGCGCCGGCGGGAGGTTCGACAGGTCGCCGGCGCGCAGCGGCGAGGCCCGCGGATCGGACCGCTCGTCGGGGTCGGCGTAGTGGTCCCAGAACCACTGCATCAGCGCGGTGGTCAGCATGTAGCCGTCCGCGTTCTCGATGTACGAGCCTCGTGACAGATCGCAATCGGTCACCGGGGTGATCAGCAACTGGCCGATGATCGACGGCCCACCGGCGTCACGCGCCCGCTGACACACGCCCGCGGCGAGGTTGCCACCGGCGCTCCATCCGCCGACTGCGAGCTGACCGGGGATGCCACCCAGCTCCACGGTGTGGTCGGTGATCCAGCTGACCGCGGCGAACGCGTCGTCGGCAGCGGCGGGAAAGCGGTGCTCCGGCGCGTGGCGGTAGTCGACGGAGATTACGATCGCGTCCGAGCGCACGCACAGGTCGCGGCAGAAGGGATCGTCGGAGTCGTGGCTCCCGAGCACCCAGCCACCGCCGTGGAAGTAGGCGACGATCGGGTGCGGGCCGTCGCTCGGCGGTCGGTAGAGGCGGTACCCGAGCGCACCATCGGCACCAGTGACGACGCCGTCGACGATCTCGCCGACGTCGGGGCCGGGCGGGCGCACGGCTGCTGAGGCCACCGAGAACGCTCGCGCGTCCGTGACCGACATCGCCTCGATCGGCGGTAGCTCCATCGCAGCCATCAGGTCGAGCACCATCGCCACGTCCGGCTGGAGCCGGCGGACCACGCCGTCGTTGCACTGCGACCCGCCAGGTCCGGTCAGCCTGAACCCGAGGTAGTCCCGCTCCACCACCTCGTCGCACGCAGCACGATAGGTGTCCACGCCACCGACGTACGGGAGGAACACCCGCGGCTTGCCCTCCACGTTCGCGCCCATGTACCACGAGTTCGCGGTCGGGTAGAGGGTGATGTCGGCGCAGTCGTTCACGTGCTGCACCCAGCCTGCTTCGGCCACCTCGGTGGGCTCGATGGTCCGGAAGCCCTGCCGTTGCAGGTGGTCGAGGCAGTCGGCGACCCAGTCCACGTGCTGCTCGATCGACACCATCATGTTCGACAGCACCGATGGGCTGCCTGGACCGGTGACGGTGAAGAAGTTCGGGAATCCGACGCTCGTCAGTCCGAGGTAGGTGGTGGGCCCGTGCGCCCACTTGTCCTTGAGCGTGAGGCCATCTCGTCCCGTGATGTCGACGGAGACGAGGGCGCCGGTCATCGCATCGAACCCGGTGGCGTAGACGATCGCATCGAACTCGAACGTCTCGTCGACCGTGTCGGCGCCGGACTCGGTGATCGTCGCGATCGGGTGCTTGCGCAGGTCGACGAGGCGGACGTGCGGTTGGTTGAAGGTCGCGAAGTAGTTGGTGTCGAGACAGGGCCGCTTCGTCGCGAACGGATGGTCGGTGGGGCACAACGACTCGGCGGTCTCGGGATCCTGCACGATCGATCGGATCTTGTCCCGGATGAACTCGGCGACGATCTCGTTGGCCGCCGGGTTGACCAGGACGTCGTTGAACACCCCGATGATCCCGAACAACTCCCCGGTTGCCCATGCCGCTTCGAGCCGCTCGAGCCGCTCGTCCTCCGAGACCTGCAGCGCGCCGACCTCGACGGGGTCGCCGGGGATGCCGCCACGCGACCACTTCGCACCGTCGCGGTACGCGTCGCGATCCGATGCGAGCACCGCCAGCTTGTCGGGCGAGACGGGGCCGTTGTGAGCTGGGATCGAGAAGTTGGGTGTGCGCTGGAAGACCGTCACCTGCGAGGCCTGCTCGGCGATGAGCGGGATCGATTGGATGCCCGACGACCCGGTTCCGATGACGGCAACCCGCTTGCCCGAGAAGTCGACGCCTTCGTGGGGCCACCGACTGGTGAAGTACACCTCGCCGCCGAAGCGGTCGCTGCCCTCGATGTCGGGCGACTTGGGCTGGGACAGGCAACCGCTCGCCATCACGAAGTAGCGACAGGTGACCTCGTCGCCGCTGTCGGTCCGCACCCGCCAGAGCGATGCGTCGTCGTCCCACGTGGCGGACTCGATTCGGGTCGAGAACTGGATGTCGCGCCGGAGATCGTGCCTGTCGGCGACGTACTGCGCGTAGCGGAGGATCTCCGGCTGCGTCGCGTACTTCTCCGACCAGGTCCACTCGCTCTCGAGCTCGGGATCGAAGCTGTACGTGTAGTCGATGGTCGGGATGTCGCACCGAGCACCCGGATAGCGGTTCCAGTACCAGGTGCCGCCGACATCGGCGCCTGCCTCGAACGCCCTCGCCGAGATCCCCAGCCCTCGTAGCCGGTGCAGGAGGTAGAGGCCGGCGAACCCGGCACCCCCGACGACCACCTCGACGGCCGGTTCAGCCGGACGACGCGCTTCTGATCCGTTGCCTGCTGCCACTCCTGGACCCCCGAGACGGCGACGATGGTTGCGTCACGCAACCCGGCGGACATTGTCACACGTCGGACGATCCGAGCCGCCAGTGGAGGCGCCGGCGCGCCGCGAGCCGTGTCACCGACCTCAGCCAGGCGGGCTCTGACCTTGACCGCCGTTTCCGATGCCGGCTGGCTGCAGCGAAGGCGACGCTTCCGGCGTGTCCGTGGCGTTCGTGTCCGCTGGGGCAACCGATGACGGCTGCTCGTCGATCATCGGCATGCTGACGAACTGGCACATCGCTTCCTGCACCCGTTTCGGCAGCTGCGCGGGGCATTGCAGCGTCCAGTCGTGTCCATCGAGGTACGAGTACCAGGCGTCGGCGGCACCGAACTCAGGACGGCGCCAGTTGCGGACCTGCACGAACCACTCCTCGTCGGGGAGCGTGTCGATGATGAGCTGGATCGATCGCGTGGTCGCGTGCTGCGGAGCATGCGGTAGGTCGAGCGCGACTCGAAGCGCCGCGATCTCCGCCGCTCGGCGCGCCGGGTCCTCGCCGCCCCGGCGGAGCGCCTGCTCGTACGCCTGCAGGAGGTCGGTCGCAGTCCGGATCCCGAAGGACCGGAGGTGGCACAGGTTGCGGCGCGCGTCGGGGATGGACGGACGATCGGTGGGTGGCTTGGGCGCCGCCGGTGCACCGGACACAGTCGTGGCATCAGCGCCATCGACCGTTGCCCGGTCTGGTTGCACCCCGTTCGATCCCGGAGCCGAGGGTCCTCCCGGATCGTCCGCGTTCGCGCCGACGATGCGCTTCGCTGCGCGTCGGACGGCTCGCGTCCGGTTCTCGTGGCGAACCTGGGCAATCGCGTCGCCGCCCACGCGGAGGTACAGGATCGCCTGGTCGGTCCAGTCGACGAGCTGAGCAGCCGAGATCCGCGTGCTGCTCATGAGGTCGACGATGTCGGCGTGCGCCAGCGCCTCGACGTTGTTGATGCCTTCCTCGGCCAATCGGGTGCGGTCGTAGAGGTCGATGCCCTCGAGCTCGGTGAGCGGAGCCGGTTCCCGGAGCGGTAGGGCGCTCCAGACCCCTTTGTCCTCTGCGAGCTTCTCCCTCAGCCACACCAACGCGCTCTGGGGCATGAAGCCGACGAAGAACATCAGCACCTCCGCGGTGGGACCGTGGTACACCACGCCGACGACGAGGGCCAGGACGTAGGCCGCCAAGATCCGGACGACGACGGTGTTGTAGGTCCTGGGGTGGAGGTCGCGGCGTTGGTATCCGCGGATCACGTGGAACAGCGTGAACACGTAGGCGCCCAGGAACGCATATCCGACGAGCGACAACTCGGGTCGGAAGAAGGCTGGAATCGGAAAGGGTCGATCGTTCGCCACGCCGGGCGCGCTCGTCTCGCCGTCGCTGGCGTTGGCCGCTTCTCCACTGCTCGCCTGCACTGGCCACATGAGCTCGGCGGTCTCGCCGGCTGGAGCGGTGGCCGCGAGGTCGGGGGTCTCGACCGGGACGAGCTTGGGGACGTGCGTGGCCGAGATGACCAGGAACCAACCGATCACGAGCAGGATCGTCGCCACGATGACCGGCGAGCGCCGACCGCGGCTCAATCGCAGACTGGAGTCGGGGCCCAGGTCGCCGAACGACGTTTCGATCTGAGAGCCGTACTTCGCCTCGATGTCCCGCACCGTCCGCACCGTCGGATCCAGACGGAAGACCTCCTGGACCCATCGCCGTTGGACGGACGCCAGCCGCTGCCGATCGAACTGGAAGTACATCGCCGCCGGAGCGAGGGCGGCCACGGACACCAGCACCCACTGCGCTATGTGGCCGACGAGGAGTTGCCAGAACGCCGGGCTGCTCCGGGCGAGTTCGCCGACGTCCGCGAACGGATCGTCCAACCGGAGTAGTGCCCCGTAGTCGATCGGCAGCAACTCGTTCAGCTGAGTCGTCAGGTGGATGGCCACGCCCAACCCGACCACGCTCACGATCACGGCGCCGATGAGGACGGCCACCTCGGCGGCGTGGCGCGGCATGCCGTCGACGAACGTCCGGACCCTGCTGCCACGCTCGACGCCCTCGAGCGACCTGCGGCCCGGTTCGCCGGGCGTGCTCGTGCCCGTGGGCTGCGGGGCGTTCAGCTTGCTCAGAGCTCGGCGGTACCGGCTGAAGCGTGCGTAGAGTCGGATCTCGCGGACGGCAGCCGTGATCAACGCCATGACGGGCACGGCGACGACCGCTGCCACGACCCACGCCCATGGAAGCGCGCTGCCGCCGCCGAAGAAGAGCGCCCATCCTCCGAACAGGAGTCCGACAGCGAGCCAACCGAAGATGACGGTGGCCCGAGGAAGGCTGTTCCAGAGCTCGCTCGGTGCCGGGCGTACCTCGACTTGCCCCAAGCGGCGCATGTCGAGCGTGTTGAGGTCGCGGGCGTCCTCGTCGGGCACCGTGACCTCGCCCAGCGCAGGAATCGAGAGCACCTTGACGACGCTCTTGTCGCACCCGTGCGCGCCCATCCCATCGGGCTGGTCGCCGGTCCCACGTGCGAGGAGCTCTCCGTCGGCGGTGAAGCAGGCATGGATCCGCCATGGTGTGAGGTTCCGATAGATCCACAGCTTGGGCGCGTTCTCCTCCACCTCCGCCTCCGCCGCGGCCTGCGCCTCACCCTTGCCAGCCTGCGGACGACCGAGCCGCTTCCCACCGTCGTCGGACATCGAGGGCACCACCTTTCGTCGCCTGACGGTAAGGAGGCTCCGGGGCCGACTCTGATACCCGCGATGTGGGGCGTTCGTCGCGTGAGCCGGACGATCCGTGGGTCCGAGAGGGCACCTCAGATGCAGAGCCGGTCGTCCGTGACCCCCCGACGGCACAGTGTCGTGGTCTCGACCGTCTTCAGCGCGAAGGTGGTGGCCCGGAGGAGCGCCGATCTCGGCAGGTCGGCGTCGGTCGGCGTGCCGAACACTTGTAGCCGGACGCCGTAGATCGAATCGTCCGGCAGCCCGACGACGTCGTACGTCACCTCTCCGAGATCGGCACGCTCGGACGGCGCGACGGCGACCGTCACCCGCGAGCTCGGCTCGTCGACGGAGGCCGCGGTGCCGGCGACGATCCCGCCCAGCTCGAGCATCGAGGTCGCGGTCGGGATCCCGCCCAGCGCAGCGACGACCGCCGAGGTGGTGTCGGTCGTGTCGCCGAGGTACGCGAGAAAGGCAGCGTTCGCCCAACCCGTTGTGCCGTTTGCCGTCACCTCGAACCAGCCGGACGAAGCGAGCAATCGCGCCCGACCGGTCGCGACGACATCGTCGGCGAGTGGCTCGAGCGACGTGACGACGTCCTGATCGTCACCCGGAGCGGAGCGAACCTCGAGCACGTCGTCGAACGGAACGCCGACGACGGCGAGGACGGCGCCGGCCGCCGGGCCGTTGTCGATCGACTCGCCCGGCAGGGTCGACGCGGACGCGACCGTGGTCGCCGTGGCCGTCGTCGTGGCTTGCTGCGCTGGTGCAGCCGCAGGCGAGCTGACCGACCGGTTGTCCGCCGTCCCGCACGCAGCGACTCCGGACGCCAGCAGCCCGAGGGCGCCGAGCGCGGCCAGACGAGTGACCAGATGAGTGGAGGAACGCCTCATCATGTCGACAACATGACACCGCGGGCCGGTGTGGCGACAGGGCCGGACGTCCCGAGGAACCTCGAACTGCCGCGGGCGTGTTGACCTGGTGTCTCGCAGCAGTTCGCCGGGCCCGCGACCGACGAGGGAGTACGTTCTGCAGCGGATTCAGCGAAGCTTGGAGAACAGTTGGCCCGGTCGGTCTTGCGTCTCAGTGATCAGGCCGCGGATCGGTTTCCCGATGTGTGCGTGCTCTCGGGAGTCGTGACCTCCCGTGCGGTCCGATTGACTGCCACGCAGTGGAAAGGCCCGCGGTGGCTGCTCGGGCTCCCCGGCTTCGCGGCGGTGGTCGGGCGGCTGCCGGGGCACTCGCGCTGCCCAGTAGCACTTCCCGTGAGTGTTCGGGTGTGGCGGATGTGGAGCAGCCGCAACGCCGTCGCGTCGGCGGTGATGATGATCGGGCTGGTCCTCGCCGCAGCCGGTGTCGGGCGACGGACCGGCGGGCTCGTCGTGCTCGGTGCCGTGGTCGCCGTGGTCGGAGCGCTGTATCGAGCGCGAGCGGTGCACGACTACTGGGTGACGTGTCGCTTCCGCCCGAGCACGAACATCATCATCGTCGAGCCGACGCATCCACTCTTCGACGCAGCGGCGCGTGCGCTCTTCCTCCGCGCGCTCGGATGACGACGGTGAGATCGACGCTCGACGACTACGGCTGGGACGACCGCTGGTCGGCGTTGTTCGCGTCCTTCGCCGACGACGACCACGAGCCAGGCCGCATCGTTCGCCACGACCGGGCCGCGCCGCTCGTAGCGACACGCGGCGGCCTCGTCCATCTCCCGTCTCGGCGCACCGTCGGCGCGCTCACTGCCGGCGACTGGGTCGTGGTCGAACACGGCGAGGTGATCGTCGACCGTCTCGAGCGCTCGTCGCTGTTGCGCCGCCGGGACCCCGAGGTCGGCGAGCAGTTGCTCGCCGCGAACGTCGACGTGGTGGCCATGGTGTTCGGCGCGGATCGACCGCTCAAGGCCGGTCGGTTGTTCCGCACCCGCACGCAGATCTGGGATGCGGGCGCGACGCCGCTCGTCATTCTGACCAAGACCGACCTCGTCGAGGCCGTCGACGGGGTCGGTTCGCTCGTCGCCCGGGTCCATGAGATCGACCCACTGCTCGACGTGGTCGTCGTCTCGTGCGTCACCGGGGAAGGCGTCGATGCATTGCGACACCACGTCTCCGGACGGACGCTGGTGCTGGTCGGTGAGTCCGGGGCCGGGAAGTCGACGCTGGTGAACGCGCTCGTCGGGGGTGATGTCGCCGCGGTCTCCACCGTTCGGGCCACTGACCACCGAGGTCGCCACACGACGACGTCCCGGGAGTTGCATCCCCTGCCAGGGGGTGGGGTGCTCGTCGACACCCCCGGCCTGCGGGAGGTCGGTCTCTGGACCGACGAGTCGGCTGTGGATGGCGTCTTCCCCGAGATCGACGAGATCGCCGAGGACTGTCACTTCCGGGATTGCGCCCACGGGGAAGAGCCGAGCTGTGCCGTGCGCGCCGCGCTGCTGGACGGTCGGCTGTCGGCCGAGCGGTTCGCCGCGTGGGAGTCGCTGCGGCGCGAGGCGAGCTCGGCCGCACTGCGGGCCGACGAACATGCCCGACGCGCCGCCGATCGCCGGTTCGGGCGTGCCGTCAAGGACTACAAGCGACACCACGGTCGCCCCGGCGTGTGAGCACAGGGCGGTCGCACTGCGAAAGCCCCATCCCGCGCCTCCCGGCAGTTCTTGACGGGACCTACGGCTCTGCCCCTTGTCAGCCGCATGCAGAAAGATGAGATCGTCCCACGGACCCATCGCAGGTCGACACGACCTGGAGATGGAGAAAGGAGGGCGTCATGCAACTTTCGAAGCGAGACGTCCTTGCAACGTGTCTGGTCCTCGTTGCCGGAATCGTCTGGCTGATGCGAGCTGTCGGTGCGCCGCTCCCTGGTTCGAGCAGTGCGCGAGCCGCTGGGTTCGTCGTGCTCGCGCTCGGCTTCGTGGCATCAGCTACCGCGGTCGTGCCGACGTTCCTCGAGCTCCTCCATGGCAACAGGCTCTACCTCGCCCTCACATCGACGCTCGGGCTCGTCGCTCTGATCGCCGCCGTGACGGCCCTGCTCGCCGAGAGCGGCGTTGCACTCGGTGTCGTCGTGGGCGTCATGGTGCTGTTGTGGGTGATCGCCACGATCCACCACACGATGCTGGATGCCTCCCGGCAAACAGCTGCGCACGAACCGATCCGTCACGAACAGCATCGGACCGCAGCACATCACTAGCGCTCGCTCGTGATCGTTTACCGCGAGCGCCGACTCGGTGACGACGGACTCGGTCGGTGTGCCTGACGCGGTGGGTTCTCGGGCAGGGTTTGCGATCGCCGGCAGTCGCGAACCCTGACTCGGTCGGTGTGCCTGACGCGGTGGGTTCTCGGGCAGGGTTTGCGATCGCCCGCAGTCGCGAACCCTGACTCGGTTGGTGTGCCTGACGCGGTGGGTTCTCGGGCAGGGTTCGCGATCGCCCGCATCCGCGCCTCGATCGTGAGCCGTTCGACGTGGCGTCGATGGTCGACTGCTACGTGTCGGCGTATCGCTCGGTCCTCGCCACCGATCCCTGATGCACGCAACGATGATCGCTGGCGCCCGCCTGGACGTCGCAGGCAGAATGCGTCATGACCGCCTCGCCGGATGACGTCCTGCACGACCTCGTCGCCGAGTACGACCGTCTCGAGGTGATCCTCGCCGGCCTCACTCCCGCCCAGTGGTCGGCATCGTCCGGGGCCGACGGCTGGACCGTACGGGACGTCGTCACCCATCTCGCTCAGACCGAGGAAGGCGTGCCGCTGACCCTCGCCGTACCGGTCGGCGAGTGGACCACCCGTGACGAACCGCTGGACGAGGCTGTCGACGCCCGCGTGCGCGCCGACGAGACACCAGCGGCCGAGGTGTTCGAGCGCTGGCGAGCGGCACGCCGAGCATCGGTGGCCGCACTCGAGCGCGCCGACCCGACCGTCACGCTGCGCTGGGCGGCGGCGCCACTGAAGCCGAGGACGCTCGCCACCACGCGCCTCGCCGAACACTGGGCCCACGCGTTGGACATCTGCGATCCACTCGGCATCCCGCTGGAGGACACCGACCGCCTCCGTCATGTGGCCTGGCTCGGCCACGCCACGTTGCCCTACGCGATGGGCCTCGCCGGACTCGATCCGATCGAGGTGTGCTGCACGCTGGACGCGCCGAGCGGTTCCATGTGGACGTTCGGGCCGGCCACTGCCTCCGCCTGGATTCGCGGTTCGGCAGGCGCGTTCTGCCGTGTCGGAGCCCGTCGCCTCGCCGCGGCCGATTCAGGACTCGCAGTGTCAGGGCCGGACGCGGCCGAAGCGCTCCAGGTGCTCCGCAACTACGCCGCCTGAAGCGCCGCCACATCATCCCGGATCAGCGGGGCGAGTTCCACCAGTCCGAGATCTCGTCGTAGACCTCGGAGCGATGAGCGAGCGCGATGTGGTTGATCTTCGGGCAGACGCGAACGGTGGCGTTCGGGGGCAGGACGGGCTCGTCGTCGCCGGGGCGGCCGTGCGCGCTCGGTGCTGTCACGAGTGCGTCGCCGAGCAGTCGGTTGACAGGATGGGTGATCTCGTCCCCGTCGTCGGCGAGAGAGCCGGCGACGGCGAGGTACTTGGAGTGCCGCGGGCAGCGCACCCGTGCGCGTTCGATCCGCGCGGTGGCGTCAGGGTCGCGCTCGAGCCACTCCTCGTCGAGCACCGAACCCCAGCGAAGGTCCTTGATCCCCTCGCTGCGACGGTCGATACCGGCGCCGATCAGTCGGGTGAACGGGTTCGGCAGCGACCACAACGCTGCGCTCGTGAGGTTGGCGATCACCTCGAGGTTCGCGCCGCTGTTCGGCACCCCGAGCAGCACCACTCGCCTCACTCTGGCGGGCCACGGTCCGCGTCGCCGCAGCCGATCTGTCAGCGTCGCCCCGTGCCTGCCGTAGTGGCAAGCGCTCCTGATCACGAGCCCACCCATGCTGTGACCGATGAGGTCGATCTCGCGCACCCGCACCGGCCAGGCCCGGATCAGTTGCTGCAACCGCACCCCGAGCTCGCGCCCGTTGATCGAGATGTGCCGCCCGGTGTTGTAACGGACGTACACGCAGTCCACGCCTTGGTCGTCGGCGAGCAACCCGCCGTAGGTCAGCGCCTGGCGGCCCGGGAACCTCCAGATCGACTCCAGCGACATCAGCCCGTGCACGAAGACGCACAGCCGACGTCCTGCATGCGGGAACATCCGCGCGAGACCGTCGCGATCGAGCGGAAGCTCGTCACCCGAGGCGGTGCGGAAGCTCATCCGAATCGCGAGGGGAGAGCCCTGCTCGGCCAGCGCGTCGCCGAAAAGGCCGTTGAGCACGGCCCTCGCGTCGTCGCGCCGGCCGGTGAGCGACGCCAGCAGTTGGACCAATCGCTCGACTCTGGCTGGCGTGGGCACCGACTCGAGCGCGCCCATGCCGTCGCTCGCCGATGCCACACGGCGATTGTATTCGAGGACAGCGGCGCGCCCATGACGCCGTCAGCCGGGGCTCATCTGCTCCTGCGCCGACACGAACTCCGGCATGCGCAGGCCGCGGCGCAGCCAGTTCGCGGAGTCGAGGACGAGGGTGTGGCCGCTGAGGTAGACGGCGAACGGCGAGCACATGTACGTCGCCGCCCACCCGAGCTCGTGCGGCCGCCCGACCCGACCACCGGGCACCCGCCTGCCGTCGGATTCGTCGTTTCGGTTCTTCCGGAGCACGTCGGGCAGATCGTCGTGCGGGAACAGCCCCGGCGCGA
>JBFWRK010000029.1:0-31621 GCA_050248955.1 Acidimicrobiia bacterium
GACCAGCACCGTCGGTGTCCCGGCGATCGAGAGATCCCGGACCTTCACCCGGCGCCGGCCGTTGCCGACCCCGACCACCCCACACGCCGGGCACCCCGCCCTCGTCCGTGTCGTCTCCACGAGCAGCTAGTGCTCACCGTCCACCATCGTCATCGCCCGAACGGTGAACCCGTCCAGACCAACCAGCGCGGCCACACCGACCGCGTCGCTACCGTTCCCCACGTCGGAGGCCTCCCGTCTGCAGATGTCAGCTATCCGCAGAATGGCGAGGCCTCCGGCACCGGCGGTGGACCCCTATCGACGAGCCCCGCTCACGACACGCCCCCAGCATTCAACGCGTAGAGCCTGTTTAGCGGTGAGCTGGCGATCGCCCGGGCGGCGTCGATCGCTAACTGGCGGGATCAGTTCCTCAATGGTGGTGCGCAGGCCGTCGCCGCCGGCGGGCCGACGAAGCCGACGAAGCCGACGAGCCGAGAACAACAGCTCGCCGACGAGTGCGAGCAGCTGACCGCCGCCCTGGGTGAAGCGCGCATGGAGCTTCGCTAGCGTCACGACATCGCGACGGCGTCGACTTCGCCCGCCACGTCCGAGACTTCCGGACGATCTACAACTCGACGTTTGGTGACGTTCCTTCGATCGTTCACGTTCGGCCATGTCCGCCAGCTCGAAGCGGCCACCGCCGAGATCCATACTCGGGCCTGGCGTCTGGGTGCCGTCCCGGCGATCGACGCCTGGCGATCGATGTCGACTCGACGATCTGCGAAGTCGACGGCCATCACAAGCAGGGCGCCGTCCACGGCTAACCCACGGCCTCGGCGAACACCTTCTCCTGGTAACCCGGGCCCGACACCGGTGAGGTGCTCCACTCCAGGCTGCGGAAAGGTCAAGCGAACACCAAGGTCGGCGCGAAACGCTCATCGAAGAACTTGTCGCCCGCGTCCGCGCCGGCCGGCGGGGCTCGTAGCGCGCACGATTACGCGGCGCAGGCTGTCGTGTCCTCCACCACCCACGACGTCGTCGCCGCACTCTTCGACAACCTCCGCCACGTAGTACGGACCGAGCGCGGCGAGCGGCGCGCAGCACAACGGCGGCGCGTCCAATCGCCTTCGTCGAACCGGGGCTTGACACCTTTAGAGCGAGCTGTGATAGTCGCGTCGATGAATCGGTCCTATTACGGACATCTCAAGCCCTGCCCGGACGTCGTCGCCTTGCGGCGGCATTTCCACCGGCATCCGGAGCTCAGGTTCGCAGAGGCAGGCACCGCGGAGTGCATCGCCGACTTCTTGCGCCCGATGGGTTTCGAGGTGCAAACCGGGGTTGCGAGGACGGGAGTGGTCGCATCGATGCAGCGTGGCAGCGGCGGCTATCACGTCGCGCTGCGAGCGGACATGGATGCGCTACCGATCCCGGACAGCAAGGACGTCGAGTACCGGTCGACGGTCGAGGACACGTCGCACGCGTGCGGCCACGACGCCCACGTCGCTATCGCTATGGCGACGGCGGCCGAGCTGGCGGCTGCAGACGACTGGGAGGGTCGCGTGACCCTCGTGTTCCAACCAGCGGAAGAGGTGCCGTTCGGCGCGAAGAGCGGCGCACGAGAAATGATCGCGGCCGGTCTGTTCGACCTCGTGCCACCGATCGACGCGATGTTCGGCCTGCACTGCTGGCCGTGGCTGGATGTCGGCCAGGTCGGTGCGGAGCGAGGCCCGGCGATGGCGGCCAAGGACGCGTTCCAGCTGTGCGTGACGGGCAAGGCAGCACATGTGGCGACGCCCCACGAGGGCGTGGATGCCATATTGGTGGCGGCGCGGATCGTGCAGGCGATCCATCAGCTGGTGTCACGGCGGGTGGCACCGGGCGCGACCGCCGTCGTCCACGTCGGGACGATCGAGGGTGGCCGCTCGCAGAGCGTCCTCGCCGACGACGTGCGTTTGACGGGCACGATCCGCACTCACGATGAAGCGGTGCGCAGTTCGCTCAAGGCGGCGGTGGAGGCGATCGCAGCCTCAGAGGGCGCGATGTGGGGTGCGACGGCCGTGGTCACGTGGGCGAACGAGATGCCCTCGCTCATCAACGACCGGCGCCTCGTCGACTTGGCGAGGACGGTCTTGATCGAGCCCGCGCCCGGGGCGCCCGAGTACGTCGACATCGAGGACTCTCCCTTGACGACCGATGACTTCGCCGTGCTCGCCGAACGGGTGCCCGCGCTTTACATGAAGCTCGGTGTGCGTGGACCAGTGCGGGGGCATCTCGCGCTGCACACGTCGGGCTTCGACATCGACGAGGACGCCCTCCAGATCGGGATCATCGCCCTCGAGCGGTTGAGCCGTGCCGTCCTCGACGGCGCGCTCGCCGGTGCGCGGCGGGCGTAGTCCTCCACGACATCACCGAAAAGACATCGAAGCGACTACAGAAGGAGAGAGAGACCCGTGAACAAGGACCACAAACGTGGATCAAGGCGGTTCCGACTGCTCGGTGCAGCCGTCGTCGCGAGCTTGCTCGTCGCGGCCTGCGGCGACGATTCCGACGCCGAGGACACGGCGGGCGCCGATCCGACGACCACCGCCGCGACGTCGATCAGCGGACCTGGAGAGACCGCCGCCACGGACACAACTGACCCAACGGCCGGCACGGAGACAACGAGCGTTGGAGCCGCCCCGACGACCGATGGTGAGCCATGGCGGATCGGGATCGTCACCTCATTCACCGGGCCCGCCAACGCACTGGGCCTCGAGGAAGTCAACAGCTACCGGCTGGCCGCCAAGCTCGTCAACGACGCCGGCGGGATCAATGGCCGCCCGATCGAAGTGATCGAAGATGACGATCAGAGCAAGCCGGAGCAAGCGATCATCGCCGTCAACAAGCAGATTTTCCAGGACGAGGTGCACGCGATCATCGGTGGTCTGTCCACCGGAGCAACGCTCGCGGTGAAGCCGATCGTCGAGAAGGAGAAGGTCGTGCTGATGTCGGCACACGTGGGCGTCGCCACAACTGAAGACAACCCCCAATACCTCTTCCGCGCCGGCATCAGCGATCGCACGTCGAACACGTGGTTGCTGAACCAGCTGGTCGACAACGGCTTGAAGCGCCTGGCGATCATTCACGACTCGAACGCCTACGGGACGGGTAGCCAGGACATCGTCCAGAAGCTGATCGAGGACGAGGGCTTCGACGTGGAAGTCGTCGCGACGCAGACGTTCAAGACCGAAGACACGGATATGCGGGCCCAGCTGACGTCGATCGCCTCGTCGAACCCCGACGCCGTGTACATCATCGGTACCAACCCTGCTCCCGCATTGGTCATCAAGCAGGCCCACGAGCTCGGGCTCGAAGCCGCCATGTACGGCTCGACAGGTCTGCTCAGCCCGAAGACGATCGAAATCGCGGGCGCCGACGCGGCGGAAGGCTTCATCGTTCCCGGTCTCGGCATCGCGAACCGTCCCCGCCCCGAACAGGAGGAGTTCATCGAGGCCTTCCGCGCCGAGTACGGGCGTGACCCAGTCGGCTTCGAGTTCTACGGAGACGGGATGTATCTCGTGCTGAAGGCTCTCGAGCACGTGACCGCCGACCCCTCGGACCTCGAAGCGGCTCGGGAGGAGATCAAGGACTCGTTGGAAACCAACATCAACGAGATGTCCTGGAGCTTCGGCCCGTCGAGCTACAGCCCGGACAACCACGAGGGTGCCGATGAGCGCTCGCTCGTGCCGATGACCATCACCGGCGGCGCCTTCGAGCGGCTGGGCTGACCGTGGTAATCCTTCCCAGCGACGTTGCACCGCTCGTGGTCAGCGGGCTGTCCAAGCAGTACGGCAGCTTGCATGCCCTCGCGGGCGTGGACCTAACGGTTGGGCGAGGTCAGATCGTTGGCCTCATCGGTCCCAACGGCGCTGGGAAGAGCACGGTGTTCCGGGCGGTGACCGGGTTCGAGCGTCCCGATGGCGGCTCGGTCACGTTTGCCGGCCACCGAATCGATCGGATGCGTCCCGACGCGATCGCGCGGCTGGGGTTGCGTCAGGTCTTTCAGCATCCACACGTCTTTCTCGACATGTCTGTGCTGGGCAACGTAATGGTCGGCGCTCACGATCGCTTCAGCAAGAGCTGGTTGGCGACGGCGCTGTCGCTGCCCCGGGTCCACCGCGAAGAACGGGAGATCCGGGCAGCAGCAGAACAAGAGCTCGACTTTGTCGGCGTCGACGGGGCTGCCCACGCGGACACGCTGACGTTCGGCCAAGAGCGACTGATGGAAATCGCTCGCGCGCTCGTAGCTCAACCGCAGCTCCTGCTGTGCGACGAACCGGCGGCCGGCTTGAACGAAACGGAGACTAGCGAACTGGGCACGGTGCTCGATCGGATTCGGGAGCGAGGAATCGGCGTGCTGCTGATCGAGCACGACATGGGCCTCGTGATGGAGCTGTGCGATCACATCGTAGTGCTGAACTACGGGCAGCTGATCGCAGAAGGAACCGCCGCGCACGTCGGAAGCCATCCCGCCGTCATCGAGGCCTACCTCGGCGTCGACCAGGCGGCGGCCACCGCAGGAGATCAGTGATGCTCACCGTCAAGGAAGTGACGTCCGGGTACGGCAGAGTCCCGGCGATCTCGAGCGTGTCGGCGACCGTCAACGACAACGAGATCGTCGCCGTGATCGGGGCCAACGGTGCTGGCAAGTCGACGTTCCTGAAGACGCTCGCCGGCCAGCTTCGCTGCAGCTCGGGCGAAATCCGCTTTGCCGACGAGGTCGTGACGTCGCTGCCGGTACACAAGCGCGTCGGGCGAGGCATCGTGCTGGTTCCCGAGGGGCGGCACGTGTTCGCTCCGATGACGGTGTTGCAGAACCTGCGGATGGGCGCCTACCACCGCAGGCGTCGAGACGAGCCCGAGGAGCGATCGATCGAGAGGGTAATGACGATCTTCCCGGTCCTGGCCCAACGGGCGCGGCAACGAGCCGGGACGCTCTCGGGCGGCGAGCAGCAGATGCTGGCGATCGCGAGGGGCTTGATGTCCGACCCCGCACTGCTCCTGCTCGACGAGCCATCACTCGGACTTGCCCCGCTCATCACCGGCCAGATCATGGACAAGGTACGGGAACTGAACGACGAGCATGGATTGGCGTGTCTCCTCGTGGAGCAGAACGCCCATCTCGCACTTGCGATCTCACACCGCGCCTACGTCTTCGAGAGCGGGCGCGTCGTCCTGGAAGGTGACGCGGCCGACCTGCGCAATGACGCCCGCATCCGAGAGGCGTACCTGAGCGTGGCGGGAAAGCCCTTGTGATCAACCATCCAGCTCTTGCACATGTGAGGGACCTCCGATGACTGCCATCTTCCAGTACCTCATCATCGGGCTCGCACTGGGCTCGCTCTACGGTTTGATCGCGGTCGGATTCACGATCGTCTACAACGCCAGCAGCATCGTGAACTTCGCTCACGGTGAGCTGGTGATGATAGGTGGCATGCTGACGATCGCTCTGGTCGATGCCGGTGTGCCGGTCGTGCTGGCTGCGATGTCGGCCATCCTCGGCGCTGCGGTGGCTGCGGGCGCGATCCAGGTCGCGACGCTCGACCGCTTCCCCCGACCCGATCCGGTCCGCGTGATTCTCGCGACGCTGGCGGTCGGGCTGGTCTTCAAAGCAGGGGCATTGCGGATCTGGGGCAAGGACCCGCACTACCTCAAGCCGTTCTCGTCGAAGGATCGAGTCGTCCTCGGTGATGTGACCGCACCCACGCAGGCGCTGTGGGTGATCGGAGTGACGGCGGTGGTCGTCGCACTGCTGTGGCTGTTCTACCGTCAAACCCGCGTCGGGCAAGGGATGATCGCGGCATCGATCGACCGCTCGACCGCAGGTTTGATGGGTGTCGACGTGCGACGGGTCGCGCTCGGCGCCTTCGCGCTTAGCGGCGTCATCGGCGCGATCGCCGGCATCGTCACGGCGCCACTGACGACCAGCTCGTACTCGATCGGGACGCCGCTCGCCGTCAAAGGATTCGTGGCCGCCGCAATCGGCGGGATCGGCAACCCGTTTGGCGCACTCGTCGGCGGTGTCATCGTCGGACTCTCGGAGACGTTCGCGACCGGCTACGTGTCGTCGGAGTTGAAAGACACCATCGCCCTCGGGCTTGGCGTGTTGCTGCTGCTTATGCGCCCGCAGGGGCTCCTGAAAGGGAGCGCGCGATGAGGAAGCGGATCGCCCTCTGGGCGCTCATCATCGCGGCCGCAGTGGTCGTGCCGCTGCGGATCCAGGACAACCGCTACTGGCTCACGCTCGGAATCGTCGGATGCATCTATGCGGTGTTTACGTGCGGGCAGACCCTGCTGCTCGGTTACGCGGGGCAGGTCTCGCTCGGCCACGCCGCCTTGTACGGCATCGGCGCGTACACGTCGGCGATCCTCACGAGCCGCCACGATTGGCCGTTTCCACTCGCGTTCGCGATGGCCGGCGTGCTCACCGCCGTCGTCGCCTACTTCCTCGGCCGGCCGATGCTGCACCTCGAGCCGTTCTATCTGGCGATGGCGACCCTGGTCCTCGGCATTGCCGCCAACGAGATCTTCCACACGTGGACGTCGGTGACCGGCGGCACGGGCGGGGTGATCGGCATCCCGAGCGCCTCGCTCGGACCGATTGAGCTGGACGAGCCGCTGCGGTACCTGTACTTCACCCTCGCGGTGGCCCTGATCGTCCTGGCGCTGTCGGGCACACTGGTGCGAACCTTTGTTGGCCGAGCGTTCAGGGCGATCAAGTCCGATGAAGCCGGTGCGCTCGCCGCTGGAGTCGATGTGCGCGCGTTCAAAGCGAAGGTGTTCGCCCTCAGCGGCGCGCTGGCCGGCCTGGCCGGCGCGATGTATGCCCACCACGCGCAGTTCATCAGCCCGGAGAGCTTCGGCACGGACCTGTCGGTTTTGGTGGTCATCATGGCGGTTGTCGGCGGACCGACCCGCATCGTCGGCGCTGCCATCGGTGCGATCTTCTTGGTCGGCTTCCCCGAGATCACCCGGTCCTATGGCGAATGGCGAGATCTGATGTACGGCGCCGTGCTGTTCGTCACGCTGGTGTTCGCTCCCGAGGGTATCGCTGGTACCGCATCAGCGATCGGCCGTCGCCTACGGCCCTACGCGGGGCGCCGACCGAAACCTCCCACCGCTGCATCGGCGTCCACCGCGGATCACAAGGCGATCTCACGTCGATTGGAAACGGTGGACCCGTGAAGCCCGCCGCGTTCCGATACGAGCGACCGCTACACGTGCACGAGGCGATCGAGCTGCTGAGCGACGACACGGTCGACGCCCGAGTCCTCGCCGGTGGGCAGAGCCTGGTGCCATTGATGGCGATGCGGCTCAGCCGCCCCGACGTGATCATCGACCTGAACGCGATCGACGACCTTCGCGGCATCCGCGTCGACGGTGACACGCTGCGGATCGGCGCGATGACGCGCCAGGCCGAAGCGGAGCACGACCCGCTCGTAGCTGCTCACGTTCCTGTGTTGGCGACGATCCTCGGACGCGTCGGCCACGTCGCGACCAGGAACCGCGGCACGATCGGTGGCAGCGTCGCCCACGCCGATCCCGCCGCAGAACTGGTTGCGTTCGCGGTGCTGGTGGACGCGACCTGCGTGCTCCAGGGCCCGAACGGCGTCCGCCGAGTGCGGGCCGCAGACTTCTTCGAGACCTACTTCACGACGGCGATCAATCCCGATGAGATACTCGTCGAGCTGACGATCCCGCTGCCGGGCATGCCGCGCCAGTTCGCGATCGAGGAGTTCGCGCGCCGCGCCGGCGACTTCGCCATCGCCGGCGTCATCGCGATGTTCGATGAAGTCGACTCGACCGTCACCGACCCCCGGCTCGTCGCGTTCGCCGCCGGACCCACGCCGATCCGCGGGGATGCGGCCGAAGAGCTGCTCCGAGATCGCGTGCTGACAACAGCGTTGGCGGCGGCAGGAGCGGCGCTGGCCGACGCCTGCTCCCCCGCCGACGACATCCACGGCTCAGCGGGCTACCGACGCGAGCTCGTGGCAACGCTCACCGAACGGGCCTTGCTCAGCGCGAGCAGAGGGAGCAGATCGTGAACGAGATCACGCCGGTAGGTGTACGGGTCAGTATCAACGGAACGGCGCGCCGGTTCTTCTGCGAGCCGCGCGACACCCTCGCCGATGCGCTCCGGATCCATTGCGGTCTCCGCGGAGTGCACCTCGGCTGCGAGCACGGGATCTGTGGCGCATGCACCATCGAACTCGATGGGCACACCGTTCGCTCGTGCCTGATGTTCGCCGTGCAAGCGGATGGATGTGAGATCCGCACGGTCGAAGGCCTTTCGGACGGAGCTGAGCTCCACCCGCTCCAACAAGCCTTCTCGGAGTTCCATGCGCTCCAATGCGGCTTCTGCACCCCCGGGATGCTGATGACCTCGCTCGAATTGCTGCGGGATGTCGCCGAGCCGACTGAGGAGATCGTGCGGGAGCGCCTGTCCGGCAACATCTGCCGCTGCACTGGCTACCAGAACATCGTTGATGCCGTCCTCACCGTGGCGCGGCGTTCGCCGCGGTAACACGAAACGGTTGCCGCTCCATCTATCAATCACAATGAAGTGAGGAAGCAATGACTCCTACGGATGACCCCCCGATCGTCTTTGACGGCGATTCGAACGAAACTCGCGACGAGCTCGTTGCGCTGTACCGCGCTTACTGGACCGCCAACGACGTGCTCAAGAATGAGATGTTGGACGGCGTCTACACCACCCGCCCGGACGCGATCTACTTCAACACCAACGGCCATGTGTACGAGGGCCTCGACGACTGGCTCAACATTTGGGACTACTACCGCCCCCGGATGAACATGATCGAAGCCGCTCGGGGCGGGAAGCTGCGCATCGCCGTCCGCGACGATCTCGCCGTCATGGTGGACGATCACATCGTTCGGTCATACGAGTGGCGAGCAAGCGAGGACGAGCCCAACTTTGTCAAGGGCAACCCGCACGTTCGAATGACCTTCGTGTGCATGCGCGAGGCCGACGGCTGGCGCATCGTGCACACCCACTTCTCGGAGCGTGCGACCGGCCCTCGGCCGGATCAGATCGCACAGCAATCCTGACGCGCCGATGTCGCTCCCCCCGTCATCGAAACCAAAGAGCACCACCGGGACATCCGCCGCGTCGTTGGGCGTGCTGATGCCACATTCGGCAGCGCCGGGCGATGTCGCCGTGATCGCCGCGCTGGCCGAATCGCTCGGCTTCTCGTCGCTGTGGGTTCCTGAGAACTGCTTCCTCAACGGCGGTGTCGCCGCGGTCGGCGCGGCACTCGCGGCAACGCAGCATCTGCCCATCGGCCTGGGCGTGATGCCCGCTCCGCTGCGCCACCCAGCGAGTGCGGCGATGGAGATAGCGACGCTCGCTCAGGCGCATCCGGGACGCTTCACCGCGGGCTTCGGTCTCGGCGTGCCGGCATGGCTCGACCAGATGGGGCTCCGACCCCGCCGTTCGCTGCAGTACCTCGGGGACTACGTCGTCGTAGTTCGCCGCTTGCTCGCGGGCGAGGCTGTGACGCTCGACTGCGGAGCGTCAGAAATGGTGCTTCGCAACATCAGGCTCACTCATCCACCGGGCGTCGTACCGATCGCCTTGGGCGTGGTCGGGCCGAAGATGCTCGAGCTCGCAGGGCGAGTTGCTGACACCGTGATCCTCAGTACGCTGGCCGGGCCCTCGTACGTGCGGGCCGCGGTCGAGACGATCGGGGCGGCCGCGGCCGCCGCAGGACGCGGGATGCCGCGCGTCACCTGCTTCGCCGCGTTCCACCTCGGGGCCACAACGGAGCTCGCGCAGAAGTCGATCCGTAGCGATCTCGCGTTCTCACTGCGCGCGTCAGGTCCCGGACCGCTCACGGATGCGGTCGGCGCAAGCGAACAGCTCAGCGAGCTACTGGCAGTCCATCAGGGTGATTCCCTGGCCGCCGCGATACCTGATGAGTGGGTCGACGAGATGTCGATTACCGGCGATCTCGACGCTTGCGCCAACAAGATCGGGGCGCTGTGGGCGAACGGCGCCGACGAGGTCGTCATCGCGCCCAAGCCGGTGACAGACGCCCGGGCGATGCTCCACGACGCAGCCGAGCGGCTGCTGCCGCTCCTACGCCCAGGTACCCGGACATGAGTGAGCTCACCAGCACGACCATCGCCGACCTCTACGCGTGTGTCGGCCAACCGATGGCAGTTGTCGACTGCTGCCCTGCCAGCATGGTCTCGGCCCACGTGGCGCCGCGCCGGTACCTCCACGCAGGGCCGGCGCTCGACCTGAGCGAGGCATCGCAGGCGTTGACCGGCGCCTTCGTCGCCGCCCTCCTGTTCGAAGGCGAGGCCCGCGATCCGGCTGAGGCACTGGCGATTATCCGCCGCGGTGAGCTGGAGATCGTTCCCTGCCACGACGACCACGCAGTGGGAGCGCTGGCCGGTGTGGTCTCGCCGAACACGCCGGTATTCGTGATCGAGCGTGCCGACGGCAGGCGCACGTTCTCGCCGATCCACGAAGGCCCGGGAACATCGATCAGGGCAGGACAGTTCGATCCCGCGACCCTGGCCAACCTGCACTGGCTGAGCAAGGTGATGGGACCAATGATCGCGGATGCTCTCCGCCAGGCATCGCCGATCGATCCGCTCGAGGTCCTCGCCAGCGGCCTGGGCCGGGGCGACGAGGGCCATAACCGCAACGTCTCATGCTCTGCAGACTTCTTTCGCCGCATCGCACCCGCGATCTGCGAAATCGCAGGGGCGTCTCCTGATGCCGCGACTGTGCTCCATGTTCTCGCCGACAACGTGCAATTCTTCCTGCCGATGGCGATGGCGGCGGCCAAAGCTGTGGCGGACGACATCCACGCGTTGGCCGTTCCAGGTCTCGTGACCGCGGTGGCGGCGAACGGCACCCACTTCGGCATCCGCGTCAGCGGCACATCGCAAGGTTGGTTCACCACCGAGTCTCCGATCGGGGACCTCGTCTTCTACGACGGATTCAGAGCCGACGATGTGAGCCCGCTCGTCGGCGACTCTCCGGTCGTCGAGACGATCGGTCTTGGCGCGTTCGCGTTGAGCGCGGCACCGAACCTGGCGCGGTCGCTCGAACGATCCGTCGCCGAAGCAAAGGCGCTCGTCGAGCAAATGCGCTCGATCTGCCTGTCAGAATCGCCTCGCTTCGCGATACCCAGCGAGGAGTTCCGCCCCACGGGATTCGGTATCCAAGTGAAGTCGGTGGTAGCCACCGGCGTTACGCCGGCATTCAGCATCGGCTACCTCCATCGCCAACTCGGTCGCGGTCGAGTCGGCGCGGGGCTGCTGCACGCCCCGATCGAGCCCTTCGAACAGGCCGCCACGGCCCTCGCTGAGACACCTCCGGTGGAGGCCAGATGACGTTCTCCGTCGTCGCCTTCGATGACGCCACGGGTGCCCTCGGGATCGCCGTTGCGTCGCACTCGGTCGCCGTCGGCGGCCGCGTACCCCACGTGAGCGGCGGCGTCGGCGCGATTGCCACCCAAGCACTGACCGACACCACCTACGGCACACGCCTGCTGGAAGGTCTCGCCGCCCGGCGTGACCCCGGTGACGTTCTCCAGTCGATCGCGTCAGCTGACGGCGGAGCCGAACATCGACAGGTGGCCGTCATCGACGGCAAGGGGCGCTCGGCCGGCATCTCGGGACGCCGGTGCCTACCGTTCTCGGCGCAGCAGATGTCTCGCCACGCCAGCGCGCAGGGCAACCTGCTCGCCTCACTCGCCGTCGTCCCGGCGATGATCGACGCCTTCCACAACGCTCTGGTCTCACCTAATCGCAACAGCATGGGGGGCGACCTGGTTCACCGGCTGATGAGCTCCCTCGAAGCTGGGGACCGAGCCGGAGGCGACGTGCGCGGTGCCCGCTCGGCCGCGGTGATGGTGGCGTGGCCCGACGGGGCACGGCTCGACGCGCGCATTGACGACGACGCGAACCCAGTGGCGCGACTCGGGCCACTGCTGAACCGGTCGCTCGATCAGCACGTGGTCGGAGCGGCGCAACGGGCGGCGTTACTCGGATCGACGGCGGCCGATGCGAGCACGCTCGAGCTGGCCCTGGCGGCGGTACCGGGGCGGACTCAGCTCGAGGAGCGCCGGCTGTGGAGGGCGGTACTGCTGTTCCGCTGCGGCAAGGTCGACGCCGCGAACCAGTTGTTGGGACATGGTCTGCGGACGGCCTGGCCGATGGTGATCGACCGTTTGGTCGAGGACGGCCTACTGCCTCGCGACGCCTCCCCTGACAGCGCCCCGGCAGGCACCGACGACGATGCACCGACTCCAGCGCCACGGAAGCGAGCACGACGATGACCCGGCACGACCCTGCCCACCTCGATACTGCACGGGCGGCCGCCCCGTATGTCGGCCAACCGATCCGCCGCCGCGATGATGGGCCATTGCTGACCGGTCGCGCGACCTTCATCGATGACATCCGACCCCCGGGAGCGCTGCATATCGCGATGGTGCGAAGTGACGCTGCCCATGCCCTCATCCGCGGCATCGACACGTCGGAGGCGCTCGCGCTCGCCGGCGTACACGCGGTTCTGACGGGCGAGGAACTGCGACGCGTGGCCGACCCGCAGCCGATCGTGTGGACGCACATCTCCAACCAGCACCCATCGACGAGCTATGCGATGGCAATCGACAAGGTGCGGTACTCGGGTCAGACCGTGGCGGCTGTTGCCGCGGAAACCCGAGCCCTCGCTGAGGACGCGGCCGAACTCGTTCAGGTCAACTACGAGGATCTCCCCGTCGTCGGGTCGCTCGATCGCGCGCTCGAACCCGACGCACCACGGTTGTTCGCTGAGTGGCCGGACAACATGTTCGGCTCGACGAGCTTCACCCACGGCGACGTGGAGCGCGCGTTCTCATCCGCCGACGTGATCGTCACACAGCAGGTCGCACTCGGACGGCAGTTCGGCTGCTCCTTGGAGGGGCGCGGTTGCGTCGCGGAATGGGATCCGATCACGGGCAAGATCGAGGTCTGGATCTCCGCGCAGTCTCCGAACCGGGTCAGGGAGATGCTGAGTCAGGTCCTCGCCGTGCCCGTTCACGACATCCGGGTGCGCGTGCCGGCACTCGGGGGTGGCTTCGGGAGCAAGGCCGACTTCTACGGCGACGAGGTGATCTGTTGCTTGCTGTCACGCATGACGGAACGGCCCGTGCGCTACATCGAGGACCGTCGGGAGAGCTTCATGGCGACGGCCCATGCACGCGAACAGCGGATCGAGATCGAACTGGCGGCAACCAAGGAGGGTGAGATCCTCGCGCTCCGGGCCAACGTGGTCGCCGCCCTCGGTGGTGAGATCGGGAGCACCGGAATGGGTCCGGCGTGGCTGGCCGCGGTCATGATGCCGGGGCCGTATCGCGTGCCGGCCGCCCACATCGACGTCACCGGCGTGGTGACGAACAAGACGCCGTACGGCGCCTACCGAGGGTGGGGTCAACCGAAGGCGAACTTCGCCATGGAGCGAGCAGTCGACCTCCTCGCGGCGACGATCGGAACCGATGCGAACAGCGTGCGCCGAGCGAACTTCGTCGCCCCCGACGCGTTCCCTCACTTCAACGGTGTGGCTGCCACCTACGACAGTGGCCGTTACGGGGAATGTCTGGAACGTTGTATGCAGCGCGTCGTTGACGATGGCTGGCTGGTCTTCCAGCAGCAGGCCCGTGCCGAGAGCAGGATGGTTGGCGTCGGATACGCGAGTTACGTGGAATCGACTGCGGCGGGCAACAGCCGGGCGATGGCGGCACTCGGACTGGATCAGGCCGGGTTCGACGAAGCGGTCGTGCGCATGGACTCGTCCGGGAGAGTGACGGTGCTGACCGGCCAGACGGACATGGGCCAGGGCCTCACGACCGTGCTCGCGCAGGTGTGCGCGGACACCCTCGGCATCCGGATCGAAGAGGTGTCGGTCGTCTTCGGTGACACGGACGCCTGTCCCTACACCGGGTACGGGACCGGTGGCAGCCGGGCAGGGACGTTGGCCGGTACGGCGGTGGCTATGGCCGCGAGCGACCTTCGTGAGCAAGTCCTGACAATCGCAGCCCATCAGCTGGAGGCGGACGCGGCCGACCTCGAAGTGTCCGGCGGTGTGGTCACCGTTCGCGGCGTGCCCTCGGTCTCGGTGAGCTTCGCTGACATCGGCTACGCCGCGTACCGCCGATTGGACCGGGTGCCGCCCGGAACGCCACCTGCGCTGCAGGCCCGGTCGGTGTTCGATCCGGTGTCGCAGGCGTACTCGTACGGCTCGGTGGCCGTGCTCGTGGAGGTGGATCCCGGCACCGGCGAAGTGGACGTGCAGGAGTACCTGATGGTGCACGACTGCGGGACGATCCTCAATCCGCAGATCGTCGAAGGTCAGCTCCACGGAGCGTGTGCACAAGCAATCGGCGCGACGTTGCTCGAGGAGCTCGTTTACGACGAGCAGGGGCAGCTGCTGACCACGACGTTCATGGACTATCTCGTGCCCACGGCGCAGGAGGTTCCCCGCTTCACCCTGGAGCACATGGAGACGCCCGCGCCAAGCATCCCAGGCGGAATGAAGGGCGTAGGTGAGGCGGGAGTGATCCCCGGTCCATCCGCTATCGTCGCCGCCATCGAAGATGCGCTCACGATTCCCCCAGGGACGATCCGTCGGATTCCGCTGCGCCCGGAAGATGTGAAGCTGCTGATTCCCCGACATCGAGACGAATCGAGTTGATCGGTTTCATCGGGCCGGCCGATGCGGTGGGGCTGGCGACAGAAGTCGCGCTCTCGATGGGTTTCGGTCCCGTCGTCACGCCGCGGGTTTACGCGTCTGCCGAGGAGTCGGCGGCGCTGGCCGCGGAGCTGGATCGCTTCTGTGATGTCATCCTGTTCGCGGGCCGGGTGCCGCACCGACTCTCGCTCGCGGGTGGGAGCAGCTACACGGCGAGTCTCCGGTACGTGCCGGAAAGCGCGGTCGACATGTACCACACCGTCGCCAGCCTGATCCGCGCCGGATCGGGGGTAATGCCAAGGATCTCCCTCGACACGGTGGACACGAAGTTGGTGCAGGAGGTGTTCAACGAGATCGACCTGGAGCCGCCGACGGCGCTGCTGCCGATCGACGAGATCCCCGGTGACTGGAGCGACATTGCCAGCCGCCTCTTCGAATTTCACCTGAGGATGTTCGAATCGAAGCATGTCGACCTGTGCGTGACGTGGTTGCGGTCGGTGCACGACGACTTGAGGGCGCGCGGCGTGCCGGTCTGGCGCGCCCGGCACACGATGTCGACATATCGCGAGGCATTCACGCGAGCAAGCCTCAGCGTCGAGGCCCACCGATCGAAGTCGAGCCAGATCGTCGTCGGCCGCATGTTGCCGGGGCGGCGCGATGATGGCGCCGACCGCGTCGTCGCGTGCGCGAAAGAGTTGCGCGGTACGGTGACGCCCTCTGCCGATGGCGACGGCTGGGTCATCTATTCGACGCGCGGCGCACTAGACGGTGCGCTCACGCGATTGCGTTCGGGGGCCGCGTCACCATTTGTCGTCAGCGGCACGATGGCGGTCGTGATGGGCTTCGGCGTCGGGACGAACATGGCGGAAGCGTTGACGTACGCCGAGCGCGCCGCGCAGATGGCGGCGGATACGACGCAGTTGTGCATCATGCACTCGAGTGGATTGATGTACTCGTTGGACGACATCGGCACCGAACGAGTGATTGCGCTACGGGATCTCTCAGGGGAGGGCGGTGCGCCGAGCATCGGCGGTCTCGGGCCTGTGTCCACCTTCCGACTCCTCGACTCGATCCGGTTGCTCGATGCGTCGGCGGTCACGGCCCCACAGCTCGCTGACGCGTATGGCGTCACCGTCCGGTCCGCCCGCAGACTGCTCGGGCACCTCGAGCGGACCGGCATCGCCAGCCGCCTCGGCCGAGAAGGAGCCCCTGGGCCGGGTCGCCCGAAGGTGCTCTATCGCATCGATGTCGACCGTCTGGCCGCCGAGGTCAAGACCGTGGCCCTCGACGACGCGTGACGAATGCGGGCGCGCACGCTGGCAAGAGGGACGAGCGACCAGGGCCATACGAGTCCGTAGGCAAACCACCTGTTCGATGATGTCTGCTCCGTCTCGGTTGCAGATGTCCAGTGCCTCGCGAACGAGCAGCGGGATCAGAGGGTTGCTCGCGCCGCACAATTTCGTGGGCTTCGGCGGCACGTCCAACCCTCAACCTTGCCGACCGGTTCAGCGACTTGCTCGTGACGGCGGGTGGCCACCCCGGCGAGCATCCGTTCGACCACCACCTGACGCAGCAGATCCTCGGACGCGAACGTGTCCCACGTCGCCAGACGGACTTCGCTGCCGTTCTTGCGGCCTCGCGGGCGTTGAACGCTGAGCTTGCGGCCGCCGAGCACGACCTCACCAGTGGTCGTGCCATGCCAGTTCCCGACCCGATCGTTGCCGAGCTTGGCGTGCTTCGCGCCGACGATCGAGGTCAGCTCAGTGGCCAGCAACTGCTGCATCACGACCAGCCCCGCCGCGCTCGAGAACGCCAACAACCCCTCGCGCATCGCGCCGGCAACATCGGCCATCGTCACCGTCGCCTCGAACGGCAGACCGGCCAGCTCGCCAGCAGCCTGCGGTGTCGTGATCTTCACGACAGGTATCTTCATCATCGGTGATCCCTTCTCCCTTTCGGGTGTCTTGGCGGACCCTCGAACCATGCCAGCAACGGCACGGCCAGAGGAGGGATCACCACCTCACTTCAACAGAACCCGGGACAACCTCAGCGAGTCGCGGGCGAGATGTATCGGCACACCGACAGTTCCTCGTCGTCGAAGACGGCAACGAGCCCGTGGGCTCTCACGGCGATCGGTGGACGCTGATCGCGTACCGTGGGTGGGGCGGGTGAGGACAACGTACGGTGGGCAGCAAGTACATCACGGAATCGGTCCTGGACAACGCGCTCAGAACCTGCGACGCGTTAGCCAGCCACGTGAGACAGCTCATGTCGAATGCGTGGCACTATGTCGATCCCGAGCCGCTCGATCTGTTCGATGATCGACGACGGGGGGACGGCGGGCAGATGCACTCGGAAATTCACAGCCGACACGCCGTGGCGAGTCGCGTCGCCCATGACCTCCTCGACAATCTGGTCGGCCGATCCCGCGTGGATGGGCGGGCTCGCGTCCTCGTCGCTCGTGGTGGGCGCCCCGGCGGCGCGGTACGTCGAGACGAGGCGTTCGACGGCATGAGCGGGCGGCGCGCCGAGCCACACGCGCTTGACCATCACCACGGGGCCTTCCCCGCCGGCGATCCGATAGGCGGTGAGTAGGGCGTCCGTCGAGGCCGATCCCATGTGGCCGCTGAGATAGATGCCCATCCTGTGAGCCGCGGCTCTGCGTGCGCCCGTTCGGCTGTTGGCTGCGCTGAGCAGCGGGCCGGGAGCATCGATCCATCCGCGAATCGCCGGGTCGTCGGCCAACGGACCCTCACCGTCCAGTGCCGCGCGAAGACGACTGAGACCAGTCTCGAACCGTGGCGCGACATCGTCGAAAGGCACTTCCCACGCGTCGAAATCCGGCTCGTAGTACCCCGCGGCCACCCCGAGCGCCACCCGGCCGGGAAATGCCGCGCTGGTCCAGGCGACGGCCTCGGCGAGTTCGAGCGGGTTTCGGAGGTTCAGGAGCGTCGGACACGGCGCCGCCCACAATCGGTCGGTCGAGGCGAGCATCCACGTGGCCGCAAGCAGCGGCTGGCCCATGTACGCGGGGAATCGGCCGTGGTGCTCGCTGATCGTCACGCCGTCGAATCCGGAACGCTCGGCGGTGCGCGCCTGATCGACCAGCCCCGCAGCCATCTGCTCGGCAGGTACGTCCTCGAGCGGGTGGACTCCAAGGGAGACCGAGGCGACGCGCAGAACCTCCGAGATCGACATCTCCATAGGATAACTATGCGTTAGGACAACGTTGACCTCGGAACACTCCCGGAGTACATTTACATAGGTGCATTATGTATCGAGGGTGAGGACGACCGGTGGCCGACGCATACGACCATCGTGATCGTTGTGCCATCGCGGGAATCGGCTCCACGGAGTTCTCTCGCCAATCTGGACGGAGTGCCCTCACCCTCGCGACGGAGGCCGGACGATCGGCGATCGAGGATGCCGGGTTGCGACCTGCCGACGTTGACGGCGTCGTCCGTTGCGTCGACGACGTGGTGCTCCACAACGACCTGGTGGAGTCGCTCGGCACCGGCAACATCACGTTCTGGTCACATGCCGGCCTGGGCGGCACGGCGCCGTGCGCGATGATCGGCCACGCGATCGGTGCCATTCTCAGCGGGCAAGCGACCACCGTCCTTTGTTACCGATCGTTGAACGGTAGGTCCGGTCGACGTTTCGGCGGCGGGTGGGGACGCGACGCCACCGTCGCGGGCGGTGAGGAGCAGAACCGGTACGACGAGTTCTTCCACCCGTACGGCCTAACTGCGCCGGGCCAGATGTTCGCAATCATGGCGCAGCGACACATGATCGAGTACGGCACGACCCACGAACAGATGGGTCATATCGCGCTCGTCTGTCGCGAGCGCGCCCTCACCAACCCACTGGCACAGATGAACGATCGACCCCTCACGATGGAAGCGTTCCTCACCGCCCGACCTATCTCGAGCCCGCTGCGACTCTTCGACTATTGCCTCGAGACCGACGGTGCATCCGCCGTCGTCGTCACGTCGACCGAGCGAGCTCGCGACCTGGCGAAGCCCGCGGTCCGCATCCGGGCCGTCGCCCAGGGCACCGGTGACCATCCGCTGCCGGGACGCGCGATGACCGCCCTACTGCGGGAGTCGATCACGTCCGCGCCGAGCAAGGCCGTCGCAACCGAGCTGTACCGTCGAGCCGGGCTCGGTCCCTCCGACATCAATGTGGCGCAGCTGTACGACTGCTTTACCATCACGGTCCTGATCGAGCTCGAGGACTACGGGTTCTGTGGCCCCGGCGAGAGCGGCCCGTTCGTCGAGGGTGGGGCGATCGATCTTGGCGGTTCCCTGCCGATCAACACGGGAGGTGGACATCTGTCGGAGGGGTACATCCACGGCATGAACCACGTCGTCGAGGGGGTTCGGCAGATGCGCGGAACCTCGACGTCGCAGGTGCCCGGGGCGGGGACCTGCCTCGTGACATCGGGCATTCCCCCTGCCAGTAGCGCCATGATCCTCACGGTCGACTCCTGATGGACGCACTGCGCCCGCGACCGGCGACCGACGACCACGACACAGGACCGTTCTTCGACTCGCTGCGCAGGCGGGAGCTGACGGTCTGCCGATGCGCCGCCTGCTCGGAAATCATCCATCCACCCCGCGGCGTCTGCGCCGTCTGCCGCTCGGCTGCCACCACGATGGAGCCGGTGTCCGGCGACGCCACGATCTACAGCTGGACGGTCGTAGAGCACCAGGTCCACCCCGCCTTCGACGTGCCTTACACGGTGGTCGTCGTCGATCTCGACGACCACCCCGGGGTCCGGTTCGTCGGCCGCCTGGAGGGTAAGCCTGACCTCGCTGCGGGGCTTCCGATGCGCGTGGCATTCACCGAACTCGGTGACGGCGTCTTCCGACCCGACTGGCAACTCGTCGCGGGGACGCACTGAGTCGATCAGAATGGGAGGATGTGGCCGCCATCCACTGCGATAACCGCTCCGTTGACGTAGCGAGCGGCCTCGGACGCTAAGAAGATCGCGACATCGGCCACCATCTCAGGCTCACCAGGAATCGGCCTCAGCGAGTCTCGTTCCCGGAGCTGGAGGGCTCGGGCGCTGATGTGTACGCCGCTCCCGAAGCCCGTCGCGACCGAACCGGGGCATATCGCATTGCACCGCACGCCATCATGGGCGAGCGACGAGGCGATGTTCTGGGTGAGTCCAACGACGCCAAACTTCGACGCCGTGTAGGCGAGTCCACTGCGCCCACCGCGGAGCCCGGCGATCGAAGCGATGTTGATGATGGCTCCGGTGCCAGCTTCGAGCATGAGGGGCACCGCGCGTCGGCAGAGCCGGAACGTGCCCGTCAGGTTCACGCCGAGCACAGCCTCGAACTCGTCGTCGTCGATCTCGTCGATGAAGCCGAGGGTGCCGGTGATCGCCGCGTTGTTGCAGAGCACATCGAGTCGGTCGCCGCATGCCAGAATGAGTGCATCGGCTCCGGCCGCAGTCGCGATGTCGGCGACGACGGGAACGATCCGGTCGTCTCCCGCGGCGAGCTGGTCGAGACCGTCGGCTCGCACATCACCAGCGATCACCCTCGCGCCCCTGGCGGCGAACGCCTCGACTAAGGCGCGACCGATACCTCCCGCGGCTCCGGTCACCAGCACGGTCGCCGCATCGAACTGCGGCTCCGATCCCTTCGTACGCATCCGTTCTCCTCGGTGGTGGGTTCTGAGCCGGGCTCGACTGGTCAAGAATTCGGCGGCGGCATGTCGTCTTCGCACCACGCGTCGACGGCCGCCCGAGCTGCCGCCGGCACGAGACCGATTCGGCAGTCGAGCAGTGGATGTCCGTGGACGACGGTGCGAGCGATGTGGTCATCGTCGTCGAGTCCCCATGCCAGCCGGGGCCAGCCCTCACGGACGAGCCGTTCCGACGTTTCGGTGAGGTCGTCGACGAACACGCCCATGTGGTGTAGGCCTGCCTCGGCGAAGATCGTACCAGGGACCGTCTCGATCAACTCGACCCGCATCGGACCGCTCCTAACGAACGCGACGTACAGCGAGACCACATTGACCGTCGTACCCGCCGGTCTGACCGACGCGAGGCGCATCGTCGACCGTCGAGGGGCCGTCACGGACCAACCGATCTGATTCGGCTCGGCGAGCAGCGCGTCGAGATCTCGAATCACCACCACGGACTTGAACGGAGACCCGACGGCCCCGCACGCCGTTGGTGGAGTGCGGGGCCGCTTGATCATGGCATCGGGTATTCGTTGCAGTCGATCGCCGAGTCGACCACGTTGCAGATGGCTATCGGTGCAGCCCAGACGTGGTTCGCGTTGAACCCGATCGACGAGCCCAGGAAGTCGACCTTGACCGTGCTCAGCGCCTCGGCGATCGCAGCAGGGTCGTCGACCGAACTGGCCTGCCGCATCGCTTCGGCGAGAGCCATGACCGGGCCGGTAAACTCGACGGCGTACTGCTCGACGGCGGCGTCGGCGGCGTGGCCGTTCACCTCGGCGTACTGGTCGTAGAGCGCTTCCAGCTCCTGATTGCCGGTTGCTCGGTCGGTCGCGCGGGGCACGATGTAGAAGAACGGGAACGGAGCGGGCCCGCCGTTGTTGCCTGTCAACGCCGGACCGGCGGTGGTGCCGTGTGCGAGCATGCTGTCGAACGCTCCGCCAAGTTGCACCGATTGGCTGATGACCGCCTCGGCAGCCGCCGGGGTGCCGCTCATGAACAGAAGGTCGGGGTGCCTATCCCTGACCTGTGTCAGGACCGTGCTGAAATCGGTCGCTGCCGCGTCGTACCGGACTGTGTCGAGCGTTTCGATCCCGGCATCGGTCGCAGCCTTTTGGGCCGACGCCATCAGCGGGTCGAACGCGGCACCGGACGGATAGAGCAGCACCGCAGTTTTGGTGTCCGGTAGGAAGTCCAGGATCCCTTTCATCGCGATCGGGAACACGGTCGCGGCGCTGGGGTTCGGGGCGAACGTCTGCGCCCACTTGTCGTCGACACCATCCGTCTCAAGCCAACCTGGAAGGCCGGTGCCGCCACCGATCCACACGACGTCGCTCTCCTCGATGACGGGGAGAGCTCCGCTTACCTCGCCCGTGGTGCCGGGACCGACCAGGAACTTCACCTCGTCGTCACGGATCAGGGCCAGTGCTCCCGCACTCGCCTTGGCGGGATCAGTCGCGGAGTCTTCGGAGACAACCTCAAACTCGTAACGTGTTCCGTCGATCTCGACGCCTCCGGCCTCGTTGACCATCGCCGCGCCGAGATGGACGCTTTCGAGCCATGCCGTCCCGCCGGTGCCGAACGCACCTGTCTGGGACATGAGGGCTCCGATCCTGATCGTCTCGACGTCCATCGCCCCCTCGGCATCCGCTGTCGAGCCGGTCGGTGCGGCCGAGTCGGCGGGCGCTGCGCTCTCATCCGGCCCGGTGTCGGTCGTCGCGGGCGTGCTCTCCGCTGGTGCTGCGTCGGTCGCCGCGGGCGCGCTCGACTCGTCGCTGTCGCTACCGCATCCGGCAGTGATCAGGCCGAGCGAGCAGATCACTGCCACTCCGAACTTCATGTGCTTTCGTGGTCGCATGTGATTGCCTCTCGTGTTGGTCTTGGTTGTTGCTCATGGCCGTGCAGATACGCCTCTCGAAGGGCGTCGCTGTCACGGAGGTCGTCGCTCGGACCCTCGAGGGCGAGAGAGCCGGTCCGCAGCACGTACGAGTACGGCGCGACCTGCATGGCGAGTGCGGTGAACTGTTCGACGAGCAGGACGGTGGCTCCGAGCGTCTCCTGCGCCCAGCGGACGAGGTCCATTACGACGGGCAGCATGATCGGCGCCAGCCCAAGCGAAGGTTCGTCGAGCAGGAGCAGGCGTGGACGCGACATGACCGCCCTGGCGATCGCCAGCATCTGTTGTTGCCCGCCCGACAGCTGCGCGGCAGGCTGGTGTTCCTTTTCCTTAAGCACCGCGAAGCGGCTGAAGATCTGGTCGATCGAGTCGTCTCGCGTCGACCGACCGCGGGCCGTCGCACCCATCTCGAGGTTCTCGCGGACCGTCATCGACGTGAAGAGCTGACGGCCCTCCAGCACATGGGCGATCCCCCTACGGAGGAGCTGATCGGGCCGCTTGCCATCGAGCCGCTCCCCTTCGAACCACATGGTGCCGCCCGACGGCTTGAGCATTCCGGAGATAGCGCGCAGCGTCGTCGACTTCCCGGCGCCGTTCGCGCCGAGCAGTGCGACGGCACCACCTGCGGGCACAGTAAGCGAGAGCTCCTTAACGGCGACGGCACCTCCGTACGCCACGGTGAGGTCGTCGATCACCAGGCCTGGAGCGTCGACCCCTGCCGTCACGACGCGCTCGTCTCAATGGGGTTGCCGAGGTACGCGGCAACGACCACCGGGTCGCTCAGGACGTCGCCCGTTCGGCCGGACCGTAGGTTCTGTCCTGCGTCGAGCACGTACACGCGATCGCAGATCGCCGTCATGAGGGACATGTCGTGGTCGACGATGCCGACCGTGATCCCGGAGCTACACAGGTTCCGGATGGCGTCAGCGAGCACGCTCGACTCCTCGTCGTTGAGCCCGGCACCCGGTTCGTCGAGCAGCAGGAGCGCCGGCTCGGCCATCAAGGCCAGCGCGATGCCGACCATGCGCAACCTGCCGAGCGGCAGTTCGCCGACCAGCACCTGCAGCACCGACTCGATACGTAGGAGTTCGACCGCATCGACCGATCGCGCCGAGTGCTCACGCCGAGGTGAGCACGCCTTGGCCAACTCGAGGGCTTCGTCGACCCGCACTCCGGGGAACACCATCTGGTTCTGGGACGTCATGACGAGGCCCGAACGTGCGAGGCGATCAGTGGCGTGGCCGGTGACGTCGTCGCCGCGGAACACCACGCGTCCGTCGGTCAGTCGTTGGTGCCCGGCGATGCCACGGAGCAGGGTTGTCTTGCCCGATCCGTTCGGGCCGATGATCCCGACGACTTCACCGGCACCGATCGCGAGATCGATCCCGTCGCACGCCCTGACCGATCCGAAGTGGATCGACACACTGTCGACGTTGAGCATCGGCGCGCTGATCATCGGCCCTGCGCCTGGGGTGAGGCGGCCGACAGTGGCCGTCGATGGTCGCCGATGGTCGTCCAGCCGCTGCGGACGCGGTCACGCAGACGCTGATACCCGGCGCGGATAGACGGCGCCACCCCCTGCGGAATTAGGAGGATCCCGATCATCAACGCGACGCCGAACACGATCTGCTGTGTCTTCGGCGACAGCTCGAACATCTCCGGGATCACGACGAACAGCAGCGCTCCGACGGCGGGTCCCATGAGCGACGAGCCGCCGAGGACCAACATGATGACCAGCTGGATGCCGATCATCACGCTGAACGAGTCCGGCACGATCACACGCTGGCTGTAGAGATAGACGACACCGCCCAGCCCGGCGATCGCTCCGCTGAGAGCGAAGATGATCACCTTGAGGATCATCGTCTTCAGGCCCAGCGAGCGGGCCAGGCTCTCGTTCTCCTTGAGCGCGTGCAGCTGGCGCCCCAACCGCGTGTTCCGAAGGACCACGAGGCCAACAGCCGCAGCCACGATGAGGAGGAGAATGAGGTAGAACTGCTGCGACAGGGTCTCGAAGCCGATCGGGCCCATCGACGGTCCCGTTGGAACGAACATGCCGGTGTCCCCGTTCGTGACGTTCTTGACACTCAGCGCCAACTGGTAGATCAGGGCGCCGAACGCGACGGTCACGAGCAGCATGTAGTGCCCGCCGCAGCGCGCGACGAGCAGGCCGAGGACCGAACCGGCCACAGCGCCGCACACGATCGACAGCGGCACGCTCCACCAGAAGCTGAGCTCGAAGTGTTCCCACACGATTGCTCCGGTGTACGCGCCCACCGCCATCATTCCGGCCTGCGCTGTTGACAGGATCCCGGTCGTGTCGTAGATGTACGACAGCGCGTACAACTGGAGGGCATAGAGACCGGCGAGCACAAGCAGCGCCTGGATTCGGGTGGTACCTGCAAGCTCAAAGAAGAGAACGATCGCCACGAGTGCGCCCCCGACCGCGGCGCTTCGCTCGATCGGGCCGAGTGGCTGGCGCCTCACGGGTGACGCGATGCTCCGGCGCTCGAGGTTGCCGGAGGTGTCGATGTCATGGCTGCCGAACAGGCCGCTCGGCCTGACGAGAAGCACCAGGATGATCGCCGCGTACGTGAAGAACGGGACATACTCGGGGCTCCAGTAGGCCGCCACCATCGTCTCGCCGATGCCATACAACACCGCCGCCTTCGCGGCTCCCGACACGCTGCCGAGCCCACCGAGCAGTGCGACGGCGAAACCCTTGATGATGATGTGTCCACCGTCGTAGGGGCCGATCGGAGCGAGCGTTCCCGAGAGCGCGCCGCCCACCCCCGCCAGGAACGAGCCGGCGACGAACGCAAGTGTGATCATCCGGCCGACGTTCACGCCGACGTGCGCGGCGGCGAGCGGGTTCTCGTAGGCGCCGCGCATCTGCTGTCCGATGCGGGTCGCCGAGAGCAGCCAGAGGACGAACGCGGTGAGCGCGGCCGCGCTCACGATCACGAGGACACGGTTCCACGAGATGAACGCACCGAGGAACTCGAACCCACCGGTAACGGGTGACTGCACGGCGAGTCCGAAGCCGCCCCAGATCTGGACCGTCGCCGCCTCGAGCACGAGCAGCAGGCCGAGACCGACGATAAGGCCATTGTACGGATTGTTCAGGGTGAACCGGAACAGCATCCGCTCGCTCAACAGTCCGAGAATCGCCGCGACCAAACCGGCCGCCAGGACCGCGACGAAGAAGTTGACCCCTTCCGTGGTCAGGTCGTGGGCAACGAACGCCGCGATTACGAGAAACTGGCCATGGGCGAAGTTGATCAGCTTCGTCAGCCCGAACACGAACGTCACGCCGAGTGCGATCAGCAGGTACAGCGTGCTGACGACCAAGCCGTTGAAGAGATACTGGCCAACGTTCTGCAACGCGTCCCCCACGGGCCTTTAAGTGCTCACCGCCGATCGGATGAGCTGTCCGAACCTTCGCACGCCGATAAGTCAATGTCAATAGGTGACCTATGGATCTATCATCGGCGTTCTGTTGATCGGAGGGGAGCGTCTGAGTTCGGCCTCGAAGGCGGCCCACGGTCCGACATGACGATCGAGGAAGCCGGAGTCGAAGTAGTCCCGCCAATGGACGACGACGCCCTCGCGCACCACGAACACGCCGGCGACCGGTAGGTCGCACATCACGCCGTTCAGCCACTCGATCCGGTCGACTCGCTCGTGCATCACGAGCTCGCCGACCCCCAGCTGGCGTTGGATCTCCCACTCGACCGAGCGCGCGTAGCGCCCGAACAGGTCGAAGAACCGGTCGACCTCCGCCACCCCGTCGAACGGCCCATGGGTGTCGGTCGATGGCATCTTTTCCATCACCATGTCCGGCGCCAGCAGGCGGTGAGCACCGGCGCGATCACCGGACTCGATCGCCGCTATCAGACCACGAACCACGTCGCCCGGGTCCATCAGTTCACCACACCCTTTCCCTTCAGCTCGGCGATGTCCTCCCACGACCGTCCGAGCTCGAGGAGGACCTCCTCGGTGTGCGCGCCGAGTTCGGGCGCTCGCCCGATTCGCGGCACCGCGCGATCGAACTGCACGGGCGCACCGACGAGCACGAGCGGTAGCTCGGACCCGACGTCGATTCGGTGCAGGTAGCCGTTCGCGTCGGCCTGTACATCGTCGAACACGTTCCCGACCTGATTGACGACCGCCCACGGGCCTTCCTGCGCTGCGAGTCGTTCGATCCACTCGGACAGCGAGCGCAACGCGAAGCGCTCGTCGAGCGCCTTGACACAGTCGGCTGCGTTCCGTCGACGGTCGTCAGCAGAGATGAACCGTGCATCATGCATCAGCTCAGGGGCGCCGAGTGCCTCGACGAAGCCTGGCCAGTACCGGTCCGACTGCAGCATCGCCAACGAGATGAATCGACCGTCGGCGGTGGCGTAGATGTTCGAGATCGGGTTCGGTGGCGAGGAGCGATCGGGGCGCACCATCGTCTGTCGACCCGTGACGCTCGACGCAGCGACGCTGCCCTGCATCGCCCAGAGCCCGGATCCGAGCAGTGAGGTGTCGACGACGGTCGCCTGGCCCGTCCGCTCCCGATGGAACAGCGCGGCCGCAATGCCACCGGCAAGGTTCATGCCCGATTGGATGTCGCCGAACCCGGGCCCCGGCAGCGTCGGCGGATAGTCGCCAGAACCTTCGACGAGCCCACTCCCGATACCCGAGCGATGCCAGTACGCGACGCCGTCGAATCCGCCCTGCGCGGCCTCCGGCCCTGCCGGCCCGGTGGCCGACCCTCGGCCGTAGATCACTCTCGAGTTCCTCGCACGGATGTCATCGACATCGATCCGCAGGCGCTGGCGCGCATCGGGCAGAAAACTCGTGAGGAAGACGTCGGCCACGTCCACGAGTTCCATCAGCAACTGGTGGCCCTCGTCCGTACCGAGATCGAGACCGACCGACCGTTTGTTGCGGTTGAACACCTCCCAGAGATACGTCACTCCCCGGAACCCGGCCGGGATGTCCCACGTGTCAACTCCACGAACCGGATCGCCCGTCTGCGGATGTTCGATCTTGATCACGTTGGCGCCCAAGTCGCTCAGCACGGCGGCGGCGGTCGGGACGAAGCCGAACATGGCTACTTCGACGATTCGGATGTCCTTCATCGGGCTGGTCAACTTGCGCTCCCCGCGAGAGTCGATGTGGTGCGGCACGGAGCTGCCGGGCTCGGGTCGAGGCCGATCGCCGCGGCGAAATCAGCGAGTCCGGTGCTGCGCTCGGACAGCGAGTCACCACGCCACACGAATTCGGATCGAACTGTGATGTCGGCAAAGCCGGCGTCGCGCAGTCGTTCGACGTTGGTGACTGCGTCGTCGGACACGCACGCATGGACCTCGAACGGCTCAACTGCCCTCCCGGCTCGGTCACGCAGCTCGCGCAGGCGTCGACGCAGCCGAACGACGTCGTCGATGCCGGTCGTGCCCGAACTAATCCATCCGTCACCGATGCGGGCAGCGCGCTCCAGCGCTCGCTCGGTGTTCCCGCCAAGGAGTACCGACACCGGCGCGGCGGTCAGACCGATTGCGGCGGGCCCGAAGCGGAAAAACTCACCGTCGTGACTGACCAGGTCGCCGGTCGAGACCCGACGCACTACGTCTACGGACTCCTCGACAATCTGCCCCCTCCGCTTGAAGTCGATCCCGAACGCGTCGAACTCCTCGCGGAGCCACCCGACGCCGACACCGAGCGAGAACCGCCCGCCCGACAGGATCTGGATGGACGCGACGCTTCTCGCAGTGTGCAACGGGTGTCGCAGCGCTAGGAGGTGGACGGCGGTGCCGAGGTGCAACCTCGTGGTCGACGCGGCGATCGCTCCGATCATCACCCACTGGTCGGGAAGACGCGTGGCCTCCGTCACAACCGGGCGCTCGATCGCAGTGCCGCCAGCGTGCTGGGGGTGGCTCGACGCGTAGCCCGGGACGTGCAGCGCGTGCTCGCCCAGCCAAAGTCCGTGGAACCCACTCGACTCGGCCGCCTGAGCCAGTTCCAGCAGCTCGGCCGGCGACCGGTCGTACGCGGACAGCGAGACCCGGAACGACGTCATGGGTGCAAGCGCAGATTCAGTTCGGTGACCGTCCGATGCTGCAGGCTCTCCCGCCATGGCAAGGCCGCCGGATCGCTAGCCAGCTCGGTACCGGGGAAGCGACGCGTGAGTTCGCCGAAAAGGACACTCGCTTCGAGACGCGTCAGGAACGCCCCGAGACAGTGGTGCAGACCGTGCCCGAACGCCAGGTGCCGGTTCGGAGTGCGATCGAGATCGATCTCGTCGGGATCGGAATAGCGGTGTGGGTCTCTGTTCCCGGCGCCGAGGGCAAGCGCTACCGTCCGGCCGCGCTCCACGCGGACGCCACCGACCGTCGCCCCACTCGAGATGACGCATCGAGTGTTGAACTGGACGGGAGCGACGAATCGGAGGAGTTCGTCGACCGCGACGTTGTCGATCTGGCGACGGTCACACAGGGCCTTCCAGACGCGGCGGTCCAGCATCGCCTCGAGCGTGGCATTCGTGATCAGGGTCGCGGTCGTCTCGTGGCCAGCGAAGATGAGCAGAACGATGACCGAGATCATCTCCTCGGTGTCGAGCGGCTCGACGTCCTGGCCACGTCCGACGAGGGCCGCGAGGAGCGGGGCCGCCTCGATGGCTGCGTCGTCGGCATTCGCGAGCAACTGTTCCACGTAGGCGCCGAACTCCGCGATCGCGTCATACGACGCTGGGACACCCGACACCGGGCCCCGCCAGGCCCCGATCCCAAGCGACCACTGATGGATCAGCGCCCGGTCGTCGCGCGGAATGCCGAACAGGTCGCAGACGATGCCGAGCGGCAACTGGTACGACACGTTCTCGACGAGATCGACGACATCGAGTTCGGCGGCCGCGTTGAGCAACTCCGTAGTCGTCCGAAGCACCACCGCCCTGAGTTGCTCGAGCGCCTTCGGGGTGAACAGCCGGTTGAACCGGGTGCGCTGGCGGGCGTGCTCCGGGTCGTCGAGCCGCGTCATGAACCGACCCTCGAACGCCAAGATGTCGCGGTACATTGCCAGGTGCTCCGACGCCACCTGCGCCTGCTTTGCCTCGTACATGGTTCCTTCGAACCGTGGCGAGAAATTCAGGTTGTCTTTCAAAACATCCTCGATGAGGGCGTACTGGGTGACCAGCACCATCGATCCGGCGTCGAACACCGGGGCCTCCCGCTGCAGCCGGCGGTAAACCGGGTAGGGGTTGGCCACATGCTCGGAACCGTTCGAGAACAGTTCGGTCACATCGTCGAGGAGTGAATTCATGATGCCACTTTCGTGGGAGAGAGGACCGAGCCCATCCGGGCGGCGGCGTCGCAGAACTCGGCGGCCGTGTGGACCGGTAGCTGCATCACGAAATAGGTCACCCCGGCCGCGGTGAGCTCGGTGATGCTCTCCTGCAGGCGGTCTGGCTCGGAAATGCGTGACCACGTCTCCCGGAACAGCGGGGCGAATACGATGTCCAGCGGTGCAGTGCGGCCCACGTCGCGAGCGTGTTCCTTCGCTGCCACGATCGCCTTGCCGAGGTCCGCCATGTCCCCGATCGCAGCGGTCCTCGTCAGCGCGGCTCGCGCCCGATCGCTGGGGAAGGGCATCCAGCCGTCGCCGAGCTCGACCGCTCGCCGCATGGCCCGACGGCTGTTGCCGCCGACCCAGATCGGCGGTCCGCCCGGCTGGGCGGGTCGTGGCCAGGTCCGAATCGCGGCCGCACGGAACGTCGGCCAGTCGCCCTCGACCGGTTCGCCCGTCCAGGCACGACGTAGCACGGCGATCGCGTCGTCTGATGCTTCATTCCGCTGTTCGAATTCTACCCCGAGGGCGTGGAACTCGTCCTCGACGTAGCCGGTGGCCACGCCGAGGATCACCCGGCCGCGCGACACGGCGTCGAGCGACGCCACCTGCTTGGCGACAAGGAACGGATTCCGGTACGGGAGAACGCATGCGTAGGTGAGCAGCCGGAGGCGGGTGGTGGCTGCGGCCGCCGCCGTCAGGAGGACGAACGGATCGAGGGCGTGATGACCTCCCGAACCGTTGACGGTGTCCGGCGGCGCGGGATGGTCGGTCGCCCAGACCGCGTCGAAGCCCGCATCCTCCGCGGCACGCGCCATCGAGGCGATCGATGAGACATCGGCCACGCCGTCGACCTGGTCGACCAGGCGGACCGCCACACGCGTGTCCCGCCCTTGATCGCTTCCCCTGCACCTGTTCAAGAAGCTCCCTCCCTCATTTAATTAGGCTACCTATGTAATCTAACCACCCGAGAGGCACCGCGTCAACGGTTCGAGCGCCGTCTAAGGTGCGGCGGGCCCGTCGGCACCGGGAGCGTTCAGACCAGGGAGAAATGATGGCGAACACAGATCGGCGGGAGCGGGAATTGGAGGGTGTCGAGCTCGCCGAGGCGATTGGAACACAGATCAACCGCGCCTACACGCTCATCCGTCGACCGCTTCTCGCGCTCGATGTCAGTGTCGCTCGAGTGCGGATTCTTGGCTACATCAACGATTTCGGACCGCAGCGCATCAAGGACCTGGCGTTCGCCGATCAGGTGAGCCAACCGACGGTGACAGCGATGGTCGGTTCGATGGAGGAGCTCGGATGGGTCACGAAGAAGACAGATCCGAGCGACGGGCGGGCCGTGGTTGTGCACATCACGGCGAAGGGTCGAAGGCTGTTACACGAACGCCGTGGCATTCGTGCGCGAGTCCTGGCTGAACGGATCGCAGCGATGTCGGCTGCCGACCAGAAGGAAATGCGGCGGCTGTTGCGCGGCCTCGACACGCTGGTGAACAACCTGCGCGAGTGACATGGAGGTCATCGTTCTTCTCGTTCGGCAGGGTCCGGAAGAGATGTCGTCGTGGGTCTCGTCGGCGCGGGAGAGGTACTCGATCTTGAGGTTGTAGGTGTTGCCGCCTTCTTCTTCCATGCGGGCGAGCTCGGGGCGGCCGACCACGAACCAGCGGAGCTCGTCGGAACATCTCGTCGGTCGAGGTCGGCACAGAGATCCTGACCCATTCCGATGTCCTCGAGACCGCCGTGATCGCGGTGCCGTCCGAGTTCGAGGAGGACGAGGTGATGGCCTTCGTCGTCGGCTGACCCGGTTGCACGCTCGACTACGTCGCGTTGACCGACCACCTAATCGGGCTCTACGCGGCGATCGCTGTGTTGCGGCCTCGGATTCTGCGGGTGGGGACGGTAGTCCATTGGATGCCGCAGCCGAGGAGGAGTCGGCGTCGGTAGTTGTCGAAGTTGCGGTAGCCGTGGCCGAT
>JBFWRK010000030.1:0-31405 GCA_050248955.1 Acidimicrobiia bacterium
CAGGGGCAGGCCCGACCAGCTGCGGCATCCAAGAAGACATCACGATCCTCCTCGCCGCCCGCCTCCGAAGCCTGACGGCCAGGAACGAGCGATTCAGGGATCACCGGCATAATGGCCGATCCCGGGCGCTCGTCCTGTCAGCCCGTCCGCCCGGTATCTGCGCTCGAGAAACCGGCGGACCGGCGGCCACCACCCCGCGACCTCGGCCGATCCGGCGTCCGATCGCGCCGCTACGAATCCGGGACCGCTACCACGCTGGTCGGAGCATTCCCCACATGTGCGGACCGTCGAGCGGGACGTCCCACTCGGTGCGCACGACGAATCCGAGACGCGAGTAGTACGCGACGTTCTCGATCGTCTCGGTCTCGAGGTACAGCGGTAGCCCCTCCTGTGCCGCCCGGCTACCCACCTGTTCGATCAGCTGTGCGCCGAGACCGTGGCGCTGCCAGTCGGGATGCGTGGCGAGCAGGTTGAGGTACCAGTGCGGCTCGGGCGGCGTGTTCGCCTCCATCACCTCGCCGATCGCGGCAAAGCGGGCGAGCCGATCCTCAGGGTGATCGGTCGGTGGCGGCTCCGGGACCACGACCTCGGGTCGTCCGGGTGGGATCCATGCCGCGAGCGCGGCGCCGTCGTCGGTCATCCAGGTCTCATCCCACTGCAACCACCGGAGCATCGGCCAGCGGAAGACTGCGCCACCGCCTGCCTCGTACTCCGCGTCGTCGGGGTAGAACCAGCGCATCACGGGGTCGTCGGCGAACGCCCGCATGCCCGTGCGGCACAGGCGCGGCAGATCGGCAGGCGTCGCCTTTCGGATCATCTCCGGGGCCCGATCAGAGCCGTTCGATGATCGTCACGTTCGCCTGACCGCCGCCCTCGCACATCGTCTGCAGACCGTAACGGCCGCCGGTGCGCTCGAGCTCGTGGAGCAGCGTGGTCATCAGCCGTCCGCCGGTGGCGCCGAGCGGGTGACCGAGCGCGATCGCGCCGCCGTTCACGTTGACCTTCGCGTGATCGAACCCGGTCTCCTTCAGCCACGCCAGCACGACCGGCGCGAAGGCCTCGTTGATCTCGACGAGGTCGATGTCGTCCGGCGTGAGCCCGGTCTTGGCGAGCGCCCGCTTCGTGGCGGGGATCGGCGCCGACAGCATCATGATCGGATCGTCGGCGAGGACGCTGATGTGGTGGATGCGGGCGCGTGGCGTCAGGCCGTGCGTCTTCAGCGCCTGCTCGCCTGCGATCAGGAGCGCTGCCGAGCCGTCGCTGATCTGGCTCGCACACGCAGCCGTGATGCGGCCGTCGGGCGTGAGCGTCGGCAGCGAACGGATCTTGTCCCAGTTCGGCTCGCGTGGTCCTTCATCGTACGTGAGTCCGTTCAGCGGCGCGATCTCGCGCTCGAAGCGCCCTTCCTCGCGCGCCCGCAGCGCCCGCTCGTGCGACTCGACGGCGAACGCCTCCATCTCGTCGCGCGTGATGTCCCACTTCGACGCCATCATCTCGGCACCGACGAACTGGCTCACCTCGTCCTTGCCGTACCGCTCGACCCAGCCCGGCGAGCCTGTGAACGGATCACCGAAACCCAGTGGCTCGCCGGCGGTCATGGCGAACGAGATCGGGATCATCGACATGTTCTGCACGCCTCCGGCGACGACGAGATCCATCGTTCCGGACATCACGGCCTGGGCAGCGAAGTGCACCGCCTGCTGAGCGGAGCCGCACTGGCGGTCGAGCGTCACGCCGGGCACGTGGTGCGGCAGACCGGCGACGAGCCAGCACGTGCGTGCGATGCACCCCGCCTGCGGGCCGACGGAGTCGACGTTGCCGAAGACCACGTCGTCGACGGCGTTCGGGTCGACGCCGGAACGCTCGATGAGCGCGGCGATCGAGTGTGCCCCGAGGTCGGCCGGGTGGACCTGCGACAACGTGCCGCCTCGGCGACCGACGGGGGTGCGAACAGCTTCGACGATGTAGGCCTCGGGCATGGCGCGAATCTACCGACGGCCGGTTCCCGCACCGGCATTCGGCGTGGCGCGCTGACACCGCTGAGTGCTCTCGCAGTAGGGTCGCGTCGTGCTGGGGCCACGACCATCGTCACTCTGTGACCCGATCGACATCATGGACGCGGCGAGCGAGGCGATGGTCCTGCTCGATGCCAGCGGCTCGATCAGCTGGGCGAACGAGCGCGCGGCGAAGCTGTTCGGTCTCGACCGCGACGGATGGATCGGTCGGAGCCCGCTCCCGCTCGTGCACCCCGACGACCTCGAGCTCGCGACCGAGGCGATGACGGACACACTGGCGAGCACGGGCGTGCAGATCCCGATCGAGATCCGGATCGCCTGCGCTGACGGCACGTGGGCGCTGGCCGAGATCACCGGTAACTCACGTGTCGGTGACGACGCCATCGATGGCGTCGTGCTCACGATCCGGCGGCTCGGATGGCGCGAGCACTGGCGCGAGCTCCTCACGATGATCAGCCGCGGCGACGAACTGCCGCACCTGCTCGATCGGCTTGCCCGTCTCGCGCTCGAACTACTCGAGGTCGATGCCGTGCTGATGGCCGGCGGCGAGCACATCACCCGAGCCCTCCCGGCGACCGACACCGACGACGATCCGCCGCGCCTCGAATGCGTGCCGGACACGGCGCTGAGCGCGGCGCTCCGGGGCGGCGAAGCGATCGCACTCGACGAGCGAACCGGCGGTCACTGGTGGTGCGCGCCGCTCGGCGCGGGCGAGACGCCGTTCGGCGCGATCGCCGTGCTGTTCGCCCAGCCGAACCGCCCCTGGTCGAACGACCGTCGCAGCCTCGCCGAGCTGTGCCGCATCATGGCGATCATCGATCAACGGGAGGGCACGCTCGCCCGCCTCCGGCACCAGGCGATGCACGATGCGCTCACCGATCTGCCGAACCGTCGCGCGCTGCAGGAACGCCTCGCCAAGGCCGTCGTCGAGGGCCCGCTGTCGCTCCTGCTCGTCGATCTCGACGGTTTCAAGCTCGTCAACGACAGCCTCGGGCACCACGCCGGCGACCAGCTGCTCGCGGCAGTCGCGCAGCGACTCCGGACGTCGGCGGCGAGCGAGATCGACGATCCGCTCGTCGCCCGGCTCGGCGGCGACGAGTTCGCGATCCTGGTCCCTGGCGATGCTGCAGCCGCCACCGCGTGCGCGGACGTGCTCGTCGGCTCGCTCGACGACCCGTTCCACATCGACGGTCGCTCGTTGCTGGCGACCGCGAGCATCGGCGTCGTCCACCATGCCGGACCGACCGGCGAGGAGGCCTCGGAGATCGCGGCCGCGCTGCTGCGCGATGCCGACACCGCGCTGTACCAGGCGAAGAGCGAGGGACGGAACCGGTGGTCGACCTTCCGCCCCGAGCTGCACGCGGAGATGGTCGAGCGGCTCGAGCTCACGCAGCTCCTGCGGAGAGCGGTCGAGCGCGGCGAGCTCGTGCTGCGCTACGAACCGAAGGTCGCGCTGCCCAGCGGCACGATCGTCGGCGCCGAGGCGTTGGTGTCGTGGCCCGACGCCGAAGGTCGGCTGATCGAGCCCGCCCGGTTCCTCCCGCTCGCGGCAGAAATCGGCCTGCTCTCGGCGATCGCCGCGACGACGATCTCCGGCGCGTGCCGCCAGCTCGCTTCGTGGCGGGCACGGGGTCTCGCCACGGACTGGCCGGTGAGCGTCAACCTGTCGTCGATCGAATCCGAGCGGGCCGACATCGTCTCGATCGTGATGGAAGCGCTCGAACGCTCTGGGCTGTCGCCGCGTGACCTCGAGCTCGAGGTAGCCGAGCAGGCCTTCGTCGCCGACTCGGCGGCCGCTGACCACCTCACGGAACTGCATCGACGCGGCGTGCGGCTGGCCATCGACGACTTCGGCTCCGGAGAGTCGTCGCTCGCGCGGCTCCGGCTGCTGCCGGTCGACACGATCAAGATCGACCAGACGCTCGTACGCGCCGTCGTGCGCGATCCCGTCGCGAACGCGATCGTCAGCGCGATCGCACACCTCGCCCATCGGCTCGACAAGCGCGTCGTGGCCGTGGGCATCGACTCGGCGGAGGATCGGACCGCGGTCCTCGCCGCCGGCTGCGACTGGGGCCAAGGCCCGCTGCTCACCGCCAGCCATCCGCTACCGGCTCGCTGAGCCGGTCCGTCACCGGGCGACGATGACGGACGAGCCGTGTCCGAAGAGCCCCTGGTTGGCGGTGATGCCGACGGTCGCTCCCTCGACCTGACGATCACCGGCCTGGCCGCGGAGCTGCCACGTGAGCTCGCAGACCTGCGCGATCGCCTGTGCCGGGATGGCCTCGCCGAAGCAGGCCAGGCCGCCGCTCGGGTTCACCGGGATGCGCCCACCGAGCTCCGTCGCCCCTGATCGCAGCAGCGCCTCGGCCTCACCCTCGGCGCACAGGCCGATGTGCTCGTACCAGTCGAGCTCGAGCGCCGTCGACAGGTCGTAGACCTCCGCCAGGCTGAGGTCCTCCGGTCCGATGCCGGCTTCCTCGTACGCACCCCATGCGATCGAGTCCTTGTACCGCCTGTCGGGCGCGGGAACGACCGCGCTGGAGTCCGACGCGAAGTCGGGCAGCTCGAGGATCGTCTGCGGGTAGCGCGGCGTCACGGTGCTGACCGCCTTCACCCGCGGCAGACCGTCGGTCGAGCCGAGGTGCCGGCGGGCGAAGTCCATGCTGCAGACGACCATGGCCGCACCGCCGTCGGACGTGGCGCAGATGTCGAGCAGTCGGAGCGGGTCGGACACGACGGGGCTGTTGAGCACGTCTTCGACCGTGACGTCCCTGCGGAACCGGGCGTTCGGGTTGGCCAACCCGTGCCGTGCGTTCTTCACCTTCACGCGTGCGAAGTCCTCGGCGGTGGCGCCGTGGACGTCCATCCGGCGTCGCGCGAACAGCGCGAAGTAGACCGGGTTCGTCGCGCCGAGCAGCCGGAACCTGAGCCAGTCGGGATCCGTCCTGCGCTCGCCGCCCACCGGCGCGAAGAACCCCTTCGGTGTGGTGTCCGCACCGACCACGAGCGCAACGTCACAGAAGCCGGCGAGGATCTGCGCCCTCGCGGTGTGCAACGCATGCGCCCCGGACGCGCACGCGGCGTAGCTGCTGCTGATGCGGACACCGGTCCATCCCAGCTTCTGCGCGAACGTCGCACCGGCGATGAACCCCGGATAGCCGTTGCGGATCGTGTCGGCGCCGGCGACGTACTGGATGTCCTGCCACGTGAGCGCCGCATCGGCGAGCGCTGCCCGCACCGCGGTCATGCCGTACTCCGTGAAGTCCCTTCCCCACTTGCCCCAGGGGTGCATGCCGACGCCGAGGATCGCGACGTCGTGCTCGCCGCTCACAGCACCGCCTCGGAGGCTGCCGGGGTTGCCGGGGTTGTAGGGGCTGCCGGCTCCCAGACGTAGACGAGGTACTCGTGGTCGTCGTCGCGATCGAGCACCTGAACCCCGAGCTGCATCTCCATCCCGACCCGGAGGTCGGCGGCGAGCACACCCCGTGCCACCTGCCCGAGCACGACGAGCCCCTCCTCCTCCAGCTCGACGGCGGCGAGTGCGTACGGCTCGAACGGATCGCTCGCGGCGTAGGGAGGCGGTGGCGCGTACCGGTTCTCCGTGAAGCTCCAGACACGGCCACGTCGGGAGAGTGGCGTCGACTCCAGCACCGCCGAGCCACACGCCGGGTTCGGGCAGTCCGCCGCTCGTGGTGGGAACACATACGTCCCGCACTCGGGGCAGCGCCCGCCGATGAGGTGGGGCGAGTCCGGATCGGTCGTGAACCACCCGTCGATCACCGGCAGTTGCCTGGCACGTTCTGACACGGCGTCAGATTAGACGTCCGGACGGTCACGCAACGTCGCTGCACCCCTGTGCGAACCTCAGGACATGAGCTTCGGTCAGTCCGCCCCCTCCGCATCCGCCAAGCAGATCGCCTACCTGCTCTCGCTCGTGAAGCAGGCCGGACACGACGGCTTCCGTGATGCCCGCGGCCCGCTCGGGCTCACACAACGGCAGGCGGCAGGCAAGTTCTCGAAGGCCGAGGCGTCGACGTTGATCGATCTGCTCGTGAACGGCACCGAGGGCGGGCCCGACGAGGGGCCGCCGGCAGCGATCAACGGCGAGCGGATCTCGGCGACCGACCGGCTCGCGCTCGACCGTGCGGATCTGCTCCGCGGCATGCCTGCGGAGCTGCTCGCCGGCGAGCTCGAACGGCGCGGGTGGTCGGTGACCGCGCCGTGATCCGGCTGGTCATGCGCTCGATCGCTCGATCCCCTCCTATCTGACGGAGCGTCAGAAACGTGTACGCTCGCCCTCCGGATGGACCTCAGGTACACGCCGGCGCAGGACGCCTTCCGCAGCGAGGCACGGGCGTGGCTCGAGGCGAACGTGCCGGCGAAGCCGCTGCCGAGCTTCGACACGGCGGAGGGCTTCGAACAGCACCGCGCCTGGGAGCGGCGGCTCTACGACGGCCGCTGGTCGGCGGTGTCGTGGCCGGTCGAGTACGGCGGACGCGGTGCCGACTACCTCGAATGGCTGATCTTCGAAGAGGAGTACTACCGGGCCGACGCGCCCGGCCGCGTCAACCAGAACGGGATCTTCCTGCTCGGTCCGACGATCATGGAGGTCGGCACCGAGGCACAACGGACGCGGTTCCTCCCGGCGATCGCGTCCAGCGAGATCGTCTGGGCGCAGGCGTGGAGCGAGCCGAACGCCGGCTCCGACCTCGCCGCGATCAGATCGACCGCGAACCGCGACGGTGACGACTGGATCCTGAACGGCCAGAAGACATGGGCGAGCCGCGCCGCCTGGGCGGACTGGTGCTTCGGGATCTTCCGGAGCGACCCGACGGCCGAGCGCCAACGCGGGCTGACGTTCGTGCTCGTGCCCCTCGACTCGCCCGGCATCACGGTGAGACCGATCGCGCAGCTCGACGGCGACACCGGTTTCGCCGAGATCTTCTTCGACGACGTCCGGGTGCCGCGGGCGAACACGCTCGGCGAGGAGGGCAAGGGATGGAACGTCGCGATGGCGACGGCGGCCTTCGAGCGCGGTGTGAGCCTGCGCAGCCCGGCCCGGTTCACCGAGGCTGCCGCTCGCCTGCTCGACCTCTGGCGCGAGGTCGGCGATCCAGACGACACGGCGATGCGCGACGCGGTCACCGACGCGTGGATGCAGGCGGAGGGCTACCGGTTGCACACCCAGATGACGGTGACCGGGATGCTGGAGGGCCGGCCGATCGGCGCCGAGGCGAGCATGAACAAGATCTTCTGGAGCGAGATGGACGTCCGCATCCATGAGCTCGCGTTGCAGCTCCTCGGTCCGGACGCCGAGCGCACGAGCGGCGTGAACGAGCGATGGGTCGACGGCTTCCTGTTCTCGCTGGCAGGGCCGATCTACGCCGGCACGAACGAGATCCAGCGCAACATCATCGCCGACCGCGTGCTGCAGCTGCCGAAGGGCACATGACGCGATGCGCTTCTCGTTCGGCGACGACCAACTGCTCCTCGCCGCGGGGCTGCGCGAGCTCCTCGCCAGGGAGTGCACGCCGGCGCACGTCCGCGCGGTCTGGGACGGACGCACGGGACACGATCCTGCGTTGTGGGCGAAGCTCGCAGGCATGGGTGTGCTCGGCCTGCTCCTGCCGGAGAGCGACGGCGGAACGGGTCTCGACGAGGTCGACGCCGTGCTCCAGTGGCAGGAGCTCGGCCGAGCCGCCGCGCCCGGCCCTGTGCTCGAGCACATGGCGGTCGCTGCGCCGGCGCTGCGCGGCACCCGCTTCGCCGCGGGGCTCGCCGACGGCTCGCTCGTCGCCACGGCCGCCGGGTTCGATGCGTCGCCGTACGTCGCTCACGCGCAGATCGCCCACATCGTGGTGACGCCGGACGGCGTCGTACCGACGGCGGGCGCGCGCATCGTCGACATCGCGGGCATCGACGGCGGCCGCCTCCTGTCGACGTTGGCAGAGTTCCGCACCGAGCCGGTGCACTTCTCCGACCAGTTGGGCTTCGAGCGCGGGGCGCTCGCCACCGCGGCATACCTCGTCGGCTCGGGCGAGCGGATGATCGAGCTCGCCGCAGAGCACGCCCGCGTGCGCCAGCAGTTCGGCAAGCCGATCGGCAGCTTCCAGGCGGTCAAGCACCTCCTCGCCGACGCCCTGCTGAAGATCGAGTTCGCGAAGCCGGCGGTGTACCGGGCGGCATGGTCGGTCGCGCAACGCGAACCGACCGTGGCGCGCGACGTCAGCATGGCCAAGGCGCTCGCCGGCGAGGCCGCGTACCGCGCCGGCCGCAGCGCGATGCAGGTCCACGGCGGCATCGGCTACACGTGGGAGGCCGATCTCCAGCTGTGGATGAAGAAGACCTGGGCGTTGATGCGCGCCTGGGGCGACTCGCCCTACCACCGACGCCGGGTCGCCGAGGCCGTCACGGCGTAGCGGCGGTCGCCGGCCGTCGCCAGGCTCAGCCGTCGGTCGGCCCGGTCGCCGTCGGCCGGTCGCCGTCGGCCCGTCGCCGTCCGGCCGCGATCCCCATCGGAGCCATCCCCGGCTCGAATCTGAAAGACCGTCAGATTCGGATGCTACAGTCCGGCCATGCGCGAGCTGCCGAAGATCGTCTCGGTCGACGACCACGTCGTCGAGCCGGCCACGGTGTGGACCGACCGGCTGCCGGCGAAGTTCCATGACATCGGCCCGCGCATCGTCCGCGCTCCCGTGAAGGAGATGTCGTTCATCGGCGGCAAGTTCACCGCAGTGCCCGCCGAGCCGAGCGATGCGGGCGATCCGGTCGACTGGTGGTTCTACGAGAACCTGCGCCGGCCCCTGATCCGCCTCGACACCGCAGTGGGCTACGACCGGGACGACGTGACGCTGAAGGGCATCACCTACGAGGAGATGCGTCCGGGTTCCTTCGCCGTGAAGGAGCGCCTCGAGGACATGGACATCAACGGGGTGGAGGCTTCGCTCTGCTTCCCCACCTTCCCGCGCTTCTGCGGACAGACGTTCCACGAAGCGTCCGACAAGGCGCTCGCGTTGCTCTGCGTGCGGGCCTACAACGACTGGATGGTCGAGGACTGGTGCGCCTCGTCCGGCGGTCGGCTGCTGCCGCTCACGCTCGTGCCGCTCTGGGATCCGACTGCGGCGGCGGCGGAGGTCCGCCGCAACGCCGATCGCGGCGTGCACGCCGTGTGCTTCAGCGAGATCCCGCCGAACCTCGGCCTGCCGTCGATCCACGATCGCGACGGTCACTGGCTGCCGTTCTTCGACGCCTGCAACGAGACCCGCACGACGATCAACATGCACATCGGCTCGGGGTCGAAGATGCCCTCGACGTCGCCTGACGCGCCGCCCGCGGTGGGCTCCACGCTCACGTTCGCGAACTGCTGCTTCAGCATGGTCGACTGGCTCATGTCCGGGCTGTTCACGACGTTCCCCGATCTGAAGATCGCCTACAGCGAGGGCCAGATCGGCTGGATCCCGTACATCCTCGAGCGCGCTGACACGGTGTGGCGCGAGAACCGCGGCTGGGGTGGCATCGCCGACAAGGTCTTCGAGCCACCGTCGGAGCTGTTCAAGCGTCACGTCTATGGCTGCTTCTTCGACGATTCGTTCGGACTGCAGTCGATCGAGTCGATCGGCGTGGACAACGTCACCTACGAGAGCGACTACCCGCACTCGGACTCGACCTGGCCGCACACGGCCAAGCTCGCCGCGGAGCAGACCGCTGGTCTGAGCGACGAGGTCGTCTACAAGGTGCTCCGCGGGAACGCCATCGAGATGTTGTCGATCACGCACTTGTCGTGATCGCGCGGACGATCCCGGCGTTGGTGTTCGGCGCCGCCGACCGCTTCCCCGAGATCGAGGCGCTCGTCGACGGCGAGGTCCGGCTCACGTTCCCGCAGCTGCGCGACGAGATCATCCGAGCCGCGCGGGCGTTCCTCGCTGCGGGCATCAGCGCCGGCGATCGCGTCGCGGTCTGGGCGCCCAACACGTGGGAGTGGGTCGTCGGTGCGCTCGGCGCGCAGTTCGCGGGGGCGGCGCTCGTGCCGATCAACACGCGGTTCAAGGGCGCAGAGGCGGCCGATGTCCTCCTCCGCAGCGACGCCGCGGCTTTGCTGACCGTGAACGGCTTCCTCGGAACCGACTACGTCTCGATGCTGCGCTCGTCGGGCGTCGAGCTGCCGTCGTTGCGCGACATCGTCGTGATGTGCGGCGATCCTCCCGAGGGTTGCAGCGGTTGGGATGCGTTCCTCACCCGTGGCGCCAGCATCCGTGCGGATTCGATCGGAGCGCTGGTCGCCGACGCGGCGCCCGAGGCGGTCTCCGACATCATCTTCACGTCGGGCACGACCGGTCGTCCGAGGGGCGTCGTGTGCACGCAGGGCCAGACCCTGCGGGTGTTCGAGGACTGGAGCGGCATCGTCGGACTCGAGGCCGGCGACCGCTACCTGATCGTCAACCCGTTCTTCCACACGTTCGGGTACAAGGCGGGCGTGCTCGCCTGCCTGCTGCGCGGCGCGACCATCGTCCCCGAGGCCGTGTTCGACGTGGATCGAGTACTCGCCAAGGTCGCAGCGGAGCGGATCTCGGTGCTGCCCGGACCGCCGACGCTCTACTTCTCGATCCTCGCCAACGAGCACCGCGCCGATCACGACCTGTCGTCCTTGCGCCTCGCCGTGACGGGTGCTGCCGCGGTGCCGGTCGAGCTGCTCCGCCGGATGCGCGAGGAGCTGTCGTTCCGGACGATCATCACCGGCTACGGGCTGACCGAGTCGACCGGCACCATCTCGATGTGCCGACCGCAGGACGCCCCGGAGACGATCTCGACCACGTCCGGCCGAGCGATCCACGACGTGGAGGTGCGCGTGGTCGACGACGGCGGCATGGAAGTCGCCCGTGGTGCAACCGGCGAGATCGTGTGCCGCGGGTACAACGTGATGCAGGGCTACCTCGACGACCCCGAGGCGACCGCCGAGGCGATCGATGCGGACGGATGGCTCCACACCGGCGACATCGGCACGATGGACGAGCGCGGCTACCTGCAGATCACCGATCGCAAGAAGGACATTTTCATCGTCGGTGGGTTCAATGCCTACCCCGCAGAGATCGAAGGGATGATCCTGCGCTACCCGGGCGTCGCGCAGGTCGCGGTCGTCGGCGTTCCGGGCGCACGGCTCGGCGAGGTGGGGGTCGCCTACGTCGTCCCGCGGCCGGGCGACGTGGTCGATCCCGACTCGTTGCTCACGTGGTGCCGCGCCGAGATGGCGAACTTCAAGGTGCCGAGCGCGGTGCACGTCGTGGACGCGCTGCCGCTGAACGCGAGCGGCAAGGTGCTCAAGTACGAGCTGCGCGCCCGCGCGTAGGGTGACGCCGTGGCCGTCGAACTCGAACCCGACGGGTCGTTCACGACCCCAGGAGGCCTCACCGTGCCGGCGCGAGCGCTCACGTGGCGCTACTCGCGCTCGGGTGGTCCGGGCGGTCAGCACGTCAACACGTCCGACACGCGGGTCGAGCTCGTGTGCGACCTGCTCGCCTGCGACTTCACCGACTGGGTGCAGGAGCTGATCGTCAAGCAACTCGGGGCCGAGGCCCGGGTCGTGTCCTCGGCGTCGCGTTCCCAGCTGCAGAACCGGCGCGCCGCGCTGAACCGGCTCGCCGAGATGCTCGATGTCGCGGCCACACCGCCGAAGAGCCGCCGGGCGACCCGCCCCAGCCGCGGCGCGCGCCAGGCACGGCTCGAGGACAAGCGCCAAGCCGGCGCGAAGAAGGCCTCCCGCGCCTGGCGCCCCGACGACTGACCACTGCCCCGTGCCGGCCCGAGCGAGCGTGTCCGGGACGGGCGAGAGGCGGGCGAGAGGCGGGCGAGAGGTGGGCGAGGGCGCTGCGAAGGGCTGCTGGCGCGACGTCACGGGCCTGGGGTGAAATGAGTTCGGTCGTTGCGCGCAACGGTTGGTGACGCTGGAGCCGCCAGAGTGCTGGTGGGACGCCGTCATCGCACGACGAGACCCCAGCCACGCCGTTTCTCTGCTCATCCGCGTCACCAACCCCGGTCTCTGATCGGGCGAGGTCGTTGGCTGTCCGGATGGGAGCGGAGAACCGGTGGGGAGTCGTCGGCGAGCAGAGAACCCCGGGGCGCGCGGGACTGAGCCGCGCGCCGGGCCCGCAGCCGCCTCGGGTAAAGACGAGCTCCCTGGCTGCGCGACACCGCTGGTGCCGTTGGAGCAGCGGACCCCGCTCCGGCGAGCAGTGAGCGACGACAGGGACCGAGCGGCCGCGTTCCCAGTTCATGCCTGCCCGGTGGCCACCCCGGCCATCACGCCTTTGTGGCGACTGGTGTCAGGTTCCGTGGACCCTGGACGCCACAGAGGCGGCGCGGGCGGTGCGGGGCGGGGCCGCGGGCGGGATCGTGGGGATCGCTCGGGGTCTGAGATCTGACGTACAGTCAGATCTGAGCGAGGATCGGGGGATCATGCGAGGGATCGTCTACGACGGCACGTCCACGGAGCTGGTCGACGGCCTCACGCTGCGGGCCCCGGGTCCGCGTGACGTCATCGTCGAGATCGCCGCCGCCGGCCTCTGCCACAGCGACCTCTCGTACATGCACGGCCTCTACCCGGTACCCGCGCCGGCCGTGTGCGGGCACGAGGGTGCTGGCATCGTCGTCGAGGTCGGCGAGGCCGTGACCCACGTGCAAGCCGGCGACCACGTGATCATCTCGACGCTCGCCTCCTGCGGCTTCTGCGCGCAGTGCGCGGCCGGTCGCCCGACGGCGTGTCGAGCGACGCTCGCCAACTGGAGCCAGCCGTTCACCCTCGAAGGGAAGCCGATCTACAACTTCGCGGCCGCGAGCGTGTTCACCGAGCGGACCGTCGTGCGTGACCAGCAGTGCGTGAGAATCCCGAAGGACGTGCCGCTCACGTCGGCGGCGATCGTGGGGTGTGGCGTCATCACGGGCATCGGCGCGGTGTTCAATCGCGCCAACGTCCGACTCGGCCAGTCGGCGGCCGTGTTCGGCGTCGGCGGCGTCGGCCTCAACGTGATCCAGGCGCTCAGGGCGAAGGGCGCATCGACGATCGTCGCCATCGACACCGTGCCCGAGAAGGAGACGCTGGCGAGGCAGTTCGGCGCGACCCACTTCCTCGACGGCAACAGGGACGACCTCGTCGAGGCGATCGTGTCGATCCGCCCGCACAGCGAATCCGCGCTGCGCGGCGCGTTCAACTCGGGAGGCGTCGACTGGGCGTTCGACTGCGTCGCGCACCCGCAGGTGACCTACAACGCCCTCGAGAGCCTCGACTGGGAGGGCACGGTCGTCGTGATCGGGGTCGCCGGCCAGACGGCCGAGTTCCACGGTCTGTACGGCCGGCTGACACAGGTCGACCGCGGCATCATCGGCTGCCGCTACGGCAGCTCGTCGCCGATGCGCGACTTCCCGCTCATCATCGACCTCTACCGGCGTGGCGAGATCCTCCTCGACGAGCTCGTCACGACGACGTACCCGATCGAACGGTGGCAGGAGGCGGTGCACGAGCTCGAGTCGGGTGCCGTCGCCCGCGGCGTCCTGACCCTGTGACGACGCAGGTGACGACGCAGGTGACGACGCCGTGATGATCGACACCACCGGCGCGACGCTGTGGCAGCTGATCGAACGCCGCGCCGCGGCGACGCCGGACCGGCGAATGGCCACCGACGAGGCCGGCCGGACGCTCTCCTTCGGCGACTACCACGCCTGGTGCGAGCGCGCCGCTGCAGGGTTCGCCAGGCGCGGTGTCACCGAGGGCGCCGTGGTGTCGTGGATCCTGCCGTCGCGCTTCGAGGCACTCGTGCTCGCCGGCGCCCTCTCGCGGCTCGGCGCGGTGCAGAACCCGATCCTGCCGATCTACCGGCAGCGTGAGATCGGGTTCATCGCCCGCCAGAGCCGTACCCGAGCGGTCGTCGTGCCCGGCACGTTCCGCGGCTTCGACTACCCGCCGATGATCGAGGAGGCGACCGCCGGCCTCGACGTCGACGTGATCGTCGCCGACCCCGAGCTTCCCGAGGGCGACCCGGCGACGTTGCCGCCGTACCTTCCGGCGCTCAACGAGCTGCGTTGGCTGTTCTACTCGTCCGGCACGACCGCCGACCCGAAGGGTGCCAAGCACAGCGACCGCAGCATGTCGGCGGCGAGTGACGGCATGCAGTGGAGCATGGAGGTCACCTCGGCGGACAAGGCGGCTGTCGTCTTCCCGATCACCCACGTGGGCGGACTCGTGTGGTTGTTCAACGCGATGCGGACGGGTGTCGAGCTGCTGATGGTCGAGGTGTTCGACGCGGAGACGACGCCGCGATGGCTCGGCGAGCACGGCTGCACGTGCGCGGGTGCGGGCACGGTCTTCTGGCTCGCGTACCTGAACGCGCAGCGCCGGCTGCCGCCGGGTGAGCGGCTGCTACCGGACGTGCGCATCTTCAACGGTGGCGGCGCAGCCAAGCCGAAGACCCTGCACGCAGAGATGATGGCCGCGTTCGGCGCGCCGTTGATCGGCGGCTGGGGACTCACCGAGAGCCCGATCAACACGATGGTGCACCTCGACGATCCCGACGTGAAGAAGGCCGAGACGGACGGGCGGCCGTGTCCCGGCGTCGGCTTGCGCGTCGTCATGGACGGGCGGTTCTGCGGACCTGGCGAGGAGGGTGAGCTCCAGGTCAGCGGGCCGCAGGTGTGCATGGGCTACCTCGACAGCTCGCTCGACGCCGACGCGTTCACCGGGGACGGATGGTTCCGCACGGGCGACCTCGGTGTCGTCGACGAGGGCGGCTGGGTGAGCATCACCGGACGTCTCAAGGACATCATCATCCGCAAGGGCGAGAACATCTCTGCGAAAGAGATCGAGGACCTCCTCTTCGCTCACCCCAAGGTCGCGGACGCCGCGGTCGTCGGCCTCCCCGACGCCGGGAGCGGAGAGCGGGCGTGCGCCGTGGTCGTCTGCCGGGACGGGAGCGAGCTCGGCTTCGACGAGATGGTCGCGCACCTGAGAGCAGCCCGGCTGTCCACGCACAAGATCCCTGAGCAACTGGAGCTCGTCGACGCGCTCCCCCGCAACCCCACCGGCAAGGTCCTGAAGAAGGACCTGCGCGAGACCTACGGAGGCACACGATGAACCGGCTCGCCGGCAAGCACGCCGTCATCACGGGCACCGGCTCGGGGATCGGCCGGGCGACGGCGCTCCGCCTCGCGGAGGAGGGCGCGGCGATCGCCTGCCTCGACCTGCAGGGAGCGGACGACACGGCCGCCGCGATCAACGCGGCAGGCGGCACGGCGATCGCGACGGTCTGCGACGTGAGCGACGCAGCGGCGGTGACACGAGCCGTCGACGCCGCTGTCGAGGAGCTCGGCGGGATCGACATCGTGTGCAACATCGCGGGGATCGGCCACTTCGCCTGGAGCCACGAGGAGTCACCCGAGTCCTTCGACCGCATCGTCAACGTCAACCTCCACGGCACCTTCTACGTGTCGCGCGCCGCGCTCCCGCACCTGCTGTCGACCGGCGGAGGCGTCATCATCAACACCGCTTCCACCGCAGGCCTCATCGGTCAGCCGTGGAGCGCTGCGTACTGCGCGAGCAAGGGCGGCGTCGTGATGATGACGAAGGCGATGGCGTACGAGTACCGCGGGAAGGCCATCCGGGTGAACGCCATCGCACCCGGCGGTACGAACACGAACATCATCAACTCGTTCTCGACGCTGCCGCCCGGCGCCGACTTCAAGGAGATGGCAAGGATCATGAGCCCGATGGGGCAGTGCGAGCCGGAGGAGATCGCAGCGGCGTTCGCGTACGTCGCGTCCGACGAAGCGAGGTACATGACCGGCGCGATCATCAGCATCGACGGCGGCATCACGGCCTGATGGATCCTCGGAGGCCGACCATGGGCATCTGCGACGGGCGGATTGTCATCGTGACCGGTGCTGGGCGCGGGCTCGGCCGGGCGCACGCGCTGGCGTTCGCTGCCGAGGGAGCGCGCGTCGTCGTCAACGACATCGGTGCATCGTTGACCGGGGAGGGGACCGATGCCAGCCCGGCCGAGGCGGTCGCCACCGCGATCCGTGCCGCAGGTGGCGAGGCCGTGGTCAACAACGATGACGTCAGCGACTGGGACGGCGCGGGGCGGCTCGTGGCGCAGGCCATCGCCGAGTTCGGCGGTCTCGACACGCTGGTCTGCAACGCCGGCATCGTGCGCGACCGGATGCTCGTCAACATGACCGTCGACGAGTGGGACGCCGTGGTGCGGGTGCACCTGCGGGGGATGTTCTGCCCCGTGCGCCACGCCGTCGACCACTGGCGGGCGATGACGAAGGCCGGTACGCCCGTCGCTGCCCGCGTGGTCACGACGTCATCCGGCGCCGGGCTCTTCGGCAGCGTCTCCCAAGCGAACTACAGCGCCGCGAAGGCGGGGATCGCCGGCTTCACGATCGTCGCCGCGAAAGAGCTCGCGCGCTACGGGATCGCTGTCAACGGCATCGCACCGTCGGCCCGGAGTCGGATGACGGAGGAGGCGTTCGCGGAGATGATGCGGCGGCCCGAGCACGGCTTCGACGCGATGGACCCGGCGAACATCTCACCGCTCGTCGTCTGGCTCGGATCGGGAGCATGCGACGTCACGGGGCGGATGTTCGAGATCGCCGGTGGGCAGCTCAGCGTCGCCGACGGCTGGCAGCACGGCGCGGTGGTCGACAAGGGCGAGCGCTGGGACCCCGCGGAGATCGGCGCCGCTGTGCGTGATCTGATCGCCGCTGCGCCGGACCCGGCGCCCGTCTACGGCGCCTGACGGTCCGTCAGATCCCACGGCGACGGCGGATAGGGTCGGTCCCGTGACGGAGCGGGTGTTGGCAACTGATGGGCGAGTCATCGGCTCGCGCGCCTCGCAGACGAGGAAGCGCCTGCTCGACGCGACCGCCAAGCTGCTCGCCGAGCAGGGCGTGCTCGAGCTCAAGGTCGTCGACATCACCCGTGAGGTGCGTACATCACCGGCGACCTTCTATCAGTACTTCGGCGACGTGAACGACGCGATCCTCGCGCTCGCTGAGGACGCTGCCGAGGACATGGCGCCCGTCGTCGCGCTGCTCGCCGAGCCATGGACCGATGACGAGGCGCTCGAACGCGCTCGCGCGTTCACGAGTGCGTTCATCGACTACTGGATCGCGCATCAGGCCGTGCTGCGTTCGCGGAACCTCCAGGCCGAGGAGGGCGACCAGCGGTTCCGGGAGTCGCGGGGCAAGGCGTACAAAGGGCTCATGGCACCGCTGCTCGCCAAGATCGAGGAGGGCCAGTCCGAGGGTCGGTTGTCCGCAGCGCTGAACCCGTACGCCACTGCTGCGGCGATGGTCGCGGTGCTGGAACGGCTCGTCGCCTTCCTCACCGAGTTCGGCAGACGCGGCGTGAGCCGCGCCGCGATGGTCGACACGATCGCCGCGATCCTCGTGCAGACGCTGACCGGTCACGCCCCGACCTGAGCACCGTTCGCCAGGCTCGGATCGGTGACGCCCTCACATCGGCGGGCCGGCCCATGCGGGAACGGTCGAGGGAGCACTCGCGAAGAGGGCGGCTTTCGCTGCGCTCAGACCTTCGAGCGTCCACGCCTCGCCGCCGGCGACGATGCTGTCGGCGATCTCCACCGGGCGGATCCGGTGGACCTGGTCGCCGAGCACGATGAATACCTGGCCGCTCACGTCCGCGGCGTCGTCGCTGGCCAGCCACGCCACCATTGGCGAGACGTTCGCGGGGTCGTACTTGTCGAACCCCGACTCGGGCTTGGCGAACTTCGGATTGGCGTCCGTCATCGACGTCCTGGCCCGCGGCGCGATGCAGTTCACGGTCACGCCGTAGCGCCCGAGCTCGCGAGCGAGGACGAGCGTCATCGAGATGATCCCGCCCTTCGCTGAGGCGTAGTTCGCCTGACCCGGCCCGCCGAACAGCCCGGACTCGCTCGTCGTGGTGATGATCCGCCGCGCGGTCGGGGTCGCTCCCTCGCCGGCGAGCTTCGCCTGCTCGCGCCACAGGGCGGCTGCGAAGTGCACCGGCGCGATGTGGCCCTTCAGGTGCACGTCGACGACGGCATCCCATTGCTGCTCATCCATCGAGAAGCTCATCGCGTCGCGGATGAACCCGGCATTGTTGACGAGGATGTGGAGGTCGCCGAATTCGGTGAGCGCGCGGTCGACGAGGCCACCTGCTTCCGACCAGTCGCTGACGCTGCAGCGGTGCGCGACCGCGACTCCCCCCGCCGCGCGGATCTCCGCGGCGACATCATCGGCGGATTCGCGCAGGTCGTTGACGACGACTCGTGCGCCGTGGCGGGCGAGCTCGAGCGCGTGGCAGCGCCCGACGCCCTGGCCGGCTCCCGTCACGATCGCAACCCTGCCGTCGAGCGCTCCCATGTGCCCCCCTTGCTCATCCTCATCTGATGCCCCGTCAGATCGTAGGCATCAGAGGCTCGCGCGCGCTGACTACGGTCTCGGCCCATGGCCCTCACCATCGGTGCAGTCACGTTCGATGCCCACGACGCAGCGGCGCAGGCCGCGTTCTGGGCCGAGGCACTCGGCTGGAACGTAGGCCCTGACTCCACGGCGGAGCTGGCAGTCGTCGGCGGCCCGAATCGACCGCCGAACGCGCCGAACCTGCTGTTCCTCCAGGTGCCGGAGAGGAAGATCGCGAAGAACCGCAACCACCTCGATCTCCACACCGAGCACCTCGAGGCCGAGGTCGCCCGCCTCGTCACCCTCGGCGCGGGCGTCGTCCACGAGAAGCACCAGTGGGGCACGCGCTGGTTCACGCTCGCCGACCCCGAGGGCAACGAGTTCTGCGTCGTCGAGGATCGGCCCGCCGGCTGACCGATGGCGCTGCCCGATGAGTTCCACGAGCTCGCAGCACGGGTCCGCAACTGGGGCCGGTGGGGATCCGAGGACGAGCTCGGCACGTTGAACCTGATCGATGCCGAAGCCCGCCGGCGCGGCGTGGCGTGCGTACGTGACGGCAGAGCGTTCTCGCTCGCCATACCGCTCAGCGAGGACGGCCCGCAGCTCGGTTTCGTGCCCGGGCGCACGAATCCGGTCCACACGATGTTCCAGGTCAACGCGCCGATGAGCGGCGATCCGGGCGCTCAGTGCTGGAACGACGACGCGATCTCGATGGGCGTGCAAGCGTGCACCCACTGGGACGGGCTCGCCCACGCGAGCTACGAGGGGCACATCTGGAACGGCTACCCGGCCGACACCGTCACGTCGGCGGGTGCATCGAAGTGCGGTATCCACCGCGTCGGCACGCTCGTTTCGCGCGGTGTGCTGCTCGACGTCGCTCGCCTGCACGGCGTCGACGCGCTCGACGGCGGCTACGCGCTCACCCGGGCCGACCTCGACGGCGCCTGCGAGCAGGCGCGCGTGACCATCGAGCCCGGCGACGTCGTCCTCCTCCGGACCGGCCACATGCGCCGGTTCCTCGCCGGCGACAAGCTGACGTACGCGACGACCGCTGCCGGGCCGTCGCTGCAGACCGTCGAGTGGTTCCACTCGAAGGATGTGGCCGCGGTCGCGACCGACAACCTGATCTTCGAGGTCTTCCCGTGCGAGCGGGACGACATGTTCCTGCCGGTGCACTACCTCCACCTCGTGGACATGGGACTCACGCAGGGCCAGAACTTCGACCTCGAGGCGCTCGGCGCGGATTGTGCCGAGGACGGCCGCTCCACGTTCCTGCTCACCGCGTCGCCCGAACCGATCGTGAACGGCGTCGGCGCGATGGTGAACCCTGTCGCACTGAAGTAGGGGTGCGAAACTCCCGCGGTGGACACCAGCGACTTCACGTCCGTGCTCATCGCGAACCGTGGTGAGATCTCGATCCGCATCGCGCGGGCTGCGGCCGAGGTCGGTCTGCGCTCTGTGGCCGTCCACCCGGCGGACGACGCCGCCTCGCTGCACGTCCGGATCGCCGACGACGCCGTCGAGCTGCCCGGCTCCGGCGCCACGGCCTACCTCGACATCGAGGCCGTCATCGGAGCGGCGCTCGGCGCTGGATGCGGAGCGGTGCACCCCGGGTATGGCTTCCTCAGCGAGAACGCAAGCTTCGCGCGGGCCTGCGCGCAGCGGGGACTCGTCTTCGTCGGTCCCGAGCCAGAGACGCTCGAGCTCCTCGGCGACAAGGTGGCTGCCCGCGCGCTCGCTGCCCGACTCGACATCCCGGTCCTTTCCGGAACGGACGGACCCACGAGCGACGAGGACGCGGTCGACTTCATGGCATCGCTCGGCGGGCGCCCCCTCATCGTGAAGGCCGTCAACGGTGGAGGTGGGCGGGGCATGCGCGTCGTGCGATCCATCGACGCGCTCCCGGACGCGCTCGCACGGTGCCGATCGGAAGCGGCAGCGAGCTTCGGCAACGGCGACGTGTACCTCGAGACACTGATCGAGCGCGCCCGGCACGTCGAGGTGCAGATCGTCGGCGACGGCACCGGATCCGTCAGCCATCTCGGTGAGCGGGACTGCAGCATCCAGCGCCGACACCAGAAGGTGGTCGAGATCGCGCCGGCGCCCGGTCTCGATCCGGACGTGCGGCGATCGATCCATGACGCCGCCGTGCGGATGGCGAGTGATCTGTGGTACCGCGGGGTGGCGACGTTCGAGTTCCTCGTCGACGTCGACACCGGCGCCGCAGTGTTCATCGAGGCCAACCCCCGGCTGCAGGTCGAGCACACCGTCACGGAAGAGATCACCGGCATCGATCTCGTCGCCGCGCAGTTCCAGTTGGCGCAGGGCCATCGCCTCGCCGAACTGGGCCTCGCCCAGCACGACGTGAGCCCGGGGCGGGGAACGGCGATCCAGGCACGGATCAACACCGAGACGTTGCTGCCCGACGGTTCGACCAAGCCGAGTGGCGGGACGATCTCGACGTGGGTCGCGCCCGGTGGTCCGGGCGTGCGTTGCGACAGCTACCTCTACCCCGGCTACACGACCAACCCGCGGTACGACTCGCTCGTGGCGAAGATCGTCGCGCACTCGTCGTCGGCGTCGCTCGCCGACGCCGCAACGCGCCTGTACCGGGCGTTGAGCGAGGTCCAGCTCGTCGGGGTCGACACGAACCTGACCGTGCTGCAGAACCTGGTGCGGATGCCCGAGTTCGTCAACGGCGGTGCCACGACCACGTTCCTCGACGACCACATCGACGAGCTGCTCACTCCTCGTGTCCATCCGCAGCGCCACCATGGGAGCGACGCGAGCGCCACCGCCACCGGGCTCGCCGGACTGGCCGGGGCGAAGCTCGACTCGCGCGATCCGCTCGCCGTGCTCCATCACGGCAAGAGCGCAGAGCCCGTCGCCCGAAGAGCTCGCGCCGCCGAGGCGCCCGACGGAGCCGCCGTCGTGCGGGCACCGATGCAGGGAACGATCGTGACCGTCGATGTCGCTGTCGGCGATCGCGTACGCAGCGGGCAGCAGCTGCTCGTGATGGAGGCGATGAAGATGGAGCACGTCGTCGTCGCCGACGTCGCCGGCGTCGTCCAGCGGATCGACGTGCTGCCCGGCGACACCGTGTTCGAATCGCACGTCATCGCGTACCTCGAGATCCACGAGGACGACGAGGACGACGACGTGCTGACCGCTGCCGTCGACCTCGATGCGATCCGTCCCGACCTCTGCGAGGTGATCGATCGTCACGCACTGACACTCGACGAGCAGCGCCCGGATGCCGTCGCCCGCCGCCGAACGACCGACCAGCGAACGGCGCGCGAGAACATCGACGACCTCTGCGATCCCGACACGTACCTGGAGTACGGCTCGCTCGTCGTCGCGGCACAACGCCGTCGGCGGACGCTGGACGACCTGATCCACCGGACGCAGGCGGACGGGATGATCGCCGGCATCGGCAGCGTCAACGGACGGTTCTTCGGGGACGAGGCGAGCCGCTGCGTGCTCATGTCGTACGACTACACCGTGCTCGCCGGCACGCAAGGAGCACAGAACCACCGGAAGAAGGACCGGTTGTTCGAGCTCGCGGAGCAGTGGCGATTGCCGGTCGTGTTCTTCACCGAAGGGGGTGGCGGACGGCCCGGCGACACCGACGGCATCGGTGGCTCCGGACTGGACTGCTGGGCGTTCAACTACTTCGCCAAGCTGTCGGGACTCGTGCCGCTGGTCGGCATCAACTCGGGGCGTTGCTTCGCCGGCAACGCCGCGATCCTCGGTTGCTGTGACGTGGTCATCGCGACGGAGAACTCGAACATCGGCATGGGCGGCCCGGCGATGATCGAGGGCGGCGGCCTCGGCGTCTTCCGGCCCGACGAGGTCGGTCCGATGGACGTCCAGGTGCCGAACGGGGTCGTCGACATCGCAGTCGAGGACGAGGCTGCCGCAGTCCTCGCGGCGAAGCACTACCTGTCGTTCTTCCAGGGACCGATCGCCGAGTGGTCGTGCCCCGACCAGCGCCTGCTCCGCCACACGATCCCCGAGAACCGCCTGCGCGTCTACGACATCCGCACGGTCATCGACACACTCGCCGACGACGGCTCGGTGCTGGAGCTGCGCCGCGGGTTCGGTCGCGGCATGGTGACCTCGCTCATCCGCGTCGAGGGCCGGCCGCTCGGTCTGATCGCGAACAACCCCGCGCACCTCGGCGGCGCGATCGACAGCGACGGCGCGGACAAGGCGGCGCGGTTCATGCAGCTCTGCGACGCGTTCGACGTGCCGCTGCTGTTCCTCTGCGACACGCCGGGGATGATGGTCGGCCCGGAGGTGGAGCGCACCGCGCTCGTGCGCCACTGCAGCCGGCTGTTCGTGACCGGCGCGAACCTCACCGTCCCGTTCTTCACGATCGTGCTCAGGAAGGGCTACGGGTTGGGCGCCCAGGCGATGGCCGGCGGCAGCTTCAAGGCACCGTTCTTCACGGTCGCGTGGCCGACCGGGGAGTTCGGCGGCATGGGTCTCGAAGGCGCGGTGAAGCTCGGCTATCGGAACGAGCTCGCGGCGATCGACGACCCGGACGAGCGAACCGCGCTGTTCGAGCAGATGGTCGCCCGCATGTACGAGCACGGCAAGGCACTCAGCTCGGCGAGCTACTTCGAGATCGACGACGTCATCGACCCGGCCGATTCTCGGTTCTGGATCAGCCGCGCGCTGCGCTCGGTGCCCCCCGCTCCCCCGCGCACCGGCAAGAAGCGCCCGTCGATCGACACGTGGTGAGCGCGGCGCGGCTCAGCGACCGACGACGGCCGCTGCCCGCTGCGCTCGCTTCGAGCGGTACATCTCCTGGTCGGCGAGCGCGACGAGCTTCGCGCTGTCACGCGGCCCGCAGGCGATCCCCGCGCTCGCGACCGGACGAATCGTCTCCGAACCGAGTCGGAGTGGCTCACCGATCGCCGCGCACACGCGGAACGCGATCTCGTCGGCCTCTGTCCGGTCGCTCAGCGCTGGGCACACGACGAGGAACTCGTCACCACCGAGACGCCCGAGGTGGTCCTGGGGGCGGATCGCCCGCCTGATCCGCTCCGCGACCGCGCGCAGCAACTCGTCGCCCGCGTCGTGCCCGAAGCGATCGTTGATCAGCTTGAGGTCGTTGACGTCGAGGAACACCACTGCGGTGCAACGGTCCGAGGAACGATCGTCGTCGATCGCCGCGTCGAGGCGCATCGTGATCGCGGCACGGTTGAAGCAGCCGGTCAGCGAATCGAACGTGGCCCGCTGCTCCAGCTCCTTGCGAAGCATCACGGTCTCCGTCACGTCGGTGATGCACACGATCGCGCCCGTGATCGAATCGTCGCCGCCCTGCAGAGGACGCAGGCTCAGGGTGCAGACTCGATCACGGTCGCTGCCCGGGAGCCGGAGGTGGATCTCGATGTCGACGTCCTGTGCGCCGAGCAGCACGCGGTCGAATGCACCCGCGACGGCTTCGCGGTCGCCAGGGACGACCGTGGCGAACTGGGCGATGGGATCGGCGCAGAGCTCGATGCCGGTGATCGAGTGCACCTGATCGTTCGCATAGCGGACCGTGCGGTCCACGCCGACCTGCATCACGCCGAGCGGCAGCGCCTCGGCCAAGCGGCGCAAGAGCTGCTCCTGTTCCTGCAGTGCCTCGTGCGCCTTCATCTCGTCCGAGATGTCGACGAGCTCGGACAGCACGTCGGCCGATGGCGTGTCGAGTCGGTTCGTGTTCGTGATCTCCATCCACAACCAGATGCCGTCGCTGCACATGTACCTTCCGCGCCAGCGATGGGGCACACCCGGTGCGGCGAGCGTGGCCATCCAGTTGTCGATCGCCCGGCCCTGGTCGTCGGGATGGATCAGCTCGAGCGGGGAGCGCCCGATGAGATCGCCGATCGGCCAGCCGAGGAGCTCCTCCTCGTCGATGTCGATCGCACTGGCGAGCGCGAACTCGTTGCGCGACATCGTGAAGAGGCGCGGTCGGGGGCGGACTGCCTCGAAGTGCTCGATCGGTGTCGAGTCGCCCTGGGCGGCAACGATGACGAGCAGGCAGACGCCGAACCGCTCCCGCACGTCGAAGAAGTGGAAGGTGACGCGCTCGCCTGACAGCAGGTGGACGTGTGCCATGCCGCGCTTCGTCTGGCGCATACGTCCCCAGGCTTCGATGACAGCCGGCCGATCCGCCGTCGTCACGATGTCCAACCCCGAACGGGCGTCGATCTCGAGCTGACCGCTCAGGCCGATCTCCGGTGGCATGGGCACGAACAGCCCGGAGATGCCGAGTGCAGCGACACCGACCTCGTCACGCTGGAGGAGCGATGTGACGGCGGCGAGGATCTCGTCGTCGGTCGACAGACCGGGGGGATGTGCAGGAACATCGCCGTCCGCTCGAGCCGCTTCGAGATCGTTGGTCATGTGGTCACCGCCGGGTCCGCCAGGTTCCAGTCACGAGGTATGACGCCGAGCTGGTGCAATCGTGACGAGCGACACAGAAAAAGGACGCGTCGGTGTCTACGGCTTGTCTGCGCCGACCACCCACATCGCGAAGAACTGCGAACCGCCGCCGTAGGCGTGACCGACCGCGCGGCGCACCGCGTCGATCTGGTGCTCCCCAGCGCTGCCCATCACCTGCATCGCCGCCTCACCGAACCGCAGCATGCCGGACGCGCCGATCGGGTTCGACGAGAGCACGCCTCCGGAGGGGTTCACCGGGAGCCGCCCGGTCATCTCGGTGACGCCGTCCTCGACGTAGCGCCAACCATGGTCCTTCGGCGCGAAACCGAGGTTCTCGAGCCACATCGGCTCGAACCACGCGAACGGCACGTACATCTCGACCGCGTCGATCTCGTCGGCCGGTGATGTGATGCCGGCCTTCTGCCAGAGGCTCGCGGCGCACTCCTCGCCCGCTCTCGGGCTGATCTGGTTGCGACCGGGGAACATCGTCGGCTCGCTGCGCATCGATGTCGCCTGGATCCACGCCTTCGGGCCGTCGTGAGCGTCCGCGACCGCCTCGTTCGCGAGCACCAGGGCGACCGCCCCGTCGCTCGACGGGCACGTCTCGACGAAGCGAACCGGGTCCCACAGCATCGGCGAGTCCATCGCCTTCTCCAGCGTCCAGTCGGCCTCGTGCAGGTGGGCGTACGGGTTCTTGCACGCGTTCGTCCGATCCTTCACCGCGACCATCGCGCCGATGTGCGGCGGTGCGCCGCTCCGGCGGATGTAGCTGCGGATGAGCGGGGAGAAGTAGCCGCCGGCGCCGGCGTGCACGGGCATCCCGAACGGGAGCGGCACCGACAGCGCCCACATCGCGTTGCCGTCGCTCTGCTTCTCGAAGCCGATCGTCAGCACCCGCTCGTGCAGCCCGGCCATCACGTGCTGCGCGGCGACGATCGCGGTGGTGCCGCCGACGCTTCCCGCAGTGTGCACGCGGAACACCGGCTTGCCTGCCGCGGCGAGCGCGTCGGTCAGCCAGAGCTCGGGCATCATCACGCCCTCGAGCATGTCGGGGGCCTTGCCGATGACGATCGCGTCGATGTCCGCCATGGTGAGCTGCGCGTCGGCGAGCGCTCGGTCGGCGGCTTCGCGGACGAGACCGGCGATCGACACGTCCGCGCGGCACGAGGTGTGGTGGGTCTGTCCGACCCCGATGACAGCGCAACGCTCGGCCATCAGTCGCCCTCCATCACGCAGACGAGGTGCTGCTGCAGGCACGGCCCGGAGCTGGCGTGGCCGAGCACCCGGTCGGCGGTGCCGTCGTGGATCCTGCTCGCGGCCTCACCGAGCCGGGCGAGGCCCGCCGCCATCAGCGGGTTCGCGCACAGTGCGCCGCCGCTCGGGTTGACCGCCGTGCGTCCCGGATCGATGCCGAGCGCGGCACGGAGCAACAGCTCCTGATGGGTGAAGGGGGCATGCAGCTCGGCGACATCGAGCCGGTCGTGGGCCACGCCGGTCTTCTGGCCCGCGAGCCGGGCCGCCGGCAGATCGGTCAGGGCGCGCAGCCCGAGCGACTGGTGGTCGATGCGGTGGTCGATCGCACGGATCCATGCCGGGCGGCGGCACAGACCGACCGCGGCGTCGCCGGCAGCGATCACCACGGCGGTGACGCCGTCGGCCTTCGTCGGGCAATCGTGCTCGCGCAGCGGGTCGGCGACCATCGGCGCCGCGAGCAGCGCGGCGAGCGTGTGCTCGCCGCTGGTGATCGCGTTCGGGTTGGCCAGCGCGTCCCGCCGGCTGCGAACAGCGACCTCAGCCATCGCTGACTCGGTGACGACGCCGACCTCGAGACAGAGCCGGGCCTGCAGCGCGGCGAGCGATCGCTCGTCCGGCCACAGCGGGGCGACGAGGTAGGGATCGAGCTGCAGCGCGAGCGCACGGTTCATGTCGCCGCTGCTCGACTTGCCGTTCCCGAACACGACAGCCGTGTCGCATTCCCCCGTCTGGATCTTCACCCATGCTTCGTAGAGCGCCCATGCCCCGTCCATCTCCACGTGGCTCTCGACGATCGGCGGCCACGCGCCTAGCGCGTCGACTGCTGCGACGAAGCTGAACGGCTGGCCCGACATGTAGTCGCAGCTGCCGTGGCACCAGAAGCCGACATCACGCCGCTCGAGGCCGGCGCGGACGAGGATCTCGGTCACGACCGGCACGATCATCTCGACGGGCGTGGCGGTGGTGTGCGTGCGGTTCTGCGCGTGCGCGACCGCGACGATCGCGACGTCACGCATCAGAGGTGCCCCGCGTAGGACTCGAAGCTCGCATCGGGCTCGTCAGCGGGTCTGAAGTGGGCGATGTTGGCGAGGCTCGGTCCCCATTCCTCACGTGGTCGCCAGACCGGTTCCACGCGCATGCCCATGCGCACGTCGGCGGCGGCACACTCCTGGATCAGGTGCTGCACACCCAGGTCGGCGTTGTCGAGCAGGATCGTGGCCGCCACGTAGGGAGGCGTGATCTGCTGGCCCAGAAACGGCACGTTCACGATGCAGAAGGTGGTGATCGTGCCTCGCGGACCGACCTCGACCGGCTCGCCGAGGAGCACCCCGCACATCGCGCAGGTGCCGTTGCGCGGCGGGAAGACGACGTTCGAGCAGGACGGACAGCGGGCGCCGATCAGCCGTCCCTCGATCAGGCCTTCGAGATGCGCGACGGATCCGGGGCCCGCCGACCACTGGTACTGGATGCCGATCGGTGTGCGGATCCGCTGGACGTCGTCGCTCATGACGCGACCCCGATCTCCACCGCTGCCTTCCGTGCCGACTCGTCGCCGAAGAGCTCGAAGCAGGCAATGTCGTTGATCGAACCGGTGCGCTCCTCGGCCCATCGCGCCCGCACGCGCATGCCGGTGCGCAGCGCGTCCGGCGCGGGCGCGTCGACCGCGTGCAGGATCCCGGTGTCGGCACCGTCGAGCAGCACGAGCGCCCAGGCGAACGGCCGATCGAACGGGTTGCCGTCGAGCGGTGTGGGCTGCCACGACCACGTGAGGATGCTTCCTTCCGAACCGACTTCGACCCACTCGGTGCATGCGTCACCGGTGACCGGATCGAACTCGGCCGGCGGCACCAGCACGCGCCCGTCGCTGCCGCGTACTCCCTCGATCCGCCGATCGCGCAAGCCCGTCAGGAACCGCCCGTAGGTCGGCCCGACGGTGCGCGAGTACGGGTAGAACAGCGTCAGCGGCGCGGTGAACGAGCCGTCTTCCGCCCTGGTGTACTCGTCCGACCCCCCAGTCACGGACGTGTTCCTAGCACACGCCTCCGCGAAACTGACGGTCCGTCAGAAACGATGCAGCAGATCGGTTAGGGTGTCCTCGGGGACACTCTGAGGGGGGATCATGAGGAGATCGAGGCTCGCCGTCGCGATGGTCGGCATGTTGTTGCTCGCGGCGTGCAGCGCGCGGGGCGACGACGACGCCGACGCCGAGGCGAACGAGACGACGATCGCAGCGGCTGCCGAGACGACGACACCTGCGGCCGACGAGGCCTCGACGACGTCAGCGGCGCCCGAGGAGACCACCACGACGGAAGCGCCGGGCGTCAAGTTCGGAACACTCGATTCGCCCTGTGGTCCAGGCGATGCGACGATCGCCGACGGTCAGAACGGCGGCGCGACGCTGAAGCTCGGTACCCCGACCGACCACGGCTACGAGTCGTCGCCCGGCTTGACCGTCGAGATGCTCGACGCGGCAGAGGCGTTCGCCGGCTGGTGCAACGAGCAGGGTGGCATCGGCGGCCTGCAGCTCGAGATCGTCGACCTCGACGGCAAGCTCTTCGCCGTACCTCCGGCGATGGAGCAGGCGTGCGCCGAGACGTTCGCGATGGTCGGCGGCGGATGGGTCTTCGACGATCAGATGTACCCGCGCTTCCACGAGTGCAAGATGATCTCGTTCCCGAGTTACACGGTGACGCCGACGGCGGCGATGGCGAACGCCAAGGTGCAGCCGATCCCCAACCCGTCGCACATCAAGCCGGCCGCGTGGCTGATGTGGGCGAAGGACAACTACCCCGAGCAGATCGGGACCACCGCGATCATGTACGGCGACTTCCTCACGACGAAGGTCGTCGCCGACTCGTTGCGGGCAACGATCGACGTCGTCGGCGGCTACACCGTGGTCGACACCATTCCGTACAGCCCGGCCGGCGAGGCGAACTGGGCGCCGTTCGCCCAACGCTTGAAGGACGGCGGGATCAGGACCCTCTTCTTCGTCGGCGCGCCGAACAACCTCGTGCTGCTCTACAAGGCGATGAACGAGCTCGGCTACATACCCGAGCTCGTGCTCAACGACGCGAACTTCTACGACGAGACCATGGTCGCCGACGGCAACGGTGCGCTCGCCGAGGGGTTCAAGGTGCGCACCGCGTATGCCCCGTTCGAGGAGGCCGACGACTTCCCCGGCATGAAGAGCTACCTCGACATGATGGCGACGTACAACCCTGACGGGAAGATCGCCGGGCTCGGGCTGCAGGCGACCTCCGCCTTGTTGCTGTTCGCGACCGCGGCGAAAGCGTGCCTCGAGTCCAACGACAACGTGCTCGAGCGCGAGTGCGTGCTCGCCGAGGGGCTGAAGGTCAACAGCTGGACCGGCGGCGGGCTGCACACCGAGACGAACCCGGGCGGGAACGAACCACCGACGTGCGGGATCATCATGGAAGTGCGCGACGGCGCGTGGCACCGGCTCTACCCCGAAGTCGGCAGTGCCGACGACAACGGCGGCGGTTGGCACTGTGACGACAGCAGTGCAATCGAGATCACCGGCGACTTCGGCGACGTGACCAAGGGCGTCGACCCGACCCGCCAGGGCTGAGCCAAAGGCGAGCCCACCACGAGATGGACAAGCTGCTCGCGTTCACGATCATCGGCCTCTCGACCGGCGCCATCTACGCGGTGGCGGCGAGCGGCCTGGTCGTGACATACACGACCTCAGGGATCTTCAACCTCGCCCATGGTGCGACGGGGATGTTGTCCGCGTTCGTCTACTGGCAGTTCCGCTTCGCGTGGAACTGGCCGGCGCCGTTCGCGCTGCTCATGGTGCTCGCCGTCCTCTGCCCGCTGTTCGGCGCGCTGTCCGAGCGGGTGATCATGCGCGGCCTGCTCGGCACCAGCGAGGTCGTCCGCCTCTCGGTCACCGTCGGCATGTTCGCGGCGATGCTCGGACTCGCCAACTGGGTGTGGCCGGACCAGACCAGCAAGGAAGCGTTCCAGCCGTTCTTCGCAGGCAACACCGTATCGGTGTTCGACTACAACGTCAGCTGGCACAAGCTGATCACGTTCGGGTGCGCCGTGCTCGTCGCCGTCTTCCTGCGCGTGCTGCTGTTCCGCACCCGCATGGGCGTGGCGATGCGGGCCGTCGTCGACGACAGGAGCCTCTCCGAGCTGAACGGCGGGCGCCCCGACCGGGTCGCGATGTTCGCGTGGGCGCTGAGCGCGAGCCTCGCCGGACTCGCCGGAGTGCTGCTCGCGGGCGAGGTGCAGTTGAACGTCGAGCCGCTCGTGCTGCTCGTCATCAACGCATACGCAGCTGCGATCTTCGGACGGCTGCGCAACCTCCCGATGACCTTCATCGGCGCCGTGATCATCGGCTTGGCGGACGCGTACTACCTCGCATACTCCGGAGCGTCATGGTTCCCGACCTCCGCCTTCGGGTTCAGCCTCAGCGGCTTGCGCATCGCGCTCCCGACGATCCTGCTGTTCGTCGTGCTGATCGCCATGCCGCACTCCCGCCTCCGCGCCGGTGCCTCACGGCTGCGGGAGGACTCCCGCGTCCCGTCGTGGAGCACGGCCGTGCTCGGCGCCGTGCTCCTGGTCGCGTTCACGGTGGCGATCTCGGGGATGCTCACGCGGCAGAACACGTTGTTGCTCATCGACGGCTTCCTCTTCGCGCTCGCCGCGCTGTCGCTCGTTCCGCTCACGGGGTTCGCCGGACAGGTCTCGCTCGCACCGCTGACGTTCGCCGGGCTCGGCGCGATCGCGATGACGAAGCTGCCCGGGAACGGCAACGTCCTGGCTCTGATCGGAGCGATGGCGATCGTCGCCATCGTCGGGGCGATCGTCGCGCTGCCCGCGTTGCGGCTGCAGGGCGTCTACCTCGCGCTCGCCACCGCGGCGTTCGCGATCCTCGTGTCCAAGCTCGTCTTCAACCAGAAGCAGACGTTCCAGACCGGCAGCCTCACGGTTCCGGCGTTGCGCTTCCCTGGAGGTGACCTCGCCTCGCCGCGAGCGCGCCTGATCGGCCTGTCCGTGTGCTTCTCGGTCCTCGCGCTCTCCGTCGTCGCGCTCCGACGCAGTCGACTCGGGCGCCGTCTCGTCGCGCTCAAGGACTCGCCCATCGCGGGCGCCACGCTCGGCATCAACCTCACGGCGACGAAGGTGCTCGCGTTCGGCATCTCGGCGGCGATCGCCGCGAGCTCCGGCGCGCTCGCCGGCAAGGGCGTCGGCCCGAGCGACTTCGACTTCGTGAAGAGCCTGCCGATCGTGCTCCTCGC
>JBFWRK010000031.1:0-21983 GCA_050248955.1 Acidimicrobiia bacterium
TCTCCGCGTCGAGCGCCGCGGTCGGTTCGTCGAGCACGAGCAGGAGCGGCTCGTCGCGCATGAAGCCGCGCGCGAGCGCGAGCTTCTGCCACTGGCCGAACGACACCTCGACGCCCTCGTCCCAGGTGGGACCGAGTTGCGTGTCGAGCCCGTAGGCCAACCGATCGACGACATCGTCGGCGCCTGCCCGCCCGATCGCCGTCGTCACCGCCGGGCCGTCCTCCATCCTCGGCTCGTCGCCGAGGCCGACGGTCGAGCGGGCGCTGAACTCGAAGCGGAAGAAGTCCTGGAACGCGCCGGCGAGACGCCTCCGCCACTCGACTGTCGGCATCCGTCCGATGTCGGCACCGTCGGCGAGGATCCGCCCGCCCGTCGGACGGTACATGCGGCACAGCAGCTTCACGAGCGTGGTCTTCCCCGCACCGTTCTCGCCGACGATCGCGACGACCGCGCCGGCCGGCAGGTCGAGCGAGATGTCGTCCAGCACGAGTCGGTCCGTGCCCGGGTACCGGAACGACACGTGCTCGAAGCGGATGCCGTCGTCGAGCCGGACGGGGACCGCGACGTCGCTGTCGTCGTCGATCGCGGCGGCGTAGTCCTCGAGCCAGGTCAGGCGGCGTGACGAGTCGAGCCAGATCCCGCGGAGGAAGCCGAGCTCGCCGACCGCCGCGCCGACGTAGCTGGACAAGCGGCTGCCCGCGATCACGACGAGCAGGACCGAGCCGACCGACGCATCGAGACCGGAGGCGACGAAGACGATCGCGCCCACGTACCCCGCACCGAAGACCGTCCACGCGGCGGCGTGCCAGAGCGCACTCACCCACCTCGTGGCGCTGACCGGTCCGTACCACTCCTCCCACGCCGACCGCCGGTGGCCGATGAGCGCGTCGCCGATGCCACTCACCCGCACCTCCTTGCCCGGCGACGCGGTGGTGCCGAGCACGAACAGGTGACGGGCGAGCCGGTTTCTCGACGCGACCCGCTCCTCGGACTCGCGCTCCAGCGGCGGACGCCATGTCGCCGTCGCGACGGTCGGGATCGCGAACACGATCAGGAACAGGAGCAGCGGATGGATCGTGGCGAGCAGCGCGGCGGTGAAGACGAGCCGGAGCAGCCACCCCAGCGTGGAGAACAGCGAGAGGAACAAGTGGTCCAGCGCGAAGACCTGATCGCGCAGCACCGAGAGCCGGTCGACGAAGTCGGCGCGCTCGTGATGCTCGATCGTCGCGACGGACGCCTGGAGCCGGGCGACGTGCGCTTCCAGCGCGATGCCGACGCGGTCACGGAAGCGGCGCTCGACGCGTTGGGCGAGGACCGTGACGTACCAGGTGCCGACAGCCGAGCAGCCCAGCCCGATCGCGGCGACGACGATCGCGGTGCGCTCGCGGTCGGCGACGCCGTCCGCGAGCACCTTCAGCCACAGCGCCACCAGCACATCGGGGATCGCGGTCACGACCGTCACCGCGAAGGAGGCGAGCAGGAGCCGGGGCTCCGCCCGGTAGCCGAGCCGCACCGTGCGCCAGAGCGACGACAGCGCCGGCGGCATTTCGTCAGGCGAGCGAGTCATGGACCACCTCTGCGCCCGTCTCGTCGACCTCGACGAACCGCGATGCCTGGAGCTCGAACATCGCGCGGTATCGGCCGCCGAGCGCGATCAACTCGTCGTGCGTGCCGAGCTCGACCACGCGGCCCGTCTCCAGCACGCAGATCCTGTCGGCGAGCCGCACCGTGGAGAACCGATGCGACACGAGGATCGTCGTGCAGTTCTCGGTCGCCCGCAGCACGCGCTCGAAGATCTCCGCCTCGCCGCGCACGTCGAGCTGCGCGGTCGGCTCGTCGAGCAGCACCACCGCGGCGCCCTGGCGGACTGCGCACAACGCTCTCGCCAGGGCGATTCGTTGCCACTGCCCACCGGACAGGTCGGTGCCGTTCTCGTAGCCCCTGGCGAGGATCGTGTCGAGATCGGCGAGACCGTCGCCGCCCGCCTCGCGCAACGCGGCACGGATCACGTCGTCGGGCGCACCCGTGGGCGCGACGTTCTCGCGCACGGTCAGCTCGTAGCGGATGAAGTCCTGGAACACCGCGGTGACCCGTGACCGCCATGCCGTCAGGTCGAGCTCGCGGAGATCGGTGCCGTCGATCTCGATGCTGCCCGCTTGTGGGTCGTAGAGCCGGCAGAGCAGCTTTGCCAGCGTCGTCTTCCCCGCTCCGTTCTGCCCGACGATCGCGATCGACGACCCGGCGGGAATCGTGAGGTCGAACCGCTCGAGCACCGGGTGGCTGCCGTCGCCGTAGCCGAAGGTCAGGTCGCGGAAGCGGATCTCGCGCTGCAACGGTCCACTGTTCGCGATCGTGCCGCGCGAGAGCTCGCCGACGGGTGCCATCGCAGCCTCGAGTCGCAGCACGGCCGCCGCCGGAGCCGAAGCGCCGTCGAGCGCCCAGTTGAGCCCACCGAACGCGATCGCACTCGTCGCGAACGCCGTCTGGAGGAACACGACGGTCGACGCGAGCGTGATCCGCCCGTCGGCGGCGGCATCGGCGATCATCCAGAACACGACGAGGTTGGCGGCGAGCACCACGGCGAGGCACCCGAGCACCGGTCGCTCACGCAGGCGTGTGGCGTGCCACTGCAGTTCGTACAGCCGCCGGCGGCGGGTGCTGAAGCGGTCGACGACCCAGTCCGAGAGACCGAACAGGCGCAGCTCCTTGGCCGCCGGCGGATCGACAGCGAGTCGGTACGCGTAGTCGGCGTGGCGCTGTGCGGTGCGCACCTCGTCGGTGTTCCGGTCGCGCCAGATCCCGCTCTCGCGCAGCATCCAGTGCGTCGCGCCCCAACCGAGGACGAGCACGATCGGCGCCCACCACGAGAAGGCGAACAGCACCGTGGCCGCGGCAAGGCCACCGACGAGCTCGACGAGCCCGCTTGCGATGAAGTTCATCGCGATGCTGAGCGGTGGACCGGTGATGCCGAGATCGAAGTCGCGCGCCATCGTGAGGTCGTTCGTGAGCTGCGGCTGCTCGAGGTGAGCTTGGCCCGGTGGCGCGATGCAGGCGGTCATCAACCGGTCGTTGAGCCATGCCGACGTACGACTCCCGAGGTTCGCGCCGACTGCCTGGTGCAGCGGCGGGAGCAGCTGGAAGACGACGAAGACGACGCCGACGAACGTGAGCGGCCCGACCAGCGGGTCGCCCTGCTCGGCGGCGCTGACGAGCAAGCCCGTGGCGACGGCGAGCAACGGTGGCAGCAAGCCGCGCAGGACGAGGATCGCCCACCACGCGATCGCGAGGCCCGGGGCGGCCGCCCGCAGCGCCCCGAAGAACTTCCACTCCTGTCGCTGCCGCAACCGGGTGATCATGGTGGGTACATCGCTCGTCGTCGACGCTCTCCGACGGGTGTCAGCCGAGCGATTCGTCGAACAGGTCGATCGTCGCCTGCCATCATGATGGTCCGACGAGGAGCCGGCGCGTCGCGTCGTCGGCAGGGAAGAACGTCTCAACGGCGAGCTCTGCGAGCGTCACGTCCACGGCGGTGCCGAACGTCGTGATCGCGGTGAGGAAGCTGAGCTCGCCGAGTGCGGTGGAGAGCTTGAACGGGATCGCGATTTCGTTCGCGGTCTCGACGAACCGTTGCTCGGCCACGTCGGCGATGCCGGGGTAGGAGATGAGCTCCTCGAGCAGCTCGCCGAGCCGTTCGTCGCCGGTCAGCATCTGCTGCCGGTGGAGTCGCGTGATGAGGTGGTGGGCGAGCTCGGGCAGGTCCACGATGCGCGAGGCGAGCCCCTTCGGGTGCATCGTGATCCGCAGCACGTTCGGGACCGGCAGGAGCACGTCGGGGTGCACGCCGTCGAGGAACATCGAGGCTGCCTCGTTGAGCGTGACGACGTTCCACTCACGGTCGACGACAACGGCCGGGAACGGCTCGATCGCGGCGAGGTAGCGGTCCACGAGGGCGCGCACATCCGCCATGCCGGGGGATTGCCACGGCGTCTGGTGATAGGCGGGCGCGTAGCCGGCCGCGAGGAGCAGCGTGTTGCGGTCGCGCAGGGGTACCTCGAGGTGCTCCGCGAGGAACAGGACGAGCTCGCGGCTCGGCCGGGAACGTCCGGTCTCGATGTAGGAGAGGTGACGCGTCGACACGCCGGATGTGGCGGACAGTTGCAGCTGCGACAGCCGGCGCCGCTCGCGCCACTCGCGGAGCAGTGGGCCGACGCCGGTCATCGTCGAGAGGCTACGGGCTCCGTCGCGCGCCGACCATGACCCGAGAGGTCATGGTCGAGCATCCGATGTCACCCGCACGATGGTCGCATCCAACCACCAACCACCAGAGGAGCTGACCGATGGAATCCGTCCGCCACTACTTCGCCGCCTGGAACGAAACCGATCCGGCCGCCCGCCTCGCCCTCGTCCGCGAAGCGTTCGGCGAGGGTTCATCCTACGTCGACCCGCAGGCCGACGTGCGCGGCCATCAGGAGATCGCCGACATGATGGGCATCGTGCAAGCGACGTTCCCCGGTCACACGCTGGCGCTCGTCAGCGCCGTCGAGCGCCATCACGACCGCGGGCGCTTCGAGTGGGAGATCCGGACGCCGACCGGTGAGCTGATGATCCTGGGTGTCGACGTGGTCACGTTCGACGGACAGGACCGTCTCGTGTCGGTCGTCGGGTTCTTCGGACGCGTCGTCGAGAGCGTCGCGGCCTGAGCTTCGCTCGCTGCGGCGGCGGTGCGCGCCCGCCCAGGTGTCACCGCCGTCCGACGGCGGTGACACCGGCGAAGAGCAGATCGAGACCGCGGTCGAACAGGCGGTCTGGTGCGAGTGGGGCGAGGCCGCAGCGTTGCATCAGCTCGAGCTCGACGTAACCGTGCATCCCGGCCCAGAGGTGGTAGGCGACGGCGGTCGGATCGTCGTCGGCGAGCTGTCCGGCGCCGATCGCGGCGCGGACCGCGTCCACGAGCACATCGAACGTCGTGATGCCGAACGCCGTCGCCGCCTCGCTCGGCTGGAAGTCGGGCACCAAGCCGCCGAACATGATCTGGTAGTGCGTCGGGCTGTGCAGCGCCCAGGCGCGGTACTGGTGGGCCATCGAACGCAGGTCGGCCAAGGGCGACGGTTCGATCTCCCGGGCGCGCAGCGCGTTGGCGAACCGTTCGAACCCTTCGACGAACAGTGCTTCGACGAGACCGTTCTTGCTGCCGAACCAGGTGTAGACGCCGGTGGTGGAGCAACCGGCCGCCGCAGCGATCGACCGGAGACGGAGACCGGCGGCGCCTTCTTCGCGCAGCTGGTGGAGCGCCGCCCGCAGCAGCGCCGTGCGCTGCTCGCTGGACTCCTCGGTGTGGAGATGGGCGCTTGACATCCTGGACGCCATGTAACAATGTTACCCCGTAACGCTGTTACACCCGCCATGGGTGCAGCGGCACGTACACGACGAAGACACGACGAACCAGTTTGGGGGGCGCCGAGATGAGCGCGACGACGACGAACCGCTATGTCCAGGGCAACTACGCACCGGTCAGCGACGAGATCACCGCGGTCGATCTGCCGGTGGTGGGCGAGCTCCCGGTCGAGCTCGAAGGCCGCTACCTGCGCAACGGCCCGAACCCGCTCGACGCCGTCGATGCGACGCACCACTGGTTCGTCGGCGACGGCATGGTGCACGGTGTGCGCCTGCGCAACGGCAAGGCGGAGTGGTACCGCAACCGTTACGTGGGCAGCGCTGCGCTGTCCGCCCACCGCGGCCAGCCCGACATCCCGGGCCGCAACTGGAACGACAGCGCGGGCGGCCCGAACACGAACGTGGGCGGCTTCGCCGGACGGACCTGGGCGATGGTCGAGGCCGGTGGCTGTCCGGTCGAGCTGACCTACGAGCTCGAGACCGTCGGTCGGAACGACTTCTTCGGCACGCTCCCCGGCGCGTTCACCGCCCATCCCAAGGTCGACGCCGACAGCGGCGAGATGCACGCCATGGTCTACGCGTGGGCGCAGTGGATGGATCACGTGCAGTACGTCGTCGTCGGCACGGACGGACGCGTGCGGCGAACGGTCGACATCCCGCTGCCGGGGATGACGATGCTGCACGACATGTCGCTGACGCAGCGCTATGCAGTCGTCTACGACCAGCCGTGCACGGTCGATCTCGACCTCGCGTTCGCGGGCCGGTTCCCGTTCCGCTGGAACCCCGACTACGGCAACCGGCTCGGCTTCCTGCCGCGTGAGGGCGAGGCGAGCGACATCACCTGGGTCGAGGCGCCGCTCTGCTACTCGTTCCACCCGCTCAACGCGTACGACACCGAGGACGGGAACGTCGTCATCGATCTCTGCGTCTACGACCGCATGTTCGACAGCGACCTCATCGGTCCGTTCGGCGACGGGCTGCCTCGCCTGGAGCGGTGGGTGCTCGACCTGCAGCGGCGCACGACGTCGGTGACGGTGATCGACGAGACGCCGAACGAGTTCCCGCGTCACCGGGGGAACCTGACGGCGAAGCAGCACCGCTACGGATACTGCGCGTCGCCGTCACCGGATGGCACCTCCGCGTGGCCCACGCTCAAGCACGATCTCGTTGCTGGCACTCGGGAGGTGTTCGACCACGGCACTGGGCGCTGTGCGGGCGAGCCGGTGTTCGTCGGCCGGCCCGGCGGCACTGCGGAGGACGACGGCTGGCTGATGACGTTCGTCCACGACCTGACGACCGACCGTGCCGAGCTCGTCGTGATCGATGCCCAGGACTTCGGGCGTGGCTACGTGGCACAGGTGATGTTGCCGCAGCGGATCCCGTTCGGCTTCCACGGCAACTGGGTGTCTGACCGCTCCGTCGCTCCCTGATCACCGCCCTGCGGTCACCGCGGATCGATCGCCGTTCGATCGCGGTTCGACCGCGGTTTGACCGCGGTACGCACCGGTCGGGATGATGTCAGCTGTGATCACGGCTGCGCTCCCTGAGGCGAGCCCGATCGGCGCGGGATGAAGCTCCTCCGCAAGATCCTCACCACCGGGCGAGTGACCGAACCGGCAGTCGCCGACGACGAACCGCACGAAGCGGCTCCCGAGGCTGCAGCTCGGCTGCGCGGCTCGCTCCAGATCCGCCATGTCGATGCGGGTTCCTGCAACGGCTGCGAGCTCGAGGTCGTCTCGACGTTCGGCCCGGTGTACGACGCCGAGCGTTTCGGGGTGCGGCTGGTCGCCTCGCCGAGGCACGCGGACGCGTTGATGGTCACCGGGCCGGTCACCAGGAACATGGCCGTGCCGCTCGTCAAGACCCTGGAGGCCACGCCGGCGCCGAAGCTCGTGATCGCGCTCGGTGACTGTGCCCGGGGATGCGGCGTGTTCGCAGAGGGCTACGGCGTGGCGGGCCATGTGGCCGACATCGTCCCGGTTGACGTCGAGATCCCCGGGTGCCCGCCCGATCCGACGACGATCATGCGCGCGCTGCGCCGCCTCACCGAGACATGACGATCGTCGGCGCTGGTCTCCTCGCGGCATCGGTTGCTGCTGGGCTGGGCATGATCGCCGCCGTCCTCGTCCCGCGGGACGCTCGCGCGATGTGGGTCTGCATCTGTACCGCGTTGTCCGCGGCAGCCGGTGGCACGGCTGGGATCGCAGTGCTCACCGGCAGCGATACGTTCACGGCGACGATCCCCGGCCTGCTGCCGCTGGCCGGGGTGCGGCTCGAGTTCGACGCGCTCAGCGCGGTCTTCGTGGTGGCAACGGCTCTGGTGGCGATCCCGGCCTCGATCTACGGGATCGGCTACGCGTCGCACGGGCCCTCGGGTCGCACGGTCCAGGCGGCGTATCCGATGTTCGTCTGGAGCCTGCTCATGGTGCCGGCGGCCGGGAGCGCATCGACGCTGCTGGTGCTGTGGGAGCTGATGGCGCTGTCGTCGCTCGTGCTGCTGCTCGCCGAACACCATCGCAACTGGGCGGTGAGATCTGCAGCCCAGTGGTACGCCGCGATGACGCACCTCAGCCTGGTCGCGATCCTGCTCGGGTTGCTCCTGCTCGCCGACCACGCCGGCGGCGACTCGTTCGCGGCGATGCGCGCCGGTGCGGACCAGGTCGGCCCCGTTGCCGGGTCGATCGTGTTCCTGCTCGTCCTGCTCGGCTTCGGCACGAAGGCGGGTGTCGTGCCGGTGCACGTCTGGTTGCCGCGCGCCCATCCGGAAGCGCCCAGCCACGTCTCGGCGATCATGTCCGGTGCGATGGTGAAGCTCGGCATCTACGGGGTGCTGCGCGTGGGCTGGGACCTGCTCGGCGGCGGGCCGCGATGGTGGGGTGGCGTCGTCCTCGTGGTCGGCGCGGCATCGGCGATGTTCGGCATCCTCCACGCGCTCGTCTCGACCGATCTCAAGCGCCTGCTCGCGTACTCGACGACGGAGAACGTCGGGCTGATCCTGATCGGGATCGGAGCCGCGGGGCTGTTCGCATCGAGCGGGAACCGGACGCTGGCATCGGTGGCGCTCGCCGCTGCGCTGCTCCACGTCGTCAACCACGCGGCGTTCAAGGGCCTGCTGTTCCTCGGCGCGGGATCCGTCCTCACCGCGACGGGCACGCGTGATCTCGATCGCCTCGGCGGCCTCGCGCGGCGCATGCCCGTCACCGGCGTCACGTTCGCCGTCGGCGCGCTGTCGATCGCTGCGCTCCCGCCGCTCAACGGGTTCGTCAGCGAGTGGCTGCTGTTGCAGTCGCTCGTGCACAGCCTCCCGTCCGAGACCGCAGCAGTGGCGGTGGCCATGCCGCTCGCAGTCGCGGTCGTCGCGCTCACGGGCGGCCTCGCCGCGGCCACGTTCGTGAAGGCGTTCGGTTCGGCCTTCCTGGCGATGCCGAGAACCGAGGAGGCGGACGGCGCGCACGAGTCGCCGCGCACGATGCAGATCGGTCTCGTGCTGCTCGCAGCCGCCTGCGCCGCGCTCGGCCTCGCTCCGACGCTCTTCGTCCGGCCGCTCGAGCGGGCGGTCGGCGCGGTCGGCGCGCTCGCCGACGGCTCGCCGTTGCGCACGCGCGGCGCGCATCTCGAGCTCGCCGGCATCAGTGCCGGCCTGTCGCCGCTCCTGCTCGCCACCGCGTTGCTCGTTGTCCTCGTCGCGACGCTTGCGGTCGTCCGGCGGGGGCGTACGACGCGCTCGGTCCACGGCGTCGAGACGTGGGGGTGTGGGCGGTCGGTGCAGACCGCGCGCATGGAGTACACCGCGACGTCGTTCGCCGAACCGCTGCAGCGGGTGTTCGACGACGTCGTGCACCCGGACGTCGATGTGCTCGTCGACCATCGCACCGAGTCCCGCTACTACGTCGAGGCGATCCGCTACCGACAGCAGACGCGCGACGCGTTCGAGCACTGGATCTACCGGCCGTTGCTGCGGCTGGTGCGGTGGTGGGGCGACTCCGCCCGCAAAGTGCAGAACGGCAGCATCCACCGCTACCTCGCGTTCGCACTCGTGACGCTCCTCGTCGTGCTCCTGGTGTCGCGCTGATGGTGTCGCGCTGATGGCGTCGCGCATCGCCGTTGCCGTGCTCCAGGCGGTTCTCGTCATCGCCGGTGCACCGTTGCTGGTCGGCATGATGCGACGCGTCCGGGCGCGGATGGAGGGTCGCGCGGGACCACCGATCGCGCAGCCGTGGCGCGATCTCCGCAAGCTCTTCGGCAAGCAGCGAATGGTGTCGAGCAACACCACCTGGGTGTTCTCGATCGCACCGCTCGTGCTCGTCGCCACCGCGGTCGTGGTCACCGCGATCGTCCCGTTCCTCAGCACCCGATCGGCGTTCGATCAAGTTGGCGACCTGTTCGCGGTCGTGTACCTGCTGCTGCTCGGCACGGTGTTCCTCGCGCTGGCCGGCCTCGATCCGGGCACCGCGTTCGGTGGCATGGGAGCGAGCCGCGAGATGACCATCGCCGCGATCGCCGAGCCGACGATCCTCGTGGCGATCTTCGCGTTGTCCGTCACGACCGGATCGTCCAACCTCGGTGCGATCGTGTCCGCCACGCTCGCCAACCCCGCCGGCGTGGCGTCTCCCGAGAGCGTGCTCGCGTTCGGAGCGCTCGCGATCGTGACGCTGGCAGAGACCGGCCGGTTGCCCGTCGACAACCCGAGCACGCACCTCGAGCTGACGATGATCCACGAGGCGATGATCCTCGAGTACTCCGGCCCTGACCTCGCGCTCGTCGAGCTGGCCGCCCACGTTCGGCTCGTCGTGTTCCTCGGGCTCCTCGCCAACCTGTTCGTTCCGTGGGGCATCGCCACCGGCACCCAGCCGCTGGAGGTGCTCGCCGCCGGCGCCGCCGTCATCGTCAAGATCGCGGTCCTCGGCGCGGCGATCGCCGCGATCGAGGTCTTCGTCGCCAAGCTGCGACTCTTCCGCGTCCCCGAGCTCCTCGCCGCCTCGTTCGTCCTGGCCTTCCTGGCCGTCACCGCCTCCTTCTTCCTCGCATGAGCGGGCAGCGATGAGCGACACCACGTACGTCCAGTTGCTCCAGCTCGCGATCGGGCTCGTGCTCGTCTGTTCGTTCATGGCGTTGTGGCGCCGCGAGCTCGTGGCGGTCGCCCGGGTGCTCGCCGCCCAGGGACTCGGCCTCGGCATCGTGGCCCTGTTGATCGGACTGCACGAGCACCACACCGAGCTCATCGTCGTGTCGGTCCTCGTGGCCCTCTTGCGGGCAGTCGTGCTCCCCGGGGTGCTGATCCGGATCGTGCGGGCGGGCGACGAGCGCCGTGAGGTGGAGTCGCTCGTGAACGTGCCGGCCTCGCTCCTCGCCGCGGCTGGACTCACGCTGGTCGCGTACGGCACCACTCGCGACGTGGTCGCGCTGGCGCCGTCGCCCGAGGTCGAGGCGATCCCGATCGGCGTCGCGGTCGGGCTCATCGGGATCTTCATGCTCGTCGCCCGCCGCAAGGCGGTGTCGCAGATCATGGGCGTCCTGATGCTCGACAACGGCATCGCGCTGGTCGCGCTCCTGGGGACCGCCGGTGTGCCGCTCGTCGTCGAGCTCGGCATCGCCGCCGACGTGCTCGTGGCGATCCTCATCCTCCAGCTGCTCACGTCGCGGATGCGGACCAAGTTCGGGGCGACCGATCTGAACCAGCTCCGGGAGCTGCACGACTGATGTCCACGCTCACGGCTGTCATCCCGCTCGTGCCGCTCGTCGTCGCGGCGATCATCGCCGCGGCGGGCTGGCGTGCCGTCACCGCGTGGCTCTGCCCCGTGGCCTCGCTCGTGGTGATCGGTGCCGGCGTCGCACTGGCGGTGCACGTGCTCGACGACGGCGCCGTCTCTGCGCTCGGCGGCCTCGCCCGCGCCGATGCGCTCAGCGCGTTCATGGTGATCGTCATCGGCATCGTCGCGCTCATCGCCACCACGTACGGCGTGGCGTACATCCGCACCGAGCTCGATCAGGGCGTCACGACCACGCTTCGAGCTCGGCTGTACGGGGCGCTCATGCAGGTCTTCGTCGCGGCGATGCTCGTGGCGGTCCTCGCCGACAACCTCGGCGTGATGTGGGTCGCGGTGGAGACGACGACCGTCGTCACGGCCGCGCTCGTCGGCCACCGCCGGACTCGCGCCTCGCTCGAAGCGGCATGGAAGTACCTCGTGCTCGGATCGGTCGGCGTCGCGCTCGCGCTGATGGGCACCGTCCTCGTGTACTTCGTGTCCCGTCATGCCGGAGGCGATGCCGAGCACGCGCTCGAGTGGACCTCGCTCGTCGCTCTCGCGCCGAAGCTCGATCCGGGGGCGCTACGCCTCGCGATCGGGCTCGTCGTGCTCGGCTACGGGACGAAAGCCGGGCTCGCTCCGATGCACTCGTGGCTGCCCGATGCATACAGCCAGGCACCGGCACCCGTCGCCGCACTGATGTCCGGTTCGCTCTCGGCGATCGCGTTCTACGCGTTGCTGCGGTTCAAGGTCGTCGCCGACATCGCACTCGGCGAGGGCTACGTGCGGGGGCTGCTGATCGCTGCCGCCTTGCTGTCGCTCGCCGTCGCGGCGTCGCTCATGCTCACCCAGCGCGACGTCAACCGTCTCATCGCCTACTCGAGCATCGAGCACATGGGACTGATCGCGCTCGGCGCCGCGATCGGTACGCCGCTCGCGATCGCTGCAGCACTGCTGCACATCCTGGGCAACGGGTTGGCGAAGTCGGTGATGTTCTGCACGTCCGGCGAGCTCCTGTTCGGCGAGCGGACCACGGAGATCGCGCGCGTGCGCGGCGTGCTGGCCCGACGCCCGCTGATCGGGGGCGTCGCCGGGTTGAGCTTCGCCGCGCTGATCGGGATGCCGCCGTTCAGCCTCTTCGCCAGCGAGCTCGCGTTGGCGCGAACCGGCATCGCCGACGGGCTCGGGTGGGCCATCGCGATCGCGTTCCTGTTGATGCTCGTGATCGCCGCGGCGATCCTCGTCCATGTGCTCCGCATGCTCTCCGGTGACGCCCCGGCCGAGTCCGCCCCGGCCGAGTCCGCCCCGCACCGGACCTCCGTCATCGCGGCGTCCCCGCTCATCGTCGGACTGCTCGCCGCTGCACTCCTCGGTGTGTCGATCTGGCCGATCGAGCGCCTCCTCCATGCTGCTGCAGCAGTGCTGGTGCAGCAGTGAACGCGCTGCGGTCAGTCGTCGAGACGACGCCCGGTGAGCTGCGCGCCCGGTTCCTCGAGTTGGCGACCTCCGGTCACCGACTCGCGCTCGTCGCCGCCCACCACGACCCACCCGGACGGGACAGCGAGCAGGGCGCGATCCGCGTCGTCTACGTGCTCGTCTCGGGTCCACCCGACACGCGCGTCGAGCTGCACGTGCGCCTCGCTGCCGACGCCCCGTCGATCCCGAGCCTCGCGGAGGTCTCCTTCCCCGCTGGCCGCTTCGAACGGGAGATGCACGACCTGTTCGGCATCCGCCCGGTCGGCCACCACCAGCCGGCCCGTCTCGTGCTCCACCAGCACTGGCCCGAGGGCTGGCACCCGATGCGCGCGGACGCCGGTCCGCCGCCCGCGTTCGGCGAGGAGGCACTGCCGTTCCCGTTCCTCACCGTCGAAGGGCCCGGGGTCTACGAGATCCCGGTCGGTCCCGTGCACGCCGGCGTGATCGAGCCGGGCCACTTCCGGTTCTCCGTCGTGGGCGAGACGATCCTCAACGTCAAGGCGCGCCTGTGGTTCGTGCACAAGGGCATCGAGCGGCTCTTCCAGGGCCGGTCGGCCGCGGCCGGCGTCGAGCTCGCCGAGCGGATCTCGGGCGACAGCGCGGTGGGCCACAACCTCGCCTACTGCCTCGCCGTGGAGGAGGCGTGTGAGTGCGACGTGCCGCGGCCCGCACAGGTCCTGCGGGCCGTCCTGCTCGAGCTCGAGCGGCTCTACAACCACATCGGCGACATCGGCGCGCTCGGCAACGACGTCGGCTTCGGGGTCGTGCAGTCGCACGCGCTGCGGATCCGAGAGCAACTGCTGCGCCTCAATGCCGCGACCACGGGTCACCGCCTGCTCCGCGGTGGCGTCTTCCCCGGCGGCGCCACCGTGGCATCGCTGCCCGATGCCTCCACGCTCCGAGCGGTGCAGGCCGATGTCAACGAGGTCGTCGCGATCATGCTCGGCAACTCCACGCTCGTCGAGCGGTTCACCGGCACCGCGGCGCTCAGCACGGAGGACGCAGCCCAGATCGGCACGCTCGGTTACGTCGCCAGGAGCTCCGGACTCGGGCTCGACGCGCGTCACGCTCATCCCTTCGAGGACCTGTACGGCGCACTGACGGTCCCGACGCTCGGTGGCGGCGACGTGCTCGCCCGCTTCTCCGTGCGGGTCGCCGAGTTCGACGCCTCGATCGCCCTGCTCGAGGAGCTGCTGCAGGAGGCGGAGGCGGGGAGCCATCGGACCGAGCTCGGTCCGCCGGTCGCGCCGGCGGGCGGTCCCGCCCACGGCCTCGGTCTGGTCGAGGGGTGGCGGGGAACGATCGCGCATCGCGTCGAGCTCGACGCCGACGGCACGGTCACGCGCGTGAAGGTCGTCGATCCCTCGTTCTTCAACTGGCCGGCGCTACCGATCGCGCTCGCCGACACGATCGTCCCGGACTTCCCGCTGGCGAACAAGAGCTTCAACCTCTCGTACGCCGGCAACGACCTCTGAGCGGTCCCTCCTGCGCGGAGGCGGATGCGCGACGATCGAGCAGTCGTGTCTGCTCGCCGAACCCCAGTTGCGCTGCCCGCGATCGTGTTCGGGCTCGCCGTGGCGGCCGCCTTCGGGAGCGGCGCCGTCGGTAGCGCCGCACCGCCGCTCGCGAGCGGCACGTTCGCCACCGTGCCCACTGCCAGCGGGTCGTCCACTGATGGCACTGGCACTGGCACTCGGTCCGCGGGCAGCGGGTCGACGACCACGTCGCCCACGGACGACACGACACCCGACGACTCGCCCGCCGTGACGGCGCTCGGTCCCGGCGTGCTCGAGGGCGTGGACTGGCAGGTGTTCGACGATCGGATCGCGCCACCGTTGATGAGCGGCGGTGCGATCGCGGTGTCGATCGCAGTCGCCAAGGACGGCCGACTCGTCCACGCCGCAGCGTACGGCGTCGCCGATCCGGCGAGCGGCGAACCGGTGACCGCGGCGAGCCGCTTCCGCATCGCCAGCAACTCGAAGGTGCTGACCTCGACGGTCGCGCTCGCGCTCGTCGACGAGGGACTGCTCGAGCTCGACGAGCCAGTGCTGGCGCCGCTCGCGGCGCAGTTCGGCGTGCCGCTGACCGACCCGCGCATGGAGCAGGTGACGCTCCGACACCTGCTGAGCCACACGTCGGGGTTCGCCGACTTCCGCGAGGAGTTCTTCCGCGGGAGCGCCGTCGGCTGTGAGGACGCGACGATCGCCGGGTTCTCGAACCCGCTGTCGGGAAGCCCGGGCCAGAGCGCCAACTACAGCAACATGAACTTCTGCATCGTCGGTCTGCTGATCGAGCTCGCCGCCGCGGACAGCTACGAGTCCGCGGTGTACGACCGGCTGCTCACCCCGCTCGGTATCACGGACATGCGCGTGACCGGCAACAACGACGTCCGCCCCGGAGAGGTCGTCCACCCCGGGGATCCCGGGCGGAACTTCATGGAGGTGCTCGGCGGCGCCGGTTCATGGGTGGCGACAGCAGCGGACCTCGTCGCGATCGTCGATTCGCTCGACACGAGTCGCCCTGGTTGGCATCCGATCTCGCCCGAGCTGGCCGACGAGATGCAGGGGCGTACCGAGGCAGGTCGGTTGGCGAGCGCGTACCGGTTCGGGCTCGGCCTGCGGCTCTTCGGCGACGGGTGGGGTCACACGGGGACGCTGCAGAACGCGCATTCGATGGTCATGCACCGCTCCGACGGGTTCACGTTCGCGATCCTCGCGAGCGGCAGCGCGCCCTCCGAGTCCGACGATCTGGCCCGGTTCGCGGATCGCGGCTTCGAGGCAATCGGAGTCCCGCTGCTGGCCTTGGTCGCGCCGACGCCACTCGCGACGTCGTCCGGGACGAGCTCGCCGGTCCTCGTGGACGGGGACGGCGACGAGGTTCGCTGAGCACGGTTCGCAACCGTGCCTCCGTCAAGGGACAATGTGGCGATGACCGATCTCGCGACGCCCGCATCCGATGTCGAGACAGCGCAGCTCCTGGCTGCCCTCGACGCGCTGCTCGCCGAGCACGATCCGAAGGCGACGGACCCGGTGGCCTTCCGCGGTGCCCGGTACGACGCCGGACTCGCCTGGGTCCACTTCCCGAAGGGCTTCGGTGGGCTCGGGCTGCGACCCGAGCTCAACCGCGTCGTCGAGCAGCGCCTGCGCGCGGCCGGTGCTGCCGCTGCCGATCCGACCACGTTCTTCATGGCGCTCGCCGGCCCGACGATCGTCACGCACGCCACCGATGATCAGAAGCGCCGATTCCTGCGGCCGATGTTCACCGGCGAGGAGCCGTGGTGCCAGCTCTTCTCCGAGCCGGGCGCCGGCTCGGACTTCGCCGGCCTGGCATGCCGTGCCGTTCGCGACGGCGACGAGTGGGTCGTCAACGGCCAGAAGGTCTGGAACACGCTCGCTCATCTCGGCCACTGGGGCATGCTCGTGACGCGTACCGATCCCGACGCGCCGAAGCACAAGGGCATGACCTACTTCGCCGTCGACATGCACGCGCCGGGCGTCGAGGTGCGGCCACTGCGTCAGATCACCGGCGAGGCGGAGTTCAACGAGGTGTACCTGACGGACGTGCGGATCCCCGATGCCGATCGGATCGGCGCCGTGGGCGAGGGCTGGCGGGTCGCGCTCACGACGTTGATGAACGAACGGACCGCGATCGGCGGCAGCGCCGGGACGGACGCGCCGAACCGGGGTGGGCAGGCGCTCGATGCCGTCAGGATCTGGAAGGACCTCGCACCCGACGAACGGACAGACGTCCGCCGGGACCGCCTCACGCAGCTGTGGATCAGGGGGGAGATCCAGCGCCTCACGAACAAGCGCGCCTCGGAGAACATGAAGGCCGGCAACCCGGGTCCAGAGGGCTCCGTCGCGAAGCTCGGGCATGCCGAGCTCAACAAGGTGCTCTACGAGTTCTGCATCGACCTGCTGGGCATGGACGGGCAGGTCGGCTACGACTACTCCTACCGACGTGCCGACGAGCTCGACGTGGTCGGCGGCGCCCGTGGGCCCCGCTACGCGTTCCTTCGGGTCCGGGCGAACTCGATCGAGGGTGGCACGTCGGAGATCATGCGCAACATCCTCGGCGAGCAGGTCCTGGGCCTGCCCGGTGAGCCCCGGGTGGACAAGGACGTCCCGTGGTCCAAGGTCCCGCGCAGCTGATCCGAGTGTGACGGACGACGGCGATCGCGCACGGAGCGGCGGTCTCGCGAGCAGTCACGTCGACGTGGCGAGCAGCCGGCCGAGACGCTGGAGCGAGGGCGTCGCCGAGCCGAGCTGAAGCTCGAGCTGCTTGGCCAGCAGGAAGTGCCGGTGGAGCGGGTAGTCCCGGTCGACACCCATCCCGCCGTGGATGTGGTGGGCGGCGTGCACGACCCGCTGCCCGCCTTCGGCAGCCCAGAACTTCGCCGTCAGGAGTTGCTCCGCCGCCGGCATCCCGCGCGCGACCCGCCATGCGGCCTGCCACGCGGTCAGGCGGACGCCCTCGTTGTCGATGTAGGCGTCGGCTGCGCGTTGGCTGACGGCTTGGAACGACGCGATGACACGGTCGAACTGCGTGCGGGTGCGGGCGTACTCAGCGGTGAGCCGCAGCGCGGCGTCGCACAGCCCGGCGGTCATCACGCACGCGCCCGCAACACCGCGATCGAGCAGCGCGTGCAGCGCATCGATCCCGCCGATGCGGGACGACACCGCGCCGTCCAGGGTGAGCCGCGCCTCCGGCACGCCAGTCGTGGTGTCCTGCCGTTCGATCGCGACGCCGGCCGCGTCCGCCTCGACGACGTGGATGCCATCCGCGGCGGACACCACGAACCGCTTGGCGAGCAGCCCTGCCGGTACGCAGACCTTCGTGCCGCTGATCCGGCCGTCCGTCACGGTCGTCGTCGGTGCCCACGGATCGCCGACTGCTTCAGTGATCGCCGCGGTGACGATCTCGCGTCCGGCGGCCACGCCGTCCAGCAGATCCGGATGCCCGGCGAGCGCCGGACCGGCGAGCGCCATCACCGCCAATGCAGGGACGGAGGCGCCGGCGCGGGCGACCTCCTCGAGCACGATGCAGGTCTCGAGGAAGCCGAGGCCGCCACCGCCGGTCGCCTCGGGAAGGCCGATGCCGACGAGCCCCGCGTCGGCGAGCGCGGCCCAGAGATCGAGGTCGATCGCCGAGTCCGATGCGGCGACCTCCTTCAGACGGGCTGGCGTGCAGGCATCGGTCAGGATCCGCCGGGCGAGTGCCTGCAGCTCCTGCTGGTCGGGGTCGAAGGAGAAGTCCATCACCGACTCGCTCTCGGGAAGCCCAGGGAGAACATGGAGATCAGATCGCGCTGGACCTCGTTCGTGCCACCGCCGAAGGTGAGGATGAGCAGGCCGCGGTAGAGCGACTCGAGCCGCGAGCGGAGCACGGCGCCCGGGGTGCCCGCCGAGAGGTAGCCGGGCGGTCCGAGGATCTCGAACAGGAGCCGGAACGCCTCGAGGTAGAACTCGGTGCCGTAGACCTTGATCGCCGAGCAGTGCCCGATGTCGAGCTTGCCCTGCGTCGCCTCCCAGGCCGACTGCCAGTTGAGCAGTCGCAGCACGTCGAGCTTCGCGTGGACGCGGGCGAGGTTGAGCTGCACCCAGTCCTGGTCGACCACGCGCCGGCCGTCGGGCAGCTCGGTGGACCGCGCCCAGGACCCGATCTCGTCCAACGCCCGCTCGACCACCCCGGTGGAGCAGAGCGTCACGCGCTCGTGGTTCAACTGGTTCGTGATCAGCGTCCAACCGTTGTTCTCGCCACCGACGCAGCTCGAGACGGGGACGCGCACGTCGTCGAAGAAGACCTGGTTGATGTCGTGCTCGCCGATCAGCCGGAGCGGCGAGAGCGTGATGCCAGGGGTGTTCATCGGCACGATCAGGATCGAGATCCCCTTGTGCTTCTTCGCCTCCGGGTCGGTGCGCACGGCGAGCCAGCAGTAGTCGGCATCGGAGGACAACGACGTCCACATCTTCTGACCGTTGATGACGTACTCCTCACCATCGCGCACGGCGCGGGTCTGCAGCGCCGCGAGGTCGGTGCCGGCGCCGGGTTCGGAGTAGCCGATGCAGAAGTGGATGTCGCCGGCGAGGATCTTCGGCAGGAAGAACGCACGGTGCTCGTCGCTGCCGAAGTTCATGATCGTGGGACCGACCGTGTTGATCGTCAACATCGGCACCGGCGCCCCGGCGCGCATCGACTCGTCGAAGAAGATGAACTGCTCGATCGCCGAACGACCCTGTCCACCCCACGAGGTCGGCCATCCGATCCCGGCCCATCCGTCGGCGCACATCTGCTTCCAGACCCGGCGCATGGCCGCACCGACGCCGTGGCCGGCGGCGAGGTCGGCGACGGTGCCGGGATCGAGGAGCTGCTCGTAGTAGCCGCGCAGCTCGGAACGCAGCGCCTCCTGCTCCGGCGTGTAGCCGATCTCCATGCAACAACCCCCTCGAACCGTTTCTGACACCCCGTCAGATCGCGAGCCTACCCACCCCCGCCCCCGCCCCGCCCCCCTACCCGCCCCCCGCCCCCACCCCGCCCCCTACCCACCCCGGCCCCACCCCAACGACCCCGCTACCCCGGGTTCTCTGCTCGCCGACGACTCCCCACCGGTTCTCGGCTCCGATCCGGACATCCAACGACCTCGCCCGATCACAGACCGGGGCTGCAGACGCAAATGAGCAGAGAAGTGGGGCTCATCCGCCAACTCGACCACCTTGGCTACGGAGTCAACCTCACCACGAGTCACATGACGGATCCGGGGGATTCTCCATACAGACGTCGGTGCGCCGCCGGCCAGGGATGCTCAGCGTCATGGGAGCGCGTGCTCGACGAACTTGCAGCGCGCGTCAGCGTCGTTCGAGGCGTTCGATCGCTGCGATCAGGCGGTCGGTCTCGGCGCGGTGCTCGTGGACGAGGCGCACGAGCCAGTAGCGCATGAACCGGGTCATCGAGTAGCGCACGAAGAGCGCCGTGCCGGCGATCACCAGTGCGAGTCCGATCAGGCTGCCGGTCGCGATTGCTGCCCACTGATCGGCGGCGACGACGGTCCCCGAGGCCTGGATGCCGCCGACGACGGCGAGCACGACGCCCCCGATCAGCGCCGCGCACCCGACGACGAAGAGCAACCGGTCCCGGTCGGCGTTCGCACTGCGGAGCTTGAGCTCGCCGATCTCCTCGGTGAAGGCAGCGATTCGGTCGTCGTTCATGATCCTCCAAGGTAGGCGGTGGCAAGGGCATCCTCGCCGAGATCTGCCGGAGTGCCGGCGTGTTGCACGACACCGTGAGCGAGCAGGATCGCCCAGTCGGCGATGTCGAGCACGGTGCGGGCGAACTGTTCGACGACGAGCACCCCGATGCCGTCGGCGGCGATCGCTGCGACCTGCTCGTAGAGCTGGGCGACGATCTTCGGGGCGAGCCCCATCGACAGCTCGTCGATGAGCAGGATCACGGGGTCGGTGGCGAGTGCGCGGGCGAGCGACAGCATCTGCTGCTCGCCACCCGACAACGTGCCAGCGAGCTGCGTGCGCCGTTCGGCGAGGCGCTGGAACCGCGCGTAGGCGCGCTCCTCGAGGTCGGCGATGCCGACGCCGCCGAACGTCGCCATCAACAGGTTCTCGCGGACGGTGAGGTTCGGGAAGATGCCGCGCCCTTCCGGGATCGTGCAGAGCCCGGCGCGGGCGAGCGCGTGTGCGGCGACGCCCGTCGCGTCGTGGCCGGCGACCTGCAGCGTGCCGCGGGACGGTCGCAGCAACCCGCTCGCGACCTTCAGCGTCGTGGACTTGCCGGCGCCGTTCGGGCCGAGCATCGCAACGATCTCGCCGGCGCCGACCCTGAGGCTGACACCGTGCAGCACCTCGATCGCGCCGTAGCCGGCGCGCACGTCGCGCAGCTCGAGGAGCAGAGGGACGGTCACGTGACCCCCAGGTAGGCCTCGAGCACCGCCTCGTCGCGCTGCACCTCCGCCGGTGGCCCGTGGGCGATCACGCGGCCGAGATCGAGCACGTAGACGTCGTGACACACGTTCATCACGAGCGACATGTCGTGTTCGACGACGAACACGGCGAGCTGGTCTTCCGCGAGCGACGTGAGCAGGGCGCCGAAGCGCTCCGTCTCCTGGTCGTCGAGCCCGGATGCGGGCTCGTCCAACAGGAGCACGCGCGGCGAGGTGGCGAGCGCACGCGCGACCTCGACCATGCGGGCGGTGCCGGTCGGCAGATCGCCCGCCGGCCGCTCCGCATGGTCACTGGCCCCCACCCGACGCAGCAGCTCGTCGACGCGTCCGCGCACGTCGCGCTCGTTCGTGAGCTCGACGGCGACGCGGACGTTGTCGGCGACGGAGAGCGACGTGAACAGCTCGAGCCGCTGGAACGTCCGGGCGAGACCGTGACGGGCGCGGCGGAACGCCGGCGCGTCGGTGATGTCGACGCCGTCGATCGAGACCCGTCCGGCGGTGGGCTCCTGCACACCCGTGACGACGTTGAACAGCGTCGTCTTGCCAGCGCCGTTCGGGCCGATCAACCCCGTGATCCGACCGGGCTCGACGTCGAGATCGACGCCGTCGACGGCCATGACCCCGCCGAAGCGGACCTGCACCCCGCGCACCTCGAGCAGCGCCACGTCAGATCACGACCCCGAGCGCTCGCTCCGCAACCTCGATGTCGCGCGCCGCGAACGGCCCGTACAGGCCCGCGACATCGGGTGACTCGGCGGCGACGCGAGGCGTGGCGTCGAGGATCCGTGAGGCGATCGGACCGACGAGCGCGACGAGTCCGATGAGCATCACGATCCGCCAACCATTCGACGTGACGGTCGTATCCCAATCGACGATCGTCGCCACGAGCAGACCGGCCGTCATCCAGCCTCCGGCCCATGCTCGGCGGGGGACGCTCGTGGTGTCGGCGAGCGCCGGCAGGTTCGGTACGACACCGAGCGTCCACGTGACGATGGCGAACACGAAGGACCAGCGGGGGATCACATCAGCAGCGGTCAACGCCCACGTCGCCACACCACCGGCGACACCCGCACCGATCAAGTTCCATCGCCCGAGCAACGGACGGAACCCCTCCGCCGTCTGCGACGACGCGCCGTTCGGGTTGCGGCCGAGGCTGATGCCGATGATCCCCGGCATCACGCGCGAGATGTTCGTGAACGAAGGGACCACCTTCGCGAGGATGCTGTTGCCGCCGAGCAGCATGCCGCCGAGCAGTGCGCCGCTCACCGTGCCGACACCGCCGACGACCGCGAGGAGCACGATCGGCAGGCTCTTCACGAAGTCGAAGTCGCTCGGGCCGACGCCCTTGCCGGCGAGCGCGCCGGAGCTCGCGGCGATCGCCGCCGAGATGCCGAACGCGAGCACCTTCGTCGCCG
>JBFWRK010000032.1:0-20852 GCA_050248955.1 Acidimicrobiia bacterium
CGGCGGCGAGGAGTTTGCGCATCGCGTGGACCCGGCAGCGCTGCCACGCGGCGCCCTGGAAGCAGCGCCTGATCGACTTGACGAGTCCGGCGTGGGCGTCGGAGATCACCAGCCGGACACCGGCGAGGCCGCGGTCGTTCATGTCGGTGAGGAACTCGCGCCAGAACGTCTCGTTCTCGGAGTCGCCGACATCGACACCGAGAACTTCCCGATGGCCGTCAGCCCGCAGGCCGGTGGCGATCACGACCGCCTTCGACACGACGTGGCGGTGCTCGCGGACGCGGACGTAGGTGGCGTCCAACCAGACGTAGACGAACGGCTGATGATCAAGCCGACGGGTGCGCAACACGATGACGTCGGCGTCGATCTGGGCGCAGATCCTCGACACCGTCGACTTCGAGATCCCGCTATCACAGCCGAGCGCGCGCACGAGGTCGTCGACCTTCCGCGTGGAGGTGCCGGTGATGTACGCAGTCATGATCACCGCCCACAACGCCGGGTCGACCCGCCAACGCGGCTCGAGCAACTCCGGGAAGAACGACCCAGTGCGCAGCTTCGGGATCCCGACCTCGACGTCGCCGGCCGGGGTCGACAGCAGCTTCGGGCGATGCCCGTTGTGCTGCGCCACCCGTTCTGGGGTGCGTTCGCCGGGAGCGGCGCCGATCGTCGAGGTGAGCTCGGCCTCGATCAACTCCTGCAACGCCGCGGCGAGGATGTCGCGTAGCGACGAGGTGAGTGAGGCGTCGGTGCCGGCGAGTCGCGCGGCAAGAGCCGACAAGGCAGAATCGTGAACGGCCATCGTGCGGTGTCCTTGGTTGCTTGGTCGCTACCGACCATCGCACGATGACCACCCTCACCCCGGCGACGCCGCCTACACCACGTGACGGGACTCACTCTGTCGGGTGCGAGGGTGCGGGACTGCACCGTCGCCGCGTGTTTCGTCTCGACCGCCTGTACACGCACCGTGCAAGTGCTTGTTGCGGGTTCGGGGAGGAGGGCGTAGGCCTGTCGGGCGAAGTTGCCCCCAGGGCGCGGGTTTCGGCCCGGCAGCGCTCGCTCGGCGAGGGTGGCCACGGGCGCCGGGAGTGCCGCGCATTTTGAAGTCGTCAACGAGCGAATTCATGCGGCTGCGCTCGTTCGACGGCACCGGAACTGGCCTCCCGTCGTCGAGGTCCGTTTCGAAGTTGGGTTCCGAGGCGTGATGCACGGCGGTCACCTCGCACTGGTCGTTGAAGCGCCCACTCGACAACATCCCGTTGTGTCCCAGAACGCCGGAGGTGGGCGCGTCTACTCGCGCGATCATTGAGCAATGGGAACGGAGTCGTTCAACGCGACCGAAACGCGCGAGCTTTCCGACGCCGACCTCTTGGCGGAGATTCGCGAAACGTTCGTACGGCTCGACCGTTGGCGCGGTCCGCGCTGATGAGCGGAGCGGTCGCGGTGTGGATGCTCGAGCCTGATGACGCCACAAACAGACGACGCCGCATGCTCACCTTCGCACTGGAGGACTACCGCAACCACATCGCATTCGGGAGCGAGTCGGCCCGGACGTTTCACCCAGACGACATCCACCCGCAGGCCGACCAGCAGCTAGGCCGACTGCAGCAACGTTCCAACGAGGTTCGCGCATTGCTCGACCAGCTCGGCGGACCGATTGGATGGAACCTGACGGACATCGTCATCCCTGCCGCCGTGGATCAGACAACCGCCGACGAACGCCAGCGCGCCCAATTCAAGTCCCGTTGGCGTGTCACGTCCGGCGCAGCCCACGGGTTCATCTGGTCACATTTCGGCGCTGCTGGCACCGCGTTTTCAGACCTAGATCCGTCGGGCATCGGCCTCGTAACGATCGGCGGCAGTGTTCAGGGCCTGGCGGTCGACTACTTCACCGCATACCACGTCACGGCACGCGCGTGGGCGCTGTTCGCGAAGCGCGCTGGCTGGCCTGCGCTGGCGGCGTAGCGGCTGGACGTCAACGCTCTTGCGCCACCCGGCACGGGCAACGAACGCCACGCGTCCCTGAACGCCGGCTTGACGTCAGGCCAGACGAGATCGGCCAGAGTGCGTCTATGAAGGTCGTCCTGGTGGCGCTCGCCGGAGCGGCCGGAGCCCTCGCCCGCTACGGCATAGGAAGCGCAGTCAGCCCTCGGGTCTTCCCATGGTCGACCCTCGGCATCAACATCGCGGGATCGTTTGTCTTGGGGTTCCTTCTGCGCGCGGAGAGTTGCGAGGGTGGTCCGATCTGGTGACCACAGCCCTCGGCGTTGGCCCCCTGGGAGCGTTCACGACCTTCTCCACCTTCTCCGTCGAAACCCAGTCGGTGCTGCGAGATGGCCGCGGCACAGCAGCCGCTCTCCATGTGGCTGCGTCGCTCGTCGCCGGGCGTCGGCTTGGCGGCAGCGGGATACGCCCTCGCCAAGGCGCAGGGCACATTACTGTCGGATAGCCCCACACCAGGATGTCCCCGAACGCTGGCTTAAGGACAGGCGTTCGGCGAAGCGACCAGTGTCGTCGACGGTCGCCTCGGACCGGTCGACGTCACCGAGCACAAGCGAGATCTGTCCGGGTCGGCTGTGCATCGACCACCGACACGAGCCTGCGCGACCTGACGCTCTCGTGGACGAGCGCAGCGATGTCACCAGGGGGCCTTCTTCCCCACGAGAACGGCCGTCGCGCCGAGCTGGCCTTGCGGCTCATCGAAACGGAGAAGGCCACCGTCCTCTGCCGGACCCTGGGCGAGTCGACCTCCGCGTTCGACGACCGTCGCCAAACGTCTCAGGAAGCCCGGACCCCGAGCCCGGGCGAACGCGGAGCTGCTCGAGAGTCGTCGACCTCCGCTGCCGCGTGGCGTGGTAGCGGTACGTCTGCTCCGCGCCGTGCGGCGCCCGCCGGCGCCGTGGCGGACCGGTCGGGTGTCGGGTGGGTTAGGCGGCATGGAGATACGACTGGACCAGCGGTGCGAGTTTGCGGGCGGTCCGCGTCGCAGTGGTTCTTTCGTGGCTCGTGCACAGCCGGGCGTCGGCGTCGAGCACGCGCACCAGGCGGTGGTCACGGTAGGCGGCCCAGGCGTCTTCGGTGAGCTCCCCGTCGTCGATCGCTGCCTGAACCGCCATGCGGAAGCGAGCGAGGTCGGCGCGGCGGACAGCAATCGTGGCGACGTCCTCGGTGTCGCTGGCTTCGCGACGGTGAGCGAAGTGAACGGGGTCGAGCGGGGCGACGGTCCTGATGTTCACGACGCCGCGGGTGTGCACGGATCGGGCGGCCTTGTGGGTGCGGTTGTGGGCTCGGTTGACGAGCCGCGCGGCGAGCCGGGGGCCGTCGAGTGGGCTGTCGAGCAGCACCATCGTGAGGTCGCTGAGCACGTCGCCGCGGTAGTCGTCGGTGACGCTGCGGCCGAGCCGGACCCGCAGTCGAGGGACGAGTGCGTGGAGGGCCACGGTCAGTGCGTCGGGGTGACGCCGAGCGGCTTGGAGCAGGGCGCGCAGCGTGGCGTCGGAGGTGGTGGGGTCGGGCTGGTCGTTGCGGATCGCGGTGACCACTTCGGCACATCCGTTGGTAGTGACCGTGGCGAGCCAAACGGGTCGGGGTCGGGTGGTGAGGTGTTGGTAGGCGGTGTCGAGTTGCCGGTAGAGGTTCATCGGTTGCTCCTTGCATCGGTAGGGATGGGTGGAGCGTCTGAAACCGCGCTCCCGGAGTTGCTCCTGTGTTCAGTCCCGGAGTTGCTCCTGGTCTCGCTCCCGCCCGCCTCAACCTCCTCCGGGCGCCGCGGTGGGTGGGGGTGTCGGTGATGCAGCCGATGCCGGGTCGTCGGGAACCGCCCGCATCGGGCGGCGAGGTCGTGCTCGTCGCGCTGGGTGCTCTGGTGGTCGGGGTTGCGGTGGTGGTGTGGGCGGGTGCATGGCTGGCCGCCGCGGTCGCCGGCGGGCAGGTGTCCGGCGGGGTCGGCGACTGGTTGGGTGCCACCGGACGGCTGGCGTCGACACCTGGTGACCCGGCGGCGGCGTGGGGCGCGCACGCGTCGGGGCTGCCCGGCCCGGTCGTCTATTGGGCGTGCACGGCCGTCGCCGCCGGGCTGGTCGGGCTGCTGGGAGCGGGGGTGGTGTGGGTGTGGCGGCGATGGTCGACGCCGTCGCGGTCGCGGTTCGGCGTCCCGGCCGACGCTCGTGTCGCCCGGCCCCGTGATGTGCGACCGCTGGCGGTGGACGGTTCGGTCCCGCCGATCGGGCGGATGCTGCTCGGGCGGATGGCGCCGCGGGGTCCGCTGCTGGCGACCGAGGACCGCGAACGCCACCCGGCCAAAGGCCGCCGGGCGGAACGGGTGCAGGGCGACCGTGGGTCGGTCGCATTGATCGGCCCGACACGGTCGGGCAAGACCGTGCTGGCCTCGGCGGGGATCATCGGCTGGGACGGCCCGGTCGTCGCCCTCTCGGTGAAGAGGGATCTGTACGACGCGACGGCGGCAGCGCGCGCCCGGCGTGGGGAGCTGGCGGTGTTCGATCCGTCGGGTGTCACCGGGTTGGCGACGGCGCGGTGGACGCCGCTGCGGGATGTGACCACGACGTCAGGGGCGTTGCGGGCGGGTCGGGCGTTGGCGCAGGCGATCCCCCGTCACGGGGTGACCGGCGGGGACTTCTGGGCGTCACATGGAGAGACGCTGTCGTCGGCGTTCATGGCGCTCGCCGGTCTCTCCCAGCTCCTGCCCGCGGAGGGTGGCGGGCTGCGGGAGCCGTTGACGATCGGGCGGCTCGCCTCGTGGGCGTACATGCATGTGGGGATCACCGACCCGACCGTGCACGAACTGGTCCGTCTCGGTCTCGACGACACCCAGCCGTTGGAAGTCCGTCTGCTGGCGAAGGACGCGATGACCAAGCTGATGGCGTTCGAGGGCGAAGACCCGAGGATCAGGGCGAGCATCTACGCCACGGCAAGGTTGGCGTTCGAGGCGTGGACCGAACCGGCGGTCGCCCATTCGGCGTCGCTCGACCCGCGTGCCGCCTACTGGTCCGACGAGCTGTGGGATCGCACACCCCGCTACGTCGACCTCGACTGGTTGATGGACGGCCCCGAAGGTCGGTCGAACACCTTGTATCTGACGGCGCCGGCGACCGAGTTCGCCCGGCTCGCCCCGGTCCTCGGCGGCCTGTTGGGTGATCTGCGTGAGCAGATCCACGCCTGGGACATCGCCGGACGGCGCCTGTCGAAGCCGTTGCTGGTCGTGATCGACGAAGCGGGTCAGCTCGAGTTGCAGTGGCTGCCCGAGGAGGTGTCGACGATCGCCGGGCTGGGGGGCATGTTCGTCACCGGTTGGCAGTCGCGGGCTCAGATCAGCCACCGCTACGGCGGCCTGGCCGACGCGGTGTTGGGTGGGCACCGCTCCAAGATCATCTTCAACGGCTGCGACGACCCTTCGACGTTGGACTACCTGTCACGGGTGGCGGGGACCGAGCACGTCGCCCAACGCGGCTGGTCGGCCGACACCGGGGGCGGGCGCAGGACCGTGTCCGAGCACGTCCAGCGGGAGGACCTGCTGCCCGCCCACGTGATCCGTCAGATGCGCCGCCAGGAGGCCGTGCTGTTGCACGGGACGCTGCCGCCGGTGCATCTGCGGATGGTCCGCTGGTGGGAGGACAAGCGTCTCGCCGCGCTGGTGCCCACCGGCACCGATGGCAAGCCGTTGCCACCGCCAGCGGACGGGACCTGCCCGTTCCGGCCGGGCCGGCGGGCCGGGGTCAGCCCGGCGTTGGAACCGACCATCGTCTCCGAGTCGGTCGGGCACCTCCCCAAGCCCCGCCATCCACACGCCGACCGGCCAGTCCCGCAAGCGTCCCCGCGGCGGGCACGTCCCGGCGGCGGGGCTCAGGCGCGGCTCGACTTCGCCGCTGCTCCGGAGCAACCACCCGACGACAACGATGCTGACAGGGTGCACGGTGGGGTTGCACGCAATCGGGTGGCGGGGAGGTGCGAGCGGTGCGGCGCCCGTCTCGGGGTCGGCGCCGGGACCGTCGCCGTGTTCGGCGCCCGCGAGGTGCTCCGTCGCCATCCGACGTGCCTGCCCCCACGCATCGGCGCCTGACACGCGGCGGCATTGGCCGGAATCCCGGTCAGGGCACGGCTGGAGGTGGGATCGGGAGCAACGTCGGAGTGATCTCGGGAGCAACTCCGGGAGTTCGGTTCGTCACCGTCCACGGGTATGGCCGTCAACCGGGAGCGGATCGAGTTCAGCACTTTCCAGGAGATGGCCGCCCACCTCGACCAGTGGGCGGCCACCGGCCTCGCCGGCGCGGAGGAATGGTCGGACGCGTTGGTCGGGGCGCAGTCGTGGTTGGACTACTCGGCCCGCAACCAGGTGCTGCTCGCCTCCTACGGGGCCGACGGCCCGGTCGCGGGCGCGGAGACGTGGCGGCTGGTGCCGTCCACGACCGACGGTCGGGCGTGCGCGGTGCGCGCCGGGGAGCACGGCTACCCGGTCCGGGTCCCTTTGACCACCGGCGGTAGCGAACCGGACCCGTACCTGGGCGGGCACCGCCCCACCCGCGCCGCGGTCGAGCGGTGGGAGTGGCGGCCGGTGTTCTCCACCGCCCAGCTCGCCCGCAGACCCGCGGCGGACGCCCTGATCCCGACCGACCTGCCCGCCGCGTTGACCGGCCCCGACGCGGAGGCCGAGTTCCTGGCCGCGGTCCGCAAGGTCGCCACCGCGACGGTCCGCGGGCGGCTCCCCCGCTCCGACGATCCTCACCGCACGCTGGCCGAGGCGGCGGGGCGGCTCAAGCGCTCGTCGAAACGGCCCGACCTCGACGCCGGGTTGCGCGGCCAGGTCGCCTGGCTCGTCGCCGACCGGGTCGGCCTCGCCCCATCCGATCGGCCACCCGAGGTCGACCCGGCTGGGCTGAAACCGCGGGAGCGGTGGGAGCGGCTCCAGGACGTATTGGAACCGGCCCGCAAGCTGACCGCCGCGCTCGGCGTCGCCACCGGGGTCGACCTCACCGCGTCGCCGCTGCCCCGGATGGAGATCGTCGACGACCGGGTCGTCCCGGCCGGTCGCCGCCACCGGCTCCCCGCCGCGTCCCTGGAGCAGCTCCCCGTCGGCCAATGGGTGACCGTCGGCCCCTACACCACCGCCGAGTGGGCGGCCCGCGGCGAACACGCCTCCGGCACCGGCGCCTTTCTGCGGTTGAACAAGAGCGCCTACCTCGTCGCCGTCGAGACCGGCGACGGCGCCGCCTGGCGGCTCGAGGACGTCGCTGCGCGCACCGGTCACGGCCTGCTCGCCAACGGCGTCGCCCCAAACCTCGACCGCGCCCGCACCGCCGCGGTCGACACGATCCGCGACCGATACCCGACCGTCACCAACACCGACCCGGCCGATCGGGTGATGGTGTCACCGGGCGGGACGGCGGGTGGGTGGGAGCAGATGCCCGGCCACGGCAGGACCGCGGCCGAGCTGCGCCGGCTCGATGACCAGACGACCCTGTACGTGATGCCCGGCCCCGGCGGCCGCTGGCAACCCGCGATCCACACCGCAGCCACCGGCGTCCTCGAACGCCTGCCGCTCCAGGCCAGCATCGACGACGCCCGCGACGCCGCCGAACTCGCCGGCCGCAACGCCCGACGCGCCGCCGAAATCGCCAACCCGGCCCGTGGCGACACCGCGCTGGCCGCCTATGCCGACAGCGGCAACTACGACCGCCGCGAGCTCGCCGCACTGATCGGGCACCGCCTCGACCCCACCGACCGCCAGCGCATCCCGACCGCCGAGCCGGGCGAGCTGGTGGAGCTGCTCGGCGCTGCCGGGTTCAGCCCGGCGACCACCGTCGCCGTCCTCGCCGCCGAACGACTCGACCCGGCCGACGCCGCCCAGCTGTTGCCGACGGTGGGGGTGCCGATGCCCGACGCCATCCGTGTGCTGCACGACCGCTGGGACCTCCCCCGTACCGCGGCGGCCGAAGCGCTCGGAGCGACCGCATCGGAGATGCGCGATGCCGGATGCAGCCCGGTCGAGATCATGGCCGCCCGACCGCGCGACGTGCTGCGCACCCTGCCCGCGGAGCCGCACCTGTGGGAGCTCGCGGCTGGGACGATGGCGGTCGCCGGGCACCCCACCAGCACCGTCGCCCGCCACCTCGCCGCCCACGCCCCGACCCCCGACGCGTTCGCCGCCGGACTGGCCGCGGTCGCCGACCCCGTCGACGGGCTCACCCTCGCCGCCCAGGCGCATGCCCACCCCGACCAACTCGCCGCCGCCTCCGAAGCATACGGGCTGTCGCCCGCCGACACCGCCACCGTCCTCGCCGGCACCACCGGCTTCGCCGTCGTGCTCGACACCCTCACCATCCGCTGCGACGGCGACACGACCGCCGCGATGACGATCGCCACCAACGCCGGCATCACCGGCTCGGAGATCGACGCCTGGCGCCACCCGACGCCACCGGCGTCGGTCACCGCAATCCGTTCCGGGATCGACGTCGACGCCGCGTCGCTGCTGGCGGCGCTGCCCTCACCGGGACCGGCCGTCGAGACCGACCCGATTCGTCTCCTCGACACCCTCACCGCCGGGATCGAACCCGCCGCACTGGAGCCCACACCATGACCACCAACCCTCTTGTCGACGAGCCCGACCGCGAGCCGCTCGCCGAGGGTGGCACCTGGCTGCTCGACCTCGTTGCCGCCGTCGACCACCTCCGCCGCGGCCACCGCCCCGGCCTCACGGTCTGGGACGCCCTCGAAGAAGCCCTGCGCTGGACGGTCAGCCAGCACGACGAAGATTCCGGATGGGACACCGCCGATCCGCTCGCCGTCGCCCTTCGTCAGCTCCTCGACCAGAGCGACGCCTCGGTGGCTGACCGGATCCAGGGTGCCGTTCGTCGGTGGGTGGTAGCGATGGCCAGCCGCTACAACAACGCTCAGCACTGGCCCCACCCGCCCTCGAGGCGCGGCTTCCCACCACCCAGCCTCGACGTCGGAGACGACGACATCTGACACATACGATGGGACTTTCGTTTGCTGCGTTTGATGGTAGGGTGTCGGGCATGGCGACGCGACACGACGACCGCACCTTGGCCACCGACGCGCTCAGTGTGCTGCGTCGCCGGCCGAACCGGTTCACGCTGCCCGACGGCCGCACCGTGCGTTTCCCCAAAGCGGCCGTCGACGGGCTGATCGAAGTCCTCGAGGCCATCGCCGAAGGCGACACCGCCACCGTCGTACGGACCCCACGGGAGGTCACCACCCAACAGGCCGCGACGGTGTTGAACGTGTCGCGCCCCACCGTCGTGCGCCTGATCGACGAAGGCGCCCTCCCGGTGCGGATGGTCGGCTCCCACCGGCGCATCCCACTGCCGGCGCTGCTCGCCTACCGCGACGAGATGGTCGCCCGCCGCCGCCAGGTCCTCGACGAGATGGTCGCCGACGCCGAAGCCCTCGGCCTCTACGACTGACCGTGGGCGGTCGGCTGGTCGCGGTGCTCGACGCCGACGTGCTCGTGCCGATCCTGTCGTGCGACCTGTTGCTGTGCGCGTTCGACCACGACCTCTACCAACCGGTCGTCACCGGCCGCATCCTTGCCGAAGTCGAACGCACCCTCGCCACCGACTTCGCCCACCTCGACACAGCGGCACTCCGCCGCCGGAGCTCGCAGGTCGCCCAAACCCTCGCCTTCCACACCCACCCCGACACCGAACCCACCGCCGCAGTGGTCGGAGTGAACGTCAAGGATCGTCACGTCGCCGCCGTCGCGTTGGCGTCAAAGGCCGACGTGGTGGTGAGCAACGACCGTCGGCTGCGCCGCCAGATCAACCAGCTCGATCCGCCCGTGCGGGCCGTGTCCGCCGACGACCTGATGGTCGGCCTCTACGACGCCAACCGCGACGAAGTGGACGAGGTGATCGCCACGATGGTCGCCAAGCGGGTCCGCCGGCCGGTCACACGCGCCGTGCTGATCGGCCAGCTCTCGGGGTCGTTCCCCCGCTTCGCGGCCGCCCTCGTCGGCGGCGGCTGATACCCGACCGCCGTCACCGGCCGAGGGTGTCGTCCAACGCCGGCAAACGGGAGTGGCGGGCGGGGTCGAGGCGGTCGATGTCCCACGGGTCTTCGAGTGCGATCGACTCTTCGCCGATGGCGTGGTCGATGGCGATTGCGAGAAGGGCGCGTTCGTTGGCTTGGTCGACGTCCGTGGCCGCGTCGCCGAGGGGCAGCGGGCCGGTCACGGCCCAGCGGTGGCGGTAGCCGGCGACGTCGGCCAGGAGCTGCTCAGCAGCTGCGTCGATCGTTGTCGCGTCGGTCGGCACAAGGCCGGCGGTGAGGGTCACGAGCCACGACTCGCCCTCGGTGGCGGCGGCTGCGAGGTGGGGGGGCGTCGAAGCGGCGAGCGTGTCGACGAGCGGCGCCACGTCGGGGCCGGCCAGGCCGTTGCTGAGGGTGTGGGTGATCTCGGCGTACTCGACGACGTGAGGCCAGTGCTCCAGGATCCAGCGTCGTCGCTCGCCCTGCGCCACCAGCACGTCGCCGAGCAGCTCGGCAGTGTCCTCGAGCGGGAGCATCCCGCCGTCTCGGAGGCGGTCGATGAGCTGGCGGTGATCGGCGGGCGCGTCGGCAAAGACGGCGTCGAGCTCCGCACGTCGCGCGTGGAGCTCGGCCGCCGATCGCGTGCGAACGGGTGGGAGGGCCGGGCTGGTGGTGTAGGTGTCGAGCCACACCCGCGCCGCGGCCATCGTCGACGACACCGCAGCCCACACGACCCGGCCGCTCGGGTCGGTGTCAGGCCCGGTGGCGATCCTCGGGTCGGTGATGCCGTGGCGGGCGCGGTAGCCGGCGAGGTCGCGGATGGCGTCGTCCCACACCTGCACTGCGGCGGGACGATCGGTGGGCCGCTGGCCCAGCAGCGTCGTGAGCCAGTCGGGCTGGGCGGCGGCCAGCAGGGCGCCGGCCCGGTCGATCGCGAGGCGCGCGGCGTGTTCGTAGACGTGGCGGTCGCCGGGCTGCACGCCGTGCGCCGCGAGGTGGGCGTCCCAGCGGGTCAGGCGCAGGCGCGCGGCGGTCGTGAGTTGGTCGAGGACGTCAGCCGCTGCCGGGCTGAGGGTGCGGGCGGCGGGCTGGCGGGGCTGGACGATCGAGACGTCGCCCCATCCGATCGTCTTCGTGGTGGTGCGCCCGTCGGCGGCGGTGAACGTGACGGCGACAGCGCCGTTGTCGTCGTCGAGGGCGGTGATCGTCCCGATGTTGCGCCGGTCCCATGCCTTGACCTGATGGCCGACCGCCGCGTGGCGGGCGGCGTGGTCGGTGCGGGCGAGGCGGTCGCGGGTCCGGTCGGGGTCACCGCCGACGATCCTGCTCGCTTGCTCCTCGACCGCTCGGGCGTGCGCGGCCCAGCCTTCCAGTGTTGTCAGGTCGAGGTGGGTGGTGGCGTGTTGGATGGCCTCGGCGTGGGGGTCGCGGGTCACGGCGAGGAGCTTGCGGCGCGACACGTTGAGGCGCCCGACGAGTTCCTCGTCGACCGAGTCGGGTTCCTCGCCGGGGAGCGGGATCGGGCTGTCGTGGCGGCCGAGCTCCCTGTCGAGGGCGTCGAGTTCGGGGGCGGTGACGATCAGCCAGTTCGACGCACGGCCTCGGGACATGACGAGGTAGCCGGCTTCCCGGTAGAGACCGTCGACGCCGACCGTGATCGCGAGATCCCACGTGCCGCCTTGTGCCTTGTGGGCGGTCGATGCGTACGCGTAGCCGACGCCGTGGGAGAGGTGGTCGTGGGTGAGGATCACGTCGGTGTGGTCGTGGTCCATGCGCGCGATCAGCCCGGCATCGCACCGCCCGGTGAGGGTGCCGGTCTGCCCGTTCAACACGGCGGTCCGCTCACCTGTGGTGGTCCTGGCCTGGTAGTCGTTGACGCGGATCATCAGGCGTTCCCCGATCGCCAACGACCCACCGCTGCCCTCGATCACCGGACCGAGCACACCGAGGTCGAGGAGCTGGCGGCGCACGGCGGTGTTGAGGGCGTCGACGGTCTCGTTCGTCCCGGCCAGCAGCACCGGGATGTGCCCGTCGCGGTGGGCGTCGAGCCACCGCTCGACACCGGCGTCGACCGTGGCCGCCCGGTCGGCGACGACGACCACCCGATCGTGATCGCGGTATGCGGACACGGCGGCTGCGACGTGGCCGTCGCGCAGCTCGGCCAGCGCGTCGCGTTCCCAGGCGTGGTGCTGGCGGCGGTTCACGGTCAGCTCGGCCATCGTCGCCGCCGGGTCGGTCGCCAACGCCGCGAACCCGCCACCCGCGGCCACCTCGGGGAGCTGATGGTGGTCCCCGACCAGGATCACCCGGCCGCCCGCCGCCACCACCCGCGGCACGATCTGTTCCAGGTCGCGAATGGCGGCCATGCCGGCCTCGTCCACCACCAGCACGGTGCGGGCGTGGGGCAGGTCGTAGCCGCGAGACCACGAGCCGAGCATCCGATGGATCGTCGACGACTCGATGTGGGCGTCCGCGTGAAGTTCGTGCGCCGCCCGCGCCGACGGGGCGACGCCGACGACGTCGTAGCCGGCGGCTTGGAACACGTGGCGGACGGCGTCGAGCGTGTACGTCTTGCCGGTCCCGGCCGGGCCGACCATCACGCTCACCGCGTCCGACGTCGCCGTCAACGTCCGCACCGCCTGCTCCTGATCCGCGCCGAGCGAGACGAACCCGGTGAGCGCCCGATCGACGTCAACGGCGGCGACCGGGCGTCGTGTGCCACGGGTGGTCTCTGCGGTGCTCAGGAACCGGCGCTCCACGCCCATGAGCTCGACCGTGGTCCACCGCCCGGTCGGGCCGTCGCTGATCGGGACCACCTGTTCCGAGGCCAGGACCCGGGCCACCATCCGGTCCAGCGTCGCCGCGGTCGCGCCCTCCCCGATCAGGGCTGCGACCGCCTGCACCAACTCCGGGCGGGTGAACGTCGAGTCGTGCTTGGTCACGGCCCGACCGAGATCGGCGATCCACTCCTCGGGGTCGACCGTGCGATCAGTGACGACACCGGTGCGGTCGTCGTGGACCGGGAGCCGCCACACCTCCGCGACACCGGGCACGCGGCGCTGGGTGGTCGACGCGATCAAGGCTTCGGCGGCGTCCGGTCCCCACCCTGCGGCAGTGGCTTCGGCCTTCCACTGGGCGTCGAATCGTTCGCCCTCGACCTCCGGCTTGCCCCGCCGTGTCGCCAACACCGCCTCCTGGCGGCCCGCCGGGTCGTCCGGCGTGCCGGTCGACGCCAACCAGGCGTCGATCTCGACCGACCGCTTCGAGAACTGGTCACACAACGCCTGTGGCACGCCGGCGACCTCGAGCACGTGGCGGCCTGGCCGCCACTCCAACCCCAACCGCCCGGTCAGCTCGCCGCGCAGCACCGTCTGGAACACCTCGCCGGCGGCGCGCGCCGCGCGATACAGCTCCGGGTGCACGAACGCCCCCCACCGCCCGTCGGGGCCCTCGACCATGTTCGCGACGAGCGTGTGCCAATGCAGCAGCGGATCACCCGACCGCGACGTGCGGTGCCGAAACGACGCGGCCACCACCCCGCGGCCGGGCAGCATCCGCTGGCGCGCCGCGTCGGCTGCTTCCGGATCGCGGGCTGCCAGGTCGTTCAGGTAGCCGACGTCGCCCGAGCCGCGCCGGACACGGATCGCCTCGCGTTCCAACCACGACAGCGTCTCGCGCATCGCGGCCTCGCCGGCTTCGATGATCGCTCCCTGGACCCGCGGGTCGTCCGACACCGCGTAGAGCACCGACACCGACTTCGGGGCCTTCAACGTGACATCGAACCCAGGCACCCGCCGGGCGTGGGTCCGCACCGTTGCGCCGTCCGGCGTGAGACCGCCCGAGCCCGGCGCCAAACCGGCCAGCACCGCCCGCAGATCATCGGGCGCGACGTCGCCTGACAGCCCGAGCCGTTCCGCCCCGGCTCCCAACCAGCGGCCCGCCGCCTCGCCGACGCCGGTGTAGTAGTCGTCCAGCGATTGGGCGACCCCCGACAGCTGGTATGCCTCCTGCCCGACCCGGAGCTTGGCGATGCTGAGCACCCGCCCAGGGTCCGCAACCTGACTCCCGGAGTTGCTCCCGAAATCACTCTCGAACGCCCGAAAACCCGTGCATCTCCGCCCGGAGATATTCTGTGAATCCGAATCGCGTGACTCCCGGTCTCACAGCGGTGGGGGTCGAGGCGATCACCGCACCCGACGGCACGTCCCGTTCGTTGCTACGGGGCCTCGATGACGTCGACGCGCACGATCCCCGTGCGTCCGTCGGCAAGGTTCGGGCGTCGTCGGTAGTTGTGATTCGAGTGGTGGGACGTACCGCTCCAACGCGAGCAGCCGCTGCGCATCCTCGTACGCGGCGCCCGGGTGCGGGTACGGGCCTTGGACGGTGGCCCACTGGTCGACCTCGTAGGAGTCCATGATCCCATACCATCGAACCGGTTGGTGTGGAGTGTCGGCACCGAACTCGAGCACGTCACCGGCGGCGAGCTGAAGCGGGATCCGCCAGCCGCGGCCAGTCGTCGGATGGGGTTGCCACAAGGCGCGAGCCCAGCCGCCGGCGACACCAGGGTCAGGCCACATCGTGGCCACCCACACTTGCCGGCCGGCACCGGTGGGGACGGGGAGGTCGATGATGGCGCCATCGGCGGCGCGGAGACGGTGCCGGCCGAACTGTGCCCAGTCGTACGCCGGCAGCATCGCGGGTTCGCCGTCGGGTGGAGCCGTGGTTGTTGGGGGTTGGGGTCGTCGTCTGCGCATCGGTGGGCCTCCCGGATCGGGTTGGCTCGCGACGCTACGAAGGTCGTTCTCTCGTGTTGCCTGAACTGAGCGCTGTCAGCCGGCGAGGTTCACGACAACGGCGAGGGCGAGGTACAGGAACGGGCCGACGAGCAGCCCACCGCCCACGCCGAGAAGGGTCCTCGCCCGCCTGGACCCGCGGGTCCAGGCGGCCAACCCGGCGACCGCGGTGACGATGCCGACGAGGGCGAGGAACGCGAACAGGATCACCGTCGAAGCGACCGACACGGCGGCGGCGATGAGGAACGCTCGCCGGTCGAAGCCAAGCGTCACCGGCTGTGCCGTCGCCGTGCTCGTCGCCATGTCGTCACGGTATCGGCTCGACGGCACCCGCCCGCAGGGCGGCCACGGCACGCCGGGCCGCCCACGGCCCGCGACACGCCGCAAGGCGCGGTGGTCGTGTCAGAGCGAGCCGTGGCAGGCGGCGCAGCGGTCGTCGGGAGCGACGGTGTCGAGGAACACGGGCTGGGGGAACTCGCTGCTATCGAAGCTGGTCTCGTCGCTGCGGTCGATCGCCATCGCGTCGGCGCACTGGTCCAACACGGCCTCGGCGGTCATGTCCCGCGCTGGTGGGGAGGCGTCTCGGTGGGTGATCATCGCGTTGATGACGCAGGCGGGGCAGTAGAGGTCGGCTCGGTAGGTGTAGGCGGCGAGGTCGTCGCTGCGCCGGTAGGGCGGGCGGTTCACGCCGCCACCTCCTCGGGCTCGGTGCCGGCTTCGGCGTCGTCGGCTTGGCTGGTGTGGCCGGCGATGGTGTTGAGGTGGTCGACGGCGGCTTGGGCTCGGGTGGCGACGGTGACCAGCGCGCGGGCGTCGCTGCGCAGGACGCGGAGCCAGGCGGTGAGGTAGGAGGCGTGGTCGGCTCGGGTGGCGGCGGACAGTCCGGCTTGGGCGCACCACATCGCCGCGCCGAGCTCGGCGACGAGTTCTTCGGCGGCGTAGCTGTCGGTGCCGAACCGGCCGGTCAGGTCGCGGTTCAGGCGCGAGGCGTGGCCGGTCCAGTGGATGGTTTCGTGGGCGCGGGTGCCGTAGTAGTGCGCCGCGTGGTCGAACTGGGCGATCGTCGGGACGTGGATGGTGTCGCCGGACCGTGAGTAGCAGGCGCGGTTGCCGCCCTCGATGACGGTGGCCGGCACGGCGGCGAAATACGACTCGGCGGCGGCGATTCGCTCGGGGGTGTCGCGCTCGGCGAGGCGCTCGACGCGGCGGGCGATGATCTCGTCGGCTCCGTCGACCTGCTCGGCGGCGAACACGGCGTAGGCGCGGGCCAACAACCGCGGACGACGCGACCGGCCTTCGTCGTCGGTGTCGTCGTCGCGGTCTTGGGGGGTGGTGGGCTTCCACAAGATCACCTGGGTGGCCTTCTCGCCGCGGCGGACTTGCGCGCCGTGGCGCTGCCACGCCCGGAAGGTGGCCCACGTGCCGCACGGCCAGTAGCGGGCGGCGGCGACCATCGCCAGCCACAGGGCGTTGGCGCCGCGGTAGGGGCGTCCGTCGACGCTGGCCGGTGTCCCGGCGTCGGCGAGGGTGTGCCAGGGCATCCGCCACGTCCCGGTTGCGCCGGTCTCGATGTCGGCGATGAGTTGGTTCGTGATGGTCTCGAACAGGTCGTTGGCGTGCATGGTGTCGGTCCCTTCGGTGGGTGGGCGGCTTCGCCCCTACGGGGCGTCGTGGTCCGCCGCCCCGAGCGCCGCTGTCAACCCGCAGGGCTTGGCCCCGGAGCTTGCGGAGGGGCTTGACAGCGGTGCGGCGGCGGGCACCACGGCACGCCGCGGCCCGCCAGGGCCGGGCCACGGCAACGACGCACGCTTCGCGCCGGTCAGCGACGCAGCGGGAACAAGGCGCGGCCGCGGCGTTCGACCACGCCGAGGCGCACGGCACGGTCGAGGGTCTTGTACGCGGTAGCGGCGGGCAGCCAGACGTACTCGAGGAGCTGGTCGAGCGCGGGGCGGTCGGGGTCGGCGTCGACGAGCAGGTCGTAGAGCTCGTCGTCGCTGATCCGCGGCAGCGGCCCCGACACCGGCGCGGTCGTCGGTACCGGGGTGGGGCGGTCGGCGGCGGCGAGGCCGCCCCACACGCCGAACTCCTCGCCCATGGCGAGCGCGTGCGCCGAGCACGCCTCGCGCACCGGGCAGCCGGCGCACACCGCCTTGGCCGCGTCGATGGCGGCCGGGTTCAAGTCGTAGAACAGCGCCGGCTTCGTGCCCCGGCACGCGGCCCGGTCCCGCCACGCCGCATCGGTGCTCATCGCGGAAACGGGGATCGGTCGGCGTCGCGCCCGAACAGCTCACTCACCAGGCGACGGGCGGGGACCCATTCGGACAAACAGCGTCCGTCGATCACGGTCCCGTCCCACCCACCGTCCGACGTGATGCGGACGGACGGCCCGTAGTGGGTGGCGGCGCGGATCAGCACCGAGCAGACGACGAGGTCGTAGGGCTGCCGGTTCGTCGTGCAGGCGTCCCACCAGCGGTGACCGGGTGTGTCGGTCCACCACGGCTCGCCGGGATGGGCGGGCCAGGCGAACGTCTCGGCGTGATCCGGGCGAGTGCCGTTGAGCCAGATCCCGCCCTCGTCCACCACCGGCCGTGATCCCACAGTGGCGCCGCCGTCGGCGAGGCGCACACCGGACTGGGCGGCGGCGTCGATGATGGCGAGGGTGTCCAGGGCGAGGCGTCCGTAGGCGTCGCGGGGCTCGGGCGGGAGCGGCCCGTCAGGTGTCTCGACGCGTGACCAGTAGTGGGCGTATCCCATCGCCGTTCAGGGGGCGTCGTAGGCGGCGGCGAGGTAGCCGGGCAGCGCGCAGCGCTGTCGGTAGGTGAGCGGGGCGAGCCACAGCCGCACCGCGACCGTGCGGCCGGTGCGGCGCACGATGGCGAACCGCTCCAGCCGGTCGAGGCTGCGTGCCACTCGCGCCGCCGACGGGCCGACGCCGAAGGTGCGGGCGATGTCCTCGACCGTCCAGTAGCGGGGCGCGGTGGTGGCGTGGCGGGCGAAGCGGTGCGCCATCGCCATGCCGATCGTGCCGACCGATGGCGTGTACCAGACGAGCGCGTCGTCGCTGTCGGTCGGCATCGCGCCGGATGCCTGCTCGACGGTCGGGTCGTGCCAGGCGATCACGGTGAGGGTGTCGCTGACGCTGAGGATCGAGTCGGTCGGGCGCTCGACGGGCTCGGCGGTCGGGATGGGCTGTTGGGTGGTGGTCATGGTGGGCCTCCGTGGGGTCGAGTGACCCCGGACCCCGGGCCGGTCGGCTTCCCCGACCGTCCCGACCCGAGGACCGGAGTCGTGCCCGACCGGGTGGCCGGGCTTCGCCCTACGGGGCGACGGGCCGCCGAGCGGCGCCGTGTCAACCGCAGGCCCGCCAGGGGCCCGAGGAACGAGGGCTTGACACGGCGACGTCGGCGGCCCACACGGCACGCCCACCGTCAGGTGGGCCCACGGCACCCGCCCTCAGGGCGGCCACGGCACGGGCCGGCATGAGCGCCGGCCGGCGGCCGGTAGCAGATCGACGTCCCGGAATTGCTCCCGAGATCACTCCCGACCGGCAGATTTCCTGCGGCGGGACGCGACACGGCCCGGCCTCCCTCCACTGGGGCGGCCGGGCCGTGCCGTGGGCGTCAGCGGGGTCAGCCGTCGAGGTCGTCGGTGTCCTCGTCGTCGGCTTCGTCGCCTTCGTCGTCGGGATCGTCGGCGGTGGCGAGCTCGGCGGCGACGGCGTTGCGGTCGAGGACCGCCGCCGTCCAGTCGTCCGGTGTCCAGCCGCTGCCGGTCAGCAGCGCGAGGTAGGCCCGGCACTGCGGGCTGCCCGCCGACCAGTACATGCCGTTCTCGGCCAACCCGAACGCGACCGCCCCGGCGACGCGGACCAGCCCGGCCTGCGTATCCACGCCGTCGAGCAGCCGCTCGACGGTGATCTCGCGGGGCTGGTCGTGGCCGAGCATGGTCGCCGCGAACGCGAGGGCGTCGCGTCCGGCCTCGTGGATCAGACCGTGCAGAGCGAGGCGGGTCAGGTCGGTTTGGCTGAACCCGCCGCGCGGTCGGGCGAACGTCTCGGTGGCGTGGGCGAGGCGGGCGAGGCGGGCCGTGCGCTTGGCGTGCGAGTCGTCCCCGCCACCGCCGCGGGTTGGGGTGCGGTCGGTGGCGATGTCGCTGCCGTTGGCGGTCCCGATTCGGCTGGGGACGTGGCGACGCGGGTCGGTGCACACCTCGTACCGGTCCACGCCCTCGCCCCACGTCGTGGAGCGGACCACCACGGCGTGGCATGGCTCGCCGGTGTGGGCCTTGCAGCCGTCCGGGTCGAACAGTTCGCCCAGCCGCTTGGCCTTGTCCGGGGCCGGTTCGTCGTTGGTGAACACCACCGGGTGCTTGCCGCGAGCCTTCTGCACGGCCTGTTCGTAGGCGTCGGCGCGGCGCAGGTCGTCGCGGTACGCGGCGACGGTACGCGCCGGGTCGTGCCAGCCGCGACCGGCGAGGTGTTCGCACACCGCGTCGAGATGCTCCGGTCCCAGGTCCGCCACGCTCGCTGCCGCTTCCCCCGCGGCGAGGGACAGGTCGCCGGTGTCGAGCGCCGTCCGCCAGCGGGCCGGGAGGATCGTGACCGCCATGCGGGAACGCACCCAGGCTTGGGAGCGGCCGATCCGCTTGCACAGCTTGGCCGGGGTCAACCCGCCGTCGAGCGACATCAGCCGCTCGATCGCCCGCACCTCCTCGGCGACGGTCAGGTCCGACCGGTTGACGTTCTCCGACAACATCGCCTCGATGACCTCGACCGGGGTCATGTGACGGACCACGGCGGGCACGTCGGTCACCCCGGCCTTGATGCCAGCGGCGTGGCGGCGGTGACCGGCGATGATCCGGTACACGCCGTCGTCGTCGGCGGGGAGCACGACGAGGGGTTCCAAGATGCCGTGCGAGCGGATCGAGCGGACCAACTCGGTCAGATCACCCAGGCTGCTGCGCGGGTTGTCCGGGTGGGCTGCGAGGTCGGCCAGGTTGAGCCAGCACAACTCCGGCTCGACCGACACGCCCTCGGTGTCGGTGGTTGGTTCGGTGATGGTCATGGTGTTGCTCCTTCAAGGGTTGCGGCAATGGTTTGGATCCACGGGCACGACGGCGTGTCCGTGGCGACCCGGTGCGGGTCGATGTGGGCGCAGGTGTCATCCGAGGCGCGGACCCACACCTCGCCCTGCTCGGTCAGCACCTGGCGGGCCGCGCTCATCGCCACGCCCAGCGACGACGTGTGCAGGTGCTCGCGTCCGCGCCGGTCGATCACCACATAGGTGGGGACACGACCGGTCGGGAGGCGGAACAGGACGGGCTGACCGCCCGGCGCGACACACGACGCCACCAGTTCTGGACGATTCATCGACGGCTCCTTCGGGTTGCTGCCGGAGTCCCGGTTGGCCGGGACTCCGCCCTACGGGCGGTCGAGGGCCGCCGAGCGGCGCCGTGTCAACCCGTAGGGCCCGCCAGGGGCCCGAGGAACGAGGGCTTGACACGGCGACGGCGACGGCCCACACGGCACCCCACCCTCAGGTGGGCCACGACACCCGCCCGCAGGGCGGCCACGGCACTCGGCGCATCGGCTTGAGACAGTCAGTCGCGAGTCCTACTGCTCCGACGTGAGCGATGAAGGCATGAGTGATTCCTCAGCGGCGATCGCGACCGAACATGACGCCACTGCGCTGCGCCGGCCTCTGGTGGCGCGCCAGAAGTCGACACTGGACGAGGGCAGGGGTGGTGCCTCACCCGAGCGCGCGCACCCGCCGCGACCGGCCGTCGGCAGCCAGCCCTCCGCGGAAGCGCCCGGACGGCGTTCGGGGGTTCAACTCGACCCTCAAGTTCTCGCGAGCGTGCGCGCGATTGCACGCCGGCCCGAGACGGCACACCGAGTCGTGTCCATTTCTCGAAGCGAACAACGTGTGCCGCTGACCACACGCTGCACGTAGGCGACAGCGCCTGTCGTCGGCGCCGTGCCGCGGCTCGGTCAGCAGCAACGGGCGATCCGAGCTGTCGGCGGCCAGAGGATGTGCCCACTGGGTGGCCATCTACGAGCTG
>JBFWRK010000033.1:0-20327 GCA_050248955.1 Acidimicrobiia bacterium
GCACATGCGAGTAGCGTCTGATTCCACGAGGGCTCACGATCTGATGGCGTAGGAACCTTCAGACTCGCAGAGCCCTCGTACGCGTCAGGGAACCCTCACTCCCCGCTCAAATCCGAAGCGCCGGATAACGACCACTATTCGCGTTGCCCACAACAACCTCCCAGTCGAGACGAACCCTCCCAACTCGGCCCAACCGTTGCAACGATCCCTAGAACTCAACGACATCCAACGACCTCGCCCGATCAGAGATTGGGGGTGGTGACGCGGATGAGCAGAGAAACCACGGAACTCGCCACAAAGTGAGCAAGCGTCGCCGAAGTCGCCCGCCCGACGCCACAAAGGCGGAGACGGGGCGACGGAGCGACCCGACTTGGGGTCTCGGGAGTCTGACCGGCGCTTACAGGTACTGGCCGGTGCCGACTCGTTCGATTGCCCGGCCGCCGGCGACGTCGGCCTTGGTGTCGTTGACGAGCGTGCGGATGAACACGATCCGCTCGCCCTTCTTGCCGGAGATCTTCGCCCAATCGTCGGGGTTGGTCGTGTTCGGCAGGTCCTCGTGCTCCTTGTACTCCTGCTTGATCGAGTCGAGCAGGTCCTGCGTGCAGATGCCGCGCTCGCCGCCGGCGATCACCCGCTTGATCGCGAGCTTCTTCGCCCGGCGCACGATGTTCTCGATCATCGCCCCCGACGAGAAGTCCTTGTAGAACAGGATCTCCTTGTCGCCGTTCTGGTACGTGACCTCGAGGAAGCGGTTCGACTCGTCCTCGCGGTACATCTCGGCGACCGTCGCGTCGATCATCTTCGACACCGCGGCCTCCCCGTCGCCAGCGCCGAGCGATGCGACCTCGGGCGCCGAGAGCGGCAGCTCACCCGTGAGGTACCGGGCGAAGATCTGGCGAGCCGCGACGGAGTTCGGGCGCTCGATCTTGATCTTCACGTCGAGCCGCCCGGGCCGCAGGATCGCCGGGTCGATCAGGTCCTCGCGGTTCGTCGCGCCGATCACGATCACGTTGCGCAACCCTTCGACGCCGTCGATCTCGGCGAGCAGCTGCGGCACGATCGTCGACTCCATGTCGGACGAGATGCCCGAGCCGCGGGTGCGGAACATGGAGTCCATCTCGTCGAAGAAGACGATGACCGGCCAGCCCTCCTCGCTCTTCTCCCGCGCCCGCTGGAACACCAGACGGATCTGGCGCTCGGTCTCGCCGACGTACTTGTTGAGCAGCTCGGGGCCCTTGATGTTGATGAAGTAGCTGCGGCCCTTCTCGTCGCCGGTCTTGGAGGCGACCTTCTTGGCCAGCGAGTTCGCGACCGCCTTCGCGATCAGCGTCTTGCCGCAGCCGGGAGGGCCGTAGAGCAGGATGCCCTTCGGCGCCGGCAACCGGTGCTCGGCGAACAGCTCCTGGTAGAGGAACGGCAGCTCGACGGCATCGGCGATCTGCTCGATCTGCCCGTCGAGGCCGCCGATGTCGGCATAGGAGATGTCCGGGACCTCTTCGAGCAGCAGGTCCTCGACCTCCGGTCGTGGCAGCTTCTCGAGCAGCATCCCGGTTCGCGGGTCGAAGCGCATCGTGTCGCCGGCACGCAGGTGGACGCCGCGCAGCACGTCGGCGAGCTCGCACACCCGCTCCTCGTCAGCGCGACCCACCACGAGGACGCGCACCCCGTCCTCGAGCACGTCCTTGATCGTGACGACCTCACCGATCGATTCCGGCTCGCGGGCGCTGATCACGTTGAAGCTCTCGTTGAGCACGACCTCGGCGCCACGCTCGAGCGTCTCGTGGTCGATCTCGGGGTGCATGCTCACCCGCATCTTGCGACCGTTGGCGAGCACGTCCACGGTGCCGTCGTCGTTCTTGCCGACGACGACGCCGTACGCGGAAGGCGGCTGGCTCAGCTTGTCGACCTCGTCGCGCAGGGTCGAGATGTGGTCGCGTGCCTCACGCAGCGTGTAGGTGAGCTTGTCGTTCTGCGCCAACGCCTGGGCGAGCTGCCCCTTGGTCTCGAGGAGCCGCTCTTCCAGGGCGCGCACCCGCTTCGGCGCGTCGGCGAGCTTTCGGCGCAGCGCGATCACCTCGTCCTCGACGAGCCGGATCTGCTCTCGCAGCTCCCTCAGCTCGGCATCTTCTCGGTGCTCCGCCACGGCGATCCTCCTTCTCGACCGGCGACCCGGCCGAACGCACGGCGTACGCGGAAGCTACACGCGGAACTCTCGTCTCGTGCGTCTTCACCCCCAACGTGTTTCCACCGGCTCCGCCGTGTAAAGTACCCCTGCTGGTTCACCTCCCGACGTACAGGAGCGCACTTCATGAAGGTCTGGATCGACCAAGATCTCTGCACCGGCGACGGTCTCTGCGAAGAGATCGCTCCCGATGTCTTCACGCTGCTGGACGACGGGCTCGCCTACGTCCGCGAAGGCGACAAGATCTTCGCCACCGCCAAGGGCAACCCGCAGGGCGCCGAGGGGATGGCCGAGATCCCGGACGGCCAGCTCGACGCCGTCATCGAATCCGCCGAGGAGTGCCCCGGCGAGTGCATCTTCATCGAGCCCTGATCCCGACCGTACGAGCTCGGCTCGGGCTCGAACCGACCAGTGCTGTGAGCCGTGGGGCGTCCGATCGGGCGCCCCACGTTCGCGTTCAGCGGCCGATGTAGCGGGCGACCGTGAGGAACCCGGTGTGCGCGACCATCCGATGGTCGGGCCGCACCGCGGCACCCTCGATGTGCCACGTCCGGTGCAGCACCTCGAGCGTGCGCTGTGTGATCCAGCCAGGGGCACCGAGGACCTGACGCACCTGCGTCGCCTGCACGATGCTCGGTGTGTAGGCGACGAGGATCCCTCCGGGACGCAGCGCGCCCGGCAGATGAGGCACCACGCGCCACGGCTCGGGCAGGTCGAGCACGACCCGATCGAGATCCGTCTCGTCGATCCCCTCGTAGCAGTCGCGCAGCTCGACGCGGTAGCGGCCCAGCGCGTCCTCACCGAGGAACGACCGCACGTTCGCGACGGCCCGGTTCGCGAAGTCCTCGCGCAGCTCGTAGCCGACGATCTCGGCGCCCCATCGCAGCATCGTCATCGACAGCGCGCCGGAGCCGACGCCCGACTCGAGCACGCGGTCACCCGGCCCGATGTCGGCGAGCATGCAGATCGGCGCGAGGTCCTTCGGATAGATCACCTGCGCGCCGCGCGGCATCTCGACCACGAAGTCCTCGAGCGTCGGGCGCAGCGCGGTGTACGCCGAACCCTTCGTCGACTTGACGGTGATCCCCTCGACCTGGCCGACGAGATCGGCATGCGGCACGAAGCCCGCATGGCTGTGGAACTCGCCGCCCTCCTTGAGGGTCACGAGGTACCGGCGATGCTTCGAGTCGAGCAGCAGCGCCTTCTCCCCCAGTGCGAACGGTCGGCTCACCGACGTCTCCTTCCACCGGGCCGGCCGGGCCGGGCGATCAGCTCCACCGGCACGGGCCCGTGCCCTGCCGTGCGATCGACCAGCCGGCAGAACGTGCACACGTCGCCGCTGGTCGGCGCGCCGCACGTGGCGCAGCGACCGAGCTCCTCGCGGCTGGTCGCCGCCGTGCCGGCCAGCAACGGCGCCATCCGCTCGATGAAGCCGAGGTAGAACGCCGCTTTCGACCCTGGCGACGTCGCCTCGAGCGAGTTGAGCGCGTCCTTGTAGCCGAGGTGCTTGTTCCCGGCCGCCATCGGGCACTCCTCGACGAGGTAGTCGATGCCGCGCACGACGCACCACGCCGCCGTCTCGCGCTCGGTGAGCCGGACGAGTGGCTTCGCCTTCTTCGGGAAGCCGTCACGCGCGGGCAGCACGGGCAGCTGACGGGCGAGGTACTCGATGTCCCAGCGCAGCGCGTTGCCGTAGAGCACCGCTGCCTCGTCGTCGAGGTTGTGCCCGGTGACGACGACGTCGTAGCCGCCGTCGACCGCCGCCTTGTCGAACAGGTGCCGCTTGGACAGGCCGCACGCGGAGCACGGCACGCGGTGCGTGACCGCAGCCGCCGTCGGCACGTCGTAGCCGTAGTCCTCGCGCAGCGACACCTCGATCAGCTTCAGGCCGCGCTCGTCGGCGAAGCGGCGGGCGTAGCCGGCCGACTCCTCGCTGTACTCGCCGATGCCCAGCCCGATGTAAAGCCCGTCGGCCTGGTAGCCGAGATCGATCAGCACGTCCCACACGGCGAGGCTGTCCTTGCCGCCGGAGACGGCGACGAGGATGCGATCGGTCGTGTCGAGCATCCGGTGGTCCTTGATCGCCTTGGCGACCTGGCGACGGCACAGCTCGACGAAGTGCTCGGCGCAGAAGTTCGCGTTGTGGCGCGGCAAGTCGATGATCGCAGGGCCGCGACAGACGCGGCACTTCACGATGCACCCCCGGAGATGACCGGACGGATCTCGATCACGTCGTCGGCGCCGAGCACCTCGTCGCCGGGCACGAGCGTGCCGTTGCGGATCACGAGGTGCGACTCCCGGTTCAGTCCGAGCTGATCGAGCACGGCTTGCACGCGACGGGTGCCGACGATCTCGACCTCGCGACGGGGATTGCGCAGCAGCACTCTCATGGGGCGACCATTCTGGCCGCAACTCCGCCGATGCGCTTCGTGGCGGTGCCGATGGGCTCAGGAAGCCCCGCGCCGGGCGGACTTGCGCTCGCGCCGCGTCGGCGGTTCGATCGTCCGGATCGTGACGAACTCGCCGGGCTTCAGCACCTCGGTCGCGGCGATCGTCTCGCTGCGCCCGAGGGTCTTGCGGATCATCCGCCCGCCCCACACGATGCCGCCGAGCGCGAGCCAGGTCCGGTCGCCACCGAGCAGCCCTCGGTACACACCGGCGCGGCGCGCGTATGCGAACGGCGACAGGACTCCCGGGCGACGACGAGCAGCCATGGACGCGGAACCGTCAGACCCGGCGGATCTCGACGATGGTCGTCTTCTTCTTGCCGCTCCGCCGGCCGAGCAGGAAGAACAGGATCACGATCGCAACCCCGATGCCGGCGCCGACCGCCATGATCGTCTTCTTGCGGTCCGCGACCTTGGTCTCGAACCCACCCTGGAGGGCTGACAGCTTCGCCTCGAGGTCGTCGCGGGAGATGCGGGTCTGGCTCATCGGCGAGGCTCCTTGCGCTGCAACGTCTGCTTCCGTATCCGGCTGACCGCGAGCGCACCGATCAGCGCGCAGGCAACGAATGTGATGCCGTACGGCGCCCAGCTCCAGTTCCCGTCGAACGTCTCGGCCGCCTCCGTCTGCAGCAGGCGCAGCAGCGAGAGCAGCAGCAACGAGAGTCCGAACCCGAGCGCCAGTGCGCCGCCGATGCCGAAGCCCAGCCAGCGCCCGGCGCCCTTCAGCGGGCCGACGGTCTCCTGGCGGACGTACGCCTTGACGAGGTCGAACGTCTCACCGATCTGGTTGTCGCTCGTGGCATTCCGAGTAGCGGGCTCCGACACAGCCCGAGTTCTTAGCACGGACGGGCCGCCGGCGCCTACGGCCCTCAGGGGGGAGAGCTCGTGCCAGTGGACTCGTCCCGTCCCCCGAAGAGGCGGAACTGCATCGCTGCTTCGACGTCGCTCAGCAGCTCCGTGAGCAGTGCGAGCCGCGCCGCCGGGCCGGGTGCGCACAGGAGCCGTTGGCGGTCGGCGGGGCCGAGCGGTGCGAGCGCGCTGAGGTGGTACGAGGCGAGCACCGGGTCGTCGGCGATCTCCTCGGCCGGGTCCGCGGACATGTCGCCGAGCTCGACCGCGAGGGCCACGACGCGGCGGACCTCCTGGTGCACGGCGGCCACTTCGGCAACGAGATCGGACGCGTCACCGACGACCACCTCCTCGTCCGGCCAGTCGTCGATCTCGGCGAGCGGGTACGGATCGTCGGGGAGCCAGGCGGTGACCTTGACGCGTCGGGTGCCGACGCTGAGCACGGCGTAGCGGCCGTCCTCGAGCTCCGCCACCTGGATCAGCCGGGCCACGGTGCCAACCCGCGAGCGTTGGTCGCCGCCACCGACCTCGCTGCCGCGGTCGATCAACGCGACGCCGAACTCGGGCTCACCCGCCAGCAGGTCCTGCACGAGCCGGCGGTAGCGCGGCTCGAACACGTGCAGCGGCAGCACCGCGCCCGGCAGCAGCACGGTACCGAGCGGGAACATGGGGAGGACCGCCATCGGCCCGCAGGCTAGGACGCCCGGCTACGGCCGCGGTGCGAGGGCGTCCGGCGCGGGGCCGGAGGGGAACGCGCTGAGCCCGTTGCCCAGGTCGGTCCAGAGCGCCGGCCAGGCACCGTCGACCGTGGCCTTCTCACCGTTGAGGATCAACGAGAAGAGCACGACGGAACCGTCAGCGGCCGGGTAGTAGCCCGACAGCGACTTCGCGCCGCTGAGCGTCCCGGTCTTCGCCCGCAGCTTGCCCTGCAGCGGTGTGCCGACGAAGACGTCGACGAGCGTGCCGGTCGTGCCGGCGATGGGCAAGCTGTCGTGCACCGGCCCATTCGCGCCCACGTGCTCGAGGACGCCGACGAGCAGCTCGCACGTGAGCACGTTCGTGCGATCGAGGCCCGAGCCGTCGGTGATCACCATCCCGTCGGTCGGCAGCCCCCATGTTGCGAGCGTCTCGAGCACGGCTGCTGCACCTGCCGCCCTGGTGCCGGCGCCGGACCGGGCGAGCCCGATCTCCTTGAGCAACGACTCGGCAGTGTTGTCATCGCTCGTGGTGAGCATCTCGTGGACGACTTCGGCGAGGGGCACCGAGTCGACGCTCGCGATCACCGGAGCCGCGGCGTCACGCACCGCACGGCGCGCTTCGGCGCCGACCTCGACGCCACGGCGCTCGAGCAGGATCTGCAGCTGCTCCGCCGCTGCCTCCGCAGGGTCCTGCCCGGGGAGCTCGTTGCGCGGGTAGACGCGTCCGTCGTTCACGAGCAGCGCGCCGATCGGCCCCGCCTCGCGATTCGGGATGTCGGTCGCCCACGAGGGCACGTATCGCTCGTCGTCGTACCGCGAGTCGTCACCGACGATGGCGCCGGTGATCCGGCGCACGCCGGCGAGCACGACCCGGTCGGCCAGCGCCTCCATCGAGGTCACGCTGAACGGGGGGTAGAGCTGCGACTCCGGGTACTCGGCGACCGAGAGCAGTGGATCTCCCCCGCCGATGAGGAACACGTCACCCGACACGACACCGTCGACGACGTTCGCCGCCACCTGGGTCGTGAAGACGGCGTCGGGTCCGAGCACCTCGAGCGCGACCGCTGCGGTGAGGAGCTTCATGTTGCTCGCGGGGATGACCGGCGCCGCGCCGCGCTCGTCGACGAGGTCGATGCCATCGGACTCGACCACGAGGCAGCTCGACGGTCCCATGTTGTCCACGACCTGCGCGAGATCGGTGCGGAGGTTGTGCCCGACCACGTCGCGCGAGAGCACGGTGGGAGTCCGCCGAACCGAGAGCACGGGCGTGCCGAGCTGCTCGACGTCGACCGGAGCCGGGTCTGCTCGGACTGCTTCGGCCCGCGCAGCGTCGACGGTGTCAGCGCTCATCCACCACACGCCCCCGAGTGCGGCGGCAGGGAGGAGCCCGACGACGGCGATGGCGAAGGACGATCGCCGGCTCAGGACAGCCCCCGGCTGCGGCGGAACTCGGCGTAGCGGTAGAGATGGCCCAGCGCGGTCACGGCCCGGTTCGCGCTTGCGTAGCAGAGCCGTCCCGACGCCCGCACCGCTACCGGGCCGGGGTTCGACGGGTCGGCGACGGCGAGCTCGGTGGCGGTGAGGATCGGCTTGCCGGTCGCGGTCGAGATCGCGTCGGCGGCCTCCGCGAACCGCGCGTCCTGACGCTCGTGGTACGCCACGATCCGGTCCAGCCCGTGATCGGGGTAGAAGCGGCCGTCACGCATGAGCCTCGCCTGGTTCGACTGGATCCCCAGCCCGAGGTAGATCACGGAGTGCACCTCCGGGTGGGACGCGATGAGCTCCATCACCTCCGGGATCGTGTCACGCGTCTCACCGCCGGCGCAGTCGACCGGGTTGGCCTTGCTCCACCGCGGGGGGAGCTTGGCGTCGACGGCGTCGCGCAGGTCGTCCGGCAGCGGCAGCAGCACGAGCTTGCGGTCCCTGGTGATCGCGTCAGCGGTGACGACACCCCAGCCGCCGGCGGTCGTGAGCACGACGACGTTCGGGCCGGACGGCAGCGGCTGGGTGGCGAACGTGGCCGCCGCCTCGAACGCCTCCTCCACGGTCGCCGCGCGCGTGACACCCGCCATGCGACAGGCGCCGTCGAACACCTTGTCGTTGGCCGCGAGCGCGCCGGTGTGGCTCGCCGCGGCCTGTGCCCCGCCCTCGGTCGCACCACCCTTCACGAGCACGAGCGGCTTGCGCGCAGCGACCGATGCGAACCGCTCGAGCAGTCCGCGACCATCGACGATCCCCTCGACGTAGGCGAGGCCGACCTTCGTCGACGGGTCGTCGGCGTACCAGTCGAGGTAGTCGGCGACGGTGACGGCTGCCGCGTTCCCGGCGCTCACCGCCCTGCTGATGCCGACCCCGCTCTGGCGGGCGAAGTTGAGGAAGCTCGAGACGAAGTTGCCGCTCTGGCTGGCGACGCCGATGCCACCGGCCGGTGGGTACGGGGCGACGATCTGCGCGCACAGGTCGACCGGCGTCGACACGACGCCCTGTCCGTTCGGGCCGGCGAGCAGGATGCCGAGCTCGTCGGCGAGCGCGACGAGCGCCGCCTCGTCGGCGCGGCCCTGCTCCCCCGCCTCGCCGTAGCCGGCCGACGTGATGAACGCGGCGCGGATCCCCTTCGCCGCGCACGCCCGCAGCAACGACGGGTTGGCCGAGGCCGGCGTGCAGACGAACACGAGGTCGGCGCGACCTTCGGGCAACGACTCGATGTCCTTCTCCGTCCGGATGCCGAGCACCTCCTCACCCTGGAGGTTCGTGCCGAACACCTCACCCCGGTAGCCGCTGGCGAGGATGTTGTGCATCGAGACGAAGCCGAACTTGCCGGGATGGCTCGACGCACCGGCGACCACGACCCCGCGCGGCTCGAACAGCGCCCGGAACTGCGCATCCGCAGGGCGCGAACGGACGGCCGCGACCACGGGCTCGTCACCCGCCGCCGATCCGGCGCGCAGCTCGACGAGCGCGTCGACGGCGATCGGCGCGCCGTCGGCCCGCACGATCAGCGGGTTCACGTCGACGCTCTCGATCCCGGGATTGGCCGCAGCAGCCGCTGACAGACCGAGCAGGACGGCGGCGAGCTGGTCACGATCGACCGCGGCCTCGCCGCGGAACTCGCCGAGCAGCCGCTGCGTCGCCAGCGAGTCGATCATCTCGTCGGCGTCGACCCGGGTGATCGGCGCCGGCCGGAACACGACGTCGGCGATCGCCTCGGCGAGGATGCCGCCGATGCCGAGCATCACGTTCATGCCGAACTGCGGATCGCGCACGAGGCCGGCGATCAGCTCGCGGTTGCCCGCGATCATCGGCGCGACGAGCACGGTGACATCGCCGTCCTCGGGCTGCGCCGCAGCGAGCAGGTCGGCCGCCGCGGCGGCGACGGCGTTGCGGTCGGCGAGCTTCAGCCTGACGAGGCCGCGCTCGGTCTTGTGCGCGATCGCGTCGCCGCAGAGCTTCGCGACGACCGGGTAGCCGAGCTCGTCGGCGGCGTCGCCGGCCGCCTCGGCCGAGTCGACCTCGCGCTCGACGGCGAGCGGGACGCCGTGACCGGCGAGGAGCCGCTTCGACGCGACCTCGGAGAGGGTGTGACCGGTTCCTGACACGATCGGCCACCGTAGCCAGCAGCGCCGGGCGCTCCCCAGCTCCAGCCGGCTCGTCAGGCCGAGGTCATGCCGCCGCCGACGCGTGCTCGTGGAGCAGCGCGGCCACGTCGGCGGCGAGCTCCTGGATCACGAGGTGGCCGGCCGGCAGCTCGACGAGGCGGGCACCACTGATCACCTCGGCGAGCTCACGACTGTGGCGGATGTCGACCCAGCGGTCCTCGAGCGCACCGATGACGAGCGTCGGCGACGTGATCTTCGGCAGCAGCGCGGCGATGTCGAGCGTCTTGTCGAGCTCGAGGTGGGCGAGCGATCCGGGCGCGATCGTGCCGACGCTCAGCGCGATCGCGTCGTCGAGCATCGGTTCCATCATCGTGAGCGCCCCGGCGGTGAGCCCGTCGGCGAACGCATAGCGGATGAAGAGCGCGGGATCAGCCTCGATGAGCTTCGCCCACAGATCGAACGTGACCCGCATGCGGGCGTCGCTCACGGTCCAGCCGCAGAGCGACGTCACGCTGCGGACCCGATCCGGAGCGGTGCCGGCGATCGCGAGCGCCGCCACGGCGCCGAGCGAGTAGCCGGCGACGTGGAACCGCTCGTGGCCGAGGTGGTTCATGACGGCGAGCGCGTCGTCGACCAGCAGCTCGATCGTCAGCGCTGCGGCCGGCATCGACGACTCCCCCGAGCCGGGGAACTCGACCATCACCCACTCGTAGCTGCCTGGCACCGACGGCCGCACCACGTCCCACGCCGTCCGCGACATCGTCGTGCCGTGCAACAGCAGGAACGGTTCACCGTGACCGTCGGTCGCGTACCCGACCGTGGAGTCGCCAACGCGAAGGATCGACATGGCGGGTCACCGTAGGCGCGGGTCGCGGCCCGGTCTCAGCCGGACGAGCGGCCGGACGTCGTCACTCGAGGACGAGTGCGGCGCGGAAGAACGACGTGATGTGGTCGAGCCGGGCGCTGAGCCGGACCGGGTCCATCGGGTCGGCGTCCAGCAGGCCCTCCAGGAACGGCGCATCGGAGAAGTAGGTCAGCAGCGCGCCGTACCCCGTCAGCAGCACCTGCTGCGGGTCGTGGGGTCGGAACACGCCCGCGTCCATCTCCCGCGCGAAGTAGGAGACCGCCTTGTCGAACATCGGCCGCAGCACCGCGGCGAGGTCGATGCCCAGGTGGGTGCCGCCCTCGAGCGCCTCGCGGCGGACGAGGCGGACGTAGTCGGGGTTCTGCTCGAAGAACTGGAAGCCGGCCGTGAGCACGAGCTCGATCTTCGGCCAGCCGCTGCCCTCGGAGGTCACCGCCGTCTCCAACCGGGAGAACCAGTCGGAGAGCAATCGCTCGAACACCTCCCCGTACAGCGCGTCCTTCGAGGGGAAGTGGTGGAGCAAGCTGGGTCGACGGATGCCGACCTGCGATGCGATGTCGTTGAGCGACGTGCCGTCGTAGCCGTTGTCGGCGAAGCAGGAGACGGCGACCGCGAGGATCGCCTCGCGCGTCGACACGATCTCCTGGGATCCGCTCATGCGGCCAATCGTATCCCACGAAGGTTGCCTACCTACCGGTCGGTAGGCCAGGGTGGTAGCTTCTCCCTGATGGTGTCGACGATCCTGCTCGGCGCGCTCGTCGGGTTCGCGGTGAGCATGTTCGCCAACCTCTGCACGACCATCTACCTGCACCGCGCGCTCTCGCACCGCGCCCTCACGGTGCGGAGACCGCTCAGTGGTGTGTTCCGTGTGTTGATCTGGACCATGACCGGGATCCGGCCGCGGCAGTGGGTGGCGGTGCACCGCAAGCACCACGCGTTCACCGATGTCGAGGGTGACCCGCACTCGCCAGAGCTGCTCGGTTGGGTGAACGTCCAGATCCGCAACGTCGCGCTGTACCGACGGGAGGCGTCGAACCCGCAGACCGTCGCCCGCTACGCGAAGGACCTGCCTGCGGATCGCTGGGACCGCGCGCTGTTCGACCGGGCGATCGTCGGCCTGGCGATCGGCACGGTGCTGCTCGTGCTCGTGCTCGGACCGTGGGCCGGCGCGATCGCTGCGTTCGTCCACCTCAACGTGTACCTCGCGACGAGCTCGGCGGTGAACGCCATGGGCCACCACTTCGGGCGGCGCCCGTACGACAACATCGCCGGCAACCTGCAGTGGCTGGCGTGGTTGACCGCCGGCGAGGGCCTCCACAACAACCATCACGCGGCGCCGACGTCGGCCCGCCTCGCGCACCACCGCTGGGAGTTCGACCCGGGCTGGTGGGCGATCAGGGTCTTCCAACGGGTCGGTCTCGTGAAGGTCCGTCTGAGCAGCACCGTCCTCGCCGCTCGCCCCCGCAAAGCGACCCGCTCAGCCGCCTAGGAACGTGGCGGGGCAGTACCCTCGCCCGCATGCAGATCGTCTCGGCCCTGTTCGTCGAGCACTTCGACATGCGCCAGGCGCCGGGGCCGTCGACGCGGATCGACATGACCGGCGTGATGTTCTCGATGGCGGCGCCGTCGCAGGTGCCGCTCACGATCGATCCGCACCTCGTCGCCTTGATCTTCTGTCCGGCCGATGAGCCCGGTCAGGGGATCTTCGAGGCGGTGTTCCGCCGTGGGGTCACCGAGGAGTCGGAGCAGATCGCCCGCAACGTCAGCCCGTTCACGGTCGAGCCGGGCAAGTTCACCTACCGCCTCGTGCGTGGCGAGCTCGAGTTCACGGAGTACGGACAGATCTTCGCCCATTGCCGCATCGACCAGGGGCCGTGGCTGATCGTGCCCTTCACCTTGCTGCCGCCGGCCTGACATGCCGTTCGCGGCCTCGCTCTCGACGCACCCGGATGCCGCCACGGCCGTCGGCGAGATCGTCGGCGAGGTGACCGAGCGGCTCGGCGGCAGCGCACCCGAGCTCGCCGTCCTCTTCCTGTCCGCGTCGCACGTCGCGGCGGCTGACGAGATCGCCGCGACCGTCCAGTCGTTGCTCGACCCGCGCGCGTTCATCGGTGCGAGCGCCGTCGGTGTGCTCGCCGGCCACCACGGCGTCGAGGACGCTCCCGGACTCTCGCTGTGGGCCGGTCGCCTGCCGGGGCGGATCACGCCGTTCCACCTCACCGCGGTCGAGGACGGCGAAGCCTGGCGGATCGCCGGGCTCCCGACGTTCGACGACACGATCCCGACGATGATCCTCCTCCCCGATCCGTTCACGTTCCCGTTGAACGAGTTCGTGAGCGGGCTCGGCCAGGACCGCCCGAGGCTCGCCGTGATCGGCGGCCTCGCCTCTGCAGCCCGCCAGTCGGGCGGCAACCGGTTGATCATCGGCGGCCGGGTGGTGCGGCACGGCGCCGTCGGCGTGCTGCTCGATGTGCCGCTCGCGCCGACGACCGTCGTCTCGCAGGGCTGCCGGCCGATCGGTCAACCGTTCACGGTCACCCGTTCGGAGCGCAACGTGCTGTTCGAGCTCGCCGGCCGCCCCGCGCTCGACCGCCTGCTCGAGCTCATCGAATCGCTCCCCGGGGCGGACAAGGCGCTCGCCGCGCAGGGCGTCCACTGCGGCATCGTGGCTGACGAGCACAAGCTCGACTTCGAGCGTGGCGATTTCCTGATCCGCGGTGTGCTCGGCGCTGACCGGTCGACCGGAGCGATCGTGGTCGGCGAGGAGGTGCCCGTCGGTGCGACCATCCAGTTCCAGGTCCGCGATGCGTCGACGGCCGGCGAGGACCTTCGTTCGCTGCTCGACGGGCACACGAGCGACGGAGCGCTCGTCTTCACGTGCAACGGCCGGGGCACGTTCATGTTCGGCGACGCCGATCACGACGCGAAGATCGTGAGCGATCAGCTCGGCACGTCGGCCATCGCGGGGATGTTCTGCGCCGGCGAGATCGGCCCGGTGGCCGGGCGCAACGCCCTGCACGGGTTCACCGCATCGGTCGCGCTGTTCAGCGACTGAGCGCCGGCGCTCAGCGAGCCTCCGACCGTCGGCGTCAGAGGTGGCCGCGCCGCACGAGCTCTTCGCCCACAGCGGCCGCCTGCGCCTCGAGCCGGTGGCGCTGCGCGGGATCGCGGTCGACGCCTGTACGCACCGCGCCCGAGCTCAATCGCCAGACCCGCTCGAGCTGGTCTACCGGCCAGTCCGCGAGCGCCAGTACGGGCACCTGGGCAGAGATCTCGTCCATGGGGCAACGCTAGCAACGGTCGCTCCGCGCTGAGCGGACGTGCTCAGCGCGTTCATCGCTGAGCGCTCAGGCCCCCGGCGTACAACGGTGATCGCCCAACACCCCCCAACCCAAGGAGAACATCATCATGGGCTTCCAATTCGATCCGAACATCACCGGCTTCATCTCCGGTGCCTTCAACAACGTGGCGGTCGTCGAGCCGGGCGGCCTCGGGACGTCGAACCTCGTGCTCGACCCGACCAAGCAGTTCAACATCAACGTCGCCTGGGAGATCACGGGACCGCTCGCTCCGCTGTGGATCGCAGCGTTGCAGACGGCCTCGCCGAGCTGGTCGATCGCGGCGTACGCCGAGTCGGTCGGGCCGGGCCCGGAGCTGCTGCTGACGGAAGAGGCGGTCACCGTCGCCTCCGCCTTCGACCAGCTCCCCGACGCGTGGCGCTGGAAGCACCAGCTCACCGTGCCGGCGAACCTGCTGGTCGAGGAGAACCCCGGGCCCGGTGGCCCGTCGGGCGTCTACAAGATCGTCGTCACGGCGTTCCTGAACTCGGTGCTCGGCCTCGCCGGCTTCGACATCATGGGCTACGCCGAAGGCCCGGTCATCAAGGTGGAAGATCCGGTCTGATCACCTCCATCTGTGCACCTCCACCGCCCGGCTCGCGCTGCGAGCCGGGCGGTGTCGCGTATCAGGCGCCGGCGTCGGGTCTCATGACCTGTGCCGGCCGCGGGTGGGCGCCGGCATGGGCGACGAGGAGCGAGCGGCAGGAGAGGAGCACAGTCACCGTGACCGACACCGGAACCAGCACCGCCGGCGCCAGCACCACCGGAACGAGCACTGCCGGCGCGAGCACCGCCGGGATCGTGACGACGAGCGCGCACCGGTCCCGCATCGCCGCCGCGCTGCGGCCGTCCCTGCAACGCGTGGTCCTGTGGTGCCTCCGCAGTGCGGACGAGGCTGCGCCGCACGCAGCTCACCGGGCCAGGCCGGCACCGGCGCCCGCGGTGATGCCGTCGTCGGTGCCGCTGACGGCTTCGATGCCTGCTCCGATACCTACCCCGTCGCACGGCGACGATCGGCCGCTCGGGACGCCGCGGGTCGTGGTGCGCCTCCTCGGCCCGTTCGAGCTCACCGTGGACGGCACCGCGATCGTGGACTGGCAGGGTCGCCTCGGACCGATGGTGCTCAAGTTCCTGCTCGCGCAGCCGCGCCGCCGGTGCTCGCGCGACATGCTGATCGAGCAGTTCTGGCCGTACGCCGACGTCGACCGCGCCCGCAACCGTCTCCACGTCGCCGTCAGCTCGCTGCGTCGCGCCGTGCGCGCCTCGGCGGACGTCGCGCTGATCGAGCACCAGGACGGGTGGTACCGCCTCTCCCCGACCGTCGAGCTCGCGGTCGACGTCGACGAGTTCGACCGTTGCATGGACGACGGTGATCGCCACGTCCGTCACGGTGATCCGGAGCAGGCGCTCGCCGCCTTCCGGCGAGCGGTGCACCTGTACCGCGGCGACTACCTCGCCGACATCCCCTTCGAAGAGTGGGCGTCGACGGCGAGGGAGGCCTATCGCGCGGCGTACCTCCGAGCGCTCGAGCGCGTGGCCGCGCTGGCCGAGGAACTGGGGTTCGTCACCGACGCGACCGAGGCCGCGAGCCGCATGCTGCGCGTCGACCCGTGCCGCGAGGAGGCGCACCGCGTCCTGATGCGCTGCCACGCGCGTCAGCACCGGTTGACCGACGTGCTCCGACAGTTCGAGCGCTGCCGTGCGTGCCTTGCCGACACCATCGGGGTGACACCCGGGCCCGAGACCGTGGCGCTGTACCGGCAGCTGCGGGCGGACCTGACGCTCGGCTGCGAGCTCTCCGCGCGGCCCTGATCCCCGGCCAGCCCCCGCGCCGACCCACCTGTCCGAACCGGCCAGGGCCGATACCCTGGACGTGTGCCTGCCGAGACGTCTCCCGCGGTCCCTGCCGAGCTCGAACAGAGCGCGATCAACCTCGTCAGAGGTTTCGCCATGGACGCGCCGCTCTACGCGAAGAGCGGTCACCAAGGCACCGCCCTGGCGCTCGCGCCGCTCGCCCAGGTGCTCTACGGCCGGGTGATGAAGCACGACCCGTCAGATCCCGAGTGGCCCGACCGCGACCGCTTCATCCTCTCGAACGGTCATGCCTCGATCCTCCAGTACTCGATGCTGTTCCTCTCCGGCTACGGACTCGAGCTCGACGACATCAAGGCGTTCCGCCAGTTCGAGTCGGCGACACCCGGCCATCCGGAGGCACGACACACGGTGGGCGTCGAAGTCACGACCGGCCCGCTCGGCCAAGGCGTCGGCGACGCGGTCGGCATGGCGATCGCCGAGCGGCAGCTGCGGGCGCGGTTCGGCGCGGACGTCATCGACCACCACATCTTCGTGATCGCCGGCGACGGCTGCCTCATGGAGGGCATCAGCCACGAGGCCGCATCGCTCGCCGGCCATCTCGGGCTCGGTCGCCTCGTGTGCATCTACGACGACAACCACATCACGATCGACGGCAACACCGCACTCGCCTACAGCGACGACGTCGGCAAGCGCTTCGAGGCGTACGGCTGGCACGTCGAGCACCTCGGCGAGATCGCCGACGACCTGGACGCGCTCGAGGCCGGCATCCGCAGAGGCATGGCGGTCGAGGACCGCCCGAGCATTCTCATCCTGCGCAGCCACATCGGCCACCCCTCGCCCGATCTCACCGACAACCACGAGGCGCACGGCAACCCGTTCACCGCTGAGCAGGTGACGCGCACGAAGGCCGTGATCGGGATGCCGGACGAGCCGTTCTGGTCGCCCGCCTCGGTCGTCGAGCCCTACCGGAAGCTCATGGCTGCGCGTGGCGCCGACGCCCGCGGCCGCTGGGCAGCCCGCCGCGCGGCGTGGACCGGCGACCGGGCGGCCTGGGACGCCTCGTGGGCACAGACGGGCCTCCCCGGTTGGACCGACGCGCTACCGACGTTCGAGCTCGGCGAGAAGATCCCCACCCGCGTCGCGATCCAGCAGGCGTTCGTCGCCACGAAGCACGCGATCCCCGGCCTCGTCGCCGGCGCCGCCGACCTCACCGGCAACACTGGCACCAAGCTCGACGAGGAGATGCAGTCGGTCGCCCATCCGGGCGGTCGCCAGATCTACTTCGGGGTGCGCGAGCACGCGATGGGCGCGGCGCTCGTCGGCATGGCGCGGCACGGCGGTGTGAGTCCGGTCGGCGGCACCTTCTTCGTCTTCTCCGACTACATGAAGCCGGCCGTGCGGCTGGCCGCGCTCTCGGGCGCGAAGTGCACGTTCGTCTTCACCCACGACTCCGTCGGCGTCGGCGAGGACGGCCCGACGCACCAGCCGATCGAGCACCTGGCGGCGCTGCGGGCGATCCCGAGGCTGCAGGTGATCCGGCCCGCCGACGCGAACGAGACGTCCGCCGCGTGGCGGGCGGCGATGGAGCACGAGGGGCCCACGGCACTGGTGCTGTCGCGCCAGGCGGTCCCGGTGTGCACCGACGGGTCGGCGGTCGATCGTGGCGCCGCTGTCGTCAACGACGTCACCGACCCGCAGGTGGTCCTGCTCGGCACGGGCAGCGAGGTGCACGTCTGCCTCGCAGCGGCCGAGCAGCTCGCCGACACCGGCCTCCGGGCTTCGGTGGTGTCGATGCCGTCCTGGGACCGGTTCCTCGCCCAGCCGCCCGAGTACCGCTCCTCGGTGCTCGCCGATGGCGTGCCGACGCTGTCGGTCGAGGCCGGCGCGACGTACGGGTGGGCGGAGTTCGCCGACGATTCGATCGGGATCGACCGGTTCGGAGCGAGCGCTCCCGGGAACGTTGCACTCGATCGTCTCGGCATCAACGTCGATCACGTGGTGGCCCGGGCCACCGCGCTCGTCAACGGAGGTCTCTCATGAACCGACTCATCCAGCTCCACGAGGAGTTCGGCCAGAGCCCCTGGCTCGACAACCTGAAGCGGGGCTACCTCTCGTCAGGTCAGCTCGCCGGCCTCCGGGACAACGGCATCCGCGGCCTGACCTCGAACCCGACGATCTTCCAGAAGGCGATCCAGGGCTCCGCTGACTACGACGAGCAGTTCCGCTTGCTCGCCACCGACGCCAACTCGGTCCTCGACGACTACTGGGCGCTCGTGCTCGCCGACATCAACGGCGCGCTCGACGTCTTCGCGCCGCTGTACGACTCGTCCGAAGGCCGCGACGGCTTCGTCTCGGTCGAGGTCGCGCCCGACCTCGCGCACGACACCGACGGCACCGCCGCGGCGGCACGCGAGCTCCACGAGCGCATCGCCCGGCCGAACCTGTTCGTCAAGATCCCCGGCACCGCGGCGGGCACCGAAGCGATCCGACAGATGATCGCCGAGGGTCACAGCATCAACGTGACACTGATCTTCAGCCTCGATCGCTACGCCGATGTCATCGAGGCGTACATCTCCGGACTCGAGGCGCTCCTCGCCACGAAGCCCGGCGCCGACCTGTCGTCGGTCGCTTCCGTGGCGAGCTTCTTCATCAGCCGTGTCGACACCGAGATCGACCGCCGTCTCGATGCGATCGGCTCCTCCGACGCGCTCGCGCTCCGAGGCAAGGGCGCGGTATCGCAGGGCAAGCTCGCCTACAAGCTCTTCCAGCGGGCGTTCACGGGTGAGCGCTGGGAACGTCTCGCGGCCAAGGGCGCACGCGTCCAGCGCCCGCTCTGGGCGTCGACCTCGACGAAGAACCCGGCATATCCCGACACGCTCTACGTCGACAACCTGATCGGCCCGGACACGGTGAACACGCTGCCCGACCAGACGATCGACGCGTTCCTCGACCACGGCACGCTGGCCCGCACCGTGGACCGTGACGTCGATGTCGCGGAAGCGGTCTGGGCCGGCCTGGCCGACGTCGGTGTCGACATCGACGACGTGGCGGAACGGCTCGAGCTGGAGGGCGTCAGCAGCTTCCAGAAGAGCTTCGACGAGCTGATCGGCGCGCTCGGGACCAAGGCGACGGAGCTCCGGGGCTGAATGAACCCCCAGCCCGAGCTGCCTGACCCTGGCGTCGATGAGCTCGTCACGCAGCTGCTCGACGCGATCGCCCCCGGGCGGACGAGGCGCCACGTCGCCGATCTCATCCAGAGCACCATCACCCTGGCGAAGGCGGACACGGATCCGCTGAACCTCAAGATCGCCGCCGCCGCGCTCCGGGAGATGCGCGACGCGTTCGCGATGTTCCGGCCGCATGCGGCCGAGCGCAAGGTCGCGATCTTCGGATCTGCCCGCACCCGCCATGACGACCCGCTCTACGCCGCGGCGCGCGCCGTCGCCGCAGAGCTCTCGGCCGACGGATGGATGGTCATCACCGGCGCCGGGCCGGGGATCATGCAGGCCGGCATGGAGGGAGCGGGACGCGAACGATCGATCGGCGTGTCGATCCGGCTGCCGTTCGAGCAGGCGGCGAACCCGGTGATCGCCGGCGACACGAAGTACGTCAGCATGAAGTACTTCTTCACGAGGAAGCTGATGTTGATCAAGGAGGCGAAGGGCTTCGTCTGCCTGCCGGGAGGCTTCGGCACGCTCGACGAGACCTTCGAGCTGCTCACACTGACCCAGACCGGCAAGGGCGTCCCCGTGCCGATCGTCTTCCTGGACACACCCGGTGACCCCTATTGGGAAGCGATCGCCGCGCTCATCTCCGACCAGCTCGTCAGCCGCGGGTTGGTCAATCCGAGCGACACCGGGTTGTTCTTCGTCACCGACGACCACCACGCCGCGGTGCGCGAGATCACCCGCTTCTACCGGAACTACGACTCGCTGCGCTACGTCGGGGACCAGCTCGTCATCCGTCTGCGCGTCCCGCCGACGGACGCACAGCTGGACCAACTGAACGACCAGTTCGGGTTCCTCTGCGTGCGGGGCCGCATCGAGCGGACCGCGCCGCTGCCGATCGAGGTCCGTGACGGTGACGAGGTCGAACTCGCGCGGATCATGTTCGCCTTCGCGAAGCACGGCTTCGGCGACCTGCGCCGGCTCATCGACACGGTCAACGGCTTCGTCGCCGCGGCCTGAGCCGCCACTCGCCCCCACCCCGGTTCTCTGCTCACCGGCGCCCCACCCCGGTTCTCTGCTCACCGGCGCCCACAACCCGGATCTCTGCTCACGGGCGGACGCGTCGTGTCCGGGGATGATCAGAGATGGGGGGCGGGCGGGTGTCAGTCGCCGATCGAGAACACGGCCTCGGTGTCGCGCTGGCCGTACGTGCGGAACGCGAGCAGCGTGCGCGTGTGCACGATGCCGTCGAGCTGTGCCATGTGCTTCGTCACGACATCGGCGAGCAGGTCGTGATCCTTGACGCGCACGACGGCCATGATGTCGACCTCGCCGGCGACGGAGTACACCTCGCTCACGCCGTCGATGTC
>JBFWRK010000034.1:0-18453 GCA_050248955.1 Acidimicrobiia bacterium
GCGAGGCGCTCCATGCCGCGCTCGAGCGCGGGCGCCAGCTCTCCGTCAGCACCATGGCTGTACGAGATGAACGCGTCGTTCCCCACGCCTTCATCGTCCCACGCCGCGTTGCGGCCACGCGGGCGCTCCCGGCGCCGCTACGGTCGCGGGCCGTGCTCCTGGTCCACGCCGGCAATCGCGTCGATCTCCCGGGCCGGGGGACCCCCCGCTTCCCTCCCGCGCTCGTGCCGCTCGTGCGCCGGCGTGTGGCGCAAGTGCTCACCGATCTCCGCCCGAGAGGGGTCGTGTCCGCTGCGGCGGCAGGCGCGGATCTCATCGTCCTCGAAGAGGCGATCGAGGCGGGGATCACGATCCACCTCGCGCTGCCGCTCGGCGTCGAGCAGTTCCGAGCGAGGGCGGTCGAGGATCTCGGTGGTGATTGGGCGGAGCGCTACGACCGTGTGCTCGCCGAAGCCACCGAGCACGGCACCGTGCACATCGAGAACCGCGGCAACGACGAGGACTGGTTCACCGAAGGCAACGAGACGATCCTCGACCGAGCCGAGATGCTGTCCGATGGCGACTCGATCTACGCGCTCGTCGTCCGGCCGCACAGCGGCGAGTCGCTGCCGAGCGCGACCGATCGCTTCGCGGCGAGCGCGGCGAAGCGAGGTTGGCCGGTGATCGAGCTCGGCATCACGCCGTGAGCTCGATCTTGTCGTTGTGCAGGACGAGAGCCCCGACATCCTCGCGTGCCGCGACCTGCGGGTAGTTCACGTAGATCTTCCCGTCGCCGCCGTGCTTGGCGATGGCCTGGATCGCATCCGCGTCGGGATGGTTGAACTTCGAACCGTCCGTCGACACGAGGAACCGGTCGCAGTCGATCAGTTCGAGCACCTCCGACGAGATGTTGCCGCGACTGCCGTGGTGGGCGAGCTTGAACAGGTCGAGCTTGATCCTCGGCACGTCGCGCTCAGCGGCGAGCCGGCGCAACGACGACGCGAGCACCGGTGCGTGTGCGTCGCCGCCGAAGAGGCACGCCGAGTGGCCGAACTCGAAGAGGAACGCGATGCTCGATCCGTTCGGCACGGACCCGTCCTTGCCGAGCACTGGCTTCGCCGCGCCGTTGCCGCCGCGCGTCGTTTCCTCGAAGCGATCGGTCGTCGCGAGCAGCGCCAGCGCTTCGGCCGCGTTCCCCGGCTGGACCGACACGTCCTCGAGCGCCCGCTGCCACGTCCGGCGCAGCCGCTGGAGTCCCTCGGGGACGGGCGACAGCAGCGTCACGCGCGCGCCGCCGGCGACCATCACCGACGGCAACGGCCCGGCATCCGGGACCCGTATCACGCCGCCGTCGAAGGCGAGGTTCCACGGCTTGCCGTCGAGCAGCGCGTCGAGGATCGCCCCCTCCCTGCCCCCGCGCGCCGGCGGCAGGTGGTGCCAGCCGTTGAACCAGATGTCGTCGAACGTCGCTTGTTCGTCGAGGAGCAGTTGGATCGCGCCGTCGATGTGATCGGCGTCGACGTGGGTGATCACGAACAGATCGAGATGCAGGTCGCCGAGCCGGCTCCTGACCTCCTTCTTGTAGGCGCTCGCCGGTCCGGCGTCGATGAGCATGCGCGACTGCTGCCGATCGTCGCCGTACGTCACGAGGATGGCGTCGCCGTAGCTCGCCGGGAGCGCTTCGACCTGGACGCTCGCGCTCCGCTGCCGTCGGCCGCGTGGCGAACGCCGCGCGGCTCGCGGCTCGACCGCTGCGACCCCGTTCGAGGCGGCACCCGGAGCGGGCGCGGCGCCCTCACCATTCGGGCCGGTCCACGCCGAGAGCGTCGACACGGCCTCCTCGAGGCGCACCCGCCGCGGGTCGTCGACCGGGAGGAGCAACGCCAGGTCCTGCATGTGGTCGAGCGTCTGGGTCCGCTGCCGATAGCTCGATCTCGTGCCGAACGTCCTCCGGTACGCGGCGGTCATCTCACTGGCCTTCGCCTTGCGCTGTCGTTCGGTGGTCGCCTGCATGAGCTCGGTCAACAGCTCGTCACCGGTCATCACACGTGCCCAGTAGTCCGCCGCGAACGGCTGCTGGTCGATGAGCAGCGGTGGCGCCGGGCTCGGTTCCCGTGGCGCGGGCCGTAGGACGGGCGGCTCGCCCAGGACGGCGCGCAGCTGTGCCGCGTTCTGCCGCTGGTACGCGTCGGTTCCCGTCGCCGCCTCGTAGGCCTCGGCGGCCTTGCGCACGAGCTCGACCCGCCGCGGGTCGCTCGGGTCCAGGCATGCCGCGTGCTTCTTGGCGAGCGACGCCCGCAGCGCGAGCCGCTCGTCGGTGAGGGACGCCGCTTCGATCAGCCGCTCGATCCGTTGCGAGGCGTCCTCGAACAGGCCGTCGATCACCTCGCGGCTCTGCGCCGTCGACACCGCCGGCGCACCGGTCCGGCCGAGCGCCAGCTGCTGCGCGAAGCGCGCCTCGAGGTTGGCGAGCTGCTCCAGCGAGCTCAGCCGGTGACCACTCTTGCGAACACCGCCTTCCGTCGCCTTGCGGTACCAGCGCATGCCCTGCTCGGCACTGCCGAAATCGGCGTACGCGGCACCGAGCGCCTCGCAGATCTCGGGCGTGCTCCACGTGGGATGGGACTCCGCGGCGCCGGCCAGCACGTCGAGCTCGTCGATGAGCCGCTGGCGCGCGCTCGCCGTGGCGACCGCCTCCGGCCGGCTGATGTCACCTGCCGTCACCGTGCACGTCGTCACGCGGCGGAGGAGCTCGTCCGTCGTGAGCGGGGCGCGCGGCGGCTCGTCGCTCGGCCGCTGCCCGGTGTGCAGCCGGAAGCCGGGAACGCCGTAGCACTGGTACGCCGCCCAGGTGTTCGAACCATCCCGCGCCCGGGCCCGCCCACTCTCGACGCTGGTCGCGTAGTCCGCGCCCGTGAGGAGCGACTCGTACAGCGTCACGGCGAAGCGCACTGCGGCGATGTCGCTGACCGGCCAGCCGGCGGCGACCACGGCACGAACGCCGCCTGCCATGAGCTCTCTGGCGATGCCGGCGGAGAGCCGGTTGATGCCGACGCGCGCGAGGTGGCAGCAGTTGAGGAAGAAGAGCTCCGGCATGACCGGCAGCTGACGGATCGTCGTGCCGGAGATCACGAGGTCGTCGCCGATCAAGGCTCCCGAGCTCGCTTGCACGATCTCCCCCGGCCGCGTCGGGTCGTCCACGACCTCGCCGTGCGACGCGATGTGGATGATCCGGTAGTCCCGCTCGAACAGTGCGTCGAGGATGCCGGCCGCAGTACGTCTCGGAGCGTTCCCGAGACCGACGAAGTTGCCGGAGGCGTCCCACACCAAGGAGCGCACTTCGTATCCGTGGCGGGTGAGCATGCCGGTGACCGCGAGCGCCTCGTCGGCCGCACCCTGCAGGGGCGGGTGGGTGGTCACCGGCGGGTTGCCGATCACGAGCGCCGTCTCCTTGCGGGCGCGCCGGGTGCTCCAGCGCCACTGGTTCGACTCGCGGAACTGGCGCAGCAGCCCCGCAGCGAGGGACAGCACGCGCCGCTCGCCGTCGAGCGTTCGCATCGCCAGCAGCTCCCACGGGTAGTTCGCCGTGTACTCGTCGACGATCAGGTGGAGCTCCGTGGCGTGCGCGACCTCGCGCTTGAACTCGCGCGGGAACAACAGCTCGTAGAGCGTGCTCGCCGTCTGGCTCTCGCCGTCCGACGCTTCCATCGCCTGCTCGATCAGCTGGTCGACGGCGACGCGGTCGATGCGATGCAGCGCACGGTCGACCCGCGCGAGCCGGCCGAGGTACGACACGTCGAGCTCGAGCTCGCGACCGAGCGCGTTCGGGTCCTGCGACGCCTCCGCGCGATCGCGGTTCAGCCGCTCGGCATCACTGGCGGTGACGACGAACCGGCTCCACGTCTCGGACAGCTCGGCAGCGGGTGGCCGTGGCGGCAGTGCGCCCTCACGCATCTCCGGGGTCGTGACGACGTCGAGCACCGCCGCCCGCTCGGAACCGACGAGATCGACGATGTCGACGAGCGCACGGCTCGCCAACTCGCACCGGTCGGCATACCGCTCGATGATCTGGATCGCCATGACCCGTACCGATGGGAGCTTCGGCAAGCTCGGGCTCTCCTGCTCGTAACGCTCGAGCGACTGGTTCGCGCGGACGATGCCTTCGACGATCGCAGCCAGCGACGTGTCGACCGCGAGGCCACCGGCGTCGAGCGAACTACCGATCAGCACGCTCGAGACGCCGACACCCAGCTTCCTGCTGCCGTGCGCGGCCGACGAGCGATGTCGCTCGCCTTCGTGCTGGTACAGCCGGAGGCACCGGTCGAGCACCGCCTTCGTGACCGCGGTCGTGAGATCGCCCTTGTTGAGCTCACCCGTCTGGCCGAGCCCGATGACGTAGACCCCGACGGGGTACTGCACGTCGTCCTCGGGCGCCCGCAGGAACAACGACTCGCCGATCTGCGCCGGATACCGGCCGATCAGGTCGTGCCGGCTCAACACGCCGTCGAGCCGGCTGTCGACGACACCCTCGGCGCCACGGATGGGGGCATCGTCGTAGTGCCCGACGATGACCGGGAAGTCGGCGTGCTCGAGGCTGCCGTGGACGAGTGTGACCCGGACCTTGCCGGGCTCGGCCTCGACGACCGGCGCGACGGGCGCGCTCGACACGCTCGGGCTCGACCCATCCGTGCCCGCGATCGGCTCGGCGGCGATCGGTGCTGCTGATCTCACACCCGAACGCGCCGTCATCTCCCCGGGCTGTCCGTCAGCTTCGGGCGCCTCCGTGAGCGCCGCGCCGAGCCTGCCGAGCACCCAGTTCAAGGTGCGCGTGGAGCGCCAATATCCTCCGTGATCGACGGCCTCCTGTCGGTCGAGCTGCAACCAGTTCGGCGGCTGGACGAGCTCGACGCCACCGGCCGAGCGGACGGAGTCGACCGGCACGAGGAGGTCGTTCGCCGCGCCACCCATCACGCGATCGAACGTCGCGTCCCGGAGGCGGCGTGCGGCCGGCGAACCGGGGGCCGGTTCGTAGGCGGAGCCGACGCCGAAGAACGTCACGCCCTCGGGGGGCCTGCCGAGGTTGAGCGCGGCGAGGCGCTTGTCGTCGGGGTCCATCGCCCGTACGCCGTCGATCCCCTCGTACGCGCCGACGAGGAGGTGCTTCACGAGTGCGAGCACCGTGTCGAGCGCATCGACGACGGGGTTGTCAGGGATGAAGGTGAGCAGGTTCGTGATCTGGCTCACGAAGGTGTCGAGGTTGCTCGCGCTGCACACCGGCGTACCGGCGTTCGGTGTGGCCATGAACGTGATCGACCGCACGTTGACCTGCTCGGCGCGAGCGGACAGCTCGGCGAGCTCACGCGCCACCAGCCCGCCCCGGCTGTGCGCGATCACGTCGATGTCGAAGTGCTGGTCGCGCCGCGCGAGGCGCCGGAGGTCGTCGAGCAGGAGCTCGGCGTTGTCGCCCGGAGCCCGGGAGAGCGTGAAGTGGTCGTACGCCCAGAGTCGACCGTCGTAGCGGGTCGCGAGGCTCTGCATGAACAACGGCGGCATGGAGCCGAACCCGGTGTGCGCCTGGGCCATCGTGCCGTGGAGGAACAGCAACGAGCGACCCGCCGAGAGCCGCTTCACGTCCTGGAACCCGAGGCCGAGCTCCGGCACCGGCACCGAGAAGGTCGTCGGGTCGAACGTTCGGAGCCCTTCGCGACGGTGCGACTCCTCCCACCACCGGGCGAAGTGGAGACCGGCCTTGTGGAGCAGGTGGTCGGCGACTTTCGGGACGAGCACACGGATGATGCGCTTCGCGACCGCGCTGGTGATGCCGCGCGTCGCGCCCTCGGCGAGGGCGTCGTCGAGCGGGACCGAGAAGTGGACGTCGGGGGCGGCGCGGCCGCGCGTGGGCGGGCGCCCGAGCGCGGTCGGCAGCACCCATCGGACCCGGCCGGTGTCCGGATCCTCGACGAGCAGCACGGCCGGACCAGCGATCGCGATGGCGACATCGGCCGTCGGCAGGCCGGCCGCCTCACCACGAGTACGGGGCGGCAGCTCGAATCGGTGCTCGCGCGCGTCGACGACGTCGAACGCCTCGTCGAGCGCGCTCTCGAGGGCGCCCGCGAGCGACGACGCCGATGTGTCCCGCGCGTCTCCGCCCCTCGTGACACCGCTCTTGGGCTGGACGGTCACGGACACACGGCGCTCGCCTGTCCCGGTCGCCATGAAGACCCCTTTCGCCCCGGTCCACCCCAGCAGACCGGACGGCGTTTCACCGTACTCCTCCCAGCTGGCAGCCGACTCCGCGCCCCACCAGCCGCCACAAAGTCATGATGGCCGGGGTGGCCACCGAGGCGGCTCTCGGCCCGGCGCGCGGCCCAGTCCCACCATCCCCGGGTTCTCTGCTCGCCGACGACTCCCGACCGGTTCTCCGCTCCCATCCGGACGGCGGATGACCTCGCCCGAGCAGAGACCGGGGCTGGTGACGCGGACGAGCAGAGAAACGGCGTGGCTGGGATCTCGTCGGGTCCGATGACGACGTCGCACCAGCACACTCCGGCGCTCCAGCGTCACCAACCGTTACGCGCAACGACCGAGCTCATTTCACCCAGGCGCCACGCGTCGGTCGTCCCGACGCCAGTCGCCACAACGGCGGACGAGCAGCCAGAATCGATGCCATGGGGATCACCGGTGCCGAGGCCCGCATCCGACCGGGGCGGCCGAGCGATGCGGCCGCCCTCGCCCGGGTCCAGCGCGCCGCCGCGCTGGAGGGCTTCGCCCACATCTTCCCGGCCGACGCGCCGAAGCCGACCGTTGCGTCGCTGACGCCGTCATGGCACGACCTGCTCGTCGATCCCGAGGTCACCGTGCTCGTCGCCGAGGATGCAGCCGGACCGGAGGACGCGATCGGCGACGAGGACGGGTCCGGCCCGGCGGACGCGATCGGCGACGAGGACGGGCCTGTCGTCGTCGGCGGCGTGGTGGTGCGGCCAGAACCGTCGGTGCCGGCGGGTTTCCTGTTCGAGCGTCTCTACGTCGACCCGTCCTGCTGGGCGACGGGCATCGGCGGCCGCCTCCACGACGAGGCGATCCGCGCCGCCGGACAGCGCGGCGTGCGCCGCGTGAACCTCTGGGTGCTCGTCGAGAACCGGCGGGGGCGGGCGATGTACGAGCAGCGGCGCTGGCGACGGGTCACGGGTGAGCGGCTCGCGCTCGAGCGCCCTCCGGTGAGCGAGGTCCTCTACGAGCTCGAGCTGGACGAAAACAAGGAAGGACCGGCTGGGGGGAGCCGGTCCTTCACGTCGAGGGAGGCAATGCTTGGGGGGACACGCTCGACCTCGACAACACACAGCGTAGGCGGAGGCGCGCGCTCCGACAACCGTGTCGAAGGACCCATTCGCCGGCCCGCGGTGTCACTGGACGACATCGTGGAGCAGGCGATCACGGACGCGCGGGCACGCTTCGCGATCGACAGCACCGACGACGAGAGCGACACCGACACCACCGGCGCCGCCGGCATCGTCGTGCTCGAGGCGCGCGACGTCACCTGGCGCGACAGCAGCCTCGGCTGCCCGGCACCGGGGACGAGCTACCTCCAGCGGCTCACCGAGGGGTTCCTCGTGGTGCTGCGCGTCGGCGCCCGCCGCGTCGAGTACCACAGCGGCCCGAGCGGTCCCGCTCGGTACTGCCCGAACCCTCAGCCACCGCTGCCGGCAGGAACCCCGGGGTTCGGCCCGGTCTGAGGGCGCGCTGGACGGGGACCGGCGAGCAGCCGGTCCCCATCGCAGTCGTCAGCCGACGTCGTCGGCTCGTGGAGTGCGTCAGGCGACGGTGGAGACCTCGACCACCGTGAGGCCGACGAGTCCGTTCTCGCCGGCGTGTGACACCGCACCGAGGTAGCGCTGGCCGGCGGTCAAACCCGCCCAGGCCACTGAGACGACGCCGGCGCCACCGTTGGTGGCGGTGGTCGGCGCCGCGGTGATGGTCAACGAACCGGCACCGTCGTCGACGGGCACTGCCCAGTCGAAGAGGGTGTAGCTCGCAACCCCGCCGCCCTCGGTCTGGAAGCCGTGGACCACCACGGTGTACACGCCCCCAGCGGGCAGCAGGAGGTCGACCTGCTCCTCGGAGGTCCCCGAGCCACTGAGACCGACCAGATCCAGGTTCTCGTCGAAGACGTACAGATCGAGGTCGTGCGCCCCGTCCGTCTCGGCGTCGAACAACGAGAACCGGGCGAGCGCGGTGCCCTCCGGCACCGTGACCTCGTGGAAGGTCACGCCGATGCCGGTCTCCAGTGCGCCGACGACGTCGTTGCCCGGATCGTCGGCGACGGTGTCAGGCGTCAGGTTGGCGGCCACGAGACCGTGGGCGTCGGCGGTGTAGACGCCGTCGTACCCGAAGGTCACAGGAACGTCGGCCGTCCCCTCCGTCCCGCTACCACTCACCGAATCGGGGAACCCGATCTCCTTCGCCTGCAGCGCGATCGGGCTGCGGACGTCGTAGCCCGATCCCTCCCACGTGAGCTCACCGAAGCTCCAGACACCGAACTCGGCGGACGTCCGGGTGAACGTCACCTCGAACGGTGCACTCTCACCCGGACCGAGCCGGATCTGGTCCGGCGTCACCGTTGCCGAGAAGCCGTCCGGCACGTCGATGTCGGCCTCCCACTTGACCTTCTTGTCCGAGACGTTCGTGATCGTGCGGGTGATCGTGGCGGACCCGGTGACGTCGGAGACGCCGATCGATGCGAGGTTCAGGTTCTCCGCGGTGATCGGGTAGCCGCCTGCCTCGAGGTTCGCGCAGGTGGTCGGCGAGATCGCCTCCGGTGCCGCCTCGCAGACGTAGCCGAGGTAGTCGTTGAAGCCGGCGTCGTACACGAGTCCCGGGTTGAACAACGTGCCCTTCTTGCGGATGTCGCCGCCCGGGCGGACGTGCCCTGCGCCCATGTCGAACGGATCGGCCTCGGTGACGCCGTCTTCCTTGACGACGTCCTGACGGGCGCTCGTCATCAAGGCCGACTTCGCCGCCGCCGGGGACCAGTCGGGGTGGGCCTGCTTGACCAGCGCGTAGATGCCGGCCACGTGCGGGCTCGCCATCGACGTGCCGCTGATCGCTTGGAACAGCTCGCCAGGTGAGCCGAGCAGCGCCGCCGGCGTGTTGCCGGCGAGGATGTTCACACCGGGTGCCGTCACATCCGGCGAGATGATGTCCGGGGACAGCAGGTTCGGACCTCGGGACGAGAACGCGGCCATGACGTTCGCTTGCGCGTCCACCTTCTGACCGCCCGACATCGAGGCCGTCGCGCCGGCACCCGCCGACTGGATGTAGGCGCGCGCTGCCGCGCCGGCCACCTCGTCGACGTGGAGTGACGGGATGTAGTGGTTGTCGGTGTTGAGCGTGTTGAGCGTCGGGTTGAAGAGCAGCATCGCCACACCGCCGCCCTCCTGGACGGCGAAGCTCTTCTCGACCCGGGCGTTGCCGCCCCGCTCGCAGAGGACCATCTTGCCGGTCACCGTGTCCGCCGGGAAGCCGAGGTCGGCACGGCACAACGGGTTGCCCAGCGCTGCTGCATCGACGAGCGGCGTGCTGTCGATGCCGGCGGTCACGGTCACGCCTTCGAACGTCTGCCCGTCGCCCAGCGTGACGGTGCCGCGGAAGTCGCGACGCTGCGTGCTCGCGCCGACAGCGGTCAGCCAGGGGGAGACCGCCGGTGATCCGACGGTGGCTTCACCGGGTCCGGCGTTGCCCGCCGACGCGGCGACGAACACGCCGGCATCGTTGGCGAACAGGAAGCTGATCGCGTCGGGCGACAGCACCGCGGTGTCGGAGCCGATCGAGTAGTTGATGACGTCCACGCCGTCGGCGGCCGCGTCGTCGATCGCGTCGACGAGATCACCGTTCGAGCAACCGCCCTCCCCGGGTGCCGTCGCCCAGCACGCCTTGTACATCGAGATGCGGGCGCGAGGAGCGATGCCGCTCAACGTGCCCCGATCGACGCCGAGGAGTGTGGAGGAAACCCCAGCATCACCGGCCGCCGTGCTCGAGGTGTGCGTGCCGTGACCGTCCTCGTCACGGGCAGAGAGGAACGAGCCGGGAGCGAGTCCGTCCCCCGTTCCTCCGTGGAACACCGTGCCGTAGGACTTCGCGGCGAGGAGCTTGTTGTTGCACGTGAACGGTGCGTCGTCGGGGTTGAACGCGGCGTTGCCGAACTCGCACCCCGTCCCGCTGAACTCCTCGGACGACAGCGCCCTGTAGGTGCCGTCGTCGGCGAAGCTCGGATGCTCCGGCCAGATGCCGGTGTCGATGACGCCGATGACGACGTCCTCACCGGTCAGGCCGGACGCCCACGGGCCGTGCTTCGCATCGAGCCCGAGGAAGCCGGGTGACGCGTCGGTCTGGATCGTGCGGATCTGGTCGGGCACGACGAACGAGACGCCGGCCTGCTGGCTCAGCGCGTCGGCCTGGGCGCCGGTCAGCGTCGCCGCGAACCCGTTCGCGGCATAGGTGTAGGTGGCGAGCTTGTCCGTCGCGGCCGCGCCGACGGCGGTCAGCGCGGCGTCCTGCTCGGCAGTGAGGTGCCCGACGTACCGCTGCACGGCGGTGTCCGTGCGGCTGAGCGCTGCACCTTCCGCCGGCGCAGTGGCAGCGAGCCCGGCTTCGTCGCCGTCGTAGGCGATCGCCGGATCGGCTTCCATGATCACGATGTACGTCGCCGACTTGGCGGCCGCGACGCTCGCTGCTGTCCCCGCTGGCACGCGCAGGCCACCGGATCCCGACGCGGGCAATGGGCCCACGGCTATGGCGGCGGACGCGACAAGCGCGGCCCCGATCACACGTCTCTTCACGATTCCCCTCCAACTCCCAGTTTGCGGATGCCTGGCAGAACCGTTCCGACGCCGCCCCGGAGCGGAGCAGTTCATGCGACGCGGAACCGTACACCTCCTACAGCGACGTCGAGAACGCCCGCTCGATGGCTGGAACCGCAGGTCAGACGGGACGTTCGGCCCCGACCGGATGGCTCAGCCGACTCCGTGCAGGCGGTCGGCCGGCGGCAGTTCGATCGCCTCGGCGAGCACCTCGGGGAACCACTCACCGAGCCGCTCCCAGAGCACGTCGCCGCTGTTCGCCATCAGGTGACCGTCGCCCGGCAGCACGACGAGATCACCGTGCCCGGCGATCGCGCGAACGACCTCGCTCGCCTGCATCGGCAGGATCTCGTCCCGGTCGCCGTGGAACAGCAGCAGCGGCCGACCTCGGAGTCCCCCGGCGACCTCGCACCCGGCAGACTGCGTCGCGAACGTGACCACGCCGGCGACGAGCTCGTCCAGCCCGACGGCGACCCGCACCGCAACCGCGCCACCGAAGCTGTGCCCCATCGTGACGACACGGTCGGCGCCGGCACCGACGACGAGTTGCACCGCGGCAGCGAGATCGATGCAGCACGAGTCGAGGTCGTTGGGGCGGCGGTACGACACCCGCACCATCGGCACGCCCAGTGCGGCGAGCGCAGTGCCGAGCCGGTGGTACAGACCATCCGCGGGTCCGAGGAGACCGCCCATCGCACCGCCGCAGGCGACGACGGCCACGGGTCGCGCCGGCATCGGGTCGATCGGTTGGTGCCACAGCAGCATGAGCAGTCCGCGCATCGTGAACAGCTCGAGGTGGCGCAGGCCGGGCGTGACGAGCACGTCCTGCTGCGCGAGGACCTGGAGCGCGTCGAGCGGGGTCGTGCGACGCGCCCCGGCCGCGTCGCCGTCACCGGCCTCGGCGGCCACATGGCCAGCGGCTTCCACCACAACTTGTACCCTACAATTTGTGACGACGAGGCCTGCCGTCGACCTCGCGGACGACGAGGAGCTGGCCACGGCGTACCGCGTCGGCCGGGCGTGGCGCGAGCTCCGACGGGGCGCAGCCATGGGCGTCCTGCGCGACCACCTCTTCGGCGCCGGCGACGACGCGCTCGAGCCGGGCCAGGTCGACACGCTCGATCTCCTCGTGCAGCGCGAATCCTGGCGGATGAGCGATCTGGCCGACGCGCTGCGGGTCGACCCCTCGACCGCCACCCGTGCGGTCCAGCGGCTCGTGCGCGCCGGCCTCGCCGAACGCGGCAACAGCGACGACGACGGGCGGGTGGTGATGGTGTCGGTCACGACGACGGGCCGGCGATGTCACGACGCCGTCGCGCAGCGGCGACGCCAGACGCTGTCGGCGCTGCTCGCCGAGTTCGACCCGGCCGAACGTGGGCAGCTCGCCGCGCTGCTCGAGCGCTTCGTGCGTGCGATCGACGACTTCGTCGCCGACCTCGACATGCCCTGACGGCCGGCCAACAGCTCGGGGCGACGAGGCCCGAGCGCGCGGCGCCGAGCTGCATGGGAACCGGGTCGGCCCGGAGCGACGTCCAACTGGCATGCGCACCTCCCTCCGCCGCTCGTTCACCGCTCTCGGAGCCGGGCTCGTGCTCGCCGGCTGCAGCTCCGGCCCGTTCGCGGTCGAGCGGTCGGGCGACCCGACGACCACTACAGCGCAGCGCCCGAGCACCACGGCGAACGGGTCGGGCACGACGGACGCGACCGGCTCGACGGACACGACGGCGCGTCCGAACGGCTCGGGCTTCGGTCGCGGGCTCGCGTTCAGCACGTTCGACAGCTGCGACGCGTTCCTCGACTACGTCCGCGAGCACGCGCTCGATCAGGTGGGCGCGTACGGGTTCGGCGTCAACTGGTACGGGCGGGGCATCGACGACATGGCAGAGACCACCATGGCCGCGAGTGCCGACGGCGACACCGCTGGCAGCGATCCGCTTCCCGCCGCGCAGGACGAGGAAGCTGCCGCTGGGGGTGGCACGTCCGGCACGAACACCCAGGAGGAGGGCGTCGACGAGGGCGACCTCGTGGAGACCGACGGTCGCTACGTCTACACGATCGTCGACGGCCGGACGCTCAGCATCGTGGACACGATCGACGCCACGTTGGTCTCCACGCTGCGCCTCGATCCGGACGAGGGCGCGAGCCAGATGATCCTCGACGGCACGCGCCTCGCGCTCGTCGTGAACGGCTGGGGTGGTGGCGCGGTGCCGCTCGACGCTGCCGGCCGACCAGCGAGCGACTTCGGTTACGGCTACGGCTACGGCCTCACCGGCGTGAGCGTGATCGACGTCGCCGACCCCGCCGCACCGACGAACCTCGGGACGTCGTGGTTCGAGGGATCCGCACAAGCGGTGCGGGCGACCGACGGCGTCGTCCGGGTCGTCGTGACGAGCGGGCTCGGTGACCGGTTGCCACTCGTCGTGCCGGCGAACGGCTCCCTGCGCGGTGAGGCCAGGGCCGAGGAGCTCAACCGGCAGCTCGTCGAGGAGTCGGTCGCCGAGGACTGGCTGCCGCGCCGCATCGACGAGGCGCCGGACGGCACCACATCGGCACCGATCACGACGATCGGCTGCGACCGCATCGGCCAGCCAGAGGAGTTCTCGGGGCTCGGCCTGACCTGGGTCGCGACGGTCGACCTGCGGGCGGACGCGCCGGAGACCACCGGCTCGGCCGGCGTCGTCAGCACGGGTGGCACGACGTACGCCTCGGCAGAGCACCTCTACGTCTCGACCGTCCGGTGGGACCCCGCCGTCGACGGTGTGCAGCCGATCCAGCCCGAGGCGCCGACCACCGCGATCCACTCGTTCGCGATCGCCGGCCGGGCAGACGCGGTGTACGAGGCCTCCGGTGCCATCGACGGGACCTTGCTCAACCAGTTCTCGATGTCCGAGTACGAAGGCCGGCTGCGGGTCGCGACGACGACGTTCGAGGACGGCTTCGGCGCCTCGAACGAGTCCCAGGTCCGTGTGCTCGAACGCACCGACACGACGCTCGAGCAGATCGGCGTGGTCGACGGCCTGGGCGTCAGCGAGCAGATCTACTCCGTGCGCTTCCTCGGCAACCTCGCCTATGTCGTGACCTTCCGCCAGATGGACCCGCTGTACGTCGTCGACCTGACCGACCCCACGGCGCCCGTGGTGCGCGGCGAGCTGAAGATCCCCGGGTACTCGGCGTACCTGCACCCGGTGGGTGACGGCCGGCTCCTCGGCGTCGGCCAGGACGCCACCGACGACGGCGGCCGGCTCGGCGCGCAGGCGTCGCTGTTCGACGTGAGCGATCCGGCGAACCCGATCCGGCTCTCCACCGCCGCACTCGGCAGCTACGGCACTCCGGTCGAGTGGGATCATCACGCCTTCCTGTACTGGCCCGAGACGGGCCAGCTGGTGCTGCCCGTCGACCCCTACTGGTGCGCCGAGACGGCCGAGATCGAAGCGGGAGGCGAGCTCGCATCGTCCTGCGAACAGGGCGGCGCCGTCGTCGTGCAGGTGCAGGGCGACGCGCTCGCGGTCCAGGGCAGGATCATCCATCCGGTCGGCAACACCGACCTCTACGAGGCCCAGGTCCAGCGGTCGATGGTCGTCGACGGGCGGCTCGTCACGGTCTCCGCGGCCGGCGTGCTCGTGAGCGACCTCGCCACCCTCGGGCAGGTGCACTGGATCCCGCTCTCCTGATTGCACCGGCCGAGCGCTACGGTCGGCTCCCGTATGGCTGACCGGTCCGCGTTCACGGAGCAGGCGATGCAGTACGCGCCGCAGCTCTACTCGGCGGCCGTTCGCATGACGCGCAACTCGGCCGATGCCGAGGACCTCGTGCAGGAGACGTTCCTCAAGGCGTATCGCAGCTACCACACGTTCGCGGAGGGCTCGAACCTCCGCGCGTGGCTGTACCGCATCCTCACGAACACGTTCATCAACTCGTACCGGGCCAAGCAGCGCCGCCCGGAGGAGACCGATCTCGACGACGTCGAGGACCTCTACCTGTACCGGCGGATCGGCGGGCTCGAGGCAGCGTTGGCGAGCCGCAGCGCCGAGGACCAGCTGATGGACCTGTTCACCGATGACGAGGTGAAGACCGCCCTCGAACTGCTCCCCGACAACTTCCGGATCCCGGTATTGCTCGCCGACGTGGAGGGCTTCGCGTACAAAGAGATCGCGGAGATGTTGGACATCCCGATCGGTACCGTGATGTCGAGGCTGCATCGGGGAAGAAAATCGATGCAGCGCCAGTTGTACGAGTTCGCACGCCAACGGGGTCTCGTTGCCGAGGAACCGCACGACGTCGCGACGACCACTACCGGATCACTGGGTTGACACCGATGGGCGACTGCAACGAAACGCTGAGCGAGCTCGAGCGGTTCCTCGACGGCGAGGTGCCGGGTCAGACGCGGGAGTCGATCCAGAGCCACCTCGACGGCTGCCTCGACTGCCTGTCCGCGTTCGACTTCCACGCCGAGCTGCGGATCGTGATCAAGGAGAAGTGCCGCGAGGAGCCGATGCCCCAGGGGTTGCTCGCGAAGATCGAGCTGTGCTTCGGCGCCGACGATCTCGAGGACGACGCGTCGCCCTGACCGGCCCGCGGGCTGTCCCGGCGAGGACGCCCCTGGCTACGATGGCCTCATGGTGCTCGCCCGTCTCGAACCGTGGCATTGGTGGATCGGCGTCGTGTTCGCCGTTGCGACCATCGGAACGGTGCTCGGTCTCGTCGGCAACTACGTCAACAAGGTCGTCAGACCGACCTATCCCAGCCGCCGTCAGCGTCCCGACGCCTGAGCGCCGGTAGCGGCGACCCACCCGGCCCATGACGACCACCGATCCGGTCGACTGGGTGCTGGCTGAACGGGTTGCCGTCCGGGTCGCCAAGCGCAACGCAAGCTCGATCCCTACCGGACCCGACCCGACGCCCGACTTCGAACGCCTCGGCGTCGTTGCCGAAGCACTCGTCGCCGCGCACACCGGGCTCGTGTCCGCGCACGGCCCCGCGAGGATCGAAGTGGTCGATCGAGCCGGATGGATCGCCGTCAACATCCGCGCCTTTCGGCGCCTCCTCGCACCGTTGCTCGAGCACTACGCCGAGAGCATCCAGGCCGACGGAGCTCCCGGGGTCGGGCGGAGCACCGTGCTGGCGGTCGGCCGCCGGGTCACCGGCCTCGAGCTCGGCCTCCTGCTGGGGTGGATGAGCGGTCGCGTCCTCGGGCAGTACGACCTGCTGGTCGCCGACGACGACGATGCCGCGCAGGACATCGTCTACGTCGTCGGGCCGAACCTGATCTCGCTCGAGCGCCGGTTCGGGTTCCCGACCGAGGAGTTCAGGCTCTGGCTGGCGCTGCACGAGCTCACGCATCGCGCCCAGTTCACCGGTGTCCCGTGGATGCGCCCGTACTTCCTCGAGCAGGTCGGCACGGCCCTGTCGCTGGCGAACCCCGATCCCGGCGCCCTCTACCGCCGGCTGCGCGACGCGCTCACCGACCGCGAGGACACCCGGCTCCGACTACGCGAAGGCGGGCTCCCGGCGGTGCTCGCGTCGCCCGAGCAGCTCGCTGCGCTGGGTCGCGTCGGTGGACTGATGGCGCTGCTCGAGGGGCACGGCGACGTCACGATGAACCGCGCCGGTGCCGGCCTCGTCCCGTCGGCCGAGCGGTTCAGCCGCGTGTTGCAGGCCCGCCGGCGCCAGACCAACCTGGTCCAGCGGATGACGGGCATCGCCGCGAAGCTCGATCAGTACGCCGCCGGAGAACACTTCCTCGCCGCGATCGAGGAGGCTGCCGGCCCGAGAGCGGTCGACCGCTGCTGGACCGGGCCCGCCTCGTTGCCGACGATGGAGGAGATCCGTGCCCCTCAGCGCTGGATCGATCGCCTCCTGACCCCGACCGCAACCACCTGACCGTGGGCGTGGACCGTCCCGCGCTCGTCGATGCGCTCCTCGCCCGGTGCGAGCTGCCCGTGCCGGACGACGGTGATCGCGCGGTGACGTGCGCCGTCTCCGGCGGAGCCGACTCGCTCGCACTTCTGGTTCTCGCCCGCGCCGCCGGGTTGGAGGTGACCGCTGTGCACGTCGACCATGGGCTACACCCGGGCTCGGCGGCAGAGGCCGGCGTGGTCGCCGAGGCCGCGGCACGCTTCGGCGCCGCGTTCCGCGCCGAGCGGGTCGAGGTCGCCGCGGGCCCCAACCTCGAGGCGCGCGCTCGGGCGGCACGCTACGCGGTCCTCCCCGCCGGGGTACTGACCGGGCACACCGCCGACGACCAAGCCGAGACGGTGCTGCTCAACCTCGTGCGCGGCAGCGGTCTCGACGGCCTCGCCGGCATGCGCTCCGTCGGCCACGGAATCGGCCCCCGCCGGCCGCTGCTCGCGCTCCGCAGGGCCGAGACCGCCGCGCTCTGCACCGCACTCGGCCTGCAGCCGGTCGTCGACCCGTCGAACCACGACCCCGCCCACCGCCGCAACCGCATCCGTCACGAGCTGCTCCCGCTCGCCGATTCGATCGCCGAGCGCGACGTGGCCGCACTGCTCGCTCGCCAGGCGACGCTGTTGCGCGACGAGGCCGACCTGCTCGACGGCCTTGCCGCCGACATCGAACCGGCCGACGGCCTCGCTCTCGCCACGGCGCACCCCGCCTTGGCGCGTCGGGCGGTGCGCCGCTGGCTGGTCACGACGTGTCCGGGCAGCCATCCGCCGGACGCAGCGACCGTCGAACGGGTGCTCGCGGTTGCCCGCAACGAGCGCCGCGCGTGCGAGCTCGCAGGCGGTTGGCGGGTCGAGCGTCACGGCGGGAAGCTGTCGATCATCGCTCCACACCCCTGATGGATCGGGCGTACGTCTTGTAACGTGGGCCTCGGTCACGCGCGAGGACACGGCCGTCCCGCTCGAAGGAAGGTTCTTGATGCCGCCGCGTCTACGAGGCAAATGGGCGCTGGGGATCACCCCGCGCAACCTGACCTGGATCATCAAGGATCGCATCGCGATCTGCGAGCGACCGGGCGGGTACGGCGAGAATCACCGCCGCGTGCGGCGCCAGGAGGAGATCATCTGGATCCGTGAGAACGGCTTCGGCTGTGTCGTCTCGTTGATCCCCGCCCCGCACAACCTGCACAACTACGACGAGCTCGGCGTGCCCTATCGCCACCGGCCGTACACGGGGACGGGTGCCGACGATCTCGCCGTCTACCTCGGTTCGCTCTACCGCGAGATGCGGGAGCTGACGAACGCCGGCACGAAGATCATCATCCACGGCGAGGAGGTCGGCGACCGGATCGTCGGGATGATGGGTGGCTACATCCGCTGGTCCGGGCTCGTGACGGACGGCAACCAGGCGATCGGGATCACCGAGCGCATCGCCGGCCGGCAGCTCGACCCCTTCGCCCGCGAGCTCATCCTCCGCGCCCACACGTTTTGATGGATCGGGACTGGCCGCCGCTTCGCTTTGGCCGCTCCCGATCGGCTCGCTGCGCCTAGCGGTGCGACGCTCGCGTCCCGTTCTGATGGATCGCTGCGCCTAGTGCTCTGACCACGAACGTTCGCGCGCTTTAGGCGGCTGCGGCTCGTGGGTGTCCCCATCGTCGTTGTGCTTCACTGCGTAGCCGGGCGGCGTGTCGTCGTTGCGCGGCGAGCACTTCGGGGTC
>JBFWRK010000035.1:0-16874 GCA_050248955.1 Acidimicrobiia bacterium
AGCGGCCCGGGACGAGATCCAGGAGTCGGCCGCGGTCGATGTCGACGAACGTCGTCACCATCTGCGTGCGCCGCCGGGCGTTGGCGTGCTGGAAGGTGTGCTCATCGATCCCCAACCCGCTCACCTGAAGCGCCCCGGGTTCAGCGGAGGCTCCAACCTTTGAGAAGGATGGAGTCATGCCAAAGCAAGGGAAGTACCCGGACGAGCTGCGCGAGCGCGCGGTGCGGATGGTCCTGGATCACGGTCACGAGTACGGGTCGCAGTGGGAAGCGATCTGCTCGGTGGCCGACAAGCTGGGACCGAAGGCCGAGACGGTTCGACTGTGGGTTCGCCAAGCCGAACGCGACACCGGCCGCCGGCCCGGTGCCACAACTGATGAGGTCGCGGAGCTGAAGCGGTTGAAGCGGGAGAACGCGGAGCTGCGCCGGGCGAACGACATCTTGAAGGCAGCGGCGCATTTCTTCGGGGCGGAGCTCGACCGCCAGTCGAAGAAGTGATCCGGTTCATCGATGAACACAAGGATCGGCGCAGCGGTGAGCTGCGCTGGGGAATCGAGCCGATCGCCCGAGTGCTGGGCATCGCCCCGTCGACGTATCACGCGTCGAAGACCCGCCCGCCGTCGACGCGAGCGGCCCGCGACGCGGAGCTCAAGCCGCAGATCCTGCGGGTGTGGGAGCAGAACTTCGTCGTCTACGGCGCGGACAAGGTGTGGGACCAGCTGAACAAGGACGGCGTGCGTGTCGCTCGTTGCACGGTGGAGCGGCTGATGGCCGATCTCGGGTTGCAGGGCTGCCGACGTGGCCGGGTCTGGGTTCGCACCACGATCGGTGACGACCGGCTCGATCGGCCCGCCGATCTCGTCGAGCGCCAGTTCCGGGCGCCGGCACCAAACCGCCTGTGGGTCGCCGATCTCACCTACGTCAAGACCCACAGCGGCTGGGTCTACGTCGCGTTCATCGTCGACGTGTTCTCCCGGATGGTCGTTGGCTGGCAAGCCTCACGATCACTCCGCAGTGATCTGGCGATCGATGCGCTCGAGATGGCGATCTTCAATCGCCAACAAGCCGGGGCGGACCTGTCGGAGCTGATCCATCACTCCGACCGCGGCGTCCAATATCTGTCCGTGCGCTACAGCGAACGGCTCGCCGACAACGAGATCGTCGCGTCGGTCGGCTCCAAGGGCGACAGCTTCGAAAACGCGATGGCCGAGTCGTTCAACGGGCTCTACAAGTGGGAACTGATCTACCCGAAAGGACCGTGGCAGGGCCTCGACGACGTCGAGTTCGCCACCCTCGAATACGTCGACTGGTTCAACCATCGGCGCCTTCACGGCGAGATCGAACCCGGCCCCGGGTTCACGACCCCCGCCGCATTCGAAGCCGACCACTACCGTCAAACCATCTCCGCCGACCAGGCGTAGACACAAACCACCGAGCCTCTACGAAACCCGGGGCGCTTCAATTCGTTCCGAGCGGGCGTTCTGTGAGCGGCTCAACTAGGACTTGTTGTTCAAGTGGTTCTTGGACATCCGGATCGATCAGCCGGCGTTCGACGCGACGACGTTCTCGAAGAACCGCCGACGCCTGCTGGACCACGAGGTCGCGGACGAGTTCTTCGAGGCGGTCGTGCGGCTCGCGAAGCTCCGCCGCTACATGTCGTCGGAGCACTTCAGTGTCGACGGGACGTTGTTGAAGGCGTGGGGCGTCGCACAAGAGCTTCAAGCCGAAAGACGGGCCACCGTCGGATCCGCCGGCCGGCAGGAACAGCGAGCTGCAGTGGCACGGCGAGAAACGCACGAACGACACCCACGCCTCGACGACCGACCCGGAGGCGAGGCTCTACCGCAAGAGCAACAACACTGCCGCCACGTTATGCTCCGCCGGGCATCTGTTGATGGAGCACCGCTCGGCGTTGATCGTCGACGCCGAGCTGACGATCGCAGACGGTTACGCCGAGCGGGCCACCGCGATCGAGATGCTCGGCCGCCTGCCGAAGATGGCACGGCGACGAACCGTGGCCGGCGACAAGGCGTACGACACCAAAGGCTTCGTCGCCGAGGTGCGAGCGCTCGGGTTCACCCCACACGTCGCTGCGAACACGAAGACCTCGGCGATCGACGCGAGAACCACCCGACACGCCGGCCATGCCGTCAGCCAGCGGATCCGTAAACGGATCGAGGAACCCTTCGGGTGGACCAAGACCATCGGCGGCGGACGACAACTCTGCTAACGAGGCCAGGCCCGCAACAGGGCCTGGTTCAAGATGACCGCCGCGGTCTACAACCTGATCCGCATCACCGCACTCGACACCCAACCCGCCCTTGCCTGACCGGCCGCCACCCGGCCGGAAGATGTCGGCAGCCCCTCATCCGGGCAGCGGCCGACAACGACCAGACGACGGCCGCAACACGGCCCCGACACCTGGGGCACCCCACCTCAAGAGGCGCTTTTCAGCACCCTGCTAATTCATGGTGCCGCGCTACGACGAGGTCGTGGAGACCCGACGCTCAAGGTGCAGAAGGCCGAGTTGCGCCAGCGGGGCCGGTCGGCACGAACGTGGGACCGCGAGGCGGCCTGGTGCCGGCTCCGCAAGGAACGGTTCGCGACGTGACGAACGAGAAATCAGTTCTCGTCCTCTAGCTGGACACGGGCACCGTTCAGGAGTCCGGCCAGCATGCGATAACAACCGACCACCATCGTCAGCTCCACGATCTCCTTCGCGGTGAGCGACGCCGCGAGGGCCGACCAGGTGGCGTCGTCAAGGTCGCAATCGACGTTGAGCTGATCGGTCGCATCGATGATCGCCTGCTCGTCGGGGCTCCACTCGACCACTGGGCCGCCTTCCAGAGCCGCGATCTCGGCGGCGGTGAGCCCCTCGTCGGCCGCGATGACTCGGTGCTTCACCAGTTCGTAGCGACAGCGAACCGAGCTCGCAAGGCGAACCACGATGATCTCGCGTTGCCGGCCGGTGAGCGTGCCGCCGTCGAGCAACTTGTACCCGAATGGCAGGTACTTGCGGAGCAGGCCGGGGTGATGGGCCATCGTCCGGAACAGGTGAATAGTCGCTCCGCGACCGGCGCTTTCGAGCACCTCCTGGGTGAAGGGATCGTTGCCGGTCGCCGGAACGGGCGCGAGTCGGGAGGAACCAGATGAATTTGAAGTCACTTCACTTCCATACCATGGACACGGCCGAGGATCCACGATGACCGGGGCTTCGCCCATCGCGACCGAAGTGCCATCGCGGGTATCGGATCGACCGATTTCAGGCGGGACTCGAGACGTAGCGCGGTGACGCTCGCGGTGCAGGCGTCCCAAGCCGCTCGCCGATTCGGGACCCGAGCCGAGCGAATACGACCGGAGTCGTGCGGTGCGTCGACGACGTCGACCTGCACAACGAACTCGTCGAATCGCTGGGGTGCGGCACCGTCACGTTCTGGTCGCACGCCAGGGCTCGGGGCACCGCACTGTGCCCCATGGTCTGTGACGCCATCGGCGCAGTGAGCGGCCAAGCGGAGAGAGGTTCTGTGTTTCCGATCGCTGAACGGACGCAGCGGCAGGCGCTTCGGTGCCACCGACGCCTCGAACTCGGAACAGTCGTGCCCGACGCGACGGTGTTCACGCGCCACCTCGGCGAGTCCGTCGTTCTGACGGATAGCGCTGTGTGCGGGGACCGCGACGGCCATTGATGATGGTGCTGGGCGTCTTGGAGTGAGATTCGCGCCCTCGCCGTCAGCCCTGCGAGTGCGTGCTGCGTTCGTGGGCGTCTCGTCGGCGGATCAGTTCGTGGTACAGCGTGGTGGTGGTCGGTGAGGGTTCGGTGTCGAGGTCGGTGAGGTAGGTGTTGAGTTCCTCGTACGCGGATTTGATCGCGGGGAGGTTCCCGGCTTGGTGCTCGGCTCGCATCCGGCAGCGGTAGAGCTCCTCGTTGCCGGGGAGGCCTCGTAGCCCTTGTCGGATGGCGTCTCGTGCTTGGTCGAGATCGGCGGCGTCGAGGGCGTGCGCGACGAGCGTGCGGGTGACGGCCTCGATCAGGTCGGAGGCTTCTGTGACGTGTTGGTCGCGGTGTGCCCAGTCGTAGCCGGGCGCGTCGAATGGCGGCCCGTTGACCAGCGCCAGCGCGTCGCGCAGGCTGGTCGTGGCGGTTGATGACGGCTGTTGGCGGGCGGTGTCGTAGAGGCGGCGGAGGATCGCGAGGTCGGTGGTGACTGCGGGGGCGAGGCGCAGGGTGCTGCGCGTTCTGTCCGCTTGGGGCATGACGGGGGTGCCGTCGGGGAGGTCGCCGAGTGCTTTGCGGGTGGCGCCGATGAGGTTCCACACCGTCTTGGCTTCGACCGGTTTGCCGCCCCAGAGCGCGTCCTGTGCGGCGCTGGCGGCGATTGGTTGGGCGCGGCAGGCGAGCAGGACGGTGAGCGCCAGTTCACGGCGTCCAAGGTGTGGCCGGTCCGGCACGAACGGGGTGCCGAGGACGCGTACCACCATCGCCGGTGTGACCGGTTCGTCGTCCGCCGCGGTACGTGTCGAACCGTCGTCGGTCACGTTCGTCGACGACGACGGCGGGCAGGTGGCATCGTCCGATTTGGGGTCGGGTGCCGCGTTGAGGTTGCCGGCAAGGTCATCGTTGCCGCCTGCGTCGACGAGGCTGTCGGGGCGGGCGGGGTGGTGCAGTTCGTCGAGCAGGGCATCGATCGTCGTCGCGGTATCAGCGGTGAGGGCGACGGCGTGGAAGTCGACTCCGAGATCGAGAAGCCGGGCGGAACCATCGGCGTGGAGGATGATGCGGGCTCCGGCGGCGATGTTGCCGTTTCCGGCGATGACGGCGGCGACACCGGTGTGGCGGGGTGCGGCGGTGAGGAGTCGATCGACGTCGTTGTCGTCGGCGTGGCCGACGACGACGGTCGCCTCGATCGGCGGTACTGCCCCCAACCGGGCTTCGAATGTGCTGGCGACCCCGGCTTCGTCGAGTGCGGCGGTGACGGTGGTGCGGGCGGAGTCGAGCCGGCGGACTGCGTCGTCGACGGTGCCGCATTCGGTCAATCGGGCAAGACCGGTGATCGTCGGGTCGAGGCCGATCGTGTGCACGTAGGCGTTGCACAGTTCGTCGTTGGCGGCGAGTTCGGTGGCGATCGATCGCAGGAAGTCGGCGACCCGTCGCCGATCACCGGTGACCTGGAGCGAACCGACGGCCTCGAGATCGAGGAGGAGTTGACGGTCGTCGCGATGTCCGACGGTGACCAGCGTCGGGAACGGGGCCGGGAACTCGCCGGCCGGTGTCGGTTGGTCGGGGTCGAAGGCGAGCCGCCACGACCAGCCACCATCGGCGACTCGCCACGGCAACGGCGAACGTGGCTGTGGGCTCGACCAGAGCAGTTCGATCCCCTGGACGTCGCTCAACTCGACTGCGACCGGCCAGCCGTCGATCGTGCGTCGGTCAAGTCCTGCGGTCAGCACCGCGAGGTGCTGCCCGGCCCAGCGGACCAGTGGGAGATCGGCGGCGGCGAGCAACGCCTGCTCCGCCATTCGCGACCTCGCCGAGAGCGACCGGGTGCCGCCGATCGTGCGGACGTGCCGACGACGGTGCAGGAGACGCACCCGTGCGCCCAGCCCGGTTGCCAATGCGAGCAGCCCCGCCACGGCGATCACCGGTCCAACCGGTACCGAGCCGCCCGCCGCCCGCTGATCGACATCGGCGGCGACGTCCGATGTCAGCGGCGACACCGGGGATCCGACCGGCGGCGACGTCACCTCCGGCATCAGCGTCGGCTCCGGGTTCAGCGTTGGCTCCGGTATCGGGCCGTTCGAGCCGTCCGCTGTCGATGCCGGGGGCGTCGGGGTGGGAGGGGTCGGGGTGATCGGTGGGAGCGTGATGCTCACGTCCGTGACCGGCGCCGACGGTTCGAATGTTGGTGGCGGTTCGGGGGTCGCGGCGACCACAGGGGGGTCGGCCGGGTCGGGCAGGATCAGTTCGTCGCCGGGGTAGAGCATCGAGGCGGGTGACCGGTTGCCGAGGCGGGCGACGTTGGCGTCCATCACCTGGCGGGTGTGGTCGAGCACCTGTGATTCGGACGGCTCGACGCCGAGGACGATCTCGAGGTGGTGATCGGCGATCGCCCAGTAGCTGTCACCCCGGCGCACCTCGTACGTCGACGGCGAGCCGATGGCGGCGACGGCGGTGACCGTCGCCCTCCCCGGCGCGGCAGGCGAGACAGATGCCGGTGGGTGGGCTGCGCCGGCTGACAGCGGGACACCGCTGGACAACGACAGGACCAGCGCGACAATCCGCCGGGCGATCCGCTGCGACCAGGTGAACCCGCGCACCGGGCGCATCGTCACCCCGCGACGGGTTTGCACCGCGACCTCTGCGATCACGTTGACGGCGACGATCACCACCGTCAGCCACGCACAGGACAACCAGAACCGGCTCAGGAACTCGACCACCGCCTCGGTGCTCAGCGGCTGGTCAGATCGCGCGAACAGTCGATCCGGGTGCCAACCGGCGGGACGAAAGCCGCTCCATGGCCACCGCCCACCCAACAACCACCTCGCCAGGGTCGTCAATCCGACTGGTGCGCCACCCAGGAAGGCGACCATGACCGCCGCCCGGACCGCCCGGACAAGCCGCCCGAAGGCCCGTCGTACATCCACCCATTCGCTCCTTCCGCTCGTGGCGCCGATCCCAACGTTCCGCCGCGCCGCCAGCAACCTCGTGGCGACCGGTGACCGCCTCGGCGCGATCGGCGGATCGACGGGCTCGAGCGAAGCGGCGCCACGTCGAGCCATGGTGACGCCAGCTCGGCGCGTGCTCGTCAGTCGTCGTGGCTGTGCGAACCGGTCATCGGGACAGCGAGACTGCGAGATCCCCGGCGTCGATGACGGTGACACCACCGAGGGTCAGCAACATCGCGTTCACGACGATCGGTGCGAACCTGATCGGGTGCTGCCGTCGGATCGTCGACCACCAGCCTCGCAGCAGCCACACCACCGCGATCGACCCCAGCAACAGGCCGGCGACGTCGATGCCGAGCAACCCGAACAGCAGCCCGGCGGTCGCGACGAGCATGATGTCGCCGTCGGCGATCAATGCCGTGTGCAGCAGAACCGAGGAGGTCCACCATGGTCCGGCGGCCATGACGGCGCCGACGCCAGCGCACGCCACGCGACGCCACTCGCCCGTCGCCAAACCGCATCCGATTAGCGCCCCTGCGGTGCCGACCAATAGCGCCACGGCGATCCGAGTTGACGGTCGTGCGCTCGACTGTTCCCAGACTGCGATCGCGCACATGAGAGCGAAGCCGACTGCGATGACCGCGGTCCACACGACGCCTGGGCGGCACCAGGTGCCGCCCACGACGCCGCTGGTAACGCCGACGTCGAACCATCGAGTCGTCCGCCACGACCACCAGCTCAGGTCGCCCTCGACGACACCAAGATCGGCGATCGGCGCAACAGGACATGACGCCGGTTGTGCGTCGCCACCGCACCGGCCGCGGACGGTGTGGCGGGTCATGACGGGCGGGCCATGTCGCAGGCGTCGAACACGGTGCGGCTCTGCTCGAACTCGGCCGCTGTCGGCACCCGACCCTCGACGAGCGCCGCCAAGAAGTCTTTGGCGTCGATGAACATGCCCAACATCACGCAGTCCATCGTCGGATCGTCCGCCGGCAGACCCGCCGATTGAAACCGTGCCTGCAGCTCGCCGCGAAGCTCCTCCACCGCGTGGCGGGCGGCGTCCTGATCGACGATGTTCGGCCGGTCCTGGAACACACAGCCCAGTCCGAGGTAGCGCACGTCGCTCTCCTCCTGCCCGGCCGGCCACGACGCGTCCGCCACACGATCGGCCAGATCCGGCCAGCGCACCAGCAGCGCATCGGCGATGCACGGGATCAACTCGTCGTGCCCGTGCGCCAACTCTGTCGCGTACACGCCAACGGCCCGATCGTGACCACCGACGATCACCGACGTCACCGAGTCAGCGCCGTCATGACCCGTCGCGGCGCTCGACGACGGCGCTCCCCTGTCGTTGGACAGTTCGCCGACCGCCGCGTTGGCGCCGCACGCCGCCAACATGCCAACCGACGCGGCTAGAACCCAACCACTCCGCCAACCACTCATCGCTGCCTCTTCTCCTGGTGGGCCTCCCTGCGAGGCGCCGAGGAGATGTGTGCGAAGCGATCAGGCAACCGGCAACCACACACGGAAGACAGCCTCACCGCCTGCTCGCCGCTCGTTTCGTATCGGTCGGGCCGGCTACGACTGGGCGTACCGCGACCAGGACGTCGCCTACGCCTTGCGGCTGATCGAACAGGCCGTCGAGGCGCTGGTCGATGTCGCGATCGAGGCGGGCCAAAGTGGACGCGGCGCTCGTCGCGATCACCTGCGAATTGCGCGGGCTGCCGGCAACGATGAGCTCTACCGGTGGCGGATTGGCGTCGAGCACCAGACGGGTGACCACGCCGGGATCGTCGCCGCCTGCCGCGAGCTGAGCGTCTACCTCGCCGATCTCGACGCCTCTCCCTCGCCGGCGGCCACGGGACTCGTCGACGAGCTGACCAGACGGCATCAACCGTGAGGCCCGCGGGATCACGCTCCGGCGCGCTCCGGACCGGCCACGGCGCGCCGGCGAGACGCGCCGATCGCGGCTTGCGAAGCCGCGAGGTGGGCCAGTCGGTCAGGTCGTGGCGGACCGCGGGTACGGCGCCGGGACGATCACCCAGCCGCCAGGGTTGGCGGCCCGCGCCGCTGCGGCGAACGCGTCGATGCGCTGGTCGGCGTCGCCGCCGCGCGCGGTGACGGTCACGTAGTCGGAGGTGCCGCGGACCCGCACCCAGCCGGGTTCGGCGGCGAGCACGCGCAGCGTGTCGTAGAAGGCGTCGAGGTCACGGCTGTCGGGGAGGTTGTCGGGGCAGCCGTGGACGATGGTGAGGTGCCGGTGGCCGTGGGCGACCTCCTCGGCCTCGCACACGACGAGGTCCTCGACCAGGGCGCGGCGGCACTGCGGGGTGGTGGCGGGATCGGCGAGGTCGGCGAGACGGCACCAGAACGGGTCGTAGCTGGTGGGGTCGTCGATTCGAGACATCGCAACGGCTCCTCACGGTGGTGCCGTGGCTCCACGAACACGACACGATCGACACCGGTGGAGCAGCAATCAACAGCGTAGTCGCGGGCTTCTCTCAGGTTCCCCGGACGAACCGCTGCCGTTATGCCGTCACCGCGCGAGCGGCCGGGCCGGTCAGTAGAAGCAACCGGCGGTGGGCAGCGTCACAGGGTCCACGCCCATCGCATGGTCGCGCAGGGACCGCAGGAGCGGTTGGGGGCAGCGGAGCTGCCCGTCGGCGGTGCGGACCTGGAGATGAAGATGCGGGCCACTCGAGCGTCCGGTGTTGCCCGAGGTGAGGATCTGTGTCCCAGCGGCGATCGTGTCGCCGACTTGGACATGGACGGCGATGCCGTGGCAGTACGCCCACCGGTTGCCGGCGTCGTCTTCGACGGTGACGCCGATCCCGCAGGTCTGACAGCCAGAGACGTTGGCGCCGCAGCCGTGGTCCCACCAGTTGTAGGGCCAGTGCTGCACCGCCGCGACCCGGCCACCGCGCACCGCGTAGAGCGGCGTGCCGACGGGCAGCCCCCAGTCCCATGCGGGGTAGTCGTGGTGTGGGGCGTCGACCGGGGCGTTGGCGAACAGCTCGCGGGGCGCGGGGTAGGCGTAGCCGTCGCCCAGCGCGCCGATCGGGGTGCCCGGCAGGCAACCCCCTGCTGCCGGACCGTTGTCGGTCGGGACGCCGGCGAGTTGGTGTTCGTACTCGGTGAGCCACCGCTGCTGGTACTGGCGGGGGGTGAGGACGTTGCCGGCGCGGGGGGCGGGCACGGTGTCCCACGCGGCGGAGCCGTCGGCTGGCAGGTGCCCGAGGTACCAGACGACGGGCACGGCGGCGACGTCGCTGTCGTGGGCGTCGAGGATGCCCTGGACGTGCTCGATTGCCTTCTGGTCTTGCACGTGAGGCGGGGCCTGCCATGCCCGGGCATAGCCGCCGTAGTGGTTCCAGGTGCTGTCGATGAACTGGTAGGCGCCCGACGCCGACGATCCGGCTGCCTGTGCCGTGTAGTCGCCGCCTGACTCCAACGTGCGGATCGTGGCCAGGATCGCGTCGATCTCGGCGTAGGAGGCGCAGCCCAACCGTGGCCCGTCGCCGGTGGCGAACAGCACCGGGAACGCCATCAGACCGGCGACGACCGCGACGAACGGGGCAGCGAGCAGCTTCACAACGCTGTTCCCACCCACGACGAGGCCAGAACGAGACACGTAGGCATCGCCCGGACGCATCGAGCCGGTGGACGCCGGCTCGATGCTCTCGTGGGCCTGATGGACGCGACGGCGGTGTCGCGCGGCGAGTGGGTCGTGGGTGGGTGAGTGGTTCGAGAAGCGACACCGCGAGGGGTGTCTCGAACCATGAAGGGGGTGTGCAGATGTCCAGGGGACAACGAGCACGTCTACTCGTCGGAACCGGCCTCACCGTCGCAGTTGTGGTCGCGTTGTCGACGCCGGCGTTGGCGCAGGTCCCCGACCCGGCACCCGACGCTTCGCTGCCCGGCGGGGCGCTGATCACCCAGGTGCTCGGCTGGTTGAAGTACGCGGCGATCGCGGCGGCAGTGGCCGGTCTGCTGATCGGCGGGGTCGCGACAGGGGTCGGCCACTTCGGCTCGAACTATTCGGCGTCGTCGGCTGGCCGCAAGTGGGTGTTGGGTGGGATCGGCGCGGCGATGATCGCCGGGCTGGCCCACACGATCGCCACCACCGTCTACAACGCGACCTGACCATGCGCCGCGCACGCGTGTACGCCGCCGCAGCAGCCGTCGTGGTGCTCGTCGCGATCGGGTTCCGGGCCTGTTCCACACCCTCAACCGGCACCGACACCGACACCGACACCGGGCCCGTAACCCCTGCGGCCACCGGCGAGGTCGCTGGGCGTGGCCCGGCGTCGACCCGCCATGGCGTCCCCGGCGGATGGTCGCACGACGAGTCGGGCGCGGTCGCCGTCGCGGTCTCGGCGGTCCGCCTGACCGGAGAGATCGCCCGGGCAGGGTTCATCACTCGCACCGACATGATCGAGACGTTGGCCTCCGCTCGCTACGGACCGACCCTGGCCGCCGACTCGGCGGCCCAGTTGGGGGAGATGTCCGGGGAGCTCGGCGCCGCCGGGGTCACCGTCCAATCGGTGACGTTCACCGAGTTGCCGTTGACCGCCCGCGTCGTTCACGCCGACCGAGCCTCGGCCGCGGTGGAGGTGTGGACGGTCTCGGTGATCACGGTGGCGGACGTGGCGGCGCCGAGGCAGGTGTGGCGCACGGTCACCGTCGAGCTGGTCTGGGAGGCCGGCGACTGGCGGGTCGACGGGTGGACGACCCGGTCGGGTCCTACCCCGGCGCTGGCGGTGAGCGCACCGGTCGCGTCGGCCGCCGAGGTGCTCGAGGTCCTGTCGTGGCCGAGTGCTGGGGGTGGGTGATGTTCGACTGGGCGATCGGCGGGTTGGGATCGTTGTTCGGTTTCGTCGGTGACGCCGTCGGCTCTGCGGTCGGGTGGGCGTGGGACAAGGTCATCACCGGCATCTACACCTGGGTGGCCAACGGGCTCGCCTTGTTGATCGAGTGGGTGTGGTCGGTGCTCGATTCCGGCACCACCCCGCGGGTCACGGCCGGCTGGTTCCGCAACGAGTTGGCCGCCCAGGTCGGTTTGATCGCCCTCGCGGTGACGATCGCGATGATGCTCGCCTCCGCCGTCCAGGCCGCGTTGGCGGGCCGACCGGAGCAGCTCGGCGACGCCGTCAAGGAGGGCGCCCGGGCGATCGTCGCGTCCGCCCTCGCCCTCACCGTGTTGGACGTGTTGATCGGGGTGGTGGACGAAGCCTCGGCGATGGTGTGGCAGATCGGCCGCCCCGATCTCGTCTCCATGCTGGAGCGGATGGTGCTGGTCGCGACCACGACCGGGCCGCTCGGCTCCACCTTCGTCGGACCGCTCTGTCTGCTGTTCGGGTTCTTGGGGCTGATCGGGTTGGTGGTGGCGTTGATGATGCGCTCGGCGCTGATCTACGTCGCCGCCGCGCTGGCGCCGATCGTGTGGTCCGCCAACGTGCTCCCGCTGTTCCGTGGCTCCGCCCGCAAGCTCGTCCATCTCACCGTGGCGCTCGTCGTGTCGAAGCTGGCGATCGTCATCACCCTCGTCGTGGCGGTGAAGCTGATCGCCAACCCGGCCGGCGATCCCGACTCCGCGTCGTTGATCAACGACGGCGCCGCCGCGGTCGGCACCCTGATGACAGGGTTCATCTGCTTCCTGATCGCCGCGGTCACACCGGTCGTGCTCTACAAGCTGATGCCCACCGTGGAAGGCGCGATGGTCGGCTCCGGCATCGCCGGCGGCTGGGCCCGCGGCGCGACGACCGCCGCGCACACCGCGCTGATGGTCAAGAGTCTCGGCGCCACCACGGCAGCGTCCGCGGCGACGCGTCAAGTGGCCGGCCAGCAAGGCGCGCAGGGGGCGTCCTCGGGTGGGATCGCCGGGCTCACCGGCCACCAACCCGCGACCCCCGCCAGCACCGCGGCATCGACGGGCCAACAGCCGAGGTCACCGGCGCAGACCGACGCGCCGAGCCCGGGCGGCAGCGGACCGGCACGGTCGAGGCCGCCGAGACGCCCGGGACGGGCCAGAACCGAAGCGTCGACGCCGGCATCCGGTCCGCCGCGACGCGGATTCGACGGCGAGGGTGGCGACGAACCGGCGGGTGAGTCGTGAGTGACGCCCGCTCCTATCGCTTCGCCGATGCCAACGAGCCCGGCCTGCTCCTCGGTCTCGGTGCCCGCCAGGCGATCCCGGTCGTCGTCGGGGTGCTGGTTCTCGCGCTTGTGTTGCAGACCCCGCTCCCACCGGCCGTCGGCATCGCCGGCCCGGTCCTCGGGTGCGTGGTGGCGTTCGGGCGTTGGCGAGGCGCACCGCTCGCCGAGATCCTCGCCCCGGGCGCCCGGCTCGTCGTCGGGCGGCGGCTGGGTCGGCGGCGGTGGGTCCGCCCGCCGCTGCTGGGCGACAACACCAACGCCGCCCTTCCCAAGCCGTTGCACGGCCTCGAGCTCCTCGAACCCGTCGACGTTCCCTTTGGGGTCGTGCGGGACCGCACCGCCGGCTGGCTGACCGCGGTGCTGCGGGTCCGCGGGCAAGGGTTCCCGCTCGCCTCCGCGGTCGAGCAGGACGCGATGCTCGCCGGTTGGGGCGCGGCGTTGTCGCCGTTCGCCCGGGAGCACTCGGCGGTGGCCCAGGTCGTGTGGCAGGAGTGGGCGCACCCCGTCGGCAGCGACGAGCACCGTGCGTTCCTCGACAGGATCGGGCTGTGGTCTCGTGCCGGGGAGCCGGCGATGGCGGACTACGCGGCGTTGGTCGACGAGCAGGCGCCGGTCACGATCGCCCACGAGGTTCTCGTTGCCGTCACCGTTGACCAACGCAGGGTCCGGGCCCGTCGCCGGGCCGCGTCGAGGCTGGCCGCTGCGGTCGACACGCTCGCCGAGGAGCTTCGCTTGTTCTCGTCGCGGCTCGACGCCGCTGGCCTGGCGGTGGAGGGGCCGTTGTCGGCGTTGGAGGTGTCCGCCGCGGTGCGGGTGCGTTCCGACCCGAACCGGGCCGCCCAGGTCGCGACGTTGACCCGGTCGTTGGCGGCAGCGGTTCGGCGAGGGGCGTTGGAGTGGGGTCCGATGGCCGTGGAGTCTGACTGGGGTCACGTCCACGTCGACGGCGCTTATCACCGTTCCTATCGGGTCGCGTCCTGGCCGCAACTGCCCGTCGGCTCGGACTGGCTGTCGGGCCTGCTGGTCGAGACGCACTGCGTTCGCACGCTGACGGTCGTGTTGGAGCCGGTCCCGATGGGTCGCGCCGCTCGAGCCGCGGATCGCGAGGTGATGGCCCGCGAGGCCGACGCCGACATGAAGAGCCAGAAGGGGTTTCGGGTCAACGCCCGGGAACGCAAACGCCTGGCCGACGTGGAAGCCCGAGAGCGGGAGCTGTCCGAGGGCCATGCGGAGTTCAGCTTCGTGGGGATCGTCACCGTCACCGCCGCCGACTTGGACCAGCTCGACGACGACTGCGCCGATGTCGAGCAGGCCGCCGCTCAGTCGCTGCTCGACCTGCGCCCGCTGGAGGCCCGCCACGGGCAGGGCTGGGTCGCCGCTTTGCCGCTCGGCCGGGCTGTGTCCCGAACCACGACGGCGCCATGACCCGCCGGCGACCACCCGATGCGCGAGCACGCGCGACCGACGACGACCGTCCGTCGTGGCGGCCGACTGGTGGGCTGCGGATCGAGCGGCACCGGGCGACGATGGCGCACCTCGCGTCGGTCTACCCGTGTCACACCGACACCGGGTTCGGTGAACGCGGCCCGTACGTCGGCGTGTCGGTCACCGGTGGCGGTTCGGGGTTCTTCTTCGACCCGTTCGAGCTCTACGCCACCGGGCACCTGACGAACCCGAACGTGCTCGTCACCGGCGACATCGGCTCAGGCAAATCGGCGCTCGTCAAGGCGTTCCTCGGCCGGGAACTGGCCGTCTACGGCGCCAAGCGGATGGTCACGATCCTGGACCCGAAGGGCGAGTACGGGCCGTTCGCCGCGCTTCACGGGCTGCCGGTCATCCGCCTGCATCCCGGCGGGCGTGACCGGTTGAACCCGATGGACCACCGCGGCGACCCGACCGAGACCGTCAACCGTCAGTCGTTGGCCACCGCCCTCGTCGCCGGGGTGCTCGGCCGGGGGTTGGACCCGACCGAGGACGCCGTGCTCGGGTGGGCGATCGCGTCGCTGGCCCGTCGCGGCTCGCCGTTCACGCTCGGCGACGTCGCCGCCACCGTCGCTCACCCGGCCGACGAGCTGGTCGCGTTGTCGCGGCGGACGCCGCTGGAGTTGGCCCAAGCCGCGACACCGGTCGTGTTCGCGCTCGACAAGCTGTTGACGCGGACGCTCGCCGGCATGTTCGACGGGCCCACCTCCGTCCACGTCGACTGGGACTCGGGGCCGGGTTTCGTGATCGACCTGTCCGCCGTCTACGGTGACGACGAAGCCCTCCCGCTGGTGATGCTGGCCGCGACCTCCTGGCTGGCCGCGGTCCTGCAACGCGACTCGGACCGGCGGGTGATCCAGGTCATCGACGAAGCCTGGGCGGCCGTCAGATACGGCGCCCGCCACTTCCAAGGCTCGCTGAAGCTGTCACGCACCTACGGGGTATCCACCTGGCTGGTCTGCCATCGCCCCGCCGATCTCACCGCCCAAGCAGATGACGGCACCTCCGTGGCGAAGATCGCCGCCGGGCTGCTGTCGGACATCCAAACCAGGGTCGTGTTTCGTCATCCCCCCGACCAGGTCGGCGTCGCTGCCGAGATGTTCGCGCTCTCCGAACGGGAACGGTCCTGGGTCGGCCAACTCGTACGCGGCAGAGCGCTGTGGCGCCTGCAACGCCGCGGTGCCGTCGTGCACACCGTGCTCACCACCGCCGAACGCGAGCTCGCCGACACCGACGGGGCGATGCGCGCCTGACGCCATGAGCCCCCGCCCGGAGCACCGGCCCCGCTGGGACATCGGCGACGTCCTCGCCCGCACCGACCTGACCGCACTGCTCGACGATCTCGCCGAACCCGCCACCCACCAGATCCGCGGTCGGCGATGGCACTGTCCGATCCCCGATCACACCGACCGCAACGCGTCGGTGACCATGCACACCGATCACCGAGGACACGAACGGTGGCGGTGCTGGTCCGGGGACAACACCCACCGCGGCGACGCCATCGACCTGGTCGTCGCAACCCAACGCACCACACGTGGCGAAGCGATCGACTGGCTCGCCAACCGGGCCGGCATGACCCCCGACCGGCCACTCCCGCCCGTCACCCGCAAACCCGCACCGTCGACACCGACGCTCGTGCCGCTCGACCACACCGTCGTTCGCTACGCCGAGGCGTGCGAGCGCATCCTGTGGGCGTCCGCCGGGGCGCCGGTCCGCGACTGGCTGCACGGCAGGGGCTTCAACGACGACACGATCCGCGCCAACCACCTCGGCGCCGACCCCGGCCGCCACATGATGCGACGCGCCCGCGGCCTGCCCCACGGCGCGACCGTCGCGGCGACGTTCCCCGCCCTCGACGAGACCGGGGAGATCAGCTACATCCAGGCCCGCTACCTCGATCCCGGCGACGGCCCCAAGTACGACAACCCTGCCGGCGCGCTCGGCACCAACCCCCGCCTCGCCTGGGCCTGCACCACCGGCAACGTGCAGCCAGGCGTGCTGGTGGTCTGCGAAGGCACTCCCGACGCGCTGACCGCCGCCCAAGCCCGCTACCGATCCGTCGGCATACTCGGCTCCCAGGCGCCCGACCAGCGCGTCGCCGCCCGCCTCGCCGCCCACGCCACCCACCACGGCGACACCGTGGTCGCCGTGGTCGACGCCGACCCGGCCGGTCGAGCCTGGGGGGAACACCTCGCTCATCTGCTCGCCGACCGCGACGTCGATCTCACGGTCGTCGAGCCGCCCGATGGCCTCGACCTGAACACGTGGGCGCCGATCGAGCCGGAGTGGGCCGTAGGCATCCTTCGGAGTATCGGCCAGGAGCCGTTTCCCGATCGCGTAGCTCGAGCGACGGTCGATCTCGAGTTCCGGCTGTCGTCCTTGTGAACCATCCGCCGGCCGGACCCGCTACTGCTGTGTGAGGCACATCTTGCCGTGTGCTTCAACGGCACTTATACGGGTGATCCACGTCTCGGGCTGAGTGTCCGGGAAGCCTTCTCGGGCATCGCTCACGAGATGTGGAGGTGGTTCGGATGGGTTGGTCCCCGGCGTTGGAGTCGACCGTCGAGAGTG
>JBFWRK010000036.1:0-16732 GCA_050248955.1 Acidimicrobiia bacterium
TTCCTAAACCGCAGGTCGCAGGTTCGAATCCTGCCGGGGGCGCCAAGAAACACCAGGTAGATGATCCATGTGGTGCTGCCCGCGCTCTCGAGCAGGGCGGGCATCGCCTGGGACAGGGGGCTCGGATCCGAGAACGAAACAGCCCCTCCGATCTGGAAAGCGGCTTCGCTCATGCCGAATACAACGCGACCACGCCGATAGCCCACGAGGTCGGCGATTCAGGCGTTCGAGGCTGGTCGAGATGGCGGCGCACGGTCTCTTCAGTGGTTGTGCAACGGTGTGTTGCACAACCTCGGCGCAGCGGGTCGCGTCGGCCCACCCGCGGCAAGGCGGTTGCCGTCATCCGCGTCAGGAGGCATGAGTGGTCGCGCTACGGGAGGAGCAGGGCGAGCGGTACGACTGCTACTCCGTCCGGGCGTCTGTAGGCCTCGGGGCCGGTGTTGAGGACGACGACGTCGACGCAGTCGTCGCCGAGCTCGTGGCGGAGCCAGTGCAGGTGCGAGACGTGCGTGTCATTGACTGCTGCCGACAGCTTGACTTCGATGGCGACTGCGCCATCATCTGTCTCGACGATGAAGTCGACTTCGTGACGCCCGCCCTTGGTTCGGAGATGGGAGACGCGGGCGTCGCAGCTCTGCGCAAGCGTGCGGACTGACAGAGCAGCGAGAGATTCGAACAGCCCTCCGAGAAAGGTTCCGTCTCGGGGGATCGACGTGGACGGGCTTGCGCCGGTGAGAAGTTGGGACGCGCTCGCCCTGACCAGTCGAGCAGCGAGAGCGGGGTCGGCAAGGTGATGCTTCGGCGCCCCGATGAGTGCGTTGAGGTGGTTGTTCGACGGGATCCACGCAGAAACGGGGTCGAGGATCCGGAGTGCAGTGAGCAGCTCGATGTAGGGCTGGGTGGTCGTCCTGGCGGGTTTGTCGTCGATGCCGCTGGTCGCTGCATCGCGGATCTTGTCCCACGATGTCGTGGTGGCGGTGGCCGCGGCGTAGGCGCGCAGCCACGCGAGGACGGTGGCCGGTCGGCGGACGTGGAAGCCGGCTTCGGGGAGGTCGTGGTCGACGATCCGTTCGATGTAGCTGTCGAGCTGCCGATCCCGCGGTCGGCCGCTGAGGCGACGCATCGCAGGGAATCCTCCGGCGCAGATCTCCTCGGCGTAGTCGGCGAGCGTGAGATCGCTGCGGCCCTCTATCACAGCACGGCCGGCGAGCAGTTCGTGAAACGACACGCCCCGTAGCGCCGGGCGACGCTCGTGCAAGCAGAGTGGGCGCATACGCAGAGTGGTGATGCGTCCGGCCCCTGAATGTGTCTGGGTTGTCGACGCCGAACCGGTGAGCAGGAAGCGGCCCGCGGTCGGGACATCATCGACGAGGCGACGCACAGCGTCGAACACGGCCGGGACGCGCTGCCACTCGTCGATCAGCAACGGTGCGGGGTCTCGCCCGATGATCGCAGGGTCGGCCTCGACGATTTCGCGTTCCGATGCAACGTCGAGTCGGCGGACCGATCGGCACCGTTGCGTCGCGGTGGCCGTCTTGCCGACACCCTTGGGACCGTCGAGCAACAGTGCGGGCAGCTGAGCGAACAGGTCGTCGATCTCGCCGTCGATGACGCGCCGCACGTAGGTGCCCAAGAAGTCGACAGCGTTCGTCACGACCCGGACTCCCCCGAACTTCAGTGGACACTACGTTTGGTGCGGGTCGAACACTACAGGCGGTGCAGTGGCAACACTACGGATGGTGCTCGTCCCCAGCCGCATCACCGTCGGGCGGGAGAGGCTGCGCGGGGGCGTACACGAGCAACGGTAGGGGAGTGTTCGGGCGATGACCGACGATCGGGAGGAACTCCGCCTTCGGGTGCGTGACGAGCACGCGCCGCTGGATGCGTCGGTTGTCTTGCGCGGTGGTCCGGACACGCCGTTGCTCCTTCGATCCCATGCCCGGCGTCAATCGCCTGTTCATCCTCGACGGTGCTCCCGTGTTCGGTGTCTCGGTCTTCGTCGCGTACGGCGACATCGGCCCGACATCCGAGAGAACGATCCTGTCGCGGAAACCTCACAGCTATCCGACCATCTACCGCACGACGGTGGGCCAGTTGCTCGCCGAGGGCTTCGTCGTGCTGCCCACGTTTGCTGAACCGCAATACACCGTGCTCATCCCTAGCCTCGATGCCGTGGACGAACTGGCCACTGCGTTCGGCAACCTTCGTCGCAACCCCTACGCCGAGGCTCGAGAAGAGGCGACATGACGCACATCGACATTCCGGCTGACCTGAACAGCGAGGACGAAACCGGGCTGGTGTGGACGTTCCTCGATGAAGCTGACGACCCCTCGATCATCAAGACCGGCGAGGTCGTGGTTGCTGGTTCTCCGTTGACGCCCGCCGTGTGCGAGGTGGTCGACCTGGTCGACAAGCCAGCGGGCACGATCGTCCACCTGCGTGTGCTTCCCGGGACCATCGAGCAGTACCGCCGGCTGCTCTCTCGCGTCGGCGGGTAGCTCGGCCGCGTCGCCTGCCGCAGTTGGGCGAGACCGACCAGGGTGCGGTGCAGACAGCGCCGCTCCATCGTTCGGGGCAGGTGCGCTGCGCGGTCTTGCCTCCGACAGGAGTCTCAGGCCCGCAACGAGAGCCCGGCGTCGGCAAGCGTTTCGCTGAGCATCCGAAGCGCCTTCGGACCGAATCCGTGAAGTGCCAGCAGCTCGGCTTTCGAGTAGTTGACGAGGTCGCCGATCGAGGTCACGCCGATGGACGCAAGGGCTCGCGTGGCAGGTGCCCCGATCATGGGGAGGTCGCTCACGGACATGGACTCATCCTTCCAGCGCGTTCGCGCCGAAGGCCGATCAGGATGACGACCGCGACCACGATGCCCCACAGGAGGATCCCTCCTGGACCGAGGCCCTCTGGACCCACGATCATGCTGGCGCAGGCCGACACCGCGGCGAGGAATCCGACCACCGCGAGCAACCAGCGGCCCCACAGGTCGCTCCGGGCCAGGAGCCAGGAGACCACCAGCATCGAGATCCCGAGCAGCACGCTCGCCGCCGCGTGGAGGCCGTCCCTCGACAACACCAGCGCCTGGGCAACTCCGGCGTCGAGGTTCCCGGAGAGGTCGTGCGCGCTCATCCCGATCGTCGGCCATGCCAGAACGCCCTCGGCCCCTGCGTAGACCGCGGTGGATGCACCTGCGAGCGTGACCGCCACGACGGCGGCGAGATCGAGCCGCCGGCAGGCAGCACGCACCACCGAGACGACCAGCACCAGCCAGATGGCCCAACTTCCGATGGCCACCGTGGCAGTGAGAGGTATCCGTGAGAACTCCTCGACGTAGAACTCGACGTAGTCCGTTGGGGGCGCACCGACCGGCGGAGCCTCGCTACCGGGCCAGCCCACCACGGCCACCGACAGCCAGAAGTACGGTGCAAGCACGAGTCCGGCGACCGCAGCAACGATGCTTGCCCGACGCCGGGCCGACGCCACCTCGGGCGCTGTCGGGGAGCGTTCCGGTGCGTCCTCCCGAGAGCCACTCTTCGCAGCGGGATCAGGGCCCGTAGTCATAGCCATACGTTTGCGCCGCGCGGAAGGGTGCTTCCAGGGCCGAAGGTCGTAACCGCGGGCCTCGTGGGTGCCCGGCCACGAGCTCTGCCGTCGTCGCCGCGCTCCTCGAACGCGTGAATCGAACGATCGGGTGCCGCGCGACACTCGTACCGAGAACTGCGCTCGCGAGGAGGCCCGACCATGACGACCCGTCTCAACCCGTACCTGTCGTTCCGGGACAACGCCCGAGAGGCGATGGACTTCTACCAGTCGGTGTTCGGCGGCGAGCTGACGCGCAGCACGTTCGGTGAGTTCGGCGCGAGCGACGATCCGGCCGAGCAGGACAAGGTGATGCATTCCGAGCTCGTGACCGAGAGCGGTCTCACGCTGATGGGTGCGGACACGCCGAACGGCATGGCCCTCACGCCCGGCAACAACTTCGCCGTGTCCCTCAGCGGAGAGGACGAGGGCGAGCTGCGCGGCTACTGGCAGAAGCTCTCTGCCGGCGGCGAGGTCGCGATGCCGCTGGAGAAGGCGCCGTGGGGCGACACGTTCGGCATGTGCACCGACAAGTTCGGCGTGAGCTGGATGGTGAACATCGCCGGCCAACAGCCGGGCGGCTGAGGTCCGCCGACGCCTGGCCGAGCCCTCGACCGGCGTCTCAATCGCCGAGGTCGGGCAGGGCGAGCTTGTCGAGGCGTCGGCCGTCGGCGAGCGAGTCGATGGCGACGATCCGACCTCCTGCGACGGTGAAGGCCATGACGGCGATGGGACGTCCGTCGGCGGTCACGACGACTCCGGCGGTGCCGTTCACGAGCGCGTCGTCGGCTCGCATCGCCTCTTCTGAGCGCCGTCGCGGGACGCGAGCCCGAATGCACCAGCGCGTGCCGAGGGTGTGATGAGAAGCTGCGGCAGTGGAAGTGGAGCACGTGCTGGCCGCCGGCATCGACGCGCAGACGGTCGTGCTCGTCGAGGGGATCAGCGACCAGCGCGCGCTCGAAGCGCTCGCTCTGCGCGCTGGTCGGGATCTTCGAGACGAGGGCATCTCCGTCGTGCCGATGGGGGGTGCGACGACCATCGGGCACTTCCTGGACCTGTTCGGCCCTCGAGGGCTCGACGTCAGACTCGCGGGCCTCTGTGACGCCGGAGAGGAGGGCGCCTTCCAACGCGGTCTCCAGCGGGCCGGTCTCGGCGCCAACCTCACTCGCGCGGACATGGAGCCGCTCGGCTTCTACGTCTGCGTCGCGGACCTGGAGGACGAACTGATCCGCTCGCTCGGTGCCGCCTGCGTGGAGCAGATCCTCGACGCGCAGGGAGATCTCGGATCGTTCCGCATCTTCCAGAAGCAGCCTGCGCAACAGGGACGGACCGACGAGGCGCAGCTGCGGCGTTTCATGGGCACCCGCGGCGGCCGGAAGATCCACTACGCGACGGTGCTCGTCGACGCGCTCGATCTCGGCAACGTGCCTCGGCCATTGGACCGGCTGCTCGCTCATCTCTGACGCACCGAGCGGCCGACAATCCGGGCGATCAGGGGCGGGCCCGTTCGACGATCGCGCCGGTGTCGACGCCTCGTGGCAGCGTGCCGAACGCGAGACCGCTGTCGCCGTCGAGGCGGGAGGCGCAGAACGCGTCGGCGACGGCTGCGGGAGCGTGGCGCACGAGCAGCGAGCCCTGGAACACGACGGCCATGCGCTCCACCAGTCGGCGGGCGCGCGCTTCGAGCGCGTCGAGGTCGCCCAGCTCGGCTCGAAGCGACTCGGTAGCGTCGTCGAGCCGCCGATCGGCGCCGGCCGCCAGCGCGACCTCGTCCCAGTAGGCGTCGAGTGTCTCGGGTGCCCGGGCCAAGGCCCGCAGCACGTCGAGGCAGATGACGTTCCCCGAACCTTCCCACACACCGTTGACGGGGCTCTGCCGGTACAGGCGGGGGAGGTCGGACTCCTCGACGAAGCCGGCGCCGCCCAGCGACTCCAGTGCCTCCGCCGTGTGCTGCGGTGCCCGCTTGCACGTCCAGTACTTGATCACCGGGGTCACCAGGCGCTTGATGCGTGCCTCGTGCTCGTCGCCGGCAGGGGCGTCGAACGCGCGGGCGAGCCGAAGCGCGGCCGCAGTGGCTGCCTCGGCCTCGACCGCGAGATCGGCGAGCACGTTGGCCATCAGTGGTTGCTCGTCGAGCGCCTTGCCGAACGCCTCCCGGTGGCGGGTGTGCCAGGCGGCCCGGGCGACGCCCTGGCGCATGATCGCGGTCGAGCCGAGCACGCAGTCGAGCCGCGTGTGGTTGACCATCTCGATGATCGTCCGCACTCCGGCGCCCTCGCCACCGACGAGCACGCCCCACGTGTCGAGCAGCTCGATCTCGCTCGAGGCGTTGGAGCGGTCGCCCAGCTTGTCCTTCAGACGTTGGATGGCGATCGGGTTCCGCCCGCCGTCCGGTGTCCATCGCGGCACCCAGAAGCACGACAGCCCGCCCGGCGCGTGGGCGAGCATCAGGAACCCGTCCGACATCGGCGCGGAGCAGAACCACTTGTGCCCGGTGAGGAGGTACGCGCCGTCCTCGGTGGGACGTGCGACGGTGGTGTTCGCGCGCACGTCCGAGCCGCCCTGCTTCTCCGTCAAGGCCATGCCGCACGTGGCGCCCGCCTTCTCGGATGCGGGACGGTTCGCCGGGTCGTAGATGCGCGACACGATGCGCGGCTCCCACTCCGCCGCCAACGCCTCGTTGTGCCGGAGCGCGGGCAGTACCGAGTACGTCATCGACGTGGGGCAGACGTGGCCACCGTCGACCTGGTACCACGTGATCACCTTGGCGGCGCGGGCGACGTGGGCGCCGGGCCGGCCGTCCGACCACGGCGCGGCGTGCAGGCCGTGCCCGATCGATGTGCGCATGAGCTCGTGGTACGCCGGGTGATAGTCGACGACATCGACCCGGTTGCCGTAGCGGTCGTGGGTGCGGAGCACCGGAGAGTACGTGTTCGCCAGACGGCCCAGCTCCTGGGCATCGGGACTGCCGGCCTTCTCGCCGAGCTCGCGGAGCTCGCCGACCGCCCACCCGGCGCCCTCCCGCTCGACGGCGTCGACCAGCGCCGTGTCGGCGGCGAAGACGTTGTAGTCGGTGAGCGGCGGGGGCTGGTTGGTGACCTCGTGGGTGCGAAAGGCGCTGACCATGGGCCAACGCTACGACCGATTGCTGCACCGAGTAGGAGCGTGCGACCCCGACCAGTCGTCCTGCTCGTCTCCCCCGATGCCTCGCCTCCTGGAGTAGAAGCCGCACTTCGTGGGCACACAGGGTCATGGACATCATTCGCCACGACGATGGATCTCTGACCGTTCCGGTGGTGTTGTCACGCCACGCGCCCGAGAACGCCGACTCGGAAGAGGACGGCTCGGATCCGGTGGTTGCCGCCGGTGCAGGTGTGATGGTGCTGCGCCCCGGGGAGGGCGGCTACCTCGAGGCACTCGCCGAGTGGGATGCGCAACAGCATCCCGACCGTGGTGAGGCCGTGTCGACGGCGTCCGGCCACGAGCAGGCGATGGCCGTCGTGCACGCGGTGGCCGAAGATCCCCAGCACGTCGCGGAAGCAGTCGAGGCCCTCGAGGATGCCGAGGCCAGCGCCGAGTCGCTGCGCCACGTGCTCGTCGGCGGCACGCCGTCCGTGCAGGCCTTCGCCTCAGAGGTGGCCGAGGCCGAGGGTGGCGACGAACTGGCTCCGCACAAGGCGACGAAGATCATCGGCGAGGTGCTCGCTGAGATCGACGCGCGACCCCAGTGACACCTGCGGCGTGGCCGGCGCTCAGCGGCGTCCGAGCGCGATGAGGGCTTCCAAGCGCAGCGGGATCTCGCCGTCGGCCGCCATCGCCGAGATCCTGTCGGCCGCTTCGCGGCGGATGTGCTCGAGCCGATCCGGCGACATCTGCTCCAGCAGTCCACGCAGGCTGTAGGACCACTTCCACGCCCACCACTCGTCCGCGTCCGTGAGGCGCACGTCGTGGTGCTCGGTTCGCACTTCGACGTCGCCGAAGCCGGCGTCGCCGAGCAACGCCTCGAGGTCGCTGACGCGATCGAACGGACGTTGCACCGCGCGACGGTCGACGACGACATCGGCGAACAGCTCGTCCTCCCACGACCAATGTTCGTCCTCTGCGCCCCACGTCGAGAGCGCGACCGTCCCGTCGGGCGCGAGGGCACGGTGGAAGCCCGCCACCGCCCGGGTGGGATCGGGCATGAAGAAGATCCCGAAGCCGCACAGCACGACGGTGAACGAGCCCTCCGGTACGTCGAGCTGCTCACCGTCCATGACGTTCAGTTCGACGTCGAGCGCGGCGGCATCGACGCGCGAGCGGGCGAGGCGCACCATCTCGGGCGAGATGTCCACGCCGACTGCCCGCCCTGCCCTCCCGACCCGCCTCGCCGCGGGCACGAGCACAGCGCCTCGGCCGCACCCGACGTCGAGGACCGCGTCGCCCCGGCGGACACCGGCGAGCTCGACCAGCCGCTCACCGAAGTGCTCGTGATAGGCCCCCGCCACCTCGTCGTACGTCGGTGCGGCGCGATCGAAGACGCCGGCGAGCCACGCCTTGGCGGCGAGATCACTGTCCACGACTCGCAGCTTCGCGCACTGCGCGGCGGCGTGACGTCAGTAGGCACCGGCGGCGCGGAGCGCTTCGATCTCGTCCCAGCCGTAACCGATCTCCAGGAGCACCTCTTCGGTGTGCTGGCCGAGCTCCGGGGCGATCGTCGATGGTTCGGTCGGCGTGTCGGACATGAGGATCGGCGAGCCGACCATCATCGACGTCGGTGACGCCGGGTCGTTCGCGGCGACGATGTAGCCGTTCTCGAGCACCTGTGGGTCGACGGCGACGGCCGCGTAGTCGCGCACCGGAGCGACCCGCTGGCCGGCGGCGCGGAGGCGGGTGAGCCAGTCCTCGGTCGTCGCCGTGCGGAACACGCCGTCGAGGATCGCGAACAGTGCTCGCTTGTCGTCAGGCATGAGGAACAGCCCCGAGAACCGCGGGTCCTCGGCAAGGTCCGGCCGGTCGATCGCCGCGTAGAAGGCGGCCTTCAGGTGCGGCGGCACACCGATCACGGCGAGCCAGCCGTCGGCCGTCGGGAAGATGCCGTAGACGGCGGGGATGAGCGGGTGCCCGTGGTTCGACCGGCCCGGCTGGCGACCGCTGAGGAAGTACGCGGTGTACTCGGCGGCTTGCGCGTAGATCAGGCCACCGACGAGCGAGACGTCGACGCGCTGGCCCCGTCCTGTTCGGCCGCGGGCGAGCAGCGCGGCGAGCACGCCGGCGACCATGTTCTGGGAGGCGATGTGGTCCGCGATCGTGACGCCGATCGGAGTCGGCTCGCCGTCGTCCGTCCCCGTCGTGGCGATCAACCCGCTCGCTGCCTGACCGGCGAGATCGGCACCCTCCCGCTCCGCATCGGGACCGGCAGGTCCGAACGCGCTTCCCGTCGCGTACACGAGGCCCGGGTTGGTCTCGGCGAGCGCCTCGTAGCCGAGTCCCCAGTCCTCCAGCGTGCCCGGCTTGAAGTTGCTGATCATCACGTCGGCGGTCGCGGCGAGGCGCTTGAACGCCTCCACGCCACCCGCCGTTCGCAGGTCGAGCGTGATGCTGCGCTTCCCACGGTTGTTGGCGAGGAAGTACGGGGCGCGCGTGTCGTCGGGTGGTGAGGCCCCGATCCAGCGCGCCTGGTCACCGATGAGGGGCAGCTCGACCTTGATCACGTCGGCCCCGAGATCGCCCAACATCGCCGCCGCCTGCGGTCCCTGCACCAACAGCCCGAGATCGAGTACGCGAATCGCGTCGAGTGCCCCCATGGCGGGCGAAGCTACCTCCCGCCGCGGCGACCGGTCGGAGCGAACGACAGCGGTCGGAACGAGCGACACCGGTCGGACGGCCACGCGAGCCGGTGGTCGGACGGCGCGGCGTCAGCGCGTCGGACGCAGCCACCGCGTGTCGAGCTCGCAGATCGCGAGGACGCGGCGCACGATCGGGACGGCGTTCACGATGACCAGGGGCACCCCGGGCCGCAGCTCGCGCTCCACGTCCAGCAGGGCGCTGATGCCCGCTGCCGTGACGAGCGCGACGCCAGCGAGATCGAGGACCAACGCCGCCGGGCTCGTGGCTGCGATGCCCTTCGCCCAGAACCGGAACTCGTCGACGGTCTCGATGTCGAGCACGTCGAAGGGAACGTCGACGGCTGGGGCGTCGAGTGAGGTGGAGCCGGACACGAGATGATCGTCGATCATCGCCGCCCAAGGCGCCTCACCCCTACGGGTATTGTGCGTCGCATCCTGACGCGTCAGGATCGTCGCCATGGTTGCACCACCGGCGCGGGTCGCCCTGACGAACGACTTCGAGCTGGTCGTCGCCGGCCTGGCGCGGATGCTGGAACCCTTCGCCGATCGAGTGGTCGTCGTCGACGTGCCGCTCCGCGGGGCACCCGTCTCCGTTCCCGTCGATGTCGCGATGTTCGACACGTTCGGCCATCCGAACAGCGGGTACGACGAGATCCTGCGACTGCGCTCCGACCCGAACGTGGCGCACGTCGCGGTGTTCACGTGGGAGTTCGAGTCACAGGTCGTGCAGCGCGCACTCGAGATGGGAGTCACGGGGTACCTCGGGAAGAACCTGACCGCGGAGCAGCTCGTCGACGCGCTCGAGCGCGTCGCACGGGGAGAGCGGGTGGTCACCGAGAGCCCGGCCACCGATCGCCACGCGCCGCCGGGGAGGCGCTGGCCGGGGCGCGAGGCGGGGTTGTCCGAACGCGAGAGCGAGGTGCTGATCCTGATCGCCGAGGGTCTCAGCAACATCGAGATCGGCGAGGCGCTCCACGTCTCGGTGAACTCCGTGAAGTCGCACATCCGCAACGGCTACCGGAAGCTCGGTGTGCGCACGCGGGCGCAAGCCGTGCGAGCAGTCCTGGAGCGAGCGATGGTCCGCCGCTCGACCGAGCTACCCGATTCGGTGTGACGCCGCGCGCTGCGCGCCGCCGGTCAGCGGTGCGGGGTGCTCGCGAAGCGGCGCATCGACAGGAACGAGAACACGATGATCAGGCCCGTCGCCCAGGCGAGCGACTGCCAGATGGTGTCGCCGGGATCATTGCCGTTGTAGAGCGCGCGAGATGCGTTCGTGGCGAGCGTGAACGGGTTGACGTCGGCGACGCGGCGCAGCCAGGGCGTCATGTTCGAGGTGTCGACGAACGCCGACGACAGGAACGTGAGCGGGAACATCCACAAGAAGCCGGCGGAGTTGGCGGCCTCGACGGACTTCACCGACAGCCCGACGAGCGCCTGGATCCAGCTGAAGGCGTAGCTGAAGTAGAGCAGCAGCAGCGTCGCCAGGAGCCCGCGCACCAAGCCGCCGTCGAAGCGGAAACCGATCGCGAATGCGACGGCGAGCATCACGACGAAGGTGATCACGTTCCTCAGGGTGTCGCTGATCGTGCGACCGACGAGCACCGCGCCTTGGGAGATCGGCAACGAGCGCAGCCGGTCGATGAAGCCCTTCTGCATGTCCTCGGCGAGGCCGATCGACGTGTACACGGAGCCGAACACCACCGTCTGGGCGAAGATGCCGGGCATCAGGTACTGGTTGTAGGAGAACCCGGGGACCGAGATCGAGCCGCCGAAGACGTAGCGGAACAGCAGCACGAACATGATCGGCTGAGCGGTCGCGAAGACCATCATGTCGATGTTGCGCGGCATCGCCCGCATGTGGCGCGTCGCCTCGTTCCACGAGTCGCGCAGCGCCCAACCGAGACCCTGCGGCAGCTCGTCGTCGGAGGGTTGTCTCGTCGCCGGCATCGCGTCGGTGAGCGTGGTCATGGCATCTCCTCGCTGTCGCTCGCCGTGTGGCCGGTCAGGGCCAGGAAGACGTCGTCGAGACTGGGGCGCTCGACGGACACGTCGGTCACCTCGACGCCGGCCGCGTCGAGCGCGCGCACGATCTCCGGTGCGGTGGTGTTCGGCCGCACGGCGATCGTGAGCTGGCGTCCCTCTTGGGAGACCGGCGCGCCCGGCACGGCGTAGCGCTCGAGCGCGGCTCGGGCCGCGTCGGCGTCGGTGGTCGGCGGCACGACCAGGGTGACCCGTTCGCCGCCGAGCTGCGACTTGAGCTCGTCGGCGGTTCCCTCGGCGATCGACGTGCCGTGGTCGATCACGATGATCTGATCGGCGAGACGGTCAGCCTCTTCGAGGTACTGGGTGGTCAGCAACGTGGTGGTGCCCTGCGCGACGAGCTCCTCGATCAGGTCCCACATGCCCAGCCGGCTGACGGGGTCGAGCCCGGTGGTCGGCTCGTCCAGGAACAGCACCTTCGGTCGGGCGATCAGGCTCATCGCGATGTCGATCCGGCGGCGCATGCCGCCGGAGAACCCCTTGACCACTCGATCGGCGGCCTCCTCGAGGTCGAACGCCTTCAGCAGCTCCGACGAGCGGACGCGTGCTCGCCCGCCGGACATGCGGAAGAACCGGCCGACGAGCTCGAGGTTCTCGCGGGCAGTCAGCCGCTCGTCGACGGCGGCGTACTGGCCCGTGAGCCCGATGCGGCTGCGGACCCGCTGCGGCTCCTTGCTCACGTCGATCCCGTCGATCGACGCCCGGCCCGCGTCCGCGCTGATGAGCGTGGTGAGGATCCGGACCGCCGTCGTCTTGCCGGCACCGTTCGGTCCGAGCACGCCGAGCACGGTGCCTGCTTCGATCTCGAGGTCGAGACCGCGCAGCGCTCGCGTCTCGCCGAATCGCTTCTCGAGACCGGTCGCTTCGACGATGGGCACGCGGGAGATCCCCTTTGCTCTCGGGTCGTGCGGGGGAGCACCACCCTATTGGGAGATCGGACGGCGCCCGTCGACCATTTTCAGCGGCCCGCTGACGTGACATCTGTCGAGGCCGCAGCGCGTGCTCGGTGGACAAGGATCGTTTACGATACGGAACCGTTCCGTATCTAATTGTTGATCGTGCGTTGCTGGCGTCGATCATCGCCCCGACGACGCGAGAGGTCCCCCATGGGCGTTCACCCCCGCTCCGACATGATCGATGACGCCACGCATGCGCGGCGCTGGTTGACGCTGGCCACGTTGTGCCTGAGCTTGCTGATCATCGTGATGGACAACACGATCCTGAACGTGGCGATCCCGTCGCTCGTCAGCGAGCTCGGCGCGACCAACAGCCAGTTGCAGTGGATCATCGACGGCTACACGCTCGTGTTCGCCGGCTTGCTGCTCACGACCGGCAGCCTCGGCGATCGCTTCGGGCGGAAGCGGGCGCTGCGCCTCGGCATCGCGATCTTCAGCGCCGGGTCGGTGCTCTCCGCGCTCTCGTCGAGCGCGGTGCAGCTGATCCTGACGCGATCGCTGATGGGCGTCGGCGGTGCACTGATGATGCCGTCGACGCTCTCGATCCTGACGAACGTCTTCCGCGACCCGAAGGAGCGCGGTCGAGCGATCGCCGTGTGGGCAGGGTTCTCCGGGTTGGGTGTCGCGCTCGGCCCGGTCATCGGCGGCGTGCTGCTCGAGCACTTCTCGTGGAGCTCGGTGTTCTGGGTGAACGTGCCGATCGCCGCTACGGCGCTCGTCGCCGGCTACTTCTTCGTGCCCGAGTCCAAGGATCCCTCGAGTCCGCCGCTCGATCCGGTCGGCGCCGTGCTGTCGATCGTCGGCCTCGGTGCGCTGCTGTTCGGCATCATCGAGGGACCGTCGGTGGGGTGGACGAGCCCGCAGGTGCTCCTCGGGTTCACGGTCGGCATCAGCGCCGTGCTCGGCTTCGTCGCGTGGGAGCAGCGGACGGATTACCCGATGCTCGACATGTCGTTCTTCAAGAACCCCCGCTTCACGGCGGCCAACAGCGCAGTGACGCTCGTGTTCTTCGCGCTGTTCGGATCGTTGTTCCTCATGACCCAGTACTGGCAGTTCGTGCACGGGTACACGCCGCTGCAGGCGGGCGTGCGCCTGATCCCCTATGCGGTCACGATGATGATCGTCGCGCCGCTGTCGGCGCGGCTCGTCGAGCGGCTCGGCACCAAGCGCGTCGTCACGATCGGCCTCTGCACCATCTCCGGCGCCCTGCTCGTGCTGTCGACGCTGCACGCCGAGTCGTCGTACCTGCGGGTGATCGCGAACATGTGCGTCATGGCGGCCGGCATGGGGCTGACGATGGCACCTGCCACGGAGAGCGTGATGGGCTCGCTGCCACGAGCCAAGGCCGGCGTCGGCTCGGCCGTGAACGACACGACCAGGCAGATGGGCGGTGCACTCGGCGTCGCGGTGATCGGCAGCCTCGTGGCGAGCGTCTACGCGAGCGGCATCGACGATGTCGCGTCGCAGTTCGGGCTCGGCGGCACAGCGCTCTCGACCGCGCGCAGCTCGCTCGGGGGAGCGTTGCGCGAAGCACCGGGTCTCGGCACGTCCGGTGGCGCGTTCGCCGACGCCGCGAAAGAGGCCTTCGTGTCAGGCCTCGCCCAGGGGCTGCGGATCGCGGCGTGCGTCGTCGCCGTCGCGGCCGTTGCGGCGTACCGCTTCCTCCCGGCGCGCGCCCACGAGGTGGTCGTCTTCGCGGATGGCGCCTTCGATCATGCGCAGGCCGACTTGTCGCCCGTGGCAGGCTCGTGAGATGACCGTTCAGCGCCGCGGGCGACCGAGGGACGAGTCGTGTGGTCCGGCGATCCTCTCGGCCACGCTCCAGCTCGTGGCGGATGTCGGGATCGCAGGACTCACGATGGACGCCGTGGCCGCGCGGGCGGGAGTCGGCAAGGCGACGATCTACCGCCGCTGGTCCTCCAAGGAGGCCTTGCTGCTCGACGCCTGGATGTCGTGCATCAAGCCCCGGCCGATACCCGACACGGGTACGCTGCGCGACGACATCGCGGCGCTGTTCGTCGCCATCGACCAGCCGTTGCCCGACGACGCGATCCAGCGCATCTTCCCGCAGATGATCGCTGCGGCAAAGGTCAACCCCGACGTCGCCGACGCGTACCGCGCCTTCATCACCGAGCGGCGCAAGCCGCTGCGCACCGTGCTCGATCGGGGCGTCGCCCGCGGTGAGCTTCCCGCCGACGCGGACCTCGATCTCATCCACGATCTGCTCGTCGCGCCCGTGCTGTACCGATGGCTCGTCAGCGACGGGACGGTCGACGACGACGTGGTGGCCCGCATCATCGACCTCGTGCTCGCCGGTGCCACCCGCCGGTCCGAGCCGGTCGGCGGTACGGCCGAATCCGCGCGCTGACGGGCCAGGTGTCCCTCGACGCGGGACCTTTGGCCCTGCCGCGGTGGCGGAGATCCCGGAATATTTATGGCATTCACTTCAAATATTCCGAAGAGGAGACGCTCATGGAGCAGTCCGCCACCACAACGACCCGCGCCGACACCCAGACCGGGTGGTGGGTCAGCTCGACGTTGATCGGTGTCCTTGCTCTGATCCTCGCCATCGTCGGCGTAGCGCTCGCGAGCGGCGACGACAAGAGCAGCGCCAGCGGTGTCGCCGCCGTCGGCGGGGAGACCGAGTTCGAGATCGAGCTCGGCGACCTCTACGTCAAGCCGGCGAAGATCGACGTGCCCGCCGGTGCCGAGGTCACGCTGCGCGTGTCCAACGTCGGCGCGATGGCGCACGATCTGAAGGTGCAGGGCGAGACCGGCACTGCGCTGCTCGATCCGGGCGGTCACGAGACGATCGTCATCGGCCCGTTCGATGCGAGCGACCAGGCGTGGTGCACGGTGCCCGGTCACAAGGAAGCGGGCATGCTCATGGACATCACCGTCATCGGTGGCACCGCCGCCGCCGACGGCCACGACGCGACGAGCACCGCGACAGCCGATGGAGCGGCCGCCGGCACGGGCGCGACGATCGACGCCAACGCTGCCCCCGCCGACACGTGGGAACCGCGCGATCCGATCCTGCCGGCGGCCGACTCCGCGACGGTGCACGAGATCGCGATCGACGCGACCGAGGAGCTGATCGAGGTGGCGCCCGGCGTCACGCAGATGATGTGGACGTTCAACGGCCAGGTGCCCGGCCCGACGCTGCGAGGCAAGGTCGGTGACACCTTCAAGATCACGCTCACCAACAAGGGCACGCTCGGCCACTCGATCGACTTCCACGCCAGCAAGGTCGCGTGGGACGACGAGATGCGCACGATCCAGCAGGGCGAGTCGCTCGTGTACGAGTTCACCGCCGATTTCGCCGGTGCATGGATGTACCACTGCGGCACCGCACCCACGCTGCACCACATCGGCAACGGCATGTACGGCGCGATCATCATCGATCCGCCGGAGCTCGCACCGGTCGACGAGGAGTACCTGATGGTCCAGAGCGAGCTCTACCTCGGCCCGGAGGGCGAGGTCGGTGATCTGACGAAGATGATGAACGAGGACTGGGACGCCGTGGTGTTCAACGGCTACCACAGCCAGTACAAGCACGCCCCGATCCACGTCGAGACGGGCAAGCGCTACCGGGTGTGGGTCGTCGACGACGGTCCCAACGAGAACTCGGCGTTCCACATCGTCGGGACGATCTTCGACACCGTCTTCAAGGAAGGTGCCTACCTGTTGCAGCCGGACGAGACGACCGGCGGCTCCCAGGTGCTCGACCTCCAGCCGGCGCAGGGTGGCTTCGTGGAGTTCGACTTCGCGGAGGACGGCCTGTACCCGTTCGTGACGCACAAGTTCGCCAACCCCGGCAAGGGTGCGCTCGGCTTCTTCGCCGTCGGCGACGTCGACACGAGTGCGCTCGGCAGCCACTGATCGCCTGACACCGAGCGGCGCTCGCTCACGGGGCTCGTGCCTCGGGAGCGGGCGCCGTTCGTCGTTGCCTGCCGAGTAAGCACCGCCTCCGGCGCGTCAGCGGTACGCCGTCGCCTGGATCGTGTAGAGCTCGGCGTACGGCCCCTGGCGGGCCATCAGCTCGTCGTGCGTGCCGACCTCGACGACCCGTGCGCCGTCCAGCATCACGATCAGGTCGGCCATCCGCACGGTCGAGAACCGGTGGGACACGAGGATCGTGATGCGGCCGTTCACCTCGGTCGCTCGGCGCGAGGAGGCGGCATAGCGCTCGAACAGCGCATGCTCGGTCTCCGCGTCGAGCGCCGCGGTCGGTTCGTCGAGCACGAGCAGGAGCGGCTCGTCGCGCATGAAGCCGCGCGCGAGCGCGAGCTTCTGCCACTGGCCGAACGACACCTCGACGCCCTCGTCCCAGGT
>JBFWRK010000037.1:0-16477 GCA_050248955.1 Acidimicrobiia bacterium
ACCCCGAAGTGCTCGCCGCGCAACGACGACACGCCGCCCGGCTACGCAGTGAAGCACAACGACGATGGGGACACCCACGAGCCGCAGCCGCCTAAAGCGCGCGAACGTTCGTGGTCAGAGCACTAGCTCACTTGTTGGGCTGGGGCAGCACCCGGAGGTAGGGCTTGACCGTGGTCCAGCCGTTCGGGAACAGCGTCTTCGCCTCCTCGTCGGAGACCGTGCCACCGATGATGACGTCGTCGCCGTCCTTCCAGTTCACCGGCGTGGCCACCTTGTAGCCGGCGGTGAGCTGGAGCGAGTCGATCACGCGCAGGATCTCGTCGAAGTTCCGTCCCGTCGAGGCGGGATAGGTGATCGTCAGCTTCACCTTCTTGTCCGGTCCGATCACGAACACCGAACGGACGGTCAGCGTGTCGTTCGCGTTCGGGTGGATCATGTCGTACAGGTCCGAGACCTTCCGGTCCGGGTCGCCGATCATCGGGAAGTTGACCGGGGTGCCCTGCGTCTCGCCGATGTCGGCTTCCCACTTCACGTGCGAGTCGACCGGGTCGACCGAGAGACCGATGACCTTGACGTTCCGCTTGTCGAACTCGGGCTTGATCTTCGCCACGTAACCGAGCTCCGTCGTGCAGACCGGTGTGAAGTCCTTCGGGTGGCTGAACAGGACCCCCCAGCTGTCCCCCAGCCACTCGTGGAAGTTGATCGTCCCTTGCGTGGTCTCGGCGGTGAAGTCGGGAGCGGTGTCGCCCAGGCGAATGGCCATTGCTCGTCTCCTCTGTGAGGTCTGAGTGGTTCGGTTTGTCGACGAACAGTGTCCCTCAAATCCGAGCGCAGTTGTCAAGAATGTCGCTTGATAGGTGACAATCGAGTCACCTATAGTCGCCCGTGTGGATGCAGTGTTCAAGGCGTTGGCCGATCCCAGTCGCCGACTGCTGCTCGACGCGTTGTTCGAGCGCGACGGACGAACGCTCGTCGAGCTGTCGGCCGTGTTGCCGGGGATGACGCGGTTCGGGGTGATGAAGCACCTCGCCGTGCTCGAAGCCGCCGGTCTCCTGACCACACGGCGTGCGGGGCGGGAGAAGCTGCACTACCTCAACCCTGTCCCAATCCGCCGGATCCACGATCGGTGGATCTCGAAGTACGCGATGCCGTTCGCCCGCGCCCTCGTCGAGCTGTCCGCCGACCTCGAGGCGGAGACCGCGTCGTCCGACACGAGCAGTGCCGCCGGACGCGTGCCCGCCTGACCCGTTCCGCCCTGACCCGTTTCGCCCTGATCCGTCCCGACCGACCCTGACCCGAGGAGCACGAGCCTGATGCCGAAGCCACGACACGTCCACGAGACCTACATCCGCACGACGCCCGAGCGGCTGTGGCAGGCGCTCACCGACCCGACCTTCACGAGTCAGTACTTCTACGACACCGCAGTGGAGTCGACATGGGAGCCCGGCGCTCCCTACCGGTACACCGGGCCGGAAGGACCGGCGATCGAGGGCACGGTCCTCGAAGCCGTTCCCGGCCGGCGGCTCGTGATGACGTACCGCGCGCTGTTCGATGCCGAGGCCGCGGCGGAGGAGCCGAGCCGGGTGACGTGGGAGATCACGCCGCTGCACGGCGTCTGCCGCCTGACCCTCCTGCACGAGGACTTCGGCGGTCTCTCGCGTACGTGGGGCCTGACGCTCAACGGCTGGCGGCCGGTGATCGACGGGCTCAAGACGCTGCTCGAGACGGGTGAGCCGATCGGGCACATCGAGGATGACCGACCTGACGAGCCGCAACGCCCGGTCGATCTCACGGCGGAAGAGCATCGCGACCGCGGCATCGAGATCTACAACGCCACGTGGGAGCTCATCGGCAAGCCGGAACGCACCGCCGAGGAGGACGAGGCGATGATCCGCTCGGCATACGCGTCTGCCTACCACTGGTCGCACGCGGCGCGTCGCACTTCGCTGAACGACGCGCGAGGAGCGTGGATGCTGGCGCGGGTGCATACGATCGCCGGGAGGCCGGAAGCCGCGCTCCACCACGCCGAGCGCTGCGCCGCGATCGTGGAAGCGAACGGCATCGGCGACTTCGACCTCGCCTACGCGCACGAAGCGAAGGCGCGCGCGTTCGCGCTCGTCGGGCGAGACGACGAAGCACGTGCGGAGCTGGCTGCCGCCCGGGCGGTGGTCGTGGCCGACGACGAAGACCGGGCGATCCTCGTCGGCGATCTCGACGCCGAGCCATGGTTCGGTCTGGCCGGCAGCTGACCGTCGGCTGAGATCAACCTGAGGATGGGCTGAGATCGACGCTTCCCGCGGCGACGCTTCTCTAGCGTCGGGCGGGTGGAACTCTCGAAGTTGTTCGACCTCCCCGCCCATCCGCTTCTGGTCCACGTGCCAGTCGTGCTCCTCCCGATCGCCGGGTTGATGGCAATCGCGATGGCCATCCGTCTGCAATGGCTCGAGCGCTACGGCTGGTGGCTCGTGGGGACATCGGGTGTGGGTGCGCTCGGCGCCGTCCTCGCGGCAGGAAGTGGTGAGTCGCTCGAGGAGAGCGTCAAGCGCAGCGAGACGCTCCGGCGTCATGCAGAGCTCGGCGAATCTGCCCGCACGGTCTCGCTGGTGTTCTTCACCGTGGCGCTGATCATCGTCGGCGTGCGGTGGTGGGCGCGCCGCCACCTGGCTGCCGGTCGAGAGTCGGCCGCTCCCCATCACGTGGCGCGGTTCGTACGGTCGAAGGCTGGCGTCGCGATCGCGTCGGTGGCGCTCGTCGTTCTGGCGATCACCTCCACGGTGACCATCACCATGGCCGGTCATCAAGGGGCGAAGTCGACCTGGCAGGACGTCCAGCTGCGCGACTGACAGCAGCGGATCGTCGGTTCAGACGTCGGCGGCACCTGCGCCGTCATGCGGCGCCGTCGACATCGTCGACATCGTCGGCCGCCGCGAGTGACGACGAGCCGCGGGCCCAGCGACCGACGCCGGACCGCAGCGACATCGATTCGAGCAGGTCGGCATCGACCACCATCCAGTCGACGAGCTCGACACCGTCCTTCGCGAAGTTCGCCCTCGTCCTGAGCCATCTGACGATGCGATCCTCGCTGGCCGCGCGCGCGACCGGTTCGTTCGAGACGAGCAGCGCCGTCCGCAACGATCGGTCAGGTAGGCCGAGGGGCCACGACGCCAGCTCGGGAGCGTGCTCGAGCTCGAACGTCATCGACAGCCGGAGACGGCCGCGTTGGTCGCCGAAGTAGGCGCCGATGCTCGTGGGTGCGACGGAGACGCTGGCCAGCGCGAGAGCAGCAGCGTCGTCGATGCGGGTGACTCGGATGGAGCGCATCGCGCGCCGTCGATCGGTGTGATGGAGCCTCATCGGGCATCCCCTCCACAGCTCGCAGGACCGGGCCGGGGAAGCCGGCGGCAGCGTACGGCTCGCCGCCTGCCGTCCCAACCCCCGACATCGGGTGCCGTGGTCCGTGCCGCGCCTAACGTGGCCGGCGATGAGCATCGACGTCCCGATCGACGAGCTGGCGGCGACGGCGGAGCGCTACGACTTCGCCTACGTCGTCACCGTGTCCGACAGCGGCCGCCCGCACCTCGTCGCCGTGCGGCCCACGGTCTCCGGTGACGAGCTGTCCGTGTCCGTCGGCCGCACGAGCCTCGCCAATGCGACTGCTCGTCCCGAGATCGCCCTCGTCTACCCGCCGGTCGAGGACGGCGGCATGAGTCTCGTCGTCGACGCGACGGCGTCATCTTCCGGCGAGGCGCCCGGCGTGCTGCGGCTGACCGCGACGTCTGCCCTGCTGCACCGGCCGGCACCCTGACTCATCCGACCTGACTCATCCGATGGGCTGGATCGCCGTCCAGTGGTAGAGGGCGCGCGGGTTCCACAACAGGTAGCCGTTCGAGCCGCTGTCGCGGGTCGCGTCGAGCTGGGCGGTGATCTGCGGCTCGGCGTACTCGAACGAACCGACCGTGTAGTCCTGCAACCACGGCACCACCGCCGCTCCTGAGCCTGCGGTCAGGTGATGGAAGTCGGCGAGCGAGCGGACCACGATGTCGTACGGCTGGGCGTTGGGGTGCTCGACGCCGTACTCGCCGTCGCCCCAGCCCTGCGGGTAGACCATCGGCGCCACGTAGTCGACGAACGGTGCCATGAGCCGGATGTCCTGACCGATCTCCGTCGGCCGCGTCGCGGCGATGCCGAACACGGAGACACCGAACTCGGCACCGAGCGGCCCGAACACCTCCGCGGAGCGTTGCACGAACCGAGCCACCGCGGCCTCGGGTGAGGTGTCGAGGCCTGGGAACGTCAGCGTCGTTGGATCACCCTCCGGCCGGCGGACGTAGTCGTACAGGATCTCGTCGAACCCGAGGTCGATCGCTTCGACGGCGATGTCGATCTGGTACTGCTGCACCTCGGCGTTGGCGAAGTTCGTGAACGCCGCGTCGCCGTAGTCCTCGCTCGGCAGCGGTGTCGCACCCGACTGGTCGTAGACGAGGTAGTCGCGCTCGCCAGCCGCCAGGGCCCACCGCGCGAGCGTCGGGTCGAGGAAGCAGACGATCCTCCCGACCACGCGCACGCCCAGCGCGTGGAGCTCGTCGAGCGCGGCGCGGGCATCGTAGAAGTCCATCTTCGCCCCGATGGTCGTGGCGAGCGGGACGTTGCTCGGGTAGCCGAGGTCGCCGACCTCGTCCTTGATGTCGAGCTGGACGACGTTGATCTGACCGCTACGCGCGAGATCGAGGATCGCGGTGCGGCGAAGGGGGTCCGCCCACGCCGATTGGCCGACGTGGACGCCGTTCGATGCCGGGTAGGCCGGCGCAACGGGAGTATCCGTGACGACCACGACTCGGCGCGTCGTGTTCCCGAGGGCGTCCGTCGCGACGACCTCGATCGGCTCGGTCGTCGGAGCGAGCTCAGCGCGGTAGACGTCACCTTCGACGGAGGTCGGGACGCCGCCGACGGTGATCGACGAGACGTCTTCGGTGAGTCCCGTGACGATCAGGCGCTCGCCCTCGGTCGCCGGTAGCACCTGCGCCGGTGCGGTGAACGAGGGACCGGATGAATCGACGGAGAAGTGCCGCGTCACCGTCCGTTCGTCCGCGCCGAACCGTCCGCCGAGGGTCACGACGACGGTGTGCTCGCCGTCGGCGAGCCCCTCCAGACGTACGACGCGCGTGCTCCCGTCACTCACCGGGGCGACGGGTGCTCCGTCCACGTGCACGCTCAACGCGCCGGCCCCCATGCCACCCGAGCCGATCACGATCTCGAGGTCCTCGGCTGTGCTGGCGTTGAGCGTTGCACCGTCCTCCACGCCGGAAACGGACAACTCGCTGTGCTGGAGCTCCGGAACCGCGATGGCGACCGCCGCCGCGGCGACGAGCGCGAACGCGACGATCACGACGAGCCGCCGCGAGGTGCGTCCTCGAGGTGCGTCCTCGTCCTGGAGGTTCCGGCTGTCCGACCCCGGTTGTGAACGCCCGAGGATCGAGCCCTCCTTGAGCTCGGTCACCCCGCCAGGCTAGAGGCGTCGCACGCCCGGAGCGAACCGATCTGCCCCTGGCCTGCGTCTCAGGCCGAGCGGATGTCGCGTCGTTCGACGCCGGCGGTCCCGAGCCAGACGACGCCCGCGCATACCAGAGCGAGCAGCGCGAGCCCTAGGCCGTCGACGCCATTGGACACCGGCTGCTCACCGATCGCCCAGTACCACGGCGACCACTTCCGCACTCCGGCGAGGGCGTCGGCGATCGGGAGCAGGAAGTCCATGATGTAGCCGACGACGAGGACGAGCACGGCGATGCCGGCCGACAAGCCGCGGGACCCGCCGAGCCCACCCGCGGCGTACGCGACCGATGCGTGGAACGCGGCGAGGAGCGCGCAGCCGAACGTCGCGTCGACGATGCGGCCCGCGCCGACCTCGTCGAGCGAGAAGACGGGCAGGGAGACGACCATGACCCCGGCGGTGACGGCCGCGACGCCGAGCAGCGCGAGCATCGCTGCGGCCCAGCGACCGAGCCACACGGCGCGGCGGCTCACCGGCAGGGAGTGGAGCAGCTCGAGCCGGCCGGCGTCCTCGTCACCCGAGGTGATCGCCGAGAGGCCGGCGATCGCCATCCCCGAGAGCAGCAGTGGGAGCATCAACGCGTACAGCTGTCCGTCGAGGTAGCCGGCGGGGGTGGCCATGTTCTGGGCGCCGAACGCCTCCATGAGCGCCTCCATGTCTTCGAAGCCCTCGAGCGCTGCGCTCCCCTCAAGGCTCGGCCAGAACGCGGCGCTCACCACGGCGAGCGCCACGATGCCGCCGCCCCACCACAAGGCCGAACGGCGCAGTGCCGTCAGGCCCCGTGCGAGCACCTCGCGGAATGCGCCGGTCATCGAGTCCCGCTCTCGTAGTAGCGCAAGAACGCATGCTCGAGGTCGGGCTCCGGCAGCAAGAGGTGCTCGACCGGATGCCGGGCGAGCACGGCGAGCAGCTCGTTCGGTGACCCCTCGATCACGCCCCGTACCTCCGACCCCCTGACCTCGATCTGCGCGATCCCCGCCGCGGCGCGCAGCTCGGCCTCCGGCGGCGGTCCCGTGAACCAGACGGTGAACGGCTGGCGGGCCGTTTGGCGGAGCGCTTCGATGTGGCCGCTCGCCACGCTCTTGCCCGCCCGGATGACGATCGCCTCGTCCGCGATCTGCTGCACCTCGCTGAGCACGTGCGACGAGAGGAAGACGGTCCTGCCGTCGTCGCGGACCTCGTTCACGAGCTCGAGGAACTCGGCCTGGACCAACGGGTCGACACCACCCGTCGGTTCGTCGAGGACGAGGAGCTCGGGACGCGCCATGAACGCGCCGACGAGGCCGACCTTCCGTCGGTTGCCGCTGGAGAGGCCGCGCGTCTCGCGCGTCAGGTCGAGGTCGAGTCGTTCGCAGAGCTCGCGGACGTACCCCTGGTCGACGGCGTCGTCACGGAGCTTCGCCCACGACCGCAGCGTTTCGTCGACACGCAGCCGGTCGTCGAGGCGCAGTTCCCCGGGCAGGTACCCGATCCGCCGGCGCAGCTGCGGACCTGCTGTACGGGGGTCGGCGCCGAGGACGCGGACCTCGCCGGCGTCGGGGCGGGCGAGGTCGAGGAGGATGCGGATCGTCGTCGACTTGCCGGCTCCGTTCGGGCCGAGGTAGCCGACGACCCTGCCGCGGCCAACCGAGAGGTCGAGCTCGTCGAGCGCGACGACCTCGCCGAAGCGCTTCACCACGCCCCGGCAGCTGATCACGATGTCATCGGTGTCGGCGCCCATCGTGAGGTCAAGCTACGCGAGCGGGCTGCGCGCAGAACGCTACGGGACCAAGATGAGCGCGTGGAGTCGGCGATGCCCTCGGTGCGAGAAGGCGCCGACGTCGACATCGCTCGGTTCTGGTCGCTGGAGGTGCCAGACCTCGAAGGCGCGCTCGCCACCGACATCGGTGGGCTGACCGACGCCGAAGCCACGCGCCGCCTTGCGGTCAATGGCCCGAACACGATCGAACCTGCCCATGGGCACCGCGGTCTGAGGTTGCTGGGTGCGCAGTTCACGAGCCCGATCATCCTGATCCTCGGTGCCGCCACCGTCGTGTCGATGGCGCTGGGCGACGTCACCGACGGCGCGATCATCCTTGCCATCATCCTGGCGAGCGGGATGCTCGGGTTCTGGCAGGAGCACACTGCCGGCCGCGCCGTCGACGCCTTGCTGGCGCGGGTCCGCATCGACGTGGAGGTGCTGCGAGAGGGCCGCGAGACGGCGATCTCGGTGGACGACATCGTCGTCGGCGACGTCGTCGTGCTGCGGGCCGGCGACATCGTGCCGGCCGACTGCAGGGTCGTCGCGTCACGCAACCTCCTCGTGGACGAGGTCGCGCTCACCGGAGAGCCGTACCCGGTGGAGAAGTCGCCGGGCACGGTCGCGCCGTCGGCGGCGTTGTCGGAGCGGACGAACTCCGTGTTCCTGGGTACCCATGTCGTGAGCGGTAGAGGGACGGCCGTCGTCGCCAAGGCCGGACGGACGACCGAGTTCGGCGCGCTGTCGGCCGAGCTCGCCACGCGAAGCGTGACGACCCGCTTCGAGCGCGGCATCAGCGCCTTCGGGATGCTGCTGGTGCAGGCGATGGTGGTGCTCGTCACGGCGATCTTCGTGATCAACATCCTGCTGGATCGACCCTTCGTCGAGTCGATGCTGTTCTCGCTGGCGCTCGCAGTGGGGCTCACACCGCAACTCCTGCCCGCGATCGTGGCGGTCAGCCTGTCGACGGGGGCGCGGCAGATGGCGGAGGAGCACGTGATCGTCAAGCGGCTCGACGCGATCGAGGACTTCGGCGCGATGACCGTGCTGTGCACGGACAAGACCGGCACGCTCACGGCCGGCGCGGCGCAACTCGACGCGTCGTTCGATCTCGACGGGTGCGCCAGCGACGAAGTGCTCCGGCTGGCCCGCCTCAATGCAGGCCTGCAACGAGGCTTCGCGAACCCGCTCGACGTGGCAACCCTGCACGGTGCTGCGCCGCCAGATGAATCCCTGCTGCTCGACGAGGTCCCGTACGACTTCGAGCGAAAGCGACTCTCGGTGCTCGTCGCCGGTGACACGCCGACCCTGATCATGAAGGGTGCCTTTGACCAGGTGCTCGCCACATCCGCGACCGCCGAGATCGGTGGCGCTGTGGTGCCGATCGAGTCGGCGCGTGCGCAGGTGGTGCACCGCTTCGAGGAGCTGAGCGCGAGCGGATATCGCGTGCTCGGAGTCGCGACGCGCGCCCTGCCGGGTCGGGACTCGGCCACCGCGGAGGACGAGTCCGAGATGACGCTGCGCGGGTTGCTCGCGTTCGCGGATCCAGCGAAGCAGGGCGTGGCGGAAGCGATCCGCGCGCTCGCCGATCTGCACGTGTCGGTCCGGCTCATCACGGGCGACAACCACCTCGCAGCCAGGAAGATCGCGACTGCAGTCGGCCTGGCGGGCGACGACATCCTGACCGGTGCTGACATCGACGCGCTGGACGACGCGGCACTGACGGCTCGGGTTGCGCACGTCGCCGTCTTCGCCGAGGTCGAGCCGCTCCACAAGGAGCGCGTCGTGAAGGCACTGCGGGCGGGCGGCGAGACCGTGGGGTTCCTCGGCGACGGCATCAACGACGCTGCCGCGCTCCACGCGGCCGACGTCGGGATCTCGGTGGACACGGCCGTCGACGTGGCCAAGCAATCCGCGGCCATCGTGCTGCTGGACAAGAGCCTCGACGTGGTCGCCGATGGTGTCCGCCTCGGCCGCAGGACCTTTGCCAACACCCTCAAGTACGTGCGTGTCACGACGAGTGCCAACTTCGGGAACATGCTCTCTATGGCGGCTGCGGCGGCGTTCCTGCCGTTCCTCCCGCTGCTCCCGCGTCAGATCCTGCTGCTGAACTTCCTGTCCGACATCCCGGGCACCACGATCGCCGCCGACACGGTCGACGTCGAACAGCTGGACGCGCCGGCAGCGTGGGACATCGCGTCGATCCGGCGGTTCATGATCGTCTTCGGCCTCGTGAGCTCTGCCTTCGACCTGCTCACGTTCGTGATCCTGCGCGTCGGCTTCGACGCCGGCGAGGCGTTGTTCCGCAGCGGTTGGTACGTCGAGTCGACCGCGACCGAGCTCGCTGTCATGCTCGTGCTGCGCACGCGACGACCGTTCTGGCGCAGCCGGCCGGGGCGAGCCCTCGTCGCGACCAGCGTGCTGATCGCGGCGGTGACGGTCGCGCTGCCGTACTCGCCGTTCGCCGAACCGCTCGGTCTCGTCGGCGTGCCGGTACGGATCCTCGCCGTGCTCGCCGCGCTCACCGTCGGGTACGTCGCCAGCAACGAGATCGTGAAGCGATGGGTGTTCGCCGCGAGCTGAGCGTCGCGTCGGGTGTCGGTGAGGTCAGCCGGGTGGGGACCATCGATCCGGCTGGCCCGGTGCCGCCGGCGGATCTTCTGCGCGCCAGTACGACGGCGCCGTGACGACCGCGCACAATGCGGTGGCGAGGACGACGGCGAGCCACAGCCACGACCGCGCCCTGCCGGCGACGCAGCGGTCGTATGCCTGGATCGTGTCGCTCCGGAACAGGCACACGTCGTCCATCTCGATGAGGAGTCGCTGGAGCGGCCACGCGATGGTGAGCGCAGTACAGATGCCGACGACACCGCAGCGAGCGAACCAGCCGATGGCGCGGTACGACTCGCCGGCCGGGCGGGTCGGTGGCGCGAAGCCGAGGACGACGGCGAGCAGCAGCAGGCCGATGCACGTGTTGAGCGACGTCCACTGACCGTCGGTGATGGTCAGCGACAGCACTGCGGCGACGACAGCGCCCAGCAGCGCCGCATGATCGACGTCACCGCCCGACGCCGCTGGTGACGACGAGATCGGCATGCTGTCATTGTCGCGCTGCCGGTGCGGGGGTGCGTCCGATCACGCCGGGCACGACGATCACCGCGACCCACAGCACGACGGCGGCGACGAGGGCGCTCGCCGTGTCGCCGAGGCCGGCGGTGCCGAGGACGTGGCCGCGTAGGGCTTCGGTGGCGCGGGCGACGGGGTTGAGGTCCGCCGCCGCCTGCATCCAGCCCGGCATCGTCGCCAGCGGGGCGAAGGCGCCGGAGACGAACATGAACGGCATCATCACCATCATCCCGGCGAACTGGACCACGTCGGGACGGCGGAGCCGATCGCCGATCTCCCCGAACAGGGCGCTCATCGCCGCGGCGAGCACGACGAGCACGACGATCCCGCCGGCGGCGTCGGCGACCGTCCCGTGGAAGCGGAAGCCGAGGGCGACGGCGGCGGCAGTGAGGATTGCGGCACGAACGACGGTGAACACGGCCTCGTGGATCGTTCGGGCGATGCCGGGGAGCCCCGACCGCATCGGGAGCGCGGCGAAGCGGTCGTGCAATCCGTTGGTGTGGTCGATCGCGGCGGCGACCCCGGCGTTCGTGCCGGCCATCACCGTCGAGACGGCGAGCATGGCGGGCGTGAGAAAGTCGATGTAGCTGACGCCGCCCGGGAAGCCGGGTCCGTCGGCGACGCTGCGGAACACCTGGCTGAACAGCACGTGCATCGCCATCGGCATGGTGAGCGAGAACATCAAGAGCTGCGGGACGCGGGCGCTGGTGCGCAGGTTGCGGGCGACGAGGGCGGCGAGTTGGTTCCCGACCGGTGACCGATCGCTGATGCTGGTGCTGGTGCTGGTGCTGGTCATGCGGGGGCTCCGATCTGGGCGAGGTGGTGGACGACGTCGTCGAGGCTGGGTGAGGCGACCTCGAGGTCGTTGACCTCGATGCCGTCTCGGGTGATTCGCGCGACGAGCTCACTGGCGGCGGTGGCGTTGCCGAGGGTGAGCACGACGCGGACGTGATTGCCGTCGACGGGCTGCTCCGTGTCGGGACGGAACGGCAGCTGGTCGACCTGATGGATCGGGATCGTGGCCGTGACGACCTTGCCACCGACGATCTGCTTGAGCTCGGTCGGGGTGCCGCGGGCGGCGATGCGGCCGTGGTCGAGCACGAGGATGTCGTCGGCGAGCCGGTCGGCCTCCTCCAGGTACTGGGTGGTGAGCACGACGGTGGTGCCGGCGGCGGTGAGCTCGTCGACGACGTCCCACAGTGCGGTCCGGGCCATCGGATCGAGCCCGGTGGTCGGCTCGTCGAGGAACAGCACCGACGGGGACCCGACGAGGCTGGCGGCGAGGTCGATCCGCCGCCGCGATCCACCCGAGAGCTCCCCGACCCGCCGTGACGCGAGGTCGTGCAGGTCGAGCCGGTCGATCAGCTCCCCGGCCCGCCGCCCGGCCGCACCACGGAGCCCGGCGAGGCGGCCGACCAGCTCGATGTTCTCGCGGGCGGTGAGGAACTCGTCGAGCCCGGCGTACTGGCCGGTCACCCCGATGCGGCGGCGCACTGCCGGCGCGTCGGCGACGACGTCGAGACCGTCGACGAGCGCCCGACCGACGGTCGGCCGGATGAGGGTGGTGAGGACACGGATCAGGGTCGTCTTCCCGGCGCCGTTGTGGCCGAGCACGCCGAGCGTCGTGCCGGGCTCGGCCTCGACGGCGATGCCGTCCAGCGCCCACGTCTGCCCGTATGCGACGTGGAGGTCCTCGACGAGCACTGCCGGGCCGGTCATCTCAGGCGTCCGACCCGGCGCCGCAGCACGGTGCCGATTGCGTCGACGTGGCGGCGCAGCACGTGCTCTGCGTGGACGCCTCGGTCTGGCCGGGATCGTCGGCGAGGACGGTGTAGAACTCCCACGCGCCCAACGGGACGTCCGGGGCGTCGACCCAGACCTTGTCCTGCACGGCGTGGCAACAACGGTCCGCCTCGCTCGTCGTGTGGTGGAGCCCGACGGAGCCGAACCGTTCGGCCGCCGCCACGACATCGGCCGGCGATGGCATCTCGACACCGAGGTGGTTCAGCGCCGACGCCGCATCCGGGTTCTCGAAGAGCGCGAGCTTGAGCGGCGGGTCGGCAACCTCGAAGTTGGCGTAGCCCGGGCGCTGCTTGGCCGGCTCGACGCCGAACATGTCCCGGTAGAAGAGCGTCGCCGCCTCGATGTCTCTGACGTTGAGGGCGAGCTGGACGCGGCTGGTCATCATCGGAGGTCCTCCTGTGTGATCGGCCCCCTCGGTCGGGGGAGCCGTCTCCGATGACGAACGACCGCCGGACGGGACGCACCCGTGTGGGGGGACGGCGGTGATGCGTCCATTTCGCTCCGTCTTCGTCACTACGGTGGGGAGATCGGAGGACTGCCATGCAGCAGGCGAGCACGACGAGCGAACGGCTCGACGCCAACTGGGCGCAGACCCTCGACCGGATCCGCGCCTTCGTCGCCGCCCGGGTCGGCGACAGCGAGCTCGCCGCCGACATCACCCAGGACGTCGTCGTGCGCAGCATCGCCTCCGGCGCGCTCGAGCGCGTCGACAACCCGATGGCTTGGCTCTACCGCTCGGCCCGCAACGCCGTGATCGACCACTACCGCACCCGCCACGTCCACGACGCGATCGACGAGACCGATCGCTGGCCCGACCCCGGTCCGACCGACAACCAGCCGAACGACGCAACCCGGGACCTGGCGCGGTGCTTGCAACCCCTGCTCCGCGAGCTCCCACCCGCGGCACGCGATGCCCTCACTCGAGTCGACGCCGACGGTCAGACGCACCAGCAGGCGGCCGACCAACTCGGCATCTCGGTCTCGGGGATGAAGTCCCGAGTGCAACGAGCACGCCGCCAGCTCAAGGGTCTGCTCGAACAGTGCTGCTCCGTCCAGCTCGACCGCGCCGGCGCCGTCTCGACGTATGCCCCGACCGCGACGACGTGCGGTTGCGATGCCGCGGCGCCCTGCGCTGTCGGCTCCTCCGAACGGGAAGCGTCGACGACCGGCCCAGGTGGGAGAACTCTCGCCTGACCAGTCCGAGCTAGCGTTCGCGATCGGGAGAACGTCTGGATCGCGAGGCGCGAATGACAGCCGCCGAGGACCACGAGCCGCATGCGAGCAGTCCCGTTCCCACGTCGGCGCGGACGCTCTCGAGCCTGAGCGGCCCGATCATCGCTGCGTTCGGCGGTCTGGTCGCCGTCGTTCTCGCGGCCCATGAGACATTCGGCTTCCGCCCCAGCCCGGTGGCACGGGCGCTGGTCCTCGTCACCGCCCTGCTCTCCGCGTGCGGAGCGCTGTACGTGGCGATCAACGCGATCGGGCCGCAACGCTCGAGGCGATGGAAGCTCCTCGTCGGGTCCACCGCAATGGTCGTCTCGGGCCTCATCCTCGGCCTCGTGTACATCACCAGTGACGAGCCCGTCGCGGCGTCGGCGGACCCGATCCCCGGAAACCTCCGCATCGCCGTGGCGCCGTTCCAGCACCGAGAGACGGGGAGCGACAGCACCCAGGTCGTCGCGGCCACCCGATCGCTCGCCGATCGGTTCGCCGAGGACCTTCGAGAGGAACTGGACGCGGTGGCTGATCCTTTCCAGCCCGGCGTCGAGTACCGGGACATCGCGGTCGGTGAGGAGAGCGATCGCGGCGAGCTCGAACGCGCTGCGAGGATCGTGGACGCACACATCGTCGTGTTCGGGTCGGTCCAGACTGACGAGGATCACCGAGAGGCCACGATGCAGGCCTACGCGTACGTGTCCACACTCGCCGTCCCACGAGCGCTCGAGATCGCCGGTTCGTACCCGCTCGGCGATCCCGTGGAAGCGCGTGGCGACTTCCTCGCTGGTGACCCGATCGCCGAGCAGGCGATGCAGGTCGAGTTGCAGCAGCGGGTCAGCGATCTGGCTCGGTTCTCACGAGGGCTCCTGCTGTTCGGGTCAGGCGACTACGTCGCAGCGGACGACGCGTTCGCGAGCGTCGAGCGGGTCTGGCAGAGCGGGAACGGACAGTTGGTCACCCTGATGCGCGGCGCCGTCGCGCTCCAGCAGCGCCGCCTCGATGCCGCCGCTTCGTCGTTCCGCAAGATCCTCGAGTCTGAACCTGACAACGGTCGGGCACTGCTCGGTTCGGCGGAGGTGATGCTGCAGCGGCTGCTGCCGACCGGTCCGAGTTGCGCAGTTCCGAGCGATGTCGACGTGGACGTGGCCGAGCTGATCGGCGTGTACCGACGTGCCAGGGAGGTCGGCGGTGCGCCAGGTTCCTACGTGATGGAGAAGAGCGTCATCGGTGAGGGCCGGGCTCGCCTGTACGAGGGAGGCGACCCCAGCAGCGCGATCGAACTGCTGGATCCAGTCGTTTCCGGGCTCGACGGCGATGAGCCGTCGGAAGCGCTCTACATGGACGCGCGAATGACCAGGGGCCTGCTCGCGTCGCGGCTCGGCGGTAGCGAAGACCTCGAGCGAGCGGCATCCGACCTGAGCGCCGTCGACACGAACGCGCCCACGACGGCCGCGGCCCGATGGCGACTGGGCCAGATCCTCGTCCTCCTGCAGCGCCCCGATGAAGCGGCCGACGCTCTCCGCGAGGCGATCAGTCTGTTCCAGGAGTCGCTCTCGGCGGCATCGCCGGAGCAGCACGGGTGTCTCGAACAATTTCGGGACGCAGCACAGCAGGAGTTGAACGGCATCGGCGACTGAGCGATCGACGCGAAGCCGGTCGATCCGTCAGCTCCTGACCTCCACTCTGACCGAGCACGACTCCGTGGTTTGGTCGGCGAGCAGGGCGAAGCACAGGATCGTGCCTTCCTCGAGCGCCGGGGGCACGTTCACGACGTGCCGGATGCCACCACCCGACACATCGAGGAGTACCTCCGAGTACGTGGAGGTCGTCCCCGCAGGCGATCCCTTCGGGAACTGCGCCATTCCGAGGCGGACCTGCGCATCGGGTCCGTGGACATCGAGGGTCAGGGTGCCGTTCGACGCTGCCGAACCGAGCACGAGGTGGTGGCCGTCTTGGGGAACCGTCATCTCGAACGACGCCTCGCCGAGCACGACCTCCTCGGCGGTGTCGACGGCGGTCGAGGTCGCGGGAACGCTGCTGTCGAGTGCAGAATCACCGGTGGTCGGCACGCTCTCGCCTGACCCGTCCGGGCCTCTCGACACACCGGTGACACGAACGGCGTAGTGCCCGGGCACGGGGCCCGCGTACCAGATCACGAGGGGCTCGGAGGATTCGAACACGACCTGATCGTCGTGCACGATGACCAGCCGCACGTCGTCGTGGTCGTCGACCGCGACGCAGAACTGGAGCTCTTCGTGCGTCGGGCCGCCCTCGAGCGAGCCCCAGAGCCAGACGTCCGCCGCCGGCCTGGGACCACAGCGTCTGTTGAAGATGCTCGAATTGACGAGGAAGGCCGTCACGGGGTCGGCGTTGGGGAAGCTCTGGCCCGCGACCGACGAGCTCGTCGTCTCGGTGCCGGGATCGGTGCCCGAACCGGGCACGGACGCCGTGGTTTCGGTGCCGGGTGAACTCGTGGTGTCGGTGTCCAGGCCGGTGGTCGAAACGGACAGCGGCGCCGTGCTGCCGGGGTCAGGCGCGATGGTGATGCCAGTGGCCACCGACGTGGGGCCGGTGGCCGCGGCACCGAGCGAGCTGTCCTGGTTCGACCGATCACTGCATGCGACTGCCGCCAGAGCCACGACACTCGCGACGGTGAGCGGAAGCCGTCTGAGCTCCGATGCTGGACCGATCATGATGGACCTCCGCTGCGCGTCGTCCGGAACCGCGGTATCAACCCGAGGAGATGCTCTGGCCTGACGTGGTGGACTGGCGGCTCGCAGGAGTGTGGAACGGTGACCCGAACGACTTCGATCGGCATGCGGGGTCTCCTCACTCTCAGCCAGGAGAATTGTCCTCGCACTGGTAGAGGCCGCGCCGCTCGGCGAGATACGCGTTCCGAAGCCGACCCAGGCTCTGACACACGAGGACGAACGTTCGTATGATCAGCACCCGTTGTCACGCACGGAGCTTCACGCGGAGCTTCGGCGGACGTCTCGCCCTCGTAGCTCAGGGGATAGAGCAACGGTTTCCTAAACCGCAGGTCG
>JBFWRK010000038.1:0-16449 GCA_050248955.1 Acidimicrobiia bacterium
CCGGCAGACGGCGCGCCGATCACGAGCGAGTACCGGCACGCGAGCGAGCTCGTCGAGGACGTAGCCGCGCACGGTGAGTTCTCGATCGGCGTCGCCGCCCACCCCGAGCTGCACCCCCGCTCGCCCGATCGCCAGACGGACCGGCAGTTCCTCGCGTCGAAGCTGCGTCTCGCCGACTTCGCGATCACACAGTTCTTCTTCGAGCTCGACCACTACCTCGCGCTCGTCGAGGACCTCTCGGCGTTGGGTGTCGACAAGCCGGTGGTGCCTGGCATCATGCCCGTCACCAACCTGGGTCAGGTCAGTCGCATGGCCGAGATGTCGGGCGCGGCGGTTCCGACGTGGCTCGTCGAGCGGATCGGCAAGGCACGCGACGATCCCGAGGAGTCGGCGCGCATCGGCATCGACATCGCCACCGAGCTCTGTGCCCAGCTGCTCGATGCCGGCGCGCCGGGCCTGCACTTCTACACGCTCAACCGGTCCGGCGCGACCCGCGACATCTACGCCAACCTCGGTCTTCCCGCCGCGGCCTGAACCCCTCACCCCACCTCCGCTCTGAACGCTGGGGTGCGGCTGGGGCGAGGATGCCTCGGAATCGGCGGTCGGCGTTGCGATACTTGCTCTGATGGCCAAAGCCTGGCCCCCACCGCCATCGCCTCGTAAGGCACCGATCAGTCGGATCCCGTACCTCCCGGGCCTCGACGGTTTGCGCGCGCTCGCAGTGATCGCGGTGATGCTCTACCACGCCGGTGTGTCCTGGATGCCGGGCGGGTTCCTCGGTGTCGAGGTGTTCTTCGTCATCAGCGGCTACCTCATCACGCTGCTGTTGATCGGCGAGCAGGAGCGGCGGGGCCGGATCAGCCTCCGTGGGTTCTGGGGTCGTCGCGCCCGACGCCTGCTTCCTGCACTGGTCGCGCTGCTGGTTGCGGTCGCCACCTTGTCGGCGGTGCTGCCCTACCTCAGGGAATCGCTGGCAAAGCTGCGCGACGCGCTGTTCTGGGGGCTCTTCTACGGGAGCAACTGGTTCCAGATCAACGAGAACCTGTCGTACTTCGACAACCAGGGTCGTCCGCAGCTCCTCCGCCACCTCTGGTCACTCGCGGTCGAGGAGCAGTTCTACATCGTGTGGCCGCTGGTCATGATCGTGGTGCTGCGGATCTTCCGCGAACGGCTGCCGAAGGTCGGCCTCGCGTTCGTCGTCGCTGCACTGGCATCCACCGTCTGGATGATGGTCCTCTACGACCCGCTGGACCCGAACCGGGTCTACCTCGGCACCGACACCCGGGCGAGCGGACTGTTCCTCGGCGCCGCGCTCGCGACCGTGTGGCGGCCCTACGCCATCATGCGCAGCCCGTTGCGCGCGAAGGGTCGGGTGCTCGACGCGGTCGGCCTCGCGGGCATCGCGCTCCTCGTGCTCACCCACTGGAAGTTCCACGACGTCGTGATCGTCGACGGCGAGGTGCGCGGCTACGACCTGCTGTACCGCGGTGGCTTCCTCGTGGTCGGGCTCGCCACGACGATGGTCATCGCGTCGGCGACGCACCTGCGCTCGTTCTTCGGCCAGAAGCTGCTCGGCCTCCGGCCGCTGGTCTGGCTCGGCACCCGCTCCTACGGCCTGTACCTGTGGCACTGGCCGGTCTTCCAGCTGTTGCGGCCCGGCGCGGTCGACGACGGCGGTGACGTCGACTGGCCGCGGTGGCTCGTGATGGCAGTGCGGTTCGCCGTCACGTTCGCGCTCACCGAGGTCTCGTTCCGCATGATCGAGCGGCCGTTCCGCGAGCGGACCGTCATGCGCCGGTTCCGCTCGCTGCGCGCACCGGTGCCTCCCCGCATCGCGATGCGCCGCCGGCGTGCCTTCGTCGGCGCGCTCGTCGTGATGCTCGTGCCGGTGTTCGCCGGCTACCAGGTCGCGACTGCGAAGGACCGGCCTTCCGAGGTAGAGCAGAGCCTCGCCGCGAACGAAGCGGCCGTCCACGAGCTCGACGATCTCCTCGCATCGACCTCGTCGACGCCGACCACGACGACCGACGACGTCGCCGAGTCCGTGGGGGACGGCGCGGCAGGGGTGGACACCACCGTGCCCGTCGTACCCGAGGCGACGACGACGACGCCTGTAGCGACCACCACGACAGCAGCACCGGTCGAGCCGATCCCGCTCTTGGCGATCGGCGACTCCGTCATGCTCGGCGCCGCGACGAAACTCAGCGAGCAGGGTGTCTGGGTCGACGCGAAGGTGGGCCGGCAGTTCAAGGAGGGCGTCGAGATCGTCACCGCGCTCAACGCCCAGGGACTGCTCGGCGACGTCCTCGTCGTGCACCTCGGCAACAACGGCCCCTCGACGCGCGAGCGCTTCGACGAGCTCATGGCGCAAACCACGAACGTCCGCCTCGTGGTCGTCCTGACCGTGAAGGTGCCGAAGCCGTGGCAGGCTGATGTGAACACGGAGGTGTTCGACCTGCCGAACCGGTACCCGAACGTCCGCCTCATCGACTGGAACGGGTTGAGTCAAACGCTGGAGGGCATCTTCTACTCGGACGGCATCCACCTGCGCCCAGCCGGTCAGGACTTCTACACCCAGCTCGTGATGCAGACCATCGCCGCCGGCTGACGGTTTTCCGCCACGGGCGGGGCGGACCTACGCTCGGCGCCATGACCTCACCCGTTCGTGTCGCGGTCACCGGTGCAGCCGGTCAGATCGGTTATTCGCTCCTGTTCCGCATCGCGTCCGGCGCCATGCTCGGCCCTGATACGCCGGTGATCCTGCAGCTGCTCGAGATCACCCCGGCGCTGAAGGCACTCGAGGGCGTGAAGATGGAGCTCGACGACTGCGCGTTCCCGCTCCTCGCCGGCGTGGTGATGTCGGACGACGCGAACGTCGCGTTCGGTGACGCCGAGGTCGCGCTGCTCGTCGGCGCGATGCCGCGCAAGGCAGGTATGGAGCGCGCCGATCTGCTCACCGCGAACGGTGGCATCTTCAAGCCGCAGGGGCAGGCGCTGTCGACGTCGGCGAAGAAGGACGTCAAGATCCTCGTCGTCGGCAACCCTGCGAACACCAACTCGTTGATCGCCCAGCAGAACGCCCCCGGCCTGGACCCCGGACGGTTCACGGCGATGACCCGCCTCGACCACAACCGCGCCACGACGCAGATCGCGCAGAAGCTCGGCGCCACCGTTGCCGACGTGCGGAAGATGACGATCTGGGGCAACCACTCGACGACGCAGTACCCGGACCTCTTCCATTGCGAGGTCAATGGCAAGAACGCGTACGAAGCGGTCAACGACCACGCATGGGTGGACGGCACGTTCATCCCGACGGTCGCCAAGCGCGGTGCGGCGGTCATCGAGGCTCGGGGCGCGTCGTCGGCGGCGTCCGCTGCGAACGCCGCGATCGATCACGTCCGCTCGTGGACGCTCGGCACGGCCGAGGGCGACTGGGTGTCGATGGCAGTGCCGTCGGACGGCAGCTACGGCATCCCCGAAGGTGTGATCTCGAGCTTCCCCTGCGTGTGCAAGGACGGGAAGTACGAGATCGTCCAGGGCCTCGAGATCGACGACTACTCGCGCGCCAAGATCGACGCGTCGGCAGCCGAGCTCGTCGAGGAGCGCGATGCCGTGGGAGAGCTCGGCCTGATCTGACCGGAGACTGATCCGGTCAGCTGACGACCACGCGGCAGGCGAGCTGCATCATCTGGTCGACGCCCTGCTTGAGCTCCTCGTCGCTGATCCGCTCGGAGCCGGTGTCGCCGATGATGTCGCTCACGGTCATCATCGCGACGGCTTCGATCTGCTTCACCGCGGCAATGGCGTACATCATCGCCGCCTCCATCTCGACGCCGAGGTGGCCGAGACGTTTCCAGCGACCGATCGACGTCGTGTCCGGGTCGTAGAACAACCCGCTCGTGACGATCGAGCCGACGTGCACGCGTGCGCCGGACTCGCGGCTCATCCGCGCCGCGGTCTCCACGAGCTGCCACGTGGCGGTCGGTGCGTAGCCGGCCATGTCCGCGTACCGGAACGTGGTCTGGTCGTCCGACGAGGCGCTCACGGCGACGATCGTGTCGGCCATCCGCAGGTGGGGTTGTATCCCCCCGCACGTGCCGACGCGCATCAGCCGGGTGGCACCGAGCATGACGAGCTCCTCGAAGACTATGCCCGAGCTCGGTGCGCCCATGCCGGTCGTCTGCACGGAGATCGGCTTGCCCTCGAACGTGCCCGTGAAGCCGAGCATCCCACGCTCCTCGTTGACGCTCCGGAAGCCCGGGTCGAAGAACGTCTCGGCGATGTACCGGGCACGGCGGGGGTCACCGGGACACAACACGTTCGGGGCGTAGTCGCCGGGCTCGGCGCGCAGGTGGATCGGCATGCGACGAGCGTACGTCAGCGCTCGCGGACCGGTGGCGGCCGTCGTGGCGTCTGTGCGCTGGGTCAAACGGATTCGCTGACAACAATCGGGGGTGCTGAAACCCGGGGCCGAGTGCTGGTGCGAGGCCGTGATCGGGCCGACGAGACCCCAGCCACGCCGGTTCTTTGCTCAGCCGCGTCACCAGCCGCGGTCTGTGATCGGGCGAGGTCGTTGGATGTCCGGATGGGAGCGGAGAACCGGTGGGGAGTCGTCGGCGAGCAGAGAACCCGGGGATGGCGGGGACCCGGCGGACTGGGCCGCGCGTCGGGCCCGCAGCCCCCTGGGGGGAAATGAGCTCCGGTTTACTTCAGAAATTTGGAGGTGGTGTTGTCGGCGAGGATCTTGCCGTTGGTCTGGCAGGTGGGGCAGTAGCTCACGGTGTAGCTCGAGTACTCGACCTCGCGGATCCGGTCGCCGCAGACCGGGCACGGTTCGCCGGTCCGCTTGTGGACACCCCCTGGTCGGTCGGCCGACGAGCTCATGTCCGGGCGAGTGCGCTCGTAGGCGAGCCCCTCGGCGATGGCATCTCGGATCGCCGTCGCCACGGCTTCCGCTCCGATCGAGCCCAGCTTGCCCGTGTTCGCGAACGGTGAGATCTTCGCTCGATGGCACACCTCGTTCGCGAGGCGCCGGCCGATCCCGGCGATCGCTTTCTGGTCGCGCAGGAAGCCGTGCAACCGCATCGGGAACTCGGCGAACCGAGCCGCGAGCACGACGGCGTCGAGCTGGTCCGCTTCGGGGCCGAGCCGGTCGAGCGGTGGCGACGTCAGCGCGGTCCCGGTCGGCACGCACCAGACACCCGCGCGTCGCTCGGTGCCCGCCTCCGTGAGGAGGAGCGCCCTGCCGTCCTCGAAGAGGAAGCGCGCCTGTCCGCCGCGTGGCTTGGCCGACTGCTTCTCGTCGACGAGCAGCCGCCCGCCCTGCATCAGGTGCACGACGAAGGTCGTCGGGGCGAACTCGAGGAGGAGGTACTTGCCCCGCCGCCCGACCCGCCCGAGCGGCGAGCCGTAAGCCGAGTCAGGGGCCGGCACGGCCGTCTTCAGCGCGGTGAAGGTGATCGGCACGAACCGCTGCAGCACCGCGCCGGCGAAGGCCTCGCTCAGGCGCTCGGCGTGCGCTTGTACCTCGGGGAGCTCGGGCATCGCGGTGTCGGCCTCACTCGTACGTCGTCGTCGGTTGCACCGCGCCGAACACGGCGTCGAGCGCGGCGAACACGGGCTCGTTCGCCATCAGCACGCCGTGGTCGCCGGTGAGCCGGATCCGGCCTTTGATGAAGGCCTCCTGTGCGTTCAGCTCGCCGGTGGCCACGGCGACGGCTGTGTCCCAGTCCTCGTCGAAGCGGACGTCCTCGGGGTGCGCCGGGCCGGCGCCGAAGCTCGCCGAGCCATCGCCGACCTGCAGGTGGTAGACGACCTCACCCTCGGGTCCGTCGGTGATCACCTGGGTCACGCCGATCGCGGTCGTCGACGCGAGATCGCGCAGCGCGTCGCTCGCCGCGACCTCGGCGGTGAGGGCATCGATCCAGTCCAAGCTGAGATAGCGGGGCACGGCCTCGTAGTCTGCCGCATCGTGCAGGAGATCGGACGAGGAACCAAGGTGTTCGACGCCGCGCCCGTGCGGGGACGGTGGAAGGCGATGGAGACACCGGAGGACGTGCTGGATCTGATGGACGCCGGCGCGCACGGTGTCGTCGCACTCGTGCGCGATGCCGGGGCGACGTTCCTCGCGCCGATCTACCACGAGCTCACCGCCGTCGTCTGCGCCGCGGGCACCCCCCGATCGCACATCGGCATCGTCAGCCGCGAGTTCCAGGTGCCGTGCGTGATGGCGTGCGCGTTCCCGGGGGGCGAACCGGCGGACGGTGCCGAGATCGAGGTGGACTGCAGCGGTGAGGCAGGCGTCGTCCGTGGGTGAGCCCGGTGGTGAGCGAGACGCCGGGCCGCGTGGAGGTGGCCCGGTGGGTGAGTTGACGATCGAGGACAAGCACGCGCTGACGAACGAGCGGATCGGCTACATCGCGCCGATCGCGCAGCGCCTCACCAACGAGCGCACCGCACTCGAGTCGAAGATCATCCCGGTCTCGGCGTACATCGTCACCGCGTGCATCGAGTCCTTCCTGCGCTATCCCGAGATGATGCGGGTGATCGACGCCGCGCTCCCGGCAGAGCAGATCGGTGCGCGGGCCCGTCGGCCCGGGTGCCGCGTGAACACCGTCTACCTCTGGTCGATCGCGAACTTCTTCCTGATCGGGCGCAAGGTCTACGAGATGCTCGATCCCGCCCGCGCCAACAACGTCGACGACGCCTTCGACGTGCTCGACTTCTGGGAGCGGGCGACCAAGGCGTTCCGTGGTGACGGCACCCGTCACGCAGCCGACACCGATGTCGCCGCGCCGTACGGTCCGGCGACGATCGAGCAGCTCCTCGCCGACGTCCAGCATGTCGACGACCCAGAGCTGCGCGGCCGGATCCGTTCGTTCAACGCGACGCTCGTCGCGTACCTCTTCCTCCTGTACTTCGACACGCGTGTCGGCCACGGCGACACCGGGCCGTATCCCTTGCCGGATGGCAGGGTGCTGCTCGTGCGCGACTTCTACGAGATGGCCGAGAGCGACTTCCCGTGGAGCTCGGTGGCAAAGGACGTGCCGTACCGCAACCTCACGGCCGCGCTGGTCCTCGACGGCGTCACCGTCGATCGGCTCACCGATTTCGGCACGAGCTACACCACGCCCGAGGACTTCCTCGAGCGCCTCGTCGGGTTCGGTCTCTACACGACCGACGGCATGCCGCCAGGAGCGCTGCGCCCCGTGCCGGTCGACGAGATGGGTGGCATCGTCGCCGCGGTGCGCACGGCGCAGTCGGCGCACTATCGCAACATCGCCGGCATGACCCGCGACGAGAAGATCCGCGCCGGCGCCTACGTCTACTTCTCGTTCCTGCGGCCGTTCGCGGTGGAAGCGGGCGTCGAGGACCAACTCGACTGGACGGTGCCACGCGACATCCCGCAGCCGATCTACGAGATGGTCTCGATGATGGAGGGCGACAACGCGGCGACGACCGACGAAGGCCCCTACTACTCGCCACTGCCGTGACCGAGCTCGTCGCCGCCGACGAGGGCGCGCACGCCGGGAGCATGCACGAGGAGTGGACGTTCGGCTTCTGGTCGCCGGACGGATCGCTCGGCGGGTGGGTCGGCTACCGCCTCGTGGGTCGCGGTGACGCCTGGTACTGGTGGGCGCTCGCCCGCGCCGGTGAACCGCTCCTCCACGTCACCGAGTGGACGATCCCACGTCGCGCCGACCCGATGATCGCCAAAGCGGAGGCGATGTGGGCAGAGCACGTCTGCGAGGCGCCGTTCGAGCAGTGGACGCTCGGCAACGAGACCTACGCCGTCGCGCTCGACAATCCCGAGGAGGGCTTGGGCAGGGCCTTCGGCGAGGCGGTGCCGATCGCGTCCGACGTCGAGTGGTACGCGACCGCGCCGGCGACACTGATCGACCACGGGTACGAGCAACGCGGCGTCGTCCACGGCGTCGTCGAGCTGAACGCCGGTCGACTCGAGCTCGACGACCTGCCCGCCCACCGCACGCATCGCTGGTCCAGCGAGCCGCTCGGGCCGATCGGCCTCACGGTCGCGTTCGCCCACCTCGGGCTGCGCGCCCCGTTCCGGCTCCCGGACGGCAGCGTCCTCGACCTGGTGCTCGGATCCGACGGGTGGCATCGGCGAAGCTGAGTGGGTCATGGCCTACGAACGCGACATCCTCGAGGACTTCGATCCCCGTCGGAAGCCCGTCTTCCCCTCCGTCGAAGCTGTCGTCGGCATGGTCGTCGAAGACCGTGCGAGCGGCTTCTGCGGCGACATCGTGAAGCTCTCGACGGAAGCCGTCACGCTGCGCGCCCGGGACGGTCAGCACCGCCACTTCCGCTGGAAGGAGGGCGGGTTCCTGGTGGACGGACGGCCGATGACGCTGGCTCGCCCGGCGCCTCCCAGGACGGCAGGCCCCAAGCTGACCGCGTCCGGGTCGATCGCTGTCGGCGCGCCGATGGCGCGCACGGCGCGGGCGAGCCGGATCTGGGTCGAGGGCCGCCACGACGCGGAACTGCTCGAGCACGTGTGGGGTGACGACCTGCGCGACCTCGGCATCGTCGTCGAACCGCTGCACGGCATCGACGACCTCGTTGCCGCGGTGCGCGACTTCGGCCCCGCCGAGGAGCGGCGGCTCGGCATCCTCGTCGACCACCTCGTTGCAGGATCGAAGGAGACGCGCCTCGCCCGATCGATCACCGACCCCAACGTCCTCGTGACGGGTCATCCGTTCGTCGACGTGTGGGCCGGGATCCGCCCGAAGGCGATGGGCCTCGATGCGTGGCCGGACGTTCCTCGCGGCATCCCGTGGAAGGAGGGGATGTGCCGGGCGCTCGGCACGGATCTCGCCGGCTTCTGGCCGAAGCTGCGCAACCGCGTGACGACCTACGCCGACCTCCGGCCCGAGCTGGTCGGCGCGGTCGAGCGCCTGATCGACTTCGTCGCCGGAGCCGGAGCAGGGGACGACTGATCCTGTCCCGAGGGGACCGGCGTTGGCGTCGGTCAGGCGAGCTCGGCGGCCTTCGCGCGACGGTGCTTGACGATTTCGAGCGCGATCGGCACCAGTGACAGCGCGACGATCGCAACGGACGCGATCTCGATGTTGTTCTCGATCCAGCTGACGTTGCCCACGTAGTACCCGAGCGTCGTGAGCCCGACCGCCCACGCCAGCGCGCCGACGAAGTTGAACACGACGAACGTGCGGTAGCGCATCTCGCCGACGCCGGCGACGATCGGGGCGAACGTGCGCACGATCGGGACGAATCGGGCGAGGACGATGGTCTTCGCGCCGTGACGCTCGAAGAAGTGGTGGGCCTTCGTGACGTTCGCCGGGTTGAACAGGCGCGACTTCGGCCGGTCGAATAGCGCCGGGCCGACCTTCTTGCCGAACAGGTAGCCGACCTGGTCGCCGACGAACGCAGCGAGGAAGAGCACGAGCAGCACGATCGGCAGCGGCACCCCGATGTGCGGGAGACCCTCGGGCTTCGACGTGAGGAAGCCGGTGATGAAGAGCAGCGAGTCGCCGGGCAGGAAGAAGCCGATGAGCAGGCCGGATTCGGCGAAGATGATCGCAGCGACGAGGACGAGGCCACCCCTCTCGATGATCTGCGTCGGGTCGAGGAGGCCACCTGCGGCGAAGAGCGTCGAGAGCACGCCCAGAGGGTAGTGGCCGGTCCGCCGATCCCGTCGGTCAGCTCATGCGCCGTCCAGGGACGCGACGAGGCCCGGGCGGTGGCCCGGGCCTCGTTCGGAACTGCAGTGCTGTGACGAGCGCCGGCTCAAGCCTCCAGCTGCTCGACCCGGCGGCTCGAGAACGCGATCGAGGCGATCAGCACGAGGAGCGCGACCGCGGCGATCGCGAAGCGCGGGCCGTCGTCGTCCCGCAGGTTGATGATCGCCGGGAGCATCAGCAGCGACACGAGGTTCATCACCTTGATGAGCGGGTTGAGCGCTGGGCCGGCGGTGTCCTTGAACGGGTCGCCGATGGTGTCGGCGATCACCGCTGCCTTGTGGGCGTCGGAACCCTTGCCGCCCTCGTGGCCGTCCTCGATGTACTTCTTGGCGTTGTCCCAGGCGCCACCGGCGTTGCTCAGGTAGTTCGCCATGAGCTGCCCGGTGAGGATCACGGCGGCGAGGAAGCCGCCGAGCGCCTGGTACCCGATGCCGAAGCCGATGATGACCGGCGTGAGCACGGCGAGCAGCGCCGGCGTGGCGAGCTCCCGCAGCGATGCCGCGGTGCAGATGTCGATGACCGGCGCGTAGTCGGGCTGCTTCTCGCCGGACATGATCTTGCCGTCGGCGAACTGCTTGCGGACCTCTTGCACGACGACGCCCGCCGTGCGGCTCACGGCTCGAATCGCGAGGGCTGAGAACAGGAACGCGACCGAGCCGCCGATGAGGAGGCCGATGAAGGTCTTCACGTCGGCGACGTTGATCTGCGTCTCGCGGGCAAGGAACAGCGCTGAGCCCTCGAGCGTGTCGCCGAGCTCGTCGGTGAGGCCGAGCTCGCTCCCGATCGTCTCGATGTAGCTGGCGAACAGTGCCACGGCGGCGATGACGGCGGAGCCGATCGCGAAGCCCTTCGTGACCGCCTTCGTGGTGTTGCCCACCGCGTCGAGGCTGACCATGATCCGCTGGGGCTCGCCGTGGAACTCGCCCGACATCTCGGCGATGCCGGCCGCGTTGTCGCTGACCGGACCGAACGTGTCCTCGGAGACGATCACACCGGTGGTGGCCAGCATGCCCATGCCGCAGAGCGCGACGAGGTAGAGCGAGAACTGCAGGTTGCCGTTGCCCATCCACAGCGTGACGCCGAGCGCCGCGGCGATGGCGATGATCGCGTACACCGAGCTCTCGAGACCCGACGACGTGCCGGACAGCACGACCGTGGCGGGACCCGTGCGGGACGCCTCGGCGATCTCGCGGACCGGGCCGTACTCGGTGCCCGTGAAGTACTCGGTCAGCCGGCTGACCACTTGTGCGAGCACGAGGCCGACGACGACGGCGCCGAAGCACTTCCACCCGGCGTTCGCGTAGTCGTTGCCGACGTAGGTCATCGAGACGATGAACGTGCCGATCACGGTGAGGATGCCGGCGACGAGGAAGCCGCGGTTGATCGGCTTGAGGGCGTTGGTCTCGCCCTCCTTCGCCCGCACGGCGAACACGCCGGCGATCGACGCGATGACGCCGATTGCTCGCGCCGCCAGCGGGAACACGAGGCCGAGCGCCGGGTTGGCGCCGATCGAGTTGAAGGCGGCGACGCCGAGGATGATCGAGGCGACGAGCGTGACCTCGTAGCTCTCGAACAGGTCGGCGGCCATGCCGGCGCAGTCGCCGACGTTGTCGCCGACGTTGTCGGCGATCGTCGCCGGGTTGCGCGGGTCGTCCTCGGGGATGCCCGCCTCGACCTTGCCCACGAGGTCGGCACCGACGTCGGCCGCCTTCGTGAAGATGCCGCCGCCGACGCGCAGGAACAGGGCGAGCAGCGAGCCACCGAACCCGAAGCCGACGAGGATCGCCGAGCTCGTGTTCTGGAAGACCATGATGATGAGCGTCGCCCCGAGCAGACCGAGCCCGACGGTGAACATGCCGGCGACGCCACCAGTGCGGAACGCGACCTCGAGGGCGCGGGGCATCGAACCGGTCTTGGCCGCCGCCGCCGTGCGGACGTTGCCACGGGTGGCGAGCGTCATCCCGATGAACCCCGTGAGGCCCGACATGATGCAGCCGAGCACGAACGCGATCGTGCGGGCGGCACCCGAGGCCACGAAGCTCAGCGCCTCGGTCTCATCGGGCTTCTTGACCGCCACCGACGTGAAGAACACGACGGCGGCCAGTGGGATGAGGATCACGGCGATCGTCTTGAACTGCCGGCGCAGGTACGCCGAAGCGCCCACCTGGATCGCCTTGGCGATCTCCTGCATCTTCTCAGTGCCGGCGTCCTCCGCCATCACCTTCTTGGCGAGGTACACCCCGACGAGCAACGCAAGGATGGCGGCGGCCGCTGAGAGATAGAGGACGGACCACTCGCCACCCTTGAGTACGAATTCCTGGTAACCGCCTTCGGCGGCGAATATCGATGACACCGGTTGTTCTCCGGATCCTGTCTCGGGCGCGCCCGCGAGCGCTCTCGGATACGAAACGGGCCGAGTGTACGAAGAACCGACGACCCTGGAGAAACTCCAGCCGCCCCCGAGGTGTCCGCGTCGATGTCCGTGCCGCTTCGCATCACGGACTTACGCGCGGCGTTCGCCTGGTACTACCGTCCGACTTGGCGCTCGACCGAGCGACTCTTCACGTACCCGGAGGCCGTCGACCGATGGCGCAGACGATCACCAGGCGGAAGCCGGTCACCGGCACCGCTTCCACACCGAAGAAGCGCAAGCCGTTCCTGCTCGATCTCTACTCCACCGCCGTGGGGAAGAAGTACGTGATGGCCGCGACGGGCATCATCGGCATCGGCTTCGTCGTGTTCCACATGATCGGCAACCTCAAGATGTACCTCGGCACCGACGGCGCCGGCATCTACGAGATCGATCACTACGGCGAGTTCCTCCGCGAGCTGCTGGTGCCGATCCTCCCGCGCACGGTGACGTTGTGGCTCCTCCGTCTGACCTTGATCGGCGCGCTGATCCTCCACGTGCACGCCGCGTACACGTTGACGCTGCTCAACCGCAGGGCCCGGCCGGTCAAGTACCAGACCCCGCGCGACTACATCGCGGCGAACTTCGCCAGCCGCACGATGCGCTGGACCGGCGTGATCGTGCTGCTGTTCCTCGCCTGGCACCTCGCCGACCTCACGTGGGGTTGGGTGAACCCCGACTTCGTGCGCGGCGAGGTGTACCGGAACGTCGACGCGAGCCTCTCCCGGTGGCCCGTCGCCGCGCTGTACGTCGTCGCCAACATCGCGCTCGGCATCCACCTGTTCCACGGTGTGTGGAGCCTCTTCCAGTCGATGGGTTGGTCGAACCCACGGTTCAACGTCTGGAGGCGGTACCTCGCCACGGCGATCGCGACGATCGTCGTCGTCGGCAACGTCTCGTTCCCCATCGCCGTACTCGCCGGCATCGTCGAGATCTGACTAGGAGCGCACCCAGCATGAGCGTCAGCCTCGAGAGCAAGGTTCCCGCCGGCCCGATCGCCGAGAAGTGGGAGAGCTACAAGTTCAACACCAAGTTGGTGAACCCGAACAACAAGCGGAAGTTCAAGATCATCGTCGTCGGCACCGGTCTCGCCGGCGCATCCGCAGCGGCCACCCTCGCCGAGCTCGGCTACCAGGTCGACGCATTCACCTTCCACGACTCGCCCCGCCGGGCGCACTCGATCGCCGCGCAGGGTGGCATCAACGCGGCGAAGAACTACCGCGGCGACGGCGACTCGATCCATCGGCTCTTCTACGACACCGTGAAGGGCGGCGACTTCCGTTCCCGTGAGGGCAACGTCCACCGTCTCGCGGAGGTCTCGGTCGACATCATCGACCAGATGGTCGCCCAGGGCGTGCCATTCGCTCGTGAGTACGGCGGCATGCTCGACAACCGCTCGTTCGGTGGCGCTCAGGTCTCGCGGACGTTCTACGCCCGTGGGCAGACGGGCCAGCAGCTGCTGCTCGGCGCGTACCAGCAGCTCGCGCGCCAGGTCGGCCTCGGTGGCGTCCAGCTCTACAACCGCACCGAACTGGTCGACGTCGTGGTCATCGACGGTCACTGCTCCGGCATCGTCGTGCGCGACCTCCTCACCGGTGAGATCTCGTCGCACGCGGCGCACGCCGTCGTGCTCGCCACGGGCGGCTACGGCAACGTGTTCTTCCTGTCCACGAACGCCATGGCGTGCAACGTCACGGCGGCGTGGCGGGCGCATCGCCAGGGCGCCTACTTCGCCAATCCGTGCTACACGCAGATCCACCCGACGTGCATCCCCCAGAGCGACGAGTTCCAGTCGAAGCTGACGCTGATGTCCGAGTCGTTGCGCAACGACGGACGGGTGTGGGTGCCGAAGAACGTCGACGAGACACGTCCCGTCGCGCAGATCCCCGAGGAGGATCGCGACTACTACCTCGAACGGCTGTACCCGAGCTTCGGCAACCTCGCACCGCGCGACATCTCGTCGCGCGCCGCGAAGCGCGCCGTCGACTCCGGGCGCGGCGTCGGGCCGCTCAAGAACGGTGTGTACCTCGACTTCGCCGATGCGATCGCTCGCCTCGGCAAGGACGTCGTGACCGAGCGCTACGGCAACCTGTTCGAGATGTACGAGCGCATCGCCGGGGAGAACCCGTACGACATGCCGATGCGCATCTACCCGGCGTCCCACTACACGATGGGCGGTCTCTGGGTCGACTACGAGCTGATGACCACCGTGCCCGGCCTGTACGCGGCCGGCGAGGCGAACTTCTCCGATCACGGCGCGAACCGGCTGGGCGCCTCCGCGCTGATGCAGGGCCTCGCCGACGGGTACTTCGTGCTGCCGTACACGATGGGCAACTACCTCGCGCCGATGCTGAACAAGCCGATCCCGGGCACGGACCATCCGGAGTTCAAGCGCGTCGAGCAGGAAGCGCGCGACCGGTATCAGCGCTACCTGTCGATCAAGGGCTCGCGCTCGCCCGACTGGTTCCACCGGGAGCTCGGCAAGATCATCTGGGACTACTGCGGCATGGAGCGCACGGCAGAGGGCCTCGAGAAGGCGCTCTCCGAGCTTCCCGCGCTGTACTCCGAGTTCCAGACCGATCTGCGCGTCCCCGGCAGCGGCGCCGACATGAACCAGACGCTCGAGAAGGCCGGCCGCGTCGACGACTTCTTCCAGCTCGGCATGCTGATGTGCCGCGACGCCCTGGAACGACGGGAGAGCTGCGGCGGGCACTTCCGTGCCGAGTACCAGTACGAAGACGGCGAGGCGAAGCGCGACGACGAGCACTTCTCCCACGTCGCCGCCTGGGAGTGGTCGGGTGACCCGTCGCAGCCCGTCCGCAATGTCGAGCAACTCGAGTTCGAGAACGTCCACCTCGCAGTCCGGAGCTACAAGTGAACGCGCACGCGAAGACGCTGAACCTCACCCTGCAGGTGTGGCGCCAGGGCGGCCCTGGCGACGCCGGCCGCTTCGAGACGTATGAGATGCAGGGTGTCAGCGACGAGATGTCGTTCCTCGAGATGCTCGACATCTTGAACGAGCGCCTGATCTCCGAAGATCTCGAGCCGATCGCGTTCGACCACGACTGCCGAGAGGGCATCTGCGGCACGTGCTCGCTGATGATCAACGGTCAGGCCCACGGCCCGCAGCGGATGACGGCGACGTGTCAGCTGCACATGCGCAAGTTCACCGACGGCGACACGATCGTGATCGAGCCGTGGCGGGCTTCGGCGTTCCCGATCATCAAGGACCTGATGGTCGACCGTGCTGCGTTCGACCGCATCGTCGAGTCCGGTGGCTACATCACCGCGCCGACCGGTGGCGCTCCCGACGCGAACCTCATCCCGATACCGAAGCCCGTTGCCGACGCGGCGATGGACGCGGCCGAGTGCATCGGCTGTGGCGCGTGCGTGGCGGCGTGCCCGAACGGCGCGGCGAACCTGTTCACGTCCGCGAAGATCGCGCACCTGAACTTGCTGCCGCAGGGTCAGGCCGAGCGCTTCAAGCGTGTCGAGGCGATGGTCGAGGTGATGGACACGTACTTCGGTTCGTGCACGAACCACGGGGAGTGCGAAGAGGCCTGCCCGAAGGGCATCTCGATCGACTTCATCGCACTGATGAACAAGGACTACCTCACGGCGAAGTTCAAGAACCGGAAGAACCTCAGCCGGATCTAGCTCCGGGCGCGAACGAGGCGCCGCTCCGAAGAGCGACGCCCCGTCCCTCCGCCGCCTCGATCAGATGTCGGCTGGCTTGCGTCGGCCGAGGAGCAGTGCGCCGGCGCCGATCGCGAGCAGCGCCACCGCGACAGCGGCAGCGCGCTCCGAGCCCTGCCCCGTCGCCGGGAGCGACTGTGCGGCGACAGCCGCGGCGACCGTCGGCCCGGCGGCCGCAGCAGCAGCCGTCGTTGCGGTGGCACCCGCGGCTGCGGCAACGGCAGGGGCGGCAGTCGTCGGCGCGGCACCGGCCGGCGCGGCCGTCGTCACCGTCGGGTCCGCGACGGTCGTGACCGGTGCGGCCACCGTCGTCACCGGCGCAGGCTGCGTGGTGACAGGCACCTCGGTCACGGTGATCGGTGCAGTGCTGTAGACGAACCGGGGGGTCCACACATCGCCGGCGATGTCGAAGCAGACCGCGTTCACCTGGCTGGCGCCGACTCCTACCGCCGTGCCCGGCAACGGCTCGCTCCACGTGCCGGCGCCGTCGGTCCAGTGGTTCGCGAAGAAGACACCCGCCAGGTTGATCCCGACGGCCCCGTTGGGGCAGTTGTCGCCGCTGATCGTCGCCGTCTCGTTGACGGCGAACGTGCTCGGTGACACCGAGAGCGTGCCGCTGTCCGG
>JBFWRK010000039.1:0-15297 GCA_050248955.1 Acidimicrobiia bacterium
AGTTCACGGGGCTGGCCGTCTACGAGCTGCTCGTCGCGCAGTTGGAGGCGCGCCGCCGCAAGGCGACGCCGCTCCCCCACCCGGCGGTGCGCAAGCGCTGAAACGACTCAGTTCTTCTTGAACGCCCTGCGACGGTCTTCGAGGCCGAGCATCCGCTTCCGGATGCGGATCGCATTCGGCGTGACCTCGACGAGCTCGTCCTCGCCGATCCACTCGATCGCGGTCTCGAGCGTGTGCACGACCGGTGCGGGGAGCTTCACCGCATCGTCGTGGCTGTGCGTGCGGATGTTGTTCTTCTCCTTTGCCCGCACGGCGTTCACGACCATCTCGTCGCTGCGCGAGTTCTCGCCGATGACCATGCCCTCGTAGACCTCGTCGCCAGGGCTCACGAAGAGCTCGCCACGGAGCTGCAGGTTGTCGAGCGCGTAGGCGGTGACCGCACCTTGACGGTCGGCGACCATCGCACCACCGGTGCGGTGCGGGAGCTCGCCCGCCCACGGCATCCAGCCGGCGTGGTGCTGGTGGAGCAGCGCCGTGCCGCGCGTCGACGTCATCAGCATCGAGCGGAAACCGATCAGCCCGCGAGACGGTGCCTCGAAGGTGACGATCGTGCGGCCGGGGTCACCCTGGCGCAGGTCGACGATCCGCCCCTTGCGGGGGGCGAGCGCCTGGGTGATCGTGCCGACGTACTCGTCCGGCACGTCGCACGTGCCCCGCTCGAGCGGCTCGTGACGCTTGCCGTCGATCTCCTTGGTGATCACCTCGGGCCGGCTGACCTGTAGCTCGTAGCCCTCACGGCGCATGTTCTCGATGAGCACCGCGAGCTGCAGCTCGCCACGACCGGCGACCTCGAGCACGTCGGGCGAGTCGGTGTCCTCGAGACGGATCGACACGTTGCCGAGGATCTCGCGCTGCAACCGCTCACGCAGGTGGCGGCTCGTGACGAACTTGCCGACGCGACCGGCCACCGGCGACGTGTTGACGCCGAAGCTCATCCGCAGCACGGGCTCGTCGACGGTGAGTCGCTGGAGCGCGACGGGGTTCTCCGTCGACGCGAGCGTGTCGCCGACCTCGACCTCTGGGATCCCGGCGACGATGAACAGATCACCGGCGCGGACCTCGGCGACCTCTTCGCGGCCGATGCCGTGGAACGCGTAGAGCTGCGACATGCGGCGGCGGACCGGCGAGCCGACCTCCTCGAGATCGCGCTGGCAGACCGCGACCTGCTCGCCCTTGCGCAGCACGCCGGCCATCACGCGGCCGATGGCGAGCCTGCCGAGGTACTCGGAGGCGTCGAGGTTCGTGACGAGGGCCTGCAGCGGGGCGTTCGCGTCGTACACCGGCGCCGGCACCGTGTCGAGGATCGCGTCGAGCAACGGCACGAGGTCGGCGTCGTCCGCCGGCATGCCGACGCCCTTCACCGAGCGGCCCTCGCGGGCGACCGTGGAGATCACGGGGAACGAGAGCTGGTGGTCGGAGTGGGCGAGATCGAGGAACAGGTGCTCGATCTCGTCGAGCACCTCGTCGGGGCGCGCGTCGGACCGGTCGACCTTGTTGATGACGACGATCGCCGGCAGGTTCGCGGCGATCGCCTTCGAGAGCACGTAGCGGGTCTGCGGCAGCGGGCCCTCGGCGGCGTCGACGAGCAGGAGCACGCCGTCGACGAGCGCGAGCGCCCGTTCGACCTCGCCGCCGAAGTCGGCGTGACCGGGTGTATCCACGAGGTTGATCTTGACGCCGCGCCACGTAATCTGGGCCGCCTTGGCCAGGATCGTGATCCCGCGCTCCCGCTCCTGGTCGTCGGAATCCATGACGCGGTCGACGACCGCGGTGTGCGCCGCGAAGGTGCCGGTCTGGCGGAGGAGAGAGTCCACGAGCGTGGTCTTCCCATGGTCGACGTGCGCGACGATGGCCACGTTTCGTAGTGCGGGGGGATGCACGGGTGATCCGATCAGTTGAGTCGGCTCGGTGCTACCTGCGGTGGATGAGCTCGGCTCACCCACCCCGTTCAGTGTCGTCGTCCTCGTCATCGAAGGTGACGCCGTACTTCTCCGCCAAGGCGGCGTACTCGTCCACCTCCTCGGAGGGGTGGTGACCGTTGCTGCTGTCACCAAGACCCAGGTCGAATGCCCCCGGGCCAGACTGCTTCAACTTGCGCGCTTCTTCGAAGCGGCGATGACGACCCTTCTTCACGGCAGGGCTCCGAACCTAGAGAGTTTGCATTAGAGATCAGTCTACCCGTTGTCTCGCGCGACGGGCGGATCACCACGGCGTGACCACCGGCTCGGGGGCGACCCCTAGCATCTCTCGGCGTGGATGACCTTCGGACCGGTCGACCGGACTCGCCGCCGTGGTGGCGTACCTCAGTTGTCTACCAGATCTATCCGCGGAGCTTCGCGGATGGCAACGGCGACGGGGTGGGCGATCTGCGGGGCATCCGCGACCGGCTCGATCACCTCGTCTGGCTCGGCGTCGATGCCATCTGGCTCTCGCCGATCTTCACCTCCCCGATGGCCGACTTCGGGTACGACGTGGCCGACTACTGCGACATCGACCCCGTGTTCGGCGACCTCGCCGAGTTCGACGGACTCCTCGCCGACTGCCACGCCCGGGGCATCCGCGTCATGCTCGACTGGGTGCCGAACCACACTTCGATCGAGCACCCGTGGTTCGTCGAGAGCCGCTCCAGCAGGGACAACCCGAAGCGCGAGTGGTACGTGTGGCGCGACCTCGGCCCGGACGGGTCGCCGCCGAACAACTGGAAGGCGGCGTTCGCGGCGGACCGACCGGCGTGGACCCTCGATCCGACCACGGGCCAGGCGTACCTCCACTGCTTCCTGCCCGAGCAGCCCGACCTCAACTGGGACAACCCGGCGGTCGAGGCGGCGATGCTCGACACGCTGCGGTTCTGGCTCGACCGCGGCGTCGACGGCTTCCGCATGGACGTGGTGCACCTGATCGGCAAGGACCTCGCCGTGGTCGATCCCGAGGGTGCCGCCGCCCACGTGGCGCACAACGACATCCCAGCCACGCACGAGCGCCTGCGCCACATCCGGGCGCTGCTCGACTCGTACGACGGAGACCGCACCAGCGTCGGTGAGGTGGTCCTGCTCGACGAGGCAGCGATGGCGACGTACTACGGGCAGGATGACGAGCTGCACCTGTCGTTCAACTTCCCGTTCCTGTGGGCGCCCTGGGACGCCGAGAAGCTGCGCCGGCGGATCGACCGCACGCTCGAGCACCTGACACCCCGTCAGGCATGGCCGACGTGGGTGCTGTCGAACCACGACCTGTCCCGCCACCGCGAGCGCTACGGCGGTGCGGAGGCCGCTGCTCGCCAGGCCGCGCTGCTGCTGCTCACGCTGCCCGGCACCCCGTTCCTCTACCAGGGTGAGGAGCTCGGCCTCGTCGACGCGGTGGTGCCGCCCGACCGGGTCGTCGACCCTGGCGGGCGCGACGGCTGCCGGGCGCCGATCCCGTGGACGGCGGACGACCGGCACGGCTGGGGCGACGACCCGTGGTTGCCGTTCCCACCGGAGGCGGCCGAGCGCAGCGTCGAGCGCCAGGTCGCTGATCCGGCGTCGATCGCCCAGCTCTACCGGAGGCTCCTGGCGGCCAGGCGGGCCAGCCCGGCGCTCCACGCCGGGGGGTTCCGCTGGCTGGACGCGCCCGAGGACGTCCTCGCCTACGAGCGCGTCGATCCGGTGAGCGGGGATCTCGCTTGGATCGTGATCAACCTCGTCGTCGAGGAACGCCAGGTCACGCTGCCGGGAGCCGGCACGATCGCGCTCTCGACCGACCAGCGCGAGGAGGGTCGTCCGGCGACCGGCGCCGTCGGCGGCTCGATCGCACACGTGGTGCGCCCCGCATGACAGCATTCGCCCCATGGGACGCACCGTCGCGATCGTCAACCAGAAGGGCGGCGTCGGCAAGACCACCGTCACGCTGGGCCTCGCCTCCGCTGCTCAGACCGCAGGACACAGCGTGCTCGTCGTCGATCTGGACCCGCAGGGGGCCAGCACGTGGGTCCTCGGCATCGATCCGGCAGAGGTCGAGCAGTCCAGCGCCGAAGTGCTCTCCAGGGGCGCGCTCGGCAGTGCCCTGATCGAGTCAGGTTGGGGGGCCGGCGTCGACCTCCTCCCCGCCAGCACGAGGTTGCAGGTCAAGGAGCACTCCAGCACGAAGGACGCGGCAGCGAAGCTCCGCGCCGCGCTGGAGGCGCTCGACGGCCGGTACGACGCGATCCTGATCGACTGCCCGCCCTCGCTCGGCAACCTGACGATCAACGGCCTCACCGCCGCCGATCACGCCGTCATCGTCGTCGAGCCGGCAGCGCTCGGGCTGCGCGGCATCGGTGCCGTCGCCGACGTGGTGGACCAGGTCTGGGACTCGTTCAACCCCGAGCTCGAACTGGCCGGTGTGATCGTCAACAAGGTGCCGCCCGTTTCGACCGAGGCCGACCGGCGCTACGAGGAGCTCGGCCGCATCGTGGGCAAGCGCGCCATCTGGCAACCCGTGATCCCACAGCGAGTGCTCGTCAACCAGTCGATCGGCGACCGCCGGCCGCTCCACTCGTACGGCAGCCGCGCGGCGGACCTCACGGACGTGTTCGATCGGCTGTGGGCCAAGCTCCGGCGGGTTACAAGGGGCTGACCGCCCGTCCGGTCAGGCGCTGAGCGGCTCCGCGAGCAGCGCTGCTTCACGGGAGAGTGCATCGCGGGCTGCGGTGATGCTGCCGACCACGGGAGCGATCCGCGCCGCACCGTTGGTCAGCAGGATCGCTCCGACCGACGCGTGGCCGACGACGAGCGCGGCGCTCACGAGATCGGACCGCCGGAGGTCGATCGCCTCGACGATCGCCGCTGCTGCGACCTCGTCGAAGTCGTCGATCTCCGACAGATCGACGACGATCGCGCTCCGCTCGGGTAGGTGACGCACGACGAGCGCGATGACCTCGGCGTCGTCGGTGCCACAGACCCGCCCGCGCACGGCGAGCTCGAAGAGACCGAGGTCGCGGAACAGGAACACATCACACATGCACACCCACCACCGATCTGTCGTGTTCGCTGAGCGCACCCTGGTCGACTCGTGTTGCGGTTGTGTGACGAACTGCCGCCGAATCCGAGCGTTTTCGCAGCTGTCAGCCCACGGTTGCGCTTAGGTTCGCGCCATGACACCGCGCCGAGTGCCGCTGCGGATGTACGGGAGCGTGAGCGATGCCGCTCCCGTCGAGTGGGAATGGGTCGACGAGCAGCTCGCCTCGGCCGGGACCTACTGGGTGGTCGCCCACTCCCCCGATCATCCACATCCACGACCGGTGTGGGGCGTCTGGCTCGACGGCTCGCTCCTGCTCTCCGTCGGCAGCCCGCTCGTGCTCCGACAGCTCGGCGCCGATCACCGGACGACGGTCCATCTCGACAGCGGCACCGACGTCGTCGTCGTCGAGGGGACGTGCACCGGCGCGGCTCCGGCGGCGCGCCTCGGGCGCTTCCTCGAGGCCTACGACGCCAAGTACACCTGGACGTACACGGTCGAGGAGTACGGGCCGCCGACCGTCGTGGAGCCCTCCACGATCATGGCGTGGCGGTCCGCCGGCTGGGCGGGACGGGACGGCTTCCAGCAGGTCGCGAAGTGGGTCACCGAGCCGGCTGCCGGTGCGGCGCCGCCAGCGCCGTGATGCCGAGCCCGATCAGCACGCCTCCCTCGACGTACTTGCCACGCGTGCGGACGTTCGCGTGCCGGCGGAGCCACCCGCCGGCACGAGCGCCGATGAACGCGTACGTGCAGTCGCTCAGCATGCCGAGCGCGATGTAGAGCAGTCCGAGCACGAGCGTCTGCGACCACACCGGGCCGTGCCCGCGGGCGACGAACTGCGGCAGGAAGGCGAGGAAGAACAGCGCTACCTTCGGGTTCAGCAGGTTGACGACCAGGCCGTCCACGTACAGCCGGCGCAACGGCTTCGCCGGGACCTCGACGGCGACGTCGCTGCGCCGTGCACCGACGAGCGTCCTGATGCCGACGTAGACGAGGTAGGCACCGCCGACCGTCTTGATCGCCGTGAACGCGACCGACGACGTCATCACGACGGCCGACAACCCGGCGACCGCGGCGAGCACGTGCAGCAGGGTCGCCGTGTGCACGCCGAGCACGGACAAGATGCCGGCCCGCTGTCCCTGCGTGCTGCTGCGAGCGACGATGTACAGCACGGCAGGACCGGGGATCACGAGCAGCGCCAGCGACGCGGCGACGAACACCGGCAGGGCATCGAGCGGTGGCATGGCGCGGAAACGTACCTCGCACGACGGCCGTGCGGCGGGCGAGTTCTGCCGCGCCGCACGTGCCCGCGGGCGATCAGCCCTCGATCATCGAGCCGTCCGGCGCGACGACGTACCACGAGTCGCCGAGGCCCTGGCCGTTGACATCGCCGGGCGCGCTGTCGCCGGAGTAGAAGTACAGCGGCCAGCCGTAGAACGTCACCTGCTCGCCCCCGTCGCTGCGCGCGGCGGTCCCGAAGTCGTCCGCTTCGACGCCGTCCCCGAACGTCACGTCGTCCCCTGCCATGAGCGGCGGCCACGCGGTCGCGCAGTCACCGGAGCAGGTCGGTGCCTTCCCGCCATCGGGAAGGAAGGCGTACAGCGTCTTGCCGTCGCTGGCGAGGATCTCGCCGAGGCTGGAGTCGACGACCTCGATGGCGCCCGTCGCGGCAGACGCATCCGAGCTCACCGTCGTCGCGGTGCCAGAGTCGCCGTAGAGGCGATCGGACACGGTGGTCTCCGGCGCTGCGTCAGCCGCGGTCGTCTCCGTCGCACCGACCGTGGTGTCCGCCTCGGCAACGCTCGTATCGCCTGGGGTGTTCCCGGCGTCGCTGTCGTCGTCGCCACCGCAGGCTGTCGCGGCGAGCGTGAGCCCAGCGACGAGGACGAGGAGTGGGGTGCGCAGTCTGCGGGTCATGGATGCTCCTTCGAGACAGCCTCGAACGACGAGGTCGATGGAGTGGAGTACGGCCCATCGCTGCATCCGGTTCGACGAACCGCGCGAACGGCGTAGAACTGAGGCGTTGTCCGATCGAACCGTCCGCCGTCGCCGTGCGTATCCACTCTCGATGCGCACCCGCACGCGCCCCGCGCCGCTCGCGCACGAAGACGGCATCAGGGCGGCATACGCGGCTCACGGCAACGAGCTGTACCGCGCCGCGCGGCGTCTGACCGGCGATGCCCACCACGCCGAGGAGCTCGTGCAAGAGACGTTCCTGCGTGCCTGGCGGGCGGCGGACCGCTTCGACGAACAACTCGGTTCGCTGCGGACGTGGTTGTTCGGCATCCTGCGCAACCTCGCGATCGACCATGCCCGTGCCGAAGCCGTTCGGCCGCTGCGGGCCGTCGACCCGGCGGTGCTGCCGCCAGCTGACGAGTCGACGGCGGACGAGATCGACCGGGTCCTGCTCGCCTGGCAGGTCGAAGAAGCGCTCGGCCGCCTCGGCGCCGATCATCGGCGGGTGCTCGTCGAGGTGCACCTGCGCGGCCGGGCGATCGCCGACGTCGCCGCCGAGCTCGGCGTTCCGGGCGGCACGGTGAAGAGCCGGGTGTACTACGCACTGCGGGCGTTGCGGGTCACGTTGGAGGAGCTCGGGTGGTCGGAAGCGGGGATGTCATGAACCGCGACGCGTGCCGCGAGTTCCGGGGCGACCTCGCCGTGCGCGCCCTCGGGCACGCGGAGGCAGAGCCACATGCGGCACTCGATGCCCACCTCGACGGCTGCGCGGAGTGCCGTGACGAACTGGAGGACCTCCGCGACGTCGCTGGCGCAGTGCGGCTCGCCGACATCGACCACGTGACGGATCGGGCAGAAGCGCCCTCGGGGTTGCCGGCACGAATCCTCGACGTCGTCGGCGCGAGCGTCGCCGCCCAGCGGCGCCGCCGGCGGCTGCTCACTGGTGCCTCGACGATCGTCGCCGCGGCAGCCGTCGTGCTCGCAGTGCTCGTGTTCGACGGCGAGTCGTCGAGCGGCCGTCGCATCGAGTTCGGGGCGGGCGGCGAGGCGACCGGCTCGGCCGAGCTCGTCTCCCGTTCCTGGGGCACCGAGGTCAGCCTCGAGGTCTCGGGCCTCGACGCGGGCGAGGTCTACTGGCTCTGGCTCACCGGGGAGGACGGCAAGCGTGTCGTCGCGGGCACGTTGATCGGCACGGGCGGCTCGGTGAAGGCGGTGCTCGCCTCCGCGATCTCGACCGCCGACGCCCGCCGCATCTGGATGACCGACGAGGACGACGCCATCGTCCTCGACGCCCCGATCACCGAAACCTGAGTTCGCCAGCACGATGAGATGTGGTGGAGCAGCTGACGTCCTCGCCCCGGATCTGTGCTCGCTGACGGACGCCCGGCGTCCGGGGTTGGTCAGAGATCGGGTTGGCGGTCGGCCGCGGACGGCGCTCGAAGGGTGTCGTCGGGGAAGAGGCAGAACGGGTGGCCTTCCGGGTCGAGCATGACGCGGACGTCGAGTTGGGGCTGGTGCTCGGCCAGCCGAGCGCCCTGGGCCAGTGCCCACCTCACGCCGCTCTCGAGATCGTCGACGCCGATGTCGAGGTGCACCATCATGAGTTGCTCACCATCGACGGGAGGCCAGACCGGCGGTCGATAGTGGGGTTCCCATTGCACTTCGATCTTCAGGTCACCGGCGGGCGCGCGCAACATGGCCCAACCGTCGGTGAGTGGATTGCCGGACCGAGGACCTTCGCGTCGAACGATCGGCCAGCCGAGCAGTCGTTCGTAGAACTCGGCCAGAGCGATCGGATCGGCGGCATCGAGAGTCGGCCCCGACACGCGCATGACGGGACGTTCCATGTCCCCATCGTGACCGATGCGTACATAGATCTCACCCGGTATGCTGGCATACATGCAGCGAACGACGGTGAAGCTTCCTGACGACCTCGACGCTCGGCTCCGTCACGAAGCCGAGCGTCGCGGTGTCACCGTGTCAGCGCTCACGCGCGAGGCCATCGAGACGCTCCTCGACCACCCGCGCGGCAGACGCCGCCTCTTCGCTGCCGGCGCAGGCGCGAGCGGGCGATCCGACATCTCTGAGCGGATCGAAGAGATCCTCGCCAGCGAGGTCCGCTCATCGCGCTGATCGTCGACGCCGGCCCGCTGTACGCCTACGTCGATCGCGATGACCGGCACCACGTCGCCAGTCTCGAGTTGCTCGAGACTCACCCCGGGCCGCTGATCGTGCCGACGCTCGTCATCACCGAAGTGACCTACTTGTTGGGGACGCGCCTCGACGCTGCCGCCGAAGTCCGCTTCCTCGGCGATCTCGCCGATGGCATTCTGATCGCCGAGCCCGTCGCCGCGCCGGACTGGATGCGGATCGCCGAGCTCGTAGCTCAGTACCGAGACCTCCCTCTCGGAACGGCCGACGCCTCGGTCGTCGCAGCGGCCGAACGGCTCGGCATCACCGCGATCGCGACCGTCGACCATCGTCACTTCGCCGTCGTGCAATCGAAGCTCGGGACGCTGACGCTGCTGCCCTGATAAGACGCGACGTTGCGACGCGGTCACTCGGAATCGCCGGCCGAGACGCTCCGGCCGCGGAGGCTGCGATCTCGAGCGGATCTGGTCGGCGCCGTTACGCTCCGGCCGTGACGACACCTGAGAGACGCGTGGTCGAGCTGGGCATCGAGCTGCCGTCGGTACCGAAGCCGGCGGGCAGCTACGTGACCGTCGTGCGGAGCGGGCACCTGCTCTACACGTCCGGCCACGGACCGGTGCGGCCCGACGGATCGATCTGGACCGGCAAGGTCGGCGTGGACGTCGACATCGACGTTGCCGCCGAGGCCGCCCGCACCACCTGCTTGAACCTGCTCGCGATCTTACGGACCGAGCTCGGGACCTTGGACCGGGTCACCCGCGTCGTCAAGCTGCTCGGCATGGTCAACGCGACGCCGGAGTTCACCCAGCACCCCAAGGTGCTCAACGGCTGCTCGGACCTCCTCGTCGAGGTGTTCGGCGACGCCGGCCGCCACGCCCGTTCTGCGGTCGGCATGGGATCGTTGCCGTTCGGCATGATCGTGGAGATCGAGGCGATCGTCGAGACGTCCTGACGACGGCGCCGATCACATCGGGGGGACGAGCTCGCGCCAGCGACTCCACACGGCGCTGTCGCCGGCGACCTCGACACCGGCGGCCCGCTCGTCCGAACGGCCCCACAAGAGGAGCAGCAACCCTTCGGCGGGCCCCGACAGGGAGACGTCGCCGTGCCCGTCGCCGCGGGTGAGCTCGGACGATCCGTCGGCCGGGAAGCAGATCGACCAGCGATCGCCGGTGTCCGTCGAGCGGATCTGTGCGGACTCGCCGGCGCCCGGCGTGGACCCGAGGTGACGGCTGAGCGTGGCGAAGACCTCGAGGTACTCGTCGACGCCGTCTGCGGCGAGCACGGGGTCCATCGGCGCCGGATCGAGCCCGGCACCACGCTCGGCGTCCCACCGGTGGACCAGCGTCTCGTGCGCCATCCGCCGGGCCCAGAACGCGGCGTTGCGCCCGGCCGGCCACCACGACCACGTCTCGGCGTCCGCATCCGTCCCCCGGAGCTGCTCGACGAGCGTCGCCGTGCCCTCGGCCAGCCACCCGGCGAGTCCCGGATCGGCCGCCCTCGGGCGCACGAGGTCGCGGAAGAACCCGAAGTCGGCTGTCGGGCGGCCGGCGATCACGTTGGCAACGACGTGGTGCGCACCGCCGACGTGTTGTGCGCAGTCCTGCACGGTCCACTCCCCGCACCACGGGATCGGCCCGTCCCGTCGGGCCTGCAGCGCGGCAACGATCCGTTCGGACTCGGCGCGGATGACGTCGACGTACTGGAGAGCCACGGGCTGACGTTAGACGTGAATGTCCCGGGCGGATGCCCGTGCGCGGTCCGGCTGCGGGCCCTGGCGGCTGACGGCGAACGCCGCGAGCGCGATGAGTTGCAGCGCCGTCAACGTCAACGGACCGGACACGCCGGAGCGGGCACCGACCAGCAGACCGACGGCGACCGCGCCCACGGAGGTCGCCGCGATCTTCAGGCTCGCCGAGACCGTGTACACAGAGGCCCGCAGGTGGTCCGGACTGCGCCGGTTGCGCGTCGTGAACGTCGCGACCAGCAACGGTGCGTCGGCAACACCGGCGACGAGGAACGCTCCGAGGCACACCCACCAGTTCCCGAACGCGCACGTCGCGAACGCGAGACCGACCGTCGTCACGCTGCACACCGCGGTGCGCAGCGGTCGCTCCGGCGGCGCGAAGCGGGTCCACGCCAGCGATCCGACGACCGCGCCGACCGCCATGGCGAGGATCAACCGGCTGGCGGCACCGGCCTCGCGGCCGGCGTGCTCGGCGAGGTCGACGGCGACGAGCGCCAGGCCGCCGAAGGCGCTCATCGAGACTGTCGTGAGCACGGTCATGGACCGGAGGTCGCGATCGACGAAGGCGACTCGCATCGCCGCCCGTGCACCGGCGCGGGGTCCGTCGGGGTGCTCGATCGACGCCGCCCGCAACGGCAACGAGGCGACCAGCCCCGCCGCGAGCGCGGCGAGCACGACGAGCACGACGAGCGTCGTCATGGGATCGCCGAACGCCGCCGACGTGGCGACGACGACCTGGGCGACGATGCCGGCCGCGCCGTACGACACGGCATCCCAGGCTTCGAAACGTGAGCTGGGCGGAGCCGAGCGCGTCGCGATGCCGCTGAGCGCGCCCATGATCGCCGGCTCGGCGAGCGAGATGAGTGCGGCAGCGATCGCGAGGAGCGCGATCGGCACAGCGCCGAGGCCGGCACCCACCGCACCGATCCCGAGTCCGCCGACCGCGACGAGGCACGCCAAGAGCCGGGCAGGATGCGCGGACCGATCCGCCCAGCTGCCGATCAGCGGCGCGGTGAGCATCTGCGGCAGCGTCCAGGACGCGACGAGCACGCCGAGCGCGGCGTGACCGAGCTCCCGGTCGTCCCCGAGGAGAACGAGCGTGATCGCGGTGCCCTCGGCAACCATCCTGGCGGTCGTCGCGGCGATGACGTAGCGCCCAACGTGTAACGTCCTCACGGAATGAGGACGTTACACAGCGAGCGCTACCGCGTCGACGCAGCCGATGTGCTCCTCCGGACGGTCGAGCTCGTCAACGTGAGCCGACCAAGTCGTTCGGGCGACGAGCCGACCACCGTGGTCGACGTGCTCCGCCGGCACGGCGAGCGGATGGAGCCGCCGATCACCGAACGCGAGCTCGAACGGTTCGCCGCCGTCCTCGACGAGCTCGGCGCAGTGTTCGAGCTGACCGACGTCGACGAGGCGGCATCGGCCCTGAACACCTTGCTCGAGCGCTACTGCGCCCCGCCACGGCTCGTGCAGCACGAAGGCTGGCCCTGGCACCTCCACGTCGACCGGGGCGACGACGAAGCGTGGCACCGCTGGGTCGGTGCGTCGGGGTCGTTCGCGCTCGCCTCCCGTCTCGCCGGTCGGAGCACCGTCCCGTGGGGCGTCTGCGGCGCGGCCGGCTGCAAGCAGGTCTTCGTCCACGACGATCGCGGAGCCCCGCGACGACATTGCTCGACCACGTGCGGGACACGGACTCGTGTCGCCCGCCACCGCGAGCGGCGCGTCAGACCGGGTTGATCAGGCGGAGCCCGCCGCGGCCGTCGAACGCGAGCGCGGCATGCCCGGCGACGAGCTGCTTGATGTCGTCGCCCAGCACCTCGGCCCGCCATCCTTCGGCGAGCCGGGCGTCCGGATCGCCGCGGAGCAGCGACACGAGGTCGGCTCGAGTCGCGAGCAGCGCGGTGTCGATCCGCTCCTTGCGGGCCACCTCGCTCACCCAGGCCGACACGAGCGTCACAGCCGGGCGGAGGTTGCGATCGAGGTCGTCGTGCTCTGCCTGCGGCAGGTCGACGGGGTGCTCGAGGCCCTCGGTGACCGCGGCGAGGATCTCCTTCGCGATGCCGCCGCGCGTGTGGCGATCGTCGATGCCGCGCGACGACGTGAGCTCACCCATCGTCCGCGGCGCCTTCTGGGCGATGCCGAGGAGCGCGAGGTCGGGCAGGACCTGGCGGGGCGGGATGTCACTCGCCGCGGCCCGCCGTTCCCGCCATGCCGCCACAGAACGGGCGACACCCCGGCTGCGCGCCTTCAGGGTCCGTGTGTCCTTCATCCGCAACCATGCCGACTCTGGGTCGATCGGTCCCTGCGGGCGGACGCGGAGCTCCTCACAGGCAGCCTCCGCCCAGGCGAGCCGTCCCTCGACCTCCAGCGCCGCGGTCAACCGGTCGTGCAACTCGAAGAGGTGCTCGACGTCGGACGCGGCGTACTCGCGCTGCTCGGTGGTCAACGGGCGGCGGAGCCAGTCGGTCAGGCGATCGCCCTTCGGTAGGTGGATCCGCAGCTCCGACGAGACGAGCGACGACAACGACGGCGTCGAGTAGCCGAGGAACCCGGCGGCGAGCTGGGTGTCGAACAACCGCGATGGCACCGCGCCACACGCGTGGGTGAGCACGTCGAGGTCCTGTTGCGCGGCGTGCAGCACGGCGAGGCCCGGGCCGTCGAACAATCGCGCCATCTCGCGGATGTCGCAGGCGAGCGGATCGACGATCGCCAGGCCACCCTTCCACGCGAGCTGCACCAACGCGAGACGCGGGTAGTACGTCCGCTCGCGGTGGAACTCGGTGTCGAGCGCGTACCTGGGCTCCTCCAGGAGCCGATCGACCAACTCGACGAGCGCGGCGGTGGTCTCGATGCGTTCGGGATTCATGAAGGGGAATCGCCGCTGGACACGTCGCGGCCGCTCTCGACCCACGCGAGCATGCCGCCGGCCACGTTCAGGGCGTTCCGGCCGTGCTGCGCGAGGAACTCGCACGCCATCGAGCTCCGCGCGCCGCTCCGGCAGATCACGAGCACGTCGCCGTCCGTCGGGAACTCGGCGACCCGGTCGGCGAGCTCGTTGAGCGGCACGAGCACGGCCGACGGCACGTGGCCGGCGCGGTACTCGTCGGGCTGGCGCACATCGAACAACGCCGCCCCTGGGGCGGCGAGGCGCGTGGCGAGCTCGTCGACGGTGATCTCGGGAACGGACATGGTGCGCAACGCTACGTCCTCGGACCGGGTAGTTGCGCCTCGGCAGCGGACAGATCGGCCTCCGTGTTGACGTTGAGCAGGAGCGCAGCGTCCACGTGGACGTCGCGTACGTCGAGCTCGGAGACGGCGCGATGGATCGCCCGCTCCCCTGCCGTGAACGCCGCCAGCATCGCCGGCTCGCAGCGATCGATCCGCCACATCGCGCACAGCGGCTCGCGTGCCGACGTATACGCCATGGCCACGGCCGCGTCGCCGATGCCCCGAGCGAGCGACGTGATGACGTCGGGACCGACGAACGGCAGGTCGCACGCGAGCACGGCGACGACTGGCAACGGGCTCCACGAGAACGCGGTGAGGATCCCACCGAGCGGCCCGCTCCCCGGCCAGCCGTCGGGTGTCACTGGCAATCCGAGGCGTGCGAGGCCCCGCTCGTCCCCGCCGATCACGCTGATCGCCTGGGCACCGGACCGGCGGAGCGCGTCGACCGACCGTTGGACCAGCGCCTGCCCGGCAAGCTCGAGCAGCGCCTTGTCGCGACCGAGACGGGAGCTCTCGCCACCGGCCAGCACCGCGCCGGCGAACTCCGGCGTCGCGACCGGCTCAACCACGGTCGGGCACACCGCCGGGGTCGAGCTGCTGCAGGAACAGATCGCAGCGTGCTGCCTCGTCCTGCTCACCGATCCGTGCCGCCGCGTCGCGGAGCCCGCGCAACGCCCGCAGGAAGCCGCGGTTCGCCTCCTCCGTCCAGCGCACGTAACCGCTCCCCCGCCAACCACTCGCCCGCAGCGCGTCGAGGCCGCGGTGGTAGCCCACGCGGTAGCACGCATACGCCTCCACGTCGTCACGAGCAAGGTCGCCGAGGCGGGCCCACGAGTCGAGCGAGCGGGGATGCGCGGCCACGACCGCCGCGACCGCGTCCCGACGCGCGCGCTGGTCCTCGACGGCCAGCGCATCCCGCAGCGCGGCCGTGCATGCTGCCGGTTCCGGCGCGAGGATCGTGCTCGGCAATCCGCTCGTCGACAGGTTCACGGGCCTCGAGTCGCTCATGGAGGCGACGATACGGGATGCCGCCGCTCGACGGTGCGCCCGCCGTACTCTGTCGCCGTGCTACTCGCCCTGACCCTCGAGACCGCGAAGAACATCGCCATCGGCGTTGCGCTCGGCCTCATCCTGATCGCCTTCCTCGTCGCCAAGTTCGTGCGCTCGGTCGTCAC
>JBFWRK010000040.1:0-14978 GCA_050248955.1 Acidimicrobiia bacterium
TGCCGTCGAGCTGTGCCATGTGCTTCGTCACGACATCGGCGAGCAGGTCGTGATCCTTGACGCGCACGACGGCCATGATGTCGACCTCGCCGGCGACGGAGTACACCTCGCTCACGCCGTCGATGTCGGCCAGCTCCTCGGCGAGGTGGGCGATGCGATCGGGGCGGGCGTCGATGAGCACGAAGGCGGTGACCACGGCGCCACTGTAGGGCGGGTCGATCTCCATGCGAAGATGCGCACGTGGGGGACATGCAGCTCAGTGAGATCTGGCGCTATCCGGTGAAGTCGATGGCGGGCGAGTCAGTGGCAACTGCCGAGCTCCGATCGCTCGGGCTCGACGGGGACCGCGGTTGGGCGACGCGCGACGAAGTGCGCGGTGGGATCCGCGGGGCGAAGAAGATCGGCGAGCTCATGCTCTGCTCGGCGCGGTACGTCGCCGGCATCGACGGACCCGTGCAGATCACACTGCCTGATGCGACGACGACCCGCTCCGACGATCCCGACGTGAACGCGCGGCTCAGCGCGGCGCTCGACCACCAGGTCACCCTGTGGCCGCTGCAGCCCGCCACCGATCTCGACCACTACCGCCGAGGTCCGGCGGACACCGCCGACGTGATGGTCGAGCTGCGGGCGATCTTCGGGCGCACCGACGAGGAGCCGCTCCCCGACTTCTCGGTGTTCCCGCCGGTGATCATGGAGTTCGAGTCGCCACCGGGCACGTATCTGGACGCGTTCCCGCTCCACGTGCTCACCACGTCGGCCCTACGTGCAGTCGCCGAGGCGGTGCCCGACGCTGTGGTCGACGTGTCGCGGTTCCGGCCCAACCTCGTCGTCGACACGGGTGACGCGAGCGGGCACCCGGAGTTCGAGTGGACCGGTCGGCGGGCACGGCTCGGCGGCGCAGTCGTCGAGTTCGGTGCCGCGTGCCCGCGTTGCGTGATGATCACGCGGGCGGTCGCAGGAGGCATCCCCCAGGACCGCACGATCCTCCGTCACGTGGTGCGCGATCTCGAGCAGAACCTGGGCGTCTACGCGACCGTCGTCGAGGAAGGTCCGGTCGCGCTCGGCGATTCAGTCGAGTTCCTCTGATCCGGTCTGCATGCCGCGCAGCACGTGCGCCGCCTTCTCGACCGCGCGGCGGGCCTGGGTGATCCGCTTCTCCGACGCCGGGCGCCCCGACGTGGTGCGGTCGGCGAGCGCTGCGCGGAGCGTCTCGATCGCGAGCTCGGCGAGCTCCTCTGCGATCGCGTCGAGCCGGTCGGCGATGTCATCGGCCTGCTCGTCGTGATGTGCTGTCACCAGAGAGCCTCGGCGACGAGATCGAGTGGGTGGCGCACGTCGAGGCCGGCGGCCGCGAGGTGCATCGCGCAGCCGGGGTTCGCGCTGGCGACGACGGTCGCGCCCGAACGATCGACCGCGCGGGCGATCACGGCGAGCTTGCGATCCCTGATCTCGCCGGCGAGCTCGGGCTCGAGCGCGCTGTAGGCGCCGCCCGCGCCGCAGCAGAGCCCGTCGTCGTCGAGCTCGACGATCTCGGCGACGTGACCGAGGACGATGCGGACCGGCAGGTGCGCCTTCTGCACGTGGCGCAGGTGGCACGGGTCCTGCACGATGACCTTCCCGAGGCGGCGGGTCGGTGCCGGCAGGAGCGAGACGTGGTCGGCGAGCCACTCGTGCACGTCGAGGACCCGGGCCGAGAACCGCTCGGCCTCCGGGGTGCCGAGCAGGTGGCCGTAGTCCTTCATCGCCGCGCCACAGCCGGCCGAGTTGACGAGCACCGGCGCCTCGCCCGGCATCGACGCGATCACCCGCTCGGCGAGCCTGCGGGTCTCGTCGTCGAGGCCGGCGTGCACGTGCAACGCGCCGCAGCAGTCGCCGCCGCGACTCGGCAGCGCCACGGTCAACCCCGTCGCCTCGATGATCCGCTGCGTAGCCCGGTGCGTGTCCCGCAACCAGGCATCCATCACGCAACCGGTGAACAACCACACGTCGGTACCGGTCGCCTGCAGCCGTGCCGGCCTGCGGAGTGGCAGCCGCGGCAGGCCGACCCGACGGGGCACGAGGTGCAACCGTTGCGCAACGGCGAGCGCGGTCGATCCGACGAGCAGCAGCCGGTGGTGGCCGAGGACGCGGTAGCCCAGGCGCTGCCACCAGGGAGCGATCCGCTTCGCCTCCGCGAGTGCGACCCGGGTGCCCTCCATCAGCCGGCCGTACGGCACGCCGCTCGGGCAGGCGGGTTCGCAGCCCCGGCACTGGACACACGTCGACATGAAGTGCACGAACGGCTCGTCGACCTCGGCACCCTCCCACTCGACGGCGCGCATCGCCGCGATCCGCCCCCGCGGCGAGAGCGCCTCCTCACCCGTGACGCGAAACGTCGGGCAGTGCGGCAGGCACAGGCCACAACCGACGCACGTGGCGAGCTCGGAGTCGACGAGGTTCAGCTTCATGCAGCCAGCACGGTACCCGTAGGTTCGGCGCGTGCCAGAAGGCCACACGATCCATCGCATCGCCAGGGAGCACTCGGCGCTGCTCGTCGGGAAGGCGGTCGGGGTGTCGAGCCCGCAGGGTCGCTTCGCCGCCGACGCGGCGCGGGTCGACGGCGCGACGCTCGACAGCATCGAACCGTTCGGCAAACACCTCTTCTACTGGTGGGACACGGGCGAGATCGGCCACGTGCATCTCGGCCTGTTCGGCACGTTCCGGGTGAGCACTGGCGACGCGCCACCCGATCCGGTCGGCGCAGTGCGGATGAGGATGACCGTCGACGGTGTCGCGATCGACCTCGCCGGGCCGACCGCGTGCTCGATCGACCCACCGGACCAACGGGCAGCGATCATCGCACGGCTCGGTCCCGACCCGCTTCGACGCGACGCGCGGCCCGATGTGGCCATCGAGCGGATGCAGCGCCGTCGCCAGGCGATCGGCGCGCTGCTCCTCGACCAATCCGTCGTGTCCGGCGTCGGCAACGTCTACCGAGCAGAAGCGTTGTTCGTGAACGGCATCCATCCCACACGCGCCGGGAAGGACTGCTCGAACGCCGAGCTCGAGGCGCTCTGGACGACCATCGTCGCGATGCTCCGCAAGGGTGTGAAGGACGGTCGCATCGTCACCGTCGCGCGGGCCGAGCTGCCGACGCGGTTGCCGCGGGGTCAGCGACCACGGCGCGGCGAGGCGACGTACGTCTACCACCGCGATCGGTGCCTGCGCTGTGGCACGCCGATCCAGACCATCGCGCTCGCCGGGCGGGCCTGCTACTTCTGCCCCACCTGCCAGCCGGCCTGAGCCGGCCTGAGCCGGCCTGAGCCGGCGCAGTCATGGCGCGACCAGCGCGCGGTAGTCGTCGCGCGACACGGGCCCGAGCGACGTGCTGCCGTCGGCCGCGGGCAGGCTGACGGCCTCGCCGTTGCGGACGAAGCGGACCTGACCGATGCCCGGCAGCCCCGTCAAGGTGAACACCATCTGCGCCACGGCGAAGAGCTGCTCGCTCGCCGGCACGTCGGCGAACCCGTCCGTGAGTTCCACCGAGGCGGTGCCGGCGGCGACGGACACCTCACCGACCTGATCCGCCCCCGTCCACGCGCTGCGTACGCCGAGCGGGTCGTCCGCTGTCGTGCCGGCGAGCAACGCGGCCACGACCGCCTCTCGTTCGAGTGGATCGGGCACGAGCCGCCGCACCGCGACGAGACCATCCTCGCGGACCATCCACACGGACACCGACGTCTCCGCCGCGGCGACTGCGACGCTCGACGAGGTGGTCGCACCGAGCGGTTCGACGAGCGCCGGTGGGAGCCGCTCGGGGGCGATCACCCTCGGAGCGTCCTCGGCGGGCAGCCCGCACGCCGTGAGGAGGAGCAGCGCCGCGATCGCGGACGAACCGACCACGCGCATCACGCGCGCCGCCGCGGGAGCTCGACCACGAACCGGGCCCCACCGCCCACCGCGTCCTCGATCCAGATCGAGCCGCCGTGGAGCCGCACGTGCTGCTCGACCAGCGCGAGGCCGAGCCCCGTGCCCTTCGTCATCGACGGGTTCGCCTCGGCGCTCCCGCGGTTGAAGCGCCCGAAGACCGCGCGCCGCTCCGCTTCGGGCACACCGGGTCCGGCATCCTCCACTGCGATCCTCACGACGTCGCGGTCGCCACTGATCTCGATGCGGGTCGGACCGCCGGCATAGCGGTTCGCGTTCTCGACGAGGTTGGCGACGATCCGTTCCAGGCGTCGGCGATCGACCGCGACCATCCCGGTCCGGGTCCCGACCGTGACGGTAGGTGCCTCGACGCCGAGCAGCGCGAGCTGCTCGCGCACGAACGCCTCGACGTCCACGTCGTCCGGGTCGAACGGGACGTCGCCGGCGTCGTACCGCGAGATCTCCAGCAGGTCGAGCACGAGTGCGCGGAAGTGGTCGACCTGGCTGCCGAGCACGCCGATCGCGAGACGGGCGCGCTCCGGCATCTCGGTGCGGCGGGCGAGGTCGGCGGCGGACGAGATCGCGGTCAACGGCGTGCGGAGCTCGTGGCTGACATCGGAGGTGAACCGGATCTCACGGGCGACGCGCTCTTGGAGCGCCTCGGCCATGCGGTTGAACGACAGCGCCAACGGTTCGAGGTCGGGGTCGTCGGCGGCGTCCAGACGGGTGTCGAGCGAACCCGCGCTCAACTGCTCGGCCGCGGCCGAGACGTCCCGCAACGGCGACAGCACGCGCCGGCTCATCGACCAGCCGCTCAGCGCCGTGAGGACGGCGGTCAGCGCGGCGGCCGCGGCGAGCGAGCCGGTGAGGACACGCAGCGTCCGGTCGAGCTCACGCAGCGGCGACAGCTCGAAGTACGCGCTCCCCACGGACGGCAGCGGGATGCCGACGACGAGGTAGGGCGCCTCGCCGATGTCGACGCGCTGCTGCGCCGACGACCCCGTCTGCACGAGCTCGAGCAACCGCTCGGGTACCTGCTCGGGTCCGATCTCGACCGCCGCGGAGTACCACTCGCCTTCGACGAGCAGCAGCGGCCGGCCCGGCTCGGCCACCGCCAACGCGCTCAACGCGTCGCGCGGCGCACTGTCCGGGCCTTCGAGGATCGCCTTCGCGACGCCGGCGTTCACCGCTGCTTGGCGGACAGCGAGGTCCTCGCGCTGCACGGTGAGGTAGCGCCGCGCGAGCTGGTACGTGAGGAGGCCCATCGCCGACGCGGCGATCAGCCCGAGCATCGCGAGGGCCAGTGCGCCGCGGACCCGCAGCCCGAGACGTACGCGCATCACGCGACGAACTTGTAGCCCATGCCGCGCACCGTCAGCAGCAGCCGCGGGTTCGCGGGGTCGGTCTCGATCTTCGTCCGCAACCGCCGGACGTGGGCGTCGACGAGGCGTCCGTCGCCTGCGTAGTCGTACTCCCAGACCTGCTCCAGCAGCTGGTCCCGGCTGTACACCCGGTTCGGGTTCGACATGAAGTGCATCAGCAGGCGGTACTCGGTGCGCGTGAGGTCGACCGGCTTGCCGTCGATCAGCACGAGCGCCTCTGCTGAGCGCAGTTCGAGCGGGCCCAGCCGCAGCACCCCGGACTCGCGCAACAAGCCGTGCGACCGGCGCAGCTGCACTCGCAGCCGGGCCAGCAGCTCGCGCTCGACGAACGGCTTCGTGACGTAGTCGTCAGCACCTGCTTCGAGCCCGGCGACGACGTCGTGCGAGTCGTCGTGCGCGGTGAGCATCACGATCGGCACGTCGCTGCTCTTGCGGACGACGCGGCAGACCTCGAAGCCGTTCGCCTTCGGCAGGCGCACGTCGAGCAGGATGAGATCGACGTGCTCCTCACCGAAGCGCGCGATCGCCTGCTCTCCGTCGCCCGCCTCCAGGACGCCGTACCCCTCGTCTTCGAGCAACATCCGCAACAGGAAGCGCACGTCGGGCTCGTCCTCCACCACCAGGATCCTCGCAAGCACGGCTACCACCTCCGGCTCAGACGCTAGGCGAGTGCAGTGCGGGAAACGGCGGCAGGCACACGCAGCGTGGTGCGAGCACCACTCGCGCGGGCGAATCGCCATGAAACTGTCACACAAGCACAATGAGCCAGGAGTAGTCACCGGATTGCTTGGGTACGGAGGGTGCTGCCCGCAACCGAGGAGAGCCGTCGTGACGACCGTGGACGAACCGAGTCATCCCGCGCTGGAGGAGTGGCCGACGCCCGGCCAGGATCTCGTCCAGCTGCTCGGGACGGCCCGCCTCGTCACCGTCGCCAACCGGCTGCCCTGTGCGTGGCCGCCGTGCGAGGAGCACCTCGTGCCGACGCCCGGCGGCCTCGCCTCGACCGTCCTACCGGTGGCCCGTCGGTCCCAAGCGACGTGGATCGGTTCGACGACGGACGCTGCGGATGCAACGCCGCGGATGATCGACGACATCCGGCTCGTCCCGGTCCCGCTCACCGCGGCGCAGGAGGAGGGCTACTACGCCGGGTTCTCGAACGGCGCGATCTGGCCGCTCTACCACGACGCGCTCCGCCCGAGCCGGTTCCGGCGGGCGCTGTGGGACCAGTACGTCGCCGTCAACCGCATGTTCGCCGATGCCGCGATCGCTGAGTGCGACCGTGACGACGTGGTGTGGGTGCACGACTATCACCTGCAGCTCGTGCCGCTCATGGTGCGCGCCGCCCGCCCTCACGCGCGGATCGGCTTCTTCCTCCACATCCCGTTCCCCGACCCGTCGCTCTTCCGCCGCCTCCCGTGGCGGTCAGCGATCCTCCGCGGACTGCTCGGCGCCGACGTCGTCGGGTTCCAGGACGGCAACTCGGCGCGCAACTTCCAGCGCTGCTGCCAGGAGCTCGGCATCGGCGCGACCGACGGCGAAGCGGTCCGCCACGCGAACGGCGTCACCGTCGTCGGCGCGTTCCCGGTCGCGACCGACGGCATGGTGCTCGACGAGCTGAGCAGGTGGCCCGGAGCAGACCTCGGCGCGGCGTCGCTGCGCCAGCAGTGCGGCAACCCCGAGGTCCTGCTGCTCGGCGTCGACCGGCTCGACTACACCAAGGGCATCGACGTGCGGCTCAGGGCCTACGAGATGCTGCTCCGGTCGGGCAGGCTCGATGCCGACAAGACCGTGTTCGTCCAGGTCGCCCCGCCGAGCCGCACCGACATCCGCGAGTACCAGGCCGAGCAGGGGCGCGTCGAGCGCGCGGTCGCCCGCATCAACGGGCGCCACGGGAGCCCGGGCCACCAGCCCGTGCTCTACTTGAACCAGTCGATGTCGACCGAAGAGCTCGTCGCCGCGTACCGGGCTGCCGACGTGATGGTGGTGACACCGTTGCGGGATGGCATGAACCTCGTCGCCAAGGAGTACGTCGCCGCGCAGTACGACCACCGAGGCGCGCTCGTGCTCAGCGAGTTCGCAGGGGCGGCTGCGCTGCTCGATCTCGCTCACATCGTGAACCCGTACGATCTGCCGTCGGTAGCGGCCGGGATCCTCGCTGCCGTCACGGCGCCACGTGCCGAGGCGAGCGAGCGGATGCGACGCATGCGCGAGGCCGTGATGGCGGAGTCGCCAGAGCGCTGGGCACACGCGTTCTTGAAGACGGTCGTGGAGCAACGGGGGCCGAGCGCAGGAGCGGCCCATTGATCAACGGCACCGTGCTGCTGACGGACCGCCAGCACCGACTGCACAACCACCTGCTCGCTGCAGCATGCAGTCGACGGCTGCTCGTCGCCACCGATTTCGACGGCACGCTCGTCGAGCTCGACGACAACCCCGACGACGTGTGGTTGCCACCAGGCGCCGCCGAGCTGCTCACCGCGCTCGCCGCCCATCCAGGTGTCACCGTCGCGGTGCTCTCCGGGCGGAGTCTCGGCGATCTGCGCAAGCGCTTCGGAGACGCCAACGGCATCCGGCTGATCGGCAGCCACGGCGCCGAGCCCGAGCACGACGACCAACGGATCCGGCTGCACCCGACGCAAGACCACCTGTTGCGGACGACGACGGAACAGCTCCGCGGGATAACGACCGTCTGCGCGGGGACCTGGGTCGAGCGCAAGCCCACGTCGGTCGTGTTCCACTACCGCACCGCTGGCGACGAGTGCGCTGCCAACGCGGTCCGGGCCGTGCTCGACGGACCCGGCACCTCGGCGGGGATCCACCTCCGCCTCGGCAAGGACTGTCTGGAGCTCGCTGTGGTCGAGGTGACGAAGGGCGTCGCGCTCGACCGGTTGCGGCACGAGATCGCTGCAGAGCGGGTGGTGTTCATGGGCGACGACGTCACCGACGAAGACGGCTTCCGAGTGCTCACCCACCGGGACATCGGCATCAAGGTCGGGCCCGGACCGAGCAGGGCGGAGTACCGTGCAGCGACAACGGGTCGCGCGCTGTCGGTCCTGGAGGAGCTCTTGCTGATGCGTGACCGGTTCCAGCGCGACTATCCGCAGTACGTCAACTGACGAGAGATCTGGAGCCCGCAGCAGTCAACGCTGCCTTGGGCTCCGCCTGGTAGCGCCGTCGGGGGGCGGCGCTACCAGGATCATCCGGGCGAGCGGCGTCCGTCCTGGCGTAGGAACGCCTCCGTGGTCGTGCAGCGCTCGAAGCCCTGCGCCGACGCCGCTTCGAGGATGTCCTCGGCGCGCGTGACGAACGTGGTCAGCGTCGGTCCGGGCACATCGAGGCGGCGTACGACGCCCGCGAACAACGTCAGCGACGAGACGAGCTTCGCATCGTCGGGCGAACCGAACATGGCATGGATCGTGACGCCTCGCTCGACGACCTGACACCAGACTTCCTCGACGATGCGGACGTAGTCGCTCCCGAGGGCCGGGTGCGTGAGAAACGCTGCCGCCTCGTCGAGGCTCCTGATCGCGTACCGGTGGGCCATGTCGCTCCTGCCCAGACCCGCGACCTGTGGGAAGACGAACCACATCCAGTGCGTCTGCTTCCGACCCGCTCGGATCTCCTCCAGCGCTCGCTCGACGTCGTCGTGCACGTCCACGAAGCGGGCAAGGTCGATCTCCGGCACCTCGTCATTCCAGCACGACGACGCGGGCTCCCGGGTCCTGGCGGACCGCCTCGATCCGGGGAATCGTGATCGCCTCCTCGGGGCGCCCCTTGCGGGGAGGAGTACGGTGATCGTCGAGACATTGGCGGCCCGCGGGCTGCCGCTGGGCGGTGGCCCACAAAGGAGGCAACGATGCGCCGATACATCGTGGTTGCCCACAAGACGCTCGGTGGTGCTCATCTGCTCGAGCACCTTCACGAGCTCCGTGAGCAAGATCCGTACTGCACGTTCCATCTGATCGTTCCCGAGTACCACCCGTTCAGTGGATGGGACGAGCACGCGGTCCACGTGGCTGCGCGAGCCACGCTCGACGAGATGCTCGGCAGGTTGGCAGCGATGCGGATCGGCGCAACGGGAGAGATCGGCGACGCCGATCCTGTCTACGCGGTCGGCAACACACTTCGCCGCGAGGGCAACAACGCGTTCACCGGCATCATCTTGTCGACGCTGCCGAAGGGGATCTCGCGGTGGTGGCTGTTCGATGTGCCGCGGCGGATGGCGGCGAAGTATCCGCGCCTCCCCGTCACCCATCTCGTCGCCGACGAAGCACTCGTCGCGGCGACCTGATCCGATCTGCAACGAGCAGCGCGCACGGAGCGGGTCTGGCCGCAGTTCAGGTCAACGGTCCTGCCAGGTGCAGACGCACGCTTCGTTGCCGTCAGCGTCGGCGAGGACCCACCACGACCTGGCGAAGCGATCGGTGACGAGGTGCCCGCCTGCGGCGAGCGCGGCGGCGACGCGTGCCTCCGCGACGTCGTGCGGCACCGACACGTCGATGTGGAACCGGTCGCGGTCGGTGCGCGGCTCGTCCATCTGTTGGAACCAGACCGGCGGGCCGATCCGCAGTGGGTCCACGAGGTTGCCGCCGACCTCGCGGTAGCCGAGGACCGCCGCCCAGAACGGACGGATGCGGCCGGGATCCATCGTGTCGATCGCGATCTCGATGGCCTGGGGCGTCGCCGGCTCCGCGGTGGCGCCCGACCGCCTGGCGAGCGCCGAGATCACCCGTGCCAGTTCGACGTCACGAGTCGTCAATCCGCCAGCAGCGTGTGTCGCGAGGACGACGCGGACGCGATCCGGGAACCGCACGTCGATGTCGGGATGGTGGTCCGCCGCTTCTGCTGCCCCCGCAACCTCCGAGACGAGCGACGCCGCAGCAGGGAACGAGCCGGCATGGAAGTCTGCATGCAGGCCAGCGAGCACGTAGCGCCAGTCGTCGAGCCCGTCGAGGGCGGCGAACTCGTCGGGGGTGACAGCGGTGTAGCTCATCTCGCTCAGTCAACCACGCCCCGCCGAGGTCGCCCGCCGACATCATCGACGACACGTCGGCGGGTCGTCGTAGGCTCGAGCCATGGTGAGCTTCACGGAGGCTGACGACCTTGCGGGCGCCGAGTTCGTCGGGACGGATCTGCACGGCGCCTGGTTCCGGGAGAGTGATCTCAGCGGGGTACGGATCCGCGGCACCGATCTGATCGGGGCCGAGCTCGACGGCGACATCGACGGGTTGCGGATCAACGGCGTCGTGGTGGCGCCGCTGGTGGAGGCCGAACTCGACCGCCGCTACCCCGAACGAGCCGCGCTGCGCGCCCGGGACGCCGACTCGATGCGCGCCGGCTGGGCGGGGTTGGAGGCGATGTGGGCGCCGACCATCGAACGGGTCGCCGCGATGCCCCCCGGAACGGTCGACGTCTCGGTCGACCGCGAGTGGTCGTTCGCCCAGACGCTGCGGCATCTCGTGTTCGCCACCGACGCGTGGCTCGGCTCCGCGATCCTGGGCAAGCCGGATGCCTACCATCCGATCGGGGTGCCGTTCTCCGGGTGGCGGGAGCAGGCGGCCGGAGTGGTCGATGTCGACGCCACGCCGTCGTACCAGGGGGTGCTCCAGGTACGCGCCGAACGGGTCGGCATGGTCCGCGACTTCCTTGCCACCCTGACCGACGAGCGACTCGGTGAGCAACGGGACTCTCCGGTGTTCGTCCGGACTCCGCAGTTCCCGCTCGGGCAGTGCCTGTGGATCATCATGAACGAGGAGTGGCACCACCACCGGTACGCCGTCCGCGACCTGGATGCGATCGAGGCCGGCGCGTCCTGAGTCCTCCACGCGGTGGCGGCCGTCTCGCGACGTGCTCTGGCCGGGTCCACGCGTCTAGCGAGGCCGGGCTTCCGGCTGCCGCTCCACCGATGAGTTCGCCGGCAGCCGGCAGTCGGAACCGGAGACGACGCAGAGGAGCGCACGATGCCGATGACCGGACCACCACTGACCGAGCTCGACGCGCCCTACAGCGGCGATGGAGCGTCAGCCATGCCGTGGGCGGATGCTGCGGCAGCGGGTGAAGCGGCCGAGATCTACTGGTTGAGCACCGTCCGCCCCGATGGTCGCCCGCACGTCACGCCGCTGCTCTGCGTGTGGCTCGACGACGCGCTGCACTTCTGCACCGGCGCGGAGGAGCGCAAGGCGAAGAACCTGGCGAGCAACGCGAACTGCGTCCTGACCACTGGGAACAACACCTTCCAGTCCGGCCTCGACCTGGTGGTCGAGGGATCGGCGACGAGGATCACGGACGAGCCGACGCTCCTGCGGCTCGCCGCGCGTTGGGCGGAGAAGTACGGCACGGATTGGGCGTTCGAGGTGAAGGACGCGGCGTTCGAGGCCGAGGGGCACCGCGCGGACGTCTTCCAGGTGAGACCCGTGAAGGCCTACGCCTACGGCCGGGACGACAACCCCAGCGCCACGAGGTACCGCTGGACCTCGTGACCGCACGCCAGCCAGGACGACGTGACCACACGACCACTCGATTGCACGACCGCACGCCGCGCAAACGCTCCAGAACGACCGAGACCCGTTAGTCGGGTCCGCCGGTGATGCCGGGGTTGAGTCGGCCGTCGGGGTCGAACTCGTGCTTGATCCGCCGATGCAGCTCGGCGACCGCAGGATCCATGGCCCGCACCGGCGCCGGCAGGCTGTGGTGCACGATGCCGACACCGACCTCGGCGACGAACGGTGCCTGTGCACCCAGCGCCGCGGCTGCGACGTCGCGGAGCGCGCTGGGACGAACCGACCATCGGGCGGCTGTCGGCAGCTCCGGCGGGCCGTCGACCTCGGGCAGCCCGCACAGCGCCGCCTGCGCATCGACATCCGGCGCATCGCCTTCGAGGCACACCCACGTGGTCGTGCCGTCCCACAGGATCGAAGCCGGGCGGTAGAGCCGCTGGAGGAGCTCGAACGGGTCGGCCAGGCCCGCATGCCATCGCGATACTGCCGAGAGGGGCCACGTGCGCAGGATCACGTCGCCGAGGAAGCCGAGCGTCCCGCGCGAGCCGACGAGGAGCCGGCACACGTCGAAACCGCTGACGTTCTTCACGGTCGGCCCGCCGGCCTTGACCACGCGCCCGGCCGCGGACACGTAGCGGGTCTGCAGCAAGGTGTCGCGGATCGGTCCTCGACCGAGCCGCTTGATCGTGCTCTGCCCGACCGCGAGCGCGCCGCCGACCGTCCCCGTCGGCGGCATCGCGACCGTCTGCCCGTGCGCCGCCAACGCGTCAACCAGCTCCCGCACCGGCGTCCCCGCACCGCACGCAACCGTCATCTCCTCCGCCTGCACGAGCTCGATCCCAGCAGGCGCGTGGACCACGCGGACGCCTGGTACCGCACCGCCGCGCGTCGACAGCCCGGCGATCGTCACGGGCCCGTGCGAGGACACCTCCTCGGCGAACGCACTCAGATCCATGCACCCTCGGGGACGTGCTGGACATCGCCGCACGACGCAGGGCTCGGGAGCACCTTCAGCGGATTGGCGAGGCCGGAGGGATCGAACGCGGCGCGCAACCCGGCCTGCGCGGCGAGGTCGTCGGGGCCGAACATCATCGGCATCAGGTCGCGCTTCTCGAGCCCGATGCCGTGCTCGCCGGACAGGACCCCACCGGCCGCCACGCTCACCCGCACGATCTCCTCGCCGGCGGCGTGGACCCGCTCGAGCACACCGGGTTCACGCTTGTCGAACACGAGCAACGGGTGGAGGTTCCCGTCGCCGGCGTGGAACACGTTCATCACGAGCAACTGGTGGCGCTCCGCGATCTCGTAGACGTGGTGCAGCACCTCGGTCAGCTTGTGGCGAGGCACGACCGTGTCGTGGAGGTAGTAGTTCGGCTTGATCCGTGCGATCGCCCCGAACGCCGTCTTGCGTCCCTTCCACAGCAGCGCCCGCTCGGCTTCGTCCTGCGCGATCCGTACCGTGCGGGCGCCGTGGTCGCGGCCGATCGCGCTGATCCGCTCGACCTGGCGCTCGAGCCCGTGCTCCAGGCCGGCGACCTCCACGAGGAGGATCGCCGCTGCATCGGTCGGCAGCCCGGCGTGGATGTACTCCTCCACCGCTTGCGTGCAGAGCGCGTCCATCATCTCCAGCGCGGCGGGAACCATGCCGTCGGCGATGATCGCGCTCACCGTACGGGCGCCGTCCTCGACACGGTCGAAGTCGAGCAGCATCGTGCGCACCGCCGGTGGGTCCTGGGTGAGGCAGATGCACACCTTCGTCGCGATCCCGAACATCCCCTCGCTGCCGACGAACGCGCCGCGCAGGTCGAGCCCGTCCGGTTCCGGGTCCTCGCCGCCGAGCACGCACACCGACCCGTCCGGCAAGACGACCTCGAGCGCCAGGACGTGCGACGTCGTGACACCGTCGGCCAGGCAGTGCGGCCCGCCGGAGTTGTTGGCGACGTTCCCGCCGATCGAGCAGCTCTGCTGGCTCGACGGGTCGGGCGCGAAGTGCAGGCCGTGCGCGGCGACCTGCCGGCTGACGTCGAGGTTCAGCATCCCCGGCTCGACCCACGCGAGCCGGTTCTCCACGTCGACGGAGAGCAGCGCGTCCATCTTCGTCGTCACGATCACGATCGCCCCAGTGGGCGGCACCGCGCCGCCGGCGAGCCCCGTACCCGATCCGCGGGCGACGAACGGCACCTGGTGGCGCTGCGCGAGCCGAACGCACGCCTGCACCTCGGCAGTGGTCGTCGGGAAGCAGACGACCCGCGCCGCGCCGTCCATGTTCGAAGCGTCGCGTCGGTAGAGCCCGAGCTCGACGGCGCCGTCCCGGACCCGATCTGCGGCGAGCGCGTCGCGCAGCTCGTCCACCAGCGCGTCGCGTGTCATCGAACGGACCGTACTCGCCGCCCTGCAGCAGCACTAGCGTCGCACCGATGCCGGATCGATCCCGCGACACGGTGCCCGAGGATCTCCACGAGTGGATCTCGTTCGAGGATCCGGACGAGGACCGTACCTGGGTGTTCGACGTGACGTTCCTCGCGTCGAACTGGTCGTGCATCTTCGGCCACGGTTGCAAGGGAGTCCTCACGGGTCCTGCCGAGCACCTCCACCAGGGCTGCTGCAGTTACGGCGCGCACTTCATCGACGACGACGACGTGGCTGCGGTCGACCGCGCGGTGCGCCGGCTGACCTCGGCGACGTGGCAGCTGCGCCGTAAGGGCAAGAAGGACTGGTTGACGACCGACGACGAAGGTACCCGCACGACGCGCGTCGTCGACGGCGCCTGCGTCTTCCTCAACCGGCCGGGGTTCGAGGGTGGCATCGGGTGCGCATTCCACATCGCCGCGCTGCAGCAGGGCGAGCGGCCGCTGGACTGGAAACCCGACGTCTGCTGGCAGCTACCGCTCCGGCTCCACGAGCACACCGACGACCATGGGCACGTCACCTCGACGTTGCGTGAGTGGAAGCGGCGCGACTGGGGCGAGGGTGGTCAGGAGTTCCACTGGTGGTGTACCGAATCGCCGGACGCGTTCGTCGGCGGCAACCCGACCTACGCGTACCTGCGCGACGAGATCGTCGAGTTCACGGGGCTGGCCGTCTACGAGCTGCTCGTCGCGCAGTTGGAGGCGCGCCGCCGCAAGGCGACGCCGCTCCCCCACCCGGCGGTGCGCAAGCGCTGAAACGACTCAGTTCTTCTTGAACGCCC
>JBFWRK010000041.1:0-14611 GCA_050248955.1 Acidimicrobiia bacterium
AAGGTCAAGGCCAACCTCGAGGCCCGCACCCAGTCGATGAACATGGAGGAGAAGATCTTCGAGATCGTCATCCCCATGGAGGACGTGGTCGAGTTCAAGGGCGGTCGCAAGCAGGTCGTCCAGAAGAAGGTCTTCCCCGGTTACCTGCTCGTGCGCTGCGAGATGGACGACGAGTCGTGGTACTGCATCCGCAACACGCCGGGTGTCACCGGCTTCGTCGGCCAGGCGCGGTTCGACAAGAAGCCGACCCCACTGTCACGGCGCGAGGTCGAGACCTTCCTCGCCGCGAAGGGCGACGGCCTGGAAGCGGCGCCGAAGCGCAAGCCGAAGTTCGAGTACGAAGTCGGCGAGACCGTCCGTGTGAAGGAAGGCCCGTTCGCCGACTTCTCCGGTCAGGTCGCCGAGATCAACATGGATCACATGAAGCTCAAGGTGCTGGTGAACATCTTCGGCCGCGAAACGCTGGTCGAGATGGACTTCAGCCAAGTCGCCAAGCTCTGACGAGCGGGCACCAGGAAAGGGAACGCCGAAGATGGCGAAGAAGAAGGTTGCAGCGATCGTCAGGATCCAGATCCCAGCCGGCAAGGCCACCCCGGCGCCGCCGGTCGGTACGGCTCTCGGCCCGCACGGCATCGGGATCATGGACTTCGTGAAGCAGTACAACGCGGCCACCGAGTCGCAGGTCGGGACGATCATCCCGGTCGAGATCACGGTGTTCGAGGATCGTTCGTTCACGTTCATCCTGAAAACCCCGCCGACCCCGGTCCTGCTGCGCCAGAAGGCGGGCATCGCCGGCGGCTCACAGACCCCTGGCAAGACCGTCGCCGGCTCGGTCACCGAGGCCGACATCGAAGAGGTGGCGAAGATCAAGCTGCCCGACCTCAACGCCTACGATCTCGAGGCCGCCAAGCAGCAGGTGCGCGGCACCGCCCGGTCGATGGGTCTCCAGGTCGTCTGACACCGGGCCGTCCGACACCAAGCCGTCCGACACCAAGCCGTCGGGCACCAAACCAGTCACATCACCAGCTCGCCGGGAGGACCTCGCCCGGCGGCAGAACGAAAGGATGAGGGAGCCGTCATGGCGAAGGGAAAGAAGTACACGGACGCGCTGAAGCGCTTCGATCGCGAGCAGCTGTTCACGCCGACCGAGGCGTTGGACCTCGTGAAGTCGCTGGCGTCCGCCACGTTCGACGAGACCGTCGAAGTGGCGGTCCGCCTCGGTGTCGACCCGCGCAAGGCCGATCAGATGGTGCGCGGCACGGTCGCGCTGCCCGCCGGCACGGGCAAGGACGTACGGGTCGCCGTGTTCGCACAGGGCGAGGCGGCGCAGCAGGCCCGCGACGCCGGTGCCGACCTCGTCGGCGCTGACGATCTCGCCGCCGAGATCGAGAAGGGGAACCTCAACTTCGACGTCGCGATCGCCACACCGGACCTGATGCCGATGGTCGGTCGCCTCGGACGCGTCCTCGGCCCGCGTGGCCTCATGCCGAACCCGAAGACCGGGACCGTCACGCAGGACGTCGCCCGGGCCGTCACCGAGTTCAAGGGCGGCAAGGTCGAGTACCGGACCGACCGCTACGGCAACGTGCACGTGCCGATCGGCAAGGCGAGCTTCACTCCCGACGCGCTCGAGCAGAACCTTCGGGCGCTGCTCGACGAGCTGCAACGGGCCAAGCCGGCGTCGGCGAAGGGCCGGTACCTGCGGAAGATCTCGCTCGCCTCGACCATGGGCCCAGGCATCAAGATCGACACCGCGCGACTCCGCCCGGCGGACGCCCCAGCCTGACCCCGTCGGCTCCGAGCGGTGGACGATCACCTGCCACCGCCGGTAGCCTCCACGTTCGACAACCAGCAATGGTTGCTCGCCGAAGACCGTTGGTCCATCCGCACGGATGGGTAATGGGCCGCATCGCCGGTCCCGCCAGCCGAGGCGGACTCCACGTGAAGCCCTTTCGCTCCTCGTCGTGTTCGCATGCATTCGCAGCGAGCACCCCGAGTAGTAGCGAGAGGAGGTGTACATGGAGAACCCGAGACCAGAGAAGGTGGCAGTCGTCGCCGAGGTCACCGAGAAGCTCGCCGCCGCACAGGCGGTGCTGCTGACCGAGTACCGCGGCATGAGCGTCGCTCAACTCGCCTCGCTCCGCCGGACGCTGCGTCCGAGTGGTGCCGAGTACAAGGTGTACAAGAACACCCTCGTGCGTCGTGCCGCCGACGAAGCCGGCATGGGTGAGCTGAGCGATCAGCTGACTGGCCCGACGGGCGTCTTGTTCGTGAGTGGCGACATCGCCACGGCGGCCAAGACCCTGCGCGAGTTCAGCAAGGCGAACCCGCTGCTCGTCATCAAGGGCGGCATGCTCGGCACGAAGCTCGTGAGCCAGTCCGACGTGCAGGCGCTCGCCGACCTGCCGTCACGCGACGTCCTGTTGGCGCAGCTCGCCGGCGCGTTCCAGGCGCCGCTGACCAAGATGGCAGGCCTGCTGCAGGCCCTGCCGCGCAACTTCGCCTACGGCCTCAAGGCCCTCATCGACCAGAAGGAAGCGGCCTGAGCCGTTCCCCGACCGCCATCGGCGACCCCCGCCGAGGCACGCAACCCAACGCATTCACAAGGAGTTCACTGACATGGCATTGACCAAGGACGACATCCTCGACGCCATCGCGAGCATGACCGTGCTCGAGCTCTCGGAGCTGCTCTCCGAGTTCGAGGAGAAGTTCGGCGTGACCGCCGCTGCACCGGCGGCCGTCGCCGCCGTCGGTGGCGCCGCTGCCGCCGCCCCCGCCGAGGAGGAGAAGGACGAGTTCGACGTCATCCTCTCCGAGGCCGGCGCCCAGAAGATCCAGGTGATCAAGGTCGTGCGCGAGCTGACCAGCCTGGGCCTCAAGGAAGCCAAGGACCTCGTCGACGCGGCCCCGAAGGCCGTGCTCGAGAAGGCCAACAAGGACGACGCCGAGAAGGCCAAGGCCAAGCTCGAAGAGGCCGGCGCCACCATCGAAGTCAAGTGACGCCAGCGGCGCGAGCCGCTCGTGCATGGAGGGCCGGGGCATCCCCCGGCCCTCCCCGCGCCCACCCGACGCGTGGGGCGATGAGTTGGGAAGCGCTAGGTACTTCGCCCTGACGAGTCCTGGTGGGGGTGCCTGATCCCGATCGAGACGTACCTGTCTGCCGTGCGCCGTTCGGGTGGAAGCGCTGAACGACGACCATCCCGCCGGCTGCCAGGTGTCGCCGGCGGACGCGTTCTCTGCTCGATCGCATCGCTCCACCTGGTCTCTGTTCGGAACCGGACACGATCCGTCCGCCGGTGATCGAAGAAACGGGTGGGCCCCGGGGGACGGGTGAGTCGGGACGCGCCGAGGGAAGCGCCAGCGAGGAGGCGCAGCCGAGAGCGGCCGAAGCGCAGCGGAGGCCAGTCGAGGCCATGAGGAGCCATGAGAGGGTGCTTGACGAACGCGCGTCCGTCATTTACCGTTCGCGGCCAGACATCCTCCCGGCACCGGCCGGGGTGGTTGACGTTGCGTTGCCGCCGGCGGTAGGATCCCCGGTTGCCGTGCGTCGACCTGTCTGCCCTCCGTTTCGAGGCCTGCTTCGTCGCGCCCCGGCTCTTCTGCCGATCTCACTAGAGCCTGAGGAGTAAGCGATGGCCTCTCGATCGACGTCCCGTGAGCGGTATTCGTTCGCCAACCTGACCGAACCACTGGAACTTCCCGATCTCCTCGCCATCCAGCGGGCGAGCTTCGAGTGGTTCTTGCAGGACGGTTTGGAGGAGACGTTCCGCGACATCTCACCGATCAAGGACTTCAGCGAATCGCTGCAGCTCGAGCTCGAGTTCGACCCCGACGACGAGGATCTCCGGCCACCGCCGAAGTTCTCCGTCGAGGAGTGCAAGGAGAAGGACATGACCTTCTCCGCTCCGGTCTTCGTCCGTGCCCGGTTCATGAACCGGAACACCGGCGAGATCAAGGAGCAGACGGTCTTCATGGGGGACTTCCCGATGATGACCGAGAAGGGCACCTTCATCATCAACGGCACCGAGCGCGTCGTCGTGTCGCAGCTCGTCCGCAGCCCCGGCGTGATCTTCGAGCCGGGCGAGCGGTTCCGCCTCCGCAACCTGGCCAAGCACCAGCTGGTGAAGGGCACCATCCACCCGTACCGCGGTGAGTGGATGGAGTTCGACGTCGAGCAGAAGCCCGGCAAGGACGTCACCGCCGGCACGCGTGTCGCCCGCAAGCGCCGCATGAGCATCTTCACGATGCTGCGCGCCCTCGGCTACGACGAGGAGCACGCGCCCGGCTTCCTCGATCGGTTCGTGTCCCACTTCGACTTCCTCGAGGGGCAGTGGGAGAAGGACCGCCACATCGCGCCGACCCAGGACGAGTCGCTCGTCGAGATCTACAAGCGTGCCCGCCCCGGCGAGCCGCCCACGGTCGAGTCGGCCCGTGCCTACTTCCGCAACGCGTTCTTCGAGAACCGTCGCTACGACCTGTCGCGCGTCGGCCGCTACAAGCTCAACCGCAAGCTCGGTGCCGAGGTCGAGCGCCTCGGCCAGCTCTTCGGCCTGACCGGCGAGCTGTTCGACAAGCCGGATGCCGACCAAGACGTGCTGAGCCGCATCGAGGTCGTCGCGACGATCTCGTACATGCTCCACCTCGTCAAGCAGGAGCAGGGCTATCGCCTCGACGACCAGGACCACTTCGCGAACCGGCGCATCCGCTCGGTCGGCGAGCTGATCCAGAACCAGGTCCGCATCGGCCTGTCGCGCATGGAGCGCGTCGTCCGTGAGCGGATGACGACCCAGGACGTCGAGGCGATCACCCCGCAGAGCCTCATCAACATCCGCCCGGTCGTCGCCGCGATCAAGGAGTTCTTCGGGACCTCCCAGCTGTCGCAGTTCATGGACCAGGTGAACCCGTTGTCCGGGCTGACCCACCGCCGCCGGCTGTCAGCCCTCGGACCGGGCGGGCTCTCGCGTGAGCGCGCCGGCTTCGAGGTCCGAGACGTGCACTTCAGCCACTACGGCCGGATGTGCCCGATCGAGACACCGGAAGGCCCGAACATCGGCCTCATCGGCGCACTGTCCACATACGCCCGCGTCAACGAGTTCGGCTTCATCGAGACGCCGTACCGCAAGGTCGTCAACGGCCGCGTCACCGACGAGGTCGTCTTCATGGCGGCCGACGAGGAAGAGATGTACGTCGTCGCCCAGGCGAACACGCCGTTGCACCCCGACGGCACCTTCCGTGAGGCGCGCGTGCTCGTGCGCCGCTCGCCGCAGGCCGCCAGCCTCGACGACCTGAAGCGCATGCTCGAAGCCGAGAGCTTCTTCGGCGCGACCACCGACATCGGCTACGTGCCGGGCGTCGAGGTCGACTTCATGGACGTCTCGCCGAAGCAGATCGTCTCGGTGGCCACGGCGCTCATCCCGTTCCTCGAGCACGACGACGCCAACCGCGCGCTCATGGGCGCCAACATGCAGCGTCAGGCCGTGCCGCTGATCCGTGCCGAGGCGCCGTACGTCGGCACCGGCATCGAGGCCCGCGCTGCTCGCGACGCTGCGGACCTGATCCAGGCGATCGAGGACGGCGAGGTCACCGAGGTCTCGGGCGACTCGATCATGGTGCAGTACAAGACCGCCGGCAAGAAGGTCTACCGGCTGTCGAAGTTCCGCCGCTCGAACCAGGACACCTGCATCAACCAGATGCCGCGTGTGAAGGAAGGCCAGAAGGTCAAGAAGAGCGACATCATCGCCGACGGTCCCTCGACCGACATGGGCGAGCTGGCGCTCGGCAAGAACCTGCTCGTCGCACTGATGCCGTGGGAGGGCTACAACTTCGAGGACGCCATCATCCTCAGCGAGCGACTGGTGAAGGACGACGTGCTCACGTCGATCCACATCCACGAGCACGAGGTCGATGCCCGTGACACGAAGCTCGGTCCGGAGGAGATCACCCGGGACATCCCGAACCTCTCCGAGGACATCCTGCGCGACCTCGACGACCGCGGCATCATCCGCGTCGGCGCCGAGGTCGGCCCGGGCGACGTCCTCGTCGGCAAGGTCACCCCGAAGGGCGAGACCGAGCTGACCCCGGAGGAGCGCCTCCTGCGGGCGATCTTCGGTGAGAAGGCCCGTGAGGTGCGCGACACCTCGCTCAAGGTGCCCCACGGCGAGACCGGCAAGGTCATCGACGTGAAGGTCTTCAGCCGTGAGGACGGCCACGAGCTGCCGCCCGGTGTGAACCAGCTCGTGCGGGTCTACGTCGGTCAGAAGCGCAAGATCTCCGTCGGCGACAAGCTCGCCGGGCGCCACGGCAACAAGGGCGTGATCTCGAAGATCCTCCCGCTCGAGGACATGCCGTACATGGCTGACGGCACCCCGGTCGACATCATCTTGAACCCGCTCGGCGTGCCGAGCCGGATGAACGTCGGCCAGGTGCTCGAAGCGCACCTCGGCTACGCCGCCCGCTGGGGGTGGGACGTCGATGGCCATGAGGTCGGCGCCGGCCCGATCCGCGGTACCGAGACGAAGACCCGTCCGTACACCGCGCCGGCGACGTTCGTCGCCACGCCGGTCTTCGACGGTGCCCACTGGGACGAGACCGACCAGGCCGGTCGTCACCCGACGATCCAGAGCATCTTCGAGAACCTCCACTCGGAGGGCGTCGACGGCCAGAAGCTGATGCAGCCCGACGGCAAGACGATCCTCCACAACGGTCGCACCGGCGACCCGTACGACCAGCCGATCACCGTCGGCTACATGTACATCCTCAAGCTCGCCCACCTCGTGGACGACAAGATCCACGCCCGGTCCACCGGTCCGTACAGCATGATCACCCAGCAGCCGCTCGGTGGTAAGGCGCAGTTCGGTGGCCAGCGGTTCGGTGAGATGGAGGTGTGGGCCCTCGAGGCCTACGGCGCGGCGTACTGCTTGCAGGAGCTGCTGACCATCAAGTCCGACGACGTCCTCGGCCGGGTCAAGGTCTACGAGGCGATCGTGAAGGGCGAGAACATCCCGGAGCCGGGCATCCCCGAGAGCTTCAAGGTGCTCATGAAGGAGATGCAGGCGCTGTGCCTCAACGTCGAGGTGCTCGCCGAGGACGGTGCCGAGATCGAGATGCGTGAGCTCGACGAGGACGTGTTCCGCACGGCCGAGGAGCTCGGCATCGACATCAGCCGCCCCGAGCGCGGCTCCGACGACGACGACCGCGAGCGCCGCCGCGCTCGCGCGTTCTGATCAATCCGGCGACGAGAAGAAGGCAGGAAACCACATGCTCGACGTCAACATGTTCGACCAGCTGCGGATCGGTCTGGCGACGGCCGACCAGATCCGCCTGTGGTCGCACGGTGAGGTGAAGAAGCCGGAGACGATCAACTACCGCACCCTGCGTCCCGAGAAGGACGGGCTCTTCTGCGAGAAGATCTTCGGCCCGACCCGGGACTGGGAGTGCTACTGCGGCAAGTACAAGCGCGTCCGCTTCAAGGGCATCATCTGCGAGCGCTGCGGCGTCGAGGTCACGCGCTCCAAGGTCCGCCGCGACCGCATGGGCCACATCGAGCTCGCCGCGCCCGTCGTGCACATCTGGTACCTCCGCGGCACTCGCTCGTGGCTCGCCTACCTCCTCGCCGGCATCGAGCCGAAGGAAGAGCTGAAGGCCAAGCAGCTCGAGAAGGTCATCTACTTCGCGGCGAACCTCGTCACCTGGGTCGACGCCGACAAGCGCCACGAGGACCTGCCCAACCTCGAGAACGAGCTGCGCGAAGAGATCGACGCGATCCGCAAGGAGATCGAGCTCAACGTCAACCGCCGCTCGGAGGAGTTCGAGAAGGAAGCGGTGCGGATGGAGGCCGAGGGCGGCGACGCCCGGAAGCTGAAGGCCGCGTGGGAGAAGGATCTCGCCGGCATCCGCGAGCGCGGCGAGGCCGAGGTCGAGCTCGTGCAGCGCACCTGGGACGAGTTCAAGGACCTGCACGCCCGCAAGATCATCGACGACGAGCTGCTGTGGCGCGAGCTGCGCGACCGCTACGGCGACTACTTCGAGGGCGGCATGGGCGCCGACACGATCAAGGGGCTCATCGACCGCATCGACTTCGACGTCGAGGAGCAGCGCCTGCGCGACGCGATCGACCCGCAGGACGGCAAGAAGCCGCTCAGCGTGCAGCGCAAGCAGAAGGCGATCAAGCGGCTGAAGATCGTCACCGCGTTCAACCGCCGTGACGAGCACGAGCGGCGCACGAACGACCCGAAGGCGATGATCCTCGAAGTGGTGCCGGTGATCCCGCCGGAGCTGCGCCCGATGGTCCAGCTCGACGGCGGCCGCTTCGCCACCTCCGACCTGAACGACCTGTACCGACGGGTCATCAACCGCAACAACCGCCTGAAGCGCCTCCTCGATCTCGGTGCGCCCGAGATCATCGTGAACAACGAGAAGCGCATGCTGCAGGAGGCCGTCGACGCGCTGTTCGACAACGGCCGCCGCGGCCGGCCGGTGACCGGGCCGGGCAACCGCCCGCTCAAGTCGCTGTCCGACATGCTGAAGGGCAAGCAGGGCCGCTTCCGTCAGAACCTGCTCGGCAAGCGCGTCGACTACTCCGGCCGTTCGGTCATCGTGGTCGGCCCGACGCTGAAGCTGCACCAGTGCGGTCTGCCGAAGCTGATGGCACTCGAGCTGTTCAAGCCGTTCGTCATGAAGCGGCTCGTCGATCTCGAACTCGCGCAGAACATCAAGTCGGCCAAGCGCATGGTCGAGCGCCGTCGTCCGCAGGTGTGGGACGTCCTCGAGGACGTCATCAAGGAGCACCCGGTGATGCTCAACCGCGCACCGACCCTCCACCGCCTCGGCATCCAGGCCTTCGAGCCCGTGCTCGTCGAGGGCAAGGCGATCCACCTGCATCCGCTCGTGTGCACCGCCTTCAACGCCGACTTCGACGGCGACCAGATGGCTGTCCACCTGCCGCTGTCGGCCGAGGCCCAGGCCGAGGCGCGCGTGCTGATGCTCAGCTCGAACAACATCCTGTCGCCGGCCTCCGGACGTCCGATCGTGACGCCGAGCCAGGACCTCATCATCGGCGCGTTCTACCTCACGGTCGGGCGCGACGGCGTCGCCGGTGAGGGTCGCGTGTTCCGTCACTACTGGGAGGTGATGCGTGCGCTCGACGAGGGCGGCGTCCACCTGCACGCGACGATCAACATGCGCCCCGGCAACGGCGTCGAGCCGTTCGCCACGACGCCCGGCCGGCTGATGTTCGAAGCCGCCCTCCCCGAGACGTACACCCGGGACTTCGGCCACATCGACACCCCGCTGAAGAAGAAGGAGATGGGTGTCCTCGTCGAGGTCCTCTCCGACAACTTCCGCAAGTCGGAGGTCGCCTCGTCGCTCGACGCGATCAAGAACGTCTGCTACCGGTACGCCTCGCAGTCGGGCCTCACGATCTCGATCGACGACGTCACGACGCCGGCGGAGAAGAAGCCGATCCTCGAGCGGTACGAGAAGGAGGCGGAGAAGGTCGAGAACCAGTTCCGCCGCGGCATCATCACCGACGGCGAACGGCGTCAGCAGGAGGTCCGCATCTGGACCGACGCCACCGAGGACGTGAAGAACGCCATGGAGCGGGCGCTCAAGGCGAAGCCGTTCAACCCGATCGACATGATGGTCGGCTCGGGTGCCCGAGGAAACATGATGCAGGTGCGTCAGATCGCCGGCATGCGTGGCCTCGTGGCCAACCCCCGTGGTGACATGATCCCGCGCCCGATCAAGTCGAACTTCCGTGAGGGCCTCGAGATGCTCGAGTACTTCATCGCCACCCCTGGCGCCCGCAAGGGCCTGGTCGACACCGCACTGCGTACCGCAGACTCCGGCTACCTGACGCGTCGTCTCGTCGACGTCGCCCAGGAGCTCATCATCCGCGAGGATGACTGCGGCACGACGCTCGGCATCTGGATCGACGACGTGGAACCGGACACGGCGAACAAGCGGCACTACATCGAGACGAAGTTGTTCGGCCGCACGCTGCTCAACGACGTCAAGCTGACCGACGGCACCGTGCTCGCCAGGAACACCATCGTCGGCGACGACGAGATGGCGGCACTGCGCGACGACCCCGAGGTCAACCGCGTGCGGGTGCGCTCCGTGCTGACCTGCGACGCCGAGCTCGGCGTCTGCAAGCTGTGCTACGGCCGCTCGCTCGCCACTGGCAAGGAGATCGAGCTCGGCGAAGCTGTCGGCGTCATCGCCGCCCAGTCGATCGGCGAGCCCGGCACCCAGCTGACCATGCGGACGTTCCACACGGGTGGTGTCGCCGGCAAGGACATCGCCGGCGGTCTTCCCCGCGTTGTCGAGCTCTTCGAGGCACGCACGCCTCGCGGGGCGGCGCGACTCGCTCGCGCCTCCGGTGTGATTCGCATCGGCGAGGACGAGGCGAAGGGCATCCCGGTCACGATCGTCACCGACGAGGGCACCGAGGAGTCCGTGATCCTGCCGCTCCAGAGCCGGCTCCTCGTCGAGGACGGCCAGGAGATCCGCGCCGGCGAGCCGATCACGGACGGCCCGTACGACCCGAAGGAGCTCATGGAGATCAAGGGCCCCCGCGAGACGCAGGTGTACCTGGTCGAAGAGGTCCAGCGGGTCTACCGCGACCAGGGTGTGTCGATCCACGACAAGCACATCGAGCTGATCGTGCGCCAGATGACCCGTCGCATCGGCGTGCAGGAGCCCGGCGAGACCGGCTTCCTGCCCGGCGAGCGAGCCGACGCGAAGGTGTTCCGCGACACCAACAAGCGCACGGTCGAGGCGGGCCGCAAGCCTGCCGAGGGTCGGCCCGAGCTCATGGGCATCACCAAGGCCTCGCTCGCCACCGAGTCGTGGCTGTCCGCGGCGTCGTTCCAGGAGACCACCCGAGTGCTCACCGAGGCTGCCATCGACGGCCGCGGCGATCACCTCATCGGTCTCAAGGAGAACATCATCATCGGCAAGCTCATCCCGGCCGGCTCGGGCATGAACAAGTACCGCGAGTTCGACGTCGCCGCGCCGGACTACGTGCCGATGTCGTACTACTCCTCCGAGATGGAAGACCCCGCCGCCTACCTCGCGAGCCTGCAGGGCTCGTACAGCGGCGACGGCGAATCAGCAGCGGAAGGCTGAGCCCGAAGGGGCAGCACCTGAAGCAACCGAGGTTGCCGTCACAACGAGGCAACCCCTAACCTTGTCCGGTTCCCTCACGCCGTTCGTCACAGCCGTGACGAACGGGGTGGCCGGTTCACCACGAACGATCCAGAGGTAGACGCGTGCCCACCATCCAGCAGCTGGTCCGTCATGGTCGCAGCACCAAGAGCGAGAAATCCAAGACGCCAGCCCTGAAGGGATCGCCGCAGCGTCGCGGCGTGTGCACGCGTGTGTTCACCACCACGCCGAAGAAGCCGAACTCGGCACTGCGCAAGGTCGCCCGTGTGCGCCTGACCAGTGGCGTCGAGGTGACCGCCTACATCCCCGGCGAAGGACACAACCTGCAGGAGCACTCGATCGTGCTCGTGCGCGGCGGTCGCGTCCGCGATCTGCCGGGTGTCCGTTACAAGATCATCCGGGGCGCGCTCGATGCTGCCGGTGTGAAGAACCGCAAGCAGGCCCGCAGCCGCTACGGCGCGAAGAAGGACAAGTGATCTGAATGCCCCGCAAAGGCCCCGCCCCCCGTCGCAAGTTGATGCCGGACCCCGTCTATCGGTCCCTGCTCGTCACCCAGCTCGTCAACAAGATCCTCCTGTCGGGCAAGCGCTCGATCGCCGAGAAGATCGTGTACGACGCGCTGAAGATCGTCGAAGAGAAGACCGGCACCGAGCCGGTCGCGACGCTGAAGCGGGCGATGGACAACGTGAAGCCGCCGCTCGAGGTGAAGAGCCGCCGCGTCGGTGGCGCGACCTATCAGGTGCCGATCGAGGTGCGCGCGCCTCGTGCGAACACCCTCGCGATCCGCTGGGTCGTCAACTTCTCGCGCGCCCGGCGCGAGAAGACCATGGCGCAGCGCCTCGCCAACGAGCTGATGGATGCGGCCAACGGTCTCGGCGCGTCGATCAAGCGCCGCGACGACGTGCAGAAGATGGCCGAGTCGAACAAGGCGTTCGCCCACTACCGCTGGTGAATCGCCGCGCGATCGCGTCCTGAAACGGCCCGCCCCGATGGGCGGGCCGTTCCGCGTCCGACGTCACACATCCCCAGGTCAGACGGGTTTGGGTGAAGCGCGCCGCGCGTCCGATAGCATCGATCGCCGTGCCGCAGGCAGGATCGGGCCGACGCGCCCGGCCTTCGCACGTCCCCCCGCCGAATGAACCGGAAGTGAACCACGATGGCTAACCGTGCGTATCCCCTCGACCGTACCCGCAACATCGGGATCATGGCGCACATCGACGCGGGCAAGACCACGACGACCGAGCGGATCCTGTACTACACCGGCAAGACGTACAAGATCGGTGAGGTGCACGAGGGCGCGGCGGTCATGGACCACATGATCCAGGAGCAGGAGCGGGGCATCACGATCACGTCCGCCGCCACCACCTGCATCTGGAACGACCACCGGATCAACATCATCGACACGCCGGGTCACGTCGACTTCACGATCGAGGTCGAGCGGTCGCTGCGCGTGCTCGACGGCGCGGTCGCGGTGTTCGACTCGGTCGCCGGCGTGGAGCCGCAGACGGAGACCGTCTGGCGGCAGGCGAACAAGTACAACGTCCCGCGCATGTGCTTCATCAACAAGATGGACCGCATCGGTGCCGACTTCTTCCGCACCGTGCAGATGATCGAGTCGCGCCTCGAGTCGGTGCCGGCGGTCATCCAGCTCCCGATCGGCAGCGAGGCGAACTACAAGGGCCTGATCGACCTCGTGACGATGAAGGCGCTCGTGTGGGACGAGAACAAGGACAAGGGCGAGCACTACGACGTCATCGACATCCCGGCGGAGTACGAGGCGCAGGCGAACGAGTGGCGGGCGAAGTTGCTCGACATCATCGCCACCGAGGACGACGTGCTCATGGAGAAGTACCTCTCCGACGAGGAGCTCTCCGAAGAAGAGATCAAGCGCGCGATCCGCCTCGGCACGCTCGCGTTCAGCTTCGTGCCGGTGCTGTGCGGTTCGGCGTTCAAGAACAAGGGTGTCCAGCCGATGCTCGACGCCGTCGTCGACTTCATGCCGAGCCCGATCAACATCCCGCCGGCGGAAGGTACGAACATCCGCGGCGACGAGGTGCTCGTCCGCAAGGCCGACGAGTCGGAGCCGTTCGCCGCGCTCGCGTTCAAGATCGTGGCGGACCCGTTCGGCAAGCTGACCTACTTCCGGGTCTACTCGGGTCGGATCAACAAGGGCGACGAGGTCTACAACTCGACGAAGGAGCGCAAGGAGCGTCTCGGACGCATCCTGCTGATGCACGCGAACCAGCGCGAGGACCTCGACACCGCGATGGCCGGTGACATCGTCGCCGGGCTCGGCTTCAAGGACACCACCACCGGTGACACGCTCTGCGATCGCGCACACCCGATCGTGCTCGAGCGGATGGAGTTCCCCGAGCCGGTGATCCACGTGGCGATCGAGCCGAAGACGAAGAGCGACCAGGAGAAGCTCGGCCGCGCATTGAAGTCGCTGTCCGACGAGGATCCCACCTTCCGTGTGCGCACCGACGAGGAGACCGGCCAGACGGTCATCTCGGGCATGGGCGAGCTCCACCTCGAGGTGCTCGTCGACCGCATGATGCGTGAGTTCAGCGTCGACGCCACGGTCGGCAAGCCGCAGGTCGCCTATCGCGAGACGATCACCAAGACGGTCGAGTCGGTCGAGTACCGCCACATCAAGCAGACCGGTGGTACCGGCCAGTTCGCCGTCGTGAAGATCACCCTCGAGCCCACCGGCCCCGGCGGCGGCTACGAGTTCAAGGACAAGATCAGCGGTGGCCGCGTGCCCCGCGAGTACATCCCCGCCGTCGATCAGGGCATCCAGGCGGCGCTGGAGTCCGGCGTGCTCGCCGGCTACCCGACCGTGGACGTGCGCGCCAGCCTCGTCGACGGTCAGTACCACGACGTCGACTCGTCCGAGATGGCGTTCAAGATCGCCGGTCAGCAGGCGTTCAAGAAGGCCGCCGAGATGGCCAAGCCGGTCCTCCTCGAGCCGATCATGGCCGTCGAGGTGGTCACCCCCGAGGACTACATGGGCGACGTGATCGGCGACCTCTCCAGCCGTCGAGGCCGCATCGAGGGCATGGAGGCCCGTGGCCACACGCAGGTCGTGAAGTCGCAGGTTCCCTTGTCGGAGATGTTCGGCTACAGTACCGACCTCCGGTCGCGGACCCAGGGACGCGCCACGTACACGATGCAGTTCCACTCCTATCAGGAAGTGCCGACTGGCATCGCCCAGGACATCATCAAGCGAGTGCGTGGCGAGTGATCGCCCCCACCGACTGATCACCACCGTTCTTTGACAACCTCACTCACCAACAACTTCAAGGATAGGTAGCAGTGCCATGAGCAAGGCGAAGTTTGAGCGTACGAAGCCGCATGTGAATATTGGTACGATGGGTCATATTGATCATGGTAAGACGACGTTGACGGCGGCGATTTCGAAGACGTTGGCTGAGAAGGGGTTGGC
>JBFWRK010000042.1:0-13324 GCA_050248955.1 Acidimicrobiia bacterium
GCGAGCTCCATCGTCCGGAACGGGCTCGAGGCGGTCACGGGCCGGGACCGTACCGCAGCTGTGCTCGATTACGGTTGCCGATGGTGATCCGTGGAGCACGACGGGGCGTCGCATGACGCGGGGGTTCGAAGCCCTCGTCGACGTGCTCACGTCCGACCGCGATCCTGCGCGCTGGGCGGCACTGTTCGCGCCGGGGGCGCGCCTCGTCGACCGCGCCTCGACCGGGCCGGACGCAGACGCGTCAGAGTGGCTCGCGGCGACACTCGCGCGCACCCCGTGCGTGACCTTCTCGTGCGAATGGCGGATGACCGACGGCGCCGCCGGAGCGGCCTGGATGTGGTGCCATCTGCCCGATCCCGACGAGGCGGACATCAACTACGACGCCCCCTGCCTCTGGGTCGCGTCGGCCCGCCGGGACGGGTTGCTCACGGGCGTCGAGCTCTTCGGCCCGTTCGGCACGTGGGACGAGACCGTGGCGGACTGGGAAGGAGCAGTCGGCGAGACGAAGCCGCCGCCGCCCGATCCCGGGCTCCGTCCGCACGCGCCGTCCCACCCACCGTTGCCCTCGCCGGCGCCGGACCGCGCCATCCTCGAGGCGGTCGCCGACGCACTCGTCACGGAGAACTGGCTCGACCTCGTTGCCTGGGGCGCGCGTTGGCACGATCACGCCGGCCACCCCATCGAGCGCTGGGCCGACGGTCGCCGCTGCGAACGGACTCGCGTGCTCGGTGGCGCCAGGGCAGTGGTCCTGCTCGATCACGAACTACCGGCCGCGATCGTCGTGCACGTCGACGAGACCGGTCGGCTGACCTTCCTCGATCACCTCTGTGACTGGTCGACCGCGACCGAGCCCCAGGAGGCGTGAGCTCAGCGTCCCCCGCTGACGTCGAGCCGGCTCCCGGTCACGTACGCGGACGCGTCCGACGCGAGCCAGATGATCGCCTCGGCGACCTCGTGGGCGGTGCCGGCGCGGCCGATCGGCACGCCGGGTGCCAGTCGTTCCAAGCGTCCCGGCGCGATGTCGTGGAACTCCGTCTCGATGAGCCCGAGGCTGACGCCGTTCACGCGGATGCCCAGCGCGGCGACCTCCCGGGCGAGGCCGATCGTCATCGTGTCGAGCGCGCCCTTCGTCGCCGCGTACGCGACCCACTCGCCGGCGCCGCCGAGCTCGGCAGCGCGTGACGAGACGTTGATGATCACACCACCGGAACCGCCGTGTTCGGTGGACATCCGCCGCACGGCCTCGCGGGCGCAGAGGAACGCACCGGTGACGTTCACGGCGAGCACGCGCTCCAGGCCCGCCGCGGTCACGTGCTCGACGGGTCCGAGGTCGCCGGCGATTCCGGCGTTGTTGACGAGCAGACCGACCCGCCCGAGCGCGACGTCGACCTCGGCGAAGAGCCGCACGACGTCGGCTTCGCTGGCGACATCGGCGCGCACGGCGATCGCCGTGCCGCCCGCGCTCGTGATCCGCCGGACGACGTCCTCGGCGGCCGCCTCGTCGCGGGCGTAGTTCACGCACACAGCGTCGCCACGGGACGCCGCGAGCAATGCAGTCGCAGCGCCGATGCCCCTGCTCGCTCCGGTGACGATCGTGACCCTCGACATGGCTCCGACCATACGTTCCAGGCGCGCTCGATCCGCGGCCGCCGGCGGAAGGTCACTGACACGCCGCGCCGACGGACGTAGCCTTGATGTCGTGCCGGAGGGAGACACGATCTACCGAGCCGCCGCCGCGTTGCGCATCGCGCTCGTCGGTCAGCCGCTGGTCAACGTGGAGGCACGCCGCCTGGTCGGGCCGCTGCCAGAGCCCGGGCGCGTCATCGAAACCGTCGACAGTCACGGCAAGCACCTCGAGCTCACCTGGGACGACGGCCTCGTCCTGCACACGCACATGCGAATGACGGGCTCGTGGCACCTGTACCGGCCGGGTGAACGGTGGCGGAAGAGCTCGCAACAAGCGCGGGTGACCATCGAGGTCCCCGACTGGGTCGCGGTGTGCTTCAACGCGCCGGTCGTCGAGACCTACCGGCAGGCGGATCGTCGGCGGCATCCCGGCATGGGCGCGCTCGGTCCCGACCTCTGCGGCGACGACCCGGACCTCGCCGAGTGCCTGCGGCGGCTCTCGTTCTACGAAGACCCGGCCGCACCGATCCACGAGGTCCTCCTCGACCAGCGGATCGCCTGCGGGGTCGGCAACGTCTACAAGTCGGAGGTCCTCTTCGCCTGCGCGACGAGTCCGTTCGCCCCGCTCGACATGCTGAGCAATGCCGAGCGGTGGGCTCTGTTGGAGACGTCGTCGCTCCTGCTCCGGGCGAACCTGCAGCACGCCGGCCGGATCACGACGACGAGCGCGCCCGGCGGCCTCGCCGTGTACGGGCGGACCGGCAAGCCGTGCCTCCGCTGCGGCACTGCCGTGCGGGCCGGGCGGTTCGGCGAGCATGCCCGCACCACGTACTGGTGCCCGGTGTGCCAGCCCGACGTGGCCCGGCACGATCGCGAGCGCGTCGAGGCCCGGCACGAGCCCCGGCCCGCTGCGGCCCGACACGATCCCCCGCCGGGCACCCACGGAGCCCTGCGCACCCGCCGCAGCGTCCCGGGCAGCCGCCCTCACTGATCGTGCGCTCGGCTGCGGATGGCGCAACCGAGCAAGCAAGACGGTCGGGGGTGGGGCGGTGCTCGAGCCGGAGGACGAACGTCGGGCCGGTCCTGCTCAGGTCGTCGCGATGGCTTCGAGGACGTCCATCTTGGACGCTTTGCGTGCCGGCCACCAGGCGGCGGCGAGTCCGGCGAAGATCGCGCCGAGCACGATCACGACGATGAGCGTGTACGGGACGGTGACGCCGTTGATCACCGTGTCCGGCACGGCCGTCGCGAGCAGCGCGCCGAGCACGGTGCCGAGCACGAGACCGAGCACCGCACCGAACACCGACACGATCACCGCCTCCCACCGGACCATGCGTCTCGTCTGGCGGCGGGTCATGCCCACCGCACGCATCAGCCCGAGCTCACGGGTCCGCTCGTACACCGACAGCGCCAACGTGATGGCGATGCCGAGCACCGCGATCAGGATCGCGAACACGAGGAGCACCGAGATCACCGACAGCAGCTGGTCGATCTGACCTTCCTGGTCCCGGCGGAACTCGGCCTGATCCTGCAGCTTCGTCTGCGGGAAGTCGGCGAGCACCGACTCGATCGCAGCTCGGCCGGCCGCCGGCTCGACGCCGTCGGCGAGCTTGGCGAGCACGAAGAAGTCTCGCGGCGGCTGGGTGCTCACCTGCTCGAGCGTGTCGACCGAGATCAACCAGTTGCCGGCGAGCGACGCGTCCTCGTAGATGCCGACCACCTTCAGCGAGCCGGTCACCCCGTTGAGGTACGTGACGTCGATGCTGTCGCCGACACCGACGCCGAGATCCTCGGCCGGATCCTTGTGCAGCATCACCGTGTCCACGGTGAGGTCGTCGACGCTTCCCGCCGTCACGTCGAGGTCGACGAGCTCGCCGAACGAGGCGCCATTCACCACGCCCAGGGCCTTCTGGTCGCCACCGACCTCGGCCTGGATGCCGCGTACCGGGCTGACGGCGCCGAGCTCGGGGAGCCCGGTGAGCGTGTCGGCCAACGTCGGTGGGAGGCCCTGGAACGACTCGTCGGTCAGGATGTAGTCGGCCTTCACGGCCTTCTCGAGCGTGTCGGAGAAGGTCGCCTTGAGCGAGGTCGCGAAGACCGCAGCGACGCTGACGAGCGCGACGCCGATCATCAGCGCGGACGCGGTCGACGCTGTCCGCCGCGGGTTCCGTGCAGCGTTCTCACGTGCCAGGTGACCCGGCGTCTTCAGCAGCTTGTCGATCGGCCAGCCGAGCAGGCGGGCGACCGGACGGGCGAAGGCGCCGGACAGGCTCGCGATGCCGAGGAAGAGCAGCAGGACGCCGATCGCCATGAGGGCGATCGTGCCGGCGGTGCCGCCCGGCCGTGCGAAGAGCCCCAGCAGGAACAGCACGCCGCCGACGACGGTCACGATGGTGCCGAGGATCTTCCGGCGACCCGACGTGAGCGCGGCGAACCCGACCTCCGGCCGCATCGCGGCCACCGGTGGGACGCGGGCGGCGCGCCGGGCCGGTACGAGTACGGAGACGAGCGTGATGCCGACGCCGACGAGGATCGCGGCGAGCACGGTGCGTGGCGCCATGATGATGTCGGCCGCCGGGAACCCGGCGCCGGCAGCGTTGAACAACGCGATGATGCCCTTGGCGACGATCACGCCGGCACCGATGCCGAGGATCGTCGCGAGGACCGAGATCATCAGCGCTTCGGCGAGCACCATCCGGCGCACCTGGCGACCCGACGCACCGATCGCCCGGAGCAGCGCGAGCTCCTGGAGCCGCTGGCCGATCGTGATCGCGAAGACGTTGTTGATGATGAACGCGCTCACGAACGCCGTGACGAAGGCGAACGCGAGCAGGCCGTTGCCGAAGATCCCGATGAACTGGTTGACACTGTCCGATGCCTCGTCGGCGACCTGCTGTCCCGTGATCACCTCGGTGCGTTCCGGCAATGCCGCGGCGACCGCCGCCTGCACCTGAGCCGGATCAGCGCCTTCGGCGACGCCGATGTCGATCGTGTCGAAGAAGCCCTTCGAGTCGAGCACCTCCTGTGCCGTCGCGTCGTCGAACGCGGCGAGCGTCGCGCCGGCGAAGCCCTTCGCGTCGCCGAGGCCGATGAGGCCGACGAGCTCGAACTGGCGGGTGCCGCTGTCGGTGATCACGGTCACGGTGTCGCCGATCGTGAAGTCGGCGCGATCGGCGGTTGCGGCGTCGATCGCCACCTGACCGGCACCGTTCGGTGCTGACCCCTCGCGGAGCGTCACACCGCTCAACCCGTTCGGGCCGGACCACGAGACCCCGAGCGTGGGAGCCCCCTGGGTCGTGATGATGTCACCGTCGGCATCGACGATCTGCGCGTAGCGCGAGAGCGAGGGCTCGACCGTCTCGACGCCTTCGATCGAGGCCACCGTGTCGACGATGCTCGCCGGGACCGGATCTCTGGCCGACTGCGCGCCGGCGTCGAAGGCCTGCGCGCTGCGCACCTCGAGATCGACGTCCTTCGTGATGTCGCTGAACAGGCTGTCGAAGGTGTTGCGGAGGCTGTCGGCGAGGATGAACGAGCCCGAGACGAAGGCGACGCCGAGCAAGATGGCGAGGCCGATGATGATGAAGCGGGCCTTGCGCGCGAGCACGCTTCTCCTGGTGATGGTGCCGATCATCTGGGTCAGTCCCCGAACCGCTTCATCCGGTCGAGCACGTGCTCGGCCGTCGGGTCAGCCATCTCGTCGACGACCTTGCCGTCGTTGAGGAAGATCACGCGATCGGCGTAGCTCGCGGCACCGGGATCGTGGGTCACCATCACGATCGTCTGGCCGAGCTCGTTGACAGCGCGGCGCATGAAGTCGAGGATCTCGGCGCCGGTCCGGCTGTCGAGGTTGCCGGTGGGCTCGTCGGCGAAGATGATCTTCGGCCGGCTCGCGAGCGCCCTGGCGACTGCGACGCGCTGCTGCTGGCCGCCGGAGAGCTCGCTCGGGCGGTGCTTCAGACGGTTGCGCAGCCCGACCGTGTCGATGACCTGGTCGACCCACGCCTTGTCGCCGTCCCTGCCGCCGAGCGCGAGCGGCAGCGTGATGTTCTCGTAGGCGGTCAGCGTCGGTACGAGGTTGTACGCCTGGAACACGAAGCCGACCTGCTCGCGGCGCAGCTCGGTGAGCTGCTTGTCGTTCAACGTCGCGAGATACGTCTCGCCGATGAACACCGCGCCACTCGTGAGCGTGTCGAGTCCGGCGAGGCAGTGCATCAACGTGGACTTCCCCGATCCGGAAGGTCCCATGATGGCGGAGAAGCGCGATGGCTCGAACGTGACCGTGACGCCGTCGAGGGCGCGGACCTCGCTGTCACCAGATCCGTAGATCTTCATCGCATCGACGGCGCCGGCAGCGGCCATCTGGGGAGGGGCAGTCAGACTCATGGTCCCCGTTGTATCGCGCCTCGGTCCCCGCCCCGTCAGCTTTCCGGCTGATGAGGGTCCGCCGCTCGGAGGACCGTCATACTGGAACCCTTGCGCCGCCTGGCCGGGAGGCGCGTCCGAGCAGCTCCGAGGTGACACATGGCATCGTTCCCAGCGTTCGTCGTCGACCGACCGGAGAGCGGTTGGACGCGATCGGTGACGTCGATGTCGACCGACGACCTCCCGCCGGGCGACGTGCTGGTGCGCGTCGAGTGGTCGGGCATCAACTACAAGGACGCCCTCGCGAGCAGCGAGAACGGCCGCGTCGCGCGGATCTCGCCGCTCGTTCCGGGCATCGATCTCGCGGGCGAGATCGTCGAGTCCTCCGTCGCTGATCTCTCGCCCGGTGATCAGGTCATCGTCCATGGCTACGACCTCGGGGTCGCCCACCACGGGGGCTTTGCCGGCATGGCCCGCGTGCCGGCCGGGTGGGTCGTCCCGCTTCCCGCCGGGTTGACGCCGAGAGCGGCGATGACCGTCGGCACTGCCGGCTTCACGGCGGCGATGTCCGTGGACGCGCTCGAGCGGGCAGGGCTCACGCCGGGGGCCGGCCCCGTGCTCGTGACCGGCGCGACGGGCGGCGTCGGCTCGATCGCCGTCGGGATCCTCGGCGCTCGGGGCCACCACGTCGTCGCGAGCACGGGCAAGAGCTCGGCGACCGATTGGTTGCACGCGCTCGGAGCGCGCGAGGTCATCGGGCGGGAGGAGACGTCCGCGGAGTCGAAGCGTCCGCTCGAGTCGGAACGCTGGGCCGGCGCCGTCGACTGCGTCGGCGGAGCGACGCTCGCCTACATCCTGCGCACGCTGCGCTACGGCGGCGCCGTCGCCGCGAGCGGTGTCACCGGTGGGGGAGACCTCCCGACGACGGTGTTCCCGTTCATCCTCCGCGGCGTGAGCCTGCTCGGCATCGACAGCGTGCAGCTCGCGCTGCCCGAACGCCGCGCGCTGTGGGAGCGCATCGCCGGTGACCTCCGCCCGCCGCAGCTGGACGCCGACGACGCGGAGGTGGTCGGGCTCGGCCAGCTCGTGCCCGCACTCGAGCGGATCCTCGCCGGGGGCATGACCGGGCGCGTGCTCGTCGATCCGTGGGCCGCCGGCTGACCGACGATCCCGTCGGGATCAACCGCTGCCCGGCGTGACCACACCCGACTCGTAGGCGACGACGACCGCCTGCACGCGATCGCGCACGCCCAGCTTCGTCAGCACTCGTCCGACATGGGTCTTGATCGTGGCCTCGCCGAGGAAGAGCTGCTGCGCGATCTCGCTGTTCGACAGGCCGCGCGCCATCTGCGTGAGCACCTCGAGCTCCCGGTCCGTCAGATCTGCGAGTCCCGGCGCCGGCATCGTGTCGCGGCCCGAGCTCTGCGCGAGGTGTTCGATCAACCTCCGCGTGACCGACGGAGCGAGGAGTGCGTCGCCTCGCGCGACGACGCGGATCGCCTCGACGAGGTCCTCGGCGCGCGCATCCTTCAGGAGGAACCCGCTCGCACCGGCGTGCAGCGCCGAGTAAACGTAGTCGTCGACGTCGAACGTCGTGAGCACGAGCACTCTCGGGGCGCTGTCGCCTTTGCCGTTCGTGATGAGCCGCGTCGCCTCGATGCCGTCCATCACGGGCATCCGGATGTCCATCAGCACGACGTCAGGTCGCGTCCGACCGACGACGTCGACCGCCTCCCTGCCATTCGCGGCCTCGCCGACGATGGTGAGGTCGGCCTCCGCCTCCAGGATCATGCGGAAGCCGGATCGGACCATGGACTGGTCATCGACGAGCGCGACCCGGATCATCGGATCGTCACGCTGTCCGGGAGCGGAGCCGTTGGCAGGCGCGCCCGCACGCGCCAGCCACCGCCCGCCCGCGGTCCGACGGCGAGCTCGCCGCCGCAGAGCGCCACCCGCTCCCGCATGCCGGTGATGCCGTGACCGACGAGCTGCTCGGCATCGGCATCCGGTGCGGAGCTCGCGCCCCAGCCGTCGTCGGTGACATCGATGCGCAACTGGCCGCGTTCGTGAGCGATCGCGACCTCGACACGGCGAACCGTGCCCGCGTGCTTGCGCACGTTCGTGAGCGCCTCCTGCACGATGCGGTACGCCGACAGCTCGACGCTCGACGCGATCGACGCCGGCAGCTCGCCCTCGATGACGTACCGCGAGGGCAGCGTCGGGTCGCCCGACACGAGCTCGGCGATGGACGCGAGCGATGGCTGCGGCACGAGCTCTGGCCCGGCGCGGTCGAGACCGTCGTCGCGGAGGACGCCGAGGATCCGTCGCATCTCGTCCATCGTCTCGCGCCCCGTCGCCTCGATCACCTCGAGTGCGCCGTTCGCCCGTTCGGGATTCGTTGCCAACTGCCGTCGAGCAGCGGCGGCCTGGATCACCATCACGCTGACGGAGTGCGCCACGACGTCGTGCAGCTCGCGCGCGATCCGCGTCCGCTCTTCGGTCACTCGCTGGCGGGCGAGGAGCTCCTGCTCACGTTCGGCGCGTTCGGCGCGCTCGGCCAGGTGCTCGATGCGGTCGCGGCGGCGGCGCATGTTGTCGCCGATCGCGAACGCGGCGGTGAGCACGACCGCCATCCCGATGACGTCGGGGAGCTCCTTGGGCGCGTCGATCAGCGCTGCCAGTGCGATTGCGGCGAACAGCGCGCCGAGCGCGATCGTCGCCCGGTTGCGACCGCGGCCGGTGCAGTACGCGGCCATCGTGTACATCGCGATCACGACACCGATCCAGCCGGAACCGAACGTGTTCGTCGTCTCGCAGGCCAGCTGCGCGACGACGACGACGCCGAGGATCGCGATCGGCGACCGCCGCCGCCACCCGATGGGCAACGTCGCTGCCACGATGAGCGCGGCGCGCAACACGGACCGAGGCGCTGCCCCCTCGACCTCGTCGCTCCCGAAGACGTGCGAGACCAACGCGATGGCGGTCACGAGGATGGCGAGGACCCAGTCAGCGGTGTCTGCGTGCTCACGCAACCAGCGGATCGGGTGGAGCCGTGACATCGTGATGCGACCGTACCCATCACGGCGACATGTCTCGTCCTCCTGCGGTCTGATTGCCGTACGCTCCCGGGTTGATGCCCTGCCCCTCGTGCGCAGCGCCGGTCCCCGCCGGGGCACGGTTTTGCCCGTCGTGCGGCACCGCCGTGTCGCCGATGCAGCTGGAGGAGCGGCGCGTCGTCACCGTGCTGTTCGCGGACATCGTCGGGTTCACCGCGCTCGCGGAGCACCTCGACCCCGAGCAGGTGAAGCGGATGGTCGACTCCTGCTTCGAACGGCTCGTGCAGGACATCGACGCGTTCGGCGGCCGGGTCGACAAGCTGCTCGGCGACGGCATCATCGCGCTCTTCGGCGCACCGATCGCCCACGAGGACGATGCCGAGCGCGCCGTCCGCGCGGCGCTGCGGATGCAGCACACGATCGAGGATCACTCGACCCGTACCGACAGTCCGGTCCAGCTGCGGATCGGCGTGAGCACGGGTGAGGTGCTCGTCGGCGCGTTGCGCGCCGGCGGCGACTACACGGCGATGGGTGATGTGGTGAACATGGCGTCGCGCCTGCAGGCGGCCGCGCCGCCCGGCAGCGTTCTCGTCGGGCCGTCCACGCACGCGCTCACCGAGAAGGTGATCACGTACGAGCCGTTCGGCGACATGCAGCTGCGCGGACGCGAGCAGGCGACCTCGGCCTGGTTGGCCGGCGCGGTCATCGCGCCGCCGGGCGGCCACCGGCACCGCCCCCACACGCCACTCGTCGGCCGCGAGGAGGAGCTCGGGCTCCTCGTGAGCAGCCTCGAGCTGTCGATCGCCCGCCGCCGCGCCGTCCTCGCCGCGATCGCCGGTGAGGGTGGCGTCGGCAAGAGCCGCCTCGTCGAAGAGGTGCTCTCGGTGATCGTCGACCGGCACGAGGTGCTGCTCCTCGAAGGGACGTGCGTTCCCTACGGCGAGGCGAACGTGTGGTGGCCGCTCGCGAGCGCGCTCTTCCGCCGCCTCGGTCTGGACTCGGCGTCCCCGCCGGAAGAGGTCCGGGCGAGAGCTGGTGAGCGAGCCCGTCAGCTCCTCGCGCCGAACACCGATCCGCAGGAGATCCGCCGGATCGAGGACGCGTTCCTCCACCTCGTCGGGTTCCCTTCGCCGCTCGAGGAGCACGACCCGGCGAGGGCCCGCGAAGAAGTGGTGCGCGCCGTCGTGCAGGTGCTGCAGGCGCGGCTCCGGCTCGGACCGGTGGTGATCTCGGTGACCGACCTGCACTGGGCGGACACGGCGATGCTCGAGCTATTCGAGCAGGTGCTCGTGGCGCTCGCCGGCCAGCCGTTCATCCTGATCACGACCGCCCGCCCGGATACCGAGCTCGACTGGCCACCACTCACGGGTCGCTACACGTCGGTGGCACTCCGGCTCGAGACGCTCGACCGGGACTCGTCGCTGCAGCTCGCCTCCGCGATCCTCGGCGAGGGCGCCGATCTCGACATCGCCGAGCGGCTGTTCGAGCGCAGCGGTGGCAACCCGCTGTTCCTCGAGGAGCTGGCGACGCTGATCGCCGGTTCCGGCCCGACGAGCGTCCTGCCCGATTCGCTCCGTGCGCTCATCGCCGCCCGCCTCGACCAGCTCCCACCCGACCAGCGGGTGCTGCTCGACAACGCGGCGGTGCTCGGCGGGGCGGGCGCGTGGGGCCAGCTCGTGCGCTTCGGCGACGAGCTCGGGCAGCCGGCCGAGATCGCCGCGCTCAACGGCCTCATCGCCGCCGGCCTGCTCGCGCTCGACGGCCGCCGTTGGAGGTTCCGGTCGGAGTCCGTCCGCGAGGTCGCGTACCAGACGCTGACGAAGGCGTCGCGGGCGGTCCGGCACCTCGGCGTCGCCCGCGCCATGGAGGACAGCGGCAAGGCGGTGCCCGACGACGTCGCGCACCACTACGCCACCGCCGCCGAGCTGACCCGCGAGCTCGGCGCGATCAACGGCGTCCCGAAGGACGTCACCGCGCTGGCCGTGCGGTGGCTCACCGAGGCAGCCGAGCGCGCCATCGACCAGATGTCGGCGAAGGCGGGCGTCCGCCTCGCCACCCGCGGCATCGACCTCTTGGAGGGCGTCGAGGGCGAGGAGGCGTCGCAGCGGCGCCGTCGGCTCTTGCTCGCCCGGGCCGACGGACTGAGCGATCGTCGCGAGTTCGACCGCGCCCGTGACGATCTCGCTGCGGCGCTGAGCGACGCGCTCCGCCACGACGACCGGGCCAGCGAGGCGAGCGCCCATCGGTTGCTCGGCGAGGTCGAGCGGCTGGCCGGTGACTCGGACGCGTCACGTCGCGAGCTCGGCGAGGCGGTGCGGCTCTGGCGCGACATCGGCGACGAGCGCGAGTTGGCGCGAGCGCTGCGCGGCCGAGGCTTCCTCGAGGTGTTCAGCGGGTCGCCCGTCGATGCCGAGAAGTACCTGTACGAAGCGGACGAGCTGTACCAGCGGCTCGGCGATCGCGGCGGCCGGGCGTGGGTGGCGCAGCACCGCGCCTGGATGGCCTTCCTCGGGGGCAACATCGCCGAGGCGGACGAGCGGCTCCACCAGGCCGCAGAGACCATGGCCGAGCTGGGCGACCGGGGCGGGCTCGGGTGGGCCTTCGGATTGCTCGCCTACGTCAGGTTCTTCGCCGGCGACCGTGCCGAGGCTGCAGACCTCGCGGCTTCGGTCCTCGCCGAGGCGATCGACCGTGGTGACGATTGGGCGGCGGGCATGATGCAGACGCTGCAGTCGAACCTCGCGATGTGGGAGGGCAAGGTCGAAGACGCGCTCCAGCTGGCGGACGAGGCGCGCAGCCGCATGCGCCGGCTCGGTGATCGCTACGGCGAGGTGCAGGCAATCGCCGCGATGCTGCGCTCGAACGTGGCGCTCGGACGCGGTCCGACCGCGGCGAAGTTGGCGGAGGAGCTCTCCGCCGCGGCGAGCTCGTTCGGGGTCGAGGGGTTCGCGCAGCTCGCCCGGAGCGGCGTCGCACTGCTCGGCGGCTGGTCGGAGCGGGCGATCGAAGCTGCGACAGCGGCGATCGACCAGGCTCGCGAGCGGGGCGCGCTGGGCTCGTTCGACGCGCTCGTCGTGCGGGCGATCGCGCTGTTGATGGAGGGCCGGCTCGATGACGCGCTCGCTGACCTGGCGCTCGCCGAGGACGAGTACCCGGGCACGTCGTTCGGACACGCCGCGGCCGCGCTCGCCGCAGCGCTCGGCCATCGACCCGACGAGGTGCTGGTGCACGCCGATGCGGTCGCCGCACACCGCTCGACCACGTACCTCGATCGGGTCTACGCGGCGATCGCGGCGGCGTCGGCCCGCCGCCAGCTCGGCGACGATCGCGCCGCCCGGTTCGTGCTCGACGAGGTGCAGATCGTCGCGAACGCCACCGACGACAAGATCGCGCGGGCGATCATGAACGAAGCGCGCCGGTCCTTCGGCTTCGCCTCGGAGGACGAGTGCCTGGACGACGTCAGCCTCAAGGGGTGGGAGCGCCTGATCGCGTCACTCGCCCAGGTGACGGTCGACGGCTGAGCACGCGCCCGACACCGACCCGCCCCGTGGCAACCGAGCGCTTCCCGACCGGCCTGATCATCGGGCGGTTCTGCCCGCCTCACCTCGGCCACAGCCACATGATCCAGTGGGCCGCCGATCGGTGCGACCGCCTCGTGGTCTTCGTCAACACCCGCGACGGCGAAGTCGTGCCGGGGGAGCTGCGCGCGCGGTGGTTGGCGGAGCTCCACCCGACCGTCGCGGTCATCGAGGTCCGTCACGACCTGCCCACCGACTGGGACGACGAGGAGCTGTGGGCGCGTTGGATGGCACTGTTCCGTGCCCGCTGGCCTCACGAGGAGGGCCCGCACGCGGTGCTGTCGAGCGACGGGTACGTCGGCGAGCTGGCGGCCCGCTTCGGTGCCGTCGGCGTGGTCGTCGACGGCGACCGCGCCGCGGTTCCGGTCTCGGCGACGATGATCCGTTCGGCGCCGGCGGAGCACCTCGGCTTCCTCGCGCCGAACGTTCGTCGCTGGGTCGAGGACAACTGGCTCTGATCCGGCGTCAGGCTGCCGCCCGGCGCGCCCGTCGGCGGACGGCATCCGGTTGCGAGCACGTGCCCGGGACGCGAACAGGCGCCCGGGCTGTCGAGCAGCCGGGCGCCCGTCGGCGAGCTAGTGCTCTGACCACTGTGGTTGGTGGTGCGCGTCCACCACTTGGGTTGTTGGGTCTGTTTTGATCGCGGGATGGCTGAACGTGTGCGTGTGCGTCGGTTGAACGATGCGGAGGGTCGACAGT
>JBFWRK010000043.1:0-12922 GCA_050248955.1 Acidimicrobiia bacterium
GCCGCCCACCCGAGCTCGTGCGGCCGCCCGACCCGACCACCGGGCACCCGCCTGCCGTCGGATTCGTCGTTTCGGTTCTTCCGGAGCACGTCGGGCAGATCGTCGTGCGGGAACAGCCCCGGCGCGAGGCAGTTGACGCGGATCCCGTACGGCGCCCACTCGACGGCGAGCGACATGGTGAGGTTGGTCACCCCCGCCTTCGCGGCAGCGGAATGTGACGTCGTCGGGCCGCCCGTCCACGAATAGGTGGCGCCGATGTTCAGCACCGCGCCGTCGCGATGGCTGGCAATGGCACGGCGGGCGAACTCCGTCGAGCAGAAGAAGGTGCCGTTGAGGACGATCTCGGTGACGCTCTTCCAGGCATTGGGTGACATCTGCTCGGCGAGCACGGGGAAGTTCCCCGCCGCATTGTTGATCAGTACGTCGACCGGTCCGACTGCTTCTTCGATCTGGTCGAACGCAGCCTTCACCCGATCCGGATCCCGCACGTCGAGGTCGACGGCGTAGCCCTTGCCGCCTGCGGCCTGCATCGCTGCCACACCCGCTTCGCGGTGCTCAGGCTTGCGACTGCCGACCACGACCGTCGCTCCCAAGCGAGCGAACTCGACACCCATGGCCTTGCCCAGTCCGGTGCCCCCGCCGGAGATGAGCACGACCTTGCCGTCGTACGTCCCGGGCGGCAGCATCGGCGTTCCGAGGGCCGGTGGTTCCTTGACTCCCACGATGGTCTCCCTTGTCCTTGTGCGTCACTGCTTCGCGGCGCGGAGCTGCTCGAGCGCCGCGGCCTTGGTGACCCGGTGCTCTTCACCGCCGAACAGCGCGACCTGTCCGAACAGCTCCATCTGGATGCCCGTGCTGATGGTTGCAGCCCACGCCTGATCGACGGTCTGCTTGATCATCGCCGCGGCGAGCGGTGGTGCGGTGGCGAGCTTGCGGGCAAGGGCGAGCGCCGCGCCGTCGAGCTCATCGGGTGGGACCAGGAAGTCGACCACGCCCCAGTCGAGGGCCGTCTGCGCGTCGAGCCGTTCTCCGGTGAGGTGCAGGTACTTGGACTTCGACGGGCCGATCAGCGGTGTCAGCAGCTGGGTGCCGCCGGTGTCGGCCATCAGCCCGTACTTCACCTCGGGAAAGGCGAAGAGCGCATCGGTGGACGCCACTCGCATGTCCGCCGACAGCGCGATCTCGAAGGCCCCTCCGAGGCAGAACCCCTTGATTGCTGCGACGACCGGCTTCGGCGCCGCCATGGTCTCCAGCCGGATCGCCTGGTGCCGGCGCACGAACGTCAGGTCGGGCTCGCCCGCGACGCGCATCCCGAGCTGCGAGGTGTCGCGCCCGCTCGAGAACGACCGGCCCTCACCGCGCAACAAGATGCAGCGCACGTCGGTGTCGGCGATCGCCTTTCGCAGAACGTCGCGCCATCGTTCACCCATCTCGTCGTTCAGCGCGTTGTGACGCTCCGGGCGGTTGAACGAGATCACCGCCACATCGTCGATGTGCTCCACGAGCACCAACTCGGCCCTGTCGGCCATCGCTCTGCCCTCCATCTCTCGGACCCGAACGTTGCCAGAGAACACGCGGTGGTCGGCAACCCGACCGAGTTCTGCCGCGACCTACGCTTGCCGGATGATTCGCGCGCAGCCGATGCTCGTGGTCCGTGATGTGGAGACTGCTTCACAGTGGTTCTGTTCGGTGCTCGGGCTGCAGTCCGGGCACGGAGGACCCGACTACGAGATGCTCATGGACGGATCCGAGGTGGTGGCGCAGCTCCACCGATGGGAAGCTGACGAGCATCCGCATCTCGGTGATCCGGACGATCCGTCACGCGGCAACGGTGTGCTCGTGTGGTTCGCCGTCGACGATTTCGACGCTGTGGTCAGGCGCGTCGAGGAAACCGCGACCGTCGTCCTCGACGGTCCGCTCGTGAACCCCAACTCCAGGCAACGAGAAGTGTGGGTGCGTGGACCGGAGGGGTTCGTCGTCGTCGCTGCTGGAGTCTGAGCTGCGGGCATCTGCTCACGTGCGTTCGGCAAGTGCGATCGGGGCGCGGAAGCAGGTCGGCATGCCGTGAACCTTCGCTGACACGTCCGGTGTGGCGTCGCACTCAGGGTGTCAGCGCCGCGTCATCGGGGTCTCTCACGATGGCGGTGCGAGCACGACGGCTCGCACCAACAGATGGGAGCCGCAGCGATGAGGACGGACAGGACAGCCATCACGCGATGGGCCCGGTGGCTCGGGACGATCGCGGGGTTCCCGCTGGCGGGAGAAGCGGCTCGAGTGGTCGCCGGCAACATCGACGCCGCGGGCGCCGCCTTGGTGGGCGGCCTCGTTGGCGGCACGGTGCTCGGCCTCGTCCAGGTGGTCGTCGGAGGGATCGACGTTGCGGATCGGATCCGCTGGATCGTCGCGACGGGGATCGGCTTCGCCGCCGGTCTGACAGCCGGCGCCGGCGCAGTCGGGTATCGAACCGACGTGGCGAGCCTGGTGGTCATGGGAGCTGTCAGTGGCGCCGGAGTCGGGTTGGTCCAGGCGCTGTCGGTCCCGATGCGACGGTCCGACCGTGTTCTGTGGGCCGTCGCCACGCCGGTCACCTGGGCTGCCGGCTGGCTGATCACCTCGCAGGTGATCGTCGACGCCGATCGCCAGCACGCCGTGTTCGGCTTGTCCGGTGCTTTGTTGGTCAGCGCAGTCGCCGGCCTGCTCCATGTCCTGCGTCGGCCGGTCTCACAGCCGGCACCGAGCATCGTCGTCTCGACCGGTTCGGCGGTCGTGTGATGGACCGGCTCGCACGCTTCGTGGTGCGGCGTCGCCGCACCGTCATGGTCTCGTGGCTGGTGCTCCTCCTCGTGACCACTGCCATCGGCAGCTCGGCGTTCTCGGTGCTGTCCTCCGACTTCGGCGCCGGATCCTCGACCGAGTCCGGTCGGGTCGCCCAGCAGCTGGACGATCTCGCCACGACGGGCGGACAGCTCGCGATCATCGCCAACGGCGTCGACATCGACGACGAGCAGGTTCGACAGTCGATCACGGCCGGCCTGGCGCCCATCGAGAGCCTCGACGGGGTCATCGACGTCGCCGATCCCTGGTCGACCCGCGCGGATGCCCTCCGCGCAACCGACGGACAGGCTGCACTCGTGGTCGTCACGTTGGCCGGCGACCTCGACGAGGATGCCGACCTCGCGGTCGCGAACCAGGTCGAGGAGCTCGCCCACCAGCTCGACGCGCCCGAGGTGCTCGTCGGCGGCGACATCTTGGTGAGCGAGACGTTCGCCACCGCCTCGGAGAGCGATCTCCTTCGCGGCGAGGCGATCGCACTCCCGATCGCCGTCGTGGTCATGGTGCTCCTGCTCGGCGGACTCGTCGCCGCTGGCATGCCGCTCCTGGTAGCTGCCGGCGGTGTCCTCACCACACTTGCGGTGCTGGTCGGCGCCACGCTCCTCGGCGACGTCTCGATCTTCTCCGTCAACGTCGTAAACATGTTGGGCATCGGCCTCGGCATCGACTACGGGTTGTTGATCGTGAACCGCTTCCGCGAGGAGCGGGGCCATGGGCTCGACGTCCATGATGCCGTCATCGCCACCGTCGCGTCGGCCGGCACGACGGTCGTCTTCTCGGCGCTCACGGTGGCGGTTGCCATGTCCGGGCTGTTCGTGTTCGGCGTTCCACTGCTGACATCGTTCGGCATCGCCGGGCTCGCCGTCGTGCTGCTCTCGATGGCGGCAGCCGTCACGCTGCTGCCGGCCACGCTCGCAACGGTCGGCGGGAGGATCAAGCCCAGCCTGCCCGTGGACGACGTCGACGGCCGCTTCTACCGCCTCACTCGATGGGTGCAGAAGCGGCCCGTCGCAGTCGGCGGCGCAGCGGCGCTGGTGCTCCTCCTGCTGGGCGCGCCGTTCCTCAGCGCTCGCTTCGAGAACGGTGATGCCCGAACGCTGCCCCGATCATCGGAGGTGCGTGCGACCGCGCTGACGCTGTCCGAACGGTTCCCTGCACGCGGCACCGATCCCGTCACCGTCGTCGCCGGCGTCGATACGACCGACCCCACCTTCACGGCCTGGCTCGCAGCCGTGACGTCGTCACCGGATGTCGTCGGTTCGTCGACCCGCCCCGGCACACCGCCGGGGATGACGGTGCTCGACATCGTCCCCGCCGGCACGTCGCAGGGCCCGGAGGCGACCGCGCTCGCCGAGCGGATCCGCAACGATCGGCCGCCGTTCGAGATCCAAGTCGGCGGGCCGGCAGCCGAGCTCGTCGACGTGAAGGCCAAGCTCGGCGCCCGACTTCCCCTGGCGGCCGCCGTGGTCTGCCTGGCAACGCTCGTGCTGCTGTTCTTGATGACCGGCTCGATCATCGTGCCGATCAAGGCCGTGCTGATGAACATCCTCAGCCTCGGGGCGAGCTTCGGCGCCATGGTGTGGATCTTCCAGGACGGCCACCTGTCAGGGGTGCTGGCATTCGACTCGGTGGGGGCGCTCGATCTCTGGATGCCGGTGCTGATCTTGATCTTCGCCTTCGGGCTGTCCATGGACTACGAGGTCTTCCTCCTGTCACGGATCAAGGAGGTGCACGACCACACCGGTGACAACGACCTCGCGGTGGCCGTCGGGCTCCAACGATCCGGGCGGATCATCACCTCGGCCGCCGCGCTCATCGTCGTGGTCTTCGCCGGGTTCGCCGCAGGCGAGGTGCTCGCCATCAAGCAGCTCGGCGTCGGCTTGGCGATCGCCGTCATCGTGGACGCCACGCTCGTGCGGACCCTGCTCGTCCCCGCCACGATGAAGCTGCTCGGTGAACGCAACTGGTGGGCGCCCGCGCCGCTACGTCGGTTCCACGAGCGCTACGGCCTCCATGAGGCGCCCTCGGCTCCGAAGGTCTCGCCACCGGCGCCACAGATCGCAGTGCTGGCGACAGGAGGCGACCGATGAGTCGTCACGTCGTGTTCGGAACGGGCCAGGTGGGCAGCCATCTCGTCGACCAGCTGCTCGGGAGCGGTCACCTCGTCACTGCCGCCAGCCGCCACGGTCGTCGACAGTTCGCCGGCGCGACCAACGTCGCCGGCGACGCGACCGACCCCGCGTTCACGCGGGCGGTCTGCGGCGGCGCTGATGTCGTCTACTTCTGCCTCGACGCTCCCGACTACCACCGCTGGCCCGAGCAGTTCCCACCCCTGCAGCGCGGGGTCCTCGCCGGCGCCGAGACCGCCGGGGCGCGCCTCGTCGTGCTGGAGAACCTGTACGGCTACGGGCGGGTGGACGGGCGTGAACTGCACGAGTCGTTGCCGCTGGCGGCGACCTCGGCCAAGGGCAGGACGCGAGCCGTGATGACCGGGGAGCTGCTCGACGCTCACGCAAGGGGATCCGTCGAGATCGCGATCGGCCGAGCATCGGACTACTTCGGGCCGGGCGCGATCCACAGCGCGCTTGGTGAGCTCGTGTTCGGTGCGGCCGTGCGCCACAAGACGGCGCAGGTGATGGGCGATCCTGATCGAGCGCACAGCTACTCGTACACACCGGACGTGGCCTCCGGCCTGGCCACACTCGGGTGCGACGCGCGGGCGTCCGGCCAGGTCTGGCACCTACCGATCGCCGAGACGTGGACCACCCGCGAGATCATCGACCACGTCTACGCACTCGCCGGTGCAACGTCGCGGTTGTTCGCAGCCCGTCGCACGACTCTCACGTTGTACGGCGTGATCAAGCCGGCGATGCGCGAGTACCTCCACACCCTGTACCAGTTCAGCGACGACTGGCAGGTCTCCGACAGTCGATTCAGGAGCACCTTCGGCGACCAGAGCACCCCGCTCGCCAGCGCCCTCGCAACCACCCTCGCCTGGTACTCGCAGGGCCTGCAACGCGACGGCGCGGCCGTCGGCGTGGGCTCGAGCCATGACCGTCGACCGCGTTGACGACGTGATCCGGCGGGCGATCGGTGGTGACGCGGAGGCGGTGGCATGGATCGCCGCCCACGCCGACACCACCGATGTCGCGATCGTGATCGTGATGGCCGCGCTGCTCGGGATGGACCCCGAGCGGCTCGATCGAGCCCGCTCGGCAGCGATCACGAGTCGTGATCGTCAGACGGTCGAGATCGCTCGAGCCCACCTCGACGGGCGGAACGACCTGGTCGACGCGCTGGCGCGCGACCACCTCGCCGACCATCCAGGCAGCCTGATCGTCGCTTGGATCGCGGCCGGCGCAGCCGTCCGGCCCTGCCCGGACGAGAAGCGCTGATCCGACTCATACACTCGGGGAGTGTTCCCGATCTCGGTGCTCGGCCCGGTCGAGATCCGACGGGCAGGTCAGCTCGTGCCGATGCCGGCTGGGAAATCATCGGAGCTGCTGGTCCGACTCGCGCTCGACGCGGGGGTGGTCGTGCGTACCGATCGGCTGCTCGACGACTTGTGGGGCGCGGACGCCGTCCACACTCGGCGGAACACGCTGCAGTCGAAGATCGTCAAGCTGCGCCGAGCGCTCGGAGACCCGACTGTCGTCGTGAGCCGGGACGGCGGCTACCAGCTCGCCGTGGAGCTGTCGGAGGTCGACGCCCTCGCCGTGTTGGGGCGGGTGACGGAAGCGTCCTCGTTGTTCGAGCGCGGCGACGACCATGGCGCAGCCGAGCTGTGCGCGGCAACGCGCCGACTCTTCCGGGGGGAGATCCTGTTCGGCGCCGGGGACGGCGACTGGGTCGTGCCGTACCGAGCGCGCCTGGAAGCGGCACGGCTGCAGCTCATCGAGATCGAGTGCTCGGCGCAGTTGCGACTCGGCGACCTCGGTGAGGCGATCGGCGAGCTCGAGCCAGCCGTCGCCGACTTCCCGTTCCAGGAGAGCCTCTGGGTGCTGCTGATCACCGGGCTGTACCGCGCCGGGCGGCAGGCCGATGCGTTGCGCTCGTACCAGCGGGTTCGTGAACGGTTGGCTGACGAGCTCGGCCTCGAGCCGGGTCCCGAGCTCCGGCGGCTCGAACAACAGATCCTGTCGCACGAAGCCTCGTTGGACGTCGTGCGTCTCGGCGTTGGTGCGCCCGAGCGGGATGCGCCGGTCGGGAACCTGCCGACGATGGCTCTGGAGCTCGTCGGACGCGACGTCGAGATGGCTGCGCTGGCCGAACTGCTCACGACGCGTCGGTTGGTCGAGATCGTCGGGCCTGGCGGCATCGGCAAGACCGCCGTTGCCATTGCGACTGCTCGCGCTGCCACCGCGTCGGGTGGTGTCTGGTTGGCGAGGCTGGAGTCGGCGACCACGGCCGACGAGGTCGTGGACACGTTGATCGCGGCGCTCGGCGTGACCGGTGGCGAAGCAGCCCTGTTCGACAGGCTCAGGTCGGTGGACGCTGTGGTCGTTCTCGACAACTGCGAACACGTGGTCGATGCCGCAGCCGATCTCGTGCAGCATCTCCTCGACACGGCCCCGGACATCCGGATCCTGTGCACCAGCCAGGTGCCGCTCGACATCGACGGCGAGATCGTGTTCGAGCTCGAACCGCTCGCGCTCGCCGACGCCGTCGAGCTCTTCACCCGACGTGCGTCGACGCAACGCAAGAACCATGCGCTCGGCAGCGCGGCTGACGGCGTGCACGAGCTCTGCCGTTCGCTCGATGGTCTGCCGCTCGCGATCGAGCTCGCCGCGGCGCGGACGAAGACGCTGTCGATCGCAGAGATCACGCGCCGCCTCGACGACCGGTTCGCCGTCCTCAGCGATCCGACCAGCCGCAGACCGGAGCGTCGCAGGGCGCTGAAGGCGACGATCCGTTGGAGCTACGAGCTGCTGTTCCCCGACGATCAGCGCGGGTTGTGGGCCCTCGCGACGTTCGCCGGTGGGGCACCGCTGCCGGCGGTCGAGTTCGTCCTCGAAGCACTCGACGTGCCGGGTCGAACCGCGATCGATGTGGTCGGGCGCCTTGCCGGGCGCTCCCTCCTGATCGCCGACGACGACGGTGCGTCGGGGCAGCTGCGCTACCGGCTGCTCGACAGCATCCGCGCCTTCGCCCTCGAAGCGATGGCCGACGCGCGACTGACCGACGTCGCCCAGGCCGCCCATGCGAGATGGTTCGCCGAGATCGCCCGAAGCTCCACCAAGGGTGTCCGCAGCAGCGGTCAGGCCGACCATCTCGCCGTCGTGCGCACCGAACGGGCGAACATCGATGCCGCGCTCGGCTGGTGCGCAGCGCACGATCCGCTGCTCGCGCTGCGCATCGTCAACGGCTTCGGATGGGCCTGGGTGGTCCTCGGTGACAGCCGCGGTGCGCAGCGGATCCTGGCCGCGCTCGACGCCGCGAGCGGCGTGGCATCGGCGTACGACCGGGCGACCGCGCTGCTGCTCGCCGCCTGGCTCGAAGCGTCGACCGGGGACCTCGAGCACGCCCGCGATCACATCGACCAGGCATCCGCTCTGGCCGACGCGATCGGCGACGTCGAGCTGCAAGGACGCAGCGCCTACTACCTCGCCTACGTCGTCTCCCACGACGGTGACTTCTGGGGTGGGTTCGAGCTGACCGAGCGGAGCCGCGCGCTCTACAGCGGACTGGACCGACCCTGGGATCTCGCTGCCAACGCGTTGTTCGCCACCAGAGCAGCCACGTCGGCGGGTGACGAAGCCCGCGCCGTCGACGCGGCGGATCGAGCCCAACAGCTCGTTCGAATCGTCGACGACCCGTGGCTGCACGTCCGCTTCGAGGCGATGCTCGGTGAACTGGCACGCCTCCAGCGCCGATTCGTCGACGCCGTCGATCACCTCAGCCGCGCGGCTGCGACCTCGCGCCAGCTCGGCTTCCTCCAGACCGAGGCGTACCAGGTTGCCAGCCTCGGGCGCGCCCAGTGCCAGGCCGGCGACTACGATGCCGGGGCAGCCACGCTCCACGAGGCGATCGACAAAGCCGAAGCGACCGGTGACGTGCGGATGGCGGCACTTGCCCGGGTGCACCTCGGCCGCGTCCTCCGGGCCCTCGGACAGCCGGCAGCTGCCCGGACCGTTCTCGAACACGCCACCGCCTGGCATCGAGCCGCCGGGGGTGGTGAGCAGGCCGTGCTCGGGGAGTGCCTGCTGGGCGCGATGGACGCTCGGGACGATGATGTCGGCGCACACCGACGGCTCGTTGCGCTCCTCGATGTCGCCCGGCGCGACGACAACGCCGCCGCCGAGGTCTTCGTGCTCGACGGGCTCGCCCGGATCGCAGCGGCAACGGGCGACACCGACGGGGCGGCCGCGCTGTCCGACGAGGCGGATGCACGGATGCGGGCCGCCTCCCACTTCATCGCCGAACGCGACCGTACCGACGCGCCGCGGGCTCCGATAGGCGGATCACCGCCAGCTGGCTGAGAACCGACGGACTACAGTCCGCTCCGGGGAAGCGCCCTCGGGCGCGTAGCGCGAGGGGTCGCCATGACCGCGGACAGTCCACCGATCCTTCCCGGCCGGCTCGGCTCGCCGGCGATGACGCTGCGCGACGACCCGCGGGCCGACCCGCGGATGATCGCGGCGATGGAGCCGTTCGGGTTGGCCGACCCACCCGAGGCCGCTCCGGTCGATGATGGGTCGCCGATCGACGCGCTCCTCGAGTACGTCGGCGCGGCCGAGGAGGGGTTCGAGGCCCTCTTCGGTGCCCTGGTCAGTGGTCTGCCCGATGTCGAGGGCATCACGAGAAGCGTGGAGATCATCAGGGGCATCGACGGCAACGACATCACGCTCTTCGTCCATCGCCCGGCAATCGACGACACCGATCTGCTGCCCGGTGTCCTCCACCTGCACGGCGGCGGCATGGTGCTCCTCGAGGCCGCCGGGGCAGCGTACGTACGCTGGCGCGACGAGTTGGCCGCGTCTGGGATGGTGGTCGTCGGCGTCGAGTTCCGCAACGGCGGCGGCAAGCACGGTGCACACGCGTTTCCGGCCGGGCTGAACGACTGCAGTTCGGCGCTGCAGTGGGTGATCGACAACAAGGCCGCGCTCGGGATCTCCAAGCTCGTCGTGTCCGGTGAGTCGGGCGGCGGCAACCTCACGCTCGCCACCACGCTCAAGGCCAAGCGAGACGGCCGGCTCGGCCAGATCGACGGGGTGTACGCGATGTGCCCGTACGTCTCGAACGCCTACGCCGCACCGCTGCCCCAGCTGACCTCGCTCCACGAGAACGACGGGTACTTCCTCAGCTGTCACATGATGGGTGCTTTGGCGAAGGTGTACGACCCTGGCGGGGAACACGCCGCCGATCCTCTGGCCTGGCCGTTCTACGCCACGGCAGACGATCTGGTAGGGCTGCCACCCCATGTGATCTCGGTGAACCAGCTCGATCCGCTTCGTGACGAGGGGTTGGACTACTACCGCAAGCTCCTCGATGCAGGAGTCTCGGCCGTGAGCCGGACGGTGAACGGCACATGCCATGCCGGTGACCTGATCTTCCGCGCCGCGATGCCTGACGTGTTCGCAGCGACGGTCCGAGACATCAGAGGGTTCGCCGACTCGCTGTGAACTGCTCCCGGGCCGTGCGAGTGAGGAGACTCATCCGAAGTCGTCGTACACCTGTGTGAGGCGGAGACTGTTGCCGGAAGGGTCACGGAAGCCGGCGTCGATGCCGTAGGGCCGGACCTCGGGTGGCTCGACGAACTCGACGCCGCGGGCGCTCAGCTCTTCGTACGACTTCTGGCAGTCGTCGGTCGTCAGGAACACCGTGCCCGCGAAGCCCTTGGCCATGAGGTCACGGATCTGCATCGCGCTCTCGTCGTCGATGACCGGCGGTCCGGGAATGGCCATCAGCACGATCGAGACGTCCGGCTGGTCGGTCGGACCGACGGTCAGCCAGCGGAAGTTGCCCATCTCGGGCAGCGTCACGTCCGCGCGGACCTCCATGCCGACCTTGTCGGTGAAGAAGGCCAGGGCTTCGTCCTGGTCGTGGACCCACAACTGGGTGGTGGCGATGCGAATCATTGCGACTCCTGTGAATCGGAGCGAGACGGGATTCTCGCTTCGTGGTCGAACCTATTGATCGGCGCCCCCGGCGTCTTCTCGAATCGTGCGGTATCGGGGTCGCCCGTAGACCCGGGTCACGCACATCGGGACCACAGCCAGCGCCGCCGCAGGCCTGAACGTGATCCGGTACGCCGTCGGCGTCAGGCGGAAGTGGGTACGGAAGCTCGTCGTGAACGTCCCCTGGCTCTGCATGCCGACCGCGATGCAGATGCGCGCGACCGACCAGTCCGTCGTTCGCAACAACGCCGCCGCGCGTTCCAAGCGGCGGGTCAGCAGGTACTGGTGCGGCGACTCGCCGAACGTTCGGCGGAACTCACGGCTGAAGTGGGCGGGCGACAGGTGGGCTGCGCGCGCCATGTCAGCGACGGTGAGCGACTCGGCGTACCGGCGGTCGGCGAGGTCTCGAGCCCGAAGGAGGTGTCGGGCCGCAGGGACAGAGGACACGGTCCCAGTGTTGCCGACCGCGCAGCAGGCCCGGCCAGGCCGGGCCCACGCTACGGTCACTGAGCGATCTCCCAGATGTGTCCGCTGGGATCGCTGAAGCTCGCCGTGCGCGGGCCCCACGGTCGATCGATCGGGCCATTGAGCAGGGCGATACCTCTGGTCCGGAGCTCCGCACAGAGCGCATCGACGTCCTCGACGTGGATCGTGAGGACGAAGCGGGATCCGGCCTCGCGAGGTGCCACCCGTGCCGGCTCGATGAGCTCCGACGCGGCGGACACCGTCAGCAGGTTGACGAGCGCGTCGCCGAACCTGAACACGGCGGAGTCCGCGTCCTCGAACGTGACAGGTAGCCCGAACGCCCGCTGGTAGAAGCGTTTGGATTCATCGAGGTCGTCGACGAACAGGGTGATCGCGGCGATGCCGCCTGGCCAAGCCTGCTGCCGCATCCAATTCCCCTTCCAATGTCAGGTGCTGCGGTAAGGACTCGCAGGCATCCCTGATCTCATCGGTCGCCGCCGACGGCAGGCTCAGCGGATCATGGATGCTGGTACGGCGAGTTGCTCGTAGATGCGCTGCATGTCGGGCTGGTCGTGGTCGCGGGTGGCGGCAGCGAGCTGGTCGATCAGCAGATCGAAGTCGTCGCCCGTCTTGCCGTTGTAGGAGTCCTCCATCGGACCCCACTCGTCCCACGGAAGCATCTCGATCTTGCAGAGGAGGCTGGCCAGGTCTCTCATGGCGTTGCCGCGGACCTCGCCGGGTCCCCAGTTCTCGGTGCCGAAGACACCGAAGTCCGCCGGGTCCTCCTGGCCGGATCGGACGAGCAGCCAGGCCTCGCCGGCGGTGAGGAACTCGCCGGGACGGAGGTCGTCGGGTCGGGCCGCACCGGGGGTTGCTCGGTCGAGGTACTCGGGGTCGATGCGGATCCAGCGTCGGTGCTCGCTGGACCAGTACTCGACGATCCAGTGGTCGACCTTCTTGGGCGGGATGAAGTAGGTCGCGAAGCCGCACCGCGCTCGGGCCGGAACATCCGTCGCTCGGAGGAACGCGGTGGCCAGAACGGCGTAGTGCCGACAGGTCCCAACGACTCGCCGCTCGGCTGGTCGTGGTTGGTCCAGCGGTGTGACGCCGTCGAGCTCGAGCACCCGTTGCAGCATTGCGCTGGCCGGGCGGGTGTTGCGTTCGGTCATCCGCTGCTCGGACAACCCTGCGCCGACGGCGTCCGGGGGAGAGACCAGGAGGCCCTGCGCGGCAAGGCACAGACCCCTCGGGCCCAGGGCAAGCCGGCCGATCATCTCGGTCTGACCGGTCGTCAACTCCGTCAGCGGTCCCGCAGCGGCGTAGAAGTCGACATCCACCGGAGCGACCGTACTTGCGCGGCGCGTCCCTGACGTCCCCGTCGGCTAGTGCTCTGACCACGAACGTTCGCGCGCTTTAGGCGGCTGCGGCTCGTGGGTGTCCCCATCGTCGTTGTGCTTCACTGCGTAGCCGGGCGGCGTGTCGTCGTTGCGCGGCGAGCACTTCGGGGT
>JBFWRK010000044.1:0-12598 GCA_050248955.1 Acidimicrobiia bacterium
GGGCCGGGGAGGATCTGTCCCCACATCGGCCCGTGCACGTGGTGGAGCATGGTCACCCGCGGCGCACGGCACCACACCGGCGAGAACCACGGCACACCGTTCCACACCTCGACGAGCGCGTCGTAGCGGCCCATCCGTCGCGTGAGCTCCGAGAGCACCGTGCGCGGGAAGACCGAGTAGCGACTCCCCTTCCGGACGACGTCGTAGCCGTTGCGGACCGCAAGGTCGGGCAGCCCCTCGGCGTGCGACGTCCGGTGCAGCACAACGAGCCCCGCTGCGGCCCAGCGTCGCATGAACTCGTCGGCATGGACCTCGGACCCACCGGCATCCGGATCGTCGAGGTCGCGCCAGGCGAGCACGTGCACGCGGCGGATGCCCCTGTCGATCAGCTCCGTCGCCAACTCCGCGATGGTCGGGGTGGGCGATGGAACTCCTGGCGACACGGTCGGGGATCGTAGAGTGACCGGACCCATGGAGACCCGTCTGCCATCGACGACCGGCGCGTCTGCACTGCCGAGATGCGCCGCTGTCGTGGCTGCGGGCGCGGCGATGCTGCTCGGCGACCGGGTCGCCGTCGCCACCGCGTCCACGACCGAGGGGTTCCGCGGCGACCTGCTCGCGCACCTCGACGCCGGGCGGGCATTGATCCTCGTCGCGGTGACGGTCGCCGCGCTCCTCCCGTGGCTCGCCGGGCCCGCTCCGGAGCCGAGCCGACGCTCGCGGGTCGCGTGGTTCCGCGACGGCGCCGTGGCGGTCTGGTTGCTCTGGAGCGCGACGGTGATCGCTGCCGTCGCGGCGGTGCACCCGACGTTCGGCGCCCGCCAGCTCTTCTCGTCGCTGCTCGTGTTCCGGCCGGTCGGTGGCAGCGACCTCGTCGGCGGCCTCGCGGTCGGCCCGCTCGTGCTCGAGCTCGTCCTCGTCGCAGCGATCGCGCCGTTCCTCGCGACCTTCGTCCGCTCCGGCCGCTCGCGCGTGAACGGTTGGGCCGTCGCGGCGATCCTCGCCGGTGCCGGGATCCTCGTGCGGATCGTCGTGATCGCAGCGGGTCGCACCGGGCCGCTCGGCCCGCTGAGCTGGCTCCCGGCCGATCTCGACCTGGTCGGCGCCGGGCTGGCGATCGCACTCCTCCTGACGGGCGCGCCGTTGACGAGCTCCCAGTCGGTGCCTGAGGACGCGTCGCGTATCCGCCGCATCAGGCTCGCCGCCGGGGCAACCGCCGTCGTTGCCTACCTGGCGCTCGCGGCCGGCGTCGACCAACCGCTCGTTCCGGGTACGCAAGGCGCTGCCGGCCTCCACGTGCAGGCGCTCCTCGCGCTGGTCGCGGCGGCCGGCGCGGTGACCGCCGTCGCGCTGCCCGGCCGCGCTCCCCGAACCCGGCCCGGACCAGCGTGGTGGCTGATGCTCACCGCACCGGGGATCCTGCTGCTCCACGAGACGGCGTTCGTCGTCATCGCCCGTCAACATCGCGAGCGGATCTCGACGGGCCTGCTCGGCATCGAGCTCGACGGCCCGGCGGTGCCCGCGTTCCTCTGGGCGCTGCTGATCTCCGCGGCCGCCGGCATCGTCATGTCGACCGCCATCGTCCAGCCGCTCGCGCGGCTGCTCGCGCGACGCTGGTCGCCCCACTGGTTCCTGGCGACGTCGGCGGGTGTGGTCGCCTCGGCGTTCGTGTGGCGGATCGTCGCACTGATGACGATCGCACCGGACCGGGTGGACGGCGGCGACCCGCTCTTCTACCACACGACCGCGAACGTGCTCGCGGCCGGTCGAGGCTTCCCCGAACCGCTCAACTGGATCGCGTTCGGCCGCCACCTGGCGAGCGCGTTCCACGGCCCGCTGTTCCCGATGATCCTGTCGCTCAGCTCGCGCATCGGTGGCACTGCGTACATCGACCACCGGGTGATGGCGGCCATCTTCGGCACCGCCGTCGTGCTCGGCGTCGTCCTCGTCGGCAACCATCTCGGCGGGCGCACCGTCGCGATCGCGGCCGGGTTGATCGCCGCCTTCTACCCGAACCTGTGGCTGATCGACGGTGTGCTCTTCCCCGAAGGCCTCATGGCCGCGCTGGTCGTGTTCACGATCCTGGCCGCCTACCGCTGGAACGAGCGTCCCCGTGTCGTGCTGGCTGTCGTCCTCGGCGCGCTGATCGGTCTCACGGCGCTGACGCGCGGTGAGGGCGTGTTCCTGATGGTCCTGCTCGTGCCGCCGCTGATGCTGCGCAAGCGCGCGCTCCCCCTACGCGACAGGTGGAAGCAGGTGCTCGTCGCCGGCTTCGCCTGCCTCGCCGTGCTCGCGCCGTGGATGGTGCGCAACCTGGTCACGTTCGAGGAGTTCGTGCCGCTGTCGACGAACGGCAACGAGGTGCTCGTCTACGCGAACTGCGACGACGCGTACTACGGCAAGTTCCTCGGCTTCTGGTCCTTCGAATGCCAGGAACGGATCCGCCAGGCCACTGGCGACCCCGAAGGGGACGAGTCGCAGCGGGCGAAGTACTGGCGGGACATCGGCGTCGAGTACGCGAAGGACCACGTGGGCCGGCTCCCGATCGTCGCTGCCGCTCGTGTCGGGCGTCAGTGGGAGGTGTTCCGCCCGTGGCAGAACGCAGAGTTCGCGCCGATCGAGGGTCGTGACAAGCAGGGAGCGCGGTTCGGGCTAATCGCGTACTACGCGCTCGTGGCCGCCGGCATCAACGGCCTGCGCGTGCTGTGGCGGCGACGCGTCACCGTGCTGCCGCTCACCATGCAGTTCGTGTCGGTGACGATCACCTCGGCGTTCGCGTACGGCACCGTGCGCTTCCGAGCGCCCGCCGAACCGGTGCTGTGCCTGTTGGCCGCGGTCGGCATCGCGCCGCTGCTGGCGCGCGCTCGAAGGCGGATGCTGACCGACGTCGATCCGCCGATCGACGATCCCCGCGCGTACGTCCTCGGCGGCCGAGCCTGGCCGGCACGACGGCGGCGATGGTCGTGGACGGCGTTCGCCGGCGCCGCCACCGTTGCCGCGATCACGTTGCTCCCGGTGCGCGGCATGTACCGCTCGACCGGCGGGACCATGGAGGAGGGCTTCATGCTCGCCTTCCCCGAGCGGATGATCAAGGGCGACGTCGCGAACATCGACTTCCTCCATCTCTACGGCCCCGGCGCGCTCGACCTCCTGTCGTTCTGGTACCGGATCTTCGGCGTCACGCTCGAGGCGGAGCGCACGTTCGGCCTGCTGCAGCACATCGGGATCATCACCGCGCTCTGGGTGCTCGCCCGCGCCTGGGGCCGCGGCGCGGCCTGCGCCACAGCGGCGCTGTCCGTCTTCCTCGTCATGACGCCGATCGGCCTGACCGCCATGGCCTGGAACGGCGCCCTCGCCCTCGGCCTGTGGAGCGTCGTCTTCGCCGTCAGGTCGCGCACGGCGACCGGGGCGCGGACGATCGGCTGGATGCTCGCCACCGCCGGCTTCCTCGCCGGCCTCGCGCTCACGTTCCGGCCCGACCTCGCGCTCGCGCTCGCGCTCGCGCACGGCTGGCTGCTCTGGCGGCGGCCGGGCTGGAGACGCTACGTCGCCGGCGCGATCGTCGGCCTCCTCCCGCTGCTCGTCCACGTCGTGCGGATCGGCGTCGGTCGGGCGATCGAGACGATGCTCCTCGATCCCGTGCAGCGCCTGCGTCCGGGTCGCGAGCTGCCCCGCCCGCCGAGCTGGAACGTGCTCGACGGTGCGCTGCAGGCGATCGCCGAGGACGTGCCGCCGTGGTGGCGCTTGCCGGCGATCGACGCCAGCCACCAGATCTTCCTCTGGTTCTTCGCGCTGCCGATCATCGCCTTCCTCGTCGCTGGCACCGGCCTGTGGCTCCACCGCCGGACAGCAGGCGCGCCACGCGCGATCACGCTCGCCGCAGCTGGACTGTTCGGCGTCGGCCTGCTCCCCCAGGCGTTCCAGCGTCCCGACTCGACGCACCTCACGTGGGTGGCGTGCGTGTCGTGGCCGCTCCTCGTGCCGACGATCATCGAGCTCGTGCGGATGCGGGTCCCGCGACTCCACCCACGGGCGCGGCTCGCGATCGCAGCGACGTTCCTCGCCGGACTGCTCTTCGTCCTCTGCCCCTTCTACACGTACCGCACCTACCTGCTGTACACGCGGGTGACCGTCGGCGACCTCCCGCCGGCGTACGAGGTCGAGCGCAACGGCCGTCGGTTCTACATGGGCGACGCTCGACCGTGGCGGGCGACCACGGGCGTGGTCGAGACGCTGGACGAACTGTCGCAGCCCGGCGAACGGCTCTTCGTCGGGCCGGTCGACCTGCGCCGCACGTGGTACTCCGACACGTTCTTCTACTACCTCTTCCCCGAGCTCCCCCCGGCGACGTACTTCATGGAGATGGACCCCGGCATCGCCAACGCCGACGACTCGCCGCTCGCGGACGAGGTCGCATCGGCGGACTGGGTCCTGCTGACCGCGTTCTGGGCGGGGTGGCGCGAGCCGAACACCGCGATGGAGTACGGCCCCGACGCACCGAACGAGGTCGTGCGCACGCAGTTCTGCCTGGTCGAGAGCTTCGAGGACGACCTCGTCCTGCTCTACAAGCGCTGCTGACGTCGGAAGCGCATCGAGTCATCGAGTACGACCCGTGCGCTGACGTTCGGCGCGTCGGCTCACGTCGTGCCTGACGTCACTACCTCCCAGACCACGTCGACTACGGTGATATTAGGACTGCGACAAGGAGCGGATGATGCGGGTTCGACGGGTCCTAGCAGCACTCGGTGCACTGTCGATGGCACTGGCAGCGCCGACCACGGCCTTCGCCAAGCCGCCTGCCGGCGGCGGTGGTGGTACGGCGCGAAGCGGCACCACATGTTCGCTGCCGGAGTCCGACGCCGAGAGCCTCGAGATCCTCAGCAACTACTACCCGGGCTATTGGTGGGACCATACGGACCTGACGATCGCGGCCAAGTTCCACCCGAGTGCAACGCTGGAACAGCGCGCGGCAATCAGCGGAGCGATCGAGACGTGGGCGACGACGCTGGAAGAGTGTTTCGACGGCTTGATCACGCTGACTGACGTGACCGGTCAGAAGCGCCAGGCCGCCGACATCGTGGTGCACTACGTCCCCACAGCCGGCGGGGTCGTGTTCGGCGGGTATGCCATCTGCGGCGACCACGGTTGTCCGAACATCCTCGTACGGTCCGACCTGCCACCCAGCCTCGATCGCGAGCCGTACAGCCCCGAGTACCTCGGGTGGGTCACCTTGCACGAAATTGGCCATGCCCTCGGGCTGGGGCATGCCACGAACCTGTTGGAGAGCACGGATCTGATGGGATATGGATGGCCGGACTTCGGAGACCCAGTGCTGTCGGACTGTGACCTGGACGCATTGGCGTTCGTCTTCGCATGGGCACTTACCGGCAGCAATCCGTATCCGCCTGCAGAAGGTCCGTACGTCTGCACGCTCGACTGACGCCGAACTCGCGGGCCGTCATCCTCCTGCGCTGCTCGGCTCGAGATCACACGTGTATTCGGCGTTACGGGCAGGCACGGGTGCGCCCACAACCATGAGGTGAGGCGAGGGGCCGTTGGCTGCTCACGGCGGTCGATCGCCTGAACGACTCGTTCAAGCAGGCACTTCGGGGACGCGGACGCATGGGGCGTCTGGGCACCCGTCACCCTTGTAGTGGTGGTCGCTGCGCACGCACCCAATGAGCCAGGCACGCTCTTCAACGTACATGCACTTGCACGTATATATGGACAGGCGTATTCTCGGTCCATGTCTGATGCACTCGCGGTCCTCGAAGTGATCGCCGAACCCACACGGCGCCGGATCCTCGACGCGGTCCGCGAGGCCGAATGCTCGGTGACCGAGCTCGTCGAGCAGGTCGGGATGCATCAGCCAGGCGTGTCTCGCCACCTCAAGGTGTTGCGTGACGCCGGCCTGGTGGAGGTCCGACGGGACGCCCAACGACGGATGTACCGACTTCGTCCCGAACCGCTGATGGAGCTCGACGCGTGGCTGGAGCCGTATCGAGCGGAGTGGGCCGGGCGGCTTGATGCGCTCGAGCAACACCTGACGAGGACCTCGACACCGATCACCCCGTGTTCGAAGGAGAACCATGAGCAACCGCCCCGTTTCCCGTCATGACGGCACGATGGAACGCACCGCCGCTGGCGGGGTCATCCGATTCGAGCGTCATCTGGCCCATCCGATCCGTGATGTCTGGGACGCGATCACGAACCCCGAGCGGCTGGCGGACTGGTGGCTGCCGTTCGACGCGGGGATCACCGTCGACCTCCGAGAAGGTGGCCAGATGGTGATGACCGCCCGTGGCGATGAGCCGATGACGATCACGTGCAAGATCCTGCGCGTCGAGCCACCGATGCTCCTCGAGTACACCCACGCGGATCCCGGCTCGTACCTGCGTTGGGAGCTCGAATCGGTCGAGACCGGTTGCGTGCTGCGGTTGAGCCACTTCGTCACCGACACTGCTGCCGCGATCGACAACTGCTACGTCGTCGGATTGCACGCCTCGCTCGCTCGGCTCGCACCGTGCCTCGCCGGTCGCCCCATCGCCTGGGATTGGGATGGTTTCGCAGATGCTCAGGCGCACTACGCCACGATCGGTCTCGCACCCCCGGTGGACGCTCCATGACGTCGCAAGCCGGATCGAGAAGGGAACAAGAGATGTCTCAGCTGCTCCGAGTGCACTGCTTCAACGTGTCGACGGACGGGTTCGGTGCCGGTGAGGACCAGAGCCTCGAACGGCCCTTCGGGCATGCCAACCCGGCCGATCTCTTCGCGTGGGCCGGCGCCACCGCGAGCTGGGTCAACCGAGCCGACCCCGGCGGCACCCGAGGCCTCGACGACTACTTCACCCGCGACATGACGCGCAACATCGGTGCCGAGATCATGGGGCGGAACAAGTTCGGACCCCATCGCGGACCGTGGGAGAACTACGACTGGAACGGATGGTGGGGCGACACTCCCCCGTTCCACACCCCGGTGTTCGTGCTCACCCACCACGAGCGCCCCTCGTTCGCGCTCTCCGACACCACGTTCCACTTCATCGACGCCACACCCGCCGAGGTCCTCCGGCAAGCGCAGCAAGCAGCCCGCGGCATGGACGTGCGCCTGGGTGGCGGCGTTGAAACCATCCGCGAGTTCCTCGAAGCCGACCTCGTCGACACGATGCACATCGCCGTCGCACCGATCGAGCTCGGTCGAGGCGAACGCCTGTGGAACTCCCACAGCGAACTGCTCGATCGCTTCCACATGGACTCCGTCGCCAGCCCCAGCGGAGTGACGCACCTGCTGTTCTGGCGGCGGTAACCACCACGACCATGAACATCGATGGAAACCGGCCACTTGGGGCTCATGCCTCACAACGCCGGCGCTGCAACCGCTGAGAGCTGTCGACGCGGTGCGTGACCATGGTTGCAGGGCGGGTTCACACAGTCGCGGTGGCGACGAGACATCCGGGCACCTCGGCACGGGTCTTGTAGATCGTGCCAACTCGCTCTGGGTCTGGGGTGTTGTCCCCCGTGACGATGTAGAGGTCGCGGCGGTCGCTCCCGCCGAAGCACAAGCTCGTGACCATCCGTGCTGGCACTTCGACCCGGCTGACCTCGGAACCGTCGGGCGCGAAGCCGCGTACGGCACCCGAGCCGGACACATCCGCCACCCACACGGTGCCGGCCTCGTCGACGGCAAGGCCGTCGGGTGAGAGGTCGTCGCGCTGCACGAACAGGCGGCGGTCGGTCACCGTGCCGTCGTCGTAGTCGTGGGCCCAGACCCCCCGGGTGGTGTCCGAGTGGTAGAGCACCGTGCCGTCGGGCGAGAGCCCGATTCCATTCGTCAGCGCGACGTCGCCGTAGAGCTCGGTAGCAACACCATCCGTGTCGATCAGCCAGCACTCCCCGGCCGTGCGCGGTCCGTCCATGGAGAACGGATCGGATCGCATCGTGCCGCAGATCACCCGTCCCACAGCGTCGACGAACAGATCGTTGAGCCCGGGCGCGTCAGGTGCGAACACGATCCGTGTCTCACCGTCGCGGACGTGGCAGATGTTCCGGCCGGAGATCACCAACCCGCCATCGGAGTGCAGCGCGATGCCGCCGACACCTCGGCGCTTCGGCACGACCGTCTCGATGGTTCCGCCCGGCCGCCGGCGGTAGACGCCGCCCTTGTGCACGTCGGAGAAGTACAGGTTGTCATCGCCATCGACGCGAGGGCCTTCCACCAGCCCGTAGCCCCATGCCAACATCTCGATCTCGTTCATCGCATCCTCCGAACCGGACAGGTCACCCGTGCCCACGACCATCCGACAGTACGTGTCTCGAACCTCGATCGATCGAGCTTCGGATCGCGCGCGGCTCGAGGTCGTGACAGGCGCCGAACGACGCTGCGATGTCCGGCGTGTCAGAACAACGCGTCTCACGCGTCGGTTTCGAGGTGTCCGGTACCGCCGGGGATCCTGGTGCCACGCGCGCGATCTGGGTCAGTCGGGCTTACTGCGTTGGGATGGCCTTGAGTTGTAGGGCTGGGTTGGACGGGTCCCAGAGGGTTGGGAACTCCTCGAGGGGACGAAACCCGTAGGCGAGGTAGAACGCTCGTGTCTTGTCGTAGTCGAGGTCGGGCCGCGCGGCGCTCAGGGTCTTCACCTGCAGGAACTCGACGCCCCGGGCAGCGAGCGTGCCTTCCAGGTGGCGCAACATCGCAGTGCCGATGCCGGCCCGATGGAAGCTCGGCTTGACGGCCATCAGGTACACCTCAGCGGCGTAAGGGCTGTGATGTGTTTGACCGTCGTGATGCTGACATCGTCGCCCTTGACCGATGCGTGTCCGGCGAACCGGCCGTCCGAGTATCCCGGTTCGAGTAGCACCGACCGCCGGTTTGGAGGTCCGGGGCCGTGCGGTGCGTGTCAGATGTCCTACTTGCCCTGGAAGAACCCGTAGACGGTGGGCTGAAGCGCAGCAGCCGCCTCGAGTAGCTGCGGGGATGGGGCGCCGAACACCTCGATCTCGAGCCCGCCCCCGAGCTCGGCCAACCTCCCGATCAAGTCGCCCAGGTTCGCCATGTGCGCCAGGATGGCATCGGAGTTCTGGTACGTCTCCCGCACCACGCACTTGGTTTGGTCATCGCTGAAGAACCAGTCGTACTGGAGTGTGGTCGCTTCACCCTTGGTGAGTTCAAGAGCCTGAGCTGCCAGCTCTTTGAACTCACCGAGATTCCCGGGTGCGATGTTCGGCAGTGTCGCCGTCAGCTGTATCGGTTCCACGAGACCCCCATTTCGTTGCTGCTCACAGTACTCGCCGAGAGGAACGTCGTCGCCGAGACACCCGCTCGACGCCACGCAAACCTTCTGGGCAGCGATCGCCGACGCCTCGCGTGAGCTGGGTCTTCACGTGGAGCGGTGATCGATCGACACGAGACCGGGGAGGCCGTAGTAGGCGCGGCGGTCTGCGCTCACCACCGTGCGACGGTGCTCCACCGCAGTCGCAGCAATGATGAGGTCGTGCGCGCCTCGTGGTCGTCCCGCTCGTCGAACGGCGACCAGCAGGTTGGCGTGCTCGCGAGCGACGGCTTCGTCGTAGGGCAGAATCGGGATCGAGGCGACGATCTCGTCGACGTACGCCTGGCGGCGCGGTCGTTGGCGTGGTGCTGCGAGTTGGACGCCGACGGTGAGTTCGGCGACGGTGATCGCTGCGATGGCGATGTCGTCATCGTCACTGATCAGGCTGTCAAGGTCGTTGGCTCCGCGTTGGGTGTCGATGAGGAATGTGGTGTCGAGCAGCAGCAGGCTCACGGGCGAGGCTCGACCTCGAGCAGATCGCGGACCTCGTGGAGATCGCGAGTCCAATTCGCATCGGGTCGGTGACGGCGTAACAGTGCTTTGGCATCGGTGCCGCGCCCACGCGAGATCGGTTCGATCTGGGCGACGGCCTTGCCGTGACGGATGATGATGTAGCGCTGACCGGCGTGCTCGACGGAATCGAGCAGGTCTGCGAATCTGCGTGCGGCCTCGGTTGCCGTGACTTCCGACATGAGATCAGATTATCAGATGACAGCGCGCATTACCGCTCGACGAGGTACGCCTTCGCAACGACTCGCAGGTTGTCGAAGCTCGCCGCGCACTCCGTCGGCATGCCATCGTCCGGACCGAGCCGGAGCTCAGAGGGGATGTTGCGCACGGTTCGCGCCACAGGTGCTGCGAGGACGCTGTGGAGCACCGGAATCGCCGCTGTCCGGGTCATCACGAGAGACGGCCGACGACCGACACCTTCGATCTCGCCCCACCAGACTTCGCCTCGTCGCGGCTCGCTCACCACGGCTCCTCGGCGATTGCCCCACGCAGCGACGCCGTCGCCGCTGCTCGCTCTGCATCAGTGGGTGGCTTCTCTCGGCAACCCTCGACGACGGCGTTGTCCGCCTGGCGGCGCCGGTCGAGTTCGAGTGCGGCTTCAATGCCGGCGCGTACTGCGGCGGCTCGACTGTCGTAGACGCCCCGGTCACGAGGTCATCGAGCGCGGCGAGTAGCTTGTCGGGAAGACGTACAGCGATCTGTACGGTGGCCACGCCGGCCAGCATGCCAGTTCGGCGTTCGGCTCGGGCTTCACGGCGACGGTGTCCCCGACCGACTGCGCGGTGTGGCCGCGCCGGGCGCGATGATGGGCCGATGTCCGACGAGCGCGATCTCGAGCGAGCGACCCGTCATCTGGTGCGTTACGGCGGGGCGTTTTCGCCGTTCGTAGCCGAGCGGGCCGCGGGCGCGTTCGTCGAGGATGCGAGCGGGCGGCGGGTGCTCGACTTCACGAGTGGCCAGATGAGCGCCGTCCTCGGGCACTCCCATCCTGAGATCGTGGCGGTCGTCACCGAGATGATCGGCCGGCTCGACCACCTCTTCTCCGGGATGCTGTCGCGACCGGTCATCGATCTCGCCGAGGCGCTCGCCGGGTTGGCGCCCGGCTTGGACAAGGTGCTGCTGTTGACGACAGGCGCCGAGTCCAACGAGGCCGCGTTGCGTCTGGCGAAGATGGCGACGGGCGGCTGGGAGGTCGTGGGCTTCGCCCAGAGCTGGCATGGCATGACTGGAGGCGCCGCGGCGGCGACGTACTCCGCCGGACGGCGCGGTCACGGTCCGGCTCATGTCGGGTCGATGGCGGTCTTCGCGCCGAACGCCTACCGGCCGCGGTTCACCGACGGTGACGGCATCCTCGACTGGCGCACCGAGCTCGATGACGCGTTCGATCTGATCGATCGTCAGAGCGCCGGTGCCCTGGCGGCCTTCATCGCCGAGCCGCTGCTCTCCTCGGGCGGCATCCTCGACCTTCCCCTCGGCTACCTCGCCGTCCTGCAGGCGCGCTGCCGCGAACGGGGGATGTTGCTGATCCTCGACGAAGCGCAGACCGGAATGGGTCGCACCGGCACGATGTTCGCGTTCGAGCGAGACGGAGTCGTGCCCGACATCCTGACGCTGTCGAAAACGCTCGGAGCCGGTCTGCCGTTGGCGGCGGTGCTGACCACCGACGAGATCGAGGAGCAGGCCCACGAACGCGGCTTCCTCTTCTACACCACTCACGTCTCGGACCCGCTGCCCGCCGCGGTGGGCCTGAAGGTGATCGAGGTCGTGCTGCGCGACCATCTCGCGGCACGAGCAGCGCAGGCCGGCGCCAGACTGCTGACGGGGCTGGGTGAACTGCGCGATCGCTACGACTGCGTTGGCGACGTACGCGGACGCGGCCTACTCGTGGGCCTCGAGGTCGTCACCGACAAGGAGTCGAAGAAGCCCGCGCCGGACCTCGGCGCCGCCATCACCCGACGCTGCTTCGAGCTCGGCCTGTCGATGAACATCACCGCCCTGCGCGGCATGGGCGGAGTGTTCCGCATCGCGCCACCGCTCACGATCACCGACGACGAGCTCGATCTCGGCATCGCCATCCTCGACCAGGCGATCGCGGACGTGGCCGGCTGACCGAACCCCGGATCGAATCGGACCCTGCCCCGTCGTCCTGACCGCAGCTCACGAGCAACGCCCCCAGGACAACGGCGAGGTGGCGAACCGCACGACCCCTCGTTCCCACCCGAGCAGACTGCCCGGTGGGGACGCAGGTGGCAAGGCGCCCGAGCGAACGGAACGTCGATCTGCGACGCTGAGTCAGGCGCGAGAACTGGTGCTGCGGAGCACCGACGGCCGTGGGAGCCTTGGTCGGATGTCAGACGACGGGATCTTCGACGAACGGATTGCCCGCACGTACGACGCGGATGATGCCGAGATGTTCGCTCCTGAGGTCCTCGATCCGACCGTTGACTTCCTCGCCGACCTCGCCGGCAATCGGCGCGCACTGGAGTTCGCGTCGGGAACCGGTCGCGTCGCGCTTGCGTTGAGCGCGCGAGGCGTCGACGTGGCGGGCATCGAACTGTCGCGAGCGATGGTGCGCCAGATGATGGTCAAGCCGGGCGCCGGGCGCGTCCCGGTCACGATCGGCAACATGGCGACAACCCGAGTCGAGGGAACGTTCGGACTCGTCTACCTCGTCTTCAACACGATCACGAACCTGCTCACTCAAGACGAGCAGGTCGCCTGCTTCTGCAACGCTGCCGACCACCTCGAGATCGGAGGTCACT
>JBFWRK010000045.1:0-12015 GCA_050248955.1 Acidimicrobiia bacterium
CGCCGTACTCTGTCGCCGTGCTACTCGCCCTGACCCTCGAGACCGCGAAGAACATCGCCATCGGCGTTGCGCTCGGCCTCATCCTGATCGCCTTCCTCGTCGCCAAGTTCGTGCGCTCGGTCGTCACCAAGGCGATCGCGATCCTGGTGCTCGGCGGGGCGGTGCTCGGCGTGTGGACCCAGCGCGACCGGCTGTCCGACTGCGGCAAGGAGGTGCAGACGAAGTACCAGAACGGTGACTTCTCTGCGACGAAGTGCTCCTTCTTCGGCGCCGAGGTCGACGTCAACCTGCCAGGCGACTGAGCTCGATCGCCGGACGCACGAGGCGCTCGGCGAACTGTTCGGGGTCGCTCGCATGGGCACCGTGCCGGCAGCCGGTGAGCGTGACCTTCGTGCCGTCACGGACCTCGGACGCGATCCACTGCGTGCTCGCGGCATGATGGGCCTGGCCGAGCTCGCCCCTGCCGACGATGACCGCGCACTCGATCCTGCTGGCTGACCACGGCGCGTGCGTGCCCAGATCGGTCAGCTCGCCGACCAGCGCCGGACCCTCCGCCCGTCGCGCCGCCTTCGTCCGCTCGGGCAACCGCTCCCACAGTTCGTCACCGATGATGCGGCGCATGAACGCCTCGGCCGCGTCCTCCGGCCGACCCTGCGTCGCGACTGCGTTCGCGCCTGCCGTCGTGCCGGGCCACCACGGCAGCCATGACAGCGGCGTCTCGTACACCGCGACCGCGGCGACCAGCTCAGGACGCCGGTCGGCCGCCGCCAGGACCACGTTGCCACCGTAGCTGTGGCCGACGAGCACGCAGCGACGATCGGCGACGATCGCGAGCAGGTCGGCCACTTGGTGCTCCATCGTGAACGGCCCCAGGTGGGCGGCAGACTCGCCGTACCCGCGGCGGTCGTAACGGATCACCGAGCAGTTGCCCGACAGCCGGCGCGCGAGTTTCGCCATCCCGGCCATGCGATCCATGCTGCCGTGCACGAGCACGACGAGCGGCCCGTCCTCGGGTCCCTGCTGCTCGATCGCGAGCTCGGTCATTCGATCCTCACCATCCTGAGCACGTCGGTCGCGGCGCCCGTCTGCTGAGCGGGCGAACCGGCGAGGATGAGCAACAGATCGCCGTGCTCAGCGTGACCCGCCCGCACGATGTCCTCGATCGCGAGCCAGACCAGCTCGTCGGTCGATCTCGAGATCGTCATCGACATCGGGATCACCCCCCATGACAACGCCATCGCGCGAGTCGTCCGAGGATCCGGGCTGATCCCGATCAGCTTCGCCGTCGGTCGGTAGCGGGTCATCGCTCGCGCCGTCCGCCCAGAGCGCGTGCAGCACACGATCGCGTCGACGCCGGCGTCGGTCGCTGCCTGGGAAGCGGCGTGCGTGATCGCCATCGTGATCCGGTCGGCGCCGTCGGGCCACTGACGCCGCTGCACCCGGCCGAGACGGACCGCCCATTGCGGGTAGTTCGCCTCCTCCTCGGCGCGCGCCGCCACACGGGACATCGTGCGCACGACGAGTGCAGGATCGTGGCCGATCGCGGTCTCCGCCGAGAGCATCAGCGCATCCGTGCCGTCGAAGACGGCGTTGGCGACGTCACTCACCTCCGCCCGCGTGGGTGCCGGGGCGGTGATCATGCTCTCCAACATCTGGGTCGCCGTGATCACCGGGACACCCGCTTCCACCGAGGCGCGGATGATCTGCTTCTGCAGGTGCGGCACGTCCTCGAGCGGGCACTCGATCCCGAGATCGCCGCGGGCGACCATGAGCGCGTCGCATGCCTCGAGGATCTCGTCGAGTGCGGCGACGGCCGGACCCGTCTCGATCTTGGCGACGAGCCGCGGGCCGTCATCGCCGACGGCGTCGCGCACCTTCTGCAGATCGCCCGGACCGCGCACGAAGGACACCGCGAGGTAGTCGACCCCGATCTCCGCCATCGCCACGGCCAGCTCGAGATCGTCGGCGGTGGGCGTCGTCAGGCGCAGGCGTCCTGACGGCAGGTGGACACCGGGTCGGCCCTGAGCGCGGCCGCCGGTGATCACGACGGCGTACACCGAACCGTCGGTGACCGAGGAGACCTGCACCGTGATGGCCCCGTCGCCGAGCACGATCCGGTCGCCGGCGGCGACATCCTCGAGCAGCGTCGGGTAGTCGACCGTGATGCACTCCCCCGTGCTCGGGTCCTCGCCCGGCACGAGCCGCAGGGCCGCACCCTCCATCAGGAACACCCCGCCGTCGGGGAACTCCCCGGAGCGCACCTTCGGGCCGGGCAGGTCGGCCAGCACCGCGACCACCCGTCCGAGCCGCTCGCTCGCGTCGCGCACCGCGTCGATGCGATGGCGGTGCTCGTCGAGCGTTCCGTGGCTCAGGTTGACGCGAACCACATCGACGCCCGCGCGCAAGAGCGACTCCAACGCGATGGGCGAATCCGTGGCCGGACCGAGTGTGGCCACGATCTTGGTTCGACGACTCATGACTGCTTATCTAGTCCACATGGAGCTCCTCCTCATCCGTCACGCCTTGCCCGTGCGTCGCGAGCTCGTCGACGGACCCGCGGATCCCGAGCTCGCCGAGGCCGGACGCGCCCAGGCCGAGCACCTCGCGGACTACCTCGCCAGCGAGCAGCTCCATGCGATCTACGCGAGCCCGATGCGGCGTGCCGTGGAGACCGCTACCGCACTCGCCGAGCGCCAGGGCGTGCCGATCGTCATCGAGGACGGCGTCGCGGAATGGGACCGCGATTCGAACGAGTACGTGCCCGTGGAGGATCTGAAACGAACGAAGGACCCGCGATGGCAGCAGCTCCTCGACGGCGTCTGGCCGGGACGTGAGCACTCGCCGGCCGAGTTCCAGGTGATCGTCGTCGAGGCGATCGAGCGGCTCGTGGACGCCCATCCTTCCCAGAAGATCGCGATCGTCTGCCACGGAGGCGTGATCAACGCCTACCTCGGGCACGTGCTCGGCGTCGCCGACCCGACGGGCTTCTTCTACCCGAACTACACCTCGATCCACCGTGTCGCGGCCGCTCGGAGTGGAGAACGGTCGATCCTGTCGGTCAACGAGACGGCGCACCTCCGGGGCACGGGGCTCCCGATCGGGATCAACCACCCGTGACGCAGATGCCCACCGACCCCGCCGATCCCGCCGATCCCAGCGCTCATCTCACTGCTGGTCCGAGCGCTGACCCCACTGCCGATCTCCGCGCGTTCCTCGACGCATCGCCGTCGCCGTTCCACGCGGTCGCGTCAGCGGCCGAACGCCTGACCGCCGGCGGCTTCGTCGAGCTCGACGAACGAGCACCGTGGGACGCGGCACCGCTCGGGTTCGTCGTGCGCGGCGGGGCGCTGGTCGCGTGGCGGATGCCGGCCGGCGGCACGGATCCGGCGGCGCCGTTCCGCATCATCGGCGCCCACACCGATTCGCCGTGCCTCCGCGTCAAGCCGCACCCGGATGCCGGCGACCACGGATGGAAGCAGCTGGCAGTCGAGGTGTACGGCGGCGCGCTGCTCAACTCCTGGCTCGACCGGGATCTCGGCGTGGCGGGACAGGTCGTCCGCGCCGATGGCGGCGTCGAGCTCGTGCTGCGCCGCGAAGCGATCGCCCGCGTCCCACAGCTCGCGATCCACCTCGACCGCGAGGTGAACGAGCGCGGGCTGCTCCTCGACAAGCAGCAGCACCTCACGCCGGTCTGGGGCACGGGCTCGTCCGTCGCGGGAGGCTTCGCCGAGCACCTCGGCGTGCCCGATGCGGTGAGCTGGAACCTCAGCCTGTTCGACACGACGCCCGCCGCGGTGCTCGGCGGTGATGCGAGCCTCCTCGCGTCGGGCCGGCTGGACAACCTGCTGTCCTGCTGGGCCGCGGTCGACGCGCTGCGTAACGCCGACGCCGATTCGGACCACGTCTCGGTGATCGCATTGTTCGACCACGAGGAGGTCGGGTCCGAGAGCGCTACGGGCGCGAGCGGACCGATCCTCGAGACCGTCCTCGAGCGCCTGGTGCTCGCTCGCGGCGGCGATCGCCAGCAGCTGCACCGAGCCCTCGCGGCGTCGTCGTGCGTGTCCGCCGACAACGCCCACGCGGTGCATCCGAACTACCCCGAGCGCCACGAACCGGGCCACCGGCCGATCGTGAACCGCGGCCCTGCGCTGAAGATCAACAGCAACCAGCGGTACGCGACCTCGCCCGAAACGGCCGCCTTGTTCGCCCGGGCGTGCAAGGCGGCGGGCGTGCCGATGCAGACGTTCGTCTCGCGCAACAACATGCCCTGCGGATCGACGATCGGGCCGATCACCGCGACGCGCCTCGGCATCGCGACGGTCGACGTGGGCGTCCCCCAGCTCTCGATGCACTCGGCTCGCGAGCTGTGTGGCTCGGACGACCCGATGCACCTCGCTGCCGCGCTCCACGCGTACTTCGGCGGCGCCTGACCGTCGACCACCGGCTGACCTCGCCCCGCGTCGACCACCGCCCCCGCTGACCATCGCTCCGTTGACCATCACCCACCCGGCCGCCCGGGTTCCCTACGCTGCGATGCGTGCCGCTCACGGTCCGACGAGCGAGCTCCGCCGCCTGTGTGGCGTCTGGGAGCGAGAACGCCCACTCCCTGCCGCCTGGGGTGGAACGGACCCGGCCGCCTGTCGAACAGGCCGATGCCCGCATGGCTGCGCCGACCACCCGCGTTCGGAGCCGACGTTGTCAGCGAGGCTCATCCATGTCAGCGAATCCTCGGGCTGCAACGAATTCTCTGACGACAACCGGGGGTCCTGACACGGAGCCGAGTGTGCTCGTGCGAAGCCGTCATCGGGCCCGACGAGACCCAGCCCCGCCGGTTCTCTGCTCATCGGCGTCACCAGCCCCGGTCTCTGATCGGTCGAGGACGTGGGATGTCCGGACGGGAGCGGAGAACCGGTGGGGAGTCGTCGGCGAGCAGAGAACCCGGGAGCGGACCCCGCCTCCTCCGGCGAGCAACGAGGGGAAATGGGGCCACCGGTCGCGCCCCCATGTCATCCCTCGCCAGTGGCCACCCCGGCGATCATGACTTCGTGGCGATCTCGTGCTACTGGGGAGGGCCGCGGGCGGCGGGCGATCATCGTGCTGCTCGCCGGCCTGCTGCTCGGAGCCGGGTCGTGTGACGAGGAGACGGCGCTCCCGCTGCTCAGCGTCACGCTCACCGAGGCCACGACGATCACGACGACGGTCACCTGCGCGACCGCGCTGCGCACGCTCGTCGACGAGACACCCACCGAGGTCCGCATCCGGCTGCGCGGGACCGTCGCTCCGAACACGGAGCAGAAGTGCAGCGTCGAGGTGTCACTCGACGAGCCACTCGGTGGGCGGCTGCTCGTCGACGGCCGCGACGACCGCGCTTGGCGCTACGTCGAGGGCGAGCTCAAGATCGTGCGCCTCGACGGCTGCAGCAGTGCGTCCTGTGAGGTCGACTGGTCGATCGACGACAACGCCGACTCCTGCGACCCCGGACCGTTCCTGCTCGCTTCGATCGGCACGGTCGTCGGTGCCCGCGGCGACAGCGTGGCGTCGGTACGGCGCTGCAGCGGCACTGCCGCCGTCGCTGCGATCGACGGCACGCCGTACGTCTGGGCGCGCACGGGGTCGATCTGGTTCGTCCAGTCGACGCTCGCCGACGCCTGCGAGTTCCGCACCGACGCCGCTCCGGTCACGGACGCCGATTGCTCGTTGCTCGACGGCTGAGCGGCGTCAGCCGACCTTCGCCTGCGCGTGGTCGAACAACCGCTGCAGCTCGGCGTGCAACTGCTCCGACATCGCCTTCACGGCGCCCCTCGGCACGCGCCCACCTTCGGTGACGATCGGAGGGATCAGCGGGCCGATCGTCACGTGCACGCGGCGGGGACGGACGAACTTCGCATCCTTCGGCATCGCCCACTCCGACCCGCCGATGCCGACGGGCAGAATGCCGACACCCGCCTTCGCGGCCACGTACGCGGCCCCGTCGAACAGCGGCTGCACGATCGGACCACTCTTGCGCTCCCCCTCCGGGAAGAGCACGAGCGGCTCACCACCCTCCAGCACCTCGATGCAGCGCTTCAACGCCTCGCGGTCCGCTGTGCCGCGCGTGACCGGAAAGCCCCCGAGCGACGACAGCAGCCAGCCGAGCCCCTTCACCTTCCACAACGAGTCCTTGCCCATGTAGCGCAAGCGCCGCTTCGTCACGACCGCGACGATCGGCGTGTCGACGTAGGACCGGTGCACCGGCGCGACGACGAACGCACCCGACTGCGGGACGTGCTCGAAGCCCTCGACGCGCATCCGCAACCAGATCCGGCAGAAGCCCACGTTCAGCCGGCGGAAGAAGCGGTACATGAGACGCGCCACCAGCGAGTTGTCCGCCATCTTCGATTCGACCTCGCTCATGGTCTCCCCAGCAGTTGCACGATGGCGTCGACGACCTCGTCGACTGTACGGCTGTCCGTGTCGACGAAGGCGGATCCGTCGGCCTCGGTCAGCGGGCTGTCGTCGCGGGTCGAGTCGACGTGGTCCCGCGCGGCGATGGACGCCTCGATCTGGTCGATGTCGCCACCCGCCTCCGCAGCCCGGCGGCGGGCGCGTTCGCGCGGCGACGCGGTGAGGAACACCTTCAACTCCGCATCGGGGAAGACGACGGACCCGATGTCGCGTCCCTCGATGACACCGCCTCCCGCCTCGGCCGCCCACGCCCGCTGGCGCTCGCGGAGGTCGGCGCGCACGCCCGGGTTCGCGGCGACCTGGCTGACGAGTGCAGTGACCTGGGGCCCGCGGATCGCCGCGGTGCCGTCGACGCCGTCGACGGTCACGCCGTGCGCGTCGATGTGCAGCGTCATGTCGCGGGCGACGGCGGCCACGGCGTCGTCGTCGTCCGGATCGACCCCGCGGCGCAACACGGCGAGCGTGACCGCGCGGTACATCGCGCCGGTGTCGAGGTAGGGCAGGTCGAGGCGCGCCGCCACCGCCCTGCTGACGGTCGATTTGCCCGCGCCGGCAGGCCCATCGATGGCGATCACCCGCACGCGGCGATCACCAGCTCGTGCCCTGCGGGCGTCCCTCGTCGTAACCGGCAGCGCTCTGCACGCCGACGACGGCGCGCTCTTGGAGCTCGGGGATCGTGCGCGCCCCAGCGTACGTGCACGCGCTGCGGACGCCCGAGACCACGTCGTCGATGATGTCCTCGACGCCAGGACGCTCGGCGTCGAGGTACATCCGCGAGGTGCTGATGCCCTCCTCGAAGAGCTCCTTCCGGGCCCGCTCGAACGCCGTCTCGGCGCGCGTGCGGTTCTTCACTGCGCGGTGCGACGCCATGCCGAAGCTCTCCTTGTAGAGCCGCCCGTCGGGATCGCGCAGCGTGTCCGCGGCGCTCTCGTAGGTGCCGGCGAGCCATGAGCCGAACATCACGTTGTCGGCGCCGGCAGCCAGCGCGAGCGCGACGTCGCGCGGGTAGCGGACGCCACCGTCGGCCCACACGTGCTTCCCGATCCGATGGGCCTCGAACGCGCACTCGTGCACGGCGGAGAACTGGGGCCGGCCGACCCCGGTCATCATCCGGGTGGTGCACATCGCACCAGGTCCGACGCCGACCTTCACGATGTCGGCGCCTGCCTCGATCATCTGACGGGTGCCCTCCGCCGTCACCACGTTGCCGGCGATGAGCGTCGTGTCGGGCACGACCCGGCGGACCTCTTCGATCGAGGCGAGCATCCGCTGCTGGTGACCGTGTGCGGTATCGATCACGAGCGCGTCGGCACCCAGCGCGGCGAGCGCCTTGGCCTTCGCCGCCGGATCACCGTTGATGCCGACGGCGACGGCGATCCGGAGGTGTCCGTCCGCATCGACGGCTGGGTGGTAGATCGTGGAGCGCAGTGCGCCGCGGCGAGTGACACATCCGACGAGCTCGCCGTCGTCACCGATCACCGGCGCTGCCGACACCCGTTGCACGGAGAGCCTGGCGAAGATCTCCTCGAGGTCCGTGCCGGCATCGATCATCACGAGATCTCGGCTCATCACGTTGTGGAGCTGCGTGAACCGGTCGAAGCCGGCAGCGTCGCGCTCGGTGAAGATCCCGATCGGCTTGTCCGCGTCGACGACGATCACCGCGCCGTGGGCGCGCTTGTGGATCAGGCCGAGTGCGTCGCCGACGGTGTTCGACGGGGCGAGCGTGATCGGCGTCTCGTAGATCGGGTGACGCGACTTCACGAAGGCGATCACCGTCTCGACGACGTCGAGCGGGATGTCTTGTGGCAGCACCGCCATGCCGCCCCGGCGGGCGACCGTCTCGGCCATCCGGCGGCCGGCGACCGCCGTCATGTTCGCGACGACGATCGGGATCGTGGTCCCGACCCTGTCGGGCGTGGTGAGATCGACGTCGAAGCGCGACGGCACGGTCGACAAGCTCGGCACCATGAACACGTCGTTGTAGGTCAGGTCGTACGACGTCGGAGCGTCGTTCAAGAACCGCATGAGTGGATGCTGCCTCCCGGAAAGCCACTCAAGGCTAAGGCGTCTGGGGGGCCAACCGAAACATCCCCGCCCCGGATCACTACCGTCTCCGTCCGTGACACAACGACCCGTGCTCCTCGTCCACGGCTGGGGTGGGTCCTTCCGCCTCACCTGGCAGCAGACCCCGCTCGTGCCGCTGCTCGAAGATGCCGGGCGGACGGTGATCGGCGTCGACCTGCTGGGGCACGGCACGGCGGACAAGCCGCACGATCCGGCGGCCTACGCCGACCTGACCCAGGCGATCGAGGCCGTGCTCCCCGACGAGCCGGTCGACGCGGTCGGCTTCTCGCTCGGTGCGATCACGTTGCTGCAGCTCGCTCGGCGGCGACCCGAGGCGTTCCACCGGCTCGTGCTCGCGGGGATCGGCGAGAACGTGTTCCGCGAGGACGAGGACGGGACCCGTCGGATCGTCGCCGCGCTCGAGGGCAACGGCGACCCCGACGACGTGACGAGCCAGCTGTTCCGGCAGTACGCCGACCAGCCCGGCAACGACCGGGTGGCGCTCGCCGCGGTGATGAAGCGTCCCCGCTCGGCACCATTGCGGCCGGAGGATCTCGCCGGCGTGACCTGCGAGACGCTCGTCGTGATCGGCGACAAGGACTTCGCCGGTCCGGGCGAGCCGCTCGCCGACGCGCTGCCGGACGGTCGGCTCGTGACGCTGCGCAAGGTCGACCACTTCGCCACGCCCGAGTCGTTCGCGTTCATCGACGCGACCCTCGAGTTCCTCGAGGCGCTGCCCGCGTGACGCCGGAGATCGCGGCCGCGGTCACGGTGCTCCGCCACGGCGGCCTGGTCGCGTTCCCCACCGAGACCGTCTACGGGCTCGGCGCGGACGCGACGAACGAGTTCGCCGTGCGCAGGGTGTTCCGTGTCAAGGGCCGCCCGGAAGGCCATCCGCTGATCGTGCACCTCGCCGACGACGACGAGCTGGGCGGTTGGGTCCGCCACATCACCGAGCCGGCGCGCTTGCTCGCCGCGGCCTGTTGGCCCGGGCCGTTGACGCTCCTCCTCGAACGCTCCGCGCGCGTGCTGCCCGAGATCACCGGCGGTCGCGCCACGGTCGGGGTACGCGTGCCTGCGCACCCGGTCGCTCAGCAGCTGCTGCGGGCGTTCGGCAGCGGCATCGCAGCGCCGTCAGCGAACCGCTTCGGGCACGTCAGCCCGACGACGGCCGAGCACGTGCGTGACGACCTCGGCACCGATGTCGACCTCGTCCTCGACGGCGGACCGTCCGTCGTCGGCGTCGAGTCGACGATCGTCGACTGCACCACGGATCCCCCGCAGGTGCTGCGCCCCGGAGCGATCACGGCGCTCGAGATCACCCGCATCCTCGACGGCGTGGCCCCCGGCTCGCCCGGTGGTCCGAGCCGCGCCCCCGGCATGCTCGAATCGCACTACGCACCCCGGTGCCGGGTTGTGCTCGCCGAGTCACACGCACAGGCGTCCGAGCTCGCTGCGGCGGAAGCGCGTCGCGGCTTCCGGACGGAGCTGCTCGATCCTCGGATCGCCGTCGCCGACTACGCCCGCAACCTGTACTCGTGGCTGCGCAGCGCCGACGACCGCGGCATCGAGGTGCTCGTCGCGGTCCTCCCGGCGCCCGAAGGTCTCGGGTTCGCGGTGCGCGACCGCCTTCTCAAAGCGGCGGCGCCGCGCCCAGCCGGTTGAGCTCGGCGACCCAGACGTCGCGGATCATCTCCACGTCGGGCGCCGCAAGGCCGTCGACGCCGGCGACCGTCAGGCTGACGGTGCTGGAACCGGCATCGGGCACGAGCTCGAGCCGGCACCAGCAGTCATGGGGTTCGCCGAGGTGGACGTCGAGCAAGTACGGCGGCTCGTCGACGAGCACCTCGCCGAGCCACGACGTGACCACGAGCAGCGCCTCGAACGCCTCGGCCGGCAACGCCTCGATCACGAACGATGGAGCATCGTGCTGGACGCGATCGCGCCACGGGACCGTTCGTCGCGGACGACCGCCGGCGTCGGCCGCGCCGCTCGCTCCTGGATCGCCGGAGTCTCCTGAAGCTCCGGAGCGTGGCGTGGCGGACTGTTCCGTCGCCGGCGAGTCGCGACCCGACACGCCGCCGAGCGGCCGTCGACCGGTCAGGTGGCCGATCGCGGCGTCGAACGCCTGGTTCAGCTCGCGCATCCGCCGTTCGTCGCCGCCACGGTCGGGGTGCGACTCGAACGCCAGCCGCCGCCGGGCCGCCCTGACCTCCTCGATCGACGCGTCGCTCGTGAGGCCGAAGGCCGCGAACGGGTCGTTCACGGCGTCCCGACGTCGCGCACCGCCGCATACGCGGCGCGCACGTCGGCCCCAACAGTGGCTCCGGCGCCTGGCTCGACCTGGTGGCCGCTTCCAAGCCCCCAGCGCGCCGCGATCTCACCGTGCGGACGTTGCTCGAGCACGGCCGCAGCTTGCACTGCGGCGCCGGTCGCGACCGACTCGTCGGCATCGGCCACCGTGACCTCCTGGCCGAGCAGGTCCGCGAAGATCTGCCGGTAGGCGGCAGAGCGCGCTCCGCCGCCTGTGAGCAGCACACGTCCCATGGGCCCCGGGACGAGCTCGCGCAGCGCGTCGAGCGCGTCGATCAATCCGCACGCGACGCCCTCGAACGCGGCCCTGGCGAGCTCTGCACGGCTGACACCGGAACGGAGCCCCGCCAGCACGCCGGTCGCGGAGGGACGGTTCGGCGTTCGCTCGCCGTCGAAGTACGGCAGGAGCACCAGGCCGTCCGCGCCCGGTGGGCCGGCGAGCGCGAGCCGGTCGAGCTCCTCGTGATCGACCCCGAGCAGCCGCGCGATCGAATCGGTGACCTTCGTGGCGTTGAGGGTGCACGCCAGGGGCAGGAACCGCCCGCTGGCGTCGGCGAACCCGGCGATCGATCCGCTCGGATCAGCAACAGCCGTGTCGCTCACGGTGAACACGGTGCCGGACGTGCCGAGCGAGATCACGACGTCGCCGCGCCGGAGGCCGAGGCCGAGCGCAGCGGCCATGTTGTCGCCCGTGCCGGGGCCGACGATCGTGCCGTTCCAGTCGCCCGCCGCGTCGAGCGGACCGAGCACCTCGGGCACCACGGTCGACCAGTCCCGCTCGGCGTCGACGAGCCGCAGCAGGTCCCACCGGTAGCCGCCCTCGGCCGGGGACCAGTACCCCGTCCCCGATGCGTCACCCCGATCGGTCGTGAGCCGGCCTGTCAACTGCGACGTCAACCAGTCGTGCGGCAGCAGCACGTGGGCGAGCCGCTCCCACGCGGCCGGCTCGCTGCGGTGCAGCCAGGACAGCTTCGTGATCGTCAGCGACGCGACCGGCACGGTGCCGCACGCGGCGGCCCAGTCGGCGGCGCCACCCGGCAACTGACCGATCAACCAGCTGCTGTCCGGTGCGCTCTCGGTGTCGTTCCAGAGCTTCGCCGGGCGGATCACCGTGCGCTGCGCGTCGAGCGCGACCATGCCGTGCTGCTGGGCGGCGACACTGATCGCAGCAATGGCCGGGCCTGCGCCTGCGCC
>JBFWRK010000046.1:0-10866 GCA_050248955.1 Acidimicrobiia bacterium
CACGAACCGCACCGGGGGTGAGGAGACGCTCGATCCGGCGCGGCCGCGCTACACCGGCAGCGGTGGAGTCGAGCTGTCCTCACGGTTGCGGCGAGCAGCGTTCTGGTTGCACTTCGGCGAGTACAACCTCTTCGGCTCGAAGTTGGTGAACGAGGGTTCGCGCATCATCTACGTCCGGGACGTACGTGAGCGGATCACGAAGCTGGCACCGTTCCTGCAGCTCGACGCCGACCCCTACCCGGTGATCGAGGACGGCCGACTCGTGTGGGTCGTCGACGCCTACACGACGACTGATCGCTACCCGAACGCCGAGCGCGCCGACACCCGCCAGCTGCCCGCCGGCAGCGGTTTGCGGCACACGTTCAACTACGCCCGCAACTCGGTCAAGGCGACCGTCGACGCGTACGACGGGACGGTCACGTTGTACGTGGTCGATGAGACGGATCCGATCATCGCCGTGTGGCAGAAGGCGTTCCCGTCGTTGTTCACGCCGGGCGCCGAGGTCCCCGAGTCGCTCCGCGCTCACTTCCGCTACCCGGAGGACCTGTTCCGGGTGCAGACGAACCTCTATGGCCGGTACCAGTTGCTCGACGCGCAGGAGTTCTACTCGCAGCAGCTCGCCTGGAGCGTCGCCCAGGACGCGCCGACACAGCAGGCACCAGCCACCGTCGGCGCACCGTCGCCAGCGAGCACGACGATCGAGAGCAGATCCGACCGCGTGTCCGACTCCGACTCCGCCCGCTTCCCGCCGTACTACACGATCTTCCACGCCCCGGTGGAAGGGGCGCAGCCGGAGTTCGTGCTGTTCCGGCCGTTCGTGCCGTTCTCGCGCAACGACGAACGCAAGCAGTTGCAGGCGTTCATGACCGCATCGAGCGATCCGGCGACGTACGGCAAGCTCACCGCCTACGTGATCCCGGAGCCGTTGCCCGACGGGCCGCTGACGGTGGCGTCGAACATCAACCAGCGCTTCAGCCGTGAGCTCACGCTGATCGATCGCGCCGGGTCCGAGGTTCGCTTCGGTGATCTGCAGATCATCCCGACCGGTGGCGGGTTGATCTACGTCCGGCCGTGGTTCGTGCAGGCGGTGAGCAGCCCGATCCCGGTGCTCGACTCCGTGTCGGTGACCTATAGCGGCCGGTCCGAGGTCGGCACGTCGTTGAGCGCGGCGTTGGCCAAGCTGTTCGACGTCGACCTCGACATCGGCGACCGCGAGTTGGGCGCCGAGACCGAGCCGTCGACCGCGGAGCCGGGATCCGAGGATCCGGGTCCTGCTCCAGGCACCGAGCCGGAGACCGTCGAGGAGCTGCTGGCGGAGGCGAGCCGGCTGTTCGACGAGGCACAGGCCGCCAAGTCGGTCTTCGACACGAAGACCTACGAGCAGAAGATCGAGCAGGCCTACGAGCGGCTGCGGCGGGCCACCGAGCTGGCCACCGGTGCCGAGGTCACGGTCGTCGACACCTGAGGCTCGTCGGCACGCCGGCCTCGTGAGCTGACGGGTCACGGCACGGCGAGCTACCGTGCGCGACGTGCACGCACAGCGCTGGCTGCTCCGGGTCGTGATCGCACTGGCGATCCTCGGCACGATGTCGGTCGGACCGTCGGTCGCGCACCACGAGGATCGGTCGAGCCATCGCGTCGACGCTGCGACGCTCACCGCCGCTGACGGCAGCGACGGCATCGTCGACATCGAGCAGTTCGCCAGCGCGCCGTCGAGCGCGATCGCGTTCTCGATCGTCATTGCTGCCCTGGCGACGACGGCGCTGCTGGCGCTGCTCGAACGCGCCGGCGACATCGGTGATTCGTCGCGACCAGTCAGGTCGCGGCGCCAGCTCTGCCGTCCGCCTCCGGTAGCGCCGCTCGTCTGACGCGCCGGCGCGTCCGTCCCGCCGGCTCACCGCGCCGAGCCCGCGTGCGCAGCGGGCGACAAGGCCCGAACGGCGCGCGCTGTGGCCCGACGTCGTTCCCACGTCCCGCACAAACCCGGTATCCCCTTCCCTCTCTCATGGAGGCAGTGTGCTCATGAAGCGAGTGCTGCTCGCGACCGCGCTCGTCGCGGCGTTGTTCCTGTCCACCGCGCCCGTCGCATCGGCCACTGCCGATTCGGCGACGGCGCCGTCCCACCCCGAACTGCTGCTCGTGACGCCGTACCCGGCAGTGTCCACACAACCGGGCACCACCATCAAGCTGGACCTGAAGGCCTACGCGCCGCGCTCCGAGCCGGTCACCCTCGCCGTGGAGGGGACACCCGCGGGATGGACGACCATCCTGCGCGGCGGTGGCTTCGTGATCTCGGGCGTCACCGCTGATCCCGACACCCCCGCCACTGCGCAGCTGGAGATCCAGGTCGCGCCGGACGCCGAGCCGGGTTCGTACTCGATGACCGTCGTGTCGTCCGACGGATCGGGGTCGGCCTCGCTGCCGATCACGGTGGATGTTGCCGAAGTCGTCGATGCCGGCATCGGCATCACCGCCGACTTCCCGAAGCTCAAGGGCGGCCCGACCGACACGTTCACGTACACGCTGACGGTCGCGAACAACACGCCGACCTCGCAGACGTTCAACTTCGCACCCCGGGGTCCGCAGGGCTGGACGGTCAGTGCGTCGCCACAAGCCGAGGAGCGCGCAGCGACGTTGACGATCGACGGCGGCGCCGACGCAAAGGTGAACGTCAGCGCGAGCCCGCCCGCCACCGTCGAGGAGGGCAGCTACCCGGTGGACGTCACGGTGACGGCTGCCAACGGGGCGACCGGGACGATCACCTTGCAGGCCGAGGTCGCGGGGGCCGGCGCACTCGCGCTCTCGACCGCCACCGGTCGCCTCGACGCGTCGGGGCACAGCAACAAGATCTCGAGGGAGACGCTGATCGTGGCGAACACGGGCTCAGGCGAGCTGAGCGATGTGAAGCTCGCGGCCACGCCACCGAAGGGGTGGGAGGTGACCTTCGAGCCGGCGACCGTCGCCGGCCTTGCTCCGAACGACACCGCGCAAGTCGTCGCGGTGATCAAGCCGGCGAAGGATGCCGTCGCCGGCGACTACTCGCTGACGGTGCGGGCGAGCGCCGGCAGCAGCTCGCAGACGGTCGACCTCCGCTACCGCGTCACGTCGTCGTCGTGGCTCGGCTTCCTCGGCGTGGTCGTGATCGTCGGCGCACTCGCGATCCTCGGGCTCTCGTTCCGACGTTTCGGACGGCGGTGACGTGATGAGCACGATGACCCTCCCGCCCGCTGTCGAGGCAGTTGCGCTGTGCAAGCGGTACGGCGACGTGACTGCCGTCGACCACCTTGACCTGACGATCCCCCACGGACAGATCTTCGGCCTGCTCGGGCCGAACGGTGCCGGCAAGACGACGACGATCCTCATGTTGCTCGGGCTGACGGAGCCCTCCTCCGGGACCGCGCGCGTCGGCGGGCTCGACGCGACGCGCGCCCCACTCGAGGTGAAGCGGAGGGTCGGCTACCTGCCCGACGACGTCGGGTTCTACCCCGACCTGACGGGCCGCCAAAACCTCGGCTACACGGCCGAGCTCAACCGTGTGCCCCGGATGGAGGCGGCCGCCCGCGTCGAACGGCTGCTCGACGACGTCGGGCTGACCGATGCCGCCGATCGCCGCGTCGGCGGCTACTCGCGCGGCATGCGCCAGCGCCTCGGGCTGGCGGACGCGCTCGTCAAGGAGCCGACCGTGCTGATCCTCGACGAGCCGACGGTCAACATCGACCCCGAGGGGGTGCGCGAGATCCTGCAGCTCGTACGACGGCTGCGCGATCGCGACGGCACGACCGTTCTGATCTCGTCGCACCTGCTCCACCAGGTGGAGCAGACCTGCGACCGGGTCGGGATCTTCGTGCGGGGGAAGCTCGCCGCCGTCGGGACGGTGGACGAGCTCATCGCATCGACCGGAGCCGGTCACTCGATCGCGCTCGAGGTCGACGGGGTGGGGGACGTCTCACTCGTGGTCGGCCGGGTCGCCGGCGTCACAGAGGTGGTGTCCGAGCCCGGCGGGTGGCTCATACGTGCCGATCGAGACGTGCGGACCGCGGTGGTCGACGCCTGCCGGAACGCGGGCTTCGGCATCCGGCGGCTCGTCGGTGGCGTGGCGGATCTCGACGCGGTGTACCACCGTTACTTCACGCCGACCGCGGAAGGAGCCGACGATGACCACCGCTGACGCCGCATTGCCGGTCGACACCTCGGCCGACCACGCGCTGCCGACATCGGTGCCGGCCACTCCGGCGACGACGCCCTTGCGGGGCGGATGGAGGATCATCGCCCGCAAGGAGCTCGGGGATCACCTGCGGTCGTCGCGTCTGCTGATCCTGTTGCTCCTCGTCGCGCTGGCCGGGCTCGCTGCAGTCCACTCGGCGAGTGGTGCCATCCGCGATGCCGCCACTGGCGCGTCCGAGACTCCGTCGGTCTTCCTGTACCTGTTCACGCTGTCGCCGGACCGAGTGCCGTCGTTCGTGGAGTTCGTCGCATTGATCGGACCACTGCTCGGCATCGTGTTCGGCTTCGACGCCGTCAACGGGGAGCGAGCGCAACGGACGCTCCCGCGCCTCGCCGCCCAACCGATCCATCGGGACGACGTCATCAACGGGAAGTTCGCCGCAGGCATCGGCGCCATCGCACTCGTGCTCGTCGACGTCGTCGCAGTTGTCTGCGGCTACGGCATGCTCCGGCTCGGGATCGCTCCGACGTCGGCCGACGTCGTGCGTCTGGTCGGCTTCCTCGTGCTCGCCGTCGTCTACATCAGCATGTGGCTCGGCTTCGCGATCCTGCTGTCGGTTCTGAGTCGCCGCGCGGCGACCGCAGCGCTGGCGACGCTCGCGGCGTGGCTGGTCCTCGCTCTGTTCATGGGGTTGATCGCCGGCATCGTTGCCGATGCGGTTCGACCGGTGGACGACGCCACCGACATCACCCAGGTGCTGCGCAACGCACGGACCGAGCTCGTGGTGAGGCGGATCTCACCGGACCAGCTCTACCGAGAAGCGACGGCGGTGCTGCTCAACCCGACCAGGCAGTCGACCGGCATCGTGGTGGCGGAACCCGACAACGGCGCCCTGCCGACCGCCCTGTCGCTCCGGGAATCGCTCGATCTCGCCTGGTGGCAGCTCACCGCGATCGCGTCCATCGCCGTCGTGCTGTTCGTCGCCGCCTATGGCTTCTTCCTCCGACAAGAGATCCGGGCCTGACCGCGCCGTTCGTCGGTCGTCCGTGCCAGGGCGACCGACGAGCGGTCAGATCACGACGACGGTCGTTCCGACCTGGGCGAAGTCCCACATGAAGTCGGCGTCGCGGTTCGCCTGGCGCTGGCAGCCACCGGACAGCCGGGTGCCGAGCTCGGCCTCCGTCTGATACGGCGAGTCGTCCTCGACGTGCAGCGGGATGGCGTGGAACCCGATGTGGCCGATGTCGGTGCGGATGTAGCGGACCATCTGCGGCAGCCAGGCCCGGCCGTTCCACGCCGTGGACATGTCGGAGCGGCTGTAGACCTCGTGGGTGCCAGGCGTCTCGTTGTTGTACTTGCTGCCGGAGACGAGCCACGAGCGGATGATCGAGCCGTCCTTGGCGACCGCCCACACGCGCTGGCCGGCCCGCTCGTACACGATGCGGCGGCCGCTGCCGGAGTTCTCGGGCAACGGCGGAGCGTCGGCACCGGCGGACGCGACCGACGACAACGGGTAGCCCATCAGGTCGACGGCGCCGGCCGGAGGGGCAGGGGTGTGCACGACGAACGACGCCTCGTCGGGCCAGATGCCGAGCGAGATCGCGGTCTCGCGGCCGACGGCGCCGTCGACGAACAGGTCGCGGTCCTCTTGGGCCTGGCGCACGGCGGCGTAGGTCGCGTTGTCGAACTCGCCGTTCTGCGCGCCGTCGTAGAGGCCTGCGCTGGCGAGTGCCGCCTGCAGGCAGGTGACGCTCGGACCGGATGCGCCGACACGCAACGTGTCGAGCCCGATCGTGCAGTCCTCGGTGTCGGTGAGCTCGACACCGTCGAGGTCGCGCAGACCGGCGACGGCCGGCGTTGCGGCGACCGTGCTCGCGGTGGCGGCGATGGTCGTCTCGACGACGGGGGCAGCGGCGGCCGCGTCGGCACCTGCGAGCGTCGACGCCGTCGGCTCGTTCGCGAGCGTGGCGGCGCCGGCCGCGGCATCGCCGGAGCGACCATCTGCCTGGGTGACGGCGAAGAGCCCGATGGAGGTTGCGGCGACGAGGGCGACCGCGCCAAACAGCTCGCGCCCGCGATGTGCAGGGGTGAGCGATCGCTTCGCTCTGAGACCTTGATCAATCATCTGTTCGTACTCGGTCCGAATTCTCGAATGGCCGGTTGGCGAGCCCAGAGCGGATGGGGCCGACGGTCTCCCGACGGCCCGCGACGACGGGCAGATCGTACCGGATGGCTGTCCACGTCAGCGGTCTCTCGCCCGGTCACGGCCCGTCAATCATCGCTGAGCAGGGCTTCAGCGGCTTGACGGACCTGCCAGTCGCGGTCCGTCAGCGCACGCTGGAGCGCCGCGTCGACCTCCGGCCCGTCGAACGGCGCGAGTGCGATCACCGCCCGTCGGCGCACGGCCGGCTTGTCGGTCGTGCCGTGCAGGATCGCCGGCAGACCCCGCTCGTCGCCGATCGCGCCCAGTGCCGCCACCGCCGCTTCCCTGACCAGCGGCTCGTCGTGTCCGGTGGCGAGCTCGATCAACCGGGCGAGCGTTGCGTCGTCGACGAGCTCGTGCTCGCCGCACGCCCAGGCGGCCATCTCGACGACGAACGTGTCGCTGTCGTCGAGCAGCGAGAGCAACGAGACGTCGGGGTGGGTTGCGGCGATCTCGGCGGCACGGCGGCGGACGACGGGAGACTCGTCGGTTAACGCGGCGGTGAGCACGTCGTCCGGGAGGGCCCCGAGACGTTCGAGCGCGCCGAGCGCCGTTCCCCGCACCGTCGGGACGGGCGACGACAGTCCGGCGCGCGCCGTGGCTTCGTCGCCGAGGTGGCCTGCGAGCGCGACGTCACGTCGCGAGATCACGAGAGTCGGCCGCTGAGCGTCGTGAACAGGAAGATGAGGACGCCCGCGACGGCGGTCGCCATCAATACGCCGAGCACGATGCCGATCGCCGGCAACCCGACGACCGCGGCCAGCCGCTCCCACCACCGAGGCGCACGGTAGAGCTGCGTCGGCGCGCGCTGGACGTACATCGCCGGGACGTTCTGCCGGCGTTCGCGTGGTAACCACCACTTCGGCCTGGCAGGCTTTCCCCGACCCAGGAGCACGAGCAGGAGGATGGACGCCCCGGCGACGAGGGCGGCCCGAACAGTGAGAGCCGACGTAGAGAACTCCGAAGCGGTCACGCGACCGTCCAGCGTACTCAAGGGAGGGCTCGGGGAGCTGCCGCCCCCGACGCGTCCACACCCGAAGCACCGCTGGTGGGCGGTGCCGATGGCGACCGTGGGTTTGTTGCTCGCGCTCGTGTTCCTGGCCTCCTCGGTGATGGTCGTCGACCGCTACGCCGACGCGCCGGGAGCGGCGGACCAGGTCAACGATCGCCTCGCGTTCTCGGCGGTGCCCCGGTACGCGCCGGAGGGCGAGATCCTGTTCGTGACCGTGGCCGGTCCTCATCTGACCGGCCTGCAGGCGGTGATCGGTTGGCTCGATCCGGACGTGCGGGAAGAGACGTACGACGAGCGGTTCCCGGACCGCACCCCCGCCGAGGATCGCGAAGCTGCACAGGTGGCGATGCGCACGGCCAAGGACGACGCGCCGTACGTGGCCCTGACGCGGCTCGGCTTCCCGACCGAGCTCATCCCCGGCAAGGTCGTCGTCGGCTCGATGCTCTGCGAGCAGGCCTCCGAGGACGGCACTCGCTGCGACGACTTCGTCCCGGCCGACGAGTTCCTCGATCCCGGCGACGAGTTCGTGGCGGTCGACGGCGAGCCGATCCTCACCCGGGACGATCTGACCCGCGTGATCCAGCGCTTCGAACCGGGCGACACGGTCGAGGTCGTCGTGCGCCGGGGTGGCAACGGGACGGCTGCCGATCCCGGCGAGGAGCTGACCGGCACGGTCGAGCTGATCGAATCCTCCGACGAGCCCGGCCGAGCGCTGTTCGGCCTGATCACCGCGGACACCACACAGGTGGAGCTCCCGTTCCCGATCGACATCGACACCGGCCGGATCGGCGGGCCCTCGGCCGGGCTCGCCTTCACGCTGACGCTGCTCGACGAGCTCACACCGGGCGAGCTCACCGGCGGCCACGACATCGCGGTCACGGGCACGATCGACGTGAACGGCAACGTCGGCCCGATCGGCGGGCTCCGGCAGAAGGCGGTCGCGGTGCGTTCGTCAGGGGCGTCGGCGTTCATCGTTCCCGCGGCGCAGTCCCCGGAGGATCTGGCCATCGCCAGGGAGATCCTCGGCGAGGCGAACGTGTTCCCGGTGGCCACCGTGGACGAGGCGCTCCAGGTCCTGGCCGACCACGGCGGGAACGCCCTCGAGCTCGGCACGCCGGGCGCCGATTTCGTCCCCGCCGGCTGAGGGCATGCCGCGCGTGGGTGGCGCGGCGGACCTACGCTCGGCCCATGGCCGTCTCCTTCTCGCGACCCGATCCGTCGTCGCCGGCCGCCGTCGCGTCAGCCTCCTTCGCGACGGTCCGGCGTGGCTTCGACGCCGACGAGGTCCGTGACTTCCTCCGAATGGTCGCTGCCGAGCTGAGCCGGCTACAGGAGCGCGAGCGCTACCTCGAGCGCGAGCTGCAGAACGCGCACCGCCGCCCGGCTGCTGGCGACGTCGAGCTCGACGAGGAGACCGTCACCGCGCTGCTCGGCGAGGAGACGGCGCGGGTGCTGTCGACGGCACGAGAAGCTGCTGGTCAGATCCGTGGTCGGGCCGAGGAAGGCGCCTCACGGCTTCTGCGCGACGCGCAGGACGAGGCGGCTCGTGTCCGCGAGGAGGCTGAGCTCGAGATCGCCCGTCGCCGCCACGACGCCGCGCAGGATGCGGAGGCCGAGGTCGAGCTCGCGAGGCAGCAGGGACGCGACATGGTCAACGAGGCCCGCTCCTATCGCGAGCGGGTGCTGGCCGACCTCGGGAAGCGCCGCGATGCCGCCCGTGAGCAGTTGCAGCTCCTCGCGAGCGGACGGGAGCGGCTCGTGCAGGCGTTCGAGCGGGCTCGGCTCGTGACGGCCGACGTGCTGGGCGAGATCACCGAGCTCGCCGACGAGTCGGACGACACGATGAGCTTCGGCCCGATCACCGGCCCGGTGCCGCTCACGTCGCCCGAGCGGTCCGCGCCGGCCGAGCCGTCGCAGTCGCCGGGTGCCGACGCCGCGTCGGAGGCGTCGGCTTCGGAGGCGTCGGGTGACGTGGTCGTCGAGCCGGCGCCCGAGCTGCACGTCATCCAGGCCGAGGACGACGTCGAGCTGGTGGTCGTGGTGTCGCCGCCGTCCGAGCCGCTCGCCCCGGTCGTTGCACTCTTCGCCGGGGAGATCGACACGGCGGAGATCGGGACTGCGCGGATCGACACGACGGAGATCGACACGGGGGAGATCGAGATCACCGAGATCGAGCTCGCCGTCGCCGAGATCGAGATCGCCGAGATCGAACTCGCCGAGGAGGGCGCCCAGGACGGGCCGCTCGTCGTGAAGCCGTCGGTCGACGATCTGTTCGCGCGGTTGAAGGCGTCGCGAGCCGATGTCATCGCCCGAGACGCGCTTGCCGCGGCCGAACGGGCCGAGGCAGCCGACGAGTCGAACGGAGACGCCGAGGCTGCCCCCGCCGAGGCCGACGCGGACGTGCAGCTCGACATCACCGGGCCGATCCTGTCCGAGCTCGACGTCTCGCCGTTCGTGCGCCGTGACGAAGAGCTGGCGCCGCACGAGGTGACGCTCTCGCGGCGGTTGAAGCGGGTGCTCGCCGACGAGCAGAGCGACCTCCTCGACGTGTTGCGCGGCCGCGACCCGGTTCGCTCGATCGACGCGCTGCTCCCGCTCGAAGCCGCACACGTGGCGGCGTACGTCGGCGCAGCCGTGGACGACCTGGCTGCTGCCGCCCGTCTCGGCGCCACGTCGTTGTCTCAGGACCCGGCCGAGCTGCTCGCGCGACGCATCACCGATGCCGACGTCGTCGCGAAGGTGAGCGCGGCCATCGCCGAGGATCTCGTACTGCCGTTGCGAGAGCGCGTCGAGCGGGCTGTGGCCGATGCCGATGGCGATCATCGCGAGCTCGGCAACCACCTGCGCTCGATCTACCGGGAGTGGAAGACGCAGCGGCTCGACGATCATGCGCTCGCACTGCTGAACGCTGCCTATGCCCGTGGCGCAGCGAGCTCGATCGTTCCCGGCACCGCGGTGTACTGGATGGCGGACCCGACGGCGGCGCCCTGCACGGATGCCGACTCGAACTGCAGGGCCGGCGCCGTCCGCTTCGGCGACGCGTTCCCGACCGGCGACCGCACACCACCGTCGCACATCGGATGTACCTGCCTGCTGGTGGAGGCCGACCGGTAGCGTCTGCGCGGTGAAGGTCCCTTCCGATCTGCCGCCGCGTCGAGCTTCCCGGCGATCCACTCGTCGCATCGGCAACAGGGGCCGCATCGCCCTCATCGTCGTCTTCGTCCTGGTGCTCGCCCTCTTCCTGTCGGCGCGGGGCTTCGCGAACTTCTACGTCGACGCGCTCTGGTACCGGTCGGTCGGGCAGTCCGACCTCTACTGGAGCATCATCCGCACGAAGCTCCTGCTGGCGCTGCTGTTCAGCACGGGGTTCGCGGTCGTGCTGTGGGCGAGCCTCGTCGTCGCCGACCGGCTTGCCCCGCTCGTGCGCACCGAAGGTCCCGAGGAGCAGGTGCTCGAGCGGTACCGCGAGGTGATCGGCGACCGTCA
>JBFWRK010000047.1:0-9057 GCA_050248955.1 Acidimicrobiia bacterium
TGCACACCGAAGCCGACCTCGACGTCATCGCCTACAAACTCAACAACCGGCCTCGACAAACCCTCGGCTGGATGAAACCATCACGAGCACTCGCCGACCTCGTTGCGCCGACTGCTTGATTCCGCCGACCTCGCCCGAGCAGAGACCGGGGCTGGTGACGCCGATGAGCAGAGAAACGGCGTGGCTCGGGTCTCGTCGTCCGATGACGATGTCGCACCAGCACACGCTGACGCTCCAGCGTCACCGACCGTTACCCGCAACCACGGAACTCATTTCACCTCAGGTGAACCAGCACCGAAGACGGCGGCGGCTGTCGCCACAAAGCCGACGTCGTGCGGAGTGCCCGAGGGGTGGGACGGGGCGGGACGGGGCGACGCGGCACGGTGATGCTTGATCGGGGTCGCTGGTCGGGTAATGGTGATGCGTGCTCGACGTGCGACATGTCCGCAAGCGCTTCGGCGACGTCCTGGCGCTCGATGACGTCAGCTTCGCCGTCGGCGGGGGCGACCTCGTCGGCTTCCTCGGCCCGAACGGGTCCGGCAAGACGACCACGATGCGCGCCGTCATGGGGCTCATCTCGATCGACGACGGCGTCATCACGTGGGGCGGCCAGCCGATCTCGGCAGAGGCCCGCCACCGTTTCGGCTACATGCCTGCCGAGCGCGGCATGTACCCGAAGATGACCGTCCGCCACCAGCTCGTCTACTTCGCCCGGCTGGCCGGGCTCTCCGCCGCCGACGCCGCGGACGCGGCGACCACCTGGATGCACCGGGTCGGCGTCGCATCGCGCGCCGACGACGAGGTCCAAGCCCTGTCGAGCGGCAACCAGCAGCGGGTTCAGCTCGCCATCGCCCTGGTCCACGACCCGGACCTGCTCATCCTCGACGAGCCGTTCTCCGGCCTCGATCCGATGGCCGTGGAGAACATGAAGGAGATCCTCGAGGAGCAGCTCGACCGCGGCACCTCGGTGCTGTTCAGCAGCCACCAGCTCGACCTCGTGAGCGACGTCAGCCGCCACGTCGTGATCGTGGATCGCGGTCAGATCGTGCTCGACGGCGACGTGCGCGAGCTGCGCGAGCGCGCCGACGTTCGCTACGCGTCGGTCACGTTCGCAACGCCGACGGCGTGGAACCCGACGCTCGACGAAACACACGAGGTCGAGCGTTCTGATCGTTCCGTGCGCCTGCAGGTCTCCGCCGATGTGGAACCGTCGGCAGTCCTGACCGACGCGAGCCGCTTCGGGCACGTCGTCGAGTTCTCGTTCGCGCCACCCGATCTCTCCGAGGTGTTCCTCACCGCCGTCGGTCGGACGGACGCGGCGGACGAGCTCGAGGAGGCATCGTGAGTGGCAGGACGATCGTCGAGCTGGTGGCCGTGCGCGAGATCCGCCAACGGCTGCGGGCGCGCTCGTTCGCGGTCTTCACAGCCCTGCTCTGCATCGCGATCATCGCCATCGGCATCCTCAACTCGGTCCTCAACGACGACAGTCCCACGAAGTACGACGTCGCCACGGTCGGCACCGCGCCGGGTTCGTTCGCGAAGGACGTCGGCGCGCTCGCATCGGCGCTCGGCATCGAGGTCGAGCTGACGACCATCGGCACGCGCGGCGACGCAGAGGCTGCGCTGTCCGACGGTGATCTCGACGCCGCAGTGGATCCGGCTACCGGCGCGGTGGTGTGGAACGAGGAGCCGGTCGACGAGCTGTCGACGGTCGTCAACAGCGCCTGGCAGGCGTCTGCCGCACGGGCGGCGGCGACGGCGGCCGGTCTGGACGCTGCGCAGTCGGAGGCGGTGCTGTCGCCGCCGCCGCTCGACGAGGTCGTGCTCGAGCCGGACAACGAGGACGACGTCCTCGCGACGACGATCGGCATGGCGAGCGCCGTGCTGCTGTTCATCTCGATCTCCACGTTCGGCGGTTACGTCCTGATGGGCGTCGTCGAGGAGAAGAGCACCGGTGTCGTCGAGGTGCTCCTGTCGCACGTCAAACCGCACCAGCTGCTCACCGGCAAGGTGCTCGGCATCGGCACCGTCGCGATGATGCAGTTCGCGGCAGCAGTCGCGGCGTCAGTCGTGTCACTGCGCATCTCCGGCGCCACCGTCCCCACCGACGTCTGGATCGGCCTACCGACCACGGTGCTCTGGTTCATCGGTGGATTCGTGCTGTACAGCACCTTGTTCGCGCTCGCCGGCTCGTTCGTCTCCCGCCAAGAGGACGCACAGGGCGCAGCGGCGCCCGTGTCGATGGTGTTCCTGGCTGCGTACCTCACCGTGTTCGCCCTCGGCGCGGACCCCGACGCAACCGTCACCCGGGTCCTGTCGATCGTGCCACCGTTCGCACCCCTGCTCATGCCGTTGCGGATGGTCACCGGATCGGCATCGGTGCTCGAGATCGCCGTCGCTGCCGTCCTGCTCGTCCTCGCGACGTACTTGATGCTGCGCCTCGCCGGCGCGGTGTTCGGCCGCACGCTGCTCCACCGCGGCTCCCGGTTGCAGTGGCGTCAGGCGCTGCGCACGCAGCGGCCCTGACGCCACCACCGTTCCGGCGCTCCTCACCCGGCGGTGGCGAGCGCGTCGATCACGTCGAGGCGAGCGGCCCGACGAGCCGGTCGGATCGCCGCCAGCACGCCCGCGAGGGCGCCCACCACGATGACGGGGACGAGCTGGCCGACCGGTACCGAGAACGACAGATCGGCCGTACCGGCGCCAGCCGTCACGAGTGCCCAGCCGAGGAACAACCCCAGCGCGAGCCCGCTGATCGTGCCGAAGAGGGCGATGACCACCGACTCCCACCGGATCATCGAGCGCACCTGTGACCGATCGGCGCCGACCGCACGCAGCAACCCGAGTTCGCGCACGCGCTCGTGGATCGACAGCGACATCGTGTTGGCGATGCCCATCAGGGCGATCACGATCGCCAGTCCGAGCATGACGTAGATCAGCCCGAGGAACTGGTCGATCTGCGCGGACGCCGCGTCGATGAACTCCTGGCGGGTCTGCACGTCAGGTGGTGCGAAGGGCGCGGCCGCGGTCTCCACGGCGGCCTGCCCGGCCTCGGTGCCGACGCCTCGGGCGAGGGCGATCACCACGAGGTTGTCGACGGTCTGCACGTTGTGACGTGCCCATGTCGCCCTCGGAACGACGGCGTCGCGCAGCAGCACGTCGTCGTCGTACACGGCGTCAACGGTCAGCGTTTCGCTCAGCCCGTCGGAGAAGCGCACGTCGATCACCGTGCCCACGCTCCAGTCGCGATCCTCGGCGACGGAGCGCCTCACCGCCAGCTGTCCGTCGGCGACGTCTGCGATGTCACCGTCGATCGCGCCGGGCCGGATCAGGCCGCTGCTTGCTGCCGGGTCGAGCACGCTCACCTGGAACGTGCCGCCGGCGACCGAGATCGGGCCGACTGCGACGCCGACGGCCCGATCCACCTCGGGCAGTGCGTCGAGCGTCGTGGCGAGCGAGGGGCTCAGGCCACCACCGCCGAACTGGCTCGCCGCAATGAGCAGGTCGCCCTCGATCGACGCGCTGACGCTCGTGTCGAACGAGGTCTTCAACGATCCGGCGAACGCCGTGAACATCGTCACGACGCCGATGCCGATCGTGAGCGCAGAAGCGGTCGCCGCAGTACGGCGCGGCGACCGCGCTGCGTTTCGATGGGCGAGGGCGCCGGGCAGCCCGCGAAGCCGCGGCAGCGGCGCGCCGAGCAGCCGGGCTCCTGGCCGCGCGAGCACTGGGCCGAGCGCGACGACGCCGACGGACGTGAGGAGCGCGCCGAGTCCGGCGAGACCGAGCGCGCCGTCGCGGGCGACGGCGACGAGCACTGCCCCGACGCCGGCGGCGACTGACGCGGTACCGATGACGATGCGAGCCTTCGACGTCGCGCTTCGATCGACGGCGATGTCGCGCAGCGCGGCGAGCGGCGGCACCCTGGAGGACCGGATCGCCGGGCCGGTGCCCGCCAACAACGTCACCATGACGCCGACCAGCGGCGCGACCACCCACGTGGCAGGGCGGATCGTGAGCCCACCGGTCGGCAGCGCGAAGCCGAACGCGTCGAACACCGCCTTCAGCCCCTGCGCCAGTCCGAAGCCGGCGAACAGACCGATTGCGGACGCGACGACACCGACGACGAGCGTCTCGGCGAGCATCGTGCCGAGCACCTGCCGGCGATCGGCACCGACGGCGCGCAACAAGGCGGAAGAACGGAGCCGCTGGGCGACGATGATCGAGAAGGTGTTGTAGATGCTGAACGTGGCGACGAGCAGCGCGACACCCGCGAACACGAGCAGGAACGTGCGCAGGAAGCCGAGGAAGTCGGCGTCCAGTTCGGCGGAGGTCTCGTCCGCCAGCGCCGCGCCGGTGATCGCTTCGACCCCGTTCGGGAGGAGGACCGCCGTCGACGCCGCGAGGCCGTCCGGCTCGACGCCGGCGGCGCCCTGCACGAGGAGGCCGGTGACGGCACCGGGGACCCCGGTCACATGCTGCTCCGCGCCGGCGAGCGAGAACGCGGTGAACGTCGACGGACCGAGGCCGTCCTCACCACCGAACGTCGCGATGCCGACGATCGTCACCTCGACCGGGTCGGGCGTGGCAACGATCGCGGTATCGCCCACCGCGAGCCCGCCATCCTCTGCCGCACCGCGGTTGATGACGACCTCCTCGGTGGTGCGCGGCGCGCGCCCTTCCGCCAGCTCGTACGGGTTGAGGTCCGGGTCGTCGATCCAGTTGCCTGCGAGCGTTGGCGGGCCGTCGCCGCCGAGCTTCTCGCCGTCGGCCCCGGTGAGCTGGCCGAAGCCCTCGATCTGCGGCGCGACGTCGATGACACCGGGGAGCGCCCGTAGCTCCGACGCGATGCTGCCGTCGATCAGTCCCTGAGCGGACTCACCGTCGGTGGTGAGCGTCGTCGAGCTCCTGATGACCACGTCGGCCCGGCCGAACGCTTCCACGAACAGCCGGTCGAAGTTCGCGCTGAGCGTGTCACCGAGCACCATCGTCCCCGACAGGAGGGCGACGCCGAGGCACACGGCGATCGACGTGCTGATGAGGCGCCGTGCGTGGGCACGGATCGATGAGTACGTGAGCCGCCACATGTCAGGCCGCCAGCGTCTTCAGCCGGTCGAGCACGAGCTCGGGCGTCGGTTCGTCCATGGTGCCGACGATGCGGCCGTCTGCGAGGAACAGGACGTGGTCGGCGTATCCCGCGGCGACCGGGTCGTGGGTGACCATCACGACCGACTGGCCCATCGAACGCACCGCAGCGCGCAGGAACTCGAGCACCTCGGCGCCGGCAACCGAGTCGAGGTTGCCCGTCGGCTCGTCCGCGAACACGAGCTCGGGGCGCGTGACGAGCGCCCGTGCAATCGCGACGCGCTGCTGCTGGCCACCGGACAGCTCGGCGGGGCGATGGCGCAAGCGGCTAGCGATCCCGACCGTCGAGATGACCTCGTCCACCCACGCCTTGTCGGGGCGCCGCCCGGCGAGCGTGAACGGCAGCGTCACGTTCTCGCCGGCGGTCAACGTCGGCACGAGGTTGAACGACTGGAAGACGAAGCCGATCCGCTCGCGCCGCAACGACGTGAGCTCGCGGTCCGACAGGTCGCCGAGCTCGGTGTCGCCGACGAAGACCGAACCGCTCGTCAACGAGTCGAGGCCGGCGAGACAGTGCATCAGCGTCGACTTCCCGGATCCGGACGGCCCCATGACCGCGGTGAAGCGGCCGCGAGCGATCTCGACGGTCACGTCGTCGAGGGCGACGACCGACTGGTCGTCATGCCCGTAGACCTTGGTCGCGGCGACCGTGCGGGCGACGGCGCCCCCGACGGGCGACGGCGGGGACGGAAGGGTAGGGGTCGGGGTGGGATGCATGCCGCTCAGCGTGCGCCGCTCCCCCGCCGCCGTCGTCCGGTGGCGGACGACACTTCGCCGTACGCAGCTCGACGTACCGGGCGGCTGTCAACCGCCTGTCGGCCAGCTGTCAGGCAGCCGTCAGCTGGCCGTCAGTCGGCGCGAGGAGCGACCAGACCGGACTCGTAGGCGACGACGACGAGTTGCGCCCGGTCACGGGCGCCGAGCTTCCCCATCGCCCGGCTGACATGCGTTCGCGCCGTCGCAGGGCTGATGAACAGCGAGTCGGCGATCTCCTCGTTGCTCAGCCCGCCGGCCACGAGCGCGACGATCTCACGCTCGCGATCGGTCAGGACGGCGAGCGCGCTGACATCGATCGTGCGGTGCTCCGGTCGTGCTGCGAACTCGGCGATCAATCGCCGCGTGACCCCAGGGGACAGCAGCGCATCGCCCGCCGCGACGTAGCGGATGGCGCGCAGCAGCTCGACCGGCTCGGTGTCCTTCACGAGGAACCCTGCGGCGCCGGAGCGCAGCGCCTCGAACACGTACTCGTCGAGCTCGAACGTCGTGAGCACGACGACCTTGACGTCGCGCAGGTCCGGATCGGCGACGATCTGTCTGGTCGCCTCGAGTCCGTCCATCTCCGGCATGCGGATGTCCATCACCACGACGTCGGGCCGCTCCCGGCGGACGACGGCGAGTGCCGCTGCACCGTCACCGGCCTCGCCGACGACGAACAGGTCCTCCTCGGCGTCGAGCAGCGCCCGCAGCCCGGCACGGATCAAGGACTGGTCGTCGGCGAGCACGACGCGGATCACGCGGTGACCTCGATGACGGGGAGTCGGGCGTGGACGCGGAACCCACCGCCGGGCCGGGGGCCCGCGTCGAGCCGGCCACCGACCATCTCCGCTCGCTCGCGCATGCCGATGATGCCGTGGCCGGGAGGCCCGTCCACGCTCGCCGCCGCACCGAGCCCGTCATCGACGACGTCGATGACGATCTGCCCATCGGCACGGTGCATGGACACCTCGACGCACGAGGCATTGGCGTGTCGCATCACGTTGGCGAGCGACTCCTGCACGATCCGAAACGCAGTCACGTCGACGGACGAGGGCAGCCCGTCGACCCCGTCGCCGACGCGGAGCTGGACGGGGAGGCCCGCCCGACGGGTCATCTCCACGAGCCCGTCGACACGGTCGAGCCCGGGCGTCGGGGCCAACGGTGCCGCGCCGGCACGCTCGTCCGGGCAGGTCGTCGGGTCGATAGCACGCTCACCCGCCTGACGGAGCACGTGGAGCGTGACTCGCAGCTCGGCCAGCGTCTCCTTGCTCACCTGCTTGATCGCTTGGAGGGCGGGAACGACCTGCTCGGGATGCCGTCCGTACAGGTGGGCTGCCACACCGGCCTGCATGTTGATCGTGGCGATGCCGTGAGCGATGACATCATGGAGGTCTCGAGCGATGCGCAGGCGTTCCTCCGCGAGGCGACGGCGTGTCTCCTCGTCGCGGGTCTCCTCCAGGTCGCGGGCCCGCTGCTCGAGCTGAGCGAGATAGGCGCGGCGGTTGCGGGCACCGTCCCCGAGGAACAGCGCTGCCGCGGTCCAGCTCGTGAAGGCGACGTGGTACCAGATCGTGCTCCGGCGATCGGGCGTCACCAGGCCGACGCCGAACAGCACGAGCAGCGCGGAGCCGACCGGGACGACCAGCTGACGACGCTCGCGCAGCGACGCCAGCGTGTACAGCGGCGCGAGTGGGGCGAGGTACACCGGCCCGCCGGCGTACTCCCGGAGCGTGTAGCCGGCGAGCGCGACGATCGACACGGCGAGCGCGATCTCGGGGTTGCGCCGGCGGATCAGGAGTGACACGCCGCAGGCGAAGACGAGCAGCACGGCGAACGCGTCGTAGCGCTCATCGGACTCGTTCGCGATCCGCTGCGTGACGATCAGGACGAACGCGACGAACATGAGCGCAGCGACAGCGTCGAAGACCAGGGCGCGTCGCGATGGCCGGTTGTCGTCCACAGCCGCGACGCTACGGCCTGACCGGCGGCCGCGCATCCGTCCGAGGACGTATCTGCCGGCTACGTCGAGTGGCGTAGCCGGCTCGGCAGGTGACGTCAGCTGTCGTCGGGTCCGGCGGGCTCCGTGAACGTGACGAAGTAGCCGTTCGGGTCGCGCAGCGTGAGCTCGCGCGCGCCCCACGGCCGCTCCTCGACACCCCACTCGGCTGTCACGACGTCCTTCACCTGGTCGTACACGCTCCGCACGCTCGCAGGGTGGACGTAGAGGCACCCCGTCAGCGTCGGCGGGCCGTCCCACGGCGTGTCGCCCTGTACGAACTGCACGATCAGCCGGTCCCGACCGAGCTCCGCCCACGTCGGCTCGTCCTCCGGCACAGCACCGGCGAGCTCGAAACCGATCGCCTCGTACCAGGCGATCGTCGACCTCAAGTCTTCGGTCTTCAGGATCACGGCAGCTCGCGGCGACACCATGGCGACCAACGTATCCGCCCGTAGCATCTCCGGGATGTTGCTCGCAGCCGATGACTCTCGATCCAACTTCGTGGACCTGGACGTGCCGGCCTGGGCATGGGTGGCGCTCGGTGTCGTCCTCGCCCTGATGCTCGCAGCCGACCTGATCCGCCACCGCGACGATCACGAACCGTCACCGCGTGAGGCGACCAAGGAGACGTTGATCTGGATCGGCTTCGGCCTGGCCTTCGGCGCGGTGGTCGCCGTGGCCTTCGGCAGCCAGGCGTTCGGCGAGTACATCTCCGGCTATCTCATCGAGAAGTCGCTGAGCGTCGACAACGTGTTCGTCTGGTCGATCATCTTCTCGTCGATGGCGATCCCGCTGAAGTTCCAGCACCGTGTGCTGTTCTGGGGCATCTTCGGTGCGCTCGCCCTGCGACTCGTGTTCATCCTCGTCGGCAGCGCGTTGATCAGCCGCTTCTTCTGGCTGCTCGTGGTGTTCGGCGCCTTCCTGGTGTTCACGGGGATCAAGATCTTCCGTCACCGGGACGACGAAGGCGAGGGTGCGTCCACCGCCGGACTCGGCATGCTGCGGCGCGTCATGCCGGTGACCGACGAGTACGACGGGCACAAGTTCTTCACCCGCGTGAACCTGAAGCGTGCCGCGACACCCCTGTTCGCTGCGTTGGTGGTCGTCGAGGTCACCGACGTGATCTTCGCCCTCGACTCCGTGCCGGCGGTGCTGGC
>JBFWRK010000048.1:0-8301 GCA_050248955.1 Acidimicrobiia bacterium
GTTCAGTCGATCAGTTCAGTCGATCAGTTCAGTCGATCAGGTGCAGCCGGCGGGCGAGGTCGCTCACCCACACGCCGCTCGGATCCGCCTTCGCCCGGATCGCCTGCCACTCGGCAAGGCGGGGGTACCCGGCGCGCAGCGCCGCCGGGGTCATGTGCGCATCCTTGGCCAGGTAGTGCCGTCCGCCGGCGCCGAGGACGAGCTCGTCGAGGTCGTACAGCAGCCGGCCGACCCGCCGCGTGGCGGGCAGGTCGAGCGCCAGCGTCCAGCCGGGCGCCGGGAAGCTGAGCGGCGCCGCGTCGCCGGCACCGAAGCGCTTCAGCACCGCGAGGAAGCTCGCCGTGCCAGAGCCGGCGAGCCGCTCGACGACGGAGCGGAGCGCATCCTCCTCGCCGAACGGCACGAGAAACTGGTACTGCACCAGACCGGCCGCGCCGTACAGGCGGTTCCAGTTGCGGACCGCATCGAGCGGATGGAAGAACTGGGAGATCGTCTGCACCTCGCCGCGCCGGTGCAGTGGCGCCTTGCGGTACCAGACCTCGTTGAACGCCGCGACGCTCAGGTGATTCAGCACGCGCGGCACTCGGGGTGGTACGCCGATCAGCGGCGACGGGCGGAACTGGAGCGACGCGCCGGCGGCGGGGTCGAGCTCGCTCAGCCGCGCGTGGTCGCCACGGGTCAGCACGCTGCGCCCGAGCGAAGCGCCCTTCGCCAGCAGGTCGATCCACGCCACGGAGTAGCGGTAGGCGGCATCGCCCTCGGTCATCAGGCCGAGCACGCGATCGAGGTTCGCCACACGGTCCGTGTCGACGACGAGCCTGCTCGTCTCGATCGGCAGCAGCTGCACCGACGCGGAGAGGATCACGCCGGTCAGACCCATCCCGCCGACGGTGGCCCAGAACAGTGCCGGCGTGGACTCGGGCGTGAGCACGGTCGTCGTGCCGTCGGAGAGCAGCAGCGTGAGCGAGCGGACGTGGACGCCGAACGACCCGTCGCTGTGGTGGTTCTTGCCGTGGATGTCGCAGGCGATCGCGCCGCCCATCGTCACCGTTCGCGTGCCCGGTGTGACGGGCACGAACCAGCCCCGGGGAACCACGACTCGGAGCAGCTCGTCGAGCGAGATGCCACCCGGCACGGTGACCACGCCGGTGTCCTCGTCGAGCAGGATGTCATCGACCCGCCCGGCGAGCTGGAGGACGGTGCCGCCGCCGTTCTGGGCGGCGTCGCCGTAGCTGCGCCCGAAGCCGCGCACGAGGGCGCCCCGTGGACCGACGTGAACCAGTTCGTCCGTGATCGTCCGGCTGTCGACGCGCACCACGTCCGCCACGGTTCCAGCGGTCCGGCCCCATCCCGTCAACCGGGTCAGCTGATGCTCAGTTCGTCGCACGGCCTCCTAATGCTACCGAGCAGGCCATGCCAGCGACCGGCACGTGCGCGGGGTGTCAGTACGGCCACTCCAGCTTGCGACGCAGCACCGGTTGCAGCAGTCGTGCCGCACCGGTCCTCACGAGGACCTTGACGATCAGGTTCTTCGCGAACCACGGCGTCTGCAGGAGCTGCCGAGCCGTGTTGGCGGTACGGGAGGCCACGGAGGGGCTGAGATCGCAGCGATAGCGGACGAGTGATCGGGAACGGTCGACGTAGCGGAACCGCTTCCCGAAGAGCAGCTCTCGTCCGATCGCCATCGTCACGCCGGCGGACGAGAACGCGTCGTGGATCAGCAGGCTCCCGCCGGGCGCGACGCGTGCTCCCCACGTGCGGATGTCGCTGCGCGCCGGCGCGTACCGGTGGGCGCCGTCGATGTACAGGATCGTGATCGGGTCGTCGACCTCGTCGTGCACCTCGTCGCTGAACCCGCGCACGTGCCGCACCCGGTCGGCCACACCGGCCGTCGAGAGGTTGCGGTTGAACGCGACGTGGTCCTCGGACGCTTCCTCGGCGTAGCCCTCGAACTCGTGCGGGCCCCGGTCGGTGCCGGCGTGCGGGTCGATCGCGATCACCTCCACACCAGTCGGCGCGGCCGACGCGAGCACGATCGTGGAGCGACCCCGGAAGCTGCCGATCTCGACGATCCGGTCGCCGTCGCGACATCGAGACGCTTCGGCGTGCAGCAACCCGGCCTGGCCGTCCGTCAACCAACCCTCCACACCGTCAAGACGGGCGAGGGTGTCGGAGAGCGACGAGGACATCGCAGCATCGTGCCACGGTGGAACCAGCGGACAGCCATGCAACGCGCCCGGCCAGCCCGCCATACTTGGCGCTCCATGGCTCTCATCCGTCAGCTCCGCTCGTTCTACGCGCGGCGCATCGCGCTGCCGGTCGGCGCCGACGCGCTCGTGCTCGACGTGGGCAGCGGCGACAAGCCCCATTGGCGCGCCGACGTGCTCCTCGACCGGTACGCGGGTGCAGAGCACGGCATCCAGCGGTCCGGCCGCGCCGCGGCGCGGGTGCCGCGTCCACTGTTCGACGCCGACGCTGCCGACATGCCGTTCGCCGACCAGGTCTTCGACTACGTGGTCTGCTCGCACCTGCTCGAACACGTCACCGACCCGGGCGGCGTGATCGACGAGCTGGTCAGGGTGGCGAAGGCGGGCTACATCGAGGTACCGCGCATCACGAGTGCGAAGATCGCCGACTTCCCCAGCCACCTGTGGTGGTGCGATCTGGTCGATGGCGAGCTCCTGTTCACGGCCAAGGAGCGATCGCAGTTCGATCCGGACATCGAGCGGTTCGTCGCCGAACCAGGTGTCGGGAGCGACCTCCAGCGGCTCTTCGATCGCAACTTCGACGCCTGCATCGTGCGCCTGCCGTGGATCGGATCCGTCCGCTATCGCGTCGTCGGAACGGCGCGTCCCGAGCTCGTCGACGATGCGGTCGACGGCGGACATCATCGCAGCGTCGAGAGCAGCGTGAGCCGGGTGCTGACGGTGCTCCTCAGCCTGCCGAAGCGCTTCGGCAGGCGTCGCCGGCCGACCTTCAACCAACTCGTCAAACCGGAGCTCCGGCGCAGCCCCGACGCAACGCTGGAACGCGGCCTCGTGACGACACCGGTGTCGACGTGATCGCGGAGGGTGCGCGCCGGCGATCGTCGCCAGTACCATCGGCGCTCGTGCCCGAGACCGAAGAGCGCTGCCTCTCGGTGGTCATGCCTGCGTTCAACGAGCAGGCGACGATCGCCGAGGTCCTGCACCGAGTGCTCGCCTCGCCGTACGTCGCCGAGGTGATCGTGGTCGACGACGGCTCGACGGACGGGACCGTCGAGACCGTGCAGGGGATCAGCGATCCGCGCCTGCGCCTCGAACGGCAGCCGTTCAACATGGGCAAGGGTGCTGCGCTGCGACGGGGCATCGCCGAGGCCGGCGCCGACTTCGTCATCATCCAGGACGCCGACCTCGAGTACGACCCGGACGATTACGCACGCGTGCTCCGGCCGCTCATCGAGGGGCACGCCGACGTGGTGTACGGCTCGCGCTTCGCCGGTGGTGGCGAGCGACGAGTGCTGTACTTCTGGCACACGATCGGCAACAGGCTGCTGACCACCGCGTCGAACGCGATGACCGATCTCAACCTCACCGACATGGAGACCTGCTACAAGGCCTTCCGGCGCGAGATCATCCAGTCGATCGAGATCGAGGAGGACCGGTTCGGCTTCGAGCCCGAGGTCACCGCGAAGATCGCCCGCGGACGCTGGCGGCTCTACGAGGTCGCGGTGTCGTACGACGGACGCACGTACGAAGAGGGCAAGAAGATCGGCTGGCGCGACGGCGTGAGGGCGCTCTACTGCATCATCCGCTACTCACCGCTCTGGCCGCGCAAGCACGTGGCGCGGCCGACCGGGTTCACGAGCGAGGTCGACGACGAGCTCGCGAGCTCGCTGCACAGCCTCGACGACGCGACGAACTACGCCGACTGGATCATCGAGCAGTTCGGTGAGGGGTTGACCGGCACCGTGGTCGAGATCGGCGCAGGCAGCGGCACGATGACCGAGCGGCTGTGCGTCCGGGCCGACCGGGTGATCGCGAGCGACCTGTCGTCGGCGCGCGTCGACGAGCTGCAGCACCGCTTCCGCGGCAATCACAAGGTCGAGGTCGTCCAGGGTGACGCGGCGTCGGTCATCGCCGGGCGAACCGTGGACGCGGTCGTGATGGTGAACGTGCTCGAGCACCTCGACGACGACGTGAAGGTGCTCACCCAGCTGCGCGAGTCGCTCCGCCCCGGGGGCGTCGTGGCCCTGTTCGTCCCCGCGCTGCCCGGGCTGTACAGCGACTTCGACCGTCGCGTGGGACACGTCCGGCGGTACACGAAGAGCACGCTCGGCACGACGCTCAGCCGAGCGGGCTTCGAGGTGCCGGAGATCCGGTACGTCAACGCGCCGGGAGCGATCGCGTGGTGGGCCATTGCCCGCATGCTCGGACGCACGCCGACGTCTGGGCCGCTCGTGCGGACGTACGACCGCCGGGTCGTGCCGACGCTGAGGCGCATCGAAGGCGGCCGCACGCTCAGCTTCGGGCAGAGCCTGGTGGCGGTCGGTCGTCGGCCGGGCTGACCGGGCTACACCCCGCCGGCGGCAGCGTCGCCGTACTATCACCGCGATGCCCAGGCGGACTGCTGCGACGAACATCCGCCTCGACGACACCATCACGGTCGACTCGACCGCGGCAGCGACGTTCGGCCCGGGACCGTCGGCGCGGCGGGCACGGCGTTCCCAGGTGCTGCGGGACCGCGCCGAGCGCTGGCAGCTGGGCGTGGTGTTCCTCGCCGTCGCCGCGTTCGTGCCGATGCTGGCGAGCAGGCCGGGGCGGCTGATCCTCGACACCAGCGACCGGCTGCACCTCGATCCCGGCGACGCGCTCACCTCGGCGGCGGCGCGATGGGATCGCATCGGCTCGCTCGGCGTGCTCGCCGACAAGACCTACGACCACACCTTCCCGATGAGCCCGGTGTTCTGGTTCGGCGACAGGATCGGCCTACCGATGTGGGTCACCCACCGGCTGTGGCTCGGCCTGCTGCTGTTCGCCGCCGGCACCGGCGTGCTCTTCCTGTTGCGCACGATGAGCTGGAACGGGCGCGGCTGGTTGCTCGGGGCCCTCACGTACCAGTGCTCGCCATACGTGCTGCTCTACGCCGGTACCCGCTCCACCGTCCTCCTGACCTGGGCCGCGCTCCCCTGGCTGATCGCCTTCACGATGCGCTCGCTCGTCGAGTCGGGCTGGCGCTCCCCGGCGAGCTGCGCGGTGGTCGTCGCACTGGTAGGCGCCGGGAACATCCCTGCGACGCTGTACGTCGCGCTCGCCTGCCTCGCCTGGGTCCTCTACGCCACGATCGCCACGAAGGACGTCGAATGGCGTCGCGCGCTGCGGGCGTTCGCTCGCATCGTCTCGCTGTGCACGATCGTGTCGATCTGGTGGATCACGCGCCTGCTCACGAACCCGGGGGCGGTCTTCGCCGACATCCGCGCCAACGACCCACTCGACGCCGTGCAGGCATCGAGCCCCGTGTCGGAGGTGGTGAGGGGGTTCGGCAGCTGGCGGCTCTACACGCTCGACCCGTCGAACGCCATCGCCGCCGGCGCCGACCTCCAACGATCGCCCTGGTTGATCGCCGTCGGCTTCGCGCTCCCGGCGATCGCGGTCGCCACCCTGGTACGGGTCCGCTTCCCCTACCGGTTGTACTTCGTGACGCTGTTCGCCCTCGGTGCGGTCCTGTCGACCGGCACGTACGCGACCGACGACCCCGAGCCGTCGGCGCACCTACTCCGGGTGATCGTCGAGCACGGACCGGGGGCCCTGCTCAGCCCCACCAGTCGTGCCCTCCCCCTCTTCTGGCTCGCGGTGTCGGTCAGCGTCGCCGTCGGCGTGCACCGGTTCATCCTCGTCGCCCCGCGAACGACGGACACCGCGCGGTTCGGCGTGGCGCTGCTGATCCTGCTCGGGACGCTGCCGCTCTTCCGCGGCACGGCGCTCGACGGTGCGCGCGCGATCGCCGACGGTGTGCCGCAGTACTGGCACGACGCCGCCGACTACGTGAACGGGATCGACTCGTCGAGCAACATCCTCGAGCTCCCCGCGCTCGCGCAGGGCACCTACACCTGGGGCTCGCCGAACCAGCCGATCTCCTATGCGCTCTTCGACAGGCCGGTCGGTCTCACCGATCCCGGCTCGGCACCGGCGGACGGCGCGGCGACGCTGCTCCGCGAGTTGGATCTCCGGATCCAGCGCGGCGAGCTCGAGCCGCGCGATCTGACCACCGTCGCCCGCCTGCTGTCCGCCGACACGGTCGTCCTGCGCGCCGACGGCGTCGGCGACGCGCCCCGCGTAGACGCGGTGCGAGCGCTGCTCGCCACGGCGCCGTCGATCGGGCCGCCGCGTCGCTTCGGGACGACGGCCGACGGCGATCCGGCGATCGAGGTCTACCGCGTCGAAGGCGGAGCCGCCCGAATCTCGACGATCGCCGCCGATCGGTTGGTCGTGATGTCCGGTTCCGCAGCCGGCGTGCTCGACCTGGTCCAAGCCGGCATCGTCGACGAGGAGCTGCCGCTGGTCGTCGACGAGGCAGATCTCCTGGCCGAGGACATCGACAGCAGCGTCCCGGACCTGGCGCCGGTCGCGCTCACCGACTCGGAGCGACCCGTCGTCACGGACCGGTTCGCCCGGCCCGGGACCGAGCAGGACCCGGACACGTCCGCACGGACGACCATCGGCTGGGAGGGCGTCGCGGCGATCGCGGCGCTGCCGGCGGATGGCGACGACCCGGTCGACCCGGAGCACCGACTCGTGCGCGCGTTCGACGACGACCCGGCGACGAGCTGGCTCACGGTTGGCCGATCGACGCCCGTCGGTGCGTCGATCAACGTGCTGCTCGACGCACCGTTGACCGCGAGCTCGATCACGATCGCGCAGCCGGCCGCGGAGGCCGCGCGCCAGGTCACGACGGTGCGGCTCGTGTTCGACGCGCTGGACGCGCTGGTGGTCGAGCTCGATGCGACATCGTCGACCCGGGACGGCCAGACCATCGTGTTCCCGGAGCGGACCTTCCGGTCGCTCAAGATCGCGATCGACGACGTCGCACCCGACGATGCGGCGCTCCCCGCCGGCTTCAGCACCCTGGACATGGAGGGCCTGGATCCGACCGAGGTGCTGCGGTTGCCGGCGGGGCGGCAGGCGCTCGACAACCGGGACAGCCACCCGCTCGTGGTGAGCATGACCCGCTGGCGCGCAGCGTCACCCGGCGCCCCGCCGCTCGAGACGCGCTTCCGGCGCAGCTTCGTGGTCGAGACCCCACGCGAGATGCTGGTCGACGTCGCGGTGCGTGGCGATCCCGGCTCCGACTGCCGGTCCGATCTCCTCACCGTCAACGGCGAACCGGTCAGCCTGCAGGTGGACAACGGGCAGTCGTCGCGCCTTTCGGACGGACTGTTCGCGATGCAGCTCTGCGGCGAGGATCCCGTCTCCATCCTGGCGGAACGCAACGTGGTCGAGACCACACCACCGACCGACCCGCCCCGGCAGGTCACCGTCGAACGGGTCGTCCTGCACTCGGAGATCGGCCGCGATCCGTCGTCCCTCCTCGTGCTCGCGCCGCCAGTCGTCAGCACGAGCAGGCAGACGTCGGCGACGGTCAAGATCCCCGACGCGTCGGCGCCGCTCTGGGTCGTTCAAGCGGCGAGCGTGAGCAGGAGCTGGAGCGCCGAGTTGGACGGTGACGCCGTGGCCGCCGCCCGGCGCGCGAACGGGTTCGCCTCCGCCTGGCCGATCACCCAGCCCGATGGGCAAGAGCACGAGGTCAAGATCCGCTTCAAGCCGCAGCGGGCGATCGACATCGCGGTGATCGTGTCCGCGGCCGGCTTCGTGCTCGTCCTCGCCCTGGCCCTCAGACCGCGACGGTCGAGCGCCGCCGCCCCGCTGCAGCCGCCGCCGGGCGATCCACGACGGTACGTCCACCCGTTGGTCGTCGTCATGGTGTCGCTCGGCGTCTTCGGGCTCACGGCCGGGCCACTCCCGGGCATCATCGCCGGGCTCACCGCGCTGCTCCTCGAGCAACGCCCGCACCTGTTCAGCCGTGCCGCCTGGTTGCCGAGCTCGCTGCTCCTCGGCGCAGGCGTGGGCCGTGCCCTGTGGCAGGCGATCGAGAAGCCGGCGATCGGGCCGACCTGGCCTGCGGCGGCACCCGTCGTCGACGGCATCGTCTGGGTGGCGCTGTCGATGGCCGTCGCGATGGCGCTCGCGAACACCGACCACCGCCCATCGATCCGCCCGCCGATCAGATCACGACGATGAGACCGTCCGGCACGATCTTGAGCTC
>JBFWRK010000049.1:0-7693 GCA_050248955.1 Acidimicrobiia bacterium
GGGGGAGATCCTGCTCGTGCAGCGGGCCGATTCGGGCATCTGGCTGTACCCGACCGGCTGGGCGGACACCGGCTACTCGCCGTCGGAGGTCGCGATCAAGGAGGTCGAGGAGGAGACCGGCATCCTGTGCGAGCCCGTGCAGGTGCTGAGCGTGATCGACGGCCAACGGATGGGCTTCACCCGCTTCGGCATGTACATGATCCTGTTCCACTGCCGAGCGATCGGCGGCGAGCTCAAGCCGCATCCGCTCGAGACGTCCGGCGCGGGCTGGTTCGCCCGGGATGCCCTGCCGTGGCCGACCGCCGGCGCCTCCTGGTGGGGCGACCTGGCGTTCGGCGCGATCAACGGCGACCGGGTGATGGCGTCGTTCGACCCGCCCCGCGAGCCGATCTGGCGCGGCGAGCACTGAGCCCCGAACGGCCGGCTGGCGGCAGCTCGCTCAGCTGAGCGCTCGCACCGACGCCGTCACGACGGCGGCCACCACGACCACGACGACGAAGTTCGCCCGCCGCCAGAGCGCGATCGCGGCCGCGACCACCCCGGCGAGCCGGGCATCGACCTCGAGGTGCTTGCCGGACGCCACCGTGCTGACGGCCACGAGCGCCGCCAGCAGCGCGGCCGGTAGGAGCATCGTGGCCCGCAGCAGCCGGCGCGGGAGGCGACGGCCGCCGAGCAGCAAGGGGCCGGCTGCCTTCAGCGCGTAGATGCCGATCGACGCCCCGACGATGACCAGCCAGGCGCTGCTCATCCGGCTCGCTCCGCGTGCGGGCGCCCAGGCACGAGCCGAGCGACCAGCCGAGCGACGAGCACCGCAGCCGACGCACCGAGGATCGGCACGCCGGCGGGAGCGATCGGCACGAGCACGACCGCGATGACCGCTCCGGCGAGCGCCACGGCACGCTGGACCGGATCGGCCAGTCGCGGCCAGACGAGGGCGAGGAACGCCGCGGGGATCGTGGCGTCGATCCCGAGCGTGTCGACGAGATCGCCCGCGGACGACACTGCAGCAGCACCGATCGCCGTCGACAGGTTCCACAGCACGAACACCGAGCACCCGCCCCACAGGTACCCGGCGCGTTGCAAGCGACGTGTGGGCTGGGCTGCGCCGACGGCCATCGCTTCGTCGATCATCAACTGCGAGACCAGTGCTCGCCACCATCGCGGTCCGTGCAGCGCGGGCGCCATCACGACGCCGTACGCCAGCGAGCGCAGCGACAGCAGCAGCGCCGACGCGATCGCGGCGAACGCCGTGCCGCCGTCGGCCAGCACGCTCACCGCGGCGAACTGCGCCGAGCCGGTGAAGACGAGGACGGAGAACCCCATCGCCTCGTCGAGCCCCAGTCCCGCCTGCGCGCACGCCACACCGAAGGCGAGGCCGAACGGCGCGACCGCGATGCCGACCGAGAGCGCCTGCCGCCGGATCGCGAGGAGCGCCGTGCGCTCGTCGGTCATCCGTCCGGATGGCGCTCGAGGAACGTCTGGAGCACCTCGGCGAGGTTGCGCGAGACCTTGTCGGCGTCGGCCGGACGGTTGCGTTCGACCGCGGTGTGGAGCAGGCCGAGCTGGTGCTCGACCTCTCGCCCGAGGTCGGGATCGTCGCCGGCGACCTCAGCGCTGCTCGCAGCCCACAGCGCGTCGATGCGGCTGATCGCGTTCTCGTCCCCGCCGTCGGCGATGAGGTCGCCGAGTCCGGTCGCCAGCGAGACGATCTCGGCGAACCGCTCGCTGGTGGTCGCGGGCAGCTCGATCGTCGTCGTGGTCCCGTTGGTGACGACGGTCGTGCCGCCGTCCTCGATGACGGTGGTGCCGCACGCGGCGAGCCCGAGGGCGAGCACCACGCCGAGCACCAGGCCGAGCAGGGGTTCGAGCGCGACAGTGCAGCGGACCCGAGCGGGACCGCCCGCCCGGACGGTCCGGGTCATTGGGCGGTGACGAGGATTCGCGCCGAGGCGAAGGCACCGACGCCGATGTGACGGCCGTCGATGACCACGGTCATCGTGCCGTCGGGCGAGGCCGCGGTGACCTCGCCGTGTCGACCCGGCTGGATCGACGAGTCCTCGAGGAAGTCGAGCAGGCCGGGTTCGAACTCGAGCTCTTCCGGGATGCGACTCACCATGAACGTGTCGCCAGGGCCGACGTCGACGAGACGGACGGTGTCCGGCGCGTGGTAGTCGGAACCCGGGATGGGATTGCCGTGTGGGCACGTCGTCGGCGAGCCGAGCACACGGTCGAGCGCTTCCTCGACGCGGGTGCTCATGACGTGCTCCCACTTGCCGGCCTCGTGGTGGGCCTCGGCCCACGAGAGCCCGAGCATGTCGGTGAGGAAGCGCTCGGCGATGCGATGGCGGCGCACGACGCTCTCGGCGAGCACCAAGCCGTCATCGGTGAGCCGGATCTTCGTGGCGGCGTGGGTGATCAGGCCTTCGGCTTCGAGCCGGCGGATCATCTCCGACACCGCCGGCCGCGAGACCTGGAGGCGGTCGGCGATCCGGGCCTGGATGACGTCGACGTCGTCTTCCTGGAGCTCGAAGATGCACTCGCAGTACTCCTCGAACGCCGGGTGGTGCTCTCCAGCGGCGGGCATGAGGCGAGCCTATCGGCGCGAGACAGGGCTGCTCTCCCGGATCAGCCCTGCGGTGGCGATCATCGCGAGCGCAGCCGACGGAGCCATGACTCCGAGTACCGGAGCCTCCGCTCGAGCTGCTCGATGGTCGCCGAGCTGACCTTCGCCACGCCCGCCAGGCGGTTCATCTCCCCGTTCACTCTCGCATGCGGCCAGCCGGTGAGGTCGACGAGGCGCGCCGCGATCGCCGCGTTCGCGGCGCGCAGCTGATCCTTCTGCTCGGCGACCGTCATCGTCGCCGCGCCGCCGTCCGGCGCCGTCCTGACCCAACCGGCGTCCGTCGGGATCTCGGGCAGTTCGACCGCCAACGTGGGGTCGTCCGCGAAGGCGGGCTCCGGCACGTCCGGCTCGTCGTCGAACGACAGGCCGTCAGAGGTGAACGAGTGCACTCGGATCCCCGTCGCGACCGCCGAGACGACGGAGAACAGCGAGAGCTGCTCGGCATCGATGAGCGCGTCGAGCTCTGCCCCGGACACGTCCGGGCCGTCCTCGCGGCGAAACCCCTCGTCGAGGTCCTCGCTCGGACGCCGCAACGTGTGGCGGCGGGCGTCGGCGATCTGGAACGCGTGCGCCCGGAGCCGGGGATCGTCCGGGAGGTACACGTACGCCTTCTGGCTCGCCCGTCCGGTCGTCCAGCGGACGAAGCGACCCACCGCCTGGCGGAAGAACAGCTCGGTGCTGACCGTGGTCGCGTAGACGCCGACCCGCAGCCGGGGGATGTCGACGCCCTCGCTGACCATCCGCACGGCGACGAGCCACGGCGTCGTGCCGCTCGCGAACCGGGCGATCTTCGCGGACGCCGTGGGGTCCTCCGACGTGACGACCTCCGCCGACGTGCCGAACCGGTCGCGGAGCAGCCGGGCGATGCCGCGGGCGTGGTCGACGTCGATCGCGATCGCGAGACCGCCCGCGTCGGGCTGCTCGTCGCGGATCGTCAGCAGCCGTTCGTGTGCCTGGCCGAGCACTTCGGGGAGCCAGTCGCCGTCTAGGCTGAGCGCGGTGCGCAACCGCTGGCCGGTCCGCGACGCGTCGAGCTCGTCCCCGAACGTCGCCGCTTCGAGCGAGCCGTCGGGCGCGGTCCACTCCATCAGCCCGTCGATCCGCGGGAAGTAGACCGGGCGCACGACGCCGCCGTCGCGCAGCGCGTCGGCGTACCCGTACTCGTAGTCCGCGGTCGCCTCCTCCAGGACGTAGCGGACGAACGGGATCGCCGCGGTGTCGCTGCGGAACGGCGTGCCCGACAGCGACAGGCGCCGATGGGTCAGCTCGAACGCCATGCGGACGCCGTCGCCCCAGGCCCGCTCGTCGCCGGCGTGGTGGATCTCGTCGAGGATCACGAACCCGTCGGCCATCAGCCCTCTGAGCCGGGCTGCGGCATCGCCCATCGAGAGCTGCTGGTACGTCGTGACGAGCCCGTGCACGTCGCGGGCGAGCCCTGAGCCGGGCGACCAATCGGGGTCCAGCTCGAGCCCCAGCCGGTGGGCGGCCTGCGACCACTGCTGCTTGAGGTGCGACGTCGGGGCGACCACGGCAAGCCGGCAACGCCGCTCACCCAGCACCGTCAACGCACAGGCCAGCGCAAACGTCGTCTTGCCCGCGCCCGGCGTCGCAACGGCGAGGAAATCCGGGGCGGACGCGGCCACGAACCGATCGAAGGCCGCGCGCTGCCACGGGCGGAGACGCAAGACGGTGCTCATGGGGGGACCGCGAGTCTGGCGGCAGGGCACGCTGTGAGGCAACGTCACCCGACGTGGTCACCGCCGCAGGCCGGTCAGCGGCCATCCGGCGCAAACCGGGGTGGCGAACGGGTGCTGATCGGCCAGACTGGTCCACGTGAGCACGCGCTGAACCCGTCCCGTCCGTCCGACCCCGGAGGTTCCGCATGCCCACCATCGCCACGCTGCACGCCCGTGACCTGACCGTCACGCGAGGCCCCCAGCTCATCCTCGACGCGATCGACCTGCTCCTCGGTCCTGGTCGCTGCGTCGGCCTGATCGGCCCGAACGGCGTCGGGAAGTCGACGCTGCTCCAGGCGCTCGCCGGTGCGGTCGCGCTCGACCGCGGCTCGATCAGGTTGACCCCACCCTCGGCGACCGTCGGCTACCTGCCCCAGGAGCCCGAGCGGAGCGCCGACGAGACCGTGGGTGCGTTCCTCGCCCGCCGGACCGGTGTCGCCGCCGCCGACGCGGAGCTCGCCGCAGCGACGGACGCGCTCGCCACGGGCGCCGGCGGCGCCGACGATCGGTACGGCCATGCGCTCGACCGCTGGCTGTCGCTCGGCGGTGCCGATCTCGACGTCCGCTTCGGCGAGGTGTGGCACGACCTCGGCCTCGACGAACGGCTGCTCCGGCAGGCGACCGGGACGTTGTCAGGGGGTGAGGCCGCTCGCTGCTCGCTCGCCGCGCTGCTGCTCAGCCGCTTCGACATCTACCTCCTCGACGAGCCGACGAACGATCTCGACCTGGACGGCCTCGCTCGGCTCGAGGCGTGGGTGCTCGGGCTCGACGCCGGTATCGCGCTCGTCAGCCACGACCGCGCGTTCCTGGCACGGACCGTGACGCACGTCGTCGAGCTCGACGAGTTCACGCACCGGGCGAGCGAGTACGCGGGCGGTTGGGACGCCTACGTGGAGCACCGCGCGACGGCTCGCCGCCACGCATGGGAGCGCTTCGAGGGCTACGACACGAAGCGCAAGGAGCTCGCCGGCCGGGCGCAGCGCGAGCGTGAGTGGGCCACGCAAGGGCTGAGCCGGGCGAAGAAGCGCCCTGACGACAACGACAAGAACATCCGCGCCTTCAAGATCAACCAGACCGAGCAGCTCGCCGGGCGGGCGGCGCGCACCGAGAAGGCGATCGAACGGCTGGACGTCGTCGAGAAGCCGAGAGAGCCGTGGCAGCTGCGTCTCGTCGTCGCCTCGACCGGACGGAGCGGCGACATCGTCGTGCGGCTCGACGGCGCAGTGGTCGAGCGCGGCGAATTCCGCCTCGGCCCCGTCGACATCGAGATCGGGTACGGCGAGCGGGTCGCAGTCGTCGGCGCGAACGGCAGCGGCAAGACGACGCTGCTCGATGCGTTGCTCGGCCGTCAGCCGTTGGCCCGTGGTTCGCGGTGGTTCGGGCCGAACGTCGTCGTCGGCGAGATCGAGCAGGCCCGCGGTCAGCTGGGCGGCCACGAGACCGTGCTCCGGGCGTTCCTCGACGCGACGGGCATGACCGTGGTCGATGCGAGGACGCTGCTCGCCAAGTTCGGACTGGTCGGTGAGCACGTCGAGCGCTCCACCGAGTCCCTGTCGCCGGGCGAGCGAACCCGGGCCGCGCTCGCCCTGCTCATGGCGAACGGCGCGAACTGCCTCGTGCTCGACGAGCCGACGAACCATCTCGACCTGCCGGCCATCGAGCAGCTCGAACAAGCGCTCGACACGTTCGCCGGCACCGTCCTGCTCGTCACCCACGACCGTGCGTTGCTCGACGAGGTGCGCCTGACGCGGACGTTGCGTCTGGAGCAGGGGAGGATCGTCGCCGACGCTCCCCGGTGACGCGATCGTCAGTCGAGCAGCGCCTGGTGGACGAGCTGCTTCAGCTGGGGGCGGATCGGGTGCGTGCTCGAGGGCAGCAGCTGGGTCATGAAGACCACCGTGAGGTCCTCGACCGGATCGACCCAGAACGCCGTGCTCGCCGCGCCGCCCCAGCCGAAGTCGCCGGCAGATCCGGAGGTCTTCGCCTTCACGGGGTCGATCGTGACCGAGACACCGAGGCCGAAGCCGACACCGTCGAACGTCGTCTCGGCGAAGAGCGGGCGACCGAACTCGCTGAGGTCCTGACCACCCGGTAGGTGGTTCGAGGCCATGTAGTGCACGGTGCGCGGGCCGAGCAGGCGGACGCCGTCGACGCTGCCCTCTCCGAGCAGCATCAGGGCGAAGCGGTGGTAGTCGGCGAGCGTCGAGACGAGCCCGCCGCCGCCGGAGAGGCACGCCGGCGGGCCGAGGGCGGCGTTGCCCATCGCGTCCATCCGGTGGATGCGCTGCGTGCCGGGCGTCGGCACGTAGAGCGCGGCGAGCCGGTGTCGCTCGCTCTCGGGGACGTGGAACCCGGTGTCGACCATGCCGAGTGGTTCGATGATGCGCGACCTGAAGAACTCGTCGAGCGACATGCCGGACGCGACCTCGACGACCCGACCGAGCACGTCCGTGGCCACGCTGTAGTTCCACTCGCGGCCCGGCTGGAACAGCAGCGGCAGCTCGGCGATCCGGTCGCACACATCGGCGAGGTCGGCGCCCGGCGGCGTGCCCCACTCGAAGCCGGCACGCCGGTAGAGGTCGTCGACCGGGTGGGCGTACATGAAGCCATAGGTGAGCCCTGCCGTGTGGGAGAAGAGGTGCCAGAGGCGCATCTCCTCGGTGACCGGATCGGTGACGGGCTTCGTCACCGAGCCGCTCCGCCAGACGCGGGCGCCGGCGAACGACGGGATGTAGCGGCTGACCGGATCGGTCAGCTCGATCTTGCCCTCCTCCCACAGCATCAGGGCGGCGACGGACGTGATCGGCTTCGTCATCGAGTAGATCCGGAACACGGTGTCGAGCGTGACCGGCGCGCCCGACTCGACGTCCTGATGGCCGTACGTGTCGAGGTGCACGATCTTGCCGTCACGGGCGATCGCCAACGACCAGCCGGGCAGCAACCCGTCGTCGACGTACCGCCGGAAGTGGGGCGCGATCCGCGCCAGACGCTCTGCCGAGACGCCCACCTCGTCCGGGTCGACTTCGATCTTCAGCTCGCTCATCGCTCTCCGCTCTCCGCTCTCGGCCGCTCGGGCCAGCTCCTCGCTCGGTCCGCCGAAGCGTAGAGAAGCGCCGGTCGCCCGGCAGGGTCGTGCGCCGCCCCGGCGTCGCCGGCCGGAGCGGCGAGCGGTCACGACGTCGTGGTGCTCGTGTCCTCGTCGGTCATCGAGTCGTCGGTCATCGAGTCGTCGGTCATCGAGTCGTCGGTCATCGAGTCGTCGGTCATCGAGTCGTCGGTCATCGAGTCGTCGGTCATCGAGTCGTCGGTCATCGAGTCGTCGGTCATCGAGTCG
>JBFWRK010000050.1:0-7641 GCA_050248955.1 Acidimicrobiia bacterium
AGCTCATCGCAGCCGAGCGTGTACGAAGCCATGGAGAGCGAGCCCATCGCGTAGCCGTCGACCAACACGTTCGTCGTCCGGTCCGCTGCGGACGCCAGTCCCGCGAGGTAGAGGAGTGGGATGAAGTGGTCCGGCGTCGGTGAGGCCATCGAGAAGTCGGCATGGTCATGCAACCTCGGCAGGCCGGCAGGCGCGCCGGTCATGATCTGGGCGACGTCAGCGTCGAACCGTCGTGTCCACTCGAATCCACCATCCGGGCTGCTCCAGTCGATTCGGCGCAGGTTGTGCACGACGTTGCCGCTGCCGACGATGAGCACGCCGCGCTCTCGGAGCGGAGCGAGCTGCGCGCCGAGCTCGAGGTGATCGTCGAACGACTTCGTGGCGTTGATCGAGAGCTGCACGACAGGCACGTCAGCGTTCGGGAAGGCGTGCACCAGCACGGACCACGTGCCGTGGTCGATCCCCCAGCTGTCCACGTCGATGCCGACCCAGGTCGGCTTCACCAGGTCGGCGACTTCGTGCGCCAGCGCCGGATCACCGGGTGCCGGGTACTGAACGGCGAACAGTTCGTCGGGGAACCCGTAGAAGTCGTGGATCGTCTTCGGGTGGGACATCGCGGTCACGGCCGACGCGTTGATGTACCAGTGGGCGGAGATCACCAGGATCGCCCGCGGTCGAGGTATCGCGGCACCGAACGCGCGCCACGCGTCGGTGTACCGGTTGTGATCGAGCGCGTTCATCGGCGTGCCGTGGCCGAAGAACACGGCCGGCATGGGCCGTTCCGTGTGCGCCCCGAGATCGCTCGCCGTCGCTGCCATGCGGTGCCGAGTATTACCCGCTCAGCTCGGCACGATGGGTCTCGATCGCATGGATCAGGCGCTCCACACCGGGGGCATGGGAAGCGCCCGTGATGTCGATGATCTGAACTCCGGCGAGGAGGTACTTGAAGCCGGACACCAGATCCGTGGCGGCAACCATCACCGGGAAGACGCGCTTGCCCTCGTCATCGGCGATCGTCAGCTCCCGCTCGACGTTCGACGAGACCATCGAGTTCGGTGAGACCATGAGGATCACCGCGTGCGCGGACTGCAGCCCGTCGACGATCGACCGCCGCCACGACTCGCCTCCGGCGATGTCCTCCGTGTCCATCCACACCTCCCACCCGTGCGCTTCCAGGTCCCGCGCGAGGCGCGAGGCAGCAGCGCCGTCCCGGCGTGAATAGCTGAGGAAGACTCGCGTCGGCCCTCCCGAAACGTCGATCCCGGCTGCGGGCCGGATGCGGCCGCGTACCGTCGCTGTCTGGCGCCTCCGCCGGTACGCGAACAGCCCGGCACCGCTCAGCGCGGCGACGCCCACGCTTGTCGGCACCACGAAGCCGGGGAGCTGGTCCAATGTGTCGGAATCGGGTCTGGGCTCGACCATCCCGCGGCCGCCCGACTTCCGCACCTCGTCGGTCGACGGACCACCGGAAGCGACCGCCGGCGCGACGGACAGCACGAAGCGGGCAGGAAGTGCGAGGTCGAAGCGCTCGCCGTTCTCGGCGATGCCGCGGAGCTCCACGGTCAGCGGGATCTCGCCGTCACGAATCGGCGTCACCTGCCACACCCACGCTGTAGCGAGCGCCGCCCGGACCGTCCGCTCGGACCAGCTCGCATCGAACTCTGCGGCGCCGGGCGGACCGACCAGCCGCGCTTCGACGCGGCACGTGACGGTCGGGATCGTCACTGGCGCCGCGCTCGATCCCGTGGCGTCGTCCGGGGGGACCGCAGTGTCGGCGTCCGCGCTCAGGACGGCTCTGACCGTCAGCGTCGAGCCGACCGTTCCGGTGGCGTCGGCCGGTGGCCGCCACACGCCCGGCCCCGGGTTCTGCGTACGCCGCCGGCACTCGTCGGTCAGCGACCCTCCGGTGGTCGTGACGGGCGACGGCCCCACCGAGGTGGTCCGCCCGGGGGCCGTCCCGCCTGGCGGCTCGACCGTCGCGGGTGGGTTGCCGGTCGTCGCCGATGCGGCCGTGGTTGTCGGCCCCCCTGAGGAGAGGACGATCACGATGTCCACCCGACGCTCGATAATCGCGGAGCCGCCCTCGCCAGCCAGTCGGAGCGTCAGCTCCAGCGGCAGTCCGGCGGACACCTCCCACCGCCAGGTGATCGCGCCACCAGGGCTCAGCGTGCCGGACAACGAACCACCCGGCGAGATGCCGGCGTCGACACCGCCGGCCGTCAACGACCCCTGGAGCCGGCACGGCAGCTCGAGCGTCGTCGAGGTGAGCGATGGCACGCCAGGCAGCAATGCGCCCGGTTGAGCAGTGAGATCGAGCGTGACCACCACATCGACCGATGCGCTTGGCTCGGCCTCCACATCGTGCTCCACCTGCGTCGGATGGACGAGCAGCGCCGTCGCCGTCCCACTCGGCTCGGCGCAATCGGTCCCGAGCGTCGACGTCGTCTCCGGCGGCACGCTCGAGCTGACCTCGGCGTCGGTCGCCGTCGTCGTTGGCGGTACGGTCGCGACGCTCGTCCCAGGCGTGAGCCAGAACGCCATGGCCGAGACGCTGACGGCTCGTACAGCCGCTCGTCTTCGACTTCCGGTGCGGCACACGGGCCGCTCCGATGTCGCCCGGCGCGTCGTCCGAGGCATCCCAACCAACCCTACGTGGTCACCACGGACCGTGATTCCGAGCGGCCGACCATGACATTGCCTTGAGTCACCAACGCTCGCCGACAGGACGACGCGACCACTCCGCTCAGTCGAAAATCAGCTCCACCTCAGAGAGGTCGCGCACGATGGGCACGAGGAGCCCGAACCAGGAGCGTGATCATGGACATCACCACCGAATCCCCGAACAGCAACCAAGCCGCCGTTACCAGCGAGCAGCGCCGTCAGCAGTCCGATGCGGAGTGCCGCGCCCGGGCGACGGACTTCCTCAGCGCAGTCATCGGGTCGCCACCCGACGATCTGCGCTGGGATGAGGTCCATCACCTCCAGGGACACGCCCACGTGGACGGACACGAACTGGTGGTCATCGCCGGGCGTGACGAGGCACATCGACCTGTGGTGCTGACCGCGCTCGACTGGGCGGAGATCCGACGAGACGGGCACAACCGTCGCGCCGTCCTCGAAGAGCGAGCGATCCCGAATCGCGCTCGGCTGCTCGCCGCACTCGCGAACGACGCGCTCGGCCGCGTGGCGACGCGCCGCCGCGTCGAGGTCCTGATCGCGGCGTGACCACGCTCGGAGGCGCGACTGCGCGTGTGGCTCAGGTTGGCCGGAGCCCGTCCAGCAGCCCTCGGAAGGCGATCGTCCACCTCCGGTCCACCGACACGTCGGACCTCCCGAGCCATCCGGCGGTCTCCTGGGTCGCCAGCCCCTGCGCCATCGCCAGGACGACGTGCGCGATGTCGGTCGGGTCGCCGGAGAGCAGACCGGCGTCGACACATCGACGAACCCGGCCGACGATGAACTCCCGCACCATCGCGCCCGCGGCGACGTCTTCCGGTCCGGGGTCGAAGTCGGCGAACGGGCGGGAGAACATGACTTCCGCGAGCGCGGGGTTGTCCCGGGCGAAGGCGCGCAGGACGTACACGACGCGCTCGAGGTCGGCGCGAACATCGTCGCTGTCGACGAGATCGACGAGCTCCCCACCGAGCTGGCGGAAGCCTTCGAAGAAGACCTCGCGCACCAGCCCCGCCTTGTCGCCGAACAGCTCGTAGACCGCCGGGATCGACGTCGATGCTCCCGCTGCGACACGACGAGTCGTGAACCCGGCGACGCCGTGATCGGCGAGCGTCGACATCGCCACCTGCACCACCCGTTCCCGGAGCGCGGGGGTACGGAGTTTCGCTCTCGCCACTGATCGATCCTATGGGAGCGCCGTCATGCCTCGGCGTCGTCGGATTCGAGGCCCGCTCGGATCGCGGCGAGCGCGCTCGCGCGAGCGCGGAGCTTGCTCGCCGCGTGGGCACCCAGATCGAGCAGCGTTGCCGCTGCGGCAACGCTGCGCGCCGTGGTCTGCAGCTCCGCGGCGGCGACGACCTGATCGAGGAAGCCCGACTCGACGGCATTCTCCGGCGTGAACGTCTCCGCGAGCGTGACGGCGCGGTTGAACGCCGACGGCGACAGCCGTTGACGGAGGATCTCGACCGCCGCGTACGGCATCGTCAGGCCGATCGCGACCTCGTTGGCGGCGAGCTTGTACGCGCCGGCGGTGCCGATCCGGTGGTCGCCGGACAGCAGCAGGAAGGTGCCCATCGCGATCGCATGGCCGGTGCAGGCGATCACGACCGGGAACGGGAACGACAGGACCCGCGACGCCAGCTCGAAGCCGCCCCGGACCATGGCGATCGCGTCCCGCCCGCCGGCGCTCAGCACCGAGAGGTCGAAGCCCGCCGAGAACACCCCGTCCCGACCGGCGAGGACGACCACCGCGCGATCGCGCTCGGCCCGGTCGAACGCCTCGTTGATCTCGCGCTGCATCTGGAGCGACATCACGTTCACCTTGCCGTCGTCCAACGTGATCGTCGCGATCGAGTCCTCGAGCTGATAGCCGACCAGCGCGTCCATGGGGCTGTCCTCCGTCCGAGCAGCGGGAAGGGTCCGATGCACGGCGTCGACTCAATCAGAACATTGTTTCGAAATCAAGTTCTGCTTGCTCCGCCAGCAGCAGGCAGCGTCCGGGCACGGACGCCCCCGGCACAATGGTTAACCTCTTTTCAATTCTCAACGAGGGGTTGGCGATGGACGCACACACGGTCGAGCTCCCGCTCGGCGACGAGGTCAGATTCGCTCCACGCGACGACGAGCTCCACCCTCATGGGCCGGCCGCTGACTGGACCGAGACGATGTGGTGGTCGTTCAACGTGCCCGAGCGCGCGCTGGCCGGCTGGCTGTACGTCCAGGCGCGGCCGAACATCGGTACCGCCGCCGGCGGCGCGTTCGTCTACGGCCCCGGCGACTGGGTCCCGTGGGAGCTCCCCTACTACGGCTACTTCGATCATCAGCCGCTTCCGCAACCGCTCGACCTCCGCCACGTCGAGTTCATGAACGGCGTCCGTTGCGAGGTGCTCGAGCCCGGCCTCCGCTACCGCCTCGGGTACCAGTTCCGCGACCACGACGACTTCGTCGCCGAGCTCGAGTTCGTGGGTCTGACGCCACCGGTGCCGCACGTCCACGGCGCCCCACCGTTCACCGAGTCGTCGCACTACGACCAGCACGGCCACCTCACCGGCGAGCTGCGTCTGCACGGCGAACGGATCCCCGTCGATTGCATCGCCGTGCGCGACCGGTCGTGGGGCCGGCGCCCCGAGCGGATCGGCACGTCCGTGAACCGGTTGAGCTACGTCTTCGGCGCGACGTCCGACGACGAGGCGTTCCTGGTCTTCTGCCAGCCTCCGAGGGACGACCAGGAGTCGGAGGTCGAGCACCTCACGAGCGGCTACCTGCTTCGCGACGGCAAGCTTCGTCGACTCGCCTCCGCGACCCGTCGGAACGTCCGCCACGCGCCGACCGGCGGCATTGCCTCGCTGGAGGTCGAGGCCGTCGACACCGACGGGCGCACCGCGTTCATCACCGGCGAGGCACGTAGCCGGATGATGCTCGCCCGCAGCGGGTTGTGCATCAACACCTTCCTCGAGTTCGACATCGACGGCAGGAAGGGGTTCGGGGAGGATCAGGACGTGTGGCCGGTCGCGCGATTCGGTGCTCGCCGGCGACGCGACCGCGGCTGATCCCGATGAGCGAGCTCCGGGCGGTCGAGGTCGTGGCCGAACGGCTTGCCTTCCCCGAAGGCCCTGTCGCACTGGCCGACGGCAGCGTCATCGTCGTCGAGATGACCGGGGCCCGTGTCTCGCAGGTCTCGCCCGACGGCACCGTCCGAACGGTGGCGGAGGTCGGCGGCGGCCCCAACGGCGCGGCGATCGGCCCGGACGGCGCGCTCTACGTCTGCAACAACGGTGGCATCGATCCCGCGACGCACATCGGCGGTCGCATCCAGCGAGTCGATCTCGGCACCGGCAGCGTCGACACGCTCTACACGGCGTGCGACGAGCGCCGCCTCGCAGCTCCGAACGATCTCGTCTTCGACGACACCGGCAGCTTCTACTTCACGGACCACCATCACGACGGCGCGATCTACTACGCAGCCCATGACGGATCGTCGATCCGGGCGTTGGCCAAGCACGTCCCGTCACCCAACGGGATCGGCTTGTCGCCCGATGGCCGCATCCTCTACTGGGCCGAGACCCACGTCCGCCAGGTCCAGCGACGGCGCGTGAGCGCTCCCGGCGAGATCGTGCCCTCCCCGGGCTACAACATCCGAGCGCTCGTCTTCAGCGGCCACGTGGACGAGTTCGCGCTGCTCGCCGGCCTGCCCAACAACCACGAGCTCGATTCGTTGGCCGTCGACAGCAGCGGCGCCGTGTGCGTGGGCACCCTGGTCGACAGTGGGATCAGCGAGATCGCCGCCGATGGCAGGTGGACGCTCCACACCCTGCCGCCCAGCCTCGCCGACGGCGCGGTCACGAACATCTGCTTCGGCGGCGACGAGCTGCGAACCGCCTTCGTGACGTGTTCGATGACCGGACGATTGATCCGCTGCACCTGGCACCGTCCCGGCCACCCACTCGCCTTCGTTGCATGAAGCCGGGTGTACGTTTCCGGTGTCTCAGGAGCTCGGGGGCAAACGATGCGACGAGATTCCCACCGTCTGTTCGTGCTGCTGATCCTCGCGGCGTCGGCCCTCGTCGGTTGTGGCGAAGACCGGAACGATGCGCTCGGTCCGGATGCGCCGACCGGTGAGGCACCACCCGCTGGCACCGCGGTCAACGGCGTCGAGCGGGAGTGGGTGGTGCTGTCCGACCTCGACCAGGTCCCCGCCGGGCCGGTCACGTTCACGTTCACGAACGCCGGCACCACGGTGCACGAGATGCTCGTCGTGAAGACCGATCTTCCGCTCTTCGGTCTGCCCGTGGATCCGATGACTCAGCGTTTCAGCGAGGAGTCGACCGAGTGGGAGGTGATCTCGGAGATCCCCGAGTACGAGGTGGGCGAGACCAAGGATCTGACGCTGACGCTCGAACCCGGCCGGTACCAGCTGGTCTGCAACCTGCCGGCGCACTATGCGAACGGCATGGCCACGGCGCTCCAGGTGTACAGCTGACCCTCGATCTGCCGAGGGCCTTCAGCGTGGCAGTGACCGGCGCGCCGACGTGCTGGGCACCTCGCCCTGCTCACACCGGCAACGATCTGCGGGTGGGACGTGACCGAGCACCTGCTCGACGTGGGCGCCGCAACCGGCCCAACTCGGACGCTGGCACGAACTGCATGTCATCTCCATACACATACCCCGGAGGGTATCATCCGATCATCCGTCCGAACAACACCGGAATGATACCCCCTGGGGTATGGTTGTCAGAGTAGACCGTCCGACAGGAGCACCGATCACCATGTTCTTCCGCCAGTACTACCTCGGATGTCTCTCGCACGCGAGCTACCTCGTCGGGGACACGACGACCGGTCACGCCGTCGTCGTCGACCCGCAGCGCGACGTCGCCGAGTACCTCGCCGACGCCGAGTCGCACGGGTTGACGATCGTGAAGGTGCTCGAGACGCACTTCCACGCCGACTTCCTCTCCGGCCACCTCGAGC
>JBFWRK010000051.1:0-2855 GCA_050248955.1 Acidimicrobiia bacterium
CCGAGGTCGGCGCCCTCTACAACGGCTATCTCGGCGGCGGCGTCACCAGCGGCGTGGCCATCGCCAAGGAGTTCGGGTTGACCGGCATCCCCGTCACCCATGTCGAGAACGCATCCGCCACTGGGTCGTGCGCGTTCGGTGAGGCCGTCCACGCCGTCGGAGGTGGGCGGGTCGACGTCGCGATGGCACTCGGTTTCGACGACATGAACCGGATGAGCGGCCTCGGCCGTGGCAAGCGTGGACGAGTCGGCGCGGAGGACATCATGCTGCCGGCTGCGTTCTTCGCGATGTGGGCGACGCGACGCATGCACGACGTCGGAACGACCGTCGACACGTTCGCCCAGATCGCCGCCAAGAACTGGAACCACGCACGGCTCAACCCCATGGCACAACGACAGGCGGACCACGAGGTCACGCCGGACGAGGTGCTCGCCTCGACGATGATCTCCTACCCGCACACGTCGATGATGGCCTGTGCAGCCGGAGGCGGCGCTGCAGCGGCCATCGTCGCCACTCGCGAGGTGGCCGAGCGGGTCGCTCGAGGGCGCCCTCTGGTCCGCGTCATCGCTTCTCAGCAGCGATCCGAGACATACACGGACGGTCACGTCTTCCTCGGCGCCGTGATCGGTCCGGCACAGATGACCCGTGACACCGCCGGCGACGCCTACGAGCAGGCCGGCCTCGGGCCGAGTGATCTAGATCTCGTCCAGGTCCACGATGCCTTTCCTGTCGAGGAGCTCGTGTACTACGAGTTGCTCGGCATCTGCGCTGACGGCGAGGGCGACCGACTCGTCGCCGATGGCGCAACCCGTCTCGGCGGCCGGATCCCGTTCTCGACCGACGGAGGCCTCACCGCTCGCGGCCACCCCGGCGGGCCCACCGGTCTCGCCCAGATCCACGAGACCACCCTGCAACTCCGCCACGAAGCCGGCGTTCGGCAAGTCGACGCCGCCCGAACCGGCTTGTGCCACATGGCCGGCGCGGGTTCGGTGTGCGTCGTCCACATCCTCCAACGAGAAAGTTGACCTCATGAGGAAGCTGCCGATCAACGGAGATCTCGTCGGCCTCGAGACCGAGCCGATAACCCACACCTGGACCGATCGTGATGTGATGCTCTACGCCTTGGGCGTCGGGTGCCGTCCGCCCGAGGATCTCGATTTCGTCTACGAGGGACGCGGTCCGAAGGTACTGCCGACCTTTGCCGTGATCCCCGGACTTCGTGCGATGGGCTCGTCGATGCAAAGGATCGACATCAACCTCGCGGCCTTGTTGCACGGGGAGCAGTCGGTGGTGGTCCATCGTCCGCTCCCCGCCTCCGCGACCGTGACGGTGTCCGGTCGCATCGCCAACGTCTGGGACAAGGGCAAGGCGGCGGTGATCGTGTTCGAAGGCTCGGCAACGGACGACGCCGGCCCGTTGTTCGACGTGATGGCCAGCCTGTTCGTGATGGGCGGCGGCGGATGGGGCGGCGAACGAGGCCCGAGCGGGTCACCGGGTGCAACCGCACCTGACCGAGAGCCGGACCTCGTCGTCGAGCGGGAGACACGACCCGAACAGGCGGCGATCTACCGATTGTCCGGCGACATGAACCCCATGCACATCGACCCCGACTTCGCCACCATGGCCGGATTCCCCGGGCCGTTCAACCATGGCCTCTGCACGTTCGGCATCGTCGGTCACAGCGTCCTGTCGGCATGGTGCGGCGGCGACGTGAACAGGTTCGGTTCGATCTCGGGTCGATTCGCGGACCAGGTCTGGCCGGGCGACACGATCGTGACGCGGCTGTGGGATCTCGGTGATGACGCGGTTGTCGAAGCACGGACCCAGCGCGGCAACACGGTCATCTCCAGCGGCCGGGCGACCCGACGGTGACGGTCACGCCTCGCACGCCGGTGCTCGTGGGGGCGGGTGAGATCACGCAACGCACCGACGATCCGGTCGATCCGATCACGCTCGCGGCCGAGGCAGCACGCCGGGCGTTCACCGATTCGGGGACGGTGATCAGTCATCGGATCGACACGGTGGCGACCCCGGGAATCCTGCTCGCGCCACGCGACCAACCGGCTACCCGGATCGCCCGAGCGCTCGGCCTCGACGCCCGCCGCCGGGTCAGCTGTCCGGTCGGCGGGAACACGCCGCAGTACCTCGTCGAACTGCTCGGGCACGACATCCTGTGCGGCACCGTCGACGCTGCGCTCATCGTCGGCGCAGAGAGCGGGCGCTCCGCCCAGCGGCACCGGTCAGCCCTCGGGCAGGTCGATCCGTGGCCGGCACCAGATCAGGATGAGTCGCTCGGCGACGCACGGCCCGGACTCAGTGCCGCCGAGCACGCCGCCGGCCTGCACTGGCCGCACGAGGTGTACCCGATCTTCGAGTCCGCGATCGCCGCGCGCGCCGGCCGCACCCTCGACGAGCAACGGATGTGGCTCGGACGGCTGATGGCCCCGTTCACCGACGAGGCATCACGACACCCCGATCGTGCCTGGTTCCCGACCGCCCGTACCGCCGAGGAGCTGTCGACCGAGACCTCGACCAACCGGATGGTGTGCGAGCCGTACACGAAGCTGCTGAACAGCATCATCGCCGTCGACATGGCGGCCGCCTTCGTGCTGATGGCGGCCGAGGTGGCACAGGAGCTCGGCGTGCCGCGGGAGCGTTGGGTGTTCCCGTGGGCGGCCGCGAGCTGCAACGACGTGTACTTCCCCGTGCAGCGACCGCAGCTGGGTCGCTCGCCCGGTATCCGGGCGGCGGGCGAGGCGGTGCTCGGGGCGGCCGGTATCACCACGGCCGATCTGGATTGGTTCGACCTCTATTCGTGCTTCCCTTCGGCGGTGGAGGCTGCCGTCGACGCGCTG
>JBFWRK010000051.1:2955-7170 GCA_050248955.1 Acidimicrobiia bacterium
GAGATCATCGGCGTCATCGAAGAAGTCGGTGACGACGCCGCGGCACGGTGGGGGGTCGTCGCAGGTCAACGCGTCGCGGTCGAAGTGTTCCGCTCATGCCGCGAGTGCGATGCCTGCCTGCGTGGCGAGTACCGACGATGTGTGCGCAACGGGCTTGCGACCATGTTCGGGTTCGTCGATGTCGCGATCGATCCGGGGCTCTGGGGTGGGTATGCGACACACCTCCACCTGCCAGAGGATTCGATGCTGCTGCCGATCCCTGACGAGCTCGATCCGGTCCTGGCGACGGTGTTCAACCCGCTCGGCGCAGGCATCCGCTGGGGAGCGACGATCCCGGCGACGAAGTCGGGTGACATCGTCGTCGTCCTCGGTCCGGGCATCCGTGGCCTCTGTGCCGCCGTCGCCGCCAAGGAGGCCGGAGCGGCCTTCGTCGCCATGACCGGTTTCGGTGAACGCGACCGAGAACGCCTCACGCAAGCGGCGGCGTTCGGTGTCGATCTGGTGATCGATGTGGCCACCGAGGACCCGGCACGGGCCCTCAAGCAGGCGACCGGTGGACTCGCGGACGTCGTCGTCGACGTCACCGCGAAAGCGCCGTCCGCGTTTGCTCAGGGCGTCGCCCTCGCTCGCCCCGGAGCGACGATGGTCGTCGCCGGCACCCGAGGCGGTGGCGGCGCCCCCGGCTTCGAGCCGGACCACGTCGTCTACAAGGAGCTGCGCGTCATCGGTTCGCTCGGCGTCGACTACCCGGCGTACCGGGCCGCCGTCGACCTGTTGGCCTCCCGGCGATGGCCGTTCGAGCAACTGTCCCGACGTGTCGTCGGTTTCGATGACCTCCCGGCGCTCCTCGACGTCATGTCGGGCGCCGACACTTCGACGACTCCGCCCCTGCACGGCGTCGTCACCCCACCCGCCTGACCAGCGCTCGCGCGACGCGAAAGGAACCTCATCATGACCGAACGAGAGCGGATACCGATGCTCGACATCGACGAGGCCCGACGGCGCGCCACCGAGCGAGGCATCCCGGAGCAGATGGCCGATCTGTCCGTGTTCCGCATCGCCCTGCACCAACCTGGTGTTGCAGCAGCGCTGAACGGCATGCTCCACGAACTGCTGTGGAACGGGGTGCTCGACGCCAGGTTGCGGGAGCTCATCATCATGCGCATCGGCTGGTCGACCGGCTCGGTGTACGAATGGACTCAGCACTGGCGGGTCGCCCGGCTGCTGGACGTACCCGAACAGGACCTCCTGGCGGTGCGTGACTGGGAGCATGCCGATCACTTCGGGCCGGCAGAACGGGCGGTGCTCGCAGCGACCGACGACACCTTGCGAGATGGGGTCATCGCCGATTCCACCTGGACCCAGTGTCGGGCCGCGTTCAGCGATGACCCAGCGGTCCTGGTCGAACTGGTGGCCGCGATCGGCAACTGGCGGCTGTTCTCGGCCCTGCTCAGATCGCTCGACGTCCCTCTCGAACAAGGAGTCACAGCATGGCCGCCGGACGGCGCCATCCCCGATCGGACAGGTGCGCCATGAGCGGATGGAACCTGGCGGACATCTGGGAGGCGGCCAGCGCCCAGAGCCCCGACGCTCCGTTCGCCAAGCAGGGCTCGCGGACGCTCACCTGGCGCGAAGCGGACCGGCGAGCCGAAGGGCTCGCCTCGTACCTCCTCGACTCGGGGGCCGGACACCAGGACAAGGTCGCCCAGTACCTGTACAACTGCCCCGAGTACCTCGAGTCCTTCTTCGCCTGCTACAAGGCAGCGCTCGTCCCGGTCAACACCAACTACCGCTACACCGCCGACGAGCTCCTCTACCTGTGGGACAACGCCGATGCCGTCGCCGTCGTGTTCCACGGCTGCTTCACCGACACGATCGACGCCATCCGGCACCGTGTTCCAAAGGTCGCGATGTGGCTGTGGGTCGACGACGGATCGGGCGCCTGCCCCGACTGGGCGGTGAGCTACGACGACGCGGTCGACACCGAAGGCATCCGGGTCGCGCAGCGGGTCGAGCGCAGCGGCGACGACCTCTACATGCTCTACACCGGCGGCACCACCGGCATGCCGAAAGGCGTGATGTGGCGACAGGACGACCTCGTGCTCGCGCTTTCGAGTGGTCTCGGCGTCGCCGTGCCCGCTGAGTACGACCCGTCCTTCTTCGACGGTTTCTTCCACGAGCCCGGCCCGGTCGGCCTTCCCGCGTGCCCGCTGATGCACGGCACCGGCGCGCTCACGTCGTTCGGCACGCTCACCGCCGGCGGCTCGATCGTCTGCCTCGAGTCACGACATTTCGACCCCGTCGAACTGCTCGACACGATCGACCGCGAGCACGTCAGTCGAATTGCGATCGTCGGTGACGCCTTCGCCAAACCGATACTCGCTGCGCTCGACGCCGAGCCGGGCCGCTGGTCACTGGAATCGGTCATGGCCTTCGTGTCGTCGGGTGTGATGTGGAGCGAGGCGACCAAGCAGGGCATGCTCGCCCATCAGCCCAGCATGCTGCTGCTCGACGCCTTTTCCTCGTCCGAGGCGCTCGGCATGGGTCAATCCGTCTCCGGCGGAGGCGCCGCCGCCAAGACCGCCCGATTCCAGGCCGGGGCCAACACGATCGTTGTCGACGACGATGGCCGCCGGCTCGCACCCGGGACCGGTGAGGTGGGCAGGCTCGCCGTCGGTGGGCACCAGCCCGTCGGCTACTACAAGGATCCGGAGAAGTCGGCACGCACGTTCCTCATCGTCGACGGCAAGCGCTACTCCTGTCCGGGTGACTACGCGACGATCGATGCCGACGGCACCGTCACCGTGCTCGGCAGAGGGTCGGTCTGCATCAACAGCGGCGGCGAGAAGATCTTCCCCGAGGAGGTCGAGGAAGCGTTGAAGACCCACCCGGCGGTTCTCGACGCTGTCGTCGTCGGCACACCGCACGAACGATTCGGCGAGATGGTGGTCGGGGTGGTGCAACGCCGCCCGGGACATGACGTCGCCGAGCACGATCTGATCGACCATGTGCGCGAGCGCCTCGCGGCGTACAAGGCGCCCAGGCGGATCGTCGACGTCGAGACGATCGGCAGAGCTCCGAACGGCAAGGTCGACTACCAGCAGCTCCGCGATGACGCCATCACCCACGTGAAGAACGGTGACCGATGAACGGCGACGACGTCTGGGGCGGCTGCGCGATCGTCGGCCTCGGCGAGACCGACTACGTCCGCGGCAGCGATCGGCACGTCTGTGACTTGATCCTCGACGCGGCGATCGAGGCGATCGCCGACGCCGGGCTCACCCCGGCTGACATCGACGGGATAATTCCGCCCCCAGGGTTCATGAGCACCGAGGAGATCGCGGCACACCTCGGGATTCCCGATGTCGCGTACCACGTCTCGGTCTTGATGGGCGGCGCATCGCCGACGGCAGCACTGCAGACGGCGGCAATGGCGATCACCGCCGGCGTGGCGCACACGGTCCTGATCTGCATGGGATGGAACGGCTACTCGGCACTTCGACCCAAGCCCGACGCCCGCCCGACGAAACGGACGATGAACCTCGGACCGATGGGCGAAACCGTCCGCAACCTGTACGCCCCGTACGGCTTGATGTCCGCCGCACAGCACTACAGCCTGTACCTCCGCTACTACGTCGAGCGCTACGACGTACCCGAGGACGCCGCCGCCACGGTGGCGATCACATGTCGCGAGCATGCGCAACTGAACCGCAAAGCATTGATGCGGGGCCGACCGTTGTCGCGCGCGGAATATGACGCGTCGCCCTACGTCGCCGAGCCGCTCCGCAAGCACGACTGCTGCCTCGAGACGGATTGCGCGACGGCGATCGTGGTGACGAGCCGCGAGCGGGCACGAGATCTGCCTCGTCCTCCGGTGATCTATCTCGGGGGCGCGGAAGGGCATCCACAGCCGGCCGACGAGATCGCGAACCGACCAGACCTGCTCGAGCTCGGCATCCACCGTGCCGCCCCACGTGCCTTCGCCCGAGCCGGCGTCGCGCCGACCGACATCGACGTCCTCGAGATCTACGACTGCTTCACCTACGTCGTCCTGCTCCAACTCGAAGCGCTCGGCTATGCGGAGCCCGGGGGAGCAGCGTCATTCGTCGCGGACGGCAACATCAGCCTCACAGGCCGATACCCGATGAACACCCACGGCGGGCTGCTCTCCCAAGGGCACTGCTGGGGCCTCAACCACGTCGTCGAGGCCACACG
>JBFWRK010000052.1:0-6670 GCA_050248955.1 Acidimicrobiia bacterium
CTCTACGATCTCGTGCCGTGACGGACGCCGGGCCCGAGTTCGCCGACGAGGCAGCGCAGTCGGAACGCGCGGCCGGCCTTGCCTACTTCACGGCGGACTACACGGCGGCGCGGAGCCACCTGGAGGCGGCGTTCCGCGCCCACCGCGATGCCGGCCGCCCCGCGCACGCGGCGCACATGGCGATGGAGCTGGCCGAGATGCACGCCAGTCTGTTCGGCAACGCGGCCGCTGCGAACGGCTGGCTCTCCCGCGCCAGCCGCTTGCTGGAGCCGCTCGGGGACGTCGTCGAGCGGGGCTATCTGGAGTTGGCGATCATGGCGTGCGACCGGCCGGACGTCGCCGACCTGGCCGCCAGTGCGGAACGCGCCCTCGGGGTCGCGCGGCGCTTCGGTGACACCGATCTCGAGGTCCGTGCGCTCGCCGACGGCGGGTTGGCCATGGTGTGTCAGGGCCGTCTCCGTGAGGGATTCGCGTTGCTCGACGAGGCGCTGGCAGCCCTGACCGTCGGTGACTGCCGTCGTCCGGAGACGGCGCCGAAGAGTCTGTGCTCGTTGCTGACGTCGTGCGATCGCGCTGGTGACCTCCGGCGGGCCGACGAGTGGACCCGGCTCATCCAGGATGCGTTGCTGGTGGATGGTGGGCCGACCGTGCTCGCCGAGCACTGTCGCATCGTGCAGTCGGGCATCCTGACCGCTGCGGGACGCTGGGAGGAGGCTGAGGCATCGCTCACGACGGTGCTCACCGCGATGGCGTCGTCGGCGCCGCACCGCGCCGAGACGATGGCGCGTCTGGCCGAGCTGCGACTGCACCGCGGCCAGTTGGAGGACGCGGCGTCGCTCATTGCCCCACACCAGGACTCGGTGACGATGCGGGCACCGCTGGCTCGCCTCCATCTGCTTCGGGGCGAGGCCGCCGACGCGGTCGCTGTCGCCGAACTCGGTCTGCGCGACCTGGTGGCCGATCGGTTGCGTGGTGCGCCGCTGCTCGACGTCGTGGTCCAGGCCGAACTGCTCCGCGGCGACGCGACCGCAGCCGCACGCGCTGCCGAACGCCTCACCCTCCTGGCGGAGACGGCCGAGTCCGACGCTCTGCGCGCCGATGCAGCGTGTGCCCGCGGTCGCGTGGCGGCAGCTCGCGGTGACACAGCGGTCGCCGTCGACGAGCTCACCGCTGCAACGAGGGGGTTCGAGACGTCGGCCCGACCATTGCACGCGGGCGCTGCGCGATTGGAGCTCGCACAGGTGTTCGCGAGCGGAGGCGACACGGCCAGCGCCGCCGCCGAGGCGCGAGCTGCGCTCGTGGTGTTCGAACGACTCGGCGCGGCGTCGATGGTGGATCGGGTGCTGAACGTCCTCCGCGCGCTCGGAGCCCGGGTGCGCAGCCGCACCGACTCGGCCGCTGCCGTCGCGGACCTCACCGCGCGCGAGGCCGAGGTGCTGGATCTCATCCGCCAGGGTCTCACCAACGTCGAGATCGGCCGCCGGTTGTACATCTCAGCGAAGACCGCCGAGCACCATGTCGGGCGGATGCTCGCCAAGCTCGGCGTCCGCACGCGCACCGAAGCGGCCGCCCTGGCTGCTACAGCCCGTGCAGCCGGCACTCCGCGTCACGCCGAATAGGGGGTGCGGTAGGGGGGACCCCCCGATGTGGCCCAGGGACGGTCGGGCGCATCGTGGGCCCACCGACGGCATCTGGGCCGTCGCAGCGCCAACGGAGGTCTGCCATGTTCACTACCACGGTCGATGAGATCGCCCCCGACATCTTCCGGTTGTCCACCTACATCCCTCAGGTGGGACCGACCGGGTTGGGCTTCAACCAGTTCCTCATCCGGGATGCGGAGCCGATGCTGTTCCACACGGGCATGCGTCAGCTGTTCCCATTCGTGTCCGAGGCGGTGTCGTCGCTCATCCCTCTGAGCGATCTGCGCTGGATCTCCTTCAGCCACGTGGAGGCCGACGAGTGTGGCGCGATGAACCAGTTCCTCGCGGCGTCGACGCGGGCAGAGGTGGTCCACGGACCGCTGGCATGCATGGTGTCACTGAACGACCTCGCCGATCGGCAACCGCACGTCATCGGTGAGGAACCGCTGGACATCGGCGCGAAGCGCATGCGCTTCATCCCGACGCCCCACGTGCCCCACAACTGGGAGAGCGGGCTGTGGTTCGAGGAGACCACGGGCACGCTGCTGGCGGGCGACCTGTTCACAACGGGAGGCGACCGTCCGGCGCTCACCACGGACGACATCATCGAGCCGGCGATCTCCGCCGAAGAGGTGTTCCACAGCACGTCGATGGGTCCTGACCTCGTGCCGACGCTCGAGCGCCTCGCGGCGCTGGAACCGACCACGCTGGCGCTGATGCACGGTTCGTCGTTCCGTGGTGACGGGGGAGCGCAGCTGCAGCGGCTCGCCGCCGCGTACGCAGAACGCTCGGGCATGGTCGTGCAGAACTGAGGCCGTGCAGAACTCACGTCGTGCGGATCCGCGTCGTGCGGATCCGCATCGTCGTTCTCGGTCAGCGGCGTCCCCGCTCGAGCGCACGGACCTCGGCGACGAGCGCTCGGAGGCGGGGGTGGTGCGCGCCCTCCCAGTAGAGCCTGCGGCAGATCTGGCACCGCCGGTAGGTGTGGAAGGCGAGTCGCGTGCCCGCTCGGAGCTGATCCTCGATCGCGTCCTTGTCGACGTCCTCGAGCAGTCCGTTGCACACCATGCAGCGGCTGAAGGGTCGCACGTGTTCGCCGAGGTGGAGTCGGCGCACCACGTCGAGGAGCTGCTGGGTCGGGTCGTCGTCGCGCACGAAGAACCCGTGGGTGACTGCCCGGCGCTTCAAGACGCCTCGGTCGCGTGTGAGCAGCACCCGTTGCTCGGACACCGACGCATCCGCCAGTTGCTCGTCGGTCGCAGTGGGATCGAGGCGGGTGTCGAACCCGAGCAGCCGCAGGTAGCGCCCGAGCGTGCCGAGATGGCCGTCGACCACGAAGCGGGTCTCGTCGAGGGGTTCGGGGCGAAGCCGTGGCAGCTCCGAGATGTCGATGCCCTCGAACGCCGGGTACACGCTGACGCGGTCGCCGTCGACGAGGCGGTACCGGAAGTCGGCCGGCTCGCCGTTGACGAGGATCAGGTCGACTTCGGTGTGCGGCACGCCGAGCGCCTCGATCGCGTCCTTCACCGAGGGAGCTACGTCGAACCTGTAGCTCGCGTCGCGCTGGCGTGGGTCGGGCGCGAGGAAGTCGTTCAGCTCTGCGTAGACGCGGATCGTGACGGTGCCGGTCATGACCCAGTCAGCATGACCGACGCCCCGACTGAGTCTGTCTACGAGGCGAGTTGCGGGGCGCGGAGTTTCGCGCTGGGCGGTGAAGTAGCCGGCGATGTCGGCGACGAGGTGGGTCGTGTACTGGCTGCCGCACCACCCGTCGATCGACAGGCATCGAGCGCGGCATGTGTCCGCCGTCACTCGCTCGGGGTAGTCTTCGACAGCGGTGCCACGGGGCGTGACATCGCTGACGGGGGGCGTCGTGGTCGATCGTGCAGGTTCTCGTTCTCGCTCGCGTTGGGCGGCGCTGGGAGCGTCGCTGGCACTGACGTGTCGGATGCTGTCGGGGTGCTGATCTCGTAGACGGCTGATCCCGAGCTTCAGTGCGGTGGGACGGCCACGAGCACGGAGCGGCGGCTGTGGTGCACGGTGCTCGATGCCACGGAGCCGAGGATCGCGTCGCGCACGGGCCCGTGGCTACGGTGCCCGAGGACGATCAGGTCGGCACCGACCTCGTCGGCTGCGGCGAGCAGCTCGTGGCCGACATGACCGGACCGGATCGCGACGGTCCAGGTGCCGGGGTAGCCGGTGAGCCGGGTGGTCGCCTCGGCCGTGACCAGCGCGTCGAGCTCGGCTTCGGCCTGGGTGTACTCGACCGTCCCGGCAGGTCCGAACCCGAACGATCTGGGCTGCGACCGGACGTGCACGATCGTCAGCGTCGCTTGTTGCGGGCTGCCGATCGTGGCGGCGAGCTCGAGCGCGTGGAGGGACTCGGGGGAGTCGTCGACGCCGACGACGATGGCGGCGAGACGGGTCGGAGCGGGCTGGGTCATCGGGGATCTCCTGTGGGGGTAGAGCGGTACGAGGTGAGGAAGCGGTCGACCACGTACTCGGCGAGCTCGGTGAGCTCCGCTACGCGGGCCTCGTCGCCGCTGAGCGCGGCAAGGACGAGCGGGCCGATCAGGGTCTCGGTGACGAGGCGGGCATCGAGACCCGCCGGTAGTCGGCCTTCGGCCGCGCCGAGCTCGAGGATCGACGCGACCGTCGCGAGCTTGTCGTCGAAGTCGGCGGCAAGCAGCTCGGCCATCTCCGGCGACTGGCTGCGCAGCTCGAGAAGCACCGGCAGGATCCGCGCCCAGTCGGGTGCCGAGAGCGTCGTCACGGCCTGCTCGATCCACCGGCGCAGTGCGGCCTCGAACCCGGCGTCGAGGTCGACCTGCATCGACTCCGGCACGTTGGCACGCATCACGTCGATCAGCAGCTCGTTCACCGAGCTCCAGTGCCGGTACAGCGTCGACTTCGCCACGCCCGACCGTTCGGCGACGGCGTCGACCGTCACACCCCGCGGGCCGCCCTCGATGAGCAGCGCCGTGGCCGCGGCGAGCAGCCTCGTACGGCTCCGGGCGACACGCGGATCCTCCTCGGGATCGCTCATGTTCGGTGACGTTGTGGACATACATCCGCAACGATACAGTTTCGTTTCACAAGTTCCCACTCTTCAAGGAGTCTCGTGAGCGCCCACCCCCCCTGCGCAGGTTGCCGAGAGCACGGACAAGGCCCTCGACAAGCGCGCACAGCGCAACATCCTGATCGCCATGATCACGGCGCTCGTCGCCGTCGTCGCCGCCATGTCGGGCCTCAACGTGGCCCAGCAGGACCTGGCCATCGACCTCGGCGCGTCCCAGGGCGACGTGCTGTGGATCATCAACGCCTACACCGTCGCGCTCGCGGCCCTGCTGCTGCCGGTCGGAGCGATCGGTGACCGGTGGGGCCGAAAGTCCGTGCTGCTCACCGGACTCGCCGTGTTCGGCGTCGCCAGCATCGGAGCCGTCCTCGCGACGACGACGGTGACGATGATCGTCGCCCGCGTCGTCGCCGGCACGGGAGCGGCGATGATCATGCCGGTCACCTTGTCGATCATCACATCGAGCTTCCCGCCCCAGGACCGCGCGAAGGCGATCGGTGTCTGGGCCGGCTTCGCCGGGGCCGGTGGCATGATCGGCCTGTTCGTCTCGGCGTTCATGATCGACGTGCTCACCTGGCGATGGGTCTTCGCCCTCCCGCTCGCCCTCGTCGCCGTCTCGTCGGTGATGACCGCACGGTTCGCCCCGAACACACGAGAGGCCAGCGACCACCGCTTCGACACCATCGGCTCGATTCTCTCAGCGCTCGCCATCGGCGGTCTGGTGCTCGGGATCCACGAAGGCCCCGAGAAGGGCTGGAGCGATCCGCTCACACTCCTCGGGCTCGCCATCGGCATCGTCGCCCTCCTGGCCTTCGTGGTCTGGGAGCGCCGCCAGGCCGAGCCGCTGCTCGACATCACCGCCTTCCGCGATCGCGGTCTGGCTGCTGGCACGCTGACCCTGCTGATCGTGTTCGGCGTGATGTTCGGCATCTTCCTGGTGCTGTACCCGTTCTTCCAGGCCGTCCTCGGTTGGTCGGCGCTCACCGCAGCCGCGGCGCTGCTGCCGATGGCCGGCGTGATGATGCCGATGTCGACGATCGCCCCCCGGATCGCCGCCAGGATCGGCAAGCGCAACACGATGGTCTCCGGTGTCGCGATCTTCGCTGCCGGCCTCGCGACGTTGGCGCTGCGGGCATCGGTCGAGGGCGGCTACATGTCGGTGCTCCCCGGCCTCGTGATCATCGGGCTCGGCATGGGCATCACCATGACCCCTGCCACCGAGGCGATCACCGAGACGCTTCCAGCCGACAAGCAGGGCGTCGCCTCGGCGATCAACGACACCTCGCGTGAGCTCGGCGGTGCCATCGGAGTCGCCCTGCTCGGCTCGGTGCTCAGCTCCGGCTACAAGTCCGCCATCGAGCCGGCACTCGCCGGCTTGCCGACCGAGCTGTCCGGCCCCGCCAGCGACGGCATCGGCAGCGCGTTCGCGGTGGCCGCCCAGGCTGGCGACCAGGGACCGATGATCATCGACGCCGCCAAGCACGCGTTCGTCGACGGCTGGGTGCAGTCGATGTGGCTGGGCGTCGGCATGGCTGCAGTGGCGCTCGTCTACCTCGTTCTGCGCGGCCCGGTGCGGCCGACCGTCGGTGAGCTGGACGAGCGCGTCGACGAGATCGTCGGCGTCGGCTGAAAGTCACCGGTCGCCTGGGGTGAAATGAGCTACCCCGGCGATCACGACGTTGTGGCGAGTCCGTGGTTGCCCTTAACGCTGGAGCCGCAAGCGTGTGTTGGTGCGACGTCGTCAGCGTACGACGAGATCCCGGCCACGCCGTTTCTCTGCTCATCGGCGTCACCAGCCCCGGTCTGTGATCGGGCGAGGTCGTTGGCTGTCGTTGAGTTCTAGGGATCGTTGCAACGGTTGGGCCGAGTTGGGAGGGTTCGTCTCGACTGGGAGGTTGTTGTGGGCAACGCGAATAGTGGTCGTTATCCGAGGTTGAGTCCGCAGGAGCGGCAT
>JBFWRK010000053.1:0-6407 GCA_050248955.1 Acidimicrobiia bacterium
GACGTCATCGCCTACAAACTCAACAACCGGCCTCGACAAACCCTCGGCTGGATGAAACCATCACGAGCACTCGCCGACCTCGTTGCGCCGACTGCTTGATTCCGCCGTCCGGCTGGGAGCGGAGAACCGGTTGGGAGTCGTCGGCGAGCAGAGAACCGGTCGGGAGTCGTCGGCGAGCAGAGAACCGGTCGGGAGTCGTCGGCGAGCAGAGAACCCGGGGAGGACGGGACTGGGCCGCGAGGCGGCTGCTGCGGCGCACCAGGGCCGCGTGGAGTGGTCACCCCGGCCATCACGACGTTGTGGCGAATTCGGCTCAGCCGACCCGGACCGGCGACAAGGGGGCGGGGGAGATGGGCCGGGGTGGGCGGGAACCGAGGTGCTCGGGGTGAGGGGTGATGGATACCCTGCCGGCCGTGACTGAGCCCAAACTCGTTCGTGTCGGCGTCCTCGGGTGCGGCAACGTCGGTGCCGCGTTCGTGCAACTCGTGGCACAGCAGGCGGACCGGATCGCCGCCCGGTCCGGGGTCCGTCTCGAGATCACCAGGGTCGCGGTGCGCAACCTCGCCCGCGAGCGCGAAGTCGAGCTCCCCGAGGGCATCCTCACGCGAGAAGCGCACGCGCTCGTCGAGGACCCCGACGTCGACCTCGTGGTCGAGGTGATCGGCGGCATCGAGCCCGCCCGCGAGCTCATCCGCACCGCGATCGGCCACGGCAAGCCGGTCGTGACGGCGAACAAGGAGCTCCTCGCGAACGTAGGCGCCGAGCTGTACGCCGCGGCCGACGAGGCCGGTGTCGACCTGCTGTTCGAGGCGGCGGTCGCCGGCGGCATCCCGTTGATCAGAGCGCTCCGCGAGAGCCTGCGTGGAGAGCCGATCCGACGGGTCCTCGGCATCGTCAACGGCACCACGAACTACATCCTCACGAAGATGAGCGAGGACGGTGCCGACTACGGCGCCGCGCTCAGCGAAGCGCAGCGCCTCGGTTACGCCGAGCGGGACCCGACAGCCGATGTCGACGGCTTCGACGCCGCAGCGAAGGCGGCGATCATCGCCACGGTCGCCTTCGGCGCGAAGGTCGTCGCCGGCGACGTGTACCACGAGGGCATCAGCCGCGTCACGCCCGAGGACATCGCGGTGGCGCGCCGGCTCGGCTACGTCGTGAAGCTGCTCGCGATCTGCGAGCGCGACGCGACGACCGGCGCGGTCGCAGTCCGCGTCCACCCGGCGATGGTCCCCGTGCAGCACCCGCTCGCCAGCGTGCGCGACAGCTACAACGCGGTGTTCATCGAGGGCGACGCGGTGGGGTCGCTGATGCTCTACGGCCGCGGCGCCGGTGGCGGGCCGACCGCGAGCGCCGTGCTGGGCGACACGATCGACGCCGCCGTCAACCTCAGGGCGGGCACCCATGGCTCGCTCGGGGTGCTCGAGCGGGTCACGACCAGCGCCATCGACGAGACGAGCGCGGAGTACCTCCTCAGCCTCGAGGTCGCCGATCAGCCGGGGGTGCTCCACGCGGTGACCGGGGTCTTCGCTCGCAACGACGTCAGCATCCGCGCTGCCGAGCAGGAAGGCATCGGCGACGACGCCCGGCTGGTGTTCATCACGCACGACGCCCTCGAGGCGGCGGTGCAGGCGACCGTGCGCGAGCTGCGCGAGCTCGATGTCGTGAAGCAGGTCGGTGGCCTGCTGCGCGTGATCGCCGGCTGAGCGGCGAGAATCGGACCATGCAGTACGTCTCGACCCGCGGGTCCGCGCCGATGCTGGGGTTCGCTGACGTGCTACTCGCCGGGCTCGCGACCGACGGCGGCCTCTACGTCCCCGAGTGCTGGCCGACGCTGTCAGCCGAGCTCCCGGTCGGGTCTTACGCCGATCTCGCGGCGTGCGTGATGGCCCCGTTCCTCGGCGGCGAGATCGCCGGCGACGTCTTCGCCTCGATGTGCGCCGATGCCTACGCGACGTTCCGGCACCCAGCCACCACGCCACTCGTCCAGATCGGTCCGGACGAGTGGGTGCTCGAGCTGTTCCACGGGCCGACGCTCGCGTTCAAGGACGTCGCACTGCAGCTCGTCGGACGGTTGTTCGACCACGTGCTCGCCGCCCGGAACGAGCGGGTGATGATCGTCGGCGCAACGTCCGGCGACACCGGGTCGGCGGCGATCGACGGGGTGAGGTCGTGCGCCAACGTCGACATCGTGGTCCTCTACCCGCAGGGCCGCGTCAGCGAGGTGCAGCGCAGGCAGATGACGACTGTCGATGCGCCGAACGTCCACGCCGTGGCGGTCGAAGGTTCCTTCGACGACTGCCAGGATCTCGTGAAGGCGATGTTCAACGACACAGCGTTCCGCGAGCGGATGCGGCTGTCGGCGGTGAACTCGATCAACTGGGCGCGAGTGATGGCGCAGACCGTCTACTACGTGTGGGCGGTCGACCAGCTGGGCGGCCAGCCGATCTCGTTCGCGGTGCCGACCGGCAACTTCGGCAATGTTCTTGCCGGCTGGATCGCCCGGGCGATGGGCACGCCGATCGAGCAGCTCGTGATCGGCTCGAACACGAACGACATCCTCACCCGCTTCGTGCAGACCCGATCGATGACGACCGCAGACGTCGTGCCGACGCTGAGCCCGAGCATGGACATCCAGGTGTCGTCGAACTTCGAGCGTCTGTTGTTCGAGATGAACGGGCGCGACGGCGGGATGACGGCCGAACAGCTGCGTCGGTTCCGTGCCGTCGGTCGCCTCGACATCGAGGGCGATCAGTACGACGAGTGGATCGAGCCGGTGTTCCGCGCCGCCCGCTTCGACGACGACGAGACGTTGGCCACGATCGCTGCGGTGCACGCGGAGAGCGGCATGCTGCTCGATCCGCACTCCGCCGTCGCGCTCGCTGCCGGACGCGCCCATCGCCGTCCCGGCGTCCCGATGGTCACGCTCGCCACCGCTCATCCGGCGAAGTTCCCGGACGCGGTCGAGCGAGCGACCGGAGTCCGACCGCCGCTGCCGCCGCATCTCGCGGATCTCTTCGAACGCCCGGAGCGGACCTCGGTGCTGCGAAACGACCTCGCTGCAGTCGAGGCGTTCGTCGCGTCGGTGACGACATCCGGCTAGCGCGCGACGGCATCGTCGGGGCGGCGCGGCGGGCGTCGTCCGACGTTGCGCAAGCTGCTCACCGTGGGTAACGTGCCAACTGCTCGGGCTCCCGAGCAGGCGTTCGCGAGATGCGCCCGGAGTTCCATGCCGGGATTGCACGCCTCGGAGCGCTGACTCTCATCTGCTGGCGGTGGGGTAGCCGGCGTCCCCGGTGCGGTGACGTCCGACGAAGGTGCGTTCCCCGCCCAAGCGCTCGATCCCAGTGGGAAAGTAGGTATCCGTGAGCGCGGAAACGCTGGAACGGTCGGTCCTCGAGGGCAAGGACCGCGATCAGCTGGTCGCGATCGCCCAAGCCCTCGGCGTCAAGTCGGTGTCGCGGGCGAAGAAGGCCGATCTCATCGGCAAGATCCTCGAGCAGACCGGTAGCGGTCACGATGCGGACCACAGCGGCCGCACGAGCGACACGGCTTCGTCGGACGGCGGCGAGGTGGCCGCGTCCGGACGGGCGTCCCTGCCCATCGCCGAACCGGTGGACACCACCGTGGCAACAGTGGCAACGGTGGCGACCACCGAGCGCTCCGCTGCAGCGCCGCAGGTCTCGGGGCCAGCGAGCACGCCAACGGGCGCGCCCGGCAGCCCAGACGCAGGCGTCGTGCTCGGCCCCGACGGCGAGCCCCTCGCCGAATGGGAGATCGCGCTGCTCGCCCAAGGGGGCGCACCGGCCGAATCCGGCACGCCCTCGGCTGCCGCGGCACCTGCGGCCTCGCCGGCCCCTGCGCGCCACGCTCCCGACGGCGACACCGATGCCGATCTCGACGCTGAGGGTGAGGGCGGCGAGGACGGATCCGGCGACGGCGACGACAGCGGCGAGGGGAATCGCCGGCGACGCCGGCGGCGACGGGGCCGGAACCGCGGCGACGAACCCGTCTCGGCCGGGGTGACGCCTTCCGGCGGCACGAGCGGTGTCGGCGACCAGCAGAACCGCTTCCAGGACCGCCCACGTGAAGAACGTCCTCGCGACGACCGCCCGAGAGACGACCGCCCGCGCGACGACCGCTCCCGCGACGACCGCCCGCGTCCCGACGGACAGCGAGACGACGACCGGCCCTCGACCGCCGAGCCGATCACCGTTGCTGGGTACCTCGACCTCCGCGAGGAGGGCTACGGCTTCCTGCGGGTCAACGGCTACCTCGCCAGCCGCGACGATGCCTACGTCTCGGTGAAGCAGACCCGTCAGCACGGCCTCCGCCGCGGTGACCACGTCACCGGGCTGATGCGTCCGGCTGGCCGGAACGAGAAGAACGCGGCACTGCTCGAGATCCACACCGTCAACGGCGACGACCCGGAGAAGGCCCGCAACCGCCCCCGGTTCGAAGACCTCACACCGCTGTTCCCGGACGAGAAGCTGCACCTCTCCAGCCCGAGCGATCCGACGAACATGACCGCCCGGATCATCGACCTGATCTCGCCGATCGGGAAGGGCCAGCGCGGCCTGATCGTGTCGCCGCCGAAGGCCGGCAAGACGACGATCATGAAGACGATCGCCACGTCGATCGAGCGCAACAACCCCGAGGTCAAGCTCATCGTGCTGCTCATCGACGAGCGGCCCGAAGAGGTGACCGACATGCGTCGCACGGTCCAGGGAGAAGTGATCGCGTCGACCTTCGACCGGCCGAGCGAGGAGCACACGCACCTCGCGGAGCTGGCGATCGAGCGGGCCAAGCGCATGGTCGAATCGGGCCAGGACGTCGTGATCATCCTCGACGGCATCACCCGGCTCAGCCGGGCCTACAACCTCGCCGCGCCGGCGACCGGACGGATCATGTCCGGCGGCATCGACGCTGGGGCGCTATACCCGCCGAAGAAGTTCTTCGGCGCCGCCCGGAACATCGAGGAGGGCGGTTCGCTGACGATCCTCGCCACGGCGCTGGTCGAGACGAACAGCCGCATGGACGACGCGATCTTCGAGGAGTTCAAGGGCACCGGCAACATGGAGCTCCGCCTCGACCGGAAGCTCGCCGAGCGGCGGATCTTCCCGGCGATCGACGTCGACGCGTCGAGCACCCGCCACGAGGAGCTGCTCTTCGACCGCAAGCAGCTGCAGCTCGTCTGGAAGCTGCGCCGGGTCCTGTCCGGCCTCGCCGCGGACGGCAACGCCGCCCCTGGTCTCGAGCTGCTCATCGACCGCTTGAAGACGTTCCGCACGAACGACGAGTTCTTGAACGAGATCTCGAAGCAACCGGCGGTGTAGCGGACTCGTCGTCCGCTTCGCTTCCTCCTCGCGCCGCGTGCGGCTCGTCGCTGGCGCTTCCCTCGCCGCCGGTGTATCGGGCGGCGGCCAATGGAATGGCGGGGGCCGGCCGATACACTGCGGAGTCCCTTCTTCTCGGGAGATCGCCATGAAGACCGAAACCCACCCGAAGTACGCCGAGATGACCGTCAGGTGCTCGTGCGGCAACGTGTTCACGACCGGCTCGACCCGCGAGGGTGAGCTCCGCGTCGAGCTCTGCAACGAGTGCCATCCGTTCTTCACGGGCAAGCAGAAGCTGGTCGACACCGGCGGCCGCGTCGAGCGGTTCAACAAGCGCTACGGCGAGCGCAAGGCGAAGTCCTGATCTCCAGCGCAGCGCCATCGGCTCGATGCCATGGCTGAAGGCCCTCGACCTACGGGTCGGGGGCTTCTTCACTTTTCCGGCGCTGCGGACCACCCGATCGAAGCGGCAGCCGCCGTAACCTCGGACAGCGTGTCGCAGCCCAGCGAATCCGCCACCGACCCGGCCCGCCGCAGCCAGCTGCTGGCGGTCAAGCTCGCCTCACTGGTCCGCGAGCACACCGGCGGCGACTCGGTCGAGCTCGGCACGTTCCCCGGCGGAGCAGCGCTCGTGCGCGATGGACACGATGCCTGGGTCCTGTTGGAGGAACGGCCGGAGCGAGGCCTCGGGCCTGCCCTCGCCTGGGCCCGCCAGCAGGGGGCGGCGCACCTCCACGTCATCGCCGAGCAGGCCACCGGCATCCTCGCCCGACGTGCCGCGGAGTTCGCCGAGCCGCCCACCGTCTGGGAGGTCTCGGGCCGATCGCTGTCGATCGCCGATCCCGAGGCTCCGCCGCCCGTGGCCGTGATCGATCCGGAGCTGCTCGACTTCGCGGCGGTGATCGAGCGGTCGGGCGCGACGCCGGTCGTCGATCACGGGGTGCTCGTCGGCGAGGTGTTCGGTCTCGAGGTCTGCCGGGCCGTGCGGGACGAGACGACGGGCGCGGCGCGCCTCGACGTCGGCGTCGGCGCTCACGACCGCGAAGCGTTCCAGTTGATGCACGGCGACGC
>JBFWRK010000054.1:0-5729 GCA_050248955.1 Acidimicrobiia bacterium
GCCAGGGTGAAGGTCGCCCGCCGCAGGACGGTCGACCCCCACCCGACGGTGTCGGGGTCAGCCGCAGCAGGCCGGCGCGACATCCGGGGCCGTGATCAGGGCCGACGCGTCAGCGGTGGCGGCGCGGGCGCGGTCGAGCGAGCACACGCCGGTCTCCGGCAGGATCAACTGCACGTCGACAGCGGCGGCGTGGTCGCCGGCGAGATGGGCGACGACGGATCGGACCTGTTCGTAGCCGGTCGCGAGCAGGAACGTAGGCGCGCGGCCGTAGCTCTTGGCGCCGACGATGTACAAGCCTGGCTCGGGGTGGACGAGCTCGCTGACACCGTGTGGTGGCACGGAGCCACAGGAGTGCACGTTCGGGTCGATCAGCGGCGCCAGTGCCCGGGCGCTCTCCAACGCCGGGTCGACGTCGACGCGCAGCTCGGACAGTGGCCCGAGGTCGGGACGGAACCCCGTGGCGGCGACGATGCGGTCGAACGGCCCGAGCTCGCGACCATCGGCGGCGACGATCGTCGCGCCGTCGGGCCCGTAGGCGATGCGGTCCGTCCGGAACCCGGTGACCAGCCGCACAGCGTCACGCTCGACGAGCGAGTGCGCGTCGGCGCCGAGTCGGCCGCGCTCGGGCAGCCGGTCGTCGGCCTTCCCGCCGAACATCTGGCCGGTCTCGGCGCGCCGGACGATCCACGTGATCGTCGTGTACGGGTAGCGGACGGCGAGGGCGGCGAGGTCGCGCACGGCGTTCTGGGCGGAGTGGCCAGAGCCGATGACAGCGACGCGACGGCGGGCGTATCGGCGACGATCGACTCCGAGCACATCAGGGATGCCGTAGTCGACGAGGTCACCAGCGCTGTGTTCACCGATCGCCGGCTGGCCGTCGGCGCCGAGCGGGTTCGGCCGCAACCACGTGCCCGAAGCGTCGATCACGGCGCGCGCCAACGTGCGCTCGACGCCGTACGGCCCGTCGGTGGTGACGACGAACGGCGCCTCACCACGGCCGTCGGTTGTGATCTTGTCGGTCCCGGCACGGGTGATGCCGATGACGAGCCGGTTCGTGCGCAGCCCGACCGAGATCTCGGGCAACAGCGCGAGCGGCTCCAAGTAGCGCTCGATCAACTCACCGCCGGTCGGGTGCTCGGCATGGTCGGGTGCGTCCCAGCCGTCCGCTTCGAGCAGGCGGCGGGCAGCGGGATCGATGTCGTAGCTCCATGGTGAGAAGAGCTGGACGTGGGCCCAGTCACGGACGCTGGCGGCGACGTCGTCGCCGACCTCGAACACCACGAACGGGATGCCACGCTCGTGGAGGTGGGCGGCGGCGGCAAGGCCGACCGGGCCGGCGCCGATGACGGCAACGGGAAGGGTGCTGGGAATCATGGTGCGTCTCCTCGGGGCGAGTGATGGACGCTGGTTGAGACGGTGCCGGACGGGGTGGGATGCTTCTTCGGGGATCTTGCGTCCGTCCGGTGGTGTCGGGCGTCAGCAGTGCCATGGGGATGACGATGACCACGGAACGACCGCTCGACCTCGAACGCATCTGGGCGGACGTCGGCGCGTCGATGGAGGCGTTCGTGCGCCGCCGTGTGAACGACCCGCACCACGCAGACGACGTGGTCGCCGAGGTGATGCTGCGCATCCACCAGCACCTCGGCACGCTCGACGACGAGGAGCGGGTGACCGCGTGGGTCTTCCGCATCGCCCGCAACACGATCACCGACCACTACCGGCGCAGCAGTCGCCGTCGCGAGGTGCTGGCCGCCGAACCGGAGCCGGCGAGCGAACCGAGCGCCGACGAGTGGCTGGACGATCAAGCGGCAACGCTCGCCGAGCTGGCGTCGTGCATCCGACCACTCGTCGACGCGCTCCCCGGCGACTACCGGCGGGCGCTCGAGCTCACCGACCTCGACGGTCACAGCCAGGCGGACGCGGCCCGCCTCGAAGGGATCTCGGTGTCGGGGATGAAGTCGCGGGTGCAGCGCGGCCGCCGGCAGTTCGCCACGCTCGTCAAGCAGTGCTGCGACGTCACGACGGACAGCCGCGGTGCACTGGTCGACTTCCACCTGCGCGCCGACGGATGCGGATGCCCGCCGGGAACGTGACCCCGGGACGGGGCCAGAACTGATTGCTGGATGCACTATCATCGACTATCGTCGATCATAGATGGATGTCGGATCGCGACGGTGCGGACACCACCTGCGCGCCGACCGTTGAGAGGAGCATCCGATGAGCACGACTCCGGAACGGATCTACGTCGAGGTGCGCGACTACTACGCCGATGCCGCCCGCAGCGCCGAGTCCGGTCAAGCCGCGTGCTGCGGTCCGGATGAATCGAAGTGGGGCATCTCGCACTACGACGACCTCGGCGATCTCCCGGACGCGGCCGCGCTCGCCAGCCTCGGCTGCGGCAACCCGACCGCCGTCGCCGACCTGCATCCTGGTGAGACCGTGCTCGATCTCGGCTCGGGCGGCGGCATCGACGTGCTGCTCTCCGCGAAGCGCGTCGGACCGACCGGGTTCGCCTACGGGCTCGACATGACCGAGGAGATGCTCGAGCTCGCCCGCCGCAACGCGGCCGAGGCCGGCGCCACCAACGTCGAGTTCCTCGAAGGACGGATGGAGCACGTCCCGCTCCCCGACGCCTCGATCGACGTCGTCATCTCCAACTGCGTCATCAACCTCTCCCCCGACAAGCCGGCGGTGTTCTCCGAGATGCACCGCGTCCTCCGGCCCGGTGGACGGATCGGTGTCAGCGACGTCGTCACCGAGGACCGTGTCAGCGATGCCGAACGTCTCGAGCGCGGTTCCTACGTCGGATGCATCGCCGGTGCCCTACCGGTCGGCCAGTACGAGGCGGGCCTCCGTGCTGCCGGGTTCACGGACGTCACGATCACGTTCACCAACGAGGTCGGCGATGGCGTCCACAGCGCGATCATCAAGGCCACGAAGCCGTCCGCTGCGTAGCGACGACGCGCCGGCGCGACCGCTCAGAACGCTGAGCGGTGGTGCCCGCCATCGACGGCGATGTAGTGACCGTTGACGTACCCGGCGAGCTCCGAGCACAGGTAGACCACCGTCGAGGCGATCTCCGCCGGCGCACCGAGCCGCCCGGCGGGAACGCCGGCCTTCTCGATCATCCAGTCGCGCCGCTGGTCGTCGTCGTTCAGTCCCTCGTGCGTCGACAGGTACCAGTTCGTGGTCTTCGTCGCGATCCAGCCCGGCGCGATGGTGTTGATCGTGATGCCGAACCGCGCACACTCGTCCGCCACGCTCTTCAGCAGCCCGACCGTGGACGGCCGGGTCCCGTTCGCGACCGTGTGCGGTGGGTTGTTCTGCGGTTCCTTCGCGGTGGCAGATCCGATGTGGACGTACCGGCCCCATCCGGCTTGCTTCATCGCCGGGAGCACCGCGCGCAGCATGTACACCTGGCTCATCGTGTACGCCCGATACGAGTCGACGAAGGCCTCGTCGTCCTCGATCTCCTCGAAGAACCCGCGGACGTGGAAGTCCGCCTGGGTGATCACGATCTCAGGAGCCCCGAAGACGTGCGTCGTCTCCGCGACCGCTCGCTCTACGTCCTCCCGCTTCGTCATGTCGGCCGAGATGCCGGTTGCCCGGCCGCCGTCGTTCTCGATCCCGGCCACCGCTGCATCGATGTGCTTCCGGGTACGAGCCACGACGGCGACCGGACACCCTTCCGCAGCCAACATGCGCGCCGACTCCAGCCCGATCCCCTTGCTCCCGCCCACGACGAGCGCCACCCTGCCGGCGATTCCGTAGTCCATCACGACCCCTCTTGCGTCGACTCACTCCGAGTCGAATCTGACAGTACTGTCAAGAACCTGTGGGGGCGTGTCGATGCGCGGACGCCGCAGCGCACGAGGGCGCCGGGCACGACCACGGCTGAGTCCCAGCGGGTACAGCCGAACGGCGTCCCGCGCGGGCGTTGAGACGGAACCGCCGGGCGGCCTCACGCGGTGTTCGAGACGTAGGTGAAGGTGTTGCGCATCGTCGCGACGGTCCGGTCGTCGACGCACGCCTCCGCCGCACACACCGCGAAGCGGTAGCGCGATCGCTCGAAGACCTCCGCGATGCGTCCCCGCAGAGACCGCCCGATCCCCGGGATCAGCGTCTGAACTCCGAGGTCGACGCGCTCAGGGCTTCCCGGCCCTGGCGGCGGAGACGTCCGCGGTGAGGACGACGCCCGACGGGTCTCCCCGGCCGATCGCGTCGGGGCCGGCCCAGTTGGCTGCGAGCACGAACAACGTGCGTCCGTCGCTGCCTCCGAGGGCGCATGCGAAGCAGCCCCGGTCGACGTCGATGGTCTGGAGCACCTCGCCGCCCTGTGCGACGCGCACGCAGCGTTGGTTGGGTACGTCGGCAAACCAGGCCGCGCCCTCGACATCGAGGCAGATGCCGTCGGGCGCGCTGCCGTCGACCGCCGCCCAGATCCGCTGGTTCGACAGCGCGCCATCGTCGCCGATGTCGAATGCGCTCAGACAGCCACCGTACGACTCGGCCACGAGCAGGGTCGACCCATCTGCCGTGATCGCCATGCCGTTGGGAAACGACAACCCATCTGCCACGCGCCGGATGACGCCGTCAGCACCCACCACCACGATGAACCCGGCGCCGGCCGCTTCCCCGGCCATCATCTCGAACCCGATGCTGTTCACGTAGGCCCTGCCGGTGGCATCGACGACGATCTCGTTCCACGGGTGCGTCGACACGGCGGAGAGCTCGGCGTGGGTGACGAGCGTGCCATCTGCCTCCTGACGGAGCAGCCGACCCTCACGCGATGCCACGGCGAGGAGCCGACCATCGGGCAGCCAGTCGATGGACAGCGGCAACGAGTCGACGTGAGCCATGACCTCGCTGCGTCCGTCCAGCCCGACCGAGATGATGTCGCCGACTCCCCAGTCGCAGAACCACAATCGCCCGCCGTGCCAGCGGGGCGACTCGCCCATCACGAGACCCGTCAACAGCGTGCGGGTCGCTGGCAGTGCAGATCCGATGGTCACCGTCGATCCTCCTGACCGGGCTGCCCGCAGAGGTCAGCGGGTAGATGCGAGAGATGACGGTCGCAGCCTGGCGGACTCATCGGCGCACTCGGACGACAGGCATCCGGGCCGTGCAGCGGTGGGGTTGCCACCCGGATGCAGCGCCACGCACCATTCGTTCATGGTCGGGAGCCGTCTGCTGTCTCTTGAGGCTCCAGCGGCGACAACCCTCCCGGACGGCTTCTCTCCCGAGCTCCTGCCCGGGAGTGGAGGACAGATCACCATCGGCCCCGACGGATCCGCGGTTCCGATCGAGCCGGTCGAGCCGGTCGACCCTGGAGTGCACCACTACGCGGGGGAGCCGGGCCGCTTCATCGACATCTACAGCGAGAGCCTGCCTGGCTACGTGTCGATGACCGACGAGCCGATCGACGTGCTCGGCACCACGGGTCAGCTCGGCGGGATCGAGGACGGCTTCCGGGTCGCGTTCTCGCTTCCGTGTGGCCCCTACACCGTGCTCGCCTACGGCGTGTCCTCGGATGATCTCGAGGAGGTGATCGCCGGCCTCGTCCTCACCGGCTAGTTGTGTCGCGTCCGGCAATGTTCGCGCTAGTGCTCTGACCACTGTGGTTGGTGGTGCGCGTCCACCACTTGGGTTGTTGGGTCTGTTTTGATCGCGGGATGGCTGAACGTGTGCGTGTGCGTCGGTTGAACGATGCGGAGGGTCGACAGTTG
>JBFWRK010000055.1:0-5666 GCA_050248955.1 Acidimicrobiia bacterium
CGACGCGACGGTGATCGCATGAACGCCCGCATCCGCAGGCTCGCCGCCGTCTTGCTGCTCTGCTACGTCGTGCTGTTCGTGCAGTTGAACTTCCTGCAGGTCGGGCAGGCGCGCGAGTTCCGCGCCGACCCACGCAACACGCGCGAGGTCACGCGCGACTTCAACAAGCCGCGCGGCCCGATCGTGACCGCAGACGGTGTCGTCGCGGCCGAGTCGGTCGTGTCGACCGACGGCAAGTTCGACTTCCAGCGAACCTACCCGACCGGCGATCTCTTCGCGAACGTCACGGGCTACTACTCGTTCGCCTACGGCGCGACACAGCTCGAGAAGACACAGAACGACGTGCTGAGCGGCAAGACCGTGCAACAGCAGCTCGGCGGGCTGCCCGGGATCTTCAGCGGCGACAAGGACAACACCGGCTCGGTCGTGCTCACGATGCGATCCGACCTGCAGCAGCTGGCGAAGGACCTGCTCGGCGGGCGCGAGGGCTCGATCGTCGCCGTCGATCCCCGCACCGGAGCGATCCTGGCGATGTACAGCACACCGGTCTTCGACCCGAACGAGATCGCCGTGCACGACACGAAGCGCGCCGGCGACGTGATCACGTTCTACGACGCGTCGCCGGGCAAGCCACTGCTGGCGAACGCGTACCAGGAGCGCTACATGCCGGGCTCGACGTTCAAGATCGTCACCACGGCGACGGCGTTCGAAGCAGGCGTCCTCAGCTTCGACTCCTTCTTCCCCGACGAGAACCAGTACCTCCCGCCGCTCACCACCGACCCGATCGAGAACTACGGCGGCTCGACGTGCGGCGGCGACATGCGTGAGATCTTCGCCCGCAGCTGCAACACTCCCTTCGCCCGCACGGCCGTCGAGCTCGGTCCCGAGCGGATGGTCGCCGGCGCCAACGCGTTCGGACTCAACGAGGCGCTCCCGATCGACCTGCCCCGGCCGGCAGCCAGCTTCTTCGGTGACGTCGCCGACTTCGACCAGGCGACGCCGCTCCTCGCGATCCGCGGCTTCGGCCAGAACGAGGTCGCGCTCACGCCGCTGCACATGGTGATGGTCGCGTCCAGCGTCGCCAACGGCGGTCAGATGATGTCGCCCTACGTCGTGGCCGAGACCCGCGACCACGACGACCGTGTGCTCAGCCGGACAGCCCCGTCCGTGTGGAAGACGCCGATGAGCCCGCAGACGTCCGCCGCGCTCACGGAGCTGATGGTCGGCGTCGTCCAGAACGGCACCGCCCGCAGCACCATGCAGCTCGAGAACGGCATCCAGGCCGCCGCGAAGACCGGTACCGCCCAGCTCAACGCCAAGGGCGAGCCGGCCCGCTCGCACGCCTGGATCACTGCCTTCGCACCGGCCGAGGCACCGCGCATCGCGGTCGTCGCGATGCTCAAAGGCACCAACGCCGAGATCTCAGCGGGAACCGGCGGTACGCTCGCCGGTCCTCTTGCGAAGCAGTTCCTCGACTACGCGTTGACGGTCCTCCCCGCATGACATTGCCCCAGAAAGGTGACAGGTCTGACCGGTCGCTGTCTCGTACCCAGCGAAACCCGTCGGTAACCTCGGTGAACGCATGACGGCATCTGACCGGCCGGTCTTCAACGACCGCTACGAGATCCAACAACGCATCGGGCGCGGCGGCATGGCCGACGTGTTCGTCGCCCGCGACCGGCTGCTCGACCGTCCCGTCGCGATCAAGGTGCTGTTCCCCGAGTTCGCGACGGACCCCAACTTCGTCGAGCGGTTCCGCCGCGAGGCGCAGTCCGCCGCCAACCTGAACCACCCGAACATCGTCGGCGTCTACGACTGGGGCCGCGAGTCGAACACCTACTTCATGGCGATGGAGTACGTGAACGGCCGCACGCTCGCCGACATCTTGCGCGCCAACGGCAAGCTCAACGCCCGCCAGGCCGCCGAGATCGCTGCCGAAGTGGCGGCCGCGCTGGGCTTCGCCCACCGCAGCGGCGTCGTCCATCGCGACGTGAAGCCGGCGAACATCCTCATCGCCAACGACGGCCGCGTGAAGGTCGCCGACTTCGGCATCGCCCGAGCGCTGAACTCCGCTCACGAGCAGGACCTCACCCAGGCCGGCGCGGTGATGGGCACGGCGACGTACTTCTCACCCGAGCAGGCGCAGGGCGCGCAGCCCGACCCGCGCAGCGACCTGTACTCGCTGGGCATCGTGCTCTACGAGATGGTCGGCGGCCGACCGCCGTTCGCCGGCGACAACCCCGTCGCCATCGCGTACAAGCAGGTGCACGACACTCCGCAGCCCTTGAACCAGCTCGCTCCTGACGTGCCCCGCCCGTTCGAGGCGATCGTCGCCAAGCTGCTGGCGAAGAACGCCAGCGTCCGCTACGCCACAGCCGAGGAGCTGCGCGACGACCTGCGCCGCTTCCGCGACGGACAGCCCGTACAGGCGCTGACCGCGCTGATGGGTGGCGCGGCTGCGGCGGCCGCAGCGGCCGCCGGCGTCACCACTGCGGTGCCGAGCACCACCGTCACCCCGCGCACCACGGCCACGGCCACCGCCGCGTACTCCTCGACGACCGCGATGCCGCGCACCACTGCGGTGCCATCGGGCGGCTACCCCTCGCAGCAGCAACCGGTCTACGAACCACCGCGCCGCACCGGCCTCTACGTGCTCGGGTCGATCCTCGCGATCGTCGCCCTCGTGCTCGGCGGCATCCTGCTGTTCAACTACCTCACGTCCGAGAACGAGCCGACGACGATCACGATGCCGGAGCTGCGCAACCTCACGCTCGAGGACGCGATCGCAGAGCTGGACAGCCGCGACCTGAAGTACGAGGCGATCCCCGAGGCGAAGGAGGGCGTCGGCGAGAACGTCGTGTGGGACCAGCTGCCGCTCCCCACCGTCATCGTCACGACCGACCAGATCATCACGATCAAATTCAATCCCGGCGTCGAGCCGATCGCGCTCGTCGACGTCGTCGGCAAGACCTACGACGAGGCGTTCCAGCTGCTCTCGACGGACGGCTTCGTGCCGCAACGTGTCGACCAGGACGACCCCGAGGGTCGGCCGGCCGGCACGGTGATCGGCCAGGTGCCGGGAGCGGGCACCCAGCTCAAGCCGGGTGAGACGGTGCAGGTCATCGTCTCGAAGGGCAAGGGCCAAGAGGTGGTGCCGGTCCTCCAGAACAAGTCCGAGGCTGCGGCCAAGAGCGAGCTCGAGGCGCTCGGCTTCGTCGTCGAGCGAGCCGAGGAGTTCAACGATCTGATTCCCGCCGGTCAGGTGATCGGCACCGATCCAGCCGCGGGGCAGTCGGCCGACAAGGGCTCGACCGTGAAGCTGATCGTGTCGAAGGGTGCCGAGCTCGTCGACGTGCCACCACTGATCGGCGTCACCGAGAACCTCGCCCGCCAGGCACTGCAGGACCGGGAGCTGAAGGCGAGAGTGCAGACGGTGACCGTGGCGTTCGACGACGACTCGGCGGGCAAGGTCGTCGCCCAGACGCCGTCGTCCGGTCAGGTGCCGAAGGGCTCGACCGTGACGATCACGGTCGCTGTCGCCGGACCGGCTCCGGCCACGACGACGACCACCACCACCTCGACGACCACCACCACGACGACGACCCCGCCCAGCACGACGTCGACGCCGACAACGACGACCGGACCCTGATCGATCGAGGTTGGCTCGGCGGTCGTCTGTCAGACGACCGCAGCCCTCGAGAGGAAGTTCCGCAGGAGGTCGTGGCCGTGCGCGGTGAGTATCGACTCGGGATGGAACTGCACGCCCTCGACCGGGAGCTCGCGGTGACGCAACCCCATGATCGTGCCGTCGTCGGTCTCGGCGGTCACGACGAGCTCGTCGGGCAGGCCCTCACGCTCGACCACGAGCGAGTGGTAGCGGGTTGCCTCGAGCGGCGACGGGAGCCCGGCGAACACCCCCTCGCCGTGGTGGCGCACGAACGACGTCTTGCCGTGCATCAGCTCCGGCGCCCGCGCGATCGTGCCGCCGTAGACGTAGCCGATCGCCTGGAGCCCGAGGCACACGCCGAACACCGGCGTGCCGCGCTCGGCGAAGGCGCCGATCGCGTCGCAGATGATGCCGGCGTCCTCCGGTCGCCCGGGTCCCGGTGACAGCAGCACGGCGTCGGGCGCGAGGTCGACGGCCTGCCCGACCGTGATCGCATCGTTGCGGTGGACCAACGGCTCGGCACCGAGCTCGCCGAGGTACTGGACGAGGTTGTAGACGAACGAGTCGTAGCTGTCGATCACGAGGACGCGGGTCACGCCGTCAGCCTTGCCGCTCGACCCGGCGCCTGTCGACCGGCTTGCCGCCCGACTCCCTCCCGGCTCGCGACCGACTCGCGCCCAGGCTCGCGACCGGCTCGGACCCGGTCGCGTCCGCCTTGTGCCCGCCTTGTGCCCGGCAGAGCGGATCGACCCGACGAGGTGATCCGGACGAGCGGCCTCTACACTCGCCTACTCGTGGCACCCCCGAAGCGCAAAGGTGGAAGCCGGGTCACCCCGAAGGGCACCCGTCCAGGCTCTCCGAACCGGCCCCCGACCGCGGGGCCGCCGCCGATCCGCGCCGACCGGGACCCGCATCACGCCGTCGCCCCGTCGTCGCGCTACACCCCGCCGGTACCGAGCTACATGAAGGAGAGCCCACGCTGGGTTCCGATCCTCATGTTCGCCCTGTGGCTCCTCGGCGGGCTGATCATCATCCTCTACTACCTCGGCGCCGTGCCCGGTGGCCGGAGCCAGTGGTACCTCATGGCCGGCCTGGGGATGATCCTCGGCGGGTTGTACACCGCGACCAAGTATCGCTGACGGTGCGGTGTCACGCCGGGGGCGACCAGCCGACCGGCGGGTGAACGGCGGCTTACATCCGTGTCATTATCGACAGCGTTGTCCACAGCTGTGGACAACTAACTGACGCCGGACGTGGCAGGTCTTGGCCACTCGGGCCGGACCCGCTGCGCTCGCCCGGTCTTGCGCTCCCGGCCGCTCGGACCGACCCGCTGCGCTCGTCAGTCGATCGGCGCGACCAGGTCCATGTCTTCCATGCAGTGGCGCGGCGGAGGCGGATCCTCCTCGGGGGCGAGCGTCATCCGCAGCTCGGTGCCGCAGTTGCTGCAGCGGTAACGGACGCTGACCTTGCGCAGTTCGCCCTCCGGCGGTGGGCCGGGTAGTTGCGTGGTGAGGCTCCGGGTCATGCCGATGCCGACCTTCCACAGGACGACGAACATCACGAGCGCGCCGAGTGCCCACATGACCGTTCCGAAGATGCCCGCGAACACCGGCCCATCGTACCGGCGGCCCCACCGGCCGGTCCGGGCCAGAACCCAGGCCCCCGGCGACAGGTCCGGGCCGCACCCGGCAGCCCGGGCCTAGGGTCCGGCCCCGAACCCGGGAGCCCGGGCGACGGGTCCAGCCGAAAATCCGCCACAAAGATGCCACAGCACCGCTTCTCCGGGTGCCCGTCGCCACAAAGCCGGCTGCGGGCCCGGCGCGCGGCCCAGTCCCACCAATCCCCAGGTTCTCTGCTCGCCGACAACTCCCTACCGGTTCTCCGCTCCCATCCGGACGGCGGAATCAAGCAGTCGGCGCAACGAGGTCGGCGAGTGCTCGTGATGGTTTCATCCAGCCGAGGGTTTGTCGAGGCCGGTTGTTGAGTTTGTAGGCGATGA
>JBFWRK010000056.1:0-5354 GCA_050248955.1 Acidimicrobiia bacterium
CCCTTGTGGATGTACAGCGCGGCGAGCACGACGAACGAGAACAGCTGGAGGAACTCCGACTGCCAGTTCTCGAGCGTCGATTGGGCGAACTCGGCGACGAAGTCACCCACCTGGGGCTCGGCGCCGTGGCTGAGCTGCTCGTCGGTGAACACCTGCCACTCGGTCACCGCGTGAGCGAACCACGTCACGAAGAACAGCACCATCAAACCGAGGCCGAGGCTGAACTCGCGCACCACGCTCCTGCCCGCCGTGTGCTCGTTGCGGATGCTGCGCAGCATCGACGCCAGCAAGAACACGAGTGTTGCCGCAGTCAGCACCACGACACCCGCCATCGTCCAACCACCTGCGCTCATCGATCCTCCCTTCGCCGGAGCCGTTACCCTCCGCCGCGGTCACACAAACCGCAGAGCGGCGGGTCACGCGACGGTGCGTTCCAGAGCACTGAGCACGAACGGCACCTCGTCGACGATCTCCCGTGCGATGAAGCCGAGCGGAGCGAGCCGGTCGGTCAGGCGCAGGCCGGACGCGTGGTGCGCGTAGGTCGCCCAGCAGGTCGCCTGCGCCGCGTCGCCGCACCGCGCGGCCGCACCGGCGACCAGCCCCGCGAGCGCGTCGCCCGATCCCGAGGTGCCGAGGCCGGGAGCGGCATCGTCGATGCACCAACGACGCCCGTCCGGTGCGGCGACGGTGCCGAAGGACGTCACGACGGCACCCGAGGATCGAGCGACCTCACCGAGCTCGTCGAACGCGTCGAACGCAGCTGCGAGCTGTTCGAGCTCTGCGCGGTTCGGCGTGACCACCAAGCGGTCGCGCAGCTGGCGGAGACCGTCGCTGCCGACGCCGTCCATCGAGCACAGCGCGAGCGCGTCGAGCACCACGCAGGTCGAGGAACCGATCCGGGGCAGTACTTCCTGGAGCACCTCGGCGGTCGCCGTCTGACCACTCATCCCCGGGCCGATGAGGACGGCGTCCGCACCCGGCAGGAGCTCGACGAGCACAGCGACCGCCTCGGCTACGAGCAGCGAGCCCTTTCCGTCGACGGGCATCGGGGCGACCATCGCTTCGGGCAGCGCGACCGCGAGCGCGGTGGCGGCAGGGGCTGCGGTTGCGATCTGCAACCGGCCCGCTCCGATCCTCAGTGCCGCGAGACCCGACAGCAGCACTGCGCCGGGAGTCCGCACCGACCCGCCCACCACGAGGACCGTTCCGCGCGAGTGCTTGTCGCCGTTCGTCGCGAGCGGCAGCGGCCACGAGCGCAGGAGCGCGGCATCCAACGGCTTTGCCGCTGGCGGCCCCTGCTCAACGTGGGGCGACCGGGGCATCGTGCTCCTTCGTCACGGTCGCCGGCCCGGCCTCGAGCGGAGCCGTCCATCCGTCGAGGTCGACGACGAGCCGCCCGTCCGCGTCGCGCACGAACGTGGTCAAGGAGCAGTTCGCGAGCCGCTCCTCGCGGCTCAGCTGCAACGCGCGCTGCTCGTCGAGGTCCTCGATCAGATAGCGCAAGAGAATGATCACGACCTCGTGGGTGAAGACGAGGACGCGCCGGTCGGCGTGCTCGCGCACCAGCGAGTCACGCAGTGAGCGCAGCCGCAGCGCGACATCGACCCAGCTCTCACCGCCCGGGGGCCGGTGATAGAACTTGCCGAGGCGCTCACGCCGGCGGAACTCGTCCGGGAACCTGTTCGCGAAGCCCGTCCGCGTCAGCAGGTCGAGCACGCCGAGCTCCCGTTCGCGCAGTCGCTCGTCGTGGTGGACCCGCAGGTCCAACCCGGCCGCATCGAGACACACGTCGGCCGTCTCGATCGATCGCGCGTACGGTGACGAGAGAACGACCTGCGGGAGCACATCCGCCGGGCACGTCGCGAGCCAGCGTCCGAACGCCGCTGCCTGATCGCGCCCCGCCGCCGAGAGCGGCACGTCCATGTCGCGCTCGGCGATGTCCAGAACTTCGTCGTCGCGTCCACGTGCGGCATCACGCGCCACGTTGCCCAGGCTCTGGCCGTGGCGCACGATCCACAGGGTGTCGAGCTCGCTCGCACTCACCATCGGACCCTGCCCGTCGTCGCGCTCGGCCAAACACCGACGCGCCGGTCGTGAGAACGCCACCCGCTGCTACGTTCGTCGTGAGTGCCCAGCGGCTGGATCCCGATGCACAGGACGAGGACGTGAGCGTGGCCGACGCGGTCGTGATCGGCGCCGGGCCGAACGGGCTCGTCGCCGCGAACCTGCTCGCTGATGCGGGGTGGGACACCGTCGTGCTCGAAGCGAACGACGAACCGGGCGGTGCGGTCCGCACGGCGGAGATCACCGCGCCCGGGTTCCGCAACGACCTCTTCAGCGCCTTCTACCCGATGACGGCGGCCTCGGCGGTGATGAGGTCGCTGCGGCTCGAGGACGAGGGGCTCCGCTGGTCTCACGCGCCGACGGTGCTGGCGCATCTGCGCGCGAACGGGCCGCCGGCGATCCTGCACCGTGACATCGAGCGCACGGCTGCATCGCTCGTCCGCGACTCGCTCGGCGACGGTGCTCGGTACCGCCGGATCGTCGAGCGCTGGATGCGCCTGTCGGATCCGCTCATGGAGGCACTCCTCTCACCGTTCCCTCCGGTCCGCGCATCGCTGCGGCTCCTGGCCGCCGCCCGATCGGACGGAGCGCGCGACCTCGCCCGGCTGGCGGTGATGCCGCTGCGGCGATTCGTCGAGGAGGAGTTCCGCGGCAGCGCGGGTCGACTGCTGTTCGCAGGCAACGCGCTGCACGCCGATGTCACGCCGGAGTCGACCGGCAGCGCCGTGTTCGGGTGGCTGCTGGTCTGCCTCGGCCAGCAGTACGGCTTCCCGGTACCCGTCGGCGGCGCCGGGCAGATCACCGCTGCCCTCGTCGCTCGCGCCGCGCGGCGCGGCGTCCACATCGAGTGCGGGGCGCGCGTCGACGAGGTCGTCGTCCGCGAGGGGCGGGCAGTCGGCGTGGTGACGGCGGACAGCAGGTCCGTCTCCGCCCGGCGCGCCGTGCTGGCCGACTGCGACGTCGCCCGGCTGCTGATCGGCATGGTCGGCGAGTCGCACCTGCCGGCCGACGTCGTGCGCCGGCTGCACCGGGTGCAGCGCGGGTTCGGCACGTTCAAGGTCGACTGGGCCGTCGACGGGCGCGTCCCCTGGGCCGACGCGGGCGTCGCGGAGGCTGGCACCGTCCACATCGCCGACAGCCTCGACGAGCTGACGATGACGTCCGCGCAGCTGTCGATGGGGCGCGTTCCGTCCGACCCGTTCCTGCTCGTCGGTCAGATGACCACGGCCGACCCGACGCGTTCGCCAGCTGGCACCGAAACGCTGTGGGCGTACACCCGTGTCCCGCAGGCGGTCGTCGCGGATGCCGGCGGCGAAGGTGTCGGACCGACCTGGAGCGAGAGTGACTGCGAGCGGTTCGCCGACCGGATGCAGGCCCGCATCGAACGGCTCGCGCCAGGCTTCGGCTCACTCGTCACAGCACGCCACATCATGTCGCCGATCGACCTCGAACGCGCTGACGCGAACCTCGTCGGCGGCGACCTGAACGGCGGCACCGCGCAGCCGCACCAGCAGCTCGTCTTCCGGCCGGTGCCCGGCCTCGCCCGTGCGGAGACGGCGATCCGCGGGTTGTACCTCGCGTCCGCCTCAGCCCACCCGGGCGGTGCCGTCCACGGCGCGTGCGGTGCGAACGCGGCCCGGGCGGCGATCCTCCATGACCGCCTCCGCCATCCGATCGTTCACATCGCGAAGACGCGGGCGGCAGCGAAGAGGGCGCCGGCGAGCTCACCGTCGCCCTCGACCGTCGCGTCGAGCTCGTCGGGATCGATGCGGCGGGCGACGAGGCGGCAGTAGTCGACGAGATCCGTGACGATCGTGAGCTGCCGCTGCTCCGGGCTGCTCCCGGCGGGAAGGTCGAACGTGCCACCGCCGGCACCGGTGAGCACGACGCGAGCCGGACGGACCGGCACGTCGGGCGCGACGACCGAGACGAGCAGCGGCAGGCTGGCGACCGAGAACGACGACATCGCCCGCAGGTCGGCAGCACACGGCGCCTCGAGCGATCGGCCCGTGGCGCGGCGGATGTCGTCGGCATGCGTCCAGAGCTCGAACCCACGGGCGATCAGCACGGATCCGACGGTGAACGGCCAGCCGTGCATCGTCACCGGCAGCTCCGCGTCCACGTCCGGAGACGAGTGGAGCTGTTCGAGGGTGGACGTCGCGCGTCGGTCCCACGCTTCGACGGTGTCGCGCGGCGGACGGGCGAGCTCGTCGCGGATCTCGTCCGTCCCGAGCGCGAGATGATGCTCGTCGGCGGCATAAGCGCCCGTGCCGCCGAGACCGAGCTGCTGCGCGGTGTACTTCTCGATCACGAGCAGGTGGGCGACGAGCCCGTGCACCGTCCACGCGTACGGAGCGGCTTCAGCCTGCCAGTCGTCGGGCGAGAGCGAGGTGAGCAGCGCGCGCAGCGCTGCCACCTGATGCGCGAACACCTCGAGCGGGGTCGATGCCGTGACCCGTGACTCGGCGGAGCGGGCGGTAGCTGCGCTCAACAGCCGATCGCGCAGGTCCGCCGGTGGCGCCCCGGCGAGGCTCTCCCCCAGCAGCGCGGTGACGTGCCGCATCGCATCGCTGCGGCGAACGAGCTCCGGATACATCGCGATGTCACGGTCGATCTCGTCGCGAGCGGACTCGTCGAGCGCATCGAGCGCCCACGCCCCCAACAACTCGTCCACCTGGTCGCGCTTCATGCCCACTCCACCGCCCCGTCCGTGCGCAGCGCGCGGGTGAGATGCTCCAACGCGAGGCGGAGCCGAGACTTCGCAGTGCCCTCCGGCGCGCCGGTCGCCTGCGCGACCTGCTGGAAGGTCAAGCCGCCGAAGTACGCCAGCTCGATCGCCCGCCGTTGCTCGGCCGGCAGGCGCTCGACCGCTGCCCTGAGACGTTCGGCAGCGATCATCGCCAGCGCAGCTTCTTCGACGTTCGGCGCTGTCGTCGCCGCATGCTGGATCGACCGCTGCTCGTTCGCCGCGCGCCGGCCCGTTCGCCGCAACACGTCGATGGAGCGGCAGCGGGCGATGGTCGCGAGGTACGTCCGCAACGTGCCGCGCTCGACATCGAACCGCTCCGGGTGCTCCCACAACGCGACGAAGACCTCCTGGCAGACGTCGGCCGCGGTGGCCGACCCGACCAGCCGCACGGCGATGCCGTGCACCAGCGGTGCATACTGGTCGTACACCGCGGCCAATGCCGAGTCGTCACCCGCGGTGATGCGGGCAACCATCGACCTTTCCCAGGCGCGGGGATCATCGGGCACCACCGCTGACCCTAGCCCTCGCCCCACATGGCGCA
>JBFWRK010000057.1:0-5330 GCA_050248955.1 Acidimicrobiia bacterium
GTGTGCAGCGTGTCGAACATCGAATCGCTCGGAATGTAGAACGGCGCCACGACGAAGGTGCGGATGACGAGCGCCACCACGAGCGCCACCACGACGACGATGAACCACTCCCGCAGGGTGTGCCAGTGCGACGAGCGCTTGACGAGCACGACGACGCCATCCGGGCCGACAGGACCACTCGCTTCGCCGTGCTCGGCGGCGTCCCCATGTCCGTCGCGATCAGCCAGCCAGGAGGACTCGTTGTCCTCCTCGTCCTCAGCGTCGACTCGCAGCATCAGCAGCGGGTCGGTGGGTGGCTTGTCGATCATGAGGGCAGGAACGGTACCGGTTCCGAGCCGCGATCCGAGCGCGCCGGAGGGGTCTCAGAGCGAGGCAATGAGCTTCTCCACCCGCTCGTCCCGGCTCTTGAACGGGTCCTTGCAGAGCACGGTCCGCTGGGCCTGGTCGTTCAGCTTCAGGTGCACCCAGTCGACGGTATAGTCGCGCTTGCGCTCCTTCGCGCGCTTGATGAAATCGCCACGCAGCCGTGCCCGGGTGGTCTGGGGTGGCGTGTCGACGGCGGCTTCGATGTCGGCGTCGGTGCACAACCGCTCGACCATCCCCTTGCGCTGCATCCGGTAGAACAGGCCGCGGTCCTGGGTGATGTCGTGGTACTGGAGGTCGAGGAGCTGGATCTGGGCGTGCCCCATGCCGAGGTCGTGCTTCGCCCGATACGCCTCGATCAGCTTGTGCTTGATCACCCAGTCGACCTCGCGGTCGAGCTTCAACGGGTCGTTCTCGATCGTGGATACGCAGTGCTCCCACATCTCGAGCGCCTTCTGCTCGAGCGGCGGCAGCCCCTTCACCTCGGCGTAGCGCAACGCGCGGTCGAGGTACTCGCGCTGGATGTCGAGCGCGCTCACCTCGCGACCGTTGGCGAGGCGCACCTTGCGCCGACAGGTCATGTCGTGGCTGATCTCGCGGATCGCGCGGATCGGGTTCTCGAGCGTCATGTCACGAAGGACGACCTGCGGGTCCTCGAGCATGCGCAGCATCACGGCCGCCGAGCCGACCTTCACGAACGTGGTGTACTCGCTCATGTTCGAGTCGCCGACGATGACGTGGAGGCGGCGGTAGCGCTCGGCGTCCGCATGCGGTTCGTCGCGGGTGTTGATGATCGGGCGGCTCCGGGTCGTCGCCGAGGACACGCCCTCCCAGATGTGCTCGGCGCGTTGCGCGATCGAGTAGATCGGCCCGCGTGCGGTCTGGAGCACCTTGCCGGCGCCGGTGAAGATCTGCCGGGAGACGAAGAACGGGATCAGCACCTCGGCGTAGTGCGCGAGGTCGTCCCGCCGGCTCGTGAGGTAGTTCTCGTGGCAGCCGTAGCTGTTCCCTGCCGAGTCGGTGTTGTTCTTGAACAGGTAGATCGTTCCCCGTATGCCCTCTTCGCGGAGGCGCTGCTCGGCGGAGACGAGCAATTGCTCGAGGATCCGCTCACCGGCCTTGTCGTGGACGACGAGGTCGTAGAGCGAGTCGCACTCGGGCGTCGCGTACTCGGGGTGCGAGCCGACGTCGAGGTAGAGCCGGGCGCCGTTCTGCAGGAACACGTTGGAGCTGCGTCCCCACGACACGACGCGACGGAACAGGTAGCGGGCGACCTCGTCGGGGCTCAGGCGTCGTTGGCCGCGCAGCGTGCAGGTCACCCCGTACTCGTTCTCGAGGCCGAAGATGCGCCGCTCCATGGGGGCAACCTATCGCTGGTGCCGCCACGCGTGGCTGCATCTGCTTCCGCCGGGGTTCAGCCGCGGCGGAGACAGCGAGATCAGCCGCCGGCGAGACAGTCGGCGACCTCGTCGTCGGTGAGCCGGCGGAAGCAGCGCCGACCGTTGGAGCGCGACAGCGCAGCGACCTCGAGGTCCGGAGCAGTCAGCTGGCGCTCGGGCCCGCTGAGCGCCGTCGTCGCTGCCCGTACGGCAGCACCGAGGTCAGCACCCTCCGTGAACGCCGTGTCGAGCCGGCCCGTGATCGCGTCCGCATCGCCACCGAGGACGCTGAACCGGCGCTCGTCGACGACGGTGCCGTCGTAGAGGATGTGGAACAACTGGTCGGGGCTGCCGTTGTGGCCGACCTCGGCGACGAGGATCTCGACCTCCATCGGCTTCATCTCGTGGGTGAAGACCTGACCGAGGATCTGCGCGTACTGGTTCGCGAGACTGCGAGCGTCGACGTCCTCGCGCGAGTACTGGTAGCCCTTCAGATCGGCGGCGCGCACGCCGGCCACCCGCAGCTGGTCGAACTCGTTGTACTTGCCGACACCGGCGAAGGCGATGCGGTCGTAGATCTCGCTCACCTTGCGCAGCGTGTTCGACGCGTTCTCGGCGACGAGTGCCACCCCGTCGGCGTAGACGACCGCCACGGCCGCGCGGCCACGAGCGATGCCTTTCCGGGCATAGTCCGCCCGGTCCTTCATCACCTGCTCGGGGGCGACGTAGAACGGCGTGCTCATCGCGCCGACACCTCCGCCGCGATGGTCTCGTAGCGTTGGCGCAACTCGTCGTCGTCGACGCGGGTGAACCCGTCGGCCTCGATCGTGGTCACCACGGGGTAGATGCCACGCAGTGCGTCCGGCCCGCCGGTTGCCGAGTCGGCGTCCGCGGCCTCCCACAGCGCCCGCAGGACGAGCACGATCGCCTCGTCACGCGTTTGCGTGGAGCGGTAGCCGACCTTCACGACGGTGCCTGCGTGCAGGCTGCCCGATCCGGTGGCGACGTACTCGAGCTCTTCGTAGCGTCCGCCGGTGACGTCGTACGCGAACAGCCGCCCGAGCCGCCGGCGCAGGTCGTAGCCGGCGAAGATCGGCACGACGACCATGCCCTGCATCGCTGCGGGGAGGTTGCCACGGAGGAGCATCGACAGCTGGTTCGCCTTGCCGTCGAGGCTGAGCAGCTGACCCTCCACCTTCTCGTAGTGCTCGAGCTGCAGCTGGAAGAGCTTGACCATCTCCATCGCCGGTCCAGCGGCACCTGCGATGGCGACGCCGCTGTGGCTGTCGGCCTGGGCGACCTTCTCCATCGTGCGGTGCGAGATCAGGTTGCCCGAGGTGGCCCGCCGGTCGCCGGCCATCACCACGCCGCCCTCGTACCGGGCCGCGACGCACGTGGTCGCGTGCGGCACGTCGAGATCGCGGTCACCACCGTGGGGCCCGGGGAACGGTGTCATCCCGATCCGCTGCAGGAGTGCAGGGAAGCTCGAACCCGGGTCGTCGCCGGGCGTGAAGAAAGGCATGGAGGCCATAGGTGCTCCGGACGTTACCGGCCGACCGGTGGGCCTCGGGCTATTGACCACCCTTTTGGACGTAGGACTTCACGAAGTCCTCCGCGTTCGATTCGAGCACCTCGTCGATCTCGTCGAGCAGGTCGTCGAGCTCCGCCTTCAGCTTGTCGCCCTGGGCGGACGATGCCGGCGCGTTCTCGACGGTCTCCTCGGTGCGGGTGCGTTCCGGAGTCGTCTTCTTCTGAGTGCGCTCTGCCATGGTTCTCTCCTAGGAGCCCAGCTTCGCCAGCAGCTCTGCTGCTGTCGCGCTGTCGTCGATCAACCTACCCACATGTGCTTCCGTCCCGCGTAGCGGTTCCATCATCGGCACCCGGCGCAGCGGGTCGCGGCCGAGGTCGAACACCATCGAATCCCAGTTCGCAGCAACGATGTCGTCGGGCCACTTCGCGAGGCAGCGACCACGGAAGTAGGCACGGGTCGTGGTCGGCGGCATGGTCATCGCCTCCATGACCTCGTCCGTCGGCACCATCACCTCGAGCCCGACGCGACCGGCGAGCGAACGGTCGGCTCGCATGTCGTGGTACTGCAGATCGAGCGCCTTCAGCCGTACGTCGGCGGGCGCGATGCCGTGACGCTCGCTGTAGCCGTGCAGGAGTCGCTCCTTCGCGACCCAGTCGACCCAGTGGGCCACACTCGTCCGGTCGCGCTCCAGCCCGGTGAGCACGGTCTCCCAGCGCTGCAGGACGTCGGCGCCGACGGCCTCGCCCACGGCGACGAGCCCGTGCGACCGCTCGTACTTCTGCGCCCGCTCGAGCAGCGACCACTGGACCTCGAGCGCAGTGGCGCGGCGACCGCTGCGGAGCAGCACGGTGCGGGTGAGCGTGAGGTCGTGGCTGACCTGGCGGATCGCCGGCACCGGATTCGCGAGGACGAGGTCGGTGCCGAGCACGTCGTCCTCGATCATCGCGAGGATGATCGCCGTGGTGCCGACCTTCAGGTAGGTGGCGACCTCGCTCATGTTCGCGTCGCCGACGATGACGTGGAGTCGCCGGTACAGCTGCGGGTCGCAGTGCGGCTCGTCGCGGGTGTTGACGATCGGGCGCTTCAACGTCGTCTCGAGGCCGACCTCCTCCTCGAAGAAGTCCGCCCGCTGTGACAGCTGGAACGGCACCTCGTCGGCTCCGACGCCGGGGAGCTCGCAGCCGACCTTGCCGGCGCCGCAGAAGACCTGGCGGGTGACGAAGTGCGGGGTGATCTGCGTTGCGATCCGACCGAACGGGGTCTCGCGGGCGACGAGGTAGTTCTCGTGACAGCCGTAGCTGTTGCCCTTGCCGTCGGAGTTGTTCTTGTAGACGACGACCTCGGCGTCCGTGCCGAGCACGCCGCGGGCGGCGGTCATCGAGCGGCGGACGATCTCCTCGGCGGCGCGGTCGAAGCGGACGACCTCCGCCGCGTCGACGCATTCTGGAGTGGAGATCTCGGGATGGGCGTGGTCGACGTAGTAGCGGGCGCCGTTCGTGAGCACGGCGTTCACGAGGTGGGTCTCGACGTCGGGTGGGTAGGCGACGTCGAGGCTGAAGCCGCGGGCGTCGTTGCCCGGGTGCTCGTCCTCGAAGTCCCAACCGACTCGGCGCTGGAACGTGTTGACGTAGGCGTTGATCAAGAGCGACGACGCGGCGACGGGGTTCGAGTCGGCACCGCGCACGACGATGCCGTACTCGGTCTCGATCCCGCAGACCTTCGCGATCGCCATGGCGGCACCCTATCCCCGGCCCCTGCCGCCCCCGCCGCATCCCACCCCGCCCCCGCCCGGGTCCGGCCCGCCCCGCCCCCGCCGCATCCCACCCCGCCCCCGCCGCATCCCCCCCGCCGCATGCCCCCGCCCGGGTCCGGCCCGCGCGCCCCGGGGTTCTCTGCTCGCCAACGTCCCCCGACCGGTTCTCCGCTCCCGGCCGGACGGCGGAATCAAGCAGTCGGCGCAACGAGGTCGGCGAGTGCTCGTGATGGTTTCATCCAGCCGAGGGTTTGTCGAGGCCGGTTGTTGAGTTTGTAGGCGATGACGTCGAGGTCGGCTTCGG
>JBFWRK010000058.1:0-5302 GCA_050248955.1 Acidimicrobiia bacterium
ACCCGAGTCGAGGGAACGTTCGGACTCGTCTACCTCGTCTTCAACACGATCACGAACCTGCTCACTCAAGACGAGCAGGTCGCCTGCTTCTGCAACGCTGCCGACCACCTCGAGATCGGAGGTCACTTCGTCATCGAGGTCTTCGTCCCGGCGCTGCGGCGCCTCCCGATCGGCGAGCGCCTGGTCGCGTTCGACGTGTCGGACGATCACGTCGGCGTCGATGAGTACGACGTCGTCGACCAGAGGTTGACCTCACATCACTACTGGAGCTCGGACGGCCGCGCCGAGACGTTCAATTCGCCACATCGATACGCGTGGCCGGCGGAGTACGACCTCATGGCGCGCATCGCCGGCCTCACGCCGAGCGAACGATGGAGCAGCTGGCGTCGCACGCCCTTCACTGCCGAGAGCACCTCGCACGTCTCCGTGTGGGAGAAGACGAGCACGTGAACGTCGCTGCCGGTTCGGAGCTGCGAACAGCGATGACCTTCGGAGCCGCCGACCTTGGATGTCGTCGAGCGTCGTGACTCGCGGAGGGTCTACGCGGCGGGCTCGGGGAGGTAGCGCCCACGGAACGCAGCGACCATCGGCTCGGAGAAGTCCCCTCCGACCAGGAGCTCCTCCACGGTCGTGGAGGTGAAAGTCGAATCGTCGACGAGGAGTCCGCGGTAGCCGGCGCACACGTCGGCGAAGTCGATGTTGCCGGCCGGGTGGACGACGACGTAACGACCCCACCGCCACTCGCCTCCCCGGTGCTGCAGCATGGAGTGCAGCAGCTGGTGCTCGAGCCAGACGTGGATGAGCTCGGTGCCGTTGACGGCGTCGAGCCAGCCGGTCCCGAACGTGCCCGATCGCTCGGAGACCTCGACGTACCGCGCGAGCCGGTCCGGCTTCGGCGCCTGCCGCTTGTTCCAGTCTGCGTAGGCGACTTTGAACCCGAGGATCCCGCGGGTGCCGTCGCCGAGGTCGAGGACGAAGGCAACGCTGAACGCGCAGAGGTTGCCGATGTAGGCGCGATCGAGCCGACCCGGTGAGTGCTCGAATCGCACAGCGACGACGGTGCCGGGCACGTCCGGCCACCATCTGCGGACGGAGCGACCGGCGAGGTCGAGGTCGGCGGCCAGCTCGCCGAACAGGTTGAAGCAGAACGCCGTCGGCCAGAGGAGGTCCGCCCACGTCCGCTGGACGTCGAGGCTCTGTTCCGGCTCCTTGCCGCTCGCTGAGAGCCGGAGCGACGCAGCATCGCGAGCGGCGGGCGTCAGGAAGGTCGCGCCGGTGCGCCGGGCGTAGTCGACGGGCAGGTGGCTGCCGACAGGCCGCGACGGCTTCCCCGCCTGCGGGACGAGGGGCTGCGAGCCGATCGGGTGGCCGTGAGCGTCCCGCCATCGGGACTGGTGCAGTCGCATCCGTCGGCGGTACGCCGTCATCGCCGGACGCTTCGGCACGTGGTCGGCGGTCTCCCAGCAATGCGCCGCCTTGAGCTCCTCGCGGGATGGTTCCACGGCCACGTCTTTCACAACCCTGGGACGTCTGCCCACAGGCGATCAACCACTACACGAGGCCGGACGGACGAGGCGGCGGACGGTCCTCGCCGAACGAGGTCCTGAACCAGTCGGCTTCGGCCGCTCCCAGTGCTCCTACCTCCTCGAGCAGGCCGACGACTGCTCCCACCTCTGTTCGACACCAGCCGAACACCTGCACGAGCGCCCGCACGCCCGCGATCGTCTCTGGGTGTTCGAGCGAACACCAGCCCGTTCGAGGCCTCATGACTCATCGACACGACCCAGGTGCCGCCGCGACGACCAGCAGACACGGCCCAGTCCACGGCGCCCACGGGAAGTGCGGCGCGCACCTCGGACTCCAAGCTGGACGCCGCATCGTCGCTCACCGCTCGAGTCTCCCAGACTCGCTCGCTGACCCGGGCGCTTCGATGCGTTTCCTTGCGACGCCCTCGACATCCTCCCGGCCGGTCGAAAGAATGACGGCATGAAGACCTCCCGACAGATCATCGTCTTCGACGCCCCCGATCTCCATGCCGAGAGCAGCTTCTGGGCCGGACTCCTGAATGGCACGGTCGACGCCGACGGCGATTGGCACACCGTGTACGTCGCCGGCGAGCCACGAATCGGCGTCCAGCTCGCACCCGACCACCTTCCGCCCGACTGGCCCCACGGGACGCCGCAGCAGATGCACCTCGACGTGTACGTCGACGACATCAGGGCTGCCCACGACGAAGCCATGTCGCTGGGAGCCAGGCTCCTGAAGCCGGCGGATGACATCGAGTCGGCCGACGGCTTCCAGGTCTACGCGGATCCCGCAGGGCATCCGTTCTGCCTCTGCTGGGGCTGACGTCTCAGCCGCCCGAGCGGCGATGGTTGGCGACCACGCTCTCGAGGATCGCGAGCGCGACCGTGATCTTGCGGAGGAACGACGGGTTGTGCGGCACCAGGTGGAACCTCGGGTGGAGCGACCACAGCTCCCGGAGGCTGGTGTCGAGCTCGACGGCCTCCGCATCCGATTCGACGCGGTAGCGGTTGCCCCCCTCCCACGACAGGCCGCCGACGGCGGCGGTCTCGAAGAACAGCACGATGTCGTAGCGGTCGAGCTCGGCCTGGAGCGAGCTCCCCATCGCCTCGAAGAACCCGTCCGAGCCATCTGGCCAGTACACGGCGCCGTCCACGGTGCCTCGGTCGCACAGCAGGATCCGATCCGGATAGAGGGAGGCGTGGATGTCCTCCTGGCTGCGCTGCACCTGGAAGATGGCGCGCTGCACGGAGCGCAGCGCGGCTGGTTCTGCGACGCGGGGGAATCCCCCGGCGAACAGCGTCGTCGCGGATTCCGGCACGACCACGACCTGCTCACCGATCTCCCGCCGGAACAGGTCGGCCGCCGTGGTCTTCCCGCCGCCCGGGCCGCCCGTGACGGCGATCCGCAACAGACGGTGCCCGTTCGACGCTCCCTGCGATCTCACCGACGATGCTTCGTGCTGCGCGCCCATGCGGATCGCCAGCATACGGAGCCACCGTCCTCGTCATGGGCGCTGCTGCTCTTGCGGCTGGTGCCCTGCGGAACGTGTCGTGACCGGCTACCAGCGACCGCGGTGGACGACCTCGTCGAACGGTCGCCGGTCGGGGTGCTGCACCGGCGTCAGCGGTCGGTCGGCCGGGTGGCCGAGGGCGAGGAGATAGGCGCACTGGTACGACGCGGGCAGGCCGAGGATCTCCCGACACGCCTCCTGATCGCCGACCGCCGAGTGCCCGGTACCGATGCCGAGGTCGGTCGCGGCGAGCATCATCATCATCGTGGCCTGCCCCAGGTCGTACTGGTCCATGAGCCGATAGCGGTCGTTCTCCGGTTCCGGCAGCACGAGCGCGATCGTCGCTGCCGACGTGGCGATGTGGCCGGCGCCCTGCCACACCTTCGACAGCGCGCCGAGCTGTTCGCGGTCGGTGACGACGACGAAGTCCCACTTCTGGCGGTTGGAAGCCGACGGTGACCGCCACCCGGCTTCGAGGATGCGGTCGAGATCGCCGGGATCGACCGGTCTCGTGTCGTAGCTGCGCACGTTGCGGCGCGCCCTGATCGCGTCCCACGTCTCCATCGCCCGCGACAGTACCGGTGCTCAGTAGATCGTCTGGCGGACGCGCTCGGGATAGGCGTCGTCGTACGCCTTGCCGTCGATCGCCCCGGCGGTGATCGTCTGCATGATCTGCCCGACCGATGGCAGCTCGGCCGGGTCGCGATGGCGCGAGGCATCCCAGAGGTGCGAGCGGATGAGCGCCTTCGGGCACTGGGTGTAGACCGCCGTCGTGGTGACGACGATGACCGTCGTCGGGAGCTTGTCGCCCATCGCGAAGCTCTCGCGCAGGGTCTGGTCCGTCGAGAGCTCCGCCCTGCCGTTCACCCGCAACGTCACGCCGATGCCCGGCACGAGGAACAGCAACCCGATCCGGGGGTCGACGACGAGGTTGCGCAACGTGTCGAGCCGGTTGTTCCCGCGCCGGTCCGGGAGCAGCAGCGTGCGCTCATCGAGCACGCGGACGAAGCCTGCCGGATCGCCCCGTGGCGAGCAGTCGGGTCCGCCCGGGCCGGATGTCGCGACCACGACGAACGGCGACGCCTCGATGTACGCGCGGTGCGGCTCGGTGAGGTGGTCGATCTCCTTGGTGATCGACGACGGCACGGGCAGGTCGTACAGCACCTCCAGCTCCTGAACGGTGCGGATCGTCGTCACGCCGGCGACGTTAGCCACGGCGGTCCGCTAGCTCGATCGGGGTTTCCGCGAACCGTCTCCCCATTCAGCGCTCCGACACCTTCGCTCAGGTGTGAGCACCGGTGCGAGCACGTGAGTGCCTCGTCGAGTCAGAGCGGGAGCCGACGCCAGACCGGGCCGGGGAGGTGGCGCAGCACGGAGAACATCACGCGGAGGAGCCCCGGCACCCACACGGTGCGCGAGCCGCGCCGAAGACCGGAGGCAACCGCCTCGGCGACCTTGTCGGGCGTCGTCGACAGCGGCGCGGCCTTCATGCCGGCGGTCATCTTCGAGTGCACGAACCCGGGCCGCACGACGAGCACCGAAGCCCCTGATCCGACCAACGAGTCACCGAGCCCCTGGGCGAACCCGTCGAGCCCGGCCTTCGACGAGCCATAGACGAAGTTCGCCTTCCGCACCCGCTCCCCTGCCACGCTCGACAGGACGACGAGTGAGCCGTGCCCTTGCGTCCGCAACTGGTCGGCGACGGTCAGGCCGACGCTGACCGCCCCCGTGTAGTTGATCTGCACGGCCTCGGCCGCGGCGACCGGATCGCGGTCGAACCCCTCCTGCGTGCCGAGGACGCCGAACGCGAGGATGACGACGTCGAGGTCGCCGTGGCGTTCGACGATCGATCGGATCAGTGGGGCGTGCGCCGCGTTGTCGCGCGCATCGAACTCGACGACATCGATCGTGCGGCCGGGTTGTTCGAGCGCGGCGACCGCGCCGGCGGCGCGGTTCGTGTCGCGACAGGCGAGGACGATCGCCCGCGTCGATGCAGTGGCGAGCCGCCCGGCGATCGCGACGCCGATCTCACTGGTCCCCCCGAGCAGGACGATGGTCTGCGGGTCGCCGAAGGCGTTCTTCACGTGGTAGCTCCTGCCGGTCGGTCGATCAGTGCGGTCGATCAGTGCGGTCGATCGGTTCAGTCGATCAGTTCAGTCGATCAGTTCAGTCGATCAGGTGCAGCCGGCGGGCGAGGTCGCTCACCCACACGCCGCTCGGATCCGCCTTCGCCCGGATCGCCTGCCACTCGGCAAGGCGGGGGTA
>JBFWRK010000059.1:0-5016 GCA_050248955.1 Acidimicrobiia bacterium
GCGTGACCGGGTCGCCGTCGATCAGCAGCCGGCGCGCCCCCTCCCGGTCGGCACACGTGACGAGGCGCCCGTCCTCGAGCTCGCCCGGCACGCCCGGGACGAGCTCGATCCACGCGTCGTCGATGTCGACCCAGCGTTCGAACGACTCGCCGGTGACGCCATCGGCCTCACGGACGACCACCGTGCGCTGATCGCGGCTCTGGACCGTGACCAGCAGTCGCCGCGCATCGATCCACGAGACGCTCACGAGGTACGGGTACGCGTCCTGGTCCCAGTCGATCCCGACGGACCCGCCGTCGAGCGCCAGGACGTGGAGCTCGACGACCGCGTTCGACGTGCCGGCCGCCGGGTAGGGATGGAGCTTGGGCCTCGTCTCCGGATGGGCTGGGTCGGGGATCCACCAGCACGGCACGGCCGAGTCGTCCACGCGACAGGCGGCGATGCGTTGTCCGTCGGGCGACCACCAGAACCCGCGGCTGCGGCCGATCTCCTCGGCGGCGATGAAGTCGGCGGATCCCCACTTGACGCCCTCCTCGCCGACGAGCTCCCAGCTCTGGCCGTCGAGCTCGGCGATGCGGAGGCAGTCGCCGCTGACGTAGGCGACGCGCGTGGCGTCGGCGGTCGGCTCCGGCCGCGGGTCGAACACCGGTCCGGCGACCACGAGCTCGCGCGACGCGGCGCTCACGAGACCGGCGACGAACAGCCGGCCGTTCAGTGCGAACGCAGCGACCGTTGCATCGGTGTTCGTCGCGTACGAGACGACCCCGCCTGCACCCTCACGGGCTCGTTCCCGTCGAGCGCGCTCCTCCGTCGGCAGATCGTTCTCGTCGGCGTCGGACAGCAGCAGCCGCGGGTTTGCGACGAGCCGCTCCTCGCCGGTGTGGGCATCGAGCACCCAGAGGCAGTTGACCGGATCGCTGCCCCCGCGCGACCGCGCGAAGACCACGCGGCGGCCGTCGGGCGAGACCGTGACGTTGCGCGGCTCGCCCAGCGTGAGCCGCTGCGTCCTGGCGTACTGGCGGGGGAACGTGTCGGCGTGCTCCGTGCCGTCGGCCGCGTGGGCCGGTTCGTTCTGTGCTGCTGGTTCGCTCATCGCTTCCCGCTCTCGGCCGCTCGGGCCAGCTCGCTCTGCTCGCTTCGCTTCCCGCTCCCGCCCGCTCGGGCCAGCTCGCTCCGCTCGCTTCGTTTCCCGCTCCCGGCCGCTCGGGCCAGCTCGCTCCGCTCGCTCATGCCGGTTCGACGAGGATCTTGGCGTGTGCGTCCGGGTTGCCGAGGTCGGCGAACGCCTGGGGAACGCCGTCGATGCCAACCGTTCCGGTGAGCCACGGTTCGAGGTCGACCCGTCCGTCCGCGATCGCCGCGAGCGACCCGCCGAACTCGTGTGGTTCGTAGCCGAGCACGAACTGGATCGACAGCTCCCGGCCGATCCCGACCATGGGATGGATCGTGTCCGGTTGCATGCAGGCGCCGACGACCACGATGCGAGTCCCCTTCGGCGCCATGCGCATCGCCTGGTCGATCATGCCCGGCACGCCGACTGCCTCGAAGATCACGAGTGGCCGCGTGCCGTCGACCCGTCGCCACGCGTCGATCGCGCTCTCGATGCCAGGATCGACGACCTCGTCCGCCCCGAGCAGAGCTGCGAGATCGCGGCGCTTGGTGGAGAAGTCGGCGGCGATGATCGGGCCGATGCCGCGCATCCGCAACTCGGCGATGACAGCCAGCCCGACCGGTCCGAGTCCGATCACGAGTGCTGCGTCACCGCTCTGGATGCCGCTCTTCGCCACCGCGTGCACGCCGACGGCGAGCGGCTCGGTCAACGCGGCGATCCGGGGCGGCAGGCCGCTCGGGACCTTGATCGCCACGAGCTCGTTGACGAGCATCAGCTCCGCGTAGCCGCCGTTGTACCGGTTCGAGAAGCCGACGCCGTGGAGTCCCTCCGCATCGAACGCCACCGGCAGCGAGACGACGAAGTCGCCGACCGAGAGGTTGTCGCAGCCCGGGCCGAGCTCGACGACCTCGCAGCAGTACTCGTGGCCCATCACCACGTCGCGCTCCGGCACGAACGGGGTGGGGCGCAGCGGGTCGGGTGGCTGGCCGTCGTCGAGCTCCGCGGCCAGAGCGAGTTGCTCCCGGCCATGGCGCAGCAGGTGGAGATCGCTGCCGCAGATGCCGCACGCGATCACCTTCGTCAGGGCCTGTCCTGGTCCGGGCACCGGGTCGGGGATCTCGCCGACCCGGAGCTCCCAGTCGCGCATCACGGCGGCTCGCATCCCCGGACCCTACCCAGGGCGACGTGCGCCGCTCGACGTGCGCACTGCCTCGACGATCACGTCGAAGGCGGCATCGTCATCGATCGATTGGAGCACCCGGCAGTTCGGCGCCGGCCGTTCAACGAGGGCGCGATCGTCGATCAGGGTCATCCCTCGCGTGACGGTGCCGGCCGTCTCGATCTCGACGTGCGCCATCCGGCTCGTGAAGAGCTGTGGGTGGGTCAGCGCGAGCACCGCGCACGGATCGTGCACGGGGGCGCCGTGCAGGTGTTCGTGGCGCGACACGTAGGAGTGCGAGAAGAAGACGAGGAGATCGGCGAACAGCGTGGCGAGCTCGGTGCCGACGGCCCGCACGGCCTCGATCCGCGCTGCGGTCGCCTGTAGCTGGAACGTCAGGTCGAGCCCCGCCATCGTCAGCGGTCCGCCGTACCCGAACACGATCCGCGCTGCCTCCGGGTCGGCCCAGATGTTGAACTCCGCGGCCGCTGTCCGGTTGCCGAACCTGCCGCCGCCCATGAGCGAGATCCCGGCGATGCGGCCCGCGAGATCGGGCGCCGCCCGCAGCGCGAGGGCGATGTTCGTGAGCGGTCCGACCGGCACGAGCCAGACGCCTTCGGTCGCTCGGCAGGTGTCGACGATGAACTCGACCGCATCCGCGCTCGTCGGGGGACGGGACGGACTCGGGAGCGTCGCGCCGTCGAGGCCGCTCTCACCGTGGATGTGGTCGGCGTGGCGGGCCGGCGCGACGAGCGGACGCTCGGCGCCGCTGTGCATCGGCACGTCCGCCCGCCCGATCAGGTCGAGCACGATCAGCGCGTTCCGGGTCGTGCGCTCCAGGGGCGCATTGCCGGCGACGGTCGTCACCCCGAGCAGGTCAGTGTGCGCCGAGGCGACGATGATCGCGATCGCGTCGTCGTGCCCGGGGTCGCAGTCGAGGATGATCCGGGGGCGTTCGGTCGCGCTGGCCATGGGCAGCATCTTGGCCGAGCCCGGGTGTTCTGTGCTCGTTCCGGACATCGCACCCGGGCGTTCTGTGCTCGTTCCGGACATCGCACCCGATCTCGGCTCGGGACCGGCTCGCTCGTGTCCGCCGGCGAGCAGAGATCCTCAGGTGGCGTCGAGCGTGCCGTCGGCGGCGAGCCGGACAGGATGGCCGACCCACTCGCCACGGCACATCGCAGCGGCGAGCTCACGGTCGCTCGACGTGCCCCACGCACGCCTGCCGTCGGCGAGGAGGCACGCCGCGATCGCGGTCTCGGGCGCGCCGTCACGGTCGTGCATGACCGTGTACGCCTCGATCGTGGTGTCGCCGGCCGCGTCGGCCGGGTCGGCGAGGCTCCGGCGAGGCAGTTCGTCGATCTCTCGCTGGGGGCTCGTGTGCCGGAAGGCCTGCCTGGGCGGTGTCGTGCTGTAGACGCCGAACGCGTGCTTCGTCGCGTAACCGCCGTTCGCCCACACGAGCCCGTTCGCTCCTGGCTGTTCGCGCAGGTCGTTCATCACCGTGGCGATGGCGTGCATGACGTAGTTGTTCCACGGGCCACCGGCGAACGGCAGTCCGCCCGTCCGCGTGAGCTGGCGATCGAGCGACAGCCCGAGCGACCGAGCGCCGAGCTGCACCGCGGAGGGGAAGCACGAGTAGAGGTCGACGATGTCGATGTCGTCGATCGTGAGCCCAGCGAGCTCCAGTGCCGCCCGACCGCCGCGCTCGATCGCCGGCGTCTCCGAGAAGGACCACCGCTCGGAGATGTACGTGTGCTCGTGGCAGTCCGAACCCGCATGGACGAAGACCCAGCGGTCCTCGGGGACGCCCAGCGCGCGAGCCTTCTCGACCGAGCAGATGATGAGCGCGGCGGCTTGGTCCACGTCGTTGTTGGAGTTCATGTACTTCGGGTACGGGAGGCCGATCATGCGGTTCGTCGGTCCCGACGTGCGGATCTCCTCTGCACTCTTCGCGTCCCGCACCCACGCGTACGGGTTGGCGGCGGCGACGGCGGAGAACCTCGCCCACAGCTCGCTGATCTTCAGCTGGTGCTCGTCGACCGATTCGCCCGCCTCGGCGCGGATCGCGGTCTCGAACATCGGGTACACCTGAACCGGCATCACGATCCCGCGCGCGATCTCGCCCGGAAGGTTCATCACGAGCTCCTTGCCGAGCATCCGCTGCGGCACGACGTCGTCGGGGACCACCGGCCATGGCAGCTCGACCTGGGCCGTGCGAGCCCGCATGCGCGTCCGCCAGGCCTCGCCGCCGGCGAGGATCGCGAGATCGAGCTCGCCGCGCTGGATCTCGCCTGCAGAGACGTTGACGAGCGTCTGTGGGCTGTTTCCGCCGGTGGTCGTGTAGCCGGTCTCCTTCGGAGACAGTCGGAGCTGTTCGGCGATGAACCGGGCCGGATCGCGATAGCGCCACGAGAGCAGGCTGACGACACGCACCGCTTCAGGGTTCGGCACGGTGCCGAGCCCGGCATCGGTGGTCGCGCGTTCGATCGCTTCGCACATCAGTGCCACTGGCTCGCGCCCGTCCTCGAGCGAGGCGGCGCGGTGGGTCACTTGGCCGGCGCCGATGAGGACGGGGGAACGGGGGTCGAGGGGCATGGCGACGCAGGCTACGAACGCGCTCGTCGCGCTCGCCAACCAGGCGCAGCCTGTCGCCGCCTGCTTCGGTGACGGTGACGCCGGCGCTGCCCGGGGTCGCGGCGCGCCGCACCCCTATGATCGACCGCCGTGACGCTCATCGCCATCG
>JBFWRK010000060.1:0-4820 GCA_050248955.1 Acidimicrobiia bacterium
TCGTCGGCGAGGTGTTCGGTCTCGAGGTCTGCCGGGCCGTGCGGGACGAGACGACGGGCGCGGCGCGCCTCGACGTCGGCGTCGGCGCTCACGACCGCGAAGCGTTCCAGTTGATGCACGGCGACGCGCCGATCGAGTCGTCGTTGGCCCGGGTCGTCGCCGCCGTCGCGGAGCACCGACGGCCGGGCGCCGACCCGCATGCACTGAACCGGCTCGGAGCGGAGCGGGCGCTGCGCGCCCGGTTGATCGCGGATCCGGCGCTCGTCGGTCTGACCGACATCGCCGTCGCCGACCCTCCCGTTCCCCGGATGAACCTCAAGGACCCGGTGCCGTGCGTAGCCGTCGGCCTGCGCGAGGACGGCGGCCGGGCCGTGGTCGTGTGCTCGGTCGGGATCGATCTCGACCTCGTGCCGTTCGCCGCGGACGCCCGACTCGCACTGCTGGGCGGTGATCCGGACGCCGAGCTGCTGATCGCCGTGCCCGAGCGCGACGCGCACGCAGTCACCAAGGCGCTCGCGGCCGCGCTCTGCCGACCGGCGGTGATCGTCCCGGTGCCACCACGCTGACGAACCGGTCCTCACGCCCGCGCTCCTGGCCGCGACGCGCCCGACCCGGACGCGCCGGAGCGGCGACCGAACTGATCGGTCGCCGCTCCGTTCGCGGGATGCGTGTGCGCTCAGGCGGTGTCGGCGTCCGCTTCCGGTACGGAGGCTTCTGCCTCGATCGCCGGGGCAACCTCTGCGGAGCCCCGGGTGACCTCGATCGGCACCGCGCGGGCTTCGGGCGCCTTCGCCGACGGCACCGTGATGGTCAGCCGGCCGTACTCGTACTTGGCACTCACACCACTCGGATCGAGCGCGTTGCCGAGCCGGAGCGATCGCTCCTCGGTCGTCACGCCCTCGGCCGCGGGTCGGTTCACGGACACCGTGAGGGTGCGGTCGGCCACGGCCACGGCGATCGCGTCGTCCGGCACGCCGGGCAGGTCGACCGTCACGACGAGGTCGCCGTCCTGCCACGCGGCATCGAACGCGAACGGCACCGGACGCCGGGCACGAGCCGGCCGCAAGGCGGTCGCCACCAGCTCGTCGAAGGTGCGGTCGATGGAGCGGAAGGGGGTGAAGGGGTCGGTCCTGGAGATCAACATCGTCGCTCCTTTGTGTCATGCGTCGTGGATGGTCAGGGGAACACTCGTAGAGTATCCGATTAGTTGAGTCTGTACAACTCAAGTAATCGGATACGAGGCACAAGATCGTCGGAATCGGCGAAGGAGGCGTAACCTCGCTCCACGTGATCGAGCGTCTGTCGGGCTTGGAGGACGAGTTCCGCGCCGTCGAGACGAGGCTCACCGATCCCGAGGTGCTCGCCGACCAGACCCGCCTTCGCGAGGCGTCGCGGCGGTACAAGGAGCTGACGCCCGTCGTCGCCGCGTACCGCTCGTACATCGCCCGTCGCGACGACCTCGCGGCAGCGACCGAACTGCTCGAGGAGGCCGTCGACGACGAGCGCGAGCAGCTGCTGGCCGAGGTCGAATCGGCGAACGCCGACCTCGCCCGCCTCGACGAGGAGCTCCGGCTGCTCCTGCTGCCCAGCGACCCGAACGACGGCAAGGCCGTGATCGTCGAGATCCGCGGCGCCGAAGGGGGAGCAGAGGCGAACCTGTTCGCTCGCGACCTGTTCGAGATGTACCAGGGGTTCGCGGCCCGGCACGGGTGGACCCTCGAGGTGCTCTCCAGCGACGTCTCCGACCTCGGCGGGCTGAACCAGGTCACGTTCATGGTGCAGGGCGGCGACGCGTGGAGCGGTTTCAAGTACGAGGGTGGGACCCATCGGGTCCAGCGTGTCCCGGTGACCGAGAGCCAGGGTCGCATCCACACGTCGTCGGCCACGGTGCTCGTGCTCCCGGAAGCCGAGGAGATCGACGTCGACATCGAACCCGGCGAGCTGCAGATCGACCTCTACCGTGCCTCCGGGCCGGGTGGTCAGGGCGTGAACACGACCGACTCCGCCGTTCGGATCACGCATCGGCCGACCGGGCTCGTCGTCGCGATGCAGGACGAACGCAGCCAGCTCCAGAACCGCGCGAAGGCGATGCAGGTGCTCCGCGCCCGGCTCCTGAAGCTGCGTCAGGACGAACAGGCAGCGCAGCTGTCGGTCGAGCGGCGGGCGCAGGTCGGCGGCGGCGGGCGCGGCGAGAAGATCCGGACGTACAACTTCAAGGAGAACCGGCTGACCGATCACCGCATCGGCTTCACGATCTACCGGCTGCAGGACGTGCTCGCCGGCGACCTCGACGATGTCGTCGACGCGCTCGCTGCGGACGAACGGGCCCGGCAGTTGACGGGTGAGAGCTGATCGGTGGAACCGGACGGCACGATCACCTGGCGTCAGCTGTGGACCGAGACGACGGCGCGCCTCGGCGAACGTCGCGAGGCGCGATGGATCTGTGAAGAAGCCAGCGGGGCGTCCGGGGCCGAGTGGATCGAGGTCCTCGACCAGCCGGTCGGGCAGCACGCGATCGCGAAGCTCGACGAGATGGTCCGACGACGCTCGACGGGCGAGCCGATCCAGTACGTCCTCGGCCACTGGCCGTTCCGCGGCCTCGACCTCTTCATCGACCGTCGCGTGCTCATCCCCCGCCCCGAGACGGAGTTGGTCGCGGGCGTGGCGATCGAGCTCGCCCGATCGGTCGGGCCGGGCGTCGTAGTCGTCGACCTCGGCACGGGCTCGGGTGCGATCGGCCTGGCGGTCGCCGCCGAGCTCCCGCTCGACGGGACGGCCGTCTGGCTGACGGACGAATCCTCCGACGCCCTCGATGTCGCCCGGGCGAACCTCGCCGGCATCGGTCGCGCTGCGGCGAACGTGCGGATCGCGGAGGGCTCCTGGTTCGACGCGCTCGCGTCACACGACGAGCTGCGCCGAGGCGTGCACGTGCTCGTCAGCAATCCGCCGTACGTCCAGCTCGACGATCCGCGCCTCGATGCTTCGGTCATCGACTGGGAGCCGAGCCGAGCGCTGTTCGCCGGTGCGGACGGGCTCGACGACATCGGGTTGATCGTCAGCGGAGTGCGGGACTGGCTCGTCCCGGGCGGTGCGCTCGTGCTCGAGATCGGCTGCGACCAGGGCGGCGCAGCTGCGGACCGCGCTCACCGAGCTGGGCTCGACGAGGTCGAGATCCGCCAGGACGCGGCTGGCCTCGACCGCATGCTCGTGGCGCGTGCCCCAGCCTGACGCTCAGCTGAAGCGGGTGATGATCCTCGCGAGCATGCGGTCCTCCGAAGCGGCGCGGTCGTCGTCGGCATCGGCGACCTGCCGGCACGCGGCGATGAGCTGTGCCCGGAGCACCGTGCTGGCGATGCGGGCATCCGCGTCGTCGAGCAGCGCATCCGTCAACGCCGGACTCGCCATCGCGGCACGGGCACGGGCGATCGCCGGGCCGAACCGCGTCGCGAGAGTGAACGTTCCCGACTCCCAGGACTGGTCCTTCACGAGCGATTCGATCTCCTCCTGCTCGTCGATCCGCAGCTGACCGTCCGCGAGCATGACGAGCAGGAGGACCTCGAGGGCGGCCTCGTGCTCCTGATCGGCGGTCGCGTGGACGGCGACGCCTCGGAACAGGTCGAGCAGCTTGTCGAACACTCGGCGGACCGTAGCCGCGATCACCCGAGACCGAGCGAGTCCTTGATGAACCGGAGCTGCAGCAGCAAGAGGTTCTCGGCGACCACCTCCTGCGGCGTCATGTGGCTGACCCCCGAGAGTGGCAGCACCTGGTGGGGTCGACCAGCAGCGAGCAGGGCGGAGCTGAGCTGCAGCGTGTGCGCGGCGACGACGTTGTCGTCGGCGAGCCCGTGGATGAGCAGCAGCGGCCGTTCGAGGCGGTGGGCGTCGGCGAGCAGCGAGCACCGCTCGTACGGCTCAGGGTCCTTGCGCGGGTCGCCGAGGTAGCGCTCCGTGTAGTGCGTGTCGTACAGCCGCCACTCGGTGACCGGCGCGCCGGCGACCGCGGCATGGAAGACATCCGGATGGCGCAGCACCGCGAGCGCGGCGAGGTAGCCGCCGAAGCTCCAGCCCCGGATCGCGACCCGTGTGAGATCGAGCTGCGGGAAGTGCCGTGCTGCCGACTGCAGCGCCTCGATCTGGTCGTCGAGGACGGGTCCCGCGAGATCGCCGTGGACGGCTCGCTCCCACTCGCTGCCGCGCCCGGGCGTGCCGCGACCGTCGGCGACGATCACCGCGAACCCCTGATCGGCGAACCACTGTGACGTCGCGTATGCGGCGCCGGACGCGACGACACGCTGCGCGTGTGGACCGGCGTACGGGTCGAGCAGGACCGGGAGCGGTTCGCTCGGGTCGACGCCGCGGGGAAGGAGGATCGCAGCGGCGATCCCGTCCTCACCGAGGCGGCGGATCGTCACGTTCGGTTCGACGAGCGGTGCCTCGCCCAGCCCGGTGACGGCAGGACCGCCCAGCACCCTCGTGCGCGGTCGCGACTCGCCGAGGGTCGTCGTGCGCACGACGAGCGTCGGCCCGCCGGCGGAGACGGTGTGGACGCCGTCGTCGCCGACGACCTCCTCCAGCCCACCGTCTGCGGACCAGCGATGGACGAGCATCACCGTCGGGTCGTGCAACGGGTTCGCGTGGAACACGACGACCGTGCCGGCGATCGCGGCGACCGATCTGACCTGCAGATCGGATGGCGTGACCGGGTCGCCGTCGATCAGCAGCCGGCGCGCCCCCTCCCGGTCGGCACACGTGACGAGGCGCCCGTCCTCGAGCTCGCCCGGCACGCCCGGGACGAGCTCGATCCACGCGTCGTCGATGTC
>JBFWRK010000061.1:0-4461 GCA_050248955.1 Acidimicrobiia bacterium
CGCCGCGCTCGGCGGCCCGATCGCGCTTCGGCGTGAGCGTCGCCCGGTACTCGTCGATGTCGCCGTACGGGCTCTCGGCTGCGGCGCGCAGCTCCTCGAGCTGGGCCTGGCGGCGTTCGAGCCTCGTCTCGAGTCGCACGACCTCGCGATCCGCCTGGTACTGCGCGAACGACAGGTTCAGCAGGTGGTGCGCCTGCTCGCTCGAGTACGAGCGCACGAGGTTCGCCGCCATGTTGTACGTCGGGCGGAACGCCGAGTTGAGGTGGAACGAACGGCTCGCCGCGAGCGCGGCAACCTGGTCGAACGGCACGAACGGGCTCCAGAGCACGACTGCGTGTCCGAGGTCGTCGATGCCACGGCGGCCGGCGCGGCCGGTGAGTTGCGTGTACTCGCCTGGCGTGAGGAACGCGTGGTGCTCACCGGTGAACTTCGAGAGCTTCTCGATCACCACGGTTCGCGCCGGCATGTTGATGCCGACCGCCAACGTCTCGGTGGCGAACACGACCTTGACGAGGCCCTCCGTGAAGCACGCTTCGACGACCTCCTTGAACGGCGGCACCATGCCCGCGTGGTGCGCCGCGAACCCGGCCTCCAGCTGCGCGAGGAAGGTGGCGTAGCCGAGGACCGCGAGGTCGTTGTCCTCCATCTCCCCGAGACGACCCTCGACGATCTCGCGGATACGAACGCGCTCCTCGACGCTCGTCAGCTTCACGCCGGCCGTCAGGCACGACCTGGCCGCCTCCGAGCACGCGTTGCGGCTGAAGATGAAGTAGATCGCCGGCAGCATGGCTTCCTGGTTGAGGCGTTCGACGACCTCCAGGCGGGCCGGGGTGTACAGCTTGCGCCGTGCGCGGCTCCTGCTCTGACCGCCCTTCCACTCACGCATCGCCTCGTGATCGAGCCGGGATGCCTCGTTGTTCGGTCGGTTCCCGACGAGCGTCGGCAGCAGGTGCAGCCGCTCGGCGGTGCGGTCGCCCACGAGGTAGAGGTTCTCCAGTCGGACCGGTCGTTTGTTCTCGATGACCGCGATCGTCTCGCCCCGAACCGTGGTGATCCACGCGGCGAGCTCGTCCGCGTTCGACACGGTGGCCGAGAGGCACACGAGGCGCACCTCCGGTGGGAGGTGGACGATGACCTCCTCCCACACGGGACCGCGGTACGTGTCCTGGATGAAGTGCACCTCGTCGAGGACGACGAAGGCGAGATCGTCGAGCGCCCGCGAGCGGGCATAGATCATGTTCCGCAGCACCTCGGTCGTCATCACGACCACGGGTGCGTCGCCGTTGATCGCATTGTCGCCGGTCAGCAGTCCGACGGCAGCGGTGCCGTGGATGCGGCCCAGATCCTGGAACTTCTGGTTCGACAGGGCCTTGATCGGCGCGGTGTAGAACGCCCGCTTGCCGTCGGCGAGGGCGGCGGCGATCGCGTACTCGGCGACGACCGTCTTGCCCGAGCCCGTCGGGGCTGCCACGAGCACCGACGCGCCGCTGTCGAGCGCGTCCATCGCCTCGATCTGGAAGGCATCGAGCGGGAAGTCGTGGTGGGCGATCAGCTCGCCCCGGTCCGGGCGCACCCTCCCAGTGTGCCGCAACGGCCCGCTGACCGACGCGACCAGTGCGCCGTCAGCCGGCGTTCGACGTCGATCCAGCGGCCTCGGCGGCCTCACGGCGACGCTGCACGATCCGCCCGATCACGGCAGCGACGAAATAGAAGACGACCATCGGCACCGACAGCGCGGCGAGGCTGATCGGATCACCGCTCGGGGTGATGATCGCCGCGATGGCGACGATGAGCACGATCGCCAGGCGCCATTGACGGAACAGCAGGCGATGGTCGAGGACGCCGGCGAGCTGCAGGAACACGAGCAGCACGGGGAACTCGAGGCCGATCCCGAACGCGGCGATCATGAGACCGACGAGGCTGATGTACTTCGAGATCTGGAAGACCTGGTTGACGTCCGGGCCGGAGAACTCGATCAGGAACTCGAGCGCCTTGTCGAGCGTCCAGTAGGCGATGAAGCCGCCGAGCGCGAAGAGGAGGACGACGGACACGATGAACGGGATCGCATACTTGCGCTCCCGCTCCTCGAGCCCGGGCACGATGAACTTCCAGATCTGCCAGAGGATCACCGGGATCGCGAAGATGATGCCGCCGTAGAGCGCGATCCGCATGCGGGTGCTGAAGCCTTCGAGCGGGCCGAGGATCGCGAGCGCGCCGTCGCACTCGTAGTCGGGGTTGTTCCGGCACGCTCGGACGTACGGCTTCTTCAGGAAGTCGAGGATCGGGGCGTAGAACGCCATCACGACGATGAAGCCGACCGAGACCGCGAGCGCCGAACGGATGATCCGCATCCGCAGCTCGGCCAGGTGCTCGGTGAGCGTCATCCGATCGTCGGGCGTGCGCAGCTTCGGGCGGGCCTTGGCCCGCTTCCACGGCAGTCTCATGCTGAGGCGCTCTCCCCGTCACCGTCGTCACCCTCGTCGCGGTCACCGTCACCGCGGTCACCCTCACCGCCGTCGCCCTCATCGCCGGGGTCGTCCATCGGCGCCGCAGCGGCCTCGGGCCACTCCTCGGACACCGGCTGATCCGGTCCAGCGTCAACCTCACCGGGTTGCTCGGCTGTCTCGTCCGCGGCCGCCGGCACGTGCTGGCGGATGCCTCCACCTTGCACCGGCGCAGCGGAGAACTTCGTCGCCGCCGCGAACGCATCGGTCGCCGCCTGGCCCATGCCCTTCGCCGAGCTGCTGATCTCGTTCGCAGGCTCCTCGATCGCCTTGCGCGCCATGTCCGCAGTGGACCGCAGCTCGCGCATCGGCTCGTCGAGCGCGTCGCGCAGCTCGGTCTGGAAGCCCTGGCTCATCTTGCGGAGCTCGCCGTAGACCTTGCCGAAGCGACGGATCGCGTCGGGCAGCTTCTCCGGGCCGAGGATGACGAGCGCCAACAGCAAGAGGATGACGACCTCGCTGCCGGTCACGTTGAACACGAGGGCGAGACTACCGGTAGACCCTGGAGGAACCGGGGACGCGCCCTGATCGGACGGGCGTCCCGCCACGTCGTGCCCGGTGTGGGCGGCCGACCGGCAACGGGCCTGCCAGAATCGCCAGCTCGTGGTGCAACAACGGCTTCCTTCGCTGCTCGACCCACCGGTCGCCTTCGCCCACCGCGGCGCCAGGGCGCACGCCCCCGAGAACACGCTCGCCGCGTTCGAGCTCGCCCTGCGACTGGGTGCCACCGGACTCGAGAGCGACGTCTGGCTGAGCTCGGACGGCGTGGCCGTGCTCGACCACGACGGGATCGTGAAGGTCGGCCGCCGCAAGCGGGCGATCTCGACCGTGGCACGAGCTGCGTTGCCGTCCCACATCCCGACGCTCGCCGAGCTCTTCGAGCGCTGCGGGACCGGGTTCCACCTCTCGCTCGACGTGAAGGACGAGGCCGCCGGCGCAGTCGTGATCTCGACCGTGGCGGAGTCCGCGCCCGATCTGTTCCCGCGGCTGTGGCTCTGCCAGCCCACCTGGCAGTCGCTCGTGGCGTTGCGTGGCCTGCACGACGACGTGAAGCTCGTCGAGTCGACCCGGCTGTCGCGGATCCCCGAGGGCCCCGAGCGCCGCGCCGCGACCCTCGCCGAGCAGGGCATCGACGCGATCAACATGCACCACACCGACTGGACGGGCGGCTTGACGACGCTGTTCCACCGCTTCGGCCGCTATGCCCTCGCGTGGGATCTCCAGCACGAGCGAGTCCTGCACGACGGCTTCCGGATGGGCGTCGACGGGGTCTTCTCCGACTGGGTCGACCGCATGATGGACGCCTTCAGCACCGAGATCGGCACCGGACCGTAACAAGGATCTCTGCTCGGTGCCGGACAGGAGGCGTCCGGGGGTGCGCGCAGAACGAGGGGATGTCGGGGCTAGAGCCAGCGCCAGTGGGCGCGGGGCCAGATGACGACGAACGCCCGACCGATGATCAGGTCCTCGTCGACGAAACCCCAGAACCGGCTGTCGTACGACTGCTGCGGCCGGCGGTTGTCGCCCATCACGAAGAACGACCCGTCCGGGACGCTCACCTCGCCGTCGCCCTCCGGGTCGACCGTCGCGTTGGGCGGCTCCGTACATGACCCGTCGGTGTAGGGCTCGTCGAGCTGCTGGCCGTTCACGAGCACGCCGCAGTCGACGAACTGGAGCGTGTCACCAGGGAGGCCGATCACGCGCTTGATCAGGTCCTCGACGCTGTCATCGCCGAAGTTGACCGCGGGCGGCTTCTCGAAGACCACCACATCGCCGCGGTGCACGTCGTGCAGCCGGTACGAGAGCTTGTTGACGAGGATGCGATCGTCAGTGTGCAGCGTGTCGAACATCGAATCGCTCGGAATGTAGAACGGCGCCACGACGAAGGTGCGGATGACGAGCGCCACCACGAGCGCCACCACGACGACGATGAACCACTCCCGCAGGGTGTGCCAGT
>JBFWRK010000062.1:0-4453 GCA_050248955.1 Acidimicrobiia bacterium
CGAGGCGCTCGACCGGATCCAACTGCTCGAGCACGAGCAAGAACGCGGTGGTGAGGCTGTCGGAGAGCTCCATCGCGTGGGCCGGATCGGTGTCCTCCGCGGCGATCAGCGGCTCCGGCAACCAGGGACCGACGTACTCTGCACGTTCGCGCTGCCGCGACCGCAGACGGTCGAGGCCGACGCGGCTCGCGACGGTCGTCAGCCATGCCGCGGGGCGATCGATCGTCGAGCGATCTGCCGCCTGCCAGCGCAGCCACGTCTCCTGCACGACGTCCTCCGCGTCGGCGAGTGATCCCGTCAGGCGGTAGGCAAGTCCCCCGAGACGCGCTCGCTCGGCCTCGAACGCCTCGACGCCGTCGAACTCGCAGCCGGAGGTCATGCAGCCACCTCGGCGCTGTGCCGCAGTGCGAGCCCGGCGGCGAGGGCACCCGACGCCGCAGCCGCGTCGGCGAGCATGCCCTCCGCGCCCACCCAGTCACCGGCGAGGAACACCCCGGGTAGGCCGATCTCGGCGGGAGCGGCCACCGCGGGACGTCCCGCGAGTCCGCCGGATCGGGCGAGCGGCACGCCGTGGTGCACCACGGCCGCGCGCAGGAACCGTTCGAGGACGAGATCGTCGAGTCGGATGCCGCTCAGCACGGCGTGATCGAGGAGCTCGCGCCGGTCCTCGCCTGCCCCGGCCCTCGGCACCCCGGGCGGGAGGTACTTCATCACCGACACCAGCGTCTGGCCGACCGGGGCGAGCCGCGCCACCGGCGCGTGGACCGACAGGTAGAGCGGTCGGTCGAGCCCGAGCACCAGCGGCGCCACCGGACCAGCGTGGGTGGGCATCGCGAGATCGAACGCCGACGCCTCCACCACCGGTCCGAGGCGATCTGCGCCGGGGACCGGCGCGCCGAGCAACCGGGCCGCGACCCCAGGGCCGCCCGCGGCGAGCACGACCGCGCGGGCCACGAGCTCACGATCCCCGACACCGACCACGACCGACCCGCGATCGACGGCGACCGACGACACCTCGTGCCCCTCGGCGATCTCACCGCCGTTGCAGGTCACCACGGTTCGCAACGCCTCGACGATCGACTGCCAGCCGTCGTCCACGTACGTCACGCCGGCCAGCCCGAGCTGGAGCTGTGTCGCAGCGGCGCCGGCATCGAACTGTTCGGGCGCGTCCGTGTACGTCGAGAGCCGCACGAGCAGCTCGACGATCGCCGCCGTGTCCGCCGGAAGATCGGCGAGCCACTCGCGAACCGATCGCCCGACGAGGGCACCGGGATCCATCCGGGGAAGAGCCGTGAGGAACATCGTTGCGGCGATGCGGCCTCGGAAGCCGAGCGCGGTGGTCCGCATCAGCGTTCGGGCGTTCGTCGGCAGCCGGTGCAGCTCGCCGGCTCTCGAGACCAGCGCGCCGTCGGTCGCCGGTGAGCGGCCCGTGGGTGCGATGCCCAAGCGGGCGAGCTCGCGCCGGAACGCGCCGACCCGGTACAGCGCGTGCCCACCGTGGTTCAACGTGAACCCCTGCTGCACCGACGAGCGGGCCCGGCCACCGACCGGGTGGCCGTCGAGCACGACGACCCGCTGTCCTTCCACTGCGGCCGTCGCCGCTGCGACCAGTCCGGCCACACCGGCCCCGACCACCACGATGTCCGTTCGATCCGTCATCTCACACCTCCGCACGTTCGACGTCGCGGCAGGGGCCGTTGTGACAGGTGGCGGTCGGATCCCGGTCAGAGGCTCCGCAGCACGCCGACGAGCTCGTCGACCGGTCGGAACGTGAGCCCGGCGATCGCCCGGTGCGCATAGCGGATGACGCCCTCACCGTCGACCACGAACACGCTCCGCCGCGGGAAGCCGAGCGGCCCGAGCGTGCCGTACAGCCCGGCGACCTCCTTCTTCACATCGGAGAGCAGCGGGAACGCGAACCCGTGCTTCGCCGCGAACTGCTCGTGGCTGTCGAGATCCTGGGCGGAGATCGCCAGCACCTGCGCGCCGAGCTCGGCGAACTGCGCGAGATCGTCGTTGTAGCTGTTGAGCTGCTTCGTGCACACGGGCGTGTCGTCCCCCGGGTAGAACACGAGCACGACCGGCGTGCCGCGGAACTCGGACAGCGTGTAGCTCCTGGCACCCGTCCCCGGCAGCGTGAAGTCCGGTGCGCGTTCCCCGATCGACAGGCTCACGTCACGCCTCCACGCTCTCGAGCAGTTCGTCGCTCATGTCGAAGTTCGAGAACACGTCCTGCACGTCGTCGTTGTCCTCGAGCGCATCCATGATCCGCAGGATCTTGCGCGCGTCGTCGGCCTCCGTGATCGCGATCACGTTCGACGAGACCATCGTCGAGTCGGCCGATGTGACGGCGAGACCGCTCGCTTCGAGCGCTGCACGCACGTCGAACACCGCGGCCGGTTCGGTGGTGACCCGCCACGCCTCGCCGTCTCGGCTGATGTCCTCCGCGCCCGCCTCGAGCGCGGCCATCATCACGTCGTCCTCGTTCGCGGCGCCATCGACCAGGATCAGCCCCTTGCGGCTGAACTGCCATCCGACCGCACCAGGCTCTGCCATGGATCCGCCCATCTTGCTGAAGATGTTGCGGATCTCCGCGCCGGTCCGGTTCCGGTTGTCGGTGAGGACGTCGATCATCAGTGCGACCCCGCCGGGCGCGTAGCCCTCGTACATGATCGCCTCGTACACCGCGCCTTCGTCGTCCCCGATGCCGCGCTTGACCGCACGGTCGATGGCATCGTTCGTCATCTGTGCCTGCTTGGCCTTCTGGACCATCGTGCGAAGCGTGGCGTTGCTGTTGGGATCGCCGCCCCCGTCGCGCGCGGCGACTTCGATCTGGCGTGCGAGCTTGGCGAACAGCTTGCCGCGTGCCTTGTCGGCAGCGCCCTTCTTGTGCTTGATCGTCGCCCATTTCGAATGGCCGGACATCTCAGACCTCCTGGAGGAAGCGGGCGTGGAGCCGGGCATCCGCCGTCAGCTCGGGGTGGAAGGACGCGACGAGGACCGGTCCCTGCCGGGCGAGGACCACTCGGTCGTCGTAGCGGGCGAGGACCTCGACGTCAGGGCCGGCCGACACGACGATCGGAGCGCGGATGAAGACGGCGTGGAATGGTGGTTCGTCGGGGTCGAAGCCGGCGATGTCGAGATCGGTCTCGAAGCTGTCGACCTGGCGGCCGTAGGCGTTGCGACGCACGGTCATGTCGATCGCGCCGAAGCTCCGCTGATCAGGCCGGCCGTCGAGCACGTCGGTGGCGAGCAGGATCATGCCGGCGCAGGTGCCGAAGACGGGGAGGCCGTCGGCCAGCTTGCCCTTGAGGTCGTCGAACAGACCGGACGTGACGAGCAGGCGGGACATCGTGGTGGATTCGCCACCCGGCATCGCGAGACCGTCGAGTCCGGCCAGGTCCGCCGGTGTGCGGACCTCGGCGACCGTCGCCCCGAGCTCAGCGAAGCGCTCGGCATGCGCGGCGAAGGCACCCTGGAGAGCGAGGACACCGATGCGTTTGGACTTGCCCACCTGGAGGCTTCCCGTCGCCGAGCACGGCACCACGTTAGCGGCGGCGAACCCCGTGGTGCCGGGTCGTCACCAGCCCCGATCGGCGTACCGCTCGTTGATCTCGTCCATGCCAATGCCGGTCATCGGCGCTCCGAGGCCACGGCTGACCTTGGCGAGGATCTGGGCGTCGCGGAAGTGTGCCGTCGCCTCGACGATCGCGCGGGCCCGCGGTAGCGGATCGGCGCTCTTGAAGATGCCTGATCCGACGAACACCGCCTGCGCGCCGAGCTGCATCGCGAGCGCGGCATCGGCCGGTGTGGCAATGCCTCCGGCACAGAACAGCGGTACCGGCAACGTGCCGGTCTCGGCGATCTCCTGCACGAGCGGGAGCGGCGCCTGGAGCTGCTTGGCCCAGTCGAACAGTTCGGCCGAGTCGGCCTGCGTGACCTTGCGGATGTCGCCGAGGATGGAGCGCAGGTGGCGCACCGCCTCGACGATGTTGCCGGTGCCGGCTTCGCCCTTCGAGCGGATCAGGCAGGCGCCTTCGGAGATCCGCCGGAGTGCTTCGCCGAGGTTCGTGGCGCCGCAGACGAAGGGCACGGTGAACGCCCACTTGTCGATGTGGTGCGTCTCGTCGGCCGGGGTGAGCACCTCGGACTCGTCGGCGAAGTCGACACCGAGGGCCTCGAGGATCTGCGCCTCGACGAAGTGGCCGATGCGGACCTTCGCCATCACGGGGATGGAGACCGCGGCCTTGATGCCCTCGATCATCTCCGGATCGCTCATCCGCGCGACGCCACCGTCGCGGCGGATGTCGGCCGGGACGCGCTCGAGTGCCATCACGGCGCAGGCGCCGGAGTCCTCGGCGATCTTGGCCTGGTCAGGGGTGACGACATCCATGATGACGCCGCCCTTCAACATCTCTGCCAACCCCCGCTTCACCGGGAAGGTGCCGGTCGT
>JBFWRK010000063.1:0-4450 GCA_050248955.1 Acidimicrobiia bacterium
CGCTGCGGCGGATGGTGGCCGCCGGTCAGCTCGGACGCAAGACCTCGCACGGCTTCTACCGGTACTGATCGAATGGGGCGGTGAGCCGTTCGACGCAGTGGGGTGACCGTGCACCGGTGGAACCCGCCCCCACCACGTGGATGCTGCCGTCGCCCGAACTCGCCGACGTCAACGGCCTCGTCGGCGTCGGTGCCGACCTCGAACCCGGCACGTTGCTCGCTGCTTATCGCAGCGGTCTGTTCCCGATGCCGGTCGGGCGCCGCCGGCTCGGCTGGTTCTCCCCGGACCCGCGCGGGATCATCCCGCTCGACGGGCTCCGGGTCGCCCGCTCGCTGCGCCAGAGCGCGCGTCGCTACGGGATCCGCATCGACACCGCGTTCCGGCACGTCATGGAGGCGTGCGGGCGACCGGAGCGGCCGCAGGGGTGGATCACTCCCGCCATCGTGGACGCGTACAGCCGGTTGTACGAACTCGGCTGGGCCCACAGCATCGAGGCCGTCGACGACAGCGGGACGCTGGTCGGTGGCCTCTACGGGGTGAGGATCGGGGCGCTGTTCGCCGGGGAATCGATGTTCCACGATCGGCGGGACGCCTCGAAGGTCGCGCTCTTGGCGCTCGTCGAACTGATGAACGCGTCCGGGATGACGTTGCTCGACATCCAATGGACGACGCCACATCTCAGGTCACTCGGCGCGATCGACGTCTCGCGCCGCGAGTATCTCGAACGGCTGGCTGCTGCTGTGCGGTGACCGCCTCGAGTGGCGGCGATCGTCAGCGAAGCGTTCAGATCCAGCGAATGCCACGCGTCGTCACGTCGACCTCCTTCACCGGGCTCGGGCCCGGCGCCGGCCGGAGGACCGGTCGCTGGGCAAGGTGTTCGGTGTTCACAGCAGGAATCGACCGTCACGACGAGCGCTTGTGACGCCACTCTGGAGACAAATTCTTGAAGTGGTCCCAACGAACCACAAACCTCTCGCGGGTCGCCGGCGTGGCCGTCAGGCGGCGGTGGCGTGAGGGGCCGCCGAGCGGTCACACTTCCTGGATGGCGACTCGCGACGAGCCCTGGATGATGCGGACGTACTCGGGGCACTCGAGCGCCCGCGCCTCGAACGAGCTGTACCGGACGAACCTCGCCAAGGGCCAGACCGGGCTGTCGATCGCCTTCGACCTCCCGACGCAGACGGGCTACGACCCGGATCATCCGCTGGCGCGCGGCGAGGTCGGCAAGGTCGGCGTGCCCGTGGTCCACCTCGGCCACATGCGCACCTTGCTCGACGGCATCCCGCCGGGCGAGATGAACACGTCGATGACCATCAACGCGACGGCGGCGTGGCTGCTCGGGCTCTACGCGGTGAACGCGGAGGAGCACGGCGTGGCGAGCACGGCGCTGCGCGGCACCACGCAGAACGACATCGTGAAGGAGTACCTGTCCCGCGGCACGTACATCTTCCCGCCGGTGCCGAGTCGCCGGCTGATCGTCGACATGGTCGCCTGGTGCTCGCACAACGCGCCGAAGTGGAACCCGATGAACGTGTGCTCGTACCACCTGCAGGAAGCGGGTGCGACACCCGTCCAGGAGATCGCGTATGCGCTCGCCACCGCGATCGGTGTGCTCGACGCGGTGCGGGCGAGCGGCCAGGTCGACGACGACGCGTTCCCGCGGGTGTTCGCGTCGATCTCGTTCTTCGTCAACGCGGGCATCCGGTTCGTGGAAGAGATCTGCAAGCTGCGCGCGTTCGGCGAGCTGTGGGATCGCATCGGGCGCGAGCGCTACGGCGTCACCGACGCCAAGGCCCGCCGCTTCCGGTATGGCGTGCAGGTCAACAGCCTCGGCCTGACGGAGGCGCAGCCCGAGAACAACGTGCAGCGCATCGTGTTGGAGATGCTCGCGGTCACGATGTCGAAGGGGGCGCGGGCGCGCAGCATCCAGCTCCCGGCATGGAACGAGGCGCTCGGCTTGCCGCGCCCGTGGGACCAGCAGTGGTCGCTGCGGATGCAACAGGTGCTCGCCTACGAGAGCGACCTGCTCGAGTACGACGACCTGTTCGACGGGTCGCACGTCGTCGAGGCCCGCACCGCCGAGCTCCGTGACGCGGCCCAGGCCGAGCTCGACGACGTGCTCGCGCTCGGCGGCGCGTTCGAGGCGGTCGACGAGCTGAAGCGCCGCCTCGTCTCCTCGATGGCCACGCGCACACGGCGGATCGAGTCCGGCGAGCAGGTGGTCGTGGGAGTGAACCGGTTCACCGAGACCGAGCCGTCACCGCTCGGCGGAGAAGGTGCGATCCTCAAGATCAACCCGGCGGTGGAGGCGGAGATGGTCGCCGACGTCGAGCAGTGGCGATCAGCTCGTGACGCGCGTGCGGTGACCGCCGCACTCGATGCGCTGCGCCGCGCCGCCCGCTCCGACGAGAACATCATGGGGCCGACGATCCAGCTTGCCCGAGCCGGTGGCACGACCGGTGAGTGGGCCGGCGCGCTGCGCGAGGTGTTCGGTGAGTTCCGGGCGCCGACCGGCGTGACCGCGGCCGCCGGTCGACGCAACGAGCGGCTCGCCGCGGTGGCCGAGCACGTGAAGGGCCTCGCCGGCGGCCCGCCACGGCTGCTGGTCGCGAAGCCGGGTCTCGACGGTCACTCGAACGGGGCCGAGCAGATCGCGGTCGCGGCTCGCGACGCGGGGATGGAGGTGGTCTACTCCGGGATCCGGATGTCCCCCGAGCAGATCGCTGCGTCGGCGCGCGACGAGGACCCGGACGTCATCGGTCTGTCGATCCTGTCCGGCAGCCACCTGCTGCTCGTGCAGGACGTGCTCGACCATCTCCGCAAGGTCGGCGTCGACGCGCCGGTGGTCGTCGGCGGCATCATCCCCGAAGACGATCGTCCGCTCCTGATCGAGCAGGGCGTGGCCGCGATCTACACGCCGAAGGACTTCGAGCTCGGGCGGATCATGACCGACATCGCCGCGATCGCTGAGCGCTACCGCGCCCAGCACTGACCTTGCGTCGATCGTCGGTCAGTCCCGGCCGCGGAGCAACGAGACGCGGAACGGGCGCAGCTCACCCCGGGCGATGCCGCTCGCGATCGCCGGGTCCTCGTCCATGATCCGCCGTGCTGTCGCTTCGTCATCCGCCTCGAAGACCGCGATCCCGGTGTTGACCGGCCCGAGCGTCGGGCCGACGAGGATCATCACGCCCTCGGCCGTCAGTCGCTGCAGACGCTCGAAGTGCTCCGACCAGACCGCCTGCTCGTGGTCGGTCATCGTCGTCGCGAAGTCGTCCCGCGGTGCATGGATGAAGTAGACCCACTCGGCCACGTGCCCATGCTCGCGCGCACGCTCGGGCGGCGCGGACGTTCAGGCGGCGCGCGCCACCAGGTCGACGGCGACGCGGGCGAGGCGGAGCGCCTTCCGGGCGGACCGGCCGCGGCACCGCTGCTGCACGTACTCCTGCATGTCGAGCCGGCCGCCGTCGGCCCGGCGGGCGACCCAGACCAGTTCCTGCTGGCTGATCGCGCGGTGCTCGAGCGAGCGCACGACGAACAACCCGGCGTGCAGGGTCTCGAGTTGGTAGCCCTTCAGCAGGGCGCGCCCCGACGCGGCGCTGAACATCCACGCCCGGTCGAGACCGGCGTGCCGGCAGCGCGCCCAGGCCTCGACATCCCTGGCAGCCGGCGCGAGCGGCAGCTCGGAGATCCGCCCGGCGAACCAGCGCGCCTCGTCGTGCGCGAGCCCGGCGCGACGCGCCGCGAGGTAGTCGGTGAGGCGAGGGATCGGCGGAGCGTCGTGGCGCACCGTCGTCCCGCGGCGGAGCGCCGCCCAGTAGGCGTCGATCGCGGTCGCGGCGGCAGCGCGGGCGTCGCCGAGCTCCGCTTCGCTGATGCCGAGTCGCGCCGCCTCGGCACGCTCGGGCGAGTTCGTCGCGCCCGCTTCGCGCAGCGCGTCGGCATGCGGGCGGTTGGTGCGGAGGAAGCCGTAGAAGCGGAGATCGGCGCCGAGCACGAAGGCCTCCATGACGTCGTCGTGGCTGGCCCCGGCGCAGCGGAGGAGGGCGTACGGCTCGGGCGGCACGCCGGCGCACGACAGCTCGTGCTGTTGTGCAGGAGTGGGGATGCCGGTCATCGCCGTTCGAGCTCCTTCCGTGGTCGTTGTGCGTATTCTGACGCAATACGTCACGGTTTGACCGCGGAGCGCTGCATTTGAATCGTTCGACTCAGTCCCCGGCGAGGCACCTGGAGACCACCTCATGGGGGTGGTCGGCTGGTGAGGGTGGTGCCGTTGGGGAGGGTGACGTGGAAGGTGTTGTCGGGGAGGAGCTTGGCCGCCCAGCTCGACCTGTGGAGGAGGTGGTGGTGGTACGAGCAGAGCAGGACGAGATTGGCCATATTGGTAGCGCCGCCGTCGGTCCAGGTGTGGATGTGGTGGGCGTCGCAGCGCCAGGCGGGGATCTCGCAGCCG
>JBFWRK010000064.1:0-3558 GCA_050248955.1 Acidimicrobiia bacterium
AGCGCGCTGACGTGCAACGCGTGGGCGGGCTCGCCGGGCTCGGTCTCGATCAGCGCGTCGGCGTGGTGCCGCCAGCGGCTCATGACGGTCTCGACGTGCGGGACGGGGAGCTCGATCAGCGTCGGGATCAGCTCGGCTTCGTGGTCGGCGAACAACTCGACCGTGTCCGGCGAGAGCCGGGAGACGATCGCGTCGACCTGACCGCTGCTCAACTGCCCGGTCGAGTGCGAGGCGGCGGTGACGGGCAGCGCGCGCAGGTAGCGGGCGTCGCGGACCACTCGGGCGGCGTCGCGTGGGGAGCGGCCGGTGACCGCGACGAGCCAGGACTTCAACGAGCGGGCACCGTCGAGCACCCAACCGCCCTGGTGGTCGAACTCGCCCACAGCGGCCGAGATCGCGGCATCGAGACGGTCGCGGAAGGCGAACGCGGCGATGATCCCGGCGGTGTGGGCCGGCACGGTCACCTCGTCCTCGCACACCCCCTCGACTACGAACATGTGTTCGAGTCTATGCCTCTGACCAGGTCATGTCACCCCCAACCAGCCGGTCTTGACCAACCTCGCCGGAGGCGCCGACAACGGCGCGGAGGGTGGCAGCACCGTCTTGGCACGGTTGGTGGCGTCGCGTGCAAGGGGCTTCCAAGAAGCCTGCAACTCGGCGGGCGCACGATGCGAGGCATGCACAGCACGACCGATCTCCCGAACCTCTCCTTCTACCTGGCGGTGCACCGCCAGCAGCGCGCCGACATCGCTCGCTACGTCATGGCGCTCGAGCAGCTCGATGGCGCCGACGTCGTTCGCCGGCAGGCGCTCGCCCGCTGGGCGAACGGGTTCGGCCACGAGCTCGTCGTCCACCACACCATCGAGGACGAGGTCTTCTTCCCCGACCTCACCATGCGGGTGCCGTCGACGCGGGCGACGCTCGAGCGCCTCGCGGTCGACCACGAGAAGGTCCACCATCTGCTTGGCGCGCTGCGCCGCACGGCGCGAGCCCTTGCCGGCCCCAACTTCGCCGTCGCCCGGGATGCCCTCACCGGCCCGGACTTCCTCGCCGCTCGTGACGACGCGATCGAGGTCGGCGTCGAGCTGCGTGATCTGCTGCACTTGCACCTCGACGTGGAGGACGAAGAGATCTTGTCCGTCTTCCACCGGTCCTACGGCCGGGATGAGTACGAGGCGCTGGAGCGGCAGGCGACCAAGCACCTCCCCAAGAAGGGCCTGACCTTCTCGATCCCCTGGAACGTCGCCGCCATGGACGACGCCCAGCGTGCCGAGGCGCTCGCCACGGCGCCACTCCCGCTGCGAGTCCTCTACCGCCTCACTCGCAAGCGGTTCGCCCGCCTCGTCGCCGAAGCCTTCGGCGGCATCTCCGCCCCCGTGGCGGCCTGAGCGTCAGCTCGACGCCCGGCCCGGCACGTCCCGATCACATCACGACACGCGCCGCGCCGGACCCGAGCGCCGCATCTCGACAAGGAACCACTCCCATGCGCATCGGCATCAGCCTTCCGCAGTGCGGCGTTCTCGCCCACCCCGACCACATCCGAACTGTCGCCCGAACGGCCGAGCACGCCGGCTTCGCGTCGGTGTGGGTGCTCGACCAGATCCTCCGCCCTGTCGAGCCCGGCCGCGTCGACCACGGCCACGCAGGGCACGACGGCGCCTTCGCCGACGGCCCGCTGGTCGACGGTGGATGCCTCGATCCGATCGGTGTGCTCACACTGGCCGCCGCTGTCACTGATCGCATCCGGCTCGGCACGAGCGTGCTGGTCGCGCCGCTGTACCCCCCGGTGCTCCTCGCCCGCACGCTCGCCACGCTCGACCGGATCAGCGGCGGCCGGCTCGATGTCGGGCTCGGACTCGGGTGGTCGGTCGACGAGTACGACGCCGTGGCCGTGCCGATGCGCGAGCGCGCCGCGCGCCTCGACGAGACGCTCGACGTGCTCGAGGGTGCGTGGCGAGGCGAACCGGTCGAGTGCCACGGCCCGCACGCGCACGTCGCGACGTCGCGGATCGAGCCGAGCCCGGTGCAGCCCGGCGGCCCGCCGATCCTCCTCTCCGCCTACACGCCGAGTGGCTTCGACCGAGTCGCGACGCGGGCGAGTGGCTGGAACCCCGCGGGCCTACCCGTGCAGTTCCTCGCTCCGATGTGGGCATCGATCCGCGAGCGCGCCGAGGCGCAGGGGCGGCACCCCGACGACCTCGAGCTGGTGGTGCGGGCCAACATCCGAGTCACGGACCGTCCGATCGACCGGTGCGACCGGCCGACCTACTGGGGCAGCATCGAGCAGATCGCTCGCGACATCGAGGCCACGGTCGCGGTCGGCGCCGACGAGATCATCCTCGGCGTGCAGCACGACCCCGCTTCGGCTGACGAACTGTTCGAACTGCTCGACCGGCTGGTCGACCGCGCGGATCTCCGGGCCGAGCTCCGGGCCGGTGCGATGCGGTGAGGACGCGAGCCGGTGCGATGCGGTGACGCCGCCGGGTGCCCGGCGCCCGGCGCGCTCAGCCCGTACCGGTTGCGTCGAGCAGGTCGGCGTACTCGGGATGCTCGTCGACGTACTGCGCGACGTACCAGCACACGGGGACGACGGTGCAGCCCCACGTGCGGGCCTCGTCCAGCGCGTGCTGGACGAGGATCGCCGCCAGCCCGCGGCCCCGCATCGACGGTGTGACGATGGTGTGGGGGAGCACCACCCGATCGTTCGTCCGCTGGTAGTCGGCGCTGCCGACGACGTGTCCGTCGACGCTGATCTCGTAGCGAGACCGTGCCTCGTTGTCAGTCACCTCGATGTCCATCCCTGCCCTCGTCCTCTCGGCGGTCGGTTCACCACACGGGTTCACCACACGGGTTCACCACACGGGTTCCCAGGATCGGCTCGCTGCACTCCTGACGATCGCATGGGCTGCGCGCACCTCGCCGAGCGAGTACTCGGCGCTGGCCGCGAGTGGCGTGCCGTCGAGCACAGCGGCCTCGAAGTCGAGCCACACGCCCTCGTAGCTCGCCATGAAGCCGCCCCCGCCGACGACGGTGCCGGCCGGGTCGCGGCCGTTGAACAGGCGCACCTCGCCGTCGAACAGGCGCGCCTCGCCGTCGGCGGTGACGAGCAGTTCGCCCGCCGTGCCGGTGAACTGGAAGTGCGGCTGGCGAGCGACGGGACCCGTCGCGAGCATGACGTCGAAGCTGGCGACGACGCCCGAGCGGAACCGGCACAGCGAGCGCACGAGCGATTCGCCGTCCATCGCCTCCCACGTTCGGCTCGTCGTGGCGACGACCTCGTCGATCTCGCCGAGCACCATCCGCAGCGGCCGCATCCAGTGCGAGCCGGTGTCGAGGGCGATGCCACCGCCCATCGCATGCTGGTCGAAGCGCCACGGCTTGTCGCCGGGGTAGAACACCGCCGGCGGTGGTGAGTTGTGCCACGCGCGCGCCGTGAGGATGTCGCCGATCGCGCCGCCGGCGATGACGTCACGGGCGACGATGACATCGGGCCAGTACTGCGAGTTCTCGGTCACCATGAACACCCGATCGGTCCGCGACGCGGCAGCAAGGATGCGT
>JBFWRK010000065.1:0-3523 GCA_050248955.1 Acidimicrobiia bacterium
TCATCGCCTACAAACTCAACAACCGGCCTCGACAAACCCTCGGCTGGATGAAACCATCACGAGCACTCGCCGACCTCGTTGCGCCGACTGCTTGATTCCGCCGTCCGGATGGGAGCGGAGAACCGGTGGGGAGTCGTCGGCGAGCAGAGAACCCGGGGAGAGCGGGACTGGGCCGCGCGCCGGGCCCGCAGCCGCCCGTGGCGTCAGCACCCCGGACTTTGGGACGCCGGACGCCACAGAGGCGAATCCGTGCCGGTGGGCCTGGACCTGGGGCGGGGCGGGCGGTGGATCGGGGTGGCTGACGGGGCGTCAGAAACCAGTGCTGGCACCGTTACGATCGGCTCGTGGCTCTCATCTCCTTGGGGCGGGCGTTCAGCGCGCTCGCGGACTCCGATCCGGATCGCGCCGCGATCACGTGCGACGACCAGACGATCACGCGGGGTGAGCTCGAGTCCCGGAGCAACCGGCTCGCGCGCGCCTACGCGGGGCTCGGGGTCGAGGAGGGCAGCTTCGTCACGATCGGCTTGCCGAACTCGATCGAGTTCTACGCCGCGACCCTGGCGATCTGGAAGCTCGGTGCCGTGCCGCAGCCATGCTCGCCGCGGCTGCCCGACCGGGAGCGCCAGGCCATCGTCGAGCTCGCCGACTCCGCACTCGTCGTCGGTGCCGACGCCGAGAGTCATCCGGGACGCACCTGCCTCCCGCTCGGTTGGCAACCCGACCGCTCGATCGACGACAGCAGGCTCCCCGATCGCATCGCGCCGGCGTGGAAGGCGCCGACATCGGGGGGCAGCACCGGCCGGCCGAAGCTGATCGTCGCCGGTGATCCAGGTGTGATCGACACCGACGCGCCGCCGGGTCAGGGCGTTCAGAAGGACGGCTCGCACGTCGTGCCCGGTCCGCTCTACCACAACGCGCCGTTCAGCTACTCGACGCGGGCACTCGTCTACGGCAACCACCTCGCGGTGCTGTCCAGGTTCGACGCCGAGGCGACGCTCGCCGCGGTGCAGCGTCACAGGGCGGACTGGATCCTCCTCGTGCCGACGATGATGCAGCGCATCTGGCGACTGCCGAACCGGCTCGACTACGACCTGTCGTCGTTGCAGACCGTGTGGCACATGGCGGCACCATGCCCGGCCTGGCTGAAGGAGGGCTGGATCGAGTGGCTCGGCGGCGAGAAGATCTACGAGCTCTACGCCGGCACGGAGGCACAGGCGGTCACGATCATCCGCGGCGACGAGTGGCTCGCCCGGCGCGGCTCCGTCGGCCGCTGCCTGATCGGCGAGATGAGGGTGCTCGGTCCGGACGGTGACGAGCTGCCGCGCGGCGAGGTCGGCGAGATCTACATGCGCTCGACGAACCGCACCTCCCCGTCGTACCGGTACGTCGGCGCGGAGGCGAAGACGACGGCCGACGGCTGGGAATCGCTCGGTGACATGGGCTCGATGGACGAGGACGGCTACGTCTACCTCGCCGACCGCCACACCGACATGATCCTGTCGGGCGGTGCGAACATCTACCCGGCCGAGGTCGAAGCGGCGATCGACGAGCACGCGCTGGTGCGCTCGTGTGCCGTCATCGGCCTGCCGGACGAGGACCTCGGTGGGCGGATCCACGCGATCGTGCAGCTCGCAGATGGCGCCGCACTCCACGAGAACGAGCTGCGAGCGCACCTCGCCGAGCGCCTCGTGCGCTACAAGGTGCCGCGGTCGTTCGAGTTCGTCGACGAGCCGTTGCGTGACGACGCCGGCAAGGTTCGACGTGGCGCGCTCCGCGACGAGCGGCTCGCCGGCCGATCAGGCGTGCTGTGAGCTGACCGCAACCACCTCGCCGGTCATGTACGAGGAGTAGTCGGAGGCGAGGAACACGATCACGTTCGCGACCTCCCACGGTTCGGCGGCGCGGCCGAACGCCTCGCGCCGGGTCAGCTCGTCGAGGAGCTCGTCGGTCGTCGTCTTCGCGAGGAAGGGATGCATCGCGAGGCTCGGCGCAACAGCGTTCACGCGCACGCCGCGACTGCCGGCCTCGATCGCCGCACAGCGGGTCAGCGCCATGACGCCCGCCTTCGCCGCGGCGTAGTGCGCCTGGCCGGCCTGGGCGCGCCACCCCAGCACGGACGAGTTGTTGACGATCACACCGCGGCCGCGCCCGTACATGTGCGCGAGGCCGGCCCGCAGGCACCGGAACGTCCCACCGAGCGTCACATCGAGCACGCTCGACCATTGGTCGTCGGTCATCTCGTGGAGCTCCGCCGTACCGCCGAGACCGGCGTTGTTCACGAGCACGTCGATGCCGCCCCCCAGGCTGTCGGCGGCGTCGGCGATCAACGCCCGCACGGACACGTCGTCGGTGACGTCGCACGGGATCCCGAGCACGCCGAGCTCCGCGGCAGCTTCGGCGAGCCGCCGCTCGTGCTTGTCGGAGATCACGACGCGAGCACCCTCTTCGACGCAACGCGTCGCAGTCGCGAACCCGATGCCGGTGCCGGCCGCGGCCGTGACCACGATCGTCTTGCCCGCGAGCAGACCGTGCCCAGCCACGTACTCGGGCTGTGCGGTCACAGGCGGGCCAGGCCCAGGACGCGCTCGCCGATGACGTTGCGCTGGATCTCGTCGGAGCCACCGTAGATGGTGTCGGCTCGGGTGAACAGGAAGAGCTTCTGCTCGAGTGTGAGCTCGTCGCCCGGCTCGCCCGAGGCGACAGACGACGGCCCGAGCACGTCCATCGCGAGCTCGCCCAGCGTCCGGTGCCACGCTCCCCAGAACAGCTTCGAGATCGACGCTTCCGGGCCGGGGACGCCGGAGCCCATCGATCGCATCGCGTTCCACCTCATGAGCTCCAGGCCCGTCGATGCACGCGCGAGCCGTTGCCGCAGCACGGCGTCCGACGCGCGACCGCCGTGCCGCGCCAGCTCGACGATCCGATCCATCTCGCGGCGGAAGCCGATCTGCTGCGCGAGCGTCGAGATGCCACGTTCGAACCCGAGGAGGGCCATCGCGATCTTCCAGCCGTCGCCCGGCGCGCCGATGATCATGTCCGCGGCCGTACGGGCGCCGTTGAAGAACACCTCGTTGAACTCACCGCCACCGGTCATCTGCACGATCCGTCTCGTCTCGACGCCGGGCTGGTCCATCGGCACGAGCAGGAAGCTCAGCCCGGCATGGCGCGTCGAGCCCGGCTCGGAGCGGGCGAGGAGGAAGCACCAGTGGCTCACGTGGGCGAGCGACGTCCACACCTTCTGCCCGTCGATCACCCACTCGCCGCCGTCGAGGTGGGATCGCGTCTGCACGTTGGCGAGGTCCGAGCCGGCATCCGGCTCGCTGTAGCCCTGGCACCATCGCTCGGTGCCGTCGAGGATGCCGGGGAGGAACCGCTGCCGCTGCTCCTCGGTGCCGTGGCTGATGAGCGTCGGGGCCAGCAGCTGCTCCCCCATGTGGTTGACGCGCGCCGGCGCCTGCGCCCTCGTGTACTCCTCTGCCCAGATGATCTGCTGCGCGACCGACGCGCCACGACCACCGTGGTC
>JBFWRK010000066.1:0-3391 GCA_050248955.1 Acidimicrobiia bacterium
CGTCGAGGCCGCTCTCCACGATCGCCTGCTCGAGCTCGTCCGGCGTCGTCGTCGAGTCGCCGCTCCACATCGTGTGGCTGTGCAAGTCGACGCGAACCCAGCCGGAAGGACACGGCTCGACGAGATGCGGGTGGCGCGCGATGGCAGCGATCTGCGGAGCGGGCACGCGGCGAGGATACGTTGGCGGCCGTGGCTCAGAACGTGCTCGGCACCGAACTCGAGGTCTGCTGCACCGCGCCGATGACCGGCTACTACCGGAACGGCTGCTGCGACACAGCGCCGGACGATGCCGGCGTGCACACCGTCTGTGCGTTGATGACCGAGGAGTTCCTGCGCTACTCGGTCACACAGGGCAACGATCTCGTGACCCCGATGCCGCAGAATGGGTTCCCCGGCCTCGTGCCAGGCGACCGGTGGTGCGTGTGCGCACCGCGCTGGAAAGAGGCGTTCGACGCGGGGTTCGCGCCGCCCGTCATCCTCGAGGCGACGCACCAGTACTCGCTCGAGTTCGTGACGATGGACGAACTGCGCACCCACGCCGTCGAACACTGAGCGCCCGATGACGGCCAGCCCAGCACCGACCAGCTCCGCCGTGTACTACACCGGCAACTACTGGAACAACCGTCCTGAAGTCGTCCAGTACATGAACCGTCTCGCGACGGGTGACCCCGACCTCGCATGGTTGCTCCATCTCCGGCAGTGGCGGGGAGCGCCGTTCCGGCGAGCGCTGTCGCTGAACTGTGGCAACGGCTGGGTGGAGCGACAGCTCATCGAGCACGGCGTGGTCGAGTCCGCCCTCGGCATCGACATCGCCGAGGACCTCTTGCAGCAGTCGCGCGCCGAGGCGACGGCGCTGAGCTTGCCGCTCGAGTACCGCCGGGTGGACATCAACACCGACGATCTCTGCTCGCTCGGCGAGTTCGATCTCGTCGTCAACCACGCTGCCGCGCACCACATCGGCTACATCGACCGCGTGTTCCGGCAGCTCTGCCGGCTGCTTCCCGACGACGGCGTGCTCGTCTCGTACGACTACGTCGGCCCGCACCGCAACCAGTACCCGACGCACCAGTGGGAGGCGATCTGGCGTGCGAACGAAGCGCTGCCGGCGCCGCTGCGCAAGCGCCTTCGGTACCCGACCGTGCCCGCCGTCGTCGCGAGCGATCCCACTGAAGCGATCCACAGCGAGCTCATCGTCCCGACCATGCGCCGCTACTTCGACCTCCCGATCGAACGGTACGTGGGCGGATCGGTGGCCTACGACATCCTGACCTTCAACGACGCGTTCTTCGACCCGCAGGTCGACACCCACGACGCCGTCATGCGCGTGCTCGCTGCCGACGCCGAGTACCGCGAGCCCGACCCCGCCGCGAACAGCCTCTTCGCCTACCTCGTCGCGACCCCGCGGAAGGAGGTCCTGGACGACGAGCCGCAACTCGCCGCTTGGGCGGCAGAGGAGTCGGCCCGGGAGCGCGCCGCGGCCGCGGCCGACGGGCGCTACTACCCGGCGACGATGCTCGAACGGCTGTACGAGCGGATCTACACCCTCGAGCACGCGGCCTACACGAGCGGCGTGCTCGTCGAAGGCGTCGAGATACCTCGCCGGGGCCTGCTGCTCCGCCAACTCCACCCGATCGTGGCGCGGGTGCCGGGCGCCCGCCGCGCGATGGGTCTCGCCCGCTCGCTCCGGCTCCGCCTCCGGCGTTGGCGTCGTCATCAGGATCGGGGTCCGGAACGAGGGTGATCCGCGGCCCGATCGGCTGCGAAGGCCACGGCATGCACATCGACATCGACGCTTACAGAGCACTCGTGTCGCCCGTGCGCGTCGACGACATCGACTTCGACGCGTTCCGCGACGAGCCCCTCGCCCCTCCCGTCCGGCAGTGTCTCCGCTACATGCACGACGTGGAGCTCCACACCGTCTGCTACCTCCGCGACCTCCTCGTCACGTCGGCGCATCGCGACCCGACGATCACGACGTTCCTCACGTTCTGGAGCTTCGAGGAGTACTGGCACGGTGCGGCGATCAGCCGGGTGCTGGCCGCGCACGGCGAGGCACGTGGCGATGCCGACGTGCGCCGGCTCCGCCGCAGCCGGCGGGTGCGCGAGGGCATCCAGCCGCTTCTCCACGGAGCCGCATCCGCGGTCTCGGGACGCGCGATCGGTGCGGTGCACATGACCTGGGGCGCGGTGAACGAGTGGACGACGCAGGCCGGCTATTCGATGCTCGCGCGGCGCGCCGATCATCCGGTGCTGAGTGAGCTGCTGCGGCGGATCATGCGCCAGGAGGGGCGGCACATCGACTTCTATGCGTCGCAGGCGACGGACCGCCTCGCCGGGAGCCGCACCGCGCAGCGGCTGACTCGACTCGCGCTGCGGCGGTTCTGGGCGCCGGTCGGATCGGATCTGATGGGCGAGGACGAGACGCGGCACCTCATCGGCTACCTCTTCGACGGCGACGACGGGCGCGAGATGGCGGCTCGCATCGATCGTCGGATCGACCGGCTACCCGGCCTGTCGGGGCTCGACCTGGTCATGGGCGCCCGGCAGATCTACGTGGCGCCCGCGGACCACGTGCTCGCCGCCTGACGGGAGAGCCGCGAGAATCGGCGCATGGAGACCGTGACCGAGCGCCGCGACGGAGCCGTCGCCGTCATCACCATCGACCGACCCGAGGTGCGCAACGCCGTCGACGGCCCGACGGCAGCCGCGCTCGCTGCCGCGTTCCGGTCCTTCGACGCCGACGACGACCTCGCCGTCGCTGTGCTGACCGGCGCCGGCGGGACGTTCTGCGCCGGCGCCGATCTCAAGGCCGTCGCGAACGGACGTGGGAACCGCGTCGATGCCGACGTGTCGATCGACGGGCCGATGGGGCCGACGCGGATGCTGCTCTCGAAACCGGTCATCGCCGCGGTCGAGGGCTTCGCCGTCGCCGGCGGCTTGGAGCTCGCGCTCTGGTGCGACCTGCGCGTGGCGGCGCGGGACGCGACGTTCGGCGTCTACTGCCGCCGCTGGGGTGTGCCGTTGATCGACGGCGGGACGATCCGGCTGCCGAGGTTGATCGGGCAGAGCCATGCGCTCGACCTGATCCTCACCGGGCGCGGCGTGAGCGGCGACGAGGCGCAGCGGATGGGTCTTGCCAACCGGTTGGTCGAACCCGGCGGCGCGCTCGCGGGCGCGACCGCGCTCGCTCACGACCTCGCTGCGTTGCCGCAACGTTGCCTGCGCAGCGACCGCCGATCGAGCTACGACCAGTGGAGCCTCGACCTGCACGACGCGCTGGCGAGGGAGACGTCGCTCGGCCTCGACGTGATCCGCTCCGGCGAGACCGAAGCGGGCGCAGCGCGTTTCGCCGCCGGCGCCGGTCGCCACGGCTCCCCCACCTGAGGACCAG
>JBFWRK010000067.1:0-3344 GCA_050248955.1 Acidimicrobiia bacterium
AGCGCGCTGACGTGCAACGCGTGGGCGGGCTCGCCGGGCTCGGTCTCGATCAGCGCGTCGGCGTGGTGCCGCCAGCGGCTCATGACGGTCTCGACGTGCGGGACGGGGAGCTCGATCAGCGTCGGGACGAAAACTCGACCGTGTCCGGTGAGAGCCGGGAGACGATCGCGTCGACCTGACCGCTGCTCAACTGCCCGGTCGAGTAGCTGGCGGCAGTCACCGGGAGCTGACGCAAGGAGCGAGCGTCGCGCACCAGGCGAGCGGCATCACGGGCGGAGCGGCGCCCGTGGGCGATCAGCCAAGCCTTGAGCGAGCGGGCACCGTCGAGGAGCCAGCCGCCGTCACGGTCGAACTCGCCGATCGCAACAGCGATGGCAGCGTCGAGACGATCTCGTAGCGCGAGCGCGTCGCAGATCGCTGCGGCGTGGGCCGGCACCATCAGCTCGTCCTCGCACACTCCCTCAGCTTACGAACATGAGTTCGATGATATGTCCGTGAGCAGGCCATATCCAGCAAGATCAAGCGATCTTGACGGACCTCGCCGAGGCGGCTGGAGGTCGCACCGACCGTGAACCACACACGTCACCGGTAGTTCGCTGACCCGGCGAGGTGCGGTCGGGTCACGGCGCTCGGCAGGCACGCGCGCGGAGGGTGGGGGGTCGCACAGCAGGTCGGGGAGTAGCCTGCACGCGTGGCCGGCGAGCTCGTGTACGCATTCCGCGTCATCCGGCTCCCCCTGCTCGACGCAGACGGTGCCGCCATCGGGCGGCTCGAGGACATCGTGGTCGTGCCAGGTCGGAGCGGAGACGCGCCGCGAGTGATCGGGTTCGTCGCGTCCAGCCAGCGGCGACGGATCTTCGTCAACGTCGGCCGCGTCGAGCTCGACAGCGACGGCGCCCGGCTGCGTTCGTGGGACGTCGACCTCAACCCGTTCAAGAGCAAGCCGGGCGAGCTCCTCGTGGGCAAGGACATCATCGACAAGAAGATCGGCGACGACACGGTCAGTGACGTGGCCCTGCGACCGATCACCACTGCCCGCAGCACCACCGCGTTCGAGGTCGCCAAGGTCCGCCTCGCACGTCGCTCGACGTTGCGCCGGCGCCCGTCGTACCGCTTGTGCGACTGGGACGACGAGGTCGTCGCACCGCTGTTCGTCGGCACCGAGATGGCTGCCGAGGCGGCCCGGCTGCGCGAGATGCACCCGAGCGACGTCGCCGCCTCGGTGCGCGCGCTCCCGCTCGTGCAGCGCCGGCAGCTCGCCGCGATGCTCGACGACGACCGGCTCGCCGACCTGCTCGAGGAGCTGCCGGAAGCCGAGCAGCTGCGGATCATCGAGGGGCTCGACCTCGAGCGGCTGCTCAACGTGCTCGACGAGATGGAGTCCGACGACCTCGCCGACCTGCTCGCCGAGATGCCCGGCGACCAGCGGACGCGGATCCTCGACGCGATGGAGCCCGAGGACGCCGATTCCCTACGGGAGCTCCTCGCCTACGAGGAGGGCACGGCCGGCGGGTTGATGACCCGGGACATCATCATCCTCGGCCCGACGTCGACGGTGGCGGAGGCGCTCGCCCAGATCCGGGACCCCGAGTGGCTCGTGTCGATCGCCGCCCAGGTGTTCGTCTGCCAGGCGCCGTACAAGCCGCCGACCGGCGTGTACCTCGGGGTCGTCCACTTCCAGCGCCTGCTGCGCGAGCCACCGAGCATGGAGCTCGGACGATGCCTCGAACAGGAGCCCGCCGTGCCGCCGACCCTGTCCGACCGCGAGGTGGCCGAGCGGCTCGCGTCCTACAACCTGCTCGCGATGCCGGTCTGCGACCAGGTCGGCAGGCTGCTCGGCGCGATCACGGTCGACGACGTGCTCGACCGCACCCTGCCCGCAGGCTGGCGTCAGCGCCGCCGCCAACCGACGCCGGTGACGTGAGGGATGCGCGATGAACCGCCACGACCTCTCGACGCCGCGTCCGACCCGGCGCATCGGGGTCCACTACGACCCTGACGCCTTCGGTCAGTTCTCCGAAGGTGTCGCGCGCTTCATCGGCACGGCGCGCTTCCTCGTGTTCCAGTCGGTCGTCATCGTCGTCTGGATCTCGTTCAACGCGATCGTCCCCTTCGACGGCAGCCAGCTCCAGCTCCTCACGCTGCTGCTGTCGTTGCAGGCTGCCTACGCCGCGCCGCTGATCCTGCTCGCGCAGAGCCGGCAGGAAGATCGGGACCGCACCCAGACGGAGACCGATCGCGACATCAACGCCCGCACGCAGGCGGACACGGAGTTCCTCGCCCGTGAGCTCGCGAGCGTGCGGTTGGTGCTGTCCGACGTCGTCACGACGGAGGACCTGCGCGACCACCTCAGCGGGCTCGTCGCAGCAGTGGAGCGGCTCGCGCGGAAGGTCGACAGCCTCGACCCGCAGGACGTGGCTCCCGGTCAGATCAGTGCGGAGCGCCGGAGGGGGCGGGCAGCCGGCTGACGACGTCGTCGACGAGCCGCCGGGTCGTGGCGGAGAACTCCGTCGGCTGGACCAGCGAGCACAGGTGATCGCCGTGGAGCTCGACGATCACTGCCCCGGTCGCAGTGGCGAGGGCGCGCTGCTTGCGCGGCTTCACCAGGCGGTCCTGCGTCGTGAGCAGCATCGCCGTCGGCTTGCCGAGCGAGCTCGCGAACGGGCGGGCATCGTAGGTCGCCAGCTCACGTCCGGCCTCGAGCACGCCGTGCACGTCGTTGCGGCGGATCTCGCCCTCGAGCCACGGGAACCACTGCTCGAGGTCCTCGTGCACGCGACCGAGACGGCGAAGACCGACCCGGAGTCCGTGCAGGTACCACCGTGAGCGGAGCCACACGCCCATCACCGCCAGCGCCCGCCACGTGAGCCGCTCGCGACGCGTGGCCCGCCACTCGAGCGCCGTCGCTTCCAGCACGACGCCGGCCACGAGATCGGGATGGCGGTTCGTGAGCAGCATCGAGATCGGCCCACCCATCGAGTAGCCGACGAGCACGACCGGACCGACGCCGAGCGCACGAACGAGCAGCGCCGCGTCGTCGGCTGCGTCGACCAAGGTGAAGGGCGACCGCATGCCCCGCCCGTGCCCGCGGTGATCGACGGCGATGAACGAGTAGGCCTCGGCGAGCTCGCGGTACGCGGTGAACCACTGGGTGTCCGCGCTCGCGGTCCAACCATGGAGGAGCAGCAGCGTCGGTCGCGTGCTGTCCGGGTTGACGTGGTGGCGATAGAAGATCTCGCCGCGGTCGGCGAGCGCCAGGACGCGACCGGGAGGGAGCCAGGGCAGCTTCATGCGCACTCCTTGCAGCGGCCGACGAGATCGAGCCGGTGCTCCTCGATCACGAA
>JBFWRK010000068.1:0-3288 GCA_050248955.1 Acidimicrobiia bacterium
TGCTCGGTGTCGTGCAGGCTGGTGACGATGCGGACGTCCTCGTCCACAACTCGATCATCGCCGAACGGCTGGGCTGGGATCTCGAGGCCGTTGCAGCGTGCCTCCACGAAGCGAAGGAACGTTCGCTCGTGTGGGGGCACCGCACCGGCGACAAGCCCGCGCCCTGGTTCACCGAGTTGGAGCTGACCGTGCAGGGTCGCCGCCTGCTGAAGACGCACGGCAGCACCGACCACGATCCGGCGGGCTGATCCCGCCGTCGAGCGGCTCGATCGGTGAGCCGTTCTTGCCGAGCTGGAAGGAGCTCCCTCGATCGGATGGAGCTCTGGATCCGGTGCGCGGTGTCCCAGCAGTGCAGGATGACCACATCGATACCCCCGTGGGTATGATGTCGTTTGACACCAGCACAGGAGGAACCGTCGTGGAGCTACCCGAGGAGACCGTCGCAGATCTGACCAAGCGCCTGCGGCGGGCGGAGGGCCAGGTGCGCGGCGTGCAGCAGATGCTCGCTGACGGTCGCGACTGTCGCGAGATCCTCACACAGCTCTCGGCGGCGACCAAGGCACTCGAGCAGGCCGGATTCATGCTCGTCGCGGCAGGCCTGACATGGTGCGTGTCCGATCCGGATCGGGCCTCGGCGGAGGGGTACGGGTTGGAGGACGTGCAGAAGATGTTCATGAAGCTCGCCTGACTGTCATGAAGCAGCAGGCCCCGTCGAACGTCGTTGCCTGTGCGGCGTGTGGGACGCGGAACCGGGTGCCGGCCGCCGCAGCCGGCACACCGCGCTGCGGCTCGTGTCATCAGCCGCTCCCGTGGGTGGTCGATGCGCTCGACGGCGATTTCGCCGCGATCGCCCAGGCACCCGTTCTCGTCCTGGTCGACCTCTGGGCTCCGTGGTGCGGCCCGTGCCGCACGATCGGTCCGCTGATCGAGCAGGCGGCTCGCGAGCTCGCCGGCCGGATGAAGGTGGTCAAGGTCAACGTCGACGTGGCGCCCGGTGTGTCCCGCACCTACGGCGTCCAAGGCATCCCGACGATGCTGCTGCTGCGCGATGGACACGAGGTCGCACGTCAGGTCGGAGCGCTCCCGGGACATGCCCTGCGGGAGTGGATCGACGCAGAGTTCGCCCGCAACGCGTCCTGAACGACGCCGGCGGTCTCACATCAACTTCAGCGCCGAGCTGACCGCGGTGTACACGGCGACGACGACCAGGAGTGCGACGAACCATCGCTGGAGCGAGCTCGAGTCGCGGGTGCTCGCGAGCCGGCTGCCGATGACGACGCCGAGCAGGCTGGCGATCGTGAAGGGGATGACCGTGCCCCATTCGATGGAGCCGGACTGGAGCCGGGTCGTGAGCGCGACGACCGAGTTGAAGGCGATCACGAGGAGTGAGGTGCCGACGGCTTCCGGCATCGTGAAGCCCAGGGCGAGCACGAGGGCGGGGACGATGACGAAGCCGCCACCGACGCCGAAGAACCCGGTCAGCAGCCCGACGATCGAGCCGGCGATCGCAACCTTGAGGATCGTGGTCGGGTCGATGTGCACTGTCGACGCATGGGGCGCGGGCGTCGCTGCTGCGGCTCCGAGCGAGCGCGGCACGGGGGCTGTTCGTGTGTCCTTCACCCTGCGCCACATGCCGTACGCCGCTACGAGCATCAGCCCGGAGAACGCGAGGAGCAGCACGTCGGGGTCGGCAGCCTTGTTCCAGTGGGAGCCGAGGAGCGAGCCGCCGATTCCCGCGACGCCGAAGATGCTCCCGGCACCGAAGCGCACCCGGTTGGCGCGCCAGTGGGGCACCATGCCGATCAGCGCCGTGATCGCGACGAGCACGAGCGATGTCGTCGTCGCATGCGCCGGGGTCTGTCCGGCGGCGTAGACGAGGCTGGGAACGGCGAGAATCGAGCCACCGCCACCGAGCGCACCGAGTGAGATGCCGATCAGCAGGCCGAGCGGGGATGCGAGGAGGGGGCGCACGTCGCTGGTTCAGATCGCTCGGGTCTGCCAGGCCGAGTAGCCGCCGACCAGGTCGGACACATCCGTGAACCCGTGTGATCGCAGGAAGCTGGAGGCGATCGCGGATCGATAGCCACCGGCGCAGTAGACGACCGTGGGCGCCATCGGATCGAGCTCGTCGATGCTGGTGATCAGTGCTGGCAGGCTGACGTTGTGGGAGCCCGGGATCGTGCCCAGCGCGACCTCGCCCGGGTTTCGGACGTCGATGAGGACGAGGCCGGGAATCGACTCGAGCCGCTCCGCGAGCGCTTGCGCGGACAGCCGCGAGAGCTGCTCGGTCAGCTCGGGATGGGCCAGGAAGGTCTCCTCCACGGGCTGGGCGAGCGCGCCGAGCACCTCGTCGAACCCGATGCGAGCGAGACGGACCTTGGCCTCGGCTTCGTGGCCGGGAGGCGTGACGAGCACGATCGGTGTCTCGGGCCGCATGACCTCGCCGGCGTACTCGGCGAAGCGGCCGCCGAGACCGACGTTGACCGAGCCGCGCAGGTGCGCGGCGGCGAACGCCATGTCGTCGCGGGCATCGATCACCACTGCTCCGTCATGTTGGCGGGCGAGGACCTCGCTGACGGTGAGCACCGGCACGCTCGCGTCGTCGGGAAGGAGCTCGCGGAGCTCGCGGTTCCGATTCGCCGCGAACGAGAAGTAGAGCGGGGCGACGGACTGGCCCTGGGTGACGGCCTCGACGAAGTCGTCCTCGCTCATCGGGGCGAGCGCGTAGTTCGTGCGACGCTGCTCGCCGATCGTGGACACCGTCTCGGTCGACAGGTTCTTCCCGCACGCCGATCCGGCGCCGTGGGCGGGGAAGACCTTCGTCGCGTCGGGGAGCGTCAGGAGCCGCTCGTGGAGCGAGTGGTAGAGCTGGTGTGCCAGTTCCTCGGCAGTGACGCCGACCGAGGCCAGGAGATCGGGCCGCCCGACGTCGCCGATGAACAGCGTGTCGCCGGTGAGCACCCCGTACGGCTCGCCTGTGTCGCCGTTCGGATGGATGACGATGCTGATCGATTCCGGGGTGTGTCCGGGGGTCTCGCGGATCTCCAGCTCGACTTCACCGAGCCGGATCCTGTCGCCGTCGGCATAGGTCTCGATCGGGAACTCGGCCCGGCCCGCCGCGGCGCTCCCGTAGCCGATCGTCGCGCCGGTCTGGGCGGTGAGCTCGAGGTGGCCGGAGAGGAAGTCGGCGTGGAAGTGCGTCTCGAGCACCTTCACGATCGTCAACCCGTGCGACTCGGCGTCGGCGAGGTACTCGGCGACGTCGCGCTGCGGGTCGACGACGACGGC
>JBFWRK010000069.1:0-3241 GCA_050248955.1 Acidimicrobiia bacterium
GCCAGACGGCGTTCATGCCGCGGTAGGGGCGGTGGTCGATGCTGGTGGGTGTGCCTGCGTCGGCGAGGTGGTGCCATGGCATGCGCCAGGTTCCGGCGGCGCCGGTTTCGATGTCGTCGATGAGTTGTGCGGTGATGGTGGCGAACAGGTCGTTGGCGTGCATCGGGTGTGTCCTTCCGGTGTCGGGTGGGCGGCTTCGCCCTCCGGGCGTCTGGCCCGCCGCCGGAAGCGGCCGTGTCAACCCGAAGGGCTTGGCCCCGAGGAACGAGGGGCTTGACACGGCTGCGGGCGGCGGGCAGCACGGCACCGCCGGCCCACGAGGCCGGCGCCACGGCACACCCGCTGGACCAGGCCGTGACTGGTTCTCCCGCGGTGAGGGCACACGCGGCGCCGGTCCCGCACCGGTGGAGGTGCGGGACCGGGGCCTGGTGGGTCAGCGGCGGACGGGGTAGAGGCCGCGGCCGCGGTGTTCCACGACGCCGAGGCGCACGGCGCGTTGCAGTGCGGTGTAGGCGGTGGCGTTGGGAAGCCAGATGTGGGCGAGCAGTTGGTCGAGCGCGGCCTGGTCGGGGTCGGCGTCGTAGAACAGGTCGTAGAGCTCGTCGTCGCTGATCTTGGGTGCCGGGCCGGGTGCCGGCGTGGTGTCGGGTGGCGGTGCGGGTCGTTCGTCGGCGGCGAGGCCGCCCCAGACACCGAACGGCTCGGCGGTGTCGACGGCGTGGGCCCGGCAGGCGGTGCGCACCGGGCAGACGTTGCACACGGTCTTGGCGGCGGCGACCGATGCGGGGTGCGGGTCGTAGAACAGGGTGGGGTCGGTGCCGCGGCAGGCGGCGTGTGTCCGCCACTTCGGCACGGCGGGTGCGGTGGTGGTGCTCATCGCTGGGCGAGGTGTTCGGGGTGGGCGGCGGCGAGGTAAGGCGGGAGTTGTGCGATCTGGCGTTGGGTGAGCGGGGCGAGCCAGAGTCGGACCGCGATGCGGTCCCCGGCGCGGTTGATGATCCCGAACCGGTCGAGCCGGTCGAGGCTGCGCCACACGCGGGTGGCGGAGTTGCCGATGCCGAAGGTGAGCGCGATGTTCTCGATCGTCCACAGGCTGGGTCCGTCGGTGGCGTGGCGGGCGAAGCGGTGCGCCATCGCCATGCCGATGGTTCCGATCGAGGGCGTGTACCAGACGAGCGCGTCGTCGGTGTCGGTGCGCACGGCACCGGGGGCGGCTTCGACGATCGGGTCGTGCCAGGCGTCGACGGTGAACGTGACGTGCTCGGCGGTGCTCGTGATCGTGGGGGTCGGGTCGATGGTGGGTGCGGTGGTGGACATGAGGGCCTCCGTGGTGTGCGAGTGACACGGCGCCCCGGGGTCGGTTGGGCTTCCCCGACCGTCCCGACCCCGAAGGCGTCGTGCCGTGCCCGACCGGGTGGCCGGGCTTCGCCCTCCGGGCGCTGGGCCACCGGCGACGGCGGCGTCAACCGTCAGGCTTGGCCCCGAGGAACGACGGGCTTGACGCCGATGGCGTGGTGGCCCAACACGGCACCCGGCCCGACGGGCCGGCAACGGCACCCACCCGAGCGGTGGTCACGGCACCCCGCCAGCGGGTTCGCTCAGCACATCAACGTCCCGGAGTTGCTCCCGAGATCACTCCCGACCGGGCAACAACCTGGTCCGGTCTGCCCGCCGATCGAGTGGCGGGCAGACCGGACCCCCGTGGTGTCAGTCGTGGTCGGGTCGGTCCGACAGGGTGGCGGCGGTCCACTCGTCGGGTGTCCAGCCGGTGGCGATCAACGCGTCGAGGTAGTCACGGCACTGGCCGCTCGACGCCGACCAGTACATGCGGTTCTCGGCCAGCCCGAGGGCGACCGCCCCGGCGACCCGTGTCAGCGCAGCGACGGTGTCGGCGCCGTCGAGCAGGTCGGTCGCGGTTGCGTCGCGGGGCTGGTCGTGGCCGAGGATCGTCGCTGCGAACACGACGGCGTCGCGTCCGGCTTCGAGCACCACCGACCGAAGAGCGAGCCGTGTCAGGTCTGCCTGGGCGAAACCGCCGCGAGTCTTCGCGAACGTCTCGGTCGCGTGGCCGAGGCGGGCCAGGCGGGCCTTGCGCTTCGCGTGGGAGTCGTCGTGGTTGGTGGGGCGGCTCGGCGTGCGGTCCGACGCGAGGTCGCTCTCGCTCTTCGCCGCTGCGATGCGCTGCGGGTCATGGCGGCGCGGGTCGACGCACACGTCGAACGCCTCGACCCCCTCGCCCCACGACGTCGCCTTCACGACCACGGCGTGGCACGGCTCGCTGGCGTGGACACGGCAGCCGTCGGGATCGAACAGTTCTCCGAGACGGCGGGCCTTGTCCGGTGCCGGGTGCTCGTCGCTGTGCACGACCGGGTGCGTGGCGATGGCACGGTCGAGGGCCTCGCGGTAGTTGTCGCGACGGCGTTGCGTCTCACGATAGGCGGCGACGACACGGGTGGGGTCCTGCCAAGTGCGTCCGGTGAGTTGCCCGCAGACAGCGTCGAGATGCTCGGGGCCGAGATCGGCGAGTGATGCTGCGGCCTCCCCGGCCGCGATCGACAACTCACCCGAGTCGAGGGCATCACGCCACCGGGCGGGCAGGATCGTGACCGCCATCCGAGCACGCACCCACGACTGCGACCGGCCGATCCGTCGGCACAACTTCGACGGGGTCAGGCCGCCCTCGAGCGACATCAACCGTTCGATCGCTGCGACCTCTTCCGAGAGCGTGAGGTCGCTGCGGTTCGAGTTCTCCGACAGACCGGCCTCGATCACCTCCACCCGTGTCATCGGCCGCACCACCGCCGGCACCTCGGTCACCCCGGCCTGCAGACCAGCGGCGTGGCGGCGACGACCGGCAACGATCAGGTACACGCCATGGTCGTCGGCGGGCAGTACGACGAGCGGTTCGATGATCCCGTGCGCCCGGATCGACCGGGCCAATTCGGTCAGATCACCGACCGTGTGCCGCGGGTTGTCCGGATGCGGCGCCATGTCGGCCAGGTTCAGCCAACACAACTCCGGTTCGAGTTCGAGCGGATCGCCGTCGGCGACGGTCTCGGTGGGGTCGGTGATGGTCATGGGGTTCCTCCTTGCTGAGACGCCGCGATCGTCTGAATCCACGGACGCGACGGGGTGTCGGTAGCGACCCGGTTCGGGTCGATGTGGGCGCAGGTGTCATCCGAGGCGCGGACCCACACCTCGCCCTGCTCGATCAGCACCCGACGGGCAGCCGTCATCGCCA